>NZ_CP160797.1:3046177-4251766 GCF_040784915.1 Bacillus vallismortis
GCGCCCATACTTTAAATTCAGTATAATCCGCAGTATAAACAGCCCCCAGCTCTCCGTCATAATAAAATACATCATCAAACGCGTCCGTCCGGATGACCGCGCCTATTTGGAGATCCGTTTTGTCGCCGCTGGACGCTCTCACAGCATGTGTTGTTCCGAGAGTCACTGGACGGTCGGATGCGCAGACGTACTTGTATTTTCCTTCAAGCAGATATTCCTCTCTGACAGCCAAAGGAATATCTGTTGTTTCTGTCTCAAGCCGAAAAGGCGGTTTCATGATGCCTTTTTGTTCAGCAGGAATTAGAACGGTAATGATATTCATGTCATCGACATACGCTTCGAAGCTGCGGCGGATGCTGACCATCGGAAACTCTCTCCTCCAAACACATTTTAAGTTTTGATCCTTAGGGGTGAAGGACTCGATGCCAAACGAAACGGGGTGGTGCCCATGATTTCTCCGTCAGCATGAAACGGAATTTTGTCCTTCGTGTAAAACGTAATGTCCTTTGCTTTAAACATCGTAACGCCGTCCATTTTGATATGCTTACCAAATGCCATCAAAAATAATAGCCAATATTTTTTCAAAAACGGCTGATTTTCAACGATCACGATATCAAACGCTTTTTCGCGCGGATTTGCAAGAGGTGCCGCCTTCATGCCGCCCCTGTAGAATGGGTGGTTGGATACGACCGCAAACCAGACATCATGAAATTCTTGTGTTTCTCCTTCAACTGTACAGGCTAACGAAAACGGCTTAAAGGTGGCGGAGGCGCGCAAATGGGAAAGCGGATAAACAAGAAATCGAAGGCGCAAAAAAAGAAAAACCCGTCTTAACGGAAATTCCAGCGCCTTTTTATTGACATATGCGTCAAACCCGATCCCGATATGATTCATAAAATAAAGAACCTGCGATTTATCCTGAAAGAAATTGACGCTCCCTAAATGAAAGGATCGGGTTAACGGACGCTTCTGCTTCCTGATTTCGTGCATCAGATCCACTTTTTTGATAGAGAATCCCCGCGAAAAATCATTATACGCGCCCGCCGGCACAAAGCTCAGTTCAATATCGTCAACATCTTTCAGCCCGTTGACAACTTCATGCATAGTTCCGTCTCCGCCAATGACAATCAGCCGCTTCAGCTTATATTCCTGTATCGTTGAAATCTGCCTGGCGAGCACCTCGGCGTGCCCCGGATGTTCAGTTAAAAATGAACGATGCTCAACCTTACGTTTGATCAGTTCCTTTTGAATGGACTTCCAAACACGCAGGCCGTTTCGGCGGCCTGCTGTCGGATTAATAATAAAAAACCAATGGCTCATCTTTCTCACCTGCTTATGTTATGAGAAAACCGCTCATATCGTTCTCTTTCACTCCAGCCACTCTTGTCTGCGATAGGAGTCAGACATGCAGTAAGACAGCAGAGCCTTTGCAGCCTTTACCTGATGATGTTTAATCGGGGCAGTGTTTTTCTTCTGCCGCTCAATCCATTCTTCCGCGCCCCGCTTATCCGCTATTTCTAAGCCGTATGGCGGCTCCGGATAATCGATGTACGACGTTCTGCTCAGAAGCAATTTTCGAACCGGAATATCAGCCTGTTTTTCCTTTATGATCTTTGAGACAACGGATTCCGTACGAAACAGACTCAGCCCCGGATTTAACACTGATGCAGTCTGAGAAGCTGTTTTCTTCTCCCAAAAACGATTTTTAGACCCTATGTACACACTGTCTTCCTCCGCCTCTAAGAAAGAAACGCAATAAATCTCAAGGGGAGAAATAATCACAATGCTTAATTCAACCGCCGCCTGCTGAATTTTCAGCACAGGCTTATACATAACGAAATAAGAATCAGGCAGCTGCTGGGTCAGATAACGCAAAATGCGGTCCTGCTTCACCTGGTTTGAGAGATGGGATATTTCTGCAAGAGTAGAGCTAGCCCATTTGAGCTGAAATTCATATAAATGTCTTTTATAAAAGGAAGCAAGCGCCATCCTGCTCTTCGGCAGCCTTACATGTAAATTGTCTTCTTCCTCAAACCATTGGTGTCTCTCTTCTTGTATATCGGCTTTTATCTCTTCTTTTCTTCTTTTCAAAGAAAATTTTTTTCGTTTCTG
This sequence comes from Bacillus vallismortis, assembly GCF_040784915.1. Lineage (GTDB taxonomy): Bacteria > Bacillota > Bacilli > Bacillales > Bacillaceae > Bacillus > Bacillus subtilis_G. The sequence continues at coordinate 3,048,290 of NZ_CP160797.1, forward strand.
CACCGGTTCCGGCTCTTCGGCACTGGCTTGTTTTTCTTCATGCTGGCGCTCCGCTGCCTCTAATAGTGAAAGCCAGCGCTCTTTTTTCAGCCGTACAAACTGGTTTATATAATGGTACGGATCAAGCTCATATCTTGATATATAATCATGAATTTTGATGATTTGTGCCATGTTTGTTTCTCCACTCCGCAATAAATTAAGTTAAATGAAATTTGAATAGTTCCTCATACTTTGGTGATTGATTCAAATGTATTTGAAAGAGCGAGAATCGTTCAGCCATCATCGAAACCTCTCCGCTTTCAAACGGGACATGTGCCGGAAATCCTTCTTCGCCTGTCCATTTTCTGGCCAGCGTCATATGAGGGTGGTACGGTCTCTTTTCCACTTGAAAGCCGGCTTGAAGAACAGCCTGTTTTGTATGTTCCCGCAGCATTTCAAGTGTTTTGTTTTTCTTTGGCTCGAGGTGTAAAACACGCGGCCTTCTGCGGTCGCCGAATACATCAATTTTGCCAAACTCAATCGGAAACGGATCGGTTTCTGAAGCAATCGCAGCTAGCGAGCCTTCAAGCTGCTGGATTTGTGTCTCATCCGCCGCTCCGAGAAAAATCAACGTGATATGATAGTCAAGCGGGTGCACCCATTTTTGAAACGTTAAAACCGGCTCGTTTTTCGCAGCCTGGTCAATCGGATTCGCAATTCCTTCAGGAATGGGAACGCCGATGAAATAATGAGGCCGTATATCTGGCATCCGTCTGACACTCCCTTCTGTAACAGCTATTATTTTATCAATAAAGAGGCTGTGCGGATAGAGGAACAGTGTATGAAAACACTCTCGCACAAACGTTTATTATGTTAGGATATTATACGACACTTGTTTTATTCAGAAAGGAATGACAATGTTGAAAATCGTTGAAAATACAGCTGATCTGATTGGAAATACACCGCTTGTGAGATTGAATCGGCTTCAGCCGAAAAACGCGGCACAAGTCTATTTAAAGCTTGAATTTTTCAATCCGAGCGGCAGTGTGAAAGACAGAGCTGCTTATCATATGATGATAGAAGCGGAACAAAATGGTTTGCTCAAACCGGGATCAGTGATTATCGAGCCGACAAGCGGAAATACCGGAATCGGACTCGCCATGAATGCGGCCGCGCGCGGCTATAAAGCGATCTTAGTTATGCCTGATACGATGACGAAGGAACGGATCAACCTTCTTAAAGCTTACGGTGCAGAGGTTGTATTAACACCCGGAGCGGAAAGAATGCCGGGCAGCATCAAAAAAGCGAAGGAGCTTGCTGAACAAATTCCGAACAGCTATATCCCAATGCAGTTCGATAACACCGCAAATCCTGACGCGCACCGAAAAACAACGGCGCCTGAAATTGCCCGGGCAATAGAGGAAATCGGAAAGCCGCTCGGCGCTTTTGTCGCCTCTTCCGGAACGGGAGGAACCATTACCGGAACAGGTGAAGCGCTCAAAGAGCTTTTCCCGGATATCACGGTTCATGTTGTCGAGCCCGCGGGTTCGCCTGTATTATCCGGAGGAAAACCCGGCGCACATAAGCTTGTAGGGACGAGCCCAGGCTTTATTCCTCCGATTTTAAATCAAGACGTCTATGACGAAATTATCAAAATCTCTGATGAAGACGCCTACACGACGACAAGACGCCTTGCTGCAGAAGAAGGAATTCTTGTCGGGCCCTCTTCAGGTGCTGCCTGTTTCGCGGCAATCGAAACAGCGAAACGCCTCTCTCCTGACCAAGTCGTGGTCTGTATGACAGCCGATACGGGAGAACGGTATTTATCAACTGATTTATGGTCATTTGTTTAAAAAAGGACGGGCTTCAGAAAAAGCCCGTCCTTTTATTTTGCAAGTTCGTAGATCGCCTGCGCATATAAAGCTGTCGATCTCAGCAAATCATCAATTTCAATATATTCATCCTTTTGGTGTGCGCTGTCAGGACGTCCGGGGAAGAGCGGGCCGAACGCGACACCTGCTTTTAAAGATCTGGCATAAGTCCCCCCGCCGATTGAGATTAAATCAGCTTTTTTGCCCAGCTGGCCTTCATAAACCTTTTGCAGGGTTTTGACTAACGGATGGTCTGCTGACACATGATGCGGCTTGCTGTCTTTGAATTCTCCCAGCTTAAATTCAGATGCGCTTTCGAATGCATCGCGGATCACTTTGCTTTCCGCGGTCACAGGATAGCGGATATTGATCCCGAGTTCGCCTCCTTGCCCTTCCGTATAGCGGAGTGTTCCCACATTTAATGTCAGCTCGCCGCTAATGTCATCTTCACAATCAATATTCAGTTTCTTTCCTCTCGTATCGCCTGAAAACTTGTCTGTGACGACTTGCACAAATCGCTGTCCTGCTTCGTCAAGCTCAGCCTGCTGCAGAAATTCACACAACAAAATGCCGGCATTGATTCCATTGTTCGGTTCCATCGCATGGCAGGAAAGCCCGTACATACGCAAAATGAGCTGACCGTTCTCTATGCCAGCTTCTCCTTTTTGATCCGTCGTGCGAAGCATATCTTTAAATGAAGCAAGAATCTCTTCTTTTTTCAGCCCTTCAATGACAGCTTCAGCAGCATCGGGCACCATGTTCAAGCGAAGACCCGACTGAAATGAGACAAGCATTGCCTCAGAATCGGCTAGGTTTGAGTGGGGCGGGATAAGTAAAGACGCATCAATGATTCCTTTTTCCGCGTTAATAATCGGAAAATCGGCGTCAGGCGCAAATCCCAGTGTCGGCATTTCTTCATGCTTGAAATAATGCTCTACACATCTCCAATCGCTTTCTTCATCTGTTCCGATAATGATTCTGACGCGCTTGGACAGCGGCAGATTCATGTCTTTCACGATTTTCAGCGCATAGAATGCCGCCATTGTCGGACCTTTGTCATCAATGGCCCCCCTTGCATAAATCCGTCCGTTACGGATATGAGCTGAAAACGGATCACTCTTCCAGCCGTCTCCGGGCGGCACGACGTCAACATGGCATAGTACGCCGACAATGTCATCGCCCTCGCCCCATTCAATATGACCTGCGAAGCCGTCAAGATTTTTTGTTGTAAAGCCTTCTTTTTCTCCAAGCTCCAGCAAGGAAGTCAGGCTGGCGTTTACTCCTTCTCCAAACGGTTTGCCGGTTCCTGCGGTTGTTTCATCCATTACACTGTTGATTCTCAAAAATTCCTGTGTATCACGAATTAAATCCTCTTTTCTTCTAATCACTTCAACTTCCCAGTTCATAACGTTCCCCTTTCCGCAAGAAATCACTTGCAAAAACCAAATAAAACGAATAATATTAATGGTGTTTTGTTAAAACGTTCGTAATTGGAGGATACTATGTTTCATCTAAAAGAGCAGAAAACATCCATAAAGCAAGAAATCATAGCAGGGCTGACGACCTTTTTCACAATGGTCTATATCGTCGTGGTCAATCCGGTCATTCTGGCTAACGCCGGGGTTCCTTTCGACCAGGTTTTCACCGCAACGATTATTGCCTCCATTGTCGGAACGCTGTGGATGGCCCTGGCAGCAAATTATCCGATTGCTATTGCGCCCGGCATGGGCTTGAACGCTTATTTAGCCTTTCATGTCGTAAGCGCCAGCGATGGCGGCATCACATACGCGACAGCTTTCAGCGCCGTATTTACAGCAGGGGTTCTCTTCATTATTCTATCGTTAACGCCTTTAAGAAAACAACTTATTGAGGCGATTCCAAACAATTTAAAATACGGAATCACAACAGGCATCGGGCTGTTTATCGCTTTTATCGGTTTGCGGCAGGCGGGAATTGTGGCAGCTGATGAGTCAAACTTGGTTACTCTCGGCGATTTGCATTCACCTGGTGTGATTTTAACGCTGATCGGGCTTTTGATCAGTGTGGTCTTGATGGTCCTCAACGTCAGCGGTGCCTTATTTATCGGAATGGCAGCGACCGCTTTGATCGCCTTTTTTACCGGCCAGCTGCATTTACCGAAGGGATTAATGTCGCTTCCTCATTTGCCAGACGGCCTGATCATTTCAAATCCGTTTTCCGCTTTTGGCGATGTTGTACATCACGGCCTGTACGCTGTTGTCTTTTCTTTTCTTCTGGTCACGATATTTGATACAACAGGCACGATGATCGGTGTTGCTGAGCAAGCCGGGCTGATGAAAAATAACAAGCTGCCGAACGTGCGAAAAGCGCTGCTGGCTGATTCAACTGCGACAACAGTAGGAGCGGTTTTCGGCACAAGTCCAACGACGGCATTTATCGAGTCATCCGCTGGTGTCGCAGCCGGGGGAAGAACGGGGCTTACAGCTTTGACTGTTGCGGTGCTGTTTGCGGTTTCAATGTTTTTCAGTCCGCTTGTCAGTGCCTTATCCGGCATAGCCGCCATCACCTCTCCTGCTTTAATTATCGTCGGCAGCCTGATGATGCGCTCGGTGTCCAATATGAACTGGAAAGAGATGGACGAGGCATTCCCTGCGTTTCTCGTCATTCTGTCGATGCCTTTGACATCCAGCATTTCTACAGGAATCGCGCTTGGCTTTATTTCGTATCCGATTGTAAAAGCAGCGCGGGGAAAATGGAGAGAGATTCATCCGCTCGTTATCGTTTTCGCTATTCTGTTTTTCATCCAGCTGTTTATTTTATAGCACATACAGAAAACCCAAACGTCAGCCGTTTGGGTTTTTTATGTAAACAATAAAAAGACAGCAGCCGCTAATAAACAGCATGCGGCAAACGCATAGTGCAGGATGTTGATACAGCTTTTTCTGGCCCGGTAATACTCATCACTTTCCTTATCGGCGCCAATTAGAATAGGCGCATCCATCACTTTGTCAAAGATAAGCGTAAGGATATAACGGCAAACACCTATATATACCAAGAGCGCAATCAGCTTCAGCCAAATCGGGGAGACAAAGATTAGAACGGCGAAAGCTGACAACAGCATACACATCCGTCTTATATACTCGCCATTCCTCAGCAAAACTTTGAAAAACAATTCCTTATAGCCTGTGTAGATTGTTCTTTTTTTAAATATCCTTCTTGAATTTCGGAATAATAATGGTTTTCTTCTCATCCTGTCTTTCACTTTCGGCATTCCCGCCTCCTGGCTCATCATCATCACAAGCCCGGCAAGCGCCAGCCTTCTTTTTTTCTCTTCAGTCACCTCTGCTTCAAAAGCCGAGAACGAAGCTGTCTTTTTCAAACTGCGGACGAATGCGAAAATGAAAAACAAAATGCCAATGAGCGCAAGCAACCCCCACTCAGTGAAAATGATTAGGCCAGCAGAACCAGCAAAAAGAACGGCTCTGACAAGAATTTCGGCAACCCGCCTCGAAATGGAACGCGGCTTTCTGATCCTGTCTTGCTTTAAGGATAAGAAGAACATATGAAGGCCAAACAAATAACATAATAGAGCCGCGCTTTCTGCTAATGTGATATGAAGAGAATGACTGATAAAAGGAAGAACAATGAAATAGAGCAGCAGCCATTTGCCGAGCGTGACCCAAAAAGAATACACCAGCGCGTACCGTTTTAGCTGGTAGATCAGCTCTTTCTTTTGCAGCAAAAACACGTTGTCCGCTTCCATTAAAAACGTATGGATCGAGCCTGTGCACACGATCAGCACACACACGGCGTACAGCCATCTCCATTCCATCACCTCAGACCACTCATAAAAAAGGCCTCTTCCGTTCATCAAATCGATATACTGATAGATGACAAAAGCAAGCGCCGGTAAAACAATGTAGAGAGCGACTGTCCAGTCAATGACCGCATGCAATACCTTAAACTGATACCTGTAATAGTCAAACAGCCTGCGAAAAAAGAGCGATCGCCCGTTCATGGCCGGTCACCTTGGACCGCCTTATAAAAACAGTCAAGCAATGACTGCCCCTCTGATCCGGTCTGTTCCTGAATATCTTGTAACGTGCCCTGGAGAAACAAAGAACCTTTCTCAATCATGTAAAACCGGTCGCAGATTTTTTCTGCGGTATCGAGTACATGTGTGCACATGAGAATGCCGGCTCCCCTTTGTTTTTCATCCTTAAGCATGTCCACAAAACGTTTCGTTGATATCGGATCAAGGCCAATAAATGGTTCATCAATCACATACATATCCGGCTTAGAGAGAAAAGCTTGGATAAGCATCAGTTTTTGCTGCATGCCTTTCGAAAAGGTGATTGGCAGCTCATGCATAACGTGATCAAGCGAAAATGTCTGCAGCAGGCTTTCTGCCCGAGGCGCAAATTCACGCTCATCAATACCGTGCAACGTGCTGACCAGATCCAAATGCTCCCACAGCGTCAGTTCTTCGTAAAAGGACGGGTGCTCCGGAATGTAGGCAAATGAAGAGTCATTCCAAGCAATATGGCCTTTAAAGTCTTCTGAGAGGCCGAGTATCGCCTTGATTGCGGTGCTTTTCCCGGCGCCGTTTGCTCCGATCAGCCCGACTATCTCCCCTTTTCCGACTTCCAGAAAAACATCGGTGAGCACTTTTTTTCGGCTCGTATACCCCGCCTGTTCTATTGAAGCCTCAAGCATTTTTGCCAAATCTCACTCCTCCTCCAAAATTTACTACGAAACAGAATAAAAAAAGTTTCTTTAACCATAATAATATTGTGCCGAAATACATAGTAATCCAACAAGGATGGCTGCACAGCTCAAATTGGAAAAAATTAATAGGAGTTATCCCTAGATTCATTACTGCGATATCGTGTATAATGAGGGCGAATTATCTAAAAACTATAATATAAAATGTCTGCCTTTGTTGCTATTTCGTACGCAGTTGATAGTCGTGAGTTGTGGTTAGTCAAGTCCATCCGATCTTATGATAGGGAGTGGTTTTTTGAAACCTTCAACAAACCGTATGCTAACTCGAATTAAATCAGTTTACATGTTTATCCAAGAAAAAGGCCTTGTGACAACACAGGAACTGGTTGACGAATTCGGCATTACACCTAGAACAATTCAAAGAGACTTAAATGTGTTGGCATATAATGATCTTGTTCATAGTCCAAGCCGTGGCAAGTGGGAGACAACGAGAAAGAAAGTAAAGATTACATCATAAACATTGAAAATTACATAGGGCCGCCTGAGAGCGGCCTGATAGATACAGGGCGAAGAACTTTCTGAGCCTTGTTTTTGTGTGCTTACTTATATATAAAAAAATCCCGCATTAAAATGCGGGATTTCATTTTGTCATCTTTTCAGCGTGATTGAAAACCCTTGAAGTCTAGAAAAGGCGAGCATTGGAGCAGAGCGAATGTTTTAATTCGTGAGCACCAACGCGCAGACTTGACAACGAATGCGAGGGTTTGTCGACACGCTGAAATCCCGCATTAAATGCGGGATTTCTTCATGCCTGCGGTTCATTCAGCCAATGAAGTTCTTCTGCTGTAAGCTCACGGTATTCTCCCGGTGACAAGGCAGGATCCAAGGAAACACGCCCCATTGATAAGCGCTTCAGATAAATCACTTCATTGCCGACCGCCTTTGCCATCTGCTTGACCTGATGGTATTTTCCTTCCGTAATCGTCAGGTATATCACGGTATCGCCGTTGTCGTTTGTCTTGATTTCCGCTTTTGCCGGCTTTGTTTGATAGCCGCCTTCTATGTAGACACCCGCTTCTAAATCCGAGATGTCTTCCGGTGAAATCTGTGATTGTAAATGGACTTCATACGTTTTTGGAACATGCTTTTTAGGCGATAGGAGCCGATGTGCCAGCTGGCCGTCATTGGTGAGCAGTAAAAAGCCTTCTGTATCCTTATCAAGCCTGCCGGCGGGAAAGGGTTCAAATCTCATCTCTTCCGGCGTCAGCAGATCGACCACTGTTTGCTGACGGCTGTCCTCAGTCGCCGACAGCACTCCCTGCGGCTTATTCATCATGAGATAAATGAACTCGCGGTAATCAACCGGTTCTCCGTATACGGTAACCTCTTGCGTATCAGGATCAACGTGCGCCTTTACATCTTTGGCCGGTTTGCCGTCGACCATGACGGCCCCCGCCTTCACAACGGCTTTGACTTCTTTTCTGGAACCATATCCGCTGTTGGCAAGCAGCTTATCAAGTCTCATTCCCGATCTCTCCTTTATAAAAGAAAGCCCGCAGCATGCGAGCCCTCTGTTTCTTGATTATCTAGTTCATCAGCCGGCATGTCTGCCTTTCTTTAAGAACCCGGGCAAACGGCGGCCTAATATTTTCTGCAAAAATCCTATTCGGTATCCGCAATACAGGTAGACAGCTCCGCCAATAGCGGCCGCAATGACTACAACGATCGCAGCTTGCACTTGACCATCCTGGTAGGAAATAAAGAAGCTTAGTACCCACTGTACGATTTTCACAGCTATCCCCATAATGGCTGACAAGACCAGCATCAAAACAGTCCGTTTGACTAATATCTTATACGAATAGCCCGCGTGGCGTTTGATCATGATAAATCCGTATAAAAGCGACGCGCTATATCCAAGCGCCGTCGCTAAAATCGCGCCGTCAGCCTGCATCAGCTTGATCAGCGGAACATTCAGCACAAGTTTGATCACGACGCCGATCACAAGGCTGACAACCGCAAATTTTTGTTTATTGATGCCCTGCAGAATGGCTGCGTTGACCGTAAATAAAGAGAACAAAATCGCGACTGGCGAATACCAAAGCAGAATATTCGCCCCCAAATCAGGAAGAAGGCTCTCTGATCCGTAAAAGAACGTATATGTCGGTCCCGCCAATACTGAAATCCCGACAACTGCCGGAATAATTAAAAACAGGATCGTCTGCATCGTTTGATTAATCTGCTGATTCAACAGCTTATAGTTTCCGCTAGTAAACGATTCAGTAATCGTTGGAATTAATGTCAATCCAAAAGCTGTTGCAAGGGAGACCGGAATCATCACGAGCTTCTGCACATACAAGGTAAGAATCGCCATCATGTCCTGGCTGATGGCTTGATGGCCGGCTTCGATCATCGCTTTGTTAAACGTATTTGTATCAATATAGTTATACAAAGGGATGGCTAGTCCGACAAAAACGTACGGAGCGGCATAGCTGAACAGCTCGAGAAACATTTTCTTGTAGCTTAAGTTTGCTGTCGGCCCCGTATTCGGCATCATCGCCAGTAGGCTGCCCTTCCGTTTATTCCAATAAATATACAGTACGATCAGTCCTCCGAAGGCGCCGATCAGCGCTGCGAAGGTCGCATAACCTACAGCGATCACAAGGCCGCCGTTCAAAACCTTCAAGATCAAGAATGTCGCACTCAATAAAAAGATGATGCGGACAATCTGTTCAACAACTTGGGAAACAGCCGTCGGCCCCATCATTTGGTGCCCTTGAAAGAATCCGCGGACAAGGCTCATAATCGGCACGACCAAAAGCGCTAAGCTGACCATGCGGATGACATAAACGACATGATCAATTGTCAGGCCGTTATTATCCTTGCCTCCCAGCGATATTTCCGCAAAAAACGGAGCTGATAAATACAGAATGAAAAAGGCAATCATACCGGTGACAAGCATAATCGACATACCCGCCTTAAGCATTTTTCTGCTTGTTTCATAGTCCCCTTTGGAATTATATTTGGAAACAAATTTAGAAACGGCGGCTGGAAAGCCCATCGTGGCAATATTCAAAAATAATGTGTATTGGTTGTATCCATATTGAAACAATGCACCGCCTGTCGCCCCGACCATAATGCTGAAAGGAATTAAATAGACCATTCCAAGAATCCGCGATATATATGTACCGAGCGTTAACACAAACGTGCCTCTTAACAGTTTGCTTGACATGTTTCTTCATCACCATTTTCTACGAAGATTCAACTTTTCTATTTTACCACAACTGGGCATTTAGACGGTAATAAATACAAAAGCAATCTTGTGAACGATTCAGGTTCGCGGCAAAAGACGTTTAAGGAGAGGCTTTCTTTCGCTATAATAGTACTGCGGGCGGGGTGTCCGCAGACGAAACAGAAAAAGAAAGTTGATGATAAAGATGAAACAGTATGACGTTATCGTAATCGGCGGAGGCCCTTCAGGTTTGATGGCCGCAATTGCAGCAGGAGAACAGGGCGCTGATGTTTTGCTGATAGATAAAGGAAATAAGCTAGGCCGGAAACTCGCGATTTCCGGGGGCGGCCGCTGCAATGTGACGAACCGCCTTCCTGTGGAAGAAATTATTAAGCACATTCCAGGCAACGGCCGTTTTTTATACAGCGCGTTTTCTGAATTTAATAATGAAGACATTATCAAGTTTTTTGAAAATCTCGGCATTCAATTGAAGGAAGAGGATCACGGCCGGATGTTTCCTGTGACAGACAAAGCGCAAAGTGTCGTCGACGCGCTGCTAAACAGGCTGAAACAGCTGCGCGTAACCATCCGAACGAACGAGAAAATTAAATCTGTCATCTATGAAGATGGACAGACAGCAGGGATTGTGACGAATAACGGCGAAATGATCCATAGCCAGGCAGTCATTATCGCTGTCGGCGGTAAAAGTGTGCCTCATACCGGAAGCACGGGAGACGGCTATGAATGGGCTGAAGCTGCAGGCCATACGATTACAGAGCTGTTCCCGACAGAGGTTCCCGTCACATCTTCCGAACCGTTCATTAAGCAAAAAACACTTCAGGGATTATCACTTAGAGATGTTGCCGTCAGTGTGTTAAATAAAAAAGGCAAACCGGTCATCACACATAAAATGGACATGCTGTTTACCCATTTCGGCCTCTCAGGACCGGCCATTCTCAGATGCAGCCAATTTGTCGTGAAAGAGCTGAAAAAACAGCCGCAAGTGCCGATCAAAATTGATCTGTATCCTGATATCAATGAAGAAACGTTATTCCAAAAGATGTATAAAGAACTGAAGGAAGCACCGAAAAAAACCGTTAAAAACGTGCTGAAGCCTTGGATGCAGGAGCGCTATCTTCTATTCTTGCTCGAAAAAAACGGCATCTCTCCGAACGTATCGTTTTCCGAGCTGCCAAAGGAGCCTTTCAGACAATTTGTAAAGGACTGCAAGCAGTTTACCGTACTTGCAAACGGCACACTGTCTCTTGATAAGGCATTCGTCACAGGCGGCGGGGTATCTGTAAAAGAAATTGACCCGAAAAAGATGGCTTCTAAAAAAATGGAGGGGCTGTATTTGTGCGGTGAAATTCTGGACATCCACGGCTACACAGGGGGATACAATATTACCTCCGCCCTTATCACAGGAAGGCTTGCGGGGCTCAATGCCGGTCGCTTCGCCCGCTCTTGACCAGACCTTTCATTTTTTTACAAAACGCTGAACATTTGAAAATTCTCCGCATTCATGGTACGGTGAGACTTGTTTTGTTTCACCTGATTGCGGGGTAATTTTAAGAGAGGAATGATTTGCCATCGTACGACCATACTAAGCCTGCGAGCAAGATATAGGCGTACACAAAAAATTTAGAGGGTGAGAATATTTGAAAAATATATCTAGTGTATTTTGGATTGTGATTGTGATCACAGCTGCTGCTGTATTGTGGGGCGTTGTGTCTCCTGACAGCCTGCAAAACGTAACCCAATCCGCGCAAGCTTTTATCACCAATTCGTTTGGCTGGTATTATCTTTTAGTTGTGTCATTATTTGTCGGGTTCTGTCTGTTTTTGATTTTCAGCCCGATCGGAAAAATTAAACTCGGTAAGCCCGATGAAAAACCGGAATTCGGGTTATTATCATGGTTTGCCATGCTGTTCAGCGCAGGCATGGGAATCGGCTTAGTATTCTACGGTGCGGCTGAACCGATCAGCCATTACGCAATTAGCTCTCCATCAGGTGAAACAGAAACCCCCCAAGCCTTCAGAGATGCGCTCCGTTATACGTTTTTCCACTGGGGTCTGCACGCTTGGGCCATCTATGCCGTTGTGGCATTATGCATTGCATATTTCCAATTCCGAAAAGGCGCTCCTGGATTAATCAGCAGCACGCTGTCACCGATTCTCGGTGATAAAGTAAACGGCCCGATCGGAAAACTGATTGACTGTATCGCTGTTTTTGCCACAGTCGCCGGGGTAGCGACAAGCCTTGGTATCGGGGCAACTCAAATCAACGGCGGATTGAATTACTTATTTGGTATACCAAATAACTTTCTCGTTCAATTTATTTTGATCGCTGTTGTTACGATCCTTTTCTTGGTTTCTTCGTGGTCCGGACTCGGAAAAGGCATTAAGTATTTGAGCAACACCAACATGGTATTAGCTGGACTGTTAATGCTGTTTGTGCTGTTTGCCGGGCCTACCGTATTGATTATGAACTCTTTTACAGATTCTATCGGACAGTATATACAAAACATCGTGCAAATGAGCTTTAGACTGACGCCGTACGATCCTGAGAAACGTGAATGGATTAACGGCTGGACGATTTTCTATTGGGCATGGTGGATTTCCTGGTCTCCATTTGTGGGCATTTTCATCGCCCGGGTATCCAGAGGACGGACGATCCGTGAATTTTTAATTGGTGTCTTGGTAACACCATGTATTCTCGCGTTCCTATGGTTCTCTATCTTTGGCGTATCGGCTATGGATATTCAGCAAAAAGGCATCTTCAATGTAGCGAAACTGTCAAGTGAAACGATGCTGTTTGGAACACTCGACCACTATCCGCTGACGATGCTGACATCTATTATGTCATTGATCCTGATCGCCGTGTTCTTTATCACGTCTGCCGACTCCGCAACATTTGTGCTCGGTATGCAGACGACATACGGTTCATTGAACCCGGCCAATTCAGTAAAATTCAGCTGGGGCATCATTCAATCTGCCATGGCTGCTGTCCTCCTTTATTCCGGCGGACTTTCCGCTTTGCAAAACACAGCTATACTCGCGGCGCTGCCGTTTTCTATCGTCATTCTGCTGATGATTGTCGCTCTTTATAAATCATTGGCAAAAGAAAGAAAAGAGATCAGAAAAGCAGAGAAGCTTCAGAAACCGAGAAGCCCGAGAGTGAAAAAAGCTTAATCACAAAAAAGATCTTTCCGCTTGTGCGGGAAGATCTTTTTTATTTGCGATATAGAATAAGGGCGGAAAAACAGTAAAGCTGCTCGCCGTCTGGGTCGCACGCCGCCGAAACCGTATATTTGATATCAATCAGCTGTTCCTCCGCTATCCCTTTTAAAAACGAATTAATTTCCGTCTGTAAGTCTTTTTCATGCTCTTCATCAAATACCGCCACCTTCAGCATCTTATCCGCTCTCCTTTCTCTATCAATCTATTCCGCTTGGGACAGCGTTATGATAGAGAAATCTTGATTATCTCGTCTCCGGATAAAAAGCCCGTCTATGGCGTTTCTTCTGCGGCTCATCTTCTTGCCGCTCCACTTTGAGGAGCACGGCATAAACAATTCGCATATGACAGTAGCTGATCAGGCTGACGCTGAAAAAAGGGACAATGCCGGGCAGGTACGCAAGCAAGAAAAAGAGAGCGACAGTCAGCGCCAGCATGACGAGCGTATATTGCAAATACGCCACACTGAGCAAGAGCGAAAACTTCACATACAGACGTTTTTTCCATTCAAAATGGACAAGCAGCGGAAACACATAAAAAAGCATGGATACGAACAAAAATCCAAATATCATAATGGCAAAGCGGAGGACATGCAGAAGGAAATGGCTCGGATAAATAAAAGCCAAATCGATATAGATGATCAAACCGATGATCACCAATACTGCGCCGATCAGATTTGAACGGAGAAATTCAGCCTTGTATTCTCGCCAAAACGTTTTTAAAACAGGGACGTTGTCCTGCCCCTGAACCCATTTCCGCATGACAGCGAATAAAGCCGCGGTCGCGGGCATGATGCCGAACAGCCCGAGACCGATCAGCGTAAAAAACAGCCAAAGCAAGTTTGTATACGCAAATCTCATGATCCACTCACAAAAGCGCAGCACCCGCCCCATTGAACCATCATGCTCCACGGCGGTCCCTCCTTTTCGCATTATACATTTTGCATCTGAAACAGCCTCTTAATGTTGATCGGCTTCTTTTCGGCAACCGAGCGCCACATCCCCTCACCAACCGCGATGGAGTAGGCTCCTGCTTCAGCTCCGGCTAAAATGTCATAACGGCGCAGCGGGTCTTTTCCTAAAAAAAGATCCTCAAGCAATAACGGATCACCCCCGCCGTGCCCGCCCTCGTTTTTGACCACTTGTATCGTCTGCTTTGATTCAAAAAGCGGATAGTATTCAATTGTCTGCTCAGGAAAAGCAAACGGAATTCTGGAAGGCTCGTGAAATTCATTTGATTCGATACGCCCTTTTGTGCCATTGATCGTCAGCCGGTAGCCTTCATACGGGGCGGAAAATATGATCGAGTAGCTTAAGAGCGCACCGCCGTCATATTTGACAGCCGCCACGTACGTATCCTCAATGTCAATCTCCTCGTCAAAAATGCACGCGTCAGGCCTGTACGCTGTATACAAGCTGGACTGGTCTCCCGCTTGAAGATGATCATCCTTTACAGAGGCTATAGAAGAACGGGAATGCCATCTTGAATAGTATTGACATTTTTCTTTGACACGGCACGTCCCGCAAAAACGCCCGTCTTCTTCCGGCAGCGGGTTCCACTCACTGTCCGCCCCATAGTAATTCAAGGCGCCATAAGCAAATACCTCAACCGGTTTTTGCCCGAGCCACCAATTGACGAGATCAAAGTGATGTGTTGATTTATGGACAGAAAGACCGCCGGAAAATAGCCTCGACCGGTTCCAGCGTTTAAAATAACTGGCGCCGTGATACGTATCAATATACCAATTCAAATCAACAGAGGTGATCCTGCCTATTTTTCCATCCAGAATCATTTCTTTCATTTTCCGATGAAACGGGCTGTAGCGATAGTTAAACGCGACGGTGACTTTCCCTTTGCTTTTCGCCTCCGCCTCAAGCACCCGATTCGCATCCCGCACCGTCGTCACCATGGGTTTTTCTGTCATCACATCCGTATCCCACTGAAGGCTTCTTAAGATATATGTGACATGTGTGTCATCCCTGCCTGCCACAATGACAATATCAGGCTTTGAAACGTGCATCATCTCATCAAAAGTGTCTTCGTTGTACTCCGGCACGTGGGCAAGCTCGGGAAACCTCTTCTTGCAAACGGCAAAACGTTTTGGATCGGCATCCAGCAATCCCGTAATCTCATATTGTGTTGAAAACCGCTCCATCAGCGGTTTGATAAACATACTGAGCGCTCTGCTGCTCACTCCGCAAATGACGATGTTCTTCAATGTCCTCACCTCTATCGGGCTTCAGTTAGTTGGGAAATCAGCTGCAGCGCTTCCTCTGTTTTTTTAGCGTACACAGGGATAAACGCCGCCATATTGCGATTCAATCGAAAAGAATAGCCATTCAGCTGTTTTTTCCCTTTTTTGATCTGAACGGCATAGACCGTTTTTTCTCCTGTTTTTTGATCAACAGTTGTATAGGGAGATGTTTTTTCAGGCGGCAATCCATCTAACGGCTGAAAATTTTCCGGATCATCATACGCTTGAAACATGTCTTCAGGCACGATGAAAACATCTCCCTCACGAGCGGTGATTTCAGTCAGCAGTTTTTCCGGAAAGGCTGGAAAGATATCCACCTTCCCGGCCTTCTGCCCAGCGGCCTCTTTTATGTTTTCCTGTACGCCAGCCTGCATATCAGAAAAGAGGATGACATGCAGTCCGTCCTTCTTGCTTGAGCATGATGCCAAAAAGAGCATTGAGACGATCACACACAAAGCCGTACGTGTACTTGGTGTCATTTCCCCGCTGACCTAAAAAGAGTCTCCAGCTCTGTCATGGCCAAAATAAACGCGCCTGCTCCGTGCAGGTCGTTTGTGCTTCTTTCGCGGCTGACATAATAGTCATAGAAACCGGCCGACGTTCCGACACATATATCTTTGACAAGAAACGCACCGTCTTCTGCCATCTCGGTTTTCTGCTGAATCAAACCTTGATACGCTTTGAACAGTGTTGTTTCGTAAGCTCTGTCAAGATATCCTTTATTGATTCCTTTCGCGATTGCGTACATGTACAGACAGGAACCTGAGCTTTCCAGCCAGTTATCGGCTCTGTCGCCTTTGTCAACGATCTGGTACCATAATCCTGACTCCTTGTCTTGATAGCGGCAGATGCTGTCGATCATGTCCTGCAGCGTTTTTTTCCACACGTGACGGTTTGGATGCTTCTTCGGCAGCTCTTCAATCATGTCAGCAAGAGACATCACATACCAGCCGATGGAACGCGCCCAGAATTCCGGAGAACAGCCTGTCTCTTCATTGGCCCAAGGCATTTTTTTCGCTTCATCCCAAGCGTGATAAAAGAGCCCGGTTTTTGAATCCTTTGTATGCTTTCTCATCAGCGACTCCTGGAGCACGACCTGATCAAACAGCTCCGGCTCCTGCTTCAGATTGGCATATTTCAGCGCGAACGGCCCGCCCATGTATAAGCCGTCAAGCCACATTTGATAAGGATAGCCGTCCTTGTGCCAAAAACCATCCTCAGACGTCCGGTTCAGTGTCCCATACAAGCCGCGCAGTCTTTTTGCCGCGTTTACATACCGCTCATCCTTCGTCGTTTCGTATAATGGAAAAAGAAGAAGACCCGCTTGAATGGCGTCGAGCTCATCTCTTCTAAATAATAGATTGCCATAATCATCAATTAAGAGATCTGCATAGGCCTTCACATACTCAAAATACCGCTTTTGCCCGGTTGCTTCCCACAACCGCAATACCCCGCATAAGAAAACACCCTGATGGTAGTGCCAGCGGTTTGCAGGCGGCAGCTCCTCCACTGTGTACGTGTCCATAATGGTGTTTGCCAATGCCTCCGCGTACGTAAGAGGCGATTTTACAGCGATTGATTGATCCATTGATCCCATCCCTTTCTTAATAGATTCCTTCCTCGCCAAATTTCTTCGCCAAACGATTCGCAAGCATAACCAAGATCAGCCCGACCGCCGCTTTAAAGACGCCGACTGCTGTACTGTAGCTGAATTGGCCCTGTTTCAGCCCCGCAGTATAAACGTACGTATCAAAAATTTCCGCCACTTCCCTGTTTGTCGCATTTAACAGTAAATACACATGCTCGAAGCCAAGCTCCAGCGTGTCCCCGATTTTTAAAATCAGCAAAACGACGATGACACTTTTGATGGCGGGCAGCGTAATATGCCACATTTGCCGCAGCCGTCCCGCTCCGTCCATTTTCGCCGCTTCATACAGCTGAGGGTCAACCGCTGTAATGGCCGCAAGGTAAATGATCGTCGACCAGCCCGCTTCCCTCCAGATGACCTGCAGAATATACAAGGGCCGGAACCATTCTTCATTCAGCAGAAAATTGATTTTTTCACCGCCAAAAAACACAATCAGCTCATTAATCAAGCCTCCGTCTACTGTTAAAAGCACAAACGAAAGCGATACAACGATGACCCAAGACATAAAATGCGGAATATAAATCAGCGTTTGAACAAATTTTTTAAAGAGAGCGATCCGCACTTCGTTTAATAGAAGCGCCAGCAAAATCGGCACCGGGAAAAATATAACCAGGTTCAAAGCAAATAACACGAGCGTGTTTTTTAACAGGAGAAAAAATGTAGGCTCTGTAAACAGCCTAATAAAATGCTTCAGCCCGACCCATTCGCTGCCCAAAATGCCGAGAAACGGCTGATAATCCTGAAACGCAATCACAATTCCCCACATCGGGACATACTTGAATAGCAAAAAATAAATACAACCCGGCAAAATCATCAAATACAAATATTTCTGCTGGACCAACTTGTTTAGTAAGCGCTTTCTTTTTTCTTTTTTTAAAATGACTGCATCAACAGCCGGCACTTGCGCTTCTGCTGTTTTCATCTTTTCCAAGCCTCCTTTCACG
Source organism: Bacillus vallismortis (assembly GCF_040784915.1). Lineage (GTDB taxonomy): Bacteria > Bacillota > Bacilli > Bacillales > Bacillaceae > Bacillus > Bacillus subtilis_G. The sequence continues at coordinate 3,066,155 of NZ_CP160797.1, forward strand.
GGTTCTTGCATTCACTGTAGCGCAGCAGGCAAAAGTCCGTCTACAATCATATGATCACATCCTGTCTTATCCCTTTATGATCAAGGATTCAGCCGTTCCATCTGAAAAAAAGACACCAATATTAGAAAATGATTATTGACAATATCTATCAATCTTTGGATTAATTGTATTAAGGTGAAAGCCGATGTTATGAAATGGGGGGTTTTATGAAAAGAAGCCAATACAAGTTTTATTACAAACTGATCACGTTTTTCTGTCTGCTCAGCACCATTCCGGTCATTCTGGTCGGATTGTTTTCGTACGAGCACTCGCAGAAAACGGCTATCTCCAACGTTTCGGAGGAAAAACTCGACACACTCCAGCAGACCCAGCAAAGCATCGAGCATATATTAAAAACCGTCGATCACTCTTTAACCCACTATGTGAGTTCGCTGCCTCTCCTTCGCACACTGTCCAAGCCTTTGCACTCTGATCAATTTCAAATCTATAACCAAGTGAACCAAGAGCTCAACTACCTGCAAAGCTTCGATACCGACCTGTCCAACATGACGCTAGTCAGCTATATGAAACAATGGTACATGAACAATTCCGGCTTGTACCGTTTGAATACAGACTCTCTTCATGAAGCAGCCGCAGCATACACAACACACAAAGCGAGCCGCTCGTATTGGGCGCTTGAAGAAAACAATCATTTAATTTCGACAAAGGAAGGGACCTCAGAAAACTGCCGCTACAATATCAATTTAATTAAACAGCTTCCTCTGAACAGCACAAATACAAAGGGATTGGCCGCCGCAAGCATCCCGAGCTGTTCGCTTGTCAAAAACATGCCCGACTATTCAAATGCCAATAACCTGTTTATCATTAATGAAAAAGGCCGCATCATCCTGCATAACAACATGTCTGACATCGGTGAATCTCTTCAGAACGACGACTTTGTCCAAAAAATGCTGGCGCAGACCGCCAAAAGCGGGCAGTTTGAAACCGTTATTGACCGGATTCATTATAAAGTCACCTATCAAAGATCCGACTATAACACATGGACTTATTTCTCTCTCGTTTCCTTGCCTGAACTAAAAAAAGAAGCCAAGTCAATCGGCTGGATCACTTTTACGGTATGCTTCATTTTGTTAACGCTTTCATTATTGTTCTCTTGGCTCGGCTCCCGCCATTTTTATAAGCCGATCAGGGTGCTTTACGAATCATTCGTTAGGCATGGTGCCATACCAGAAAAACAGCCGCCTCAAAATGAATTTGAATTAATTGAACGGAGCTTTAAGCAGCTGAAGGACAGAAATGACGACCTTGAAGAAACGATGAAACAGCAGGCCACTCATCTGCAGCAATATTTTATGGTCAGGCTCATGCTTGGAAAACTGACGGATGAGGAGGTCAATAACCGTTTTGAAAGCCTTGGTTTAGAGCAAAATTGGCGGAATCTTGCCCTGCTCGTGCTTCAAATTGATTCGCTGAATCATACGCCTTATGAGAAAAAAGATATGGATCTGCTTTTGTTTGCCGTCAACAGCATGATTGAGCGAAACATCCCGTCGGACAAACATCTCGCACCCGCTGTCGTTGACAAACAGCAGGCAACGATTTTGATCAATCAGAACGGGACAAAGGAAGCATTCATGGCTGAGCTGAATGAGACTGCAAGGATGATACAGGATAAGGCGGAAGCGGAGCTGCAACTGTCTGTCAGCATCGGCATCAGCCAGCCGTTTGATGCGCTGATAAACGCGAAAACAGCCTATGCAGAAGGATCAGAAGCGTTGAAATACCGGCTCAAAGCGGAAAACAAATCAATTATCTTTTACGAAGACCTTGACCAGAAAAAAACCTTCAACACCCATTTTCCAAAACAGCTTCAGCATGAGCTGTTTGATGCCATAAAAGAGGGGGACAAGGAGAAAGCGGACATATGCCTGCACGCAATTTTGCAATCGATCTTCACCCAAAACACCAATCCGTACCAATTCCAAATCGCAATCGCCCGCTTTTTGAACCATGTGATTGAACTAATGCATGTACTCGGGATCGAATTGTTTGAGTTTGAAGAAAATAAAATGCTGTACGATCAAATTTTCGAGCTGAAAACGTTCGAGGATACCGAAAACTGGCTCAAGAATGAGTTCATTGATCCGATGACAGACAAAGTGAACGCCCGCACGGATGCCCAGTACAAAAACATTTCCGACAATATCATTCATATCATCCACCATGAGTTTGAATCCGATTTGACATTGGATGAAATCGCCCGCAGGCTGCATTACAACCCAAACTATTTAAGCAGCATATTCAAAAAAGAAATGGGTATTTCATTCAGCGATTATGTCTCCGGCTACCGCCACCATATGGCGAAAAGCTGGCTTGCCGAAACCGACATGGCGGTAAAAGACATTGCCGAAAAACTAAAATACAAAAACTCGCAAAATTTTATCAGGTCATTTAAAAAGCTGGAGGGGATTACACCGGGAAACTACCGCCAGCAAAAAAGAAGCATGTAAAAAACCCAAAACCGTGTTTTGGGTTTTCACATGTTATTTTGCCTGTTTAAACGCTTCTTCGTATTCCTGAATAATCTGCTTCCCGCCGCTTGATTCCCATTTTTCCACTTCTTTATCAAACTGGCTTTCTGTGATATCTCCTATTATATATTTATAGGTCGCGTCATCAATAATTTTCTTCAGTTCATCTCCCCGTTCCGACTCCGCGGCGGAATACAAGCTTTCAGCAGGGTTTGAGACGATGATCTTTTCATTATCTTTTGTCAGCTCCTCGTACGCCGTCCGAAGCGGATCCCCAGTGTTTTTTAAGTAGGCTTTATCAATAGCGATTAAGGCGGACAGCGGCTGAATATCAGTCTGCCAGTCTTTCACTTGGCTTTCCTTGCGTGTGAACGTTTTGCCCTCTCCTTTGTTGTAATGAACGCCGTCAATACCGTAAGTCATCAGGCTATAGACGTCTTCTTCAGCGGCTCGGTCGAAAAACGCCAAAATCCTTTTAAGCTCCGCTTCTGTTTTCACACTCGTTTTCGGGAAAGCAAACACGCCGTTATGGCCCCCTGACGCCCACACCCGCTCTTTCCCATCCGGGCCTTTTATGCGGTTGATGATCTCAAGGTCCATAGACTTATCAGAGGCATGGTCGCGAAGATTGACCGCATCTACCATATTGCCAATGTAGATGCCGGCTTTTCCTTGAGAAAACAGCTCCTGCTGCTGGGTTTTGCTTGTGACGGGAAAATCCTTATTCATATAGCCGTTATCACGCAGTTTTTTCATGTAGTTCATTGTGTCTTTGTATTCCTGCGTCATGAAATCAGGCGTGAACTTGCCGCCTGATTCCTTCCAGTCTGTCGGCATGCCTTCATACGAGCCAAGTGTTTTAAACGCGCCGTAAATGAAGTCATTGCGGTCTGTCAGTCCGAATGTATCGTCTTTCCCATCCTTATCCGGATCATCCTCCGTAAACGCTTTGGCCACTTCATAAAGCTCATCAAGCGTTCCCGGCGTTTTCAAATTCAAATTGTCCAGCCAGTCCTTCCGAATGACGATCCCTTGTCTGGAGAGCGGACGTTCTCTGTATACCCCGTAGAGCTTGCCGTCGATCGTCACGTTTTTATTAATAAGTTTATTCATTTTGCTTAAGTTGGGGTAATCTTTGATATAATCGCTAATTTCCCAAAACATTCCTGATCTGAAGGCATTCATGACTGACGAATTTTTAATATCCTGGATGGTCACGATTTGCGGAAGATTGCCGGCTGCAAGCGCCGCATTCAGCCTGTCTTCTTTCACTGCGTCAGGAACCCAAGTGATGTCCAGTTCTGTATTTGTCAGCTTTTCAATTTCTTTAATCGCCCTGTCTTTCGGCGGCTGCTGGTGATACAAAATCGCCATCCAAGACAGCTTTACCTTTGAATCCGAGTCAGCTTTACCCTCAGCCGAAGACTGATCAGCCCCTTTACAGCCCGCCATCACTCCGCCGAGTGCAAATACAAGCACAATCAAAAGCACCCTCCATTTGTTTCCCATCGTACCCCTCCGTTTCATATTCTTTATCCTTTGACAGATCCCAGCAAAGCTCCTTTTGCAAAATGCTTTTGTATAAAAGGATAGACAAGCAGAACCGGGATGGTCGCCACCACTATGACCGCCATTTTGATAGTTTGCTCGGGCGGCGGGCTGCCCGACCCCATTTCTGACATATCCCCCTGCATCCCGCTTGATACAATTACGATTTGGCGCAGAAGCACCTGAATCGGCCATTTTGTTGAATCATTTAAGTACAAAATCGCTGTCATATACGTGTTCCAATACGTGACCGCATAAAATAGTGATATCGTTGCGATCGCAGGAAGAGACAGCGGCAGCACAAGTTTAAAGAAAATGCCCAGGTCATTGCACCCGTCAATTTTCGCGGACTCTTCCAGGCTTGACGGGATATTTTGAAAGAAGTTTTTCAGAATGATCAGGTTAAAGGCATTAATGGCTGTCGGCAAAATGAGCGCCCAGTAAGAATCGAGCAATCCTAGCGATTTGACCACAAGGAAAGTCGGAATCATGCCGCCGCTGAAGAGCATCGTAAATACGACGAGAAACATGAGCGGCTGCCGGCCGATTAACTCGCGGCGGGATAACCCGTAAGCCATCAGGGAAGAAAGAAACATGCTGGCCGCAGTGCCTATCACTGTCACAAACACAGAAACAAGCAAACTCTTATAAATAATATCTGTTGAAAAAATGTAACGATAAGCATCTAGCGAAAAAGTAGACGGTATTAAAATGAATTTTTTCGACACAACTTCTTCTACTGTGGCGAAGGATGCCGCGATGACATGAATAAACGGAAGTACGCATATTAAAGCGAACATCAGCAAAAACCCGTAAATCAAAATATCAAACAGGCGACTTTTCAGTGAATGTGCGATAGCTCCCACCTCTCTTTTGTAAGCGTTACCATTCTTTTTCAAACGAGCTGCAGCACGTGACGATATCGTGTCTAAAATGTAGCAAATCTGTCATTGCCATGTCTATAATCATTTGAACAGAGTCCCCGGTCTGGCGGGGACTCTCGTGAAGGAAAAGCCGATGATAAAAGAAAAAGAGCATAATCTTAGAAAATGATTATGCTCCGTTCTCTTCCTCTTCCAGAAGTTCGGATGTATTGATTTGGGGCGAAAAACCGAGTTCGTTAACAGCGGATGCAATAGACCACGGCCGGCCTTGGTTGTCAGAGACGGCGTAATACGTGCCGTACCGGATATTGGTTTCAATGGCGGCTTTGAAAATCGACAGCAGATCAGGATGAGAAAGCAGTGTCTTTTTCGTCCGTTCTTTTTCATGCAGCGTATCCATTTCATCTGTGACGACTGTTCCGATTCGAAGGTTGATTACTGAAAGCTTATTTTCCAAATAAAATAAATGGCCGATCTGTTCAGAGGTCAGCTTTAATACACCGTACAAGTTTTTTGACAGCGGATAATCGCTTGTTGTGATCTCACGTCCTAAGAGCGAACGCCCGTCTTTTTCATACACATCTGTCACATGATTGCTGCTGGCGAACACGAGCTTTTGAATGCCGAGCTCCGCTGCGGCGCGGCACAAGTAATAGCTTGCCCTATAGAAAACATCCGTCATTTTCTCAAATTCATTGATGTCCATGACATCGTATTTGATTTTAACAGCCAATAAATTCAAGATCACATCTGTATCTTTCGGAATTTTCTTCAACAGCTCCCCATAATTTGCCGCGTCAGCCTGAATGGAAGAAGCTTTGCCATCGAAATGATCTTTATCAAGCACTGTCACTTCATAATCTGCTGTAAGCCCTTCAGCCAGCAGTCTCCCAATCACACCATTTCCGCCGGCGATCAGCACTTTTTTCACTGTGTTCACTCCCCTTTTTTATAGATTGCCCATTTTCGGCGGGGCTGACACTTTTTTTGGCACTCACAGGCTGGTTTAGTCAAAAGTCACTGGCAGCTCTTCAAGCGCCCGAAAGCCAAAAAGCGGCCGGTATCGGCATTCAGAAACAGCGAGCTTAAGACCGGTCATTCGCTGCATCAGGGTATGAATCGCAATTTGTGCTTCTAATCGTGCCAGCGAGGATCCTATGCAAACATGATGGCCATGTCCGAATGAGAGGTGCGGATTAGGGCTTCTGGTTATATCGAAGACATCTGCCTGCGTGAATATGTTTGGATCTCGATTGGCAGCCCCTAATAGAAGATAGATTTGTTCCCCTTGACGGATCGTCACCCCGCTGATGTCAATATCTTCTGAGGCAACTCTGGCTGTCATTTGCGTGGGGCTCTCATAGCGTAAACATTCCTCAATTGCGGTACCGATCAGATCAGGGTTTTCTTTTAGCTTCAAAAGCTGTTCTGGATGCCGCAGCAGACTAAGGATTGAATTGCTGATAAGATTGACCGTTGTCTCATGTCCGGCAATCGCCAGGAGTATGCACGTAGATGCCGCTTCCTCTTCCGTCAGCTTATTCTTTTCTGTCCCATTCAAAAGCATGCTGATCATATCCTGTTTAGGATGGCGTTTCCGCTTTTGAATCAGCTCTCTAAAATATGCCATAGCCTGTACAGCGATATGATTGCCCTCTGTTAAAGCCTTTCTTGACCGGGTAAAATCAATTGTTTGAACGAGACTTGAAGCCCATTCTTTTAATTGCTCCCTATCTTCGGCCGGTACACCTATCATGTTAGCAATGACGTAGCTTGCCAAAGGAAAAGCAAAGTCCGAAATGACCTCCATCTTTTTTTTACCTTGCACTTGATCAAGCAAGTAGTGGACAGTTTCATCGATATACGGACGATAGCACGCTGACATTCTCGGGGTAAACGCTCCGCTGGCCATCGTCCGCAATCGCCTATGATCAGGCTGATTCTGAAACAGCATCATTTGATTTTGTACATGTTTAAGATCTTGATATTTGATTGACGTTTCCGGCAGCGGAGCACGAACTTTGAATCTCGCATCTTTTAAAATAGCTGCCGTTTCTTCATATCCTGTGACATACCAGCCCGGATATTTCAAGAAACTCCCTTTATATATAGGATGGACAGCGCGCATTGTTTCGTAAAAAGGATATGGATTTTTCAAAAACTCAGATGATGCAGCTGAAAATGCAATTGTCATTTGATCTTCTCCTTTCTGTCAAAAATAAAAGCAATCGACATCACACCGATCGCTTTTATTGATTCTTTCAGCTTTTCGCGCTTAAACTGGCCTTCATTTCTTCGACTGATTCGACTTCAAAGCCTAAATCACTCAGCATTTTATGGTCCTCCGTCTCCTCCTGTCCGGCAGTTGTTAAGTAATCTCCGACAAAAATGGAGTTAGCGGCGTAAAGACCCAATGGCTGCAATGAGCGTAGATTGACCTCTCTTCCTCCGGAAATGCGGATTTCTTTTGACGGGTTGATAAAACGGAACAGCGCCAGCACTTTTAAACAATACAGCGGATTTAATTCGTTAACGCCTTCTAATGGCGTGCCGTCAATCGCATGTAAAAAATTCACCGGAATGGAATCCGCGTCAAGGACCTTCAAGCTTTTTGCAATGTCGATGACGTCCTGTTTCGTCTCCTTCATTCCGATAATGGCGCCTGAACACGGAGACAGCCCTGATTCTTTTGCCACTTCAACCGTATTGACCCTGTCATCGTATGTATGTGAAGTCGTGATGTTGGAATGGTTTCTCTGTGATGTATTCAAATTATGGTTATAGCGGTCTACTCCGGCTTCTTTCAGCCGCTTCGCCTGCTCCGGCTTTAACAGCCCGAGGCACGCACAAACCTTCAGTCCATACGTCTCTTTAATTTCCTGCACCGCGTCTACGACCTGATCCACTTCTCTGTTGGACGGCCCCCTGCCGCTTGCCACGATACAATATGTGCCGATATTCAGATCATGCGCCCGCTTTGCGCCTTCGAGAAGCGTATCCTTATTCACCATCCGGTAAGCCTGAATCGGCGCTTTCGAAATCGAAGACTGTGAACAATAGCCGCAGTTTTCCGGACAGAGTCCCGATTTGGCATTCATAATCATATTGAGCTTTACTTTTTTGCCGTAAAAGTGTTTTCTGATTTGAAAAGCTCCATGCATCAAAAGCAAGATGTCTTCATCTGGACAGTTTAATATCGAAAGCGCTTCTTCGTTGGTCACTTCTGTTCCAGCCAGCACCCGGTCTGCGAGTTCCATCCATTGATTCATTCTCATACCCCCATTTGATTCATCAGTAATGATAGATTGATATGGTCTTTTACCATATGTAGAACGGTTTCTTTCGTCACATTGGCAAGCTGTGGCGTAACTCCTAAAATCGGCACACCGCATAAGCGCTCAATCATTTCAGGATTGGTTTTTTCATCATCAGCAGGAGAAGCACTGATTCCATTGATGACAATTCCGGCGATTGGCAGACCCATGCTTTTTGCATATTGGACAGTTAAAAAGGTATGATTAACCGTCCCAAGATGAGGACGTGCCACAATGATCATGGGAAGCTGCAGCGCTTTTATGACATGGCTGACTAAAAAATCCTCTCCCAACGGCACAGAAATACCACCCGCACCTTCTACGATGAAGCATTCATGTTTTTCTCTTATCCGCTCCCAATGGCTTAAGACCTCTTCCATGGTGACAGCCTTTCCCTCCAGCTTCCCTGCAACGTATGGTGCAAGCGGCGCTTTGAAGGCAAAAGGTGTAATGTCTTCCTGAGAAAGACTCGTCTGCGACATGGACTTCAGCAGACTTGTATCGCTATCCGGATGATGGCGAGATATGCCGCTTAAAAATGGTTTAAACACCCCGACATCTCTGTTATGTTCTCGTAATAAAGCGGCAAGACCGCTAGATATAACCGTTTTCCCCACTTCTGTATCTGTTCCTGTCACAAAAAAACCCCTCAAATGATGTGCATCTCCTTTCCAATTGAATGAAATGATGTCAGCAAATGATCAATATCACTCATTCTGTGGTCAGCGGTGATTGTTAATCTGATCCGGCTTTCACCTGGCGCAACGGTCGGCGGCCGAATGGCCGGGGCATAAATTCCCTTGTCCTGCAGCTTTTCAGCAAATGTGACCGTTTTTCGGGCATCGCCGATGACCACAGGAATAATCGGCGTGTGATCCCCTTTTACCAAATACCCCATGTCCTTCAGACTAGTTCTGATCATGTTGATATCAGAAAATAAAAGCTGCCGTTTTTCCCTGCTGTCTTCAATGATGTTGAAAGCTTCATAAGCAGCCGCACAGCTGGCTGGCGGAATGGCGGTTTGAAAGATAAATGTTCTGGCATGGTTGAGCAAGAAGTCGATGGCGACCGCTGAACCTGCGGCGAAACCTCCCTCTGCGCCAACCGCTTTGCTTAAGGTGCCGATCACAATATCAGGACAAACGCCAAAGTATTCACTCGTTCCCCCTCCCGAATCACCCAAAACACCTGTGGCGTGGGCATCATCAACGATCACGAAGGCATGATAGCGTTTCGCAAGCGAGATGATCTGATCAAGAGGGGCAATCGTGCCATCCATGCTGAAGACCCCGTCTGTTACGATAAAACGGTGCTGATAACGTTGTGTTTCGTTCAGCTTGTTTTCAAGATCATCCATATTAATATGCCGATAAACAACTGTATCAGCCTTAGACAGCCGGCAGCCATCAATAATACTCGCATGATTTAATTGATCACTTAAAATGACATCTTCCTTTTCCGGCAATGATGAAAGGACACCGGCATTGGCCAAATAACCGCTCGAAAACAGCAAAGCCGCTTCCGTCCGTTTAAAGCCGGCAATCTTTTTTTCAAGCTTTTCATGCCAAACCGAATTGCCTGTCGTTAAACGTGATCCGCTGCTTCCCGCCCCATATTGCTGCAGTGCTTCTTGGGCCGCAGAGATCAAGCGGCTATGGCTTGCGAGTCCTAAATAATTGTTTGAGGACCAGACCGTTTGATTCTTGCCGTTCATTTTCCTCTCTGGAAACGGAGCCCCATTCATTGCCCGCAAATTACGGTATACGCCGGCTGCCTTCACTCTGTCTAACCGCTCGTTTAACCAGGCGTCAAGCTTCAAGGCTTGTAACCTCTTCGATCGCTTGTTTCATAATGTCAATCATTTCAGCGAGCTCTTCAGTTGTGCTGGCGAGAGGAGGCAGAAATGCAATCACGTCCCCAAGCGGCCTTGTCAGCATGCCAAGCTCTCGCATTTTTAAGGAAACTTTGTATCCGACCCGCCGATCAGCAGGATAAGGCTTTTTGCTTTCCTTTGATTGAACAAGCTCGGCGCCGCACATAAAGCCCAGCTGCCGAATATCCCCCACATGAGGAAGAGCGTACAGATCTTGAAGAAGGAAATGGAGTTTTTCACTTTTTTGCGCTACTTGTTCAACAATGTTTTCAGATTCAAATAATGCCAGATTTTCAAGCGCTACCGCACAGCCAAGCTGATTTCCCGTATAGGAATGGCCATGGAAAAAAGTTTTTTGGTTTTCATAATCATCATAGAATGCCTTATAGATGTCTTCAGTGGCAAACGTAACGGCGATTGGCAAATAGCCTCCCGTAATGCCTTTTCCGGCAGCCATCAGATCAGGCTGGACATGCTCGTGCTCACACGCAAACATTTTTCCGGTACGGCCAAAACCTGTAGCGACTTCATCAACGATCATTAACACATCGTATGTTGTACATAGCTCGCGCACACCCGCCAAATATCCTTCCGGCATCACAATCATACCGGACGCTCCTTGAACCATTGATTCAATGGAAAGCGCGGCAATTTCCCCGTGATGTTCCTCGAGCAGCTGTTCAAGCTCTCGCAGGCATTCATCACGGCACTCGTCAGGATCGCCGCTTTCAGAGCGGTACACATAAGGAATCGGAGCTTTGTAGCTATCAAACATTAACGGGCCGTATACGTGGTGGAACAGCTCAATTGAACCGACACTGACGGCGCCAATCGTATCACCGTGATAGCCATTTTTCATGGCAATAAATGTTTGTTTCTCAGGCCTTCCGATGTTCTTCCAATATTGAAACGCCATTTTCAAGGCGATTTCCATCGCTTCTGCACCGCTGTCTGAATAAAAGACCCGCGTAAGGTTTTTCGGGCTGATGTTGATTAATGTTTCGGCAAGCTGGGTTGCAGGAACATTAGTCATGCCCAATAACGTGGAGTGCGCGATTTTTCCGAGCTGTTTTTTTATGGCGTCATCTAATTCCTTTTTGCGGTGCCCATGGACATTAAGCCAAACAGAAGAAAAACCGTCATAGTATTCCTTGCCGTTTATGTCTTTGACTTTGATTCCATTGCCGCTTTCGATGATTAATGGGTTTTCATCATAATCTTTCATTTGGGTAAATGGCAGCCAGAGGTGCTTTTTACTGTTTTCTATCAAATCATGAGTCATGGTCTTCCTCCCACTCTATCAAAATAGGCTGTTTCTCCAGTTCATGTATGTACGTGTTGACATCTTCAGAGCCATCAATAAAAAAGATGCGGCAGCCCTCTTCAATCCCGTATTCTTTCATTGCTGTAATACGCTGATAGCCCATTTTTTTACCCGCAACGTAGCCTGTTATGTAATCAGGGTCATCTGACCAGCATAATTCCGCAATGGTTATCGGGTGCCGGCTAACCTTTGAAGCAAGTGCAAGAGCTTCTTTTATTCTTGGATGTGCCGGCACGTGAAAGCGAATCGCCCATTTTTCAAAATTGGCGTCCGTCCAATCTATTCTGGACACCCGCGTTTGATCAACCCGCTTCCCTGAGTGAATATCAAACACAACCGCTCCTCTGACACCCGACCATTCAGGGATTTGTTCATATGCTTTTTCAATCATTTCCCGTGAAACGCCTTCTCTTTCCAGTAACAATCGGGCAAGCACTTGTCCCTCTTCCGGGGAGCTCACTTCGTGTGTATGAACTGGCAATGGCTGAATAGTTTTAATCGGTTCATGAACCTCTTCGAATTGTATTTGCATAAAATCCGGTTTTCCTCTTGAATGGGATAATCCTTTTTCTAATAAGGCATTGACTGTGCGCTTCATCTCATGAAATGGAATAAGCCGTTCTCCGCCGGATATATGCTTTCCGCCATCCTCATGAGATCCATTCATAGAAGCCCTCATTCTGACACTATAAAATGTTTCTTCTTGCATCCCATCTCGCCCTTTCACTGCTAACTGAAGAACGTATATCCTATCCTATTCTAATTGTTAACCTATTATAAATAAAAGTTAACAATTAGAATATTATTATTCACATATGATTCTGTCAATATAAGAAATCTTCATTTTGGTTTGAGACTGATTGTTGAAACGAGCAAAAAGACCGTTTTACAGTAAAACGGTCCTAGCCTTAAATGTCTATTCCTCTTCGTTTTTTTCGATTTCGATACTTAATGAACAAGCCGATCCCATTTACCATCACCAGCCCAAAAATCGTATTGCCTAACGGCGCCCAGCCATTCTCGCCTGTGAAAAATAAGGAGAGGGCCACCTTCCCAGCGAGTGTCACATTCAATAGGATTAAACCAAATACAAGCGACCGCTTCCAGAAAGCAGCCAAAATAAAACCGAGAAAAACCATCATGAAAGAAATTGTTAAAACAGCCGAGACCGGACTGCTTAAAAGCATTTGCTCGAATTCGAGCACTTTTTGCATTTGCAAGTGAATCTTCTTAGGTTCTGGAAACCAGACCATACTGCTCATCATCAATACAAAAGTGATGATGATGCCTTTCCAGCTGCGCTTATACGCAGCATAAACCAGTACTAGTAAAAAGAGGGGGCGAATATACCAGCTTAATGGATTAAGATGCCGCCGGAAAGCCCAATCCAAAATATCTTGTACTTCCATTGGTTCCACATCCCTCGCTCAAGTCTGCGTCTTTCTGCCAGTTTCCCGTAACCGTCACAGCCGCTTTTGCAAAAACCGGACAGCTTCATGCCTCATGACGGCCGTTTCGAAATGCCCTGAAGCGGAACGGGCCACCCGATAACAATCAGTAGCTCCCTGTTCAGCATATACAGCTGACAATTCTTTTTCGATTTTGTTCACACCCTCAGCCGGCGTTAACCGGTCGTGTGCACCCACAAGGCTAAGGTGCGGGCGCGGCGCGATCAGGCTTTGGATTTCAGATGCGGAAAAATATTTTGCAAGCGACGGGACATAATAATAAAAGCCGTGCCGGTCAAGATTTTGTGTTTTCATCAGCACATGATGATCTACCTGGCTGCACAAATCCACACACACCTTGATCCGGTCATCAAGCGCCGTAGTCCACCACGCCATCAATCCTCCCATAGACATGCCGATGGTTCCGATTCTGTCAGCCTGAACATCAGGGCGAGACTGCATATAATCTAGCGCTCTTAAACTGTCATAAATCATCATGCCCCACATCACTCTTCCGGTAAGAAGCATTTCTTTAAAAATCTCGCTTTCCGCTTTTCCCCGCCGATCCCCAAACCCCCAATGATCAATCGCAAGCACGCTATACCCGAGAGAAGTCAGCTCACTGGAAAAAGAAGGCGCTTTCAAGTAGTCTGCTCCTTCAATCAGTTCACTTTTTCCCTTGTCATACCGCCCCCCATGCGAATGCTGAAACAATACGGACGGACACGGTCCATCTGCGGACTCCGGCTTCACAAAATAAGCAGGCACCTTTTCATGTCCGTTTAAGTCGAGCAGGAGCGTTTCAATGATATTTCCTTCTCTTTCTTCAATACGCAAGGTCTCCGCCCTAATTTGCCTCCGATCAGGCAAATCTCCAAGCAATCGAAACAGCTGCTTTCTTCTTTCCTCTCTCATTCCATCATCCTTCCTTATTCGCTTACTTCACATTTACGAGACAGAACTGGTTTCCCCTTTATTTTTTCAAACTAAATCGCATTATTTACTAAATGTTTAGTAAATATAACGAAATATTCCGAAAATAATTATTGTAACCGCTTACTTTCACATGATAATATCAATTTATCAAAAACAGACGAGTTCATATTTTACTAAATAGATGAGAGGGATTACCATGGTTCGGATTAAAGATATCGCCTTAAAAGCTAATGTTTCCAGTGCGACTGTTTCCAGGATTTTAAATGAAGATGAGTCGCTTTCTGTTGCGGGCGAAACGAGACAAAGAGTCATCAATATCGCTGAAGAGCTCGGCTATCAAACGGTTGCTAAACGCCGGAAAGCCCGCGGGCAAAAACAGCGGACCCAACCGCTGATCGGCGTACTGAGCTGTCTGTCCCCTGATCAGGAACGGCAGGACCCTTATTTTTCTTCGATTCGCAAAGGCATTGAAAAAGAATGCTTTGAACAGGAAATTTTCATTACAAATTCGATTCATCTCGGTTCCTTTCAGGAGCATATCTTTCGGGAACTGGATGGTGTCATTGTCATCGGCCGTGTTCATGATGAAGCAGTTAAGCATATCAGCGGAAGGCTGGAGCATGCCGTATTTATCAATCATTCTCCTGATCCGCAAACATACGATTCGATTGGCATTGATTTTGAATCGGCTTCACGCCAAGCGATTGATCACCTTTTCGGCCTTGGTTACAAACGGCTAGGTTACATTGGCGGACAGGAAAAAGAGCATACGCTGAAGGACGGCCAAAGCATCCGCAGAACAATTGAAGACAAACGGCTGACCGCCTTTTTGGAGTCCGCCGTTCCCCAGCCTGAGCATGTGCTGGTCGGAGAATACAGCATGCGTGAGGGTTATCGCCTGATGAAGAAAGCAATCGCTCAAGGCAATCTGCCGGAAGCATTCTTTATCGCCAGCGATTCCATGGCGATCGGCGCATTAAAAGCGCTCCAGGAAGCCGGACTGCAAGTGCCGCGGGATACAGCGATCGTCAGCTTTAACGGCATTGAAGAAGCTGAATTTGCCAGCACGCCATTAACAACGGTGAAGGTGTACACAGAGGAAATGGGCCGTACAGGCGTAAAACTGCTGCTTGACCGCCTCAATGGCCGAACGCTTCCTCACCATGTCACCATGCCCACAACATTAATCGTGAGACAAAGCTGCGGCTGTCCAACTAAGGAGGTGACATAAGAAAACAATCATCACGATGATAAGGAGGAAAAGATGAAACACACTTTTGTTTTATTTCTCTCTCTTATTCTAGTTATTCTGCCCGGCTGCTCAGCAGAGAAAAGCTCAGCAGATACCGAAAAAAAGACGTTAACCATTTATTCTACAATGTCAACGGACAGTGAAAGAGCTACGTTCAGAAAACTGGCGGCAGCGTTTGAAAAGGAACACAGTGACATTCGTGTCAGCCTTCATTTCCCAGGCAATGACTATGAAAATATGATGCGTGTCAGAATGGCAGCCAATGACTTGCCTGATCTTTTCGATACACATGGCTGGGGGAAAATCAGGTACGGAGAATATACAGCGGATCTCCGGGATATGGAATGGACTCAAGGTCTCGATCCCAATTTAAACAGCATCCTTAAAAATAAAAGCGGAAAGGTCTATGCCTATCCGATCAATCAGGCAAAAGACGGTCTGGCATATAACCGCAATATGTTAGAGCGTTACAGCATTGCCCCGCCGGAAACGATGGATGACTTTTTGAAAGCACTGAGAACGATTAAAGAAAAGAGCAAAGGAAGCATCGTTCCCTTCTGGTTTGCCGGATATGACAAAAGCTCATTTGCCCAATATTACGATCAATTCGCTACGCCTCTTCTCATCACAGATCCTGCCCATAATGAAAAAAAACAGCTCATCAACGGCACCTTTAATTGGAGCAAATTCACTTATTTATCAGACATCCTTAAACAAATGCAGAAAGAAAAACTGATTAATATTGACGCTGTAACCGCAAAAAAATCACAACTCATTGAATTAATGGCTCAAAACAAAATCGCCTTTACAATGCAAGGCGGCACACTCGGCCAAGACGTTGCCCAGATCAATCCGAACGTCAAGGTTGGCATTATCCCGACACCTGCCATACATGCCGGAGATGATCCGATATGGATCGGCGGTGAACGCTACACGCTTGCAGCTTGGAAAGACTCGCCTCATGTAAAAGAAGCGAAAGAATTCATCGCATTTATGGCCCGTCCCGCCAATGCCAAACAAATGGCTGAAGCCACATCGCTTCCATCAGGGCTGACCAATGTAAAAGCTGATATTTTCTACGCAAATGACTATGAGCATTATCAAGATGTCAAAGTCGAGCCTTACTTCGACCGTTTATACCTGCCAAACGGAATGTGGGACGTTCTGGGCACGGCCGGGCAGGAACTTGCTGCTGACATTTTGACGCCTCAAGAGATTTCAAAGAAGCTGGGAAGAGAATACAAACGACTACGGGAGCAATCGGAAACACAGGGAGCTGAAAACAATGAGTGATATCGCAAGAGACGTTCATGTGAAACAGGTTAAGCCGAAAAAGCAGTCCTCACTTTGGTGTATGTACATTCCTGCTTTGCTCTCCGTTCTAGTCTTTATGATTTATCCATTTGTGAAAGGCGCATTGATCACCTTTACAAACTGGAACGGCTTTTCACAAATCTACCAATGGGTGGGATTCGCGCAATATGAAAGGCTGTTTTCTGATCCCGATACTTGGCACATCTTAAAAAACACGCTGCTTTACGGGCTCGGCAGTACCTTTTTTCAAAATGTGGTCGGACTCCTGTACGCCCTGCTCTTGAATCAAAGCATCAAAATGAAAGCGATAACAAGAACAATTGTCTATTTGCCGGTCATGATCAGCCCGCTCATCATGGGCTATATTTGGTACTTTTTCTTCTCCTACGACGGAGGCGCGCTCAACGATTTGCTCGGTGTATTTGGCATCGGCCCGATCAATGCACTCGCCAGTCCGTCGCTCAATCCGTGGCTCATTGTCATGATAAACACGTATCAATATGTCGGGATTGCTATGGTTGTCTACTTAGCCGGCCTGCAAAGCATTCCGAAAGACTACTATGAAGCTGCGCAAATGGATGGCGCGAAACAAGGCCAGCAGTTTTTCACGATCACGCTGCCGCTGTTAATGCCCTCGATCACGATTAATATGGTCATCAACATTATCGGAGGCTTAAAGCTGTTTGATATCATTATCGCGCTCACCGCGGGCGGTCCCGGAAATGCGTCACAATCCATGTCTACGTTTATGTATGATTTGTATTTCAAACGGCAGGATGCCGGCTATGCCGCAACGCAAGGCATATTTATGGCATTTGTCATTTTGATCATCAGCTTTTGCGCGCTTGCGTACTTTAAAAGAAAGGAGACGGAAATGTCATGAAAGCCGCCCGTTCAAAAAAACTGCGGATCGTTACGCTTTTTGCCACTATTGTAGCCTGTGCGCATTTTATTCCATTTTACATCCTGCTGACCACTTCATTGAAAGCAAAAGGAGACTACAGTTCGAAATGGCAGTTTCCAGCCGACATCTCCTTTCACAATTTTTCAGAAGCATGGGAGCGTGCTTCATTAGGAAATTCATTTATAAACACCATCATCATCACAGGTTTTTCTGCCTTGTTATTGATCATATTCGGCTCTCTTGCCGCGTACCCTCTTGCCCGGCGGGAAACGAAGCTGAATAAAGCCGTTTTTGCCTTGCTGATTTCCATTATGATCATTCCTCCGTTAACATCCATGGTCCCCTTGTACAGAATGGTTGTGGACGCCGGCATGGTTAATACACACGCCATCGCCATTTTGATCAATACAGCGGCTTATATGCCGTTAACCGTATTCTTGTATTCAGGCTTTATCCGTTCGACCATTCCAAAAGAGCTTGAAGAAGCCGCACGAATAGACGGTGCAGGCATGCTGAAAATCTTTTTTACGATCGTGTTTCCTCTGCTGAAACCGATCACTGCGACCATCTGTATTATTTCTTGTGTCTTCATATGGAACGACTATCAATTTGCGATTTTCTTTTTACAAGATCAAAAGGTTCAGACATTAACAGTGGCCATGGCAGGGTTTTTCGGAGAAAACGCCAACAATCTGCATTTAGTTGCCGCAGCCGCGCTTATGGCAATGCTGCCGATGGTTATTCTGTTTTTGGCGCTGCAAAAATACTTTATTGCCGGCCTGTCATCCGGAGCGGTAAAGGGATAACATTAAAGGAGGAAGCCATATGAAAAAGATTACATTTATCGGTGCAGGTAGCACCATTTTCGCCAAAAATGTTTTGGGAGACTGCTTGTTAACAGAAGCGCTGAATGGATTTGAATTCGCCCTTTACGACATTGATCCGAAACGCCTGCAGGAATCCCAGCTGATGCTTGAAAATCTGAGAGACCGTTATAACCCGAGTGTGGCCATCAATAGCTATGATGATAGAAAACTCGCCTTACAGAACGCAAGCTATGTCATCAATGCCATTCAGGTTGGAGGATATAAACCGAGCACAGTCATAGATTTCGAGATTCCTAAACGGTACGGGTTGCGCCAGACGATTGCCGACACAGTCGGCATCGGCGGGATCTTCAGATCACTCAGAACCATCCCGGTCTTATTTGATATCGCAAAAGATATGGAGGACATGTGCCCGGATGCGTGGTTTTTAAATTATACAAATCCGATGGCCTCTCTTACAGGCACCATGCTTCGCTATACTAGTATCAAAACAATCGGGCTCTGCCACAGTGTCCAAGTGTGCACGAAGGATTTATTCAAATCTCTTGGAATGGAGCATGGCGGAATCGAGGAGCGCATCGCGGGCATCAACCATATGGCTTGGCTTTTGGAAGTCAAAAAAGACGGCGTAGATCTATATCCAGAAATCAAAAGGAGAGCAAAAGAAAAACAAAAAACAAAACATCATGATATGGTGCGGTTTGAATTGATGGATAAGTTCGGCTATTATGTCACGGAATCGTCCGAACACAACGCAGAATACCATCCATACTTTATTAAACGGAACTATCCCGAGCTGATCAGCGAGCTGCAAATCCCGCTCGATGAATATCCAAGAAGATGCGTCAAACAGATTCAAAATTGGGAGAAAATGCGGGATGAAATCGTCAATAATAAAAACCTTACGCACGAACGCTCAAAGGAATATGGTTCAAGAATTATAGAAGCAATGGAAACAAACGAGCCGTTCACCTTCGGGGGAAACGTCTTGAATACAGGGCTGATCACCAATCTTCCTTCAAAAGCGGTTGTGGAAGTGACATGCGTCGCCGACAGAAAAAAAATTACCCCGTGCTTCGCCGGAGAACTGCCTGAGCAGCTTGCGGCCTTAAACCGGACGAATATTAATACACAGCTGATGACAATTGAAGCCGCTGTCACATTGAAAAAAGAAGCGGTTTACCAAGCCGCAATGCTTGATCCGCATACAAGCGCGGAACTTTCCATGACTGACATCATCTCCATGTGTGACGATTTATTCACAGCACACGGCGATTGGCTGCCGGAATACAAATAAAAAACTAGGGGACCGCTCTCCCCTAGTTTTTTGGTTTTGTTTCGCCTTCCCAGGCCATCATGCCGCCTTCAACGTTGACGGTTTTAAAGCCCTGCTCATCCAAGTACCTGCAGACATTCATGCTGCGCATTCCTGAGCGGCAGATAAACACGTACTCTTTGTCTTTATCAAGGGTATCCATTTTTTCAGGAATATCCCCCATGCGAATATGAACGGCTTGCGGGATCATGCCTTCCGCCACCTCTTCATCTTCTCTGACATCAATCAAATATAACTCTTCCTCCGCCTCAATTTTTTCTTTTAAAGCGGCTGTGCTGATTTCTTTTATCTCCAAAGAAAACACTCCTATTCACAATGATCATGTTCAGTATAGCAAAGTCAGCCGGGCGATTGCTATTCAGAGACTGATGAAAAAAATCCCCTTTTGATAAAGGGGATTTCAGATTGTAGACAAAGTCCTAAAACGGTTTTTGTTTTAGGATTTTGTCATCTTGTCAGCGTGATTGAAAACCCTTGAAGTCTAGGAAGGACGAGCATTGGAGCAGACTTCCGCAGGATGCGGTGACAGCGGCGTTTGAGCAGGACGCTCAGCTTTTAGCCGCTGATCTTTTCTCAAGTGAGCACCAACGCGCAGGACTGACAACGAATGCGAGGGTTTGTCGACACGCTGAAATCCCCTTTTGATAAAGGGGATTTTTCCTTAGGCTTAGTTTGCCACAATATTGACAAGCTTGCCAGGCACCGCGATGATTTTTCGAATCGTTTTGCCTTCAAGCTGCTCTTGGACCTTTTCATCTGCTTGAGCAAGCTGTTCCAGCTGTTCTTTCGTCGCATCGGCAGGAACCTGTAATTTCGCTTTTACTTTTCCGTTCAGCTGAACAACGATTTCAACTTCATCATCCACAAGTTTTGTTTCATCATATACAGGCCAAGCTTCGTATGCAATCGTGCCTGAATGGCCAAGCTTCTCCCATAGCTCTTCCGCTAAGTGAGGCGCGATTGGAGAAAGAAGCTTTACGAAGCCTTCCATATATTCTTTTGGCAGATCTGACGCTTTATAAGCTTCATTAATAAAGACCATCAGCTGGGAAATACCCGTGTTGAAACGAAGGCCTTCGTAATGATCTGTGACTTTCATGACCGTTTCATGATATACGCGCTCCAATGTTTCACCAGCGCCTTCAACGATTTTGCCATTAAGCTCACCGCTTTCTTCAACAAACAGGCGCCATACACGGTCAAGGAAGCGGCGCGCGCCGTCTAAGCCTGATTCAGACCAGGCGATTGAAGCATCAAGCGGTCCCATGAACATTTCGTACAATCTTAGCGTATCAGCGCCGTGAGAGGCAACGATTTCGTCAGGGTTGACAACGTTCCCTTTAGATTTACTCATTTTTTCGTTGTTTTCGCCGAGAATCATTCCTTGGTTGTACAGCTTTTGGAACGGTTCTTTCGTCGGCACTACACCGATATCATAAAGGAACTTATGCCAGAAGCGGGCATACAGAAGGTGAAGCACGGCATGTTCTGCGCCGCCGATATACATATCAACCGGAAGCCATTTTTCCAATTTCTCTGGTGATGCCAGCTGATCCGGGTTACGCGGATCAATATAGCGCAAGAAATACCAGCAGCTTCCCGCCCATTGCGGCATTGTATTCGTTTCTCTTCTTCCTTTTTTCCCTGTCTCAGGGTCTGTGACTTCCACCCACTCTTTGATGTTCGCAAGCGGTGATTCACCTGTTCCGCTCGGTTTGATTTCATCCGTTTTCGGCAAAATCAGCGGCAGCTCCTCTTCCGGCACAGCCGTTGATGTTCCGTCTTCCCAATGAATGACCGGAATCGGCTCGCCCCAATAACGCTGGCGGCTGAAGAGCCAGTCGCGCAGACGGTATGTCACTTTCTTCTCGCCGTTTTTCGTTTCTTCCAGCCAAGCGATCACTTTCGCAATTGCTTCCTGCTTGTTAAGGCCGTTTAGAAAATCAGAGTTCACGTGTTCGCCGTCGCCAGTGTACGCTGCTTCCTCAACGTTTCCGCCTTTCACAACTTCCTTCATCGGAAGGCCGAATGTTTTGGCGAATTCAAAATCACGCTCATCGTGACCAGGAACCGCCATGACAGCACCTGTTCCGTATGATGCAAGAACGTAATCCGCAATCCAGATCGGCAATGTTTCTCCGTTTACAGGATTGATCGCATAGGCTCCTGTGAAAACGCCTGTCTTTGTTTTCGCAAGATCTGTACGCTCAAGGTCACTCTTTGATTGAATGTCTTTGATATATGCTTCTACAGCTTCTTTTTGCTCTGTCGTTGTGATGTGTTCCACCAATGCGTGTTCCGGAGCAAGTACAGTGTATGTAGCGCCAAACAGCGTATCTGGTCTTGTCGTAAATACCGTAAAGGATTCATCATGTCCATCTACAGCAAAATGAACGTGCGCACCTTCAGAACGGCCGATCCAGTTGCGCTGCATATCTTTAATGCTTTCCGGCCAGTCAAGCTCTTCCAAGTCTTCGAGAAGCCTGTCCGCATAGGCGGTGATTTTCAGCATCCACTGCCTCATCGGGCGTCTCTCTACCGGATGGCCGCCGCGTTCGCTCTTGCCGTCAATGACTTCTTCATTGGCAAGAACCGTACCTAAAGCAGGGCACCAGTTTACAGGCACTTCGTCAACGTAAGCAAGGCCTTTTTCGTATAGCTTTAAGAAAATCCACTGCGTCCATTTATAGTATTCAGGGTCAGTCGTATTGATTTCACGATCCCAGTCATACGAGAAGCCAAGCGACTGAATTTGGCGGCGGAAATTATCGATATTCTGCTTCGTAAACACAGCGGGATCGTTCCCTGTGTCAAGTGCGTATTGTTCAGCCGGCAAGCCGAATGCGTCCCAGCCCATTGGATGAAGGACATCGTGGCCCTGCATACGCTTCATTCGAGACAGGATATCCGTGGCTGTATACCCTTCAGGATGGCCGACGTGCAAGCCCGCTCCTGACGGATAAGGGAACATGTCCAGCGCGTAAAATTTTTGTTTTTCGTTATGATCAAGAGTGGCAAATGTTTTATTTTCAAGCCAGTATGTTTGCCATTTCTTTTCTATCTCTTTGTGCTGAAAACTCAAAGTGAAAACCTCCTTCTGATTGAATACGGCGTGTATGGTTCAAGTATTGACGGGAAGGAGAGAATTATATTCAGAATATTCCCAAACTAAAAAAAACTCCCTCATCCCAAAAAGGGACGAGAGACTTTCGTTTTCCCGCGGTACCACCCTCGTTAGCGCGGCATGCGCCGCACTCACTTGATACTTTTAACGCAGTTATGCGTCAGCGGCTTTTCACCGCTGCAACTCTGAGGTGAGTTCGGAAACAAACTTGATTGACTTTCACCAGCCGTCAACTCTCTGCAACAATATCTGCTTCTTACTGCTCCTCTTCATTGTTCTTATCGCAACCGTAATCTTAACTGTATTTTATAGAATTCTGTTCATAAGTGCAAGCAGGTTTGTATACAATGGGAATGTACCCTGAACGGGCGGAGATTGAGGACAATTATTCGGGTGGAGTTTTGGTTTGACGTTTGGACTCGGCCGGTTCGCCGCCGCTGTTCATTTCTCTCACAAAGTCAAAACTTCTGAGAACAGCTTCACCGCCGTAGCCTGAGATAATGGATAAGATGACAAGTTGAATTCCTGAATCGGGGTCAGCGGATAATACAAGTAAAATGGAAGCTGTCATTCCGATAAACCAATCTTCCAAAAATCCAAGGTAGATAAACCGCTTCGTCATTCTGGGTTTCTCCAGTCTGCCTCTCTTTTTCACATGACCGAGAATCCCCATGATTCCTCCAATTACACAAGCAATGAGTACCTGATGCAGCATCTTCATCATCACCTTCCTAAAGCCCTTATTTCGTAAAGCGACTTCAGGCCATCCAGCCCCCTTAAACGATTCCGATGATTTTCGATATCTACATACTGGCAAAGCTGAAAAAAGCTTGTTTCTTCCATTATATGTGAACACATGATCGGTAAGCTTGATGCATTGGATTCATTTTTCACCCAGTGACATTTACCTAGTCACTCATTAAGCTTCTATAAACTTTCCGTTCATATGTTCAATTTCTGTTCTTATTTTTAGTGTATACGAGGACAAGCCTTGATGACAAACAACAAACTACATGCTTGCTTGAATCAGAACATGTGTTGTGCTACGGTTACTGTATAATTCATTGTAAAAAGGGGAATACAAGGCTTTCGCATAGTAAGCTGGCGGCCTAAGGGGGATTTATATGGCTAGTTTTCAATCATTTGGAATACAAGGACAGCTGGAAGTCATCAAAAAAGCGCTTGATCATGCGCGAGTCGGTGTGGTCATTACAGACCCCGCACTTGAAGATAATCCTATTGTCTACGTAAACCAAGGCTTTGTTCAAATGACCGGCTATGAAGCCGGAGAGATTTTAGGAAATAACTGCCGCTTCTTACAGGGGAAACACACAGACCCCACTGAAGTAGAAAACATTAGAACCGCTTTACAACATAAAGAGCCGGTTACCGTTCAGATCCAAAACTACAAAAAAGACGGAACGTTATTCTGGAATGAATTGAATATTGACCCGCTCGAGATTGAAGGCAAGGCTTATTTTGTCGGCATTCAAAAAGATATCACCCGGCAAAAAGAGTATGACAAGCTTCTCGAGGATTCCCTCACAGAAATCACTGCACTTTCAACGCCTATTGTCCCGATTCGCAACGGCGTTTCGGCTCTTCCGCTAGTCGGCAACCTGACAGAGGAGCGATTTAATTCCATCGTCTGCACATTGACGAATATCTTATCAACATCCAAAGATGATTATTTGATCATTGATTTATCAGGGCTGGCACAAGTGAATGAACAAACCGCCGATCAAATTTTCAAGCTGAGCCATTTGCTGAAATTAACCGGAACCGAATTAATCATTACCGGCATTAAACCTGAATTGGCCATGAAAATGAATAAACTGGACGCCAATTTTTCATCGCTGCAAACATATTCAAATGTAAAGGATGCCGTTAACGTGCTT
Organism: Bacillus vallismortis; assembly: GCF_040784915.1. Lineage (GTDB taxonomy): Bacteria > Bacillota > Bacilli > Bacillales > Bacillaceae > Bacillus > Bacillus subtilis_G. The sequence goes on from NZ_CP160797.1 coordinate 3,090,668, forward strand.
CCGATCATGTAAAAAGATCCCGCTCATCCGGCGGGATCTTTTATTATGAAGAGATTGATGCTTGTTTATTTGTTTCTTTAGCCGGTTTTATCCGTTTGTCATATAAAAGCGTTGTGGCGATACTGATCATCAGCAAAACCAAAAGAGACAACACAAGAGCCTGAATGCCGAAATGATCGACAAGCAAACCGCCGAACAACGGACCAATCATTCTGCCGCCTGTCGCCGCGCTGTTGACAAAACCTTGATAAAATCCTTCCTTCCCTTTAGGGGCAAGCTGGTTGGCTATTGTCGGCACCGCAGGCCAGACAAGCATTTCCCCGATGGTCAGGATCACCATGGCAGCCAGAAACATCAGGAAGTGCTTTGCCGTCAGCAGCATACTGAAGGATACAATAAAAATGATAAATCCGATGACCATTTGCGCCTTCAGAGACTCCGCCCATTTTTTCACCACAAAGCTGACAAGCGGCTGGCCAAACACAATTAAAATTCCGTTGACCGTCCACAGCACACTGTATAAGGAAAGGGATATTCCAATGCTTTGCGTGTACGAAGCAATCGTGGTAGACCATTGAGAATAAGCCAGCCATCCGAGTACATAGCCGCTGCTTAATATGATGAGCGCGGCAAATTTCGCTTTGCTGTTTACAGCATCATAATCAAGCACAGACGTTTGGGACGCGTCCTTCGTCTGAATATTTCGAAATCCGAAATATACGATAAAGAAAAAGGCCATATACAATACAGCATTCGCCAAAAATACATATGAAAACGAGAAAGAAGCCACGGCACCGCCAAGTGCTGAGCCGACGGCCACACCCGCGTTTTGTGCGACATAGATCGCATTAAATGCCTTTCTTCCCCCTTCAGGCCAGACCGATCCAGCCATTGCATAGCTTGCCGGAAAAACAATACCGGAACCAAATCCCACAATGGTCAGCAGCACAATGTAGGCCGGCCAATCATGAAAAAAGACAAGGCCCAGCAGGCTTGCCAACGTAATCGCAATCCCGAGCATAATTGATTTAAAGCCGCCGATTTTATCAAACAAAAAACCGCCGCTTAAATTCCCGACCACACTGGCGCCTGAATTCAGCATCAAAACAAGCCCGGCTACTGTTAACGACTTCCCTAAATGATTATGGATATAAATCGTATTCAGCGGCCATAAAAAAGAAGCACCCGTCACATTAATAAACATTCCAATAACTAAAATTTTAAGAGCACGCGGCATACTCATCCCCCTTTCTCGCCTAAAAAAGCTCATGAAAAAAACGAAACCTAAAACGGCTTCGTACGAATCGAATGATCATAGCACATTCATTCTATCTGTCTATTTCACATTTTTCAACTGATGAGCTTGAAAAAATCTAACAAATATTGTTTGAAAAATGTAAAATAAATAGAAAAAGGGATAATGTTATGGAAATGGTATTATTATTCTTAGGATTTCTTGCATGTCTCATTTCGCTTGGCTATGGATTATATCATCTTGTCAGATATGTGCTGAAAAAGGAAAAATGTTTCTCTAAGAGACTCTTTTGGCCGCTTTTGATAGGAGGCCTGGTGCTGCTCGTCACCGGAGCAGCATTGACAGACCCAGACGCTGCAGCAGCAAATGCCGAGAAAAAATATTCAGCGCTAAACGCCGAATATAAAAGCCTTACAAAAGAGCATGAAGCACTAGAGAAAGAATATGAAGCAGCCAGTTCTAAAGCAAAGAAGTTGAAGGACAACACAAAAGACCAAGACAAACTACAGCAGCTTGAAAAAGAAAATAGTGATCTAAAAAAGACTCAGAAATCATTAAAAGCAGAAATGAAAGAGCTTCAAGAAAGTCAAAAACAGCTCAAAGAAGATACAAAAACAGTAAAGGCTGAAAATGAAGCACTGCAGCAAGATAAAACACAGCTTGAAAAGCAATTAAAAGAGACGAAAAGCCAAACTGCAAGTTCACAAGAAAACGCTGGAAGTTCTTCTAGCAATACGAATAAAAGTAATGAAACCAAAACAGCTGCCACAGCAGAAGGCTGTAATATAAAAGGCAGCAAAAGCGGCATCTATCACACACCGGGCAGTACATACTATGACCGGACAACCGATCCGGCTGAAATGTTTTGCTCAGTTGAAGAAGCTGAAGCCGCCGGTTACCGGCCGCCAAAACGATAAACAAAAAGCTCCAGAACCTCTGGAGCTTTTGCTGTTTCACAACGACGATTTAATAACCTTCTTATAATAAAGAACGGACAGAAAGCCAAAAATGGAGTAGAGCGCGGTGTATAACACCATCACCAGAATCATCGGCGCCCACACCTCTGATCCGAATAAGAACCAGCCGGATTGGACGGCAAAGTAGCTGTGGAAGAGGCCGACAACAAGCGGAATGCCGAAGTTATACATTTGTTTGATGCGTATTCCCTTCATCAAATCGCCTTGTGTAAACCCGAGTTTTCTCAAAATCGTATAATTCGGTTTTTCATCTTCACTCTCACCCATTTGTTTAAAATAAAGGATACAACCAGATGTAATCAGAAACGTTAATCCTAAGAAGCCAACGATGAACATCACGATACCAAATAGTGATTTTTGTGCGATGCTTGCATCCAGCCTTGATAAATGCTGGTCTTTCTTGTTCACCTTTTGAAATAGCTCATTCGCTTTATCCAGCTGGTCTTCATGCTTCACATTGACGGTGATACATTCAGATTGCGCCAGCTGAATACGGGGATCTTTGTTTTTGTTCAGATATTGAAACAGGCTGTCATCCACTATGACAGCGGGCAATCCCCCGCTCGTAAACGGAAAGGAGAGAAGAAATTCTTTCCTTAACCCTTTGTATTGTAGAGATGTCGTCTTATGCTTGCTTTTCACTTTTATGCTGCCTGAATCTTTTAAGCCCATGATTTTTTGCAGTAAATCGTTATATCCGGATAAAACGGCTTCTTCTTCTGGCACATCGACCTGTTCCACCTCTTTGTCACTCACAACCGCAAGCTGCATGTTATGGGGGTCACCCTGCATTTCCTTCGGGTCTCCATCCATAATATTTGCAATGTCAACATTCACTTGCAGGAAAGGGGTTTCTTTTTTCACATATGAAATGTTGCGTTCATTCAAACTGCTTTCAAATGTTTTGGCATCTTTCTCATTCATAAATGAAAAATCAGCCGCTACATTTTGTTCAGCGGTCTTTTCTGCCGAGTAATACGAAATATAAGCGAGCGATAACAGCCCAATGGCGAGCGCTGAAACGGTTGTAATAATCGTCAATAACAACGCGTTCGATTTCATTCTGAACATGATTGATGACAGTGACAGGACTTCGGAGATATGTAAGTAGCCGCCCTTGCTTTTTCGAATGATGTTCGAGATAAACGTAACCGAACCTTTATAAAAGAGAAACGTTCCGACAATGACAGTCCCCAGAATAAAGCTCATCGCGCCGAACAGTTCATTCAGGGTCTTAAATTTACCGCCAAACAGCTCAGAAGACACATAGTATCCTGTCAAAATCAGCACGATGCCTAAAGCGCCGATCAGCATCTGGAAAAATGATATTCTCTTCACTTGGTCTTCAGTAGATGACGTCACTTTAAACAAAGATAAAATACTTTGTTTTTTGATAAACGTATAATTCATCACCATGATTAAAAGGTAAATGCCGCAGAATACAATGATCGTTTGGATCAAGGCCTGACCGGAAAAATGCAGTTTCGCATCAGCTTTGACGTCGACAATTTTGAACAGAATCATCAGGACAAGCTTCGATATCGAAAACCCCGCAGCTACCCCGATCGCTAAGGAACTGAAATACAGCATCATATTTTCCGCACTTAAGATGCGAAAGATTTTATGCTTCGTCATTCCGATTAATTGAAAAAGCCCGATTTCTTTACTCCGTCTCTTAATAAAAATCGTATTGGCATATAATATGAAGATCGACACCACGACCACAAGCAAAATCGAAGCGGTTTTAATGGCAGCGGCTCCCTTGATTGAAGACTTCACTTCATTAATCGCAGGATCATATTGGAGTGTGACAAAGGCGAAATAAAGCGCCACGCTAAAAATCAGCGCAAACACATACAAATAGTAATTCCGAAGATTCTTTTTCAGATTTCTTAGGATGAGCTGATTAATGTTCATGCTGCACCCCGCCTAACACGCCTTGCGTTTTCATGATGTCCTGGAAAAACGTTTGTCTGTCTTGGCCTCCTTTATTTAGCTGTGTATACATTTGCCCGTCCTTAATAAAAATCACTCTTCCGCAGTAGCTGGCAGCGACAGGGTCATGGGTGACCATGATAATCGTAGCATTGCGTTTCTGATTGAGCTGGCTCAGCTTGTTTAATAGATCAGAGGCTGATTTTGAATCAAGCGCGCCCGTCGGCTCATCTGCGAAAATAATGCTCGGTTCATGAATAAATGCTCTCGCGGCAGATGTGCGCTGCTTCTGGCCGCCGGAAATTTCATTTGGGTACTTATCACGGAGTTCATCAATGCCCAGCTCTTTCGCCACCTCTTCGAACTTGCGAATCGCTTCGCTTTTGGGCATTTTTGTAATCGACAACGGCAGGAGGATATTCTCTTTTACTGTCAACGTATCCAGCAGATTGTAATCTTGAAAGATAAAACCTAAATGCTGTTTTCTGAATTCAGCCAGCTGCTTTTCCTTCATTGATGTCATGTCATTTCCGTCAATGTTAATGGTTCCGTCACTGACCTGATCAATGGAGGACAGAACATTGAGCAAAGTTGTTTTCCCAGAACCTGACGCCCCCATAATACTGACAAATTCACCTTTTTGAATATGAATATCAATGCCTTTGAGCACTTCTTGTTTATTCAGCTTGTTTCCATAGCTTTTTCGAATTTTATTCGCTTGTAAGATCATCATTCCTATAATCTCCTTTATATTGGATACTCTCATTATAAAAAGGAATGCCGGGCTTTTCCTTCGATACGGCGAACAAAAAAGAAAAGCATGTGACATTTTCGTCACACGCCTATGACTCGTTCAAATTGATTCCGTTTGGGGAAAGTTAATGTAAAAACGGTTCCCGCACCGGACTCCGAACGTACATCAATATGGATCATTAACGGGGCCGCGGCTTTTTTCGCCAAGTACAGCCCCATGCCAGTGGACCCTTGATTATGGTGGTCCGTTGTGGATGTAAATCCTTTATCAAAAATGCGGGGCACATCTTTGAGATCAATGCCCCTGCCAAAGTCCTTCACTTCAAGCTGCGTCTGCTCCCCTTTTTGAACGCTTTTGATTTCAATGTCGGAGGCTTCGCTGTATTTCACCGCGTTTGTCAGCAGCTGCCTGATGATAAACGCCAGCCATTTTGCGTCGCTTAGCACTTCCTCAGCTTCCAGCTGAATATCAAAGCCGATCCCTTTTTGGATACACCACGACTGTAAATCTTTGATTTCCTTAAAAATGATGGGCTGAAGCTGAATGCATTCTACAGACAGATCATTCTCAATAAATGACATGCGCTTTTGATGAAGCTGCTGGTCAAGAAGCAGGTGAATACGCAGCCATTCATATGACAGCTGGGATTTCAAAGCTTGGTCTTCCATTCTATCGATGAGTAAATGCATCGCTGTCAATGGAGTTTTGACCTCGTGAATCCATGCCATCAGCTCATCTTTTTCATTTTCTAATGCCAAGCGATGCCGGGCTGCGGTTTGTTTTAAATGCTCCGTTTGTCCGGTAATGCTTCGTTCAACCATCGATTCAAACGGCGTTTCCGGTTCATTTATCGCTGTCACATCAAGATTGTTCTCCCAAGTTTTCAAGCTTTTATAAAACGCCGTTTCTTTCAGATAGCGGACCCAAATGAAAATGATAAAAAACAAGATACACAAATACACCATATAAAGAACATTGTTAAATGAAATCGAGGAATCAACAAAAGCAATGAAGAGCATCAAAACCTGCTGAAACAAAAACACGGCAATCCAGCTTCGCCTTTCAGTAAGGAATGCTTTAATCATAGAAATGATCCTCTTCCTTCGCCATGTAGCCTTGGCCGACTTTCGTCTCGATATATGTGCCAAGCTGCAGGGCGTCCAGTTTTTTTCGCAGGCGATTGACATTGACGGTCAGCGTATTATCACTCACAAACCGCTCATCGTTCCACAAGCTTCTGATCAGCTCTTCACGGCTGACAATCTTGTTTTTTTGTTCTATTAATTGTTTGAGAATGAACATTTCATTTTTCGTCAGTTCAACAGAGCCTTTGTCATTGCTGACGAGATTCTGCTCCGCGTCTATGGCAGCCCCGCACCACGTTTTGAGCGTGCTCGGCTCTGTATTATAATGATACACACGCCGGAAGATCGCTTGGATTTTCGCAATCAGCACATCAAAATGAAACGGCTTTTGAATAAAGTCATCTGCCCCGAGCTGCATGGACATCACCATATCAGCAGGATGATCCCGGGAGGATAAAAAGAGAATCGGAACATTTGACCGGGAGCGGATCAGCCGGCACCAATGAAACCCGTCAAATTTAGGAAGCTGAACATCAATAATGACACAATCAGGCTTAACCGCTGCAAATTCCTGCAGCACTTGACTAAAATCTTGAATGCCATATACATCATAAGACCATCCCGTTAAACGATCCTTGATTTCATGAAACAGCGATTCATCATCTTCAATCAGCAAAAGTTTAAACAATCGACTCACCGCGCTTTTTCCTTTTTTATTCAAGTGTATAGCAAAACACCATCATACGCCATAGAGAAAGCCGGCTGTCTCAGCCGGCTCGTACGCATTATAATTCTCTTCTTAACGCTGTCAGCACGTTGGTTTTGGTCGCTTTTCTCGCCGGGTTCATCCCGGAAATCACGGCTACCCCTCCGCAAATCACCACAGCGATGATCACAAGGCTGGCCGGGATGTAGGAGAAGGTGTAATTCAAATCGCCCGCATCACTTCCGCTTGTCGCCGCGAGAATCATCGGGACAGCCAGATTGACAAGGAAGCTTACGCCGTAAGAAATGATAATCCCAATCACACAGCCTAAAATTCCGATATACGCGCTTTCCATCAGGAACATTCGGCGAATGATGGACGGACTCGCCCCAATCGCTTTCATAATGCCAATCTCCTGCGTTCTTTCTGTCACCGCCATCGTCATCGTGTTAAAAATGCCGATCGCAGAGATGATAACCGCGATACATCCGACAAAGATCAGGCCGATTTTGAAGACCATGAAGAAGGTGTTGGCGCCCTCAAGCTCGGTAGTAACTGATGTGACATAGTATCCATCATCTGTCAGATCATTTGTCAGCTGTTCCACGTTCTCAAATTTATCAGCAAAAACGCCAGTGTTTTTTTCAACATTTCCGCCTTTGAAATCTAAGAATTCCGAAAAATCCTTCTTGAATTGATCACTGATGAAAATGTTTGAGTCCTCCATCCAATCTTGAGATGGCTTTTTTGTAATACCGACAATTTTAAAATCATATGTTTTTGTTTTTTCAACATCCCCTGTTTTAGGATTTGTTTTTGATACACTTAATTCAATCGTTTTGTTCAGAATATCTTTTGTATAGCCGTCTGGTTCTTTTATATCTTCCGGGTTTCCTTTTGCTTCCTCTATTTTTTTGTTATACGCTTCCGATTCTTTTTTCGTCAATAATCCCTTTGCAAAGTCGTATCCTACTACAATTTCATTTTCCGACTTTGCGACTCTTCCTTTATCCAACTCCATATTGGCCTTTAGTTCATCGTTCATATTGGTAAAGATGAGATTAGAACTTTCATTTGTGCGATTGCCTAAAGTTGCTTTGTTTGGTTCATACACTTGTGTTCTTTCTACAACTGACCTTACATGATCATACTTCTCTAAATCTGCTTTTTTAATGGGCTTATCGCCTTCCTTGCCCATTACACTGACTTTCGTCACAACCTGCTGGCTCATCGTCATATCCGTAATCGTCTTTTGAATCCCGAATCCAACCGACGACAGCACAACCAAAAACGCACACGCCATTGTTGTCGCAAGAATTGTCATAAAGACACGGAGCCTGTTTTTCTTCATATTTCTTCTGATAAAATGAACCTGATCCTTAAACCTCAACAGTAACTCCCCCTTTTAACACACCGTCATGAAGCTGAAATTTCGAATGTCCGATAGAAGCGACTTCATCATCGTGAGTGATGATCACAAATGTAATGCCCCGCTCGCGGTTCAGCTGCTGAATCAAATCCAGCACTTCCTGTTCCGTTTCTGAATCAAGGCTTCCCGTCGGCTCATCCGCTAAAATAATGGATGGATTTAAAATCAACGCTCTCGCAATACTGACACGCTGCTGCTGGCCGCCTGACAGTTCATTCGGATAATGAGCGGCGTGATTCTCCAGACCGACGCGTTTCAGCATGTCCTGCACCTTTTGCTTGCGCTCAGACGGTTTGATTCCTTTTAACGCCAGCGGCATTTCAACATTTTCATACGTCGTTAACCCCGGGATGAGCTGAAAGCTTTGAAAAATAAACCCAAAGTGTTCAAGGCGGAACTGAGCCCATTCCTTTTCATTAAAGCCAGTGACATCAGTTCCGTTAATGACAATCCGCCCTTTTGTCGGCGATATGTAGCCGGAAATTAAATTCAAAAGCGTTGACTTCCCCGACCCGCTTCGTCCGACTATACAGGCGATTTCACCTTTCGCCACGCTTAATGAAACATCTTTCAATACTGGCACTTCATTCTCACGGCCTTTTTTTCCGATCGTGAAAGAATGGTCGATATGCTGAACATCAATCATATTATTCTCTCCCTTACACATGTTTTGTTTTTTTATAAATCGCAAAATAACTGATGAAGAAACCAATTACCGCGCCTGCAGCCATGCCGATGAGATAACCGGTAAAGCTCTCGCTTGCAGAAAATCCAAAATAGCCGAAGCCCATGATTCCTATGATAATAACGATGATCTGCACCGGACGGTCAAGCGGCTTCCATAAGAAGAAATACCCGTTTCTTTCATTAGACAGTTTGACAAAACTAATATAGCCGATGATGTAGAAGATGATAGTCATGATAGCCGGAATCACTAAATAATGAGGTGAATTCTCCACCCATTTCGAGTCTACATAGGTTATTGGAATTAAATACCGCACCCATTCTGGTACTGGACCATGAATGAACTCTATTGATCCGCCAAAAAGGATCTCGAGGTTGATCATAGGCAGGCTGATGAGTAAAAACGGCGAAATAGCCACGGTAAATGAGACCAAAAGCTGTGCGAAAATATGACCCGTCAGAGCTCCGCCAGCCATAACCAAAGAATAAGCTAAGACGCTGACAATGATCATTCCCAAACTGTAGTTGTGAAAATAAACGGCCTGATCAGGCTTCAAAAGCACGAGCAGCAAAACAGATAAAAGATAACCTACGAGCTGCGGTACCACAATCACTATTCCACCGGTGAGGAACTTCGCATTAAATATCTGCCCTCGTGTATATGGAAGGCTTAATGTAAAATCAAAGAAGCTCTTGCTACGTTCAATTCCAAGCTGGCTGACCGCTAAAACGACTCCCCAAATCCAAAAGAATGAAATGAATGTGCCGTTTAAATAATCAACACTGAATACGCAGGGGCCGACCCACTCGTTCTGATTAGCCACGCAGCCTTGATATGAGATGTACGTATTTAATACGGTAAAAGGATTGCTAAGCATAAATACCAAAAAAATCATGATGAGCAGCGCTTTATTTTGCTTCCACTCTTTATAAAATAGCCCGGAATCCGGCACATCACTTCCCTCCAAACCGAAAGTATTTCTTAATGTTTCGTTTTCTTATAAATAGAGAAGTAGCTCACAAAAAATCCAACTACGGCTCCAATAATCATTCCAAAAATGTAACCCATGATGGAATGTCCGGCTGAATATCCAAATAAACCAAAACCAAGAATACCGAAAGACATAACCAGAATTTGTACAGGACGGTCTAATCTGTTCCAAAGGAAAAAGTGTCCGTTTCGCTCACTTGGATGCTTTTTGAAGCTTATATAGCCAATCAAGTAAAACAGAATGCTCATGGCAGCTGGAATCAATAAAATATATTTACTGTCAGACAGCCATCCATTTGCAACGTAACCAATAGGTACAAGATATGATAAATTACTTGCCAGGGAGAAATACGCCTCAGGGGAAGGGAACATTTCCCATATACTCACACCAAAAACAACTTCAAAGTTTCCAACCGGCAATGCAACAATTAAATATGGTAATGCCGCAGCAGCAAAGGCCGTTAATAACTGGGCAAAAACATTCCCCGTTAATGCCCCAGCGGCCATCAACAAACAGTAAGCCATAAAACTAATGACGATTACTCCAACACTGCCGTGCTCAAAAAAGTAGACGTGTTCAGGGTTATAGACAAGAATTAGCAGCCAAGCAAGTAAAAAGCCAAGCAATTGCGACAGCATAATCACTAAACCGCCTAACCAAAATTTCGTCTGGAAAATTTGGCTTCTGTTATATGGGAGGCTTAATATAAAATCCATCGTGTCTTTCGAACGTTCCATTCCCAAGAAGCAAACCGCCAAAATGACACCTGGCATCCAGTTGATGTCTATCAGATTGCTTACTCTATAATTGACAATAAAATCACAATATTGCGGGTCTTGATGAGCAAGACATCCTTGATAAGACAAATACGTATTCACAATAGAGAGCGGATTTGCCAGCACTAAAAACACAATACTTAGCAAAATCACCACTTGATTCTGTTTCCACTCTCGATAGAGGAGACCTCGGTCTACCATCTCCGCTTCCCTCCAAACTTCGCAATGAACACTTCTTCCAAGTTGACAGGAAGCTCGTTCCACACTTTTGGCTTCAGCTTTCTTAAAAAGTTCTTCTTCTCTTCGTCGCTTTTCGGAATCAGGACCGTATAGAACACGCCGGCCTGATCGAGCATCGGAATATTTTGTTCTCTGATCTCCAAGTTGACATCTGTATCAAACGCCATTTGAATTTTGATGTATTCCTCTTTTAGCTCATCAAGATCCATCACATTCGTCAGCCTGTTATCTTCGAGAAAACCGATTCTGTTGCACATCCGCTCTATGTCCTCAAGCCGGTGGGAGGTGATCAGAATGCTCGTATCACGCTCCGCCACTTCATCGACCATCAGCTGCAGCACATCATGCCTTGTCACCGCGTCTATTCCGTCTGTCGGCTCATCAAGGAGAATCAGCGCCGGTCTCGCCGCAAACGACAGAACGAGAGACAGCTGTTTTTTCAGGCCCGTCGACAGCTCACGGTACTTTTTCGTTTCTGGAATTTCGTATCTATTCATCAACTCATTCGCGTAGGTGACGTCAAATTTCGGATAAATTCTTCTCAGGATGTCGACAAGCTGCTTATATGTATACTTGTCGTAGAAAGGGTTTTGAACGGGCATGTAGATAATATTTTGTTTGACCTTCGGATGCTTTTTGATTTCTACGCCGTCAAACAAAATCGTCCCGCTGTCTGCGAAAATGATTTGCTGGATTAAACGGAGCATCGTCGTTTTGCCTGACCCATTGCGGCCGAGGAGCCCGAAGATTTCTCCTTTTTCAATCGTTAATGAAACATCTTTTAATACTTGATTGCCGTCAATCGTTTTTGACAGCTGCCGTAATTCAATCATCCTCTTGCCCGCCTTTCACATCCATGCTGATTTCCTTCATCCATTTTTGCAGTTTTTCCAGCTCAACCCCTGCATAATGGGCATCGATGATGAGCTGTTTAAGTTGCTCTTTAATCATCGTCATCTTCCCTTCAACCAAAGTTGTTTTCGCTTGCTCCGAAATATAGGTCCCTCTGCCCCGCAGCGTTTCGATAATCCCTTCACGCTCAAGCTCTTTGTACGCTTTGCTGACAGTGTTCGGATTCGCAATAATGATCGTCGCCAATTCTCTGACAGAAGGAAGCTTATCACCAGGCGTCATGATCCCTTTTAAACAAAGCTCTTTCATTTGCTGAATGATTTGTTCGTAAATGGGTGTTGAGCTTCTTGGATCGATTTGAATCATTTACTTCCCTACTTTCTATACGATCTGAACCTTTTATAAATAAAACTGATCAATTATACTTTTTTGCCATTCAAAACCGATCATCACAAGAACAAGAAAAAAAGAACAAGCGATCACAGATGCCGCGATCAGCATCGGCAAGTTACGTTTGTTTCGTTTTTTATGTTTCATAACTGCCTCCTTCATTTCAATCTAAATTGACTAATCTATTTTGAGTGTCTATAGTGTATTACATCAATTAGTACACTCAATACAATAAATACTTTTACGCCTAAAGTCAATCCTTTTTTTACAAAAAAACGGACCCTTAGTCAAAAGGGTCCGTTTCTTACACATCAAGAGGGTGATGCAGGATCATATTATTTTGCAAAGCTTGAAGCTGAAGCCTCATTCTGTACAGCTGTTCTCTCTGCTGGTCATTTGACGACAGCCACAGCTTATTTAAAGCATTTACCGCATTTTCAAGCTGCATTTGCGCGTCACTGTATTCTTGGTCGTTATAATGCTCTTGTTTTGAAGCGAGTTTAAGCTGTTCTTCAGCATCATCATACGCCTGCATACATTGCTGGAGATGTTCATCTACTGATTGTCTTGTTGCCACAGTAACCCCTCCTCTTGGTAATGGAAACAATCCATCACTCATATTGTAGCCCCATCTCACTTCGTTCAATAAAGTAATTTATGGTCGATATTCATTTGTTCTCTTGTGAAATGCGTGCTACAATTTTAGGATGCAATCGTACGCAAGGAGGCACATGAATTGTGATGCAGAACAATCCTTTTCCTTATTCAAATACGGAAAAACGCTATCATACATTGAATTATCATCTTAGAGAACATTTCGGCCATAAGGTGTTTAAAGTGGCGCTTGACGGCGGCTTTGACTGTCCGAATCGGGACGGCACCGTTGCCCACGGCGGCTGCACTTTTTGCAGCGCAGCAGGTTCAGGCGATTTTGCCGGAAACCGGGCCGATGATTTAATTACGCAATTCCATGACATCAAAAACCGCATGCACGAAAAATGGAAGGACGGAAAATACATCGCTTATTTTCAGGCCTTCACCAATACTCACGCGCCGGTTGAGGTGCTTCGTGAGAAATTTGAATCCGTTCTCGCCCTAGACGATGTGGTCGGCATTTCGATCGCCACACGTCCGGACTGTCTGCCCGATGATGTCGTTGACTATTTGGCAGAACTGAATGAACGCACGTATTTGTGGGTGGAGCTTGGGCTTCAAACGGTTCATGAACGGACTGCTCTTCTGATCAACCGCGCACATGATTTTAACTGTTATGTGGAAGGCGTCAATAAGTTAAGAAAACACGGCATACGTGTCTGCTCCCATATTATCAACGGACTGCCTTTGGAAGACCGGGACATGATGATGGAAACCGCAAAGGCCGTCGCAGATTTGGACGTCCAGGGCATTAAAATCCACCTGCTGCACCTATTGAAAGGCACGCCGATGGTCAAGCAATATGAAAAGGGAAAACTGGATTTCCTTTCTCAAGATGAATATGTGCAGCTCGTTTGTGATCAGCTTGAGATCATTCCGCCGGAAATGATCGTCCACCGCATTACAGGTGACGGACCAATTGAGTTGATGATCGGGCCAATGTGGAGCGTCAACAAATGGGAAGTACTAGGCGCCATTAATAAAGAACTTGAAAATCGCGGCAGCTATCAAGGGAAGTTCTTCCAACATCTTGAGGAGGAATCAGCTCTATGATTTTGAAAAAAATCCTTCCTTACAGCAAAGAACTGCTGAAAATGGCAGCGGGGGAAGGAGATATCGTCGTAGATGCAACGATGGGCAACGGCCATGATACGCAGTTTTTAGCGGAGCTTGTCGGTGAAAACGGCCATGTGTACGCATTCGACATCCAAGAATCAGCCGTAGCCAACACGAAGGATCGGCTCGGTAAGACATATCAAGAACGAACAACGTTATTTCACAAAAGCCATGACAAAATCGCTGAATCCCTCCCGCCGGAAACACATGGCAAAGTGGCTGCCGCTGTGTTTAACCTTGGCTATCTGCCGGGCGGGGACAAGTCGGTTACGACCAACGGAAATTCAACCATCAAAGCGATTGAGCAGCTTCTCAGCATCATGAAAGATGGGGGCTTGATTGTTCTGGTTGTTTATCATGGCCACCCGGAAGGCAAAGCTGAAAAAAACGACGTGCTCGATTTTTGCCGAGACTTGGATCAGCAATCAGCTCGTGTGTTAACATATGGATTTATCAATCAGCAAAATGATCCGCCATTTATTGTCGCCATCGAAAAAAAAGCTCAAATCAGCAAATGATTTGAGCTTTTTTCTTTGAGTTTTTCATCCAGGCTATTTTTTGAAATTTTCGATAGGCTCTGCCGTTGATATAAAAGAAAAAGGAGGTTTTTCCGCTGGCTTTGATCAGCTTCTTCGCGAGCCGGCCCATTTCCTTTTGGCCCGCCACTTTATCATCTGACAAATAAACGCCCAGCAAGCCGCGATTGATTAAACGATGGAAGTTTTCATGCGGAATGCCGTGCAAATGTTCATCGGCTTTTTGGATAAAGTGTTCAAGCCGCTTCATCATTTCTTCATGCGATTGATAATACGAGCAGAAATTCAAGTCCCCTTCCAGCAAGTCCTCCTCCTGATCAATCAAATAATCGAGCAGAATGTGAAGACCTTGTATGTAAGGAAAATAACTATTGCGAATTTTTTTAGCGGTGTTTTCCGTGAAATCAGGCTGGAATGAATACGCAACAAGACAGAAAATGCCTAATGTAGAGCCTGCACAAGCCGAAAATTCATACCATTCCATCTCAGGAAGCTCTGATTCATATTGAGTAAACCACTTCTCAAGCCTCGGAACACGCTCATGCTCAATGACGTGCTTATGCACCTGCAAATCGCAATAATAGCCGCATAGTTCAAGCAGATACGGTTTAATCATGTCGTAGTGCTCAATTGAACCAAGAACACGCTGACACGTTTTGACCAATTCATGCAAATACCCGCTGTCATCCTGTTCTTCTCTGAATTGATAATAATTGCGCGGCTCCGCTCCCACTGTCAGTGCGTCCTGCATTGAGGCGTGGAGCATCCGAAAATCCTGCGGGTCAAGTGAGGTGCTGCGGTCGCACAGATTGTCCAGATAATCACTGATCGTTTGATACGCGATGATAAACTCGACACATTTCTGCTTTTGATTGCCTGACAATAACGCCAGTATGCCGCCGCCTTCACAGTGAAACGTTTTGTCTCGAATACTTGCGGTTGCCTGTGCTTTTAATTCACTGTTATGAATTGATTCTGATTTTCGCTTCCATATGTCCAGCTCTTGATGAACGAGCGGAAAAATATCTCGATATACTTTTGCCATCAGTCCAAAAGGATGTTCCGGTACTGTCAACACATGCACCCCCAATTCGTTCAAATATATTGATCAGTAAACGCTCTTGCTGCTTTAAAGACATCTTCTCTTTCGGGTTCATTAAAAATTTCATGATAAAGCCCTTCCCACTCTCTGTACGCTTTATTTCGGGAAGCAACACCTGAAAACCACTTGATCACCATCGTTTTGTCAACAAGCTTGTCGTCACCTGCCTGCATCACAAGAAGCGGCACTCTCAAAAACGCATCTGTCGGCACCATCGCTGACTCAATTGTTTTCAATAGTTCTCTGTACCACCTGACAGATACTTTCCTGACGTATAACGAGTCGTTTTGGTCGGCCTCGATGACATCCTCATTACGCGTCGCCATATCAATTGATAAACCCGAATCAACCCTAAGCGACGGAGCGATGACATTTAGGCCTCTTGATGCAAGATCAAGCGCTTTATTGACTTTAATTTGCAGTCCGAGACACGGTGATGATAAAATAATTCCCGTGATCCGGGGATTTCTTTGCTGTTTAAACCATTCAATCGCGATCAGGCCGCCCATGCTGTGTCCAAGAAGAAAAACCGGCAGCTCAAAGGTTCGTGCTTTATCTATCCAAGTATCTACTTCATCAATGTATTCTTGAAATGAGCGAATATGACCTCTTGCCCTTGTCGTTGTTCCCTGACCCGGCAAGTCGCCCATGACAACGTGATAACCCGAAGATCTCCACATTTCAATCAGCCATTTATATCGTCCGTGATATTCACTTGCTCCGTGAATCATCACAATGACTGCAACAGGTCTGTCTGCTTTCCAGGTCCACATGCTCTTCACCTCATACGAAATTTAAATAGAGAAAGAAGGATGAATATTATGATCTACCCTTATAAGAAACATATGCCAGATATCCACCCAACAGCCTTTGTAGCTGATAACGCAACAATTACCGGTGATGTTGTTATCGGAGAACAGTCCAGCATTTGGTTTTCTGTTGTCATAAGGGGAGATGTCGCGCCGACCAGAATCGGAAACAGAGTCAATATTCAAGATTTAAGCTGCCTCCATCAAAGCCCGAACCGGACGCTTCTCATTGAAGATGACGTCACGATAGGCCATCAGGTTACACTTCATAGCGCTGTCATCCGCAAGAATGCCTTAATCGGCATGGGCTCAATCATTTTGGACGGAGCCGAAATTGGCGAAGGCGCCTTTATTGGTGCCGGCAGTCTTGTGCCGCCGGGAAAAACCATTCCGCCTGGCCATCTCGCCTTTGGCCGTCCTGCAAAAGTCATCCGCCCTTTGACGGAAGAAGACCGGCAAGATATGCAGCGAATACGGTCGGAATATGTAGCAAAGGGCCAATACTATAAATCACTTCAATAAACATAAGACCTGCTTCGTCTTACTTTACCATTTTTCAAATTATGTTTGAAAGCAATAACCATCGGTTACCCGGGCGTAATGACCGTTCGGGTTTTGATTTTTCCATCAAACATTCACATATGGCATCAAACGTATGACTTTTATCTTATCATAAAACATGATTCACAACTGTAGGCAGCCGCTCAAAAACACATTCCTATTCTTTCCTGTTCTTGATTTTCTATGAGCACACACAAAAAGAGCTCACTGTGAGCTCTTTTTGTCAACTGATATTTCGTTCGCTGGCAATAGACATTTTTCTTATGGAAACCTTTTGCATAATACAGCAAGTAAGATGAGAAACCAAACCGGTCCGACAATCACGGATCCTCCTGTATCAGAACTGTAAGCCATAAGAATAAAGATAAATGCTAAAAATGCCAATGATATTTAAGACGCAAACAGAAAAAAACGGATTGGTAATCAATAATGATGGAGAAATAAAGGTATCATAACAAGGCTTTCGACGAATCGAAAGCCTTGTCTGTTACACAAAGATGACTTCTTTAGGCTGATGGTTCAGCTCTTCAGGCATATAGCGTTTTTCGATATTGATGCTATGCCAGATCATAAAGATCAGTACAGTCCAGATTTTACGGCTGTTATCTGCCTTGTCCGCACAATGGTCTTCAAGAAGCTGCAGGACATACTCCTTGTGGATATAAGCATCCGTTTGGCTTTCCTGAATAATATTCCGCACCCATTCGTTCATTTCGTTTTTCAGCCAATGACGGATCGGTACAGGGAAACCGAGCTTTTTGCGGTTTAATACGTGTTCAGGCACAATTCCTTCAGCGGCTTTGCGAAGAAGATACTTCGTCGTGCCGTTCTTCGTTTTCAGCTCATCAGGAATTTTCGAAGCAACATCAAATACAACTTTATCCAAGAATGGCACACGGAGTTCTAAAGAATTCGCCATCGTCATTTTATCCGCTTTTAACAAAATGTCCCCGCGCATCCAAGTGTGGATATCGACATACTGCATTTTATTAATATCGCTGTATGAGTTGCTCTCTGTAAAGTAAGTCTTCGTCACATCGCGATATGAAAGGTTCGGATTATAATGCTTCAGCAGCTGTTTTTTGACAGACTCTTCGAAGATCTTCGCGTTACCGATGTAACGATCTTGAAGCGGTGTGCAGCCGCGTTCAAGCAGGCTCTTTCCTCTCATGCCCTCAGGCATGACAGCCGCAACGTGCAGAAGCATCTTTTTCAGGCCGGACGGAATGCGTTCAAACGGTTTAAGGGATAGCGGCTCACGGTAAATGTTATATCCGCCGAAGAGCTCGTCCGCACCTTCACCTGATAAAGCAACCGTTACATGTTTTTTCGCTTCTTTTGCAACAAAGTACAATGGAATCGCTGCCGGATCAGCAAGCGGATCATCAAAATGCCATACGATCTTTGGAAGCTCGTTCATGTATTCCTCAGGCGAAATGACTTTGCTGATATTCTCAATGCCTAACGCCGCGGCGGTTTCTTTCGCTACATCAACTTCACTGAAGCCCTGCTGCTCAAATCCGACAGAGAATGTTTTTAAGCTCGGATGCAATTCCTTCGCTACAGATACAATAAAGGAAGAATCAATTCCGCCAGACAGGAATGAACCGACAGGAACGTCACTTCTCATATGAACATTTACAGAGTCATAGATCGCGTCTCTAACTTCTTTCACAAGCTTATCTTCTTCAGTCTGAACTGGTTTGAAGTTCGCTTTGAAATACGTTTTGAATGTGATATCGCCATCTGGGCGGATTGTAAACTGTGAACCCGGCTCTATTTTTTTCACATTGGCATCAAGCGTGTTTGGTTCAGGAACGAATTGGAATGACATGTACTGCTGCAATGCCTCTTTATCTATTTCAATATCATTTTGAGCAACCATTAAACTTTTTCTCTCTGAGGCAAAATAAACCTGATCATTGATCGTTGTGTAATACAATGGTTTAATGCCGAACGGATCTCTTGCTCCATACAGCACATGATCGTTTTTATTCCAAATCAGAAAGGCAAACATACCGCGCAGTTTGGACGCGGCTTCTTCTTTGTAGTGACGATAAGTCGCAAGAAGAACCTCTGTGTCCGAATCCGTGTTGAATGTATACCCCTTTGCTTCAAGTTCTTCTCTCAGTTCAATATAGTTATAGATTTCTCCGTTAAAGATAATCCAATAGGTTTCATCTTCATATGATAAAGGCTGTCCGCCATTTTCTACATCAATAATGCTGAGCCGTCTGAATCCGAATCCAACGTGCTCATCATGGAAATATCCATCACTGTCAGGACCGCGGTGAACGATCATTTGGTTCATTTGTTTGATTAGTTCTTCTTGATCAGCGGTTTGAGCTAACGGATGCTTGTTAAAAACCCCGACAAATCCACACATAGTATTGCCTCCATAATTAAAATTGTCATCATTGAACCCCTATTTATAGACGCTGTGAATAGTATTTGGTTTCACAGTTATGTAAAAATATAAACATGAATACAACGATAAAAAAAGGAAAGCCGCTTAACCAGTAAGCGGCTATAAAATTATTCTCCTAACGCTTCTTTGCGCAGCTGCTCCGCTTTGTCTGTACGCTCCCACGGAAGATCAACATCGTGACGTCCGAAGTGGCCGTACGCAGCAGTTTGTTTGTAGATCGGACGGCGTAAATCAAGCATTTTGATAATGCCGGCAGGTCGTAAATCAAAGTTATTGCGAACAACTTCAATCAGTTTTTCCTCAGAAGCTTTTCCGGAACCGAATGTGTTGATTGAGATTGACACAGGCTGTGCAACACCGATCGCGTAAGCAAGCTGCACTTCGCAAGAATCAGCAAGCTCAGCCGCAACGATGTTTTTCGCAACGTATCTCGCTGCATAAGCAGCAGAACGGTCTACCTTCGTCGCATCCTTGCCTGAGAACGCGCCTCCGCCGTGGCGTGCATAGCCGCCATACGTATCAACGATGATTTTGCGTCCTGTAAGTCCCGCATCCCCTTGAGGGCCTCCGATAACGAAACGTCCTGTAGGGTTGATGAAATATTTTGTTTCTTCATCAATCAGCTCTTCAGGAACAACCGGATTGATAACATGTTCTTTAATGTTGCGCTGGATTTGCTCAAGCGTAATTTCAGGGTGGTGCTGAGTTGAAATAACAATCGCGTCAATACGGACAGGTTTGTTATTTTCATCGTATTCAACGGTTACTTGTGTTTTGCCGTCAGGGCGAAGGTACGGAAGAATATCTTCTTTACGGACTTCACTCAGGCGGCGGGCCAATTTATGAGCAAGTGAAATCGGAAGAGGCATAAGCTCTTTCGTTTCGTTGCACGCATAACCGAACATTAAACCTTGGTCACCCGCACCGATCGCTTCAATTTCTTCATCGCTCATTGTGCCTTCACGGGCTTCAAGCGCTTGGTCTACACCCATCGCGATATCAGCAGACTGCTCGTCAATTGATGTTAAAACCGCACAAGTTTCCGCATCAAATCCGTATTTCGCACGTGTGTATCCGATTTCTTTAATGGTTTGACGAACCGTCTTCGGAATGTCAACATACGTAGATGTTGTGATCTCTCCGCTGACAAGAACCAAACCGGTTGTCACTGACGTTTCACAAGCCACACGCGCGTTAGGGTCTTTCTTTAAAATTTCATCTAAAATGCTGTCAGAAATCTGGTCGCAGATTTTATCCGGATGTCCCTCCGTAACAGATTCTGATGTAAATAAACGACGATTTTTACTCATGATTTGCTTCCTCCTGCACAAGGCCTCCCGATAGACCTTGTATATATGATACGGAACTCGCTCCCTCTTATACAATGTAACGTTATATTAGAGAATGTTAATTGGCATATTTTATGAAATAAAAAAACCTTTTCCATCGAGGAAAGGGTTTGGTCTTTGTGCCTTTCACTCTTATCGCTCAAGGAATCATACAACCTTGCAACAGGTTAGCACCTTGGTTGTCTCACACAGCTGAACCTAATAAATAACAGAGAAACCGGTTGCTGGGCTTCATAGGGCCTGTCCCTCCGCCAGCTCGGGATAAGAGTATCCGCTCAATGAAATATCTTATCGTAAAAGGGTTTGCAATGTCAATATGATTCAGAAGAAATAGGCACCTATATCAAGGGAAAACAATGGAAACGCACACACAAAAAACGATAAATAGTATAGACTATTTGAAAATATATGTTATACTAATTCACAATTAGCAAAACACAAAAAACGATAAAGGAAGGTTTCATATGAACTCAGTTGATTTAACCGCTGATTTACAAGCCTTATTAACAAGTCCAAATGTGTGTCATAATTTATCAGCAGCACAGCTTACAGAAAAAGCACTGTCCCGAAACGAAGGCATTTTAACATCCACGGGTGCCGTTCGGGCGACAACAGGCGCTTACACAGGACGTTCGCCTAAAGACAAATTCATCGTGCAGGAAGAAAGCACGAAAAATAAGATCGATTGGGGTACGGTGAATCAGCCGATTTCAGAAGAAGCGTTTGAGCGGCTCTACACAAAAGTTGTCAGCTATCTGAAACAGCGGGATGAGCTATTTGTTTTTGAAGGATTTGCCGGAGCAGATGAAAAATACAGACTGCCGATTACCGTCGTGAATGAGTTCGCTTGGCACAATTTATTCGCCAGACAGCTGTTTATCCGCCCGGAAGGCCATGATAAGAAAACAGTTGAACAGCCGTTTACCATTCTTTCCGCTCCGCATTTTAAAGCAGATCCAAAAACAGACGGCACACATTCCGAAACGTTTATTATTGTCTCTTTCGAAAAGCGGACGATTTTAATCGGCGGAACAGAGTATGCCGGAGAGATGAAGAAATCCATTTTCTCTATTATGAATTTCCTGCTCCCCGAAAGAGATATTCTATCCATGCACTGCTCTGCCAATGTCGGTCAAAAAGGCGATGTCGCCCTTTTCTTCGGACTCTCTGGAACAGGTAAGACCACCCTGTCAGCCGATGCTGACCGCAAGCTGATCGGCGACGATGAACACGGCTGGTCTGACACAGGCGTCTTTAATATTGAAGGCGGGTGCTACGCCAAATGCATTCATTTAAGCGAGGAAAAGGAGCCTCAAATCTTTAACGCGATCCGCTTCGGGTCTGTTCTCGAAAATGTTGTTGTTGATGAAGAGACACGCGAAGCCAATTATGATGATTCCTTCTATACCGAAAACACGCGGGCGGCTTACCCGATTCATATGATTGACAACATCGTCACACCAAGCATGGCAGGCCATCCTTCAGCCATTGTATTTTTGACGGCTGATGCATTCGGAGTCCTGCCGCCGATCAGCAAACTGACGAAGGAGCAGGCGATGTACCATTTCTTGAGCGGTTATACGAGCAAGCTTGCTGGAACCGAACGCGGTGTAACGTCTCCTGAAACGACGTTCTCCACATGTTTCGGCTCACCATTCCTGCCGCTTCCTGCCCATGTCTATGCTGAAATGCTAGGCAACAAGATCGATGAACACGGCGCAGACGTTTTCTTGGTCAATACCGGCTGGACCGGCGGCGGCTACGGCACAGGCGAACGTATGAAGCTTTCTTACACGAGAGCGATGGTCAAAGCAGCGATTGAAGGCAAATTAGAAAATGCAGAAATGACGACTGACGATATTTTCGGCCTGCATATTCCGGTTCACGTTCCCGGCGTACCTGATCAGATCCTTCAGCCGGAAAACACATGGAACAACAAGGAAGAATTCAGAGAAAAAGCGATCTACCTCGCAAATGAATTCAAAGAGAATTTTAAAAAGTTCGCACATACAGATGCCATTGCGCAGGCAGGCGGCCCTCTCGTTTAAAAAGCAAAAGCCAAGAGCATTTACGCTCTTGGCTTGTTTTAATTGACAGAATGCAGGGACGTCAGCTTGTACGTAATAATGGTCCGGCCGTCTTCCCATTGAAGCTTCTGCACTTCAGCTGTGCCCGACTTTTCGCCGAACTTTGTTTTACGCACGTCCATCGGAATCTCCATCGGATACACACGATATCCGTCTTTTTCCAACGTGAATATATTTTCATCTATGCGAACTTCTTTTCCTTTTGTCACAATCAGTGTATTAAATTCAACAGGCATTCCCAAAGTGAAATCCCCTTTCGTTCTCTTTTTTCTTTATCATAACATATTTCACCGTCAGCGGTTTTTCATCCATTGTGTCAGCTGCCGCACGATACGCCGGTTTTCTTTTGGCGGAAAATAATGTGTGAATTTACTGTAGTACCACGTCTCCACCGGCTTATGCAGCTGTTTTAGCTTCTCTTCAAATAAATAGGAATGCCGAATCGAAACATTTTGGTCTTTTTCTCCATGGATTAACAGCACGGGAGCCTGAATTTTGTTTATTTGGTCAAACGGTGTTCTCCATTTATATGCCTCAGGCACCTTTTTCGGTGTTCCCCCGATGACTCTTTTCATCATTCGCCGCAAATCGTGCCGCTCCTCATATGTAAGGATCATATCGCTGACGCCTCCCCAGGAAACGAATGAAGCCGCATGCCGGCCCATTTCAATCGCAGTGAGCATTCCCATCATTCCGCCGCGGGAAAAGCCGAAAATATGGATTCTGTCCTTTTTGACATTCGGATGCTGCTGAAGCAGGCGAAAAGCAGAAAAAGCATCCTCCCTGTCTTCTCCGGCAAAATCCTCGTTGCCCTCGCCTCCTTGATTTCCTCTGTAGAATGGAGCAAACACAACAAATCCTTGGGACGCAAACTGGATAATCCGGCCCGGCCGAACCATGCCCACGCTTTTAATCCCGCCGCGCAAATATAAAAATCCGTCATACTGTCCCGGTGCCGCCGGCTCAGCAAGAAGCCCCTTTATCCGTAAGCCATTTGAAAGATAACAGATCGTATACAGATGCACATGCTGACTTGGCGACGGAAATCTTCTTTTCTCAACAATCAAAGCAGCCGCCTCCTTTTCTATATGTTTTCCTTACTCTAAACTTACATCCGGCGAACCTGATTAGGCATTCACACATTTTTATACCCATCATACGATATGTAAAGCAAAAAAGGATATTAACTTGATGCTAAATAAGGAGGTTGTCTATGTGAACAAATGGTTAAGGCTGGGATGCGCCTGTGTCGGCAGTATATTTCTGATGATCGCTCTGGCAGCTTGCAAGCAGGAAGAAACACTCACCAAAGTCAAAGTAGCCGAAGTGACCCATTCGATTTTTTACGCGCCTTTATATGTCGCTGAGTCTAAAGGATTTTTCAAGGAACAAGGGCTTGATGTCAATGTAAGCACGACATGGGGCGGCGACAAAACGATGACCTCGCTTCTTTCAAACGGCTCCGACATCGCCCTTGTCGGATCAGAAACATCTATTTATGTCGAAGCGCAAGGAGCTAAAGACCCCGTCATTAATTTCGCCCAGCTGACTCAGACAGACGGAACGTTTCTTGTCGCGAGAGAAGATGCTGAACACTTCGACTGGGATCAGCTGAAAGGAAAAACGTTTCTCGGCCAGAGAAAAGGCGGCATGCCGCAAATGGTCGGCGAGTATGTACTGAACAAACATAAGATTAACCCGCATAAGGATGTTGATCTCATCCAGAACATAGACTTCGCCAATATCGCCAATGCATTTGCTTCTGGAACCGGCGATTATGTACAGCTCTTTGAACCTCAAGCTTCGCTGTTTGAGAAAAAAGGCATCGGCCATATCGCGGCTTCGTTCGGAGAAGAATCAGGCCAGGTTCCTTATACGACTTTTATGGCGAAACAAAGCTACCTGAAGAAACATGAAGACACCGCAGTCAAGTTTACAAAAGCCATTTATAAGGCACAGCAATGGGTGGAAAATCACTCTGCGAAAGAAATCACAGAAGCCATTAAAGGAGAATTTGATGATACCGATCCAGAAGTCATCGAAACATCCATTGACCGCTATAAAAAACAGCATTCGTATTCGCCGGACCCTCTGCTCAACGAAAAAGAATGGGAGCTGCTCCAAACCATTATGGATCAATCGGGAGAACTGCCGAAGCGCATTCCATACAATCAGCTTGTAAATAAACAAATTGCCGAAAAAGTCACCTCGGAAAAATAGGAGGCGCCATCTATGTCTTTCTTACATGTCGACCATGTAACCCATACTTATTTTTCTATTAAAGAAAAAACGACGGCCGTGCGGGATATTCATTTCGAGGCCGAAAAAGGTGATTTCATCTCATTTCTCGGCCCAAGCGGCTGCGGAAAAACAACGCTGCTTTCCATTATCGCCGGCCTGATTGAGCCAGCGGAAGGCAGAGTTCTGATTGAAGGCAGTGAGCCGAATCAAAAAGAACATAACATTGGCTACATGCTTCAACAGGATTACTTATTTCCCTGGAAATCTATCGAGGAAAATGTGCTTCTCGGTTTAAAAATCGCCGACACGCTGACGGAAGAAAGCAAGGCTGCTGCACTCGGTCTATTGTCTGGGTTCGGTCTCATAGATGTGGAGAAAAAATATCCGAAAGAGCTGTCGGGCGGTATGCGCCAGCGGGCCGCGCTTGCAAGAACTCTTGCGCCAAATCCAAGTCTGCTTTTGCTGGATGAGCCATTTTCCGCGCTTGATTTTCAGACAAAGCTTTCATTGGAAAACCTGGTATTCCGCACATTAAAGGAGTATCAAAAAACAGCGGTGCTTGTCACTCATGATATTGGGGAAGCGATAGCGATGAGCGATACGATCTTTTTATTTTCAAATCAGCCGGGCAGCATTCACCAGATTTTTACGATCCCTAAAGAATTGGCCGCGATGATGCCTTTCGACGCCCGTCAGGAGCCATCCTTCCAAACGCTGTTTCAAACGATATGGAAGGAGCTGAATTCTCTTGAGAAACAGCAAAGAAACCATTGATCTGCTTCACGAGCAATATCAATTCAAACAGAAAAAGGAAAAACGGAATGTCTATTCCTTTCAGCTTGCCATATTTATTCTCTTTTTCTCGGGGTGGGAAATCTCCAGCAGGCTCGGCTGGATCGATCCGCTGATCTTCAGCTCTCCATCAGCTGTATGGAACTTATTGCTGGAGAAGCTCGGTGACGGGTCTTTACTGTCACATATCGGCGTCACTTTATTTGAAACAGTGCTTGGCTTTTTGCTTGGGACGTTTATGGGTACGTGCCTCGCTGCTTTGTTATGGTGGTCCAACCGGCTTGCGAGGATTTTAGATCCGTATCTCGTTATTTTGAATGCAATGCCGAAAGTGGCTCTGGGCCCGATTCTGATTGTCGCGCTCGGCCCCAGTTTGATCAGCATTATTGCGATGGGGGCCATCATCAGCGTCATTATCACAACCATCGTCGTGTACACCGCCTTCCAGGAGGTTGACGAAAACTATATAAAAGTTATGAAAACATTCGGCGCAACGAAATGGGGCATTTTTAAAGAAGTGATTCTGCCCGCATCCTCCCCCGCTATTATCTCAACTCTGAAAGTAAACGTCGGTTTATCATGGGTTGGCGTCATTGTAGGCGAATTCCTAGTTTCCAAGATCGGATTAGGATACATGATTATTTACGGTTTTCAAGTCTTCAATTTTACGCTCGTCTTCTTAAGCCTGCTGATCATCGCCATATTCGCCACTCTGATGTATCAGGGCGTAGAGCTGCTGGAAAAGAAATGGACGAAGGGCAGGACATAAAAAAACCCGGCACATGTGCCGGGTTTTCACCGTGTCGGCAAACCCTCGCATTCGTTGCCAGGCCTGCGCTTCGGTGCTCACGTAAAAAAGATCATCGGCTATACGCTAGAGCGTCCTTCCTATACTTCAAGGTTTTCAATCACGCTGAAAAATGACAAAATCAGAAAACCTGATACTGCCGGGGTTTTTATTCAATCCAGCCAGCTTCTTTCAATTTTTTTAAACTGATCGGAAGAACGGAATCCTTCATAATAAAGCTGAATTTTTTATTACGGGAAAGGTTTTCCGGCAGCTGATGAAACAAAACCGGACCTTTCGTTTCAAAGTAATCAGCTTGCTTTTCAAGCTTTTCTACATCTGCAAAATATATATTTTTCACAATCACTTTTTCTTTACCGAGAACTTTATACTGTCCGAGGTACTTGAGGCTTTTCACTCTCGCACCCGTCTCTTCCTTTACTTCCCGGAGCGCCGCTTCTTCTGCGCACTCCATTGGCTCTACTTTCCCGCCTGGAAACTCATAGCCTCTGTCCTCATGTTCTGTTAAAAGCCATTTGCCGCCAAAACGGCAAATCACCCAGACATGCTTCGGGCTGTCCGAGAAAGGCTGATCGTCAAAGGAAAGCTGAACAGTATTCTGATAATAATCTTTAAACTCGTACATGTTTATCCCTCAAATCCGTTCCTAGCTATCTTCCATACATCATACCACAGTTATGTTTCTTCGGAAGCCCTTTAACAAAAAATAAGGGAAACCCAGCACGCCATCAGGGTCTAAAAGCATACAGACTAGCTCGTACAGTTTTTGCCTTGCCTTTTGCCAAGATGTGCGACTGACGCTCTGGGCTTTATTATGACCTGTGAATAGCTAAAAGTTACGGTTTGCGCTTGAATTTATTTTTTAACGTTTCTAAAAGATCGACAAGCATTTGAGGAACCGGTATGCCGAGAGAGCTGGCTGTCACTACAATTTGCACAGATTCATAAAGAATATAAAACATAATAGCCAAGTCACGTATTGACCCCTGTGTATTCAGCAGCTGATCAAAAAAGTGGCATACAGAGATCAGAGCCAGCGTGACTAATTTTTTAACAAGCCGGGCAAATACCTTTTTAAACGCCAACTTGTGAATAATCGTTTCCTTCAAGGTCGTACTGATAAATTCAATTGCCATAAGAGAGAGCAAAATCAGGAATGAATACTGAAAACCGCCAAAGAAAAAACCCGCTGCTGAAACGCTGACTGCTAAAAACGAAAAGATGCCAAAGTCTCTATCCATTATCCCAACATCCTTTCACAGAAACGGCCTTACGATATTCTATGGAAAACAAGCCGAACGGATTGGATTTTTCAGAAAAATGGACTGGTTGTCGCCTATTTTTTCAGATACAACATCAAAAGCCGGACGTCTTATATAAGACATCCGGCCTTTCTTTTTTTGAATTTATCCTAGGTAAGCTTTCAGCATCCAGTTGTGTTTTTCAATATTTTGATGGATCGCCAGAAGCATATCCCCTGTTGTTTCGTCACCAACTTCATCAGCTAAATCCATGCCGCTTTTAAGCTCTTCCGCGATGACTGTGAAATCATCATATACACTCTGAACCATTTGTTCAGCTGATTCATTTCCTTCCGCTTCTTTTACAGAAGCCGTTTCCAAGGATTCCTTCATTGTCGCAATCGGTTTTCCGTTCAGCGCCAAAAGACGTTCTGCCAAGTCATCAATATAAGTTGCTGTTTCGTTATACAGCTCTTCAAACTTTTCATGAAGAGTGAAAAAATCTTTCCCTTTCACATACCAGTGATAATTATGTAGTTTCACATACATGACTGTCCAGTTGGCTACTTGTTTGTTCACTGCTTGAATCAATTGTTCTGACATGATTATCTTCCTCCTTGTTTATATGAATATATATACCCTCTATATCGTACGCTAAAACCTCTTTTTTACCCTTATCTGTTTTCACTATGTTACAATTGTTAAAAAACGGGAGGTGGAATGTCATGACGCTTCTCATTACGGTAAGTATGTTGATTGTGCTGGCTGTTTTGCTTATAACCATTTGGTCGACTGTGAAAGCCTATAATGTAAAGCACACCATTGATCCTCCGCAAGAAACTCGTTCTGATTCAAAAAATCAATGATTGTGTGAATGCTCGTCTTCAGACTGATTGCTGACAGCATCGGCGTTTCCGACTTGGACTTTTATGGTCGGCATGCTATGCTGTTTTTTTGCTGTGACATGGGATTGGACAGTGTATACACCATCTTCCTTAAACGTTGTTTCCAATCGGTATAAGCCTTTTTCTTGCTTTGCTTTAAACATGTGGCTGGCGTCTTTTTCTCCTTCTTTCCACACTTCAAACTCCACTTCATCGGCATCCGTCACCGCTTCGTCGCCATATGATACCGCTGCTTCATAAGCGGCGCTTTCTCCGGCATTTACTTTTTCAGGGCCGGTCAGTTTGACATCCAATACCTCCGGCGTCTCAGCAGTATTTGCTTTGTTTTCATCAGATCCGCACCCGTTAAGCAAAAAAGCAGAAAAAAGCAGAAAAATCCACATCTTTTTCATGCCATCACCCTTTCATTGTTTACCTAAATAGTAGCAAACGCTTACAACAAATGGTACACAAAATATGAGACGTCACAAAAAAGACCTTTTTGCTTAAGCGCAAAAAGGTCTTTTTATATTTAGCCAAATACTTTTAGCAATTCTTCTTTATTCTGTGACAGCCAGAAACGCATTAAACGTTTAGCGCCTTCCAGATCATGAAGCTTCGCCTGTCCGCACTGCTTTTCATTCGCAGCCGGAATTTCGGTAATCTCTACCGCTTCCTTCATTGTGTCTTCAAGCAGATCAGCGATTTCCGCAGGTGTCGGCTCTCCGCTCACAACAAGATAATAGCCTGTTTGGCAGCCCATTGGAGAAATATCAATAATATCAAAATGATCATATTTCTCAGCGTGAGAACGAATCGTAAACGCGAGCAAATGCTCAAGTGTGTGAATGGTGTCAGGTTTCATCGCCTGTTTATTTGGCTGGCAAAAACGAATATCAAATTTATTGACAACGCCGTCTGTTCCTACTTTATGCACGCCGCAATGTCTTACGTATGGAGCAACAACCGCATTATGATCAAGCTCAAAACTTTCTACTGAAGGCATAATGGCACTCTCCTCTTTTTTTAAAATGTAATTTCATTATAACATACCTTTCCGATGAGAATTATCGAATAACTTTTCAATCTGTGTTTTTTTTCTTATACTTGCATCAGAAAGGTTGCTGAAACATATGAAAACCCTATTTATCGCTCTGATCAGAGGATATCAAAAATTCATCTCGCCGCTAACGCCGCCAACATGCCGCTTTTATCCGACTTGTTCCCAATATGGAATCGAAGCGATTAAAACGCATGGCGCTTTAAAAGGCGGATGGCTGACCATCAAACGGATTTTGAAATGCCACCCGTTCCATCCGGGAGGAGTCGATCCTGTTCCTGAAAAGAAACGAAAACATTAATCGTTATAGCCGTTTACGACAAGATCCAGTTTTCCTGTTTTAGGATCAATGACTAATCCATGGACAGGAACGTTTTCCGGGAACAGCGGATGATGTTTAATAACGTCTACGCTGTCTTTCACACTCGCTTCCACTGAATCAAAGCTTTTAAACCATTGATCAAAGTCCACACCGGAGTACTTTAATGTTTCGATGCGTTCTTCCGTAATTCCTCTTTCTTTGATTTTATCAAGCATGCTTTTGCTGCTGATTTTGCTCATGCCGCAATCGTGATGCCCGATCACACATACCTCATCGGCGTTCAGCTCATACACTGCGACAAGCAAACTTCTCATGATGCTTCCGAATGGGTGTGTCACAAGCGCACCGGCACTTTTAATGATTTTCACATCACCGTTTCTCATATTCATCGCATGCGGCAGCAATTCTACCAAACGAGTGTCCATACAAGAAAGAATCGCCACTTTTTTATCTGGAAATTTTGAAGTCTGATACTTTTCGTATTCCCTTTGATCAGTAAATGTTTTGTTAAAGTCGAGAATATCATTTAGCAGGCTCATAACTAGTTGTATCCTTTCTGGTCTTTTTACTCTTCAATATATCACAGTATTTGTCTTTTCGTCATCTTATCGAAAACAAACGAGGACAGAAAAAAAGACAAACCCTCAGGTCTGCCTCATTTCCCCATGTTATAGCGTTTTTTGAACTGCTCCACTCTTCCGCCTTTTTCATTAAATTTCTGGCGGCCTGTATAAAACGGATGCGTATCAGAACTGACCTCTACTTTAATGACCGGATATGTGTTGCCGTCTTCCCACTCTGCCGTTTCATTGGATGTTTTAGTAGAGGTGCTGAGAAAACGGTAGCCGCTGTTGACATCATGAAAAATGACTTTGTGGTTCTTTGGATGAATTCCTTCTTTCATATCTATCTCCTTCTTTCAAATCGTAATAATTACGTTTTATTCTATATTATCAAAAACGTTTTGTCAATCTTCTTACATCCTTCCCTGCGTTTCCATATCGTAAACCTCATGGGCATTTAAGAACAGGAAGAATAATCTAAACGAGGAAGCAAATAATAAACCCAAAATACATATAGAACGTCTTTTGAGAAAGGTGGTTTACGATTGTGGATGATTTAGTTTTGGCCAGAAGCCTTTTTGGCACGACAATGGGCTTTCATATCATTTTCGCAACGCTTGGAGTCGGTCTGCCGCTCATGATTTTAGTGGCTGAATTGATTTATCAAAAAACGAAAGATGACCATTATGCGATCATGGCGAAAAGATGGACGAAAGCACAAGCCGTTTTGCTGGGGGTCGCCATACCGACCGGGACGATTGCGGGCACCCAGCTCGCGCTTTTATGGCCGGGATTTATGGAAGTCATCGGCCGAGTCATGTCCCTCCCGTTTCAAATTGAAATCTATGCTTTTTTTGTGGAAGCCCTATTCATGTCGATTTACGTATACGCCGCAGACCGCTTATCACCGGCTATGAGGATTGTTGCCGTTTTCTTTGTATTAGTCGGAGCGGCAGCGTCAGCTGTTCTCATCACGAATGTTCACGCCTTTGAAGGCACGCCTGCGGGTTTTAAAATGGAAAATGGAAAAATTACTGATGTTGATCCGTGGGCCGCGTTTTTCAACCCGAGCTTTTTTATCACCGCCGGCCATGTCGTGGTGTCCGCGTTTATGACGGGGGCCTTTATCGTCGCTTCTGTTGCCGCATACAAGATGATCCGGTCGCAAAAAAAGGAAAACATCTATCGCTTTCACCGGAAAGCGCTTTTGCTTTCATTGACAATCGGCGGTATTTTTTCATTGTTGACGGCATTGAACGGCCACGAATCAGCTCAGATGCTGCACGAATACCAGCCCGAAAAATTAGCCGCTGCAGAAGGTTTGTTTGAAACAACGTCTCACGCCCCGCTTGCGATCGGCGGTTTTACCGACCCGAATGAAGAAAAAGTAAAATGGGCCATCGAAATTCCATGGGCGTTAAGCTTTTTGGCAGCCGACCGTTTTGACACTGTTGTGAAAGGATTAAACGCGTTTCCAAAAGACGAATGGCCGCCGCTGTTCGTTCACACGCTGTTTAATGCGATGGTCGGAGTGGGTATGCTGCTTATTCTCTATTCCATTATCGGTGTGGTATGGAAAAAGGTGCTGAAGAAAGACCGTTTCCCAACGTGGCTTTTGGTCATTTTTATGACGGCAGGCCCTTTTAGTATCATCGGCATTGAATTCGGCTGGATTTTCGCCTGTACAGGGAGGCAGCCATGGGTCATCTATCATCTCCAGAAAACATCGGATGTGGTGACGACGACCGGCTCGATCGGGATCCTTTTCTTATTTTTCACATTTGTTTACGCCGTGTTAGGCGCGGCTGTCGTTTACGTGCTGTTGTACTATTTCCGCAAACACCCGGTTGACGAAGATTTAAATACAGCGGATTCGTAATGGCTCCGCAAACAGGAAACCAAACGGAAGGAAGATCGACAAATGGACATTACAACTGACGCTCTGATCGCCATTTCAATTATCTGGGGCTTTGTGTTTATCTACGCCGTCATGGCGACAATGGATTTCGGAGCGGGATTTTGGTCTATGATCTATTTAAACAAGGAGCACATGAAGGCCACCGATATTGCGAACCGATTTCTGTCCCCGACTTGGGAGGTCACAAACGTCTTTATTGTGGCCATCGTCGTGGCGCTTTTCAGCTTTTTTCCGGGCGCGACATTTGTGCTCGGAACTGTTTTATTAATTCCCGGCAGCATGATTTTACTGTTTTTAGCGATCCGAAGCGGCTTTCTCGTTTTTTCAAACACAGCGAAAGAACGAAAAACGCTAAGATATATTTCCGGAATCTCCGGTTTTCTCATCCCGGCTATATTAATTTTGGTTCTCCCTGTGACACACGGAGGGTTTATCGAAAAAACGGACGGAATCTATAATTTGAATATGTCTAAAATCTTTTCAAGCCCGAACGCCTATTCATTCATGGGGTTTGCGATTTTAAGCACTTTATTTTTGTCCTCGCTTCTGCTTGCTGATTTTTCAAATGTAGCGGAGGAACAGGATGCGTACAGCGCTTACAGAAAAAGCGCCTTGATTACCGGCCCGATTTCACTCCTGTTTGCTATATGCATTATGCTGACAATGCGAAATGAAGCCAACTGGCTGTATAGCGGCATGATGAATGATCTCTCCTGGATAATTGCATCGTTTATTACATTTGTCATTGCGGGAATCGCTCTTTTTCTGCCTAACAAGAGCTTTGGCCAAAACATCGGCAAACCGCGGCTAGCACTTGTCGCGATTGCGGTACAGTATTTTCTCGCCAGCTACGCGTACGGGCGGGCGCATCTTCCGTACATGATTTACCCTGATGTGACAATCATGTCGGGTTTTACAGAGCCGGCAACGTTCAGAGCGCTGTTTGCGACGTATATCGTTGCATTTATCATCCTTTTTCCCGGCTTCTTTTTCTTCTGGAAAATGTTTATGAGGGATAAGCGTTATATCCGCCAGGAGGAATAGAGGACAAGTCTGCCGGCTATACTAAGCCAGAACCTTTATAAGGAGGGGATGGCATGGAGCAGAAAATTCTATGCGAAGTCAACAACTGTTCTTATTGGGGCAAAGGAAACAAGTGCACCGCTGATGCCATTTATGTGGTCAGCCATACTGGTGATACGGCTGACAACAGCCGGGAAACCGACTGTAAAACGTTTAAGCCGCATGATTTGTAATCAAAAGAAAGAGCTGCATCAGCCAGCTCTTTCTTTTCGCATGTTCAGTGTTCTTATCTTTTTTGTCACGACCCCGTTTGCAGGTGAGAACAATAAGGCGCCTGCATACCATACACCTGTCATGGCCGCCATCGCTCCGGAAATCGAAACATTAAGCCACGTTGCGAAGAAATAGCCCATGACAGCCGACAGCCCTCCAATCACAGCGCTGAGAATCAGCATATACAGCAGCCGGTCTGTCAGCAAATGAGCCGCAGCAGGCGGGACAATCAGCATAGCCACAACCAATACAGCCCCCACCGAATCAAAAGAAGCAACGGTCGTGAGTGAGAGCATGCCCATTTGCACATAATGAATCAGCAACACGGGTATCCCCAGCGCTAAAGCCATTTGCGGATCAAACGAAGCGATTTTGAACTCCTTATAGCACACACTGATCAACACTACATTTAAAACCAAAACAGATGCCAGCATCCAAAACGCTTTCGGCCCGATGTCAGCTCCGAATATCGTGATCGTATTCCACGGCACAAAAGCGATTTCTCCCATCAACGAGTGCTCAATATCGAGATGGACATTCGCTCCATACACAGATAGCAAAATGACGCCCACCGCAAATAAAGATGTAAAAACAACGCCTATAGCGGCATCTGATTGAACCCCCTTGCTGTGGAGAAGCTGAACCAAAAATGCCGTTAACAATCCAGATACGGCCGCGCCGATAAACATAGGTATCCCGTCAAGACTTCCTGTCACAAGAAAAGCACTGACGATGCCAAGCAACACTGTATGGCTGATCGCGTCGGCCAGCATCGCCATTCTTCTCAACACAAGAAAGGTGCCGATCAGCGCGCAGCTTACACCGACTAATACACCAGTAGCTATTATCCACGCTTCAAAACTCATTTGCGATTTGTCCCTTCTCTGAATCAGAAGATGCTTTTTTTTGAAGCTCAGGCATCCGTCCATACAGCTTTAAGAGTGAAAAAAGCCGCTCTCTCGTTTCCTCAGGCAAACGATCCGGGACAAAATGCTCCTGATCGAATTCTATATTCGCTAGCTCCATTTCATGCATGAGGTACACTTCATACATTCGATGCTTCAAAGCGATGTGATAGCCTTTTTCTATTCCAGCTCGTGTCATTTGCCAAATCCCATTTTCAACACGCACGATGCATCGCTCTTTTTCTAATTCATTCAATACCTTATGGCATAATGAAGGGGATAGCCGCCTTTTCTTTCTTACACCTTCAGCCGTTACATAAAGATCGTTCTTTTCATACTGCTCGTAAATCGTCAGCAACACCTGGTCCCGGCTTGTTTTGCGCCGCAGCCTGATCAGCCTTATTGCTTTTGCTGCCAATCCACGCTTTGGCGCGCAGATCATTGAAAATAGAAAGATCATCGTTGCTGATAAGATCATTAATGGCCCTGTCGCCATACCCTTCATCGTCGTGCTAAGCAAGGTTCCGGCTACGCCGCTTACACCGCCTATGAAACCGGCAATGACCATCATTCGGGTTAATCGCTCGGTCCAATATCTTGCAGCTATGGCAGGCGTAATCAGCATAGCTGCCATTAAAATCACCCCAACTGTCTGAAGCCCGATAACAACAGCACAGACGATCAGGGAAGACAAAAGCCCGTTTAAAAAACGCACCGGCATTCCCAATCCCTTTGCAAACGCTAGATCAAAAGTAATCAATGTAAACTCCTTAAAGAAAACAATACAAAGCAGCAATAAAACTGCGGATATTCCTGCAATCAGCATGATATC
Organism: Bacillus vallismortis; assembly: GCF_040784915.1. GTDB lineage: Bacteria > Bacillota > Bacilli > Bacillales > Bacillaceae > Bacillus > Bacillus subtilis_G. The sequence continues at coordinate 3,126,247 of NZ_CP160797.1, forward strand.
CCGCCTGACCAATGAAGCCGCCTGGCCGAATAAAAAAGAATCAAGCCCGCTTTGGCTTCCCGTCCCTTGTTGCTGAATATATGTCAGCAATATGATTCCGACGCCAAAAAACACCGAGAGAACAATCCCGATCGCCGAGTCCTCTTTTGTTTTTGAAAGCCGCGGAATCAGCTGAATACACCACGTTCCAAGCAGCCCGGCAATTGCTGCCCCAAGCAAAAAGAAAGGCAGTGATTTTTGCCCGGTGAACAGAAAAGCGAGACACACTCCCGGCAGAGCTGAATGGGCCATCGCATCACCGATTAAACTTTGCTTTCTCAGAAGCACAAAACTGCCCAAAACCCCGCTTGCCGCTCCGAGCAAAAGCGTACCCGCCAGCACCCACTGTGTATTCGGATGCTGGAGCTGCAGCCACAAACTTTCAAACAATGCGCTCACCCCTTAAGTCCTTCTGCCAGCACTTTATCTTTTAGAAAAGTCAGCCTTCCTCCATACGTTTTTTGCAGGTTGTCGATCGTAAAAACGTTCTCTGCCGGCCCGAAAGCGATTTTTCTTAAATGCAACAGTAAGATCCAATCGAAATAATCCTCGGCAGTCTGCAGATCATGGTGGACGACAAGCACTGTTTTCCCTTTTTCTTTGAGTTCTGCCAAAAGCGTCATAATGGCCCGCTCCGTCGCTGCATCAACGCCGGCAAACGGTTCATCCATAAAATAAACATCGGCGTCCTGGCATAGCGCCCGGGCAAGAAACACCCGCTGTTGCTGGCCTCCTGACAGCTGGCTGATCTGCCTTTTCGCATAATCAAGCATTCCTACTTTGTCTAAAGCGGCTTTCGCCATTTCCACATCAGCTTTTTTGGACCTTTTCAATAAGCCAATCCGGCCGTATCGCCCCATCAGCACGACATCGAGCGCGTTTGTGGGAAAATCCCAGTCAACTGATCCGCGCTGCGGAACGTATCCGATTCTTGTCCGTTGATTCTTATAGTCTTTGCCGTAAATAGAGATGTCTCCTGAAGCCCGGGGCACAAGACCGAGAATGGTTTTGATCAAGGTTGATTTTCCCGCGCCGTTTGGACCGATAATGCCAATTAGCTTTCCTTCAGGCACCTGCAGTGAAATGTCCTGCAGAACAGGCTTTTTATGATAAGCGACCGTTACATTTTCGAGCTCAACAGGAAACATATCCATCACCTCTTTTCTTTATTTAAGCGCTTTGGTAATTGTATTGATATTGTGGCGGAACATCCCTTCGTATGTGCCTTCTTTTGTGCCCTTTTCACCCATGGCATCCGAATAGAGCTGACCGCCGATTGTGACTGTATGGCCTTTTTCTTTAGCCCCTTCCGCCACTGCATTTATTGATTTTTCAGATACGCTGCTTTCGACAAAAACAGCTTTTATTTGTTTTTCTGTCAGGAGATCGACCAGCTCCTGAACATCCTTCAATCCGTAATCAGAATCTGTGCTTAGCCCCTGCAGGCCTTTCACTTGAAATCCGTACTCTTTCCCAAAGTACGCAAAGGCATCGTGAGCGGTGACCAGTACACGGCTTTTCTCCGGAATGCTCGCAATCTCTTGACGTGACCATTTATCTAAATATTGCAAATCCTCTTTGTACTCTTTGGCCTTTTTCTTAAAATCTTCCGCATGCTCAGGCATCGCTTTGCTGAATTGCGCTTCAATTTCATCCACCGCATAGATCCATAACGGAATGCTGAACCAAACGTGCGGATCAAACATTTTGCCTTCTCCGGCGGAAATAAGCTTGTTTTTCGGTATGGCCTCAGTGACAGCCGCTGTTTGTTTTTGTTCGTCGATCTTTTGAAGAATGTCCTCCATTTTCCCTTCCAAGTGCAATCCGCTGTACAGAACGACGTCGGCTGACATCAATTTTTTCGTGTCGCCTTGTGACGCTTTATAAAGGTGCGGATCGACTCCCGGTCCCATTAAAGCGGTCACTTTCACATGTTTTCCTCCGATGTTTTCGGCTGCATCGGCAATTTGGGATGTTGTTGCCGTTACCTGCAGGCGCTTGTCAGCGCTTTTTCCGGCTGAATCCGTCCCGCATCCCGTTAAGGCAATGCAGGACAAAAGCACTGCTGCCATCAGTCTCTTTTTCATATTTTCCCTCCTCTTTGCCATCAATGTCAGATTGTATTATCTTATGTTTTCATTTCTTAGACATGTGACATAAAATTAGACAAAAGCATATTTTGTTTAAACGAGACAAAAAGTTTCCTTAATGCAAAAATATCGCGTTTGTCCACTTTTGTCAAGCGTAATTTGCATACAAAAAAACCGGCTGGGTCAGCAGCCGGTCCAAACGAGAAGGGATGTATTCAACGAACGCTTTTACTATAACAGCACATTGACATTCTCTCAAAATGGCAAAATGTTTTTTTCTTATCCATGCTGCGTGAAAACATCCATTTTAGTCACATATTTTCGCATAATATCCTGATTCACTTCAACCCCTAAACCAGGCTGTTTGGACACAGAAATAAATCCATTATCAATACGGATATCCGGGGTCACAATATCCTCATCCCAATAGCGTGAGGATGAGGATATATCCCCAGGTATTGTGAATTGCGGCAGTGAAGCCAGCGCCACGTTCTGCGCTCTTGATATGCCTGTTTCCAGCATTCCGCCGCACCAAACCTGCATATGATGCTCTCTGCATAAATCATGAATTTTTAAGGCTTCTGTTAAGCCGCCGACACGGGAAGGCTTAATATTAATGATTTTGCAGCTTCCGAGCTCAATCGCCCGTCTCGCATCATCAAATGAACAAATACTTTCATCAAGGCAAATGGCGGTTTTCAAATGTTTCTGCAAGTGGCGGTGGTCAACGATGTCATCAGCTTGCAGAGGCTGCTCAATCATCATTAAATGATATTCATCAAGCTCCTTTAACCGGCTGATGTCCTTCAGCTCATAGGAAGAATTGGCGTCGGCCATGAGCGGAATGTTTGGGAACCGGCTGCGGATGGCCTTGACCAATTCCACATCCTGTCCAGGCTGAATTTTAATTTTTATTCGTCGATAACCCTCTTTTTGATAACTTTCAATTTCCTTCAGCATATCGTCAAGTGGCGCCAAGCCGACAACCACCCCGGCAGGGACTTTATCTCTTATCCCGCCCAATGCCTCGGCGAGAGACATGCCCTTCTTTTTCGCATAGATATCCCAGACAGCCGATTCAAGTCCCGCTTTTGCCATCCGGTTGCCTTTATAGCGCGCCAGGCTGTCCGGCACGTCGGAAGGGTGACTGAATTCACGTCCGACAACATTGGGAATAAAAAAATCCTTAAGCATGTGCAAACATGTTCCAATGGTTTCCTCGGTGTACCAAGGCGAAGAGAACGCAGATACTTCTCCCCACCCTGTGACACCGGATGTATCAATGGCTTCCACGATCAGAAATTTACGCTCTTGAAGCGTTTCAATACTGCTTTTAAATGGTTTCTTTAAATTCATACTCAAATGGTAAAGCGTAATTTTCTCTATTTCGATCATAACAGTTCTCCTTTACGCGCATCCTTCAGCTGGTTTCGCAAGAGCTTATTAGACGCATTGCGCGGCAGGCGGTCAAGTTCAAAAAATTTCGCCGGAATTTTATACTTCGCCAAACGTTCTTTGCAGTAGGCGGTCAATTCTTCTGCGCTTACAGGCTTGTGCAGGACAAGATAGGCGTGGGGCACTTTCCCCCATTTTTTGTCCTCAGCCCCTGAAACACCGGCTTCGGCCACAGCAGGGTGTGAAAGCAGCACTGATTCCACCTCAGCCGGATAAATATTTTCTCCGCCTGAGATGATCAGGTCTGAACGCCTGTCTAATACATATAAAAAGCCTTCACTGTCCAAATACCCAAGATCACCTGTTTTCAGCCAGCCATTTTGAAAGGATGCTTCATTTGCGCTCTCCCGGTTAAAATAGCTTTTCATGACATTCGGGCCTTTGACCAAGATCTCACCGTGTTCAAACGGTTCACATGCCTGTCCGTCCCGTTCTATTTTGATCTCACATGAAAACAGCGGTTTACCCGCAGAGCCGAGCTTTTCCATACTGAATTCCGGTGACAGGGCCACAATTTGCGAGCATGTTTCTGTCATTCCATATGACTGAAAGACAGGGAATCCTTTCTCACGGCATTCCTCAAGCAATAGCAGCGGGGCAGGACCTCCGCCTAGCAGAATACATCTGATGGATTCAGGACAGCGGCTTGTTTCGGCCAAAAGACTGGCCAGCATCGTCTGCACTGCAGAAATCATTGTCACTTGATGCCTGTTGATAGAATCCAGCACATCACTTACTGAATAACGCTGGTGAAGCACGACAGCCATTCCGTAGATCACAGATTTAAATAACGCGGACAATCCGCTGATGTGAAAGAGCGGCAATGCGATAAGCCAGCGGTCTTGTTCTGTTATACCCAAATTAAGCGCGGATGACACCGCACTGAAATAATGGTTTCCGAATGTCTGCTGAACCCCCTTGGGCTTGCCTGTCGTACCTGATGTATACATCAGCGTTGCCGTTTCTTCCAATTTCATATAGGCCTGGATTTCAATTTCCTCTGCGGCTTCTTTGGCAAGCTCGTCCACATCAATGATTTGAACGATGTGCTCATAATTTTGCTTGTCAAAGCTTGAATCTGTCAGTAAAAAGCGGGCGTCGGAATCCTCCAGCTGAAACAGCCTTTCATGTGTTGACAGCTTCGTATTCAGAAGCACCGCCTTAACACCAAGCAAAAAACAAGCGTGAACGGCGTATACCATTTCTGCACGGTTTTGGAGCAAAATAGCCGCGGTGTCTCCTTTCCGAACTGAATAAGCAGCAAGCTGCGCTGCCATTCGCTTAGACGCCGCAAACAATTCTGCAAATGTCACGGTTTGGTCTCCATAGATGAGAGCGATTCTCTCAGGTGTCAGCTGGGCCCGCTGCATGAGCCAATTGGGCTGTTCTGTCAGCATGTCATCATCTCCGAGGTAAAATGTCTGTATTGAAAAGAAAACAGCTTGGACCGCAAAGTCTCAAGCTGTTTGTTGACTAAGTATTGCTGATCACGGGAAACGAGGGAACTGTCCGAAATCAGGTTTGCGTTTTTCCTTAAAGGAATCACGGCCTTCTTTTGCTTCATCAGTTGTGTAGTAAAGAAGGGTAGCATCCCCTGCAAACTGCTGAATTCCAGCAAGTCCGTCTGTATCCGCGTTAAACGCAGCTTTAAGAAAGCGCAGTGCGGTCGGGCTTTTTTCAAGCATTTCTTCACACCATTTAATCGTTTCTTCTTCAAGCTGTTCCAAAGGAACGACTGTGTTGACAAGACCCATGTCCAGCGCTTCCTGTGCGTTATACTGACGGCACAGATACCAGATTTCACGGGCTTTTTTATGTCCTACGATTCGAGCCAGATAGCCAGAACCGTAACCAGCGTCAAAGCTTCCCACTTTAGGGCCTGTTTGTCCAAAAATCGCGTTGTCGGCAGCGATTGTCAAGTCACATACGATGTGAAGCACATGGCCTCCGCCGATCGCATATCCGGACACCATCGCGACAACCGGTTTCGGAATGACGCGGATTAAACGCTGAAGATCCAGCACGTTTAAGCGCGGAATTTGGTCGTCTCCTACATAACCGCCGTGACCGCGCACTTTCTGGTCTCCGCCAGAACAGAAGGCTTTGTCTCCGGCACCGGCAAGCACGATAACGCCGACATTTTGATCGTCTCTCGCGCGAGCAAACGCATCAATCATTTCAGCAACCGTTTTAGGAGTAAACGCGTTATGTACCTCAGGGCGGTTGATTGTTATTTTTGCAATACCATTATACGTTTCATACAATATTTCATCGTATGTCCGTTCAGTTTTCCATTCTACAGCCATGATATGACCTCCTCTATTTTTCCATGTGAACCAGTTATAAGCTTGTCAAAAACTCACTCACTATTTTACCAAAAATACGCGGCTGTTCCACATGTACCGTATGTCCGGCTTCAGGAACAATCTCTATTTTACTAGATGGGAGCTTCTTATGCACCTCTTGATTGATGGCGCAAAACTTTTCGTCCCACTCCCCGCTGATCAGAAGCACAGGCACGGCTATTTCTTCTACACGGCTCCACAAGGAAGGCTGTGAACCGGTGCCCATACCGGTTAAACTATTTGCAAGCCCAACCTTATTGTTTCGCAGACGGCCCGACCGTATCCTGTGCAGAATATCTTCAGCCAGCCGCTGCTGGGATGAAAACAAAGGGATACTCTCCCAATACTGCACAAAAGCTTTGATCCCGTTACGCAAAATAAAATCAGCAAGCTTCCGGTCCCGTATGATCCGATCCCGCCGTTCCTCAAGCGTTTTAAGCCCCGGCGTTGTGCTTTCAAGCACAAGTGCCGATACCCGTTCGGGATAAGCCGCCGCAAACGAATAAGCAAGCCTTCCTCCCATAGAATACCCAATCAATTTCACTTTGTGAAGTTTTAATTGATCAAACATCTCGACAAGATCAGAAACTTGCCGGCTTGTGCTGTATCTTTTCCCATTCAGCGGGGCATCTGTTTCACCATGCCCTAAACAATCCATTTTGATCAAACGGGAATCAGGCAGCATCCCATCAAGAAAAGTCCATGATTGTTTGCTGCCGGTAAACCCGTGCAGACAGACGACGGCTTCTGAAGCGTTCGGCCGGTCGTCTGTCACAGCATATCGGACACCATCTGAAACCGTTATGTTTACAGTTCCCATTGTTTTTTCACTTCCCGCACAGCCTCATTCAGCATATCGCGATGAAGCTGGACTCTTGACTGGCGATCCGTTTTGATTTCTATCAAATGGAGTCCGGGTTTGTCTGCCTGCGGGGCGTAAGCTGCTTTGAATTCATCCCATGAGGCCGGACATGAATACGTCCCGCCGTATAGTGCAGCCGCATGCTTGAAATCAAGCCCTGTCGGCGTGCCGAACAAATCTTCAAAGTGTGCCTTCTCAGAAGCCTGCGGCAAAAATGAGAAAATCCCTCCGCCGTCATTATTCACGAGAATCACAGTAAGAGGAATACCCAGCTTTTTGGCCGCCAGCAGTCCGTTTAAATCGTGATAAAAAGATAAATCGCCAATCACGAGGGTAACAGGCGCTTTTGTGCCTTCACATACCCCCATGGCAGAGGAGACAACACCGTCTATCCCATTTGCGCCCCGGTTTGAATAAATCCGGAAAGGGCGTTCCTGCTTTTCAAAAAACGTATCAACATCTCTGATCGGCATGCTGTTGCCGACAAACAGCGAGCTGTTTTCAGGCACAAGATGCTGCAGGATTCGATAGAGATTGCCTTCAAACGAAACCTCTTCACTGCTGATTGTTTGCAGATGCGCACGGAACCTCTCATTGACAAACTGCCACTTTTCCAGCCATTCTGGTGATCTGGTCATGTCAGCATGTTCGGTCATGATCGCTTCGGCAAAAACGGATGCATTGCAGTGAATCATATGTGCGCTTGCCTGTGTCGGATCTCTCCACCCTCCATCCTCGTCAATCACAATCTGCTCGATCGCCGGGTCATCCTTAAGCCATAAGAAAACCGGTTTTGTAACAGGCATCGGCCCAAAACGGACGACAACATCAGGACGCAGTTTCGACTTCAGCTCATCATCTTTTAAAAATGAATCATACGCATCAATGACAGTGCTTTTATCATGAACACCGTTCCGCAGATTAGACAGCGGGTCGGCTAAAATCGGATACTGAAGCGCCTTAGACAGCGCAATAATGTTTTCCTTATCCGTATCACTGTGGAGTTCTCCGCAGACGATCATTCCTTTTTCAGCCTCTGCCAGCATTGCAGCCACATCAGACAGAGATTCGCGGTCTACAGACTGCGTACCCGTTTTCACAGACACGTGACGGCCTGTTCTCATTCTTCCAAACGGCTCATCCGAAAGATCCGGCATCAGCGGTTCGCGCAGCGGCACATTCACATGCACAGGTCCCATTGGACGCTTTTGTGCTTCCCCGGCGGCGCGGCCGGCCAGCGTTCGGATATATCTCAGCATATTCGGAGACGCTTCTGGAAGAGCTGAGTCTGTGAAAAACTTAACAAAGTTACCGAATAAGAAGTGCTGATTAATAGCCTGCGGCGCGCCTACTTCGCGCAGCTCGTGAGGCCGATCAGCAGTTAACACAATAATGGGCACTCTCGAATAATGGGCTTCAATCACAGCCGGATAAAAGTTAGCCGCGGCTGTTCCTGATGTGCAGATCAAAAGAACGGGATGCTGCTTCGCTTTTGCCAGCCCGAGAGCAAAAAACCCGGCAGATCTTTCATCAATTTGAACATGGACGTTGATATCAGGATGCGCGGCTGCAAGAATAGCCAGCGGTGTAGACCTTGAGCCCGGACAAACGACGGCGTCCGTAATCCCGGAAAGGGCGAATTCATCAATAAAACTTCCGATATAATGAGTAATCGGGTTGGCTGTCAACGCCTCACACCTCCTAATGCAGAGATCATCGGCTTCAATTTAATCTGCGTTTCTTCATATTCAGACTGCGGGTCCGAGTCTTCCACAATGCCGCACCCAGCAAACAGCCTAGCTGTGCTCCCCTCGATCAGTCCTGAACGGATGGCTACTGCGAATTCCCCGTTATTCTGGCTGTCAATCCAGCCGATAGGAGCTGCATACCAGCCGCGGGACATCGGCTCGATCTCTCTGATCACTTCAACAGCTTTTTTCTGAGGTGCCCCCCCAAGCGCCGGTGTGGGATGCAGTTTCTCAATTAAGTCAAAAAGCGAATCAGACTCTCGAAGCTGACCGACAATCGGGGTAAATAAGTGCTGCACACTTTTTGTTTTGTACAATACAGGTCCGCCAGGCTTTTCAACCTCCGAACAGCTTGATACAAAAGCGTCATGGATCATGCCGACCACAATATCATGCTCCAGCAGGTTTTTCTTATCGTTTAATAATTCAAGGCCTATGAGGCGGTCTTCTTCTTCATCCTTGCCGCGTCTAATGGAACCGGCCAGACAAGAAGACATGACAGTGCTGCCGTCTTTTTTGATCAGCCTTTCCGGAGACGCGCCGACAAAGGTTTTTCCTTCCTGCTCGATTGCAAAAACATAGCTTGTCTGCTGATCGTTCAGAAGCGTTTTAAGCACCGGTTCAATTTGGACCGGGCCGTCAAACGTTAGCAGCAGCTCTCGGGCAAGAACCACTTTATCGTATTGTTTCTCTTTCATTTGGCTTGTTGCCGTTTCAATCGCTTTGAGCCAATCATCCTTATCCAGCTCTTCTGATGCCGCCATCACAGCCTGATTTCTTTGATCTAAATCTGAAACCATAAATTCCGCTGCAAAAGCAATTAAGCCTTCCAAAACACCTTCTGCGTCTTCCTCTCCGCTTACCCATCTGTTGACTGTTAAGAAAGGGCCATCAGCAGTCATCGTCAGCATAAGCGCAGGCACAAAGAAATCCCCTTCCGAGAAATGGTCCCATTGTGTACCTCTTTCTTCGCAAGGGTCAAAAGAAAATCCTCCGAATAACACAGGTCCCACTGCAGAATGCTGCAGCTTTTCTTCTTCACAAATATGAAAAGCCGTCTTTTTAAAGCGCTCCCATTGGTCAAAAACCTCGCGATATCGCTCGCTGTTTTTTTGATTTGTCTGGAAAATCGCTTCTTTGCCAAGACCGACTATTGTCAATTCACTTTCAGGATCTGACCAAAAAAATCGATTGCCTGTATATTTTTTTGCTCCGTAATTGAAAAATGATAGAGGGTCAAGAGACTCGATTTGTCTCGAATAGCTTATTAAGACAGCATGGTTGACTTCTTTGGCTTTATGTAATGCATGTAGAACTCCTTTTCGGAACGTACGCTGCACCGTTGTCACCATGAGGCATTCCTCCATAATCCTTAAAATGCTTTTAATACCATACACCTGTGTCTCCTTTGTGTCAAACACACAGATCATGCAGTCCAAATGGCCTGCCTTACCTATTATAAACCTAATTACAGAAATGAAAAAGAAACAAACCTTAAATTTCTTTCTCCGCTGAAAGCAAAGGTTGTATCCGCTTACCATTTAAGGGAAATCTCCTAGATTCCTCCACCTGTCATTTATGAAAGTTATCAGGCGATCTGTTCATACTAAAGGTATGCATCACAGAGAAACGAGGCGATTACAATGCTTACAAAAGACCAGCTTCAGCATTTGAAACATGAACTGGAACAAACAAAAGAGGATATCTTAAACCGTTTCAAAGACAATGACCATTTTCAGCTCAATTCAGCCTTTCCATATGATTCAATGGGGGAACTTTCGGCTTACGACAACCACCCCGGAGATCATGCAACCGAACTTTATGAGCGGGAAAAAGACATCGCTCTCGACTTGCATGAACGAGAGCATCTTCGGGACATTGAGCATTCATTGAAGGCAATAGAAAACGGCACATACGGTATTTGTGAAGTCAGCGGAAAGGAAATTCCATACGAACGTCTTGAAGCGCTCCCGACCGCCACGACGCTCGCAGAGTATTCGTCACAGGATATCATTTCTAAAGACCGTCCGATCGAAGAAGAAACACCTTTCGGGCAATTTGAATTTGACGATGATGAAGAAATCAGAGCGCCATATGACAGTGAAGATTCTTACCAAGACGTCGAAAAATACGGAAATTCATCAACACCGCAGGATATGGAAAACCCGCCGCTCAGCTATGATGATATGACGATGAATGCCGAAGAAAATATCGGCAATACAGAGTCGTACGAAAATTTCATCGCTACAGATATCACAGGCAAAGAAATTACCGTTTATCAAAGCAGAGCCCATGAGCGTTATGAGGAAGAACTCGACGAAGAGGGAATCATGACAACATTCGGCGATCTCCACGCTGATTGAACCCCCGGTTATGGGGGTTCTTTTACGTTTTCAGCATATCTGTGATCAGCTTCAGATAATCCTTTTGCAGTCCGATGTCATACCGATTGCCCTCCAAAATTTTTCCGTAAACGTTCGATATCCCGAGTGAAGATTTAATCGCATCCGTTACCTGCACTTCTCCTCCGGCATCAGCTTCCAATGTCTCCAGCTTATCAAAAATATCAGGTGTGAAAATATAACGCCCTGCTGCGGCAAAATGAGATGGCGGGTTTTGTTTAGGCTTTTCCACAATATCCTGAATGCGATAAAGCCCTTTTTCTACAGATTCCCCTTTTATCACACCGTAATGGTGCAAATCCTCCGTTTTTGTTTCCTTTAAACCGATCACACTGCACTGATATTTCGTATACGCCTCAATCAGCTGCCCCAGGGCCGGCTGATTAGCGGAGAAGATCAGATCATCCGGCAAAACGACGGCAAACGGCTCTTCGCCTGCAAATTGCTTTCCAAAAGAAATCGCGTCGCCAAGACCTTTTGCATAAGGCTGGCGCACATAATGAATGCGTATATCCGGAACCGGATGTTTGCTGAGTAAATGCAGTTTTTGCCGGGAGGCCAGAAAGGCTTCAAGCGCTAAAGAAGAATCAAAATAATCGACAATCAGATTTTTATGGCTCGATACAACCATCAAAATATCTTCAATGCCTGACTCCTTAAGCTCTTCCACAATATAATGAATGACGGGTTTAGATCCTACCGGAAACATTTCTTTCGGAATTACCTTCGTCACCGGCAGATTCCTCGTTCCGAATCCGCCGGCAGGAATGATTGCTTTTTTTATCATGTTATTTTCCCCTCAGCTCATGTTTATTACATGATATTCCAAGACCGCACCCCGATGTTTGTACACCTGAAATTAGGCAGATGCAACTGGGCTGAAAACGGAATCACGAACCAGCCCTTTTTTAATAGGATATTGATATATGACCAGTAATCTTGTAAAGGAGCTCAGGTGATGAAAATTTGCGTGGTTGGCGCCGGATATGTCGGTTTAACCCTATCAGCGGCACTGGCATCCATCGGACATGACATGATATGCACAGACAAAGACGTCAAAAAAATCGAGCAGCTGAAAAATGGAGACATTCCCTTTTACGAGCCTGGGCTTTCAGATGCAGTACATCATTGCGATAATCTCTCGTTTTCTTCCGAAGTGAAATTAAGCATGGAGGAATGTCCCGTCATTTTTATCGCAGTCGGAACCCCTCCGCGCTCGGACGGATCAGCAGATACGAAAGCGCTGCAGTCCGTTATCAGCGATTTGAGCCAGACGATCCGATCGTATAAAACCATCATTACGAAAAGCACTGTTCCCCCCGGGACAAATGAAAACATAGCAAAACAGCTGATTGCCTCCGGCGTTTCAGCAAATTCATTTAACATCGTATCCAATCCGGAGTTTCTGCGGGAAGGCAGCGCCTTGCATGACATGCTGTATCCTGACAAAACAGTTATCGGTATTGAGAAAGGAGATCACGTATCGGCAGCAATCGTCAAATCCATTTACAAACACATTGACACCCCTTATATCATCACAAGTTTAGCAGGAGCAGAGCTGATTAAATATGCCAATAACTTCTTTTTAGCAGCAAAAATTTCGTTCATTAATGAAATGGCCCGCATATGTGAAGCCTACCAATCAGATATCACAGATATTTCCCGCGCTATCGGACTTGACCCGAGAATCGGGGAGCACTTTTTGCAGGCCGGCATTGGATACGGCGGCTCTTGCTTTCCAAAGGATCTGCAGGCGCTGCAATTCGCTGCCATTGAAAAAAACACGGAGACCTACCTGCTTCAAGCCGTTCAGCATATCAATGACACCCAGATCGGCCTGTATGTCAAAAAAATAAAATCTTTCTTCGATACACTTCACGGCAAAAAAGCGGCTATACTCGGCATTTCCTTCAAACCTCATACCGATGACATTAGGAATTCTCAAGCCGTCAGGCTGATGGAAAGGCTGACAGATCTGGGGTGTGATGTCCATGCTTATGACCCTGAAGCTGTTCTGCCAGAACATTTGCGGCAACGTGTGACCCAGCATTCTCAAGCTTTTGACGCGATAGAAGAAAGTGACTTTTTATTTTTGGCCACAGAATGGCCCGAGTTTTTAGCGATTGATTGGAAAAAGGCCGCAGGCACCATGAAAGGGCGTGTGGTGATCGACGGGCGCAACGTATTGAAAAAAGAATCTCTGGAGGCTTGCGGTCTGATCTGCACGGGGGTTGGCCGCCCATGAAAATACTCGTCACAGGAGCAGCGGGATTTATCGGCTCCCACCTCTGCGAAGAATTGCTGAAGGATGAAACACATCACGTTATCGGAATCGACGACTTTATCGGACCGACTCCATTTTCCTTAAAATTAAGAAACCTTGATGCCCTGCTGCCAGAAAAACGATTTACGTTCATAAAGGAAAATCTGCTGACAGCAGATCTTTCTCCCTTGCTGGAAGATGTGAACGTCATCTTTCATTTGGCAGCCATACCGGGTGTCCGTTCAAGCTGGGGCGATCATTTTCACCCATATGCCGCACATAATATCCAAGCGCTCCAAAGGCTCCTTGAGGCATGCCGAAAACATCCGGTTCAAGCGTTCGTCTTCGCTTCCACCTCTTCCGTCTATGGCGAAAAACAAGGGAAAGTCAGTGAAGATGCGGCGCTTTATCCTTTATCTCCGTACGGGGTAACAAAGCTGACGGGAGAAAAGCTTTGCCATGTATATCAACAAAGCTTTGGCATTCCAATTGTGATTCTCCGTTTCTTTACCGTCTATGGGCCGAGACAGCGGCCGGACATGGCATTTCACCGGCTCATCAAACAGCACCTTCTGAAAAAGCCGCTCACCATCTTCGGTGACGGACAGCAGTCAAGAGATTTCACCTATATCAGCGACTGTGTCAAAGGCATCACCGCTGTTCTTGGGAACCCCCATCTTATTGGTGAAACAGTGAATATCGGCGGCAGAGAACGTGCCTCAGTCTTAAAGGTTGTTTCCCTCATTGAAGACATTTCCGGTAAAAAAGCAACACTGCACTTCTCGGACAAAGTAGCAGGGGAACCAAGAAAAACGTGGGCGGATATTTCAAAAGCAAAACAGCTCTTGCATTACGATCCCGCCACATCCTTAAACGATGGTTTGGCTAACGAAATCGCCTATTTATCGTCGCTGTATAAGGGGGAATGAAAATGAAACTTGCCTTTATCTGTACAGAAAAGCTGCCGGCGCCAGCGGTACGCGGCGGCGCTATTCAAATGATGATTGACGGTGTCACACCTTATTTCAGCAGCCGGTACGATCTGACCATTTTTTCAATAGAAGATCCATCACTTCCAAAAAGAGAAACGAAAGACGGCGTACGGTATATCCATTTGCCAAAAGAGCATTACCGCGAGGCGGTAGCCGAAGAGCTGCGGGCCTCTTCCTTTGATCTAATCCATGTGTTTAACAGGCCTTTAAATGTCTCTTTATATAAAAAAGCTTCACCAAACAGCATGATTGTTTTGAGCCTGCATAACGAAATGTTTTCTGAAAAAAAGATGACCTTCGCGCAAGGAAAAGAAGTACTCGACAATGTCACCATGATCACAACCGTCAGCGAATTTATTAAACAAACGGTCATTGATCGTTTCCCGGAAGCCGAGGACATCACAAAAGTCGTATATTCCGGCGTTGATATCCGCTCCTATCCGCCTGTCTGGACGATGAAAGGTTCGGCTGTCAGAGAAACATACAGGAAAAAGTACGGCATTGAGGATAAAAAAGTTATTTTATTCGCCGGCCGTTTAAGCCCAACCAAAGGGCCCCACCTTCTCATTCACAGCATGAAACGGATTTTGCAGCAGCATCCCGACGCTGTGCTGGTCATAGCAGGCGGAAAGTGGTTCAGCGATGACGGCGAAAACCAATATGTAACCTATCTGCGCAAGCTGGCGCTGCCATACAGAGAACACGTGATCTTTACGAAATTCATTCCCGCAGACGACATTCCAAACCTCTTTCTGATGGCGGATGTATTCGTGTGCAGCTCTCAGTGGAATGAACCTCTGGCCCGTGTGAATTATGAAGCAATGGCAGCTGGCACCCCCTTAATTACCACAAATCGTGGCGGAAACGGAGAAGTCGTAAAACACGAAGTTAACGGACTTGTCATCGACAGCTATAACAAACCTTCTGCATTTGCGAAAGCAATTGACAGAGCCTTTACAGATCAACAATTAATGAATAAAATCACAAAAAACGGCCGGCACCGTGTAGAATCTTTATTTACCTTTACCCATGTTGCCAAACGGCTCAATGCTGTTTATCAATCCGTTCTGGCACCGGAAAACAAACAATTTCCGCCGCCTCTTCTGACGAAAAACCTTGATTTATCATTTATAAATCAGCTTTTTGTGAAAGCAAAATCATAATTCCTCACAGCTCGTGTTGCAGATACGAGCTGTTTTTTTGCTGCAGGTACGCATAAAAAAGGCATAAATGTGATTTTATGCCTTGCGCTTTACAGTTTGAGAAATCCATGGGGCTGGTGCGGATTTACTTGGAAGAACAATGATTTCTACATTAGCTTCCTCCGCTGATTCTTCATCCTCTTCTTCAATTGGAGGCGCTGATCGTTTAGAATCACGCTCTTCATCAAGCTCTCCAATGGTTTTCAATTTCGTCTTTTCATCATCCATGACTTTGTGGTTTGTTTCCGTTTCCTTTGTTTCTTCTTGAGAATCTCTCGGTGCAGTGATGTTAGGGAGCTCTCGGATCCGGCCCGCAGCCATATGCTCCTCTTCTTCATTGTCAGCCGTGCTTTTGTCATGAGCCTGCCATCCCATCGATCCGGGCGGTGTAAATACGAATTGGTCGAGATCGAGTTTAGAAATGGAGGCTTTTTGTCTCGATGACCTCATGTCAATTCGCCTCCCGATACACTTTTATTTTTTTATACAGTTCCGGCAGTTTATCCAAAAACGCGTCTTTAGATTCTTCAACGGAAATCATATTTTGCAGCGCCCAGTTGTACTTCTCATCTGACCATGTTTTCTTTTGCTTCAAATAATATTTATGGCCGATTGCACAGAACAAATGCGGAAACGCCAGATCAATCCATAGCACTTCGTACTGTTTTTCTGTGAGCGGATACACTGCATCATAGGCTGCAAGCAGCGCAATCATGAAATCCGCATCCCATACAGAAAGCTTAACCATGACTTTATTCAGCAAAATGCGCAGATCTCTTGACGGCAAATCGTACGTAATCGAGTGAAGCTCCTTTAAAAAAGGCTCTCCGTCTACCTCAGTTAACCGCGCCAATGTAAAATCCTGAAAACAGAATCCGCCATGTTCATGCGTTTCTTTCGTCCAGTTTTCATAATCTGACTCATCAAGTGCTTGCAGTGCTTCTTTACCTCTGGCCAGCATTTTATCAGCATGTTTTAAGAAAGTTTGCGAAAATATGTCTTCAGGATAAGAGGCCGCGATCTGCATATTCCCTTCTAATTCCTGCAGCTTCCAGCGATACAATTTATGCCATTTGCCGAGCCTGCTTCTTTTCTTGCTTTCATCTGTGCAAACATATCCTTTTGACGCATGATGAAAATGGCCGGCAAATGACATGACTTTTTTCATTTGCTCTGCATCATAGTAAATCATTTCTTTACCTGTCACTTTGTCATATAAACTGTAAGAGACCTGATCCGTGCCTAAGCAGCTTCCGCCATTTTTTGTTTGATGAATCGGCGCTACGGGCAGCCCTTTCTCCTGTAAATGGGCATGTGCCTGAGTGATAAAAAGCATTCGCTCCGGCTTCATCTGCGCTTCTTTTAATAGCTTTGGGCCTTGATCAGTTTGTATCTCCCAGATTTTGCGCCCGCTTTTGTTTGATTTCAGTGCCACATGTTCGAAATGGAACGGATAATAGCTGAGAATATCGGATACAATCTGTTCTTCATGCTCTTTTTGGTACACTCTGTTCACCCCTTCTATCTGTTTCTTTCATACACACTGAGCAGATTTTCCGCCACCCTCTGCCAGCCGAATTGGCTTTCTGCCTCACGGCGGCTGTATTTCCCAAGCCGTTCGCGTTTTTCAGAACTGCTGAGCAAATCATTGATATGTTGGGCATATTGTTTAGGATTTTCAAAGTCATGAATGATATAGCCGTTTTTCCCTTCTTCTATGACTTCTGGATTGCCTCCTCGATTGCTTGTGATAATAGGCAGTCCAGCGGCCATCGCTTCATAATGCACCCTCGCTAAAGGCTCCTGCCATTGCGAAGAGCACACAAATACATCTGACATGGTATAAAGGCGCGGGATGTCCTTTGGCTTCACAAATTGAATAAATGTGACATGATCCTTTTGCATCGCACCAAGTGTATGAAGATGTTTGACATAGTTATTTAATTCATTATCTCCGAACCATTTTGACCCGATAAACACCATCATGACATCGGGATGCTCCTCGATAATGTCCGGCAAAGCCTGCAATAAAATGTGCGGGCCTTTGACTTTGCTGAGCCGGCCGACAAACAGGGCGATTTTTTTGCCGTGAAGATCCAGCTCGCTTCGCATATCATCACGAGCCCGCTGCCCTTCTTTCGTCCAGCGGGGATGGTACGCTTTCAAGTCCACACCGGAATACACGGTTTTTGTTTTTGATCGTGCTGACGGAAAACGGCTTGTGATCGTCCGGCCGATATAATCGCTGACCGTAACAATCTGCGCTACAGAATCAATGCAAATCTCGCCTTCTGTCTGGCTGATTTTATCGTAAGCGAACATTTCATTGTGAACGCTTAAAATAAAAACAGCGTCTGGCGTCTTTTTCTTCAGTTTTTGCACCCAGCTTGGGCGATTACAAACATGCACAAGATCAAAACGGCTCTTTTTCAGCTCTTCCCCAACAGCTTCTTCGTAACGGTCTTCATCCAAGTGCACATAATGGACTCCTTCTGCCGTCTCTCTATCAGCAAGATTCGGATCTTTAATCGAAAACACCGTCACCTCATGTCTTTTGGCAATCAAAGGGGCAACCGCTTCTAGGTAGATTTGAATGGCGCCTCCTCGAACCGAGGGGACAGGAAGCTTCTCTGTGGCGATCAGTGCTATTTTCATACATAGCCTCCATTCCTGCATGTTTTTTAACTAGTTAAAATCATGATACGGCTGAACAACCAACTTGTGCGGAATAGGACTGCCCCAAAAACAAAACGGGTAAACAACCATATTCTTTTATACATATAGTCAAATATCTCAATCACTTTTTTCATTTGATTCATAAGGTAGGAGTAAAACAGGTAAGGATGTGTCCTTTAATGGCAGAAAACCAAGAAGTCATGGAGGAGGGGAATTCATCAGAGCTTCCTTTATCAGCAGAAGATGAAAGAAAATTAACGGAGCTGGCTGAAAATGTGCTTCAAGGATGGGATGTTCAGGCTGAAAAAATAGACGTCATTCAGGGTAACCAGATGGCGCTTGTGTGGAAGGTTCACACAGGATCCGGTGCGGTTTGTCTGAAACGAATACACAGACCCGAAAAGAAAGCCTTGTTTTCCATTTTCGCACAGGACTATTTAGCCAAAAAAGGCATGAATGTTCCCGGCATACTCCCAAACAAAAAAGGCAGCCTATATTCCAAGCATGGCTCCTTTCTATTTGTCGTATATGACTGGATCGAAGGAAGGCCGTTTGAGCTGACTGTAAAGCAGGATTTGGAGTTTATCATGAAAGGCCTTGCTGATTTTCACACAGCTTCCGTCGGATATCAGCCGCCAAATGGCGTTCCCGTATTTACGAAATTAGGGCGCTGGCCGAATCACTACACGAAACGCTGCAAACAAATGGAAACGTGGAAGCTGATGGCGCAGATGGAAAAAGAAGATCCTTTCTCACTGCTTTATCTTCAGGAAATAGACAGCTTTATTGAAGACGGACTGCGCATCAAAGACCGGCTTTTGCAATCGTCCTATATTCCATGGACTGAACAGCTGAAAAAAAGCCCTAACCTCTGCCACCAGGATTACGGAACAGGAAATACACTCTTAGGGGAAAATGAACAGATTTGGGTTATCGACTTAGATACCGTATCATTTGATCTGCCTATTCGAGATTTGCGCAAAATGATTATCCCGCTTTTGGATACGACAGGCGTTTGGGATGAAGAAACATTTCATGTCATGCTGAACGCTTACGAATCCAGAACCCCATTAACTGATCAACAAAAACAAGTCATGTTTATTGATATGCTTTTTCCTTATGAGCTTTATGATGTCATTCGCGAAAAATACGTCCGCAAGTCCGCTTTGCCAAAGGAAGAGTTAGAGTCAGCGTTTGAATATGAACGCATTAAAGCAAAGGCATTGCAGCAGCTAATTTAAAATAATCATTCCCCCTGCATATCGGGGGTTTGATCTTTATAAGATAAAGGGTAAGGATAAGTCTAAATGTAAAATAAATACATACGGAGGTTGCAAATATGAAGAAAATTCTCGGCGCCATAGCGGTTTTTGTGATTACATACGCACTGTTTTCAGCCGCAGGCTTCCTGTTTCCAATTGACCAAGAATGGTACAATTCACTAAAAAAACCGGACTGGACGCCACCCGGCTCCGCGATCGGCATCATTTGGGCCATCCTGTTTGCGCTGATCTCCCTTTCAGCTGCCCTTGTGTATGCCGCGTTTTCATTTAAAGACGCGAAAAACTTTTGGTTTATGCTTTTGATTAATTATGTGCTTAATCAGGCATTCAGCTATTTTCAGTTTACGCAAAAGAACCTGCTGGCTGCATCGATTGACTGCCTGCTTGTCGCCATTACAGCATTCATATTAATGATCATAGCAAAAAAATACAGCAGAGCCACAAGCTATCTTCTGCTGCCTTATTTTTTATGGAGTGCATTTGCGACGTTCTTATCCTTTACAATCTATTCAATGAACCTGTGAACAAAAAAAGCCGCTCTTACAGCGGCTTTTTCACATCATCGGCTGGATTCCCCAAATGTCTTTCGCATATTCCCGGATCGTGCGGTCACTGGAAAAATAACCTGAATGGGCAATGTTTACAATCGACCGCTCAGACCATTTCCGCCGATCGCGATAATCAGCTTGAATACGCTCCTGCGCATCCGCATATGAGCTGAAATCTTTGAGCACAAAATACTCATCATTATGCGGAAGCAGAGAGTCATAGATCGATTCAAATTCATCTGCTTCCCCTTCAAAAAAACCATTAATCAGCTGATCCGCCACCTGTCTGATTCTGCGGTCATGCTGATAATATTCCCTCGATCTATAGCCGCCGTTTTCCTGATACGATAAAACGTCATCCGCCTTTAAACCGAATGTGTAAATACAATTTGATCCCACCCGCTCAAGAATCTCAATATTTGCGCCGTCATGTGTGCCGATCGTCAAAGCGCCGTTCATCATGAACTTCATATTTCCTGTACCAGACGCTTCCTTGCTTGCGGTTGAAATCTGTTCACTTACATCCGACGCCGGAAAAATCCGCTCAGCCATAGAAACTCTGTAATTTTCCAAAAAAACAACCTTAATCAGCTGTTTGACTGCCGGGTCATAGTTAACCTTTTCTGCGACAGAATGGATCAGCTTAATGATTTTCTTGGCATAATGATAGCTTGGTGAAGCCTTAGCCCCGAAAATAAAGGTTTGCGGATAGATAGAAAATCCCGAGTCCTCCTTTAGACGGTTATACAAATACATAATATGAAGAACATTCAGCAGCTGCCGTTTGTATGCATGAAGCCGTTTCACCTGTACGTCGAATATGCTGTCAGGGTTCACAACCACCCCAGCCGTACAAAAAATCAAATCAGCAAGCTCTTGTTTTTTCCTGCTTTTGTTGTTTTGAAACTGCTCAATAAACGCGGGATCTGAGGCGTACGGTTCTAAGCGGATCAGTGATTCCGGCCGTTTTACCCATTCATTGCCGATCGCCTCCGTGATGACAGCAGACAGACCTGGATTCGCTTTTAGAAGCCAGCGTCTGTGGGCAATTCCATTCGTTTTATTGTTAAAACGATTCGGGAACAGCAAATGAAAGTCGCGCATCTCCCTTTCCTTTAAAATATCAGAATGGATTTTGGCAACGCCGTTTACACTGTAGCTGCCCACTATGGCCAGATGAGCCATTTTGACAACACCATGCGCCGTAACCGCCATGTCCTCTATCCTTTTCCAGTCTCCGGGATACTTTTCCCAAACCGCACGGCAAAACCTTTCATTGATTTCTTCAATAATCATATACATTCGCGGAAGCAGCGGCTTAAACAAATGAATCGGCCATTTCTCAAGCGCTTCTGACAATGTCGTATGATTAGTATAAGAAATCGTATGTACGGTGATATGCCAGGCCTCTTCCCAACTCATGTTCTCTTCATCAAGTAAAATCCGCATCAGCTCAGGCACCGCAAGCGCGGGATGGGTGTCATTAATATGAATGCTTACTTTTTTATGCAGGCCGGACATAGATTTATTCGTTTTGCGGTAATTGTTCACAATGCTTTTTAAGCTTGCGCATACTAAAAAATACTGCTGCTTCAGCCGTAAAATTTTCCCCTCGTCATGGGTGTCATCAGGATATAAAAATTCTGTAACGGCTTCTGTTTCCCGCTTATAAGACAAAATATTGCCGCCATGATAATGCGCATAGGGCTCGGCATTCCATAGCCTCAATGTATTGACGGTCCCCGTTTCATAGCCGATAATCGGAATATCATAAGGAACAGCGGTAACGATTGTAGCTTGTTCATGCCGAAAATGCAGGCGCCCGTTTTTTTCTGTCACATGCACCTCGCCCCAAAACGGTACGTCAACAGCCTGATCCGCATTTCTTACTTCCCATACGTTTCCGTTTTTCAGCCATTGTTCAGGCAGCTCCACCTGATGCCCGTCTACAATTTTTTGCTCAAACAAGCCGTGCTTATAACGAATGCCCATCCCGTGTCCCGGCAAGTTCAACGAAGCGAGAGAATCTAAAAAGCAAGCGGCCAAGCGCCCAAGCCCGCCGTTGCCCAGACCTGCATCGCTCTCTATCTGAAGGATCTCCTCTAAATTGATGCCGATATCTTTCAAGCCTGCTTCTACCACATCACGAACACCAAGATTCATTAAATTTTGTTCAAGGAGCTGACCGAGAAGAAATTCGATTGACAAATAATATGTCTGCTTTCCGCAATTGGACCTGCTCTTTTCATTCGTCTGGATCCACTCAGCGCTGATATACTCTCTGACCATATTGCCCAACGTTTTATATTGGTCCAGCTTGGCAGAGTCTCTAAAGCTTTTTCCGCACGTCATTTCCAGACGACTTAAAAATAAGGCTGCAAATCGTTCTTTACTCGAGAACATCCCGTCCACTCCTTGTCACATGCTCAAAAATGCGCTGATACTCTTTCGCTGACTGCTCCCAGCTGTAATCTGCGTTCATTGCGGTCTTCATGAGGCTCTTCCATACATCCTTTTGGCGATAAAACGACAGCGCCCGTTCAATCGTATATTTCAGATCATGCGCATTGAAGGCGGAAAACGTAAAGCCATTGCCCGATCCCTCTTCCTCCTGATAGGAATGAACAGTATCATAAAGACCGCCCGTCTCCCTGACAATCGGAATGGCGCCATATTGGAGAGCAATCAGCTGGCCCAAGCCGCACGGCTCAAATTTCGAAGGCATCAAAAACAAATCAGAGCCCGCATAAATTTGATGGGCAAGCAGCTCGTCAAATCCCATATACGCTCGGCACTTCTCATGAAAAGCAAATTCTGCATACCGGAAATAGTCTTCAAATTCACGTTCCCCTGTCCCCAGCACAATCAGCTGTATGTCCTGCTCCTCAAGGAGTTCGTGCATAATCCTGCGCACAAGATCAAGTCCCTTTTGCTTAGTGAGCCTAGTCACCATACTGATCAGCGGAATATCATTTCGCTCTGGAAGCCCCATCCGCCGCTGAAGCTTCGTTTTATTTTCTTCCTTGCATGCAAGATGCTCCGAATCGTAATGCACAGCTATATAAGGATCGCTCTTCGGCTGATATAAAGAATCATCAATGCCGTTTAAAATGCCGGTTACATCATTTTCCCTATATCGCAAAACCTGATCCAGCTGTTCACCGTAATAAGGCGTCAATATTTCATTTCTGTAAGTCGGGCTTACAGTTGTCACATGATCAGCCGCAATGATGCCCGCCTTCATAAAATTAACGAATCCGTTGCATTCTAACTTTTCATAATGAAAATGATCCATCTCAAGCCCTAGCAAGTCATGTGTGACATCAGGCGGAAAAATGCCCTGAAACTGCAGGTTGTGGATCGTGAGCACACTTTTCATCTGTTCATAAAAAGGATGTTTCCCGTATTCCTCTTTCAGCAAATAATTGACCATCGCTGTATGCCAGTCGTGAGTATGAACAATATCGGCTTGAATATTTACAGCTTCGACGGCCTCCAGCACAGCTCTAGAAAAAAAAGCAAAGCGTTCACCGTCATCATCATACCCGTACAACGAATCCCTGTTAAAATAATATTCATTGTCGATGAAATAATAATTCACATCATCATCGGCCATATATTCAACCCCGCAATATTGCTGACGCCAGCCGACGGCTACCGTACACTCAGCCGCTTTTCTCATACACTTTTTCCAGCGTTCAGGTATTTGGCTGTACTTCGGCAATATCACAGCTACTTCATTGCCTAATCGCGCAAGTGCCTTTGGCAGAGCGCCGGCTACATCGGCAAGACCTCCTGATTTAACAAACGGGGTGCATTCAGATACAGCAAACAATATCTTCAAGAATTCATCAGCTCGCCTTGCACCAAACCTTTTCTTAATACAAGCGGCTGCTCGGCTGTTCCCGCAGCCTCAGTCGAATTGCCGATTTTAACGTCCTTATCAGAAATAACCTGCTCAAGCAGACACTCCTCGCCAATCTGCGTTTTTTGCATAATAATGCAGTTTTTTAGCTTCGTTCCCTTTCCGACATGAACCCCCCTGAACAAAATGCAGTTTTCAATCTCTCCTTCAAGCACACAGCCATTTGCCACCAAGGCGTTTTTAACAGTGCTGTGTTTTCCGTATTTCGTCGGCGGCTCATCCTTCACTTTTGTATAGATCGGCTGCTGCGGCAAAAACACCTGCTGCCAAAAACGAGGCTGAATGAGTTCCATACTGTGGGTATAATATTTTTCCACCGAATCAATGACAGCGGCATAACCTGAATACTCATAAGGGCAAATGGTCAAGGCGGAAGCTTCCTTTTCAACAGCCTCCTGAATGGTTTTATAGCCTTTTTCACGATGTCCATAGATCAGGTCCTTCAAAAGCGTTGTAGACATGATATAGATTTGCAGCGACTGGCCGTCCTGAAATACCTCTGTGATGTCGCAGCCAACCTCCTGATGGCGTTTCAGCACAAATTGAAATTGAATGTTGCAAACGGTATGACTGTTGGAGATGACAGCATATTGCTGTGTGCTTCTGTGGAAGTAATCAAGATGGTCTGAAAACTGGCGGAAAGAACCGAATTCATCATATTCTTGATGAAGGTGGGGCGACGGGAAAAAAAAGAGACCATCCTTTTTTCGATGCAAATCCCATTCCTTACCCGCTCCAAGATGATCCATAAGCGAACGGTAGCGATACTTCGGAAAAATCGCGACACTCCTAATATCCGCATTTACCATGTTGGAGAGCATAAAATCGATCAGACGGTACCTGCCGGCAAAAGGGATTGCCCCCAGCGACCGCTGTGCCGTTAAATCCTGAAGAGAATGCTTATATGTGGTTTCATCTATAACACCTAACATTTGATTATTAAACACTGACTCTGCCCCCTCTTCAGTATTAGATCCATTCTTTTTCTACAAATTCCCCGGAAACGAGCAGCACCTCCTGAATGTCTTTTTCAGACTGAATTACTGCGCCATCCGGAAGCACCAGACCATTAGGAACAATGGCATTTTCAATCACCACATGCTCGCCAATCGTCACATCCGGCATAATAACCGACGACGTGACAGTCGCATGCTTACCGACAGTAACACCTTGAAAAAGAACGGAATGAGTCACATTTCCATACACAACACACCCTTCATTCACAAGCGAATCATGAACCTGTGCGTCAGATGAAATAAATTGCGGAGGCTGATTCGGATTGACGGAGTAAATTTTCCATTTCCGTTCAAAAAGCTTCAGCTCCGAGTCCTCTCGTAACAAATCCATATTGGCTTCCCACAAGCTCTGCACTGTTCCGACATCCTTCCAATATCCTTTGAACGGATAAGCAGATAGCTTCTTTTTCTCCTCTAAAAGCATAGGAATAATGTCTTTGCCGAAGTCGTGGCTTGAATAAGGATTTCGGTCGTCCATCTCAAGATACTGTTTTAAAAGCGGCCAATTGAATATATAAATTCCCATTGAGGCAAGATTGCTCTTAGGGAATTTGGGCTTTTCATCAAAATGTGTGATCGTCCCATCTGCATTGGTCTTCATGATACCGAACCGGCTTGCTTCCTCCCAGCCCACTTCGATGACAGAGATCGTTACATCCGCTTTCTTTTCAATGTGAAAATCAAGCATTTTGCCGTAGTCCATTTTATAGATGTGATCTCCTGATAAAATCAGCACATACTCAGGATCATACTGATTCAAATAATTGAGATTTTCATAAATGGCGCTTGCTGTCCCTTTATACCATTTGACTTCTGATGACTCGGCATAAGGGGGTAAAACCGTCACGCCGCCATTATGTCTGTCAAGGTCCCACGCACTGCCGATTCCAATATAGGAATTCAGCTCAAGCGGCTGATATTGTGTTAAAATCCCGACTGTGTCTATGCCTGAATTGGAACAGTTGCTGAGCGTAAAATCAATAATTCTGTATTTTCCCCCGAAAGAAACAGCCGGTTTGGCCATATTTTTAGTTAATCCGCTGAGACGGCTGCCCTTCCCGCCGGCAAGGAGCATGGCTACACATTGTTTTTTCATCTTTTTATCTCTCCTCTTTTTTTAACCGCCCGTAAAATCGAAATGCCGTAAGGGGGAATGGTCATCGTGATATAACCCGGTTTATGATGTAAAGCTCCCGTTTTGGACGCTAACGGCTTTTTGTTAATTTGTCCTGAGCCCCCATATGTTTCACTGTCGCTATTCAGCACTTCGATGTATTGGGTAAGAAAAGGAACTCCAACATCATATTGATGATAGACTGCGGGTGAAAAATTACAAATGATGACAAGCGCCTCACCGTGCCTTTTGCCATATCGAATAAAAGAAAAAATCGATTGTTGGTCATTATGGACATCAATCCATTCAAATGACTGTGCACGATGATCATGTTCATAAAGGATTTTGCTTTTTTGATAAAAACGGAGAAGATCTTGCGTAAAAACGCTGGCTTTCCGATGTATGGGGAAGGAGTCCAAAAACCAATCAAGCTGCTCTGTGTCTTTCCATTCATCAAATTGGGCAAATTCTGTTCCCATAAAAATCAATTTCTTTCCGGGATGAACCGTCATATAACCGAGCAAAAGCCGATACTGGGCAAATTTCTGCCAATAGTCGCCAGGCATTTTATTAAGAATTGATTTTTTTCCGTAAACGACTTCATCATGAGAAAATGGCAATACAAAATGTTCACTAAACGCATACAGTAATGAAAAAGAAATAAGCTGATGACAATACCGCCTTTCTTCTGGCGGCGTCTCCATGTATTTCAGTACGTCATTCATCCAGCCCATATTCCATTTAAAATGAAAACCGAGCCCCCCTTCCTCAGCGGCACTCGTCACTTGAGGCCATTCCGTCGAATCTTCCGCAATCATCATGACATGCGGATATGCCTCTCTCATCGTTTGATTGAGTTTTTTTAAAAACCCAACAGCATATGGATTCGTGTGGCGTTCATCCTGATTTGGCCAATACAGGATATTAGCCACTGCATCAACCCTAAATCCATCTATATGATAGAGTTCCGCCCAGTACAACGCATTAGAAATTAAAAAACTATGAACTTCCGGTTTTCCCAAGTCAAAGTTTGCTGTTCCCCATAGCCAGTTCTCCCGATCACGTTCATCTTGATATTCATAAAGAGGCCCTCCATCAAACATATAAAGGCCATGTGCATCTTTACAAAAATGTCCGGGGACCCAATCCAGAATGACTCCGATGTTTTCTTGATGGCATTCATCGACAAACCTCATCAAATCATGAGGCGTGCCAAACCTGCTTGTCGGGCTGTAGTACCCCGTTCCTTGGTATCCCCAGGAACGATCATAGGGGTGCTCATATACCGGGAGCAGTTCGATATGGGTAAACCCATGCTTTTTGATATAAGGAATAAGCGACTGACTTAAATCTTTATAAGAGTAATGCCTGCCATCAGAATGTTTCTTCCAAGAACCGAGATGAAGTTCATAAATAAAAAGTGGTTTCTCATACAGCGTCTTAACCTTTTGTTTCTTTTGCCATTTATGATCTTGCCAGCTGTATCCTGTCAGATCATAAGTCAGTGACGCTGTATGAGGCCGGACTTCTGAATAAAAGGCGTATGGATCTGCTTTCAGCCTGATCTCACCGCTATGAGTCACGATTTCATACTTATATCGTTCCTGTTCTGCCAAGCCCGGAATAAATAAAGTCCAAATGCCGTTATCGTTCACTCTATGCATCACATGCTGTTCTCCTGACCAGCTGTTAAAATCCCCAGCTACTCGAACTTCTGACGCATGAGGCGCCCACACACAGAATTCATATCCGCTTTGGCCATTCAGCTCACGATAATGCGAGCCAAATAGCTGATAGCTTCTAAACAGACTGCCTTCGTGATAAAGATAAACATCATGTGCTGTCGGGCTGGCAGCGGTCATGTAATCATCCTTTCTGACATCATAGTTTTTATATATAGTATTTATTCGAAGAAATAAAAAAAAGCCCTTTCATGAAAGCGCTTATACTTATTGACATTTAAATTCATTTTCTGAAGAAAAACGAAATATATGGAGATTTTTGTTGTTTTTTTATAGAATAAAGCATGAAATCTATCATGAATTATATAAAATAATGACCACCCGTGATAACGGGTGGTTTTCTCTGCGGCTGAAAGCCTTTGTTACTGACCAAACCCTAAAGGGCTTCTGAATGGTTCGCCTTATGTACTACTTCTACTGGCGAGACCTCAAAGGCCTTCTCCCTATTTCCTTTTCTTTTTCTTGACCTCTTCACCTGTGAATGGATCGATATATTCCATCATTGTTAATTGTTCTGCCACGATATCATCTTGTATCTGATTTCGTATATATTCTTCGTTTACCTTCTCCCAACCGTATCTACATAATATCAAGTACACCAAAATTTCCGGTTCCCATATCTGTATTTCAAATTTGCGTGACGATCAAATATCATTAAACTACTTTTTCCTTTCAAATATCCTATGAATGCCTATTCACTTATCACTGGCGGAATGCTCACTAACATATGGATCTATTTTGCACGCTGTTGCTTCGATAACCTCGACACCTTTTCTTTCACGTAGGGTACCGAAAATTCCCCCTATATCTTTTTTGATTTTCCCATAAATGACTTGTCTTCTGTACTTCGGGGCAATTACGATGTGATACTATGTGTGTGCTAGACTATTACTGTCTTTTGACATTATAACTCCTCCGTATGCTCATATTTTGGTTGGCGAACCAAAAATATTTAGCACCTCGGAGGAATGTTTTTTTATAACGCGCTGGAAGCTTTTTGGAATCATAGGCCTAGCCGAGGGTTTTCTTTTCCACAATAAAAAACCTTGCAGAATATGCAAGGTTTTTGGATGATGACCCGTACGGGATTCGAACCCGTGTTACCGCCGTGAAAGGGCGGTGTCTTAACCGCTTGACCAACGGGCCGATGATTGAGAACTTCTAACTGTAATCATATGGCGGAGAAGGAGGGATTTGAACCCTCGCGCCGCTTACACGACCTACACCCTTAGCAGGGGCGCCTCTTCAGCCACTTGAGTACTTCTCCATTTGGCTCCACAGGCAGGATTCGAACCTGCGACCGATCGGTTAACAGCCGATAGCTCTACCACTGAGCTACTGTGGAATATAAATCATGGTGGGCCTGAATGGACTCGAACCATCGACCTCACGCTTATCAGGCGTGCGCTCTAACCAGCTGAGCTACAGGCCCATGACAATATAGAAATGGAGCGGGTGATGGGAATCGAACCCACGACATCAGCTTGGAAGGCTGAGGTTTTACCACTAAACTACACCCGCAATTTTTATTTGGGGCGATTGATGGGAATCGAACCCACGAATGCCAGAGCCACAATCTGGTGCGTTAACCACTTCGCCACAACCGCCAAAACATATATATTGATAAATGGTGGCTCGGGACGGAATCGAACCGCCGACACACGGATTTTCAGTCCGTTGCTCTACCAACTGAGCTACCGAGCCTAAGTATTATTTAAATGGCGGTCCGGACGGGACTCGAACCCGCGACCTCCTGCGTGACAGGCAGGCATTCTAACCAACTGAACTACCGGACCATTTTTTGGTTGCGGGGGCAGGATTTGAACCTGCGACCTTCGGGTTATGAGCCCGACGAGCTACCGAACTGCTCCACCCCGCGATGATTAAGAATATATATGGCGGAGGAAGAGGGATTCGAACCCCCGCGGGCTTTGACACCCCTGTCGGTTTTCAAGACCGATCCCTTCAGCCAGACTTGGGTATTCCTCCGTATAATGGTGGACCTTGTAGGACTCGAACCTACGACCGGACGGTTATGAGCCGTCTGCTCTAACCAACTGAGCTAAAGGTCCATTGGTAGCGGCGGAGGGGATCGAACCCCCGACCTCACGGGTATGAACCGTACGCTCTAGCCAGCTGAGCTACACCGCCAAATATTTATTAAAACCGAGTGGAGCCTAGCGGGATCGAACCGCTGACCTCCTGCGTGCAAAGCAGGCGCTCTCCCAGCTGAGCTAAGGCCCCAAGAATGGTCGGGAAGACAGGATTCGAACCTGCGACCCCATGGTCCCAAACCATGTGCTCTACCAAGCTGAGCTACTTCCCGATTACATGTATATCATGGCGCGCCCGAGAGGAGTCGAACCCCTAACCTTTTGATCCGTAGTCAAACGCTCTATCCAATTGAGCTACGGGCGCAAAACTTAATGCCGAGGGCCGGACTTGAACCGGCACGGTAGTCACCTACCGCAGGATTTTAAGTCCTGTGTGTCTGCCAATTCCACCACCCCGGCGTGGATGGTATAGTTGGAGCGGAAGACGGGATTCGAACCCGCGACCCCCACCTTGGCAAGGTGGTGTTCTACCACTGAACTACTTCCGCAGAAATGATGCGGATGAAGGGACTTGAACCCCCACGTCTGTAAAGACACTAGAGCCTGATTCTAGCGCGTCTGCCAATTCCGCCACATCCGCAAGATATAAATGGTGAGCCATGAAGGACTCGAACCTTCGACCCTCTGATTAAAAGTCAGATGCTCTACCAACTGAGCTAATGGCTCTTCTTACAAGAGACTTGAATATTATATCATATAAAAGTGGTGCCGGCAAGAGGACTTGAACCCCCAACCTACTGATTACAAGTCAGTTGCTCTACCAATTGAGCTACACCGGCATATATGTAAAACCGATATGTATAATGAAGAATGGTGGAGGATGACGGGCTCGAACCGCCGACCCTCTGCTTGTAAGGCAGATGCTCTCCCAGCTGAGCTAATCCTCCATAATTGCACTATCGTGCAATTGCTTGGCGGCGTCCTACTCTCACAGGGGGAAACCCCCGACTACCATCGGCGCTGAAGAGCTTAACTTCCGTGTTCGGCATGGGAACGGGTGTGACCTCTTCGCTATCGCCACCAAACAAATGCCTTCAGGATGAAGGTACTGGGCGTTTCTCACAGGATGTGAGAGCCCTTAGCGGAGTTTCCTTGCTTTTCCGCCTTTTAGAGAGATGTTCTCTCAAAACTAGATAACAGATGTGACATCATTCAAAGTGTGGTTAAGTCCTCGATCGATTAGTATCTGTCAGCTCCATGTGTCGCCACACTTCCACCTCAGACCTATCAACCTGATCATCTTTCAGGGATCTTACTTCCTTGCGGAATGGGAAATCTCATCTTGAGGGGGGCTTCATGCTTAGATGCTTTCAGCACTTATCCCGTCCGCACATAGCTACCCAGCGATGCCCTTGGCAGAACAACTGGTACACCAGCGGTGCGTCCATCCCGGTCCTCTCGTACTAAGGACAGCTCCTCTCAAATTTCCTGCGCCCGCGACGGATAGGGACCGAACTGTCTCACGACGTTCTGAACCCAGCTCGCGTACCGCTTTAATGGGCGAACAGCCCAACCCTTGGGACCGACTACAGCCCCAGGATGCGATGAGCCGACATCGAGGTGCCAAACCTCCCCGTCGATGTGGACTCTTGGGGGAGATAAGCCTGTTATCCCCGGGGTAGCTTTTATCCGTTGAGCGATGGCCCTTCCATGCGGAACCACCGGATCACTAAGCCCGACTTTCGTCCCTGCTCGACTTGTAGGTCTCGCAGTCAAGCTCCCTTGTGCCTTTACACTCTGCGAATGATTTCCAACCATTCTGAGGGAACCTTTGGGCGCCTCCGTTACCTTTTAGGAGGCGACCGCCCCAGTCAAACTGCCCACCTGACACTGTCTCCCCGCCCGATAAGGGCGGCGGGTTAGAAGGTCAATACAGCCAGGGTAGTATCCCACCGATGCCTCCACCGAAGCTAGCGCTCCGGTTTCCAAGGCTCCTACCTATCCTGTACAAGCTGTACCAACATTCAATATCAGGCTGCAGTAAAGCTCCACGGGGTCTTTCCGTCCTGTCGCGGGTAACCTGCATCTTCACAGGTACTATAATTTCACCGAGTCTCTCGTTGAGACAGTGCCCAGATCGTTGCGCCTTTCGTGCGGGTCGGAACTTACCCGACAAGGAATTTCGCTACCTTAGGACCGTTATAGTTACGGCCGCCGTTTACTGGGGCTTCAATTCGCACCTTCGCTTACGCTAAGCGCTCCTCTTAACCTTCCAGCACCGGGCAGGCGTCAGCCCCTATACTTCGCCTTACGGCTTCGCAGAGACCTGTGTTTTTGCTAAACAGTCGCCTGGGCCTATTCACTGCGGCTCTCTCGGGCTTGCACCCTAACAGAGCACCCCTTCTCCCGAAGTTACGGGGTCATTTTGCCGAGTTCCTTAACGAGAGTTCTCTCGATCACCTTAGGATTCTCTCCTCGCCTACCTGTGTCGGTTTGCGGTACGGGCACCTCTCACCTCGCTAGAGGCTTTTCTTGGCAGTGTGGAATCAGGAACTTCGCTACTATATTTCGCTCGCCATCACAGCTCAGCCTTATGGGAAACGGATTTGCCTATTTCCCAGCCTAACTGCTTGGACGCGGATATCCAATACCGCGCTTACCCTATCCTCCTGCGTCCCCCCATTACTCAAATGGTGAGGAGGTGGTACAGGAATATCAACCTGTTGTCCATCGCCTACGCCTTTCGGCCTCGGCTTAGGTCCCGACTAACCCTGAGCGGACGAGCCTTCCTCAGGAAACCTTAGGCATTCGGTGGAGGGGATTCTCACCCCTCTTTCGCTACTCATACCGGCATTCTCACTTCTAAGCGCTCCACCAGTCCTTCCGGTCTGGCTTCACAGCCCTTAGAACGCTCTCCTACCACTGTTCGAAGAACAGTCCGCAGCTTCGGTGATACGTTTAGCCCCGGTACATTTTCGGCGCAGAGTCACTCGACCAGTGAGCTATTACGCACTCTTTAAATGGTGGCTGCTTCTAAGCCAACATCCTGGTTGTCTAAGCAACTCCACATCCTTTTCCACTTAACGTATACTTTGGGACCTTAGCTGGCGGTCTGGGCTGTTTCCCTTTCGACTACGGATCTTATCACTCGCAGTCTGACTCCCAAGGATAAGTCATTGGCATTCGGAGTTTGACTGAATTCGGTAACCCGGTAGGGGCCCCTAGTCCAATCAGTGCTCTACCTCCAAGACTCTTACCTTGAGGCTAGCCCTAAAGCTATTTCGGAGAGAACCAGCTATCTCCAGGTTCGATTGGCATTTCACCCCTACCCACACCTCATCCCCGCACTTTTCAACGTGCGTGGGTTCGGGCCTCCATTCAGTGTTACCTGAACTTCACCCTGGACATGGGTAGATCACCTGGTTTCGGGTCTACGACCACGTACTCATGCGCCCTATTCAGACTCGCTTTCGCTGCGGCTCCGCATCTTCTGCTTAACCTTGCACGGGATCGTAACTCGCCGGTTCATTCTACAAAAGGCACGCCATCACCCGTTAACGGGCTCTGACTACTTGTAGGCACACGGTTTCAGGATCTGTTTCACTCCCCTTCCGGGGTGCTTTTCACCTTTCCCTCACGGTACTGGTTCACTATCGGTCACTAGGGAGTATTTAGCCTTGGGAGATGGTCCTCCCGGATTCCGACGGAATTTCACGTGTTCCGCCGTACTCAGGATCCACTCAGGAGAGAACGAAGTTTTGACTACAGGGCTGTTACCTTCTATGGCGGGCCTTTCCAGACCTCTTCATCTACCTCGTTCTTTTGTAACTCCATACAGAGTGTCCTACAACCCCAAGAGGCAAGCCTCTTGGTTTGGGCTGATCCCGTTTCGCTCGCCGCTACTCAGGGAATCGCATTTGCTTTCTCTTCCTCCGGGTACTTAGATGTTTCAGTTCCCCGGGTCTGCCTTCTCATATCCTATGAATTCAGATATGGATACCACTCCATTACGAGTGGTGGGTTTCCCCATTCGGAAATCTCCGGATCAAAGCTTGCTTACAGCTCCCCGAAGCATATCGGTGTTCGTCCCGTCCTTCATCGGCTCCTAGTGCCAAGGCATCCACCGTGCGCCCTTTCTAACTTAACCGTTAAAAAGAATCACTATGTGATATCTTGTATTACTAATTGAATGTGATGTCTACTGTTATCTAGTTTTCAAAGAACAACGTATAGGACATGCTAACACATGCGTTCCCACAGATGTGGCGCATTTAGCAGGTGTTCCTATGTTTTTGAAGGAATGATCCTTCAAAACTAAACAAGACAGGGAACGTTCTGTTTATAAGACCCAAGGTCTTATATTCCGTAATATATCCTTAGAAAGGAGGTGATCCAGCCGCACCTTCCGATACGGCTACCTTGTTACGACTTCACCCCAATCATCTGTCCCACCTTCGGCGGCTGGCTCCTAAAAGGTTACCTCACCGACTTCGGGTGTTACAAACTCTCGTGGTGTGACGGGCGGTGTGTACAAGGCCCGGGAACGTATTCACCGCGGCATGCTGATCCGCGATTACTAGCGATTCCAGCTTCACGCAGTCGAGTTGCAGACTGCGATCCGAACTGAGAACAGATTTGTGGGATTGGCTTAACCTCGCGGTTTCGCTGCCCTTTGTTCTGTCCATTGTAGCACGTGTGTAGCCCAGATCATAAGGGGCATGATGATTTGACGTCATCCCCACCTTCCTCCGGTTTGTCACCGGCAGTCACCTTAGAGTGCCCAACTGAATGCTGGCAACTAAGATCAAGGGTTGCGCTCGTTGCGGGACTTAACCCAACATCTCACGACACGAGCTGACGACAACCATGCACCACCTGTCACTCTGCCCCCGAAGGGGACGTCCTATCTCTAGGATTGTCAGAGGATGTCAAGACCTGGTAAGGTTCTTCGCGTTGCTTCGAATTAAACCACATGCTCCACCGCTTGTGCGGGCCCCCGTCAATTCCTTTGAGTTTCAGTCTTGCGACCGTACTCCCCAGGCGGAGTGCTTAATGCGTTAGCTGCAGCACTAAGGGGCGGAAACCCCCTAACACTTAGCACTCATCGTTTACGGCGTGGACTACCAGGGTATCTAATCCTGTTCGCTCCCCACGCTTTCGCTCCTCAGCGTCAGTTACAGACCAGAGAGTCGCCTTCGCCACTGGTGTTCCTCCACATCTCTACGCATTTCACCGCTACACGTGGAATTCCACTCTCCTCTTCTGCACTCAAGTTCCCCAGTTTCCAATGACCCTCCCCGGTTGAGCCGGGGGCTTTCACATCAGACTTAAGAAACCGCCTGCGAGCCCTTTACGCCCAATAATTCCGGACAACGCTTGCCACCTACGTATTACCGCGGCTGCTGGCACGTAGTTAGCCGTGGCTTTCTGGTTAGGTACCGTCAAGGTACCGCCCTATTCGAACGGTACTTGTTCTTCCCTAACAACAGAGCTTTACGATCCGAAAACCTTCATCACTCACGCGGCGTTGCTCCGTCAGACTTTCGTCCATTGCGGAAGATTCCCTACTGCTGCCTCCCGTAGGAGTCTGGGCCGTGTCTCAGTCCCAGTGTGGCCGATCACCCTCTCAGGTCGGCTACGCATCGTTGCCTTGGTGAGCCGTTACCTCACCAACTAGCTAATGCGCCGCGGGTCCATCTGTAAGTGGTAGCCGAAGCCACCTTTTATGTTTGAACCATGCGGTTCAAACAAGCATCCGGTATTAGCCCCGGTTTCCCGGAGTTATCCCAGTCTTACAGGCAGGTTACCCACGTGTTACTCACCCGTCCGCCGCTAACATCAGGGAGCAAGCTCCCATCTGTCCGCTCGACTTGCATGTATTAGGCACGCCGCCAGCGTTCGTCCTGAGCCAGGATCAAACTCTCCATGAAGTAATGGAGCGCAGATTAAGTTCGTCACTTCCTATGACAACATCTGCATGACCTGCATCGTGCAGGCCCCTGACTACGCACATCGCTGTGCGATTTATAAAAAATGAATTAACAGGTACGTTTTGTCTTGTTTAGTTTTCAAAGATCATCCATTGCCTCTCAACGAAGCAGCTTTACCAATATAACATTTCACTTCTTTATTGTCAACAACTTTTTTTAAATTGTTTTGAAGTTTCTTGTTTTGTCCGCTGTTCATCAGCGACGTTTAATAATATAACATCTGTATTTATTTATTGCAATAGTTTTGACGAAAAAAATTCTATAAAATAAATAAACTATAATCCTCCTCATGTCATCTATCGTGTATTTATCATATAACTATATTAAAAGAACATCTACATCAGTAGAATGATCTTGTTGTTTTTTTCTTTTTCTTGTATAGTAGAAACGAATTAAATATTGATGACCACAAGGGGAGCATTAAAGCTGAGAGTGAGCGGTTTCGTTCTGACCCTTTGAACCTGTTAGTTAACGCTGGCGTAGGGATGTGGCAAAGTCAAATGAATTGCAGATCGTAAAGCAGTGCGTGGAACTTTTCTCATCCTTCCGCGTGCTGCTTTTTTGTTGTCCTTTTGGGTTGTCTATCGATGGAAGGGGATTTTTATGAATCAATCTAAGCAACTGGTTCGCCTTATAGAAATTGCAATTATGACTGCGGCTGCTGTTATTTTAGACATCGTCTCAGGAATGTTTCTTAGAATGCCTCAAGGTGGCTCGGTCTCCATCATGATGATACCGATCTTTTTAATTTCGTTTCGGTGGGGTGTTAAAGCAGGCCTTACTACCGGTCTGCTGACAGGTCTAGTTCAGATAGCGATCGGAAACTTATTCGCACAACATCCTATACAGCTTTTCCTAGATTATATTATCGCGTTCACAGCAATTGGAATAAGCGGCTGTTTCGCTTATACTGTCCGCAAAGCAGCTGCAGCAAAAACAAAAGGGAAATTGATTGTTTCAGTTGTCAGCGCAGTTTTTATCGGCAGTTTCCTGCGCTATGCCGCGCATGTCGTTTCAGGGGCTGTGTTTTTCGGCAGCTATGCTCCAAAAGGAACGCCGATATGGATTTATTCTTTAACTTATAATGCAACTTATATGGTTCCTTCATTCATCATCTGTTCAATTGTCCTTTGTTTGTTATTTATGACAGCACCGCGTTTGCTCAAAACTGACAAAGCTTAACGTGACACCCCCCAGCGGAATCCGCCGGGGGGTGTTTTTTTTACCTGTTAAGAATCGTTTTCAAAGCAGAAAGATCCGGCCAGCCAAAACCAATTTCTTTCAGTCTTTCTCCGGCAATTTCAAAGCTGTCCTCCGCTTTTCTTTCAGGAGAATAGGCCTGATAAAATGAAATCGAGGGGTTTTGCTCAATTACCCAAACAAACATGCTTGAAAAGCCATGATGAAGCAAAAACTCTGCTCCTTTTGCTAAGAGCGCTCTGCCTGCACCTTGCCGCTGATGCTCCTCTAAAAGGTAAATCGCATATAGCTCGCTGTCATAGCCTTCTTGTTCAGAGCGAATAGGGCCAAATGAAGCAAAGCCGAATATTGAGTCTTTTTCATCTTGAGCGACAAATACACCTTTTAACGAGCGGCTTTTCCATTTGTCTTCAAATTCCTTGTAGTCCAAACCATTTAAGTAGTCAGCCGGGATGATGCCGCGATATGTTGTTCTCCAGCTGTCGACATGCACTTTTGCAATGTCTTTTATATCCTTTAACTTTGCTTCTCTCACAGTTGCCATTTGGTTCTATCCTTTCATTAGTCATTCTTCTCTTGTTTGGACCCGTTTGCTTCTTTTATTTCATTTGTTAATTCGTGAAGGCTTTGTTTTACGTTTCCTTTTCCTGAAAAGTTTTCAATCATTTCTTTTACGTCAATTCCCGATGAGGCTTTTAAGCTTTCTTGAAGGCTTGACATTAAGTTTGTCGCATAGCTGGTTACTTTGTTGGCGCCGCTTGATTCACCGCTTCCCCCTGTATCAACAACAGTGATTTTATCAATATTTGAAAGAGGTGCTGCTGCTTGTTTCGCGTATTCCGGAAGCATTTTTACGATCATATCGAAAATCGCAGCCTGGCCGTACTGTTCAAAGGCAGCGGCAATTTTCTCTTTTGCTTCCGCTTCTGCAAGACCTTTTAGACGGATAACCTCAGCTTCTGTTTCCCCTTTCGCTTTTTCAGCTTCTGCTTTTGCAAGTCCGTCAATTCTGACTTTTTCCGCCTCTGCCTTCGCCATTGCTTCTATACTATACTTGTTGGCATCGGCTTCCGCGAGCTGCTTGGCTTTCTCAGCTGCTGCGGACTGCTCGACAGAATAACGGTCTGCATCTGCTTTTTTCTTTACCTCTGAGTCGTATTGGCGTTCACGGCGAAGAATTTCTTTTTCTTCTAGTTCTATTTGTTTTTGGCGTTCGATAATTTTGACCTGCATTTCCTGCTCTGTGACTTGCTTGCGCGCTCTGGCAGTCTCTAAATCATATGCCTGATCGGCATTCGCTTTTGCCGTATCTTGTTCTCTGCGGTATTCAGCCATTTTGAGCTGATTGGTTTTTTCAGCTTCAGCGATTTCCGTCGCCCGTTCAAGTTCTGATTTTTTTGCATCTTTATCTGCTTCCGCCCGCTTAATCCGGGTTTCTTTATCAGCCTCTGCTGTTGCGATATCAGCATCACGTTTTACTTGAGCAATTCTCGGTTTCCCTAATGATTCAAGGTAACCGTTTTTATCACGTACATCTTTAATGGTAAAGGAGACAATCACAAGCCCCATTTTTGCGAGATCCTGTGAAGCGACACGCTGCACCTCTTGAGAGAATTTTTCTCTGTTTTTATAAATTTCTTCGACTGTCATTGAGCCGAGAATGGAACGAAGATGGCCTTCTAAAACCTCACGCGCTTCCTGCTCCCGGTCATCTTTTGATTTTCCTAAAAATTGTTCGGCCGCTGTAGCGATTTCCCCTATAGAACCGCCTATTTTAATAATCGCAGTTCCATCAGCCATTACAGGTACTCCTTGTTCTGTATAGACTTCAGGTGTCGAAACATCAAGTTTGCTTGATAATAGGCTTAGCGGCTCTGCCTGCTGGAAGACGGGAAGGACAAAGGTTCCTCCGCCGCGAACGATTTTAAGACGGTTGCCCCCTTCATCGACATGAACATTTTTATTACCAAGATAGCTCCCCGTTACGATTAACGCTTCGTCAGGCCCTGCCGTACGATACTTTGTGATAAAAACGGCTAACAGTGCAATTAATAAAAAGAATACAACTCCGATGACAATAATGATCGGCATAGTCATTTCACATTCCTCCTTGTTTTAAATAGATTCATGCGGAGTAACCGAAAGAACTCCGTTGTCGATATCTACGACCAAAACCGTTGTTCCGTAACTGATCTGCTGATTCTCAAAGCTGATCGCTGACTTCGAGATGGTGCCGCCTATCCCTTCAATGACCACTTCACCAAACCCGTCAACAGGAACAGCTGTAATCACTTTACCGATTCTCCCTCTTAGATCATCTTCTTTATAAGCCAATGATTCCTCTGCGGATGATAATGGTACCAGAACAAAAATGTGAAGCAATATCACCAGAATGAGCGAAAGGATGCAAGAGAAAAGAGCGGTCAACAGGCTGGACAGGGGCAATATGAGCTCGCCTATATACCCGCCTGCTGAAAAACATGTGAAAAACGCGAGCACCAATGTTGGATTAAGAAACGGAATGCCTTCTGACAGTCCTGCAAATACATCTCCGAAAAATAAAAATAATAGCGTAAGACTGCCCGCAATAATAAGCGTATAAAGATAAATCGTTTGTATAGGTACGCCAAACAACTCCAAATTCCTCATCCTTTCTTCATCAATGCATTGGTGAACGGCTGCCGTTACCATTTATACGAGACATAACGAAAAAAGGTTTCGAAATTTTTAGATAAAACACCCTTTTCGAAGTGCTTTATAAATGATAATTGCTTATATATATGGTAATGTCATTTTAGGAGGAGATATGATGAGTATCTTTAATGAAGCCAGATTAGAGACGTGGAACGAAGTAAAAAGACTTTCTGATGAAAGGCTGAATCAAAAGCCTTCTGCTGAAGAATGGAGTATAAGGGAAGTTCTTGATCATTTGAAAAAAATCGATATGGCCGCACAACAAATGCTGAAGGAGCGTGTAAAGGAAGCTCCTGTTAAAGAAGTTGAAGAAAAAACGCTTGAGGTTGCACAGGACAGAAACAATAAGCGGAAAGCTCCGAGTCACCTAGAGCCTGAGCATGATTTTATTTCAGGCAGCCAAATGAAACGCGAGCTTGACGTGGTGAGAGAACAGCTGACAGCTGCAATTGCCTCGCTAAAAGAAGAAGATTTTGAGAGAGTGCTTCCGCATCCTGTGTTTCAGGAGCTGACTGTCAGACAGTGGATCGATTTTATCGGTCACCACGAAAAACGGCATCTCAGCCAGATTAAAGAAATTAAAGAAAAAGTGGGAAGGGCCTGATTATTCAGACCCTTTCTGCTTTTCGTTTGACTTTTCTATGATAGGAATAAACTTCGATTTCATCGCCTGCGTAAACAGCGCCCGGTCTCTCCACAATACAGACAATTCCTCTTATGCCCAATGCGTGGCGGACGAAAGCCGGCGCCAGCTTCGGCTTGTCCGGATAATAAGACTGAATGACTTCACCCGGCTGGATACACGGATCATTTTCTCCCTCACATAGCAAAGCGGCACCGCTTGGAAAAATGAGCCGGCTCCCTTCTTTTAATGAAGTGAAATCGTGTATTCCGCTGACTGCGATATTCGCCCCGAGCCATTCCGGCAAAATACTCGACACTCCCATTTTTAAAGCCAACTCATCACATTCCTCTATTGAAACAATTGAAATTTGTCTGCGGTTGAAAATTTCGGTCCCCCTTGAAAACATTGGTTCTCTGGCTCCCGCTTTTTTGGTCAGTCCAAAATGCAAGTCACCGGGGATGCCGCCATAATCAATATCGAGCTTGTCCATTCGCTTTGTTACGAAACTTTCTGTATCTGCGATATACAAGCCTTCTGTTTTTGCAGTCATACGCTTCCACATCATTCGGCACCTTCCTTCTTCTTTAACATGTCCATTTATGTTTCATTATCCAAAAAAATCCCGCTCTGTAAAGGAGCGGGACATCTGATTATACAGTTTTAGGTGTAAGGTTAAAACAGCGCTTGTAGATCCAATTGTATGCTTTTTCATTTAAGTCTCTAGGGTTTCCGTAGGTTTGCGGATCTTTCATTGCTTCTTTTGACAAGCGTTCGATCATATCAGGCGATACTCCCTGCTCTTCTAAAGTCGGTACTTCTAAGTCTCCGACCAGGTCATACATCCAATTGACAGATGCTTTCGCAGCTTCTTCTGTTGTCATATTGCTAGTATCAATACCGAACGCTTTTGCAATACGTGCAAATTTCTCAGGATAGCCCTTCCAGTTGTATTCCATGACAGGACCCATCATCGCAGCCACACATTGACCGTGAGCGACTGGAATAATGCCGCCAAGCGTTTGGCTCATCGCATGAGCCGCGCCCGCTGATTCACTGCCGTAAGAAAGACCTGCAAGCATCGCAGCCTGCGCCATTCCGTATCTTGCTTCCAGATCCTCTCCGTCAGCAAATGCTCTTTTAATGTAATGAGCGGCATATTCAATCGCCATTAAGGCAACTGCATCCGTGATTGGCTGAGCAAATTTCATTGTATAGCACTCAATGGCATGAGCAAGCGCATCAATTCCCGTCATGGCTGTTACATGCGGAGGCATTGAAATATGAAGCTCAGGATCAATGATGGTCAGGTGCGCTGCGATCAGCGGACCGCCCGTGTTGAACTTGAATTCTCTTTCTTCATCCGTGATAACAGCCCATTGGGTTACTTCTGAACCTGTTCCGGCTGTTGTCGGAATGGTTGTCAGCGGAGGGATCCGGTTTTCTAGCGGTTTTTTTCCATCTGCCGCTTCATAATCAAGTACGCTTCCTTCGTGTGTTGCTTCTACTCCAATTGCTTTCGCTGTGTCCATGGAGCTTCCGCCTCCGACTGCCACTAAACCATTACAGTTCTCTTTTTTGTATAGCTCAGACCCTTCATTCACAAGACGGACAGGCGGGTTTGGCTCTACTTTATTAAAGAGCACAACTTCAATGCCCGCTCCTTTTAGTGATTCGATTACAGGGTCAACGACGCCGGCTTTATAAATCCCAGGGTCTGTGACAAGGAGTGCTTTCGAAACGCCCAGCGCAGCTATTTCTTCTCCCGTATGCTTGACGGCTCCGATTCCGTGCTTAATCACAGTCGGAATTTCAAATGTGTGGAATTTGTGCATGCTTTCTACTTTCATATTTAATGTCATTATAATCTCTCCCTCTTATGAATTGAACCAATTAACCGCTGCCGGTTTTGTATTGCGATACACATGTTTGACTTCTGTATATTCTTCAAGGCCTATTTTTCCAAGCTCGCGTCCGAATCCGGACTGCTTATAGCCGCCCCATGGCGCCTGCGCAAAATACGGATGGAAATCGTTAATCCAAACCGTTCCCATTCTCAAGCGGGCTGCTACGCGTTCACACTTTTCAATATCTTTAGACCATACCGCTCCGGCCAAGCCATAGATGGTATCATTCGCAAGCGCGATTACCTCATCTTCCGAGCTGAAGGTTTCGACGGTCAATACAGGACCGAATACCTCTTCCTGAACTATTCTCATATCCGATTTACAGTTTGAGAAAATAGTAGGTTCATAGAAAAAGCCGTTTTGCAGCGCAGGGTCTTCCGGACGTTTACCGCCTGTCTCGAGCTTCGCGCCTTCTTCTATTCCGATCTCTACATATTTTTCTACCTTTGCCCTGTGCTCTGCAGAAATAAGCGGACCGCTTTCAGTCTCTGCGTCAAAACCATTTCCGAGTTTTATGCGTTTTGCCCGTTTGACAAGCTCTGCTAAAAATTGATCGTAAATAGCATCTTCAACAAGCAAGCGGGAACCGGCGGAGCATACTTGGCCGGCATGGAAAAATACAGCGTTTAATGCCTGATCGACCGCAACTTCTAAATCTGCGTCCTTGAAAACGATATTTGGATTTTTCCCGCCCAATTCAAGTGCGATTTTTTTGACGTTTCCGCTTGCCGCCCGCATGATTTTTTTGCCTGTTTCGATTCCCCCTGTAAACGAAACCAAATCGACGTCTTTGTTTGCGGCAAGCTCGTCCCCCACTGTTGCTCCCGGTCCAAGGACGAGATTTGCGACACCTTTTGGAACACCCGCTTCTTCCATCAGCTTGAACACTTTGATTGTCGTTAGCGGCGTGATCTCACTCGGCTTCATGACGATCGTATTTCCTGCAGCCAGTGCAGGCGCGATTTTCCAGCTCGCTTGCAGGAGCGGATAATTCCATGGAGTAATCTGGCCGCAAACCCCGATTGGCTCTCTGATGATTTTGCTCTCTGAATCAGGGATCGGAGAAGAAATGATCTCTCCGCCATCTTTGTCTGCCAATCCGGAGTAATATTGAAATACATTGGCGATATCGTCCATATCGGCCTTACTTTCTTCGAGTGTTTTTCCTGTATCAAGAGATTCAAGTTCAGCCAGCTCATCAAGATCACGTCTAATTAATCCCGCAATTTTCAGAACAATTTTCCCGCGTTCAAGCCCGGATAGAGATGACCACTCTCCTTTGTCAAAGGCTCTTCGCGCGGCTTCGATCGCCTTGATGGCGTCCTCTCGCCCTCCCTCGCTTACGGTTGCAATTTCTTCTTGATTAAATGGGT
The DNA here is from genome assembly GCF_040784915.1 of Bacillus vallismortis. Classification (GTDB taxonomy): domain Bacteria; phylum Bacillota; class Bacilli; order Bacillales; family Bacillaceae; genus Bacillus; species Bacillus subtilis_G. Next base: position 3,169,789 of record NZ_CP160797.1, read on the forward strand.
TGATAATGTTGCGGATCTGCTCTTTTTCGGCGCTGATCCATTCACCGTCAATGTATAATGTTTGACTCATATAAGCCTCCTTGACGTAAATAAAGTTTGTTAAATAAAAATTTAATGTTTTTAACAACCTTAATCTAACATATGGTTTTTAAACTGTCAAAGCCCCATTTTGATTTTTCTTTTTGACTTTTCTTTATGTTTCGTTAAGATAAAGAACATAAAGAAATAACTTAACGAATTTAATTCTCTAAAGGAAAAGAGGGTCAGTATGGATGAAAATCCAGAATTTGCAGTTATAGAACAGGCTCGGGATCTTGTTATCGACTCCATTGCTGAAACGATGGATCTTTACGGAATTACCCGCAGTGTCGGGATTTTATATGGGACGATGTATATGCGGGATGAGATGACGCTTGACGAAATGCGTGAGGAATTGCAAATGAGCAAGCCAAGCATGAGCACAGGTGTCAAAAAACTTCAGGACTTAAATGTGGTGAAAAAAACTTTTCACCGGGGCATCCGCAAGCATACATTTGTAGCTGAAAAAGATTTTTTCAAATTTTTCACGAATTTCTTTCCGCCTAAATGGGAGCGGGAAGTTCAAGTAAATGTAGCAGCGATTGAGGAAGCCCAGGCTGATTTACAAGAGGTTTTAAACAAGGAAGGCCTCAATGAAGACCTCAAAAATGAAGCGCTGCAGCTTTACGAGCAGCTGGAAAGCTCTAGAGCCTACTATGATTGGCTGAAACGGCTTGCTGAATCGGTGCAGAGCGGGGAAATTTTTAAGTTTATACCAATCGAAAGAAAGTAAAGAAGAAAACGCCTGGGAAACCGGGCGTTTTTCTGTTCGTTTGTATGTAATTACTACAAATTTGAAAAATACGGGAAAAACACCCCATTTACTTCCAAAATATTTGATGTTAATTTTATGTAGGTAAAATTTGTATTTGGCCATTCAGTGGAGGTGAAAAGCGGGCAGGCCTGTATATTTTATAACTTTTAAGGGGGAATTTTATTATGAAACGTAAATTATTATCTTCTTTGGCAATTGGTGCATTAAGTCTCGGTTTACTCGTTTCTGCACCTACAGCTTCTTTCGCGGCTGAATCTAAATCAACTTCCGCTCATACTGAGTCTACTATGAGAACACAGTCAACAGCTTCATTATTTGCAACAATCACAGGGACCAGCAAAACGGAATGGTCTTTCTCCGATATCGAATTGACATACCGTCCAAATACGCTTCTCAGCCTTGGCGTTATGGAATTTACATTGCCAAGCGGATTTACTGCAAATACAAAAGACACAATGAACGGGCGTGCGTTGCGTGAAACACAGATCCTTAATAACGGGAAAACAGTAAGAATCCCTCTGGCACTTGATTTGTTAGGAGCTGGCGAATTCAAATTAAAACTGAATAACAAAACTCTTCCTGCCGCTGGTACATATACTTTCCGTGCGGAGAATAAATCATTGAGCATCGGAAATAAATTTTATGCAGAAGCCAGTATTGACGTTGCTAAGCGCAGCACTCCTCCGACTCAGCCATGCGGCTGCAACTAAACATAAAGACCGGTTAACGCCGGTCTTTTTTTTGTGTTTTGACCTCCCCTTTACCCTCTATTTCCAATTATCTTTTTTCTTGATAAAAATTTAAATTGACAAACTCTAGAAACAGGAGTAAATTCTTGAGTGTTCAATTTCATAGAAGTCTCTTTTACCGCTTAATCAAACACGAACGGGGGAACCAACGATTGGCTGTTTTATTCACAGCCTAGGGGTGAATCTTACTTAGTAAGAGGGGGTACTCTGAATCCCTAATCCGACAGCTAACCTCGTAGGCGTATCCAGAGAGGAGGTCTATTAACGGCCATTCTTCGAGATGGTCTTTTTTGCTTCAAAAACGTTAATTTTACTAAGGGAGTTATGAACATTGGGAAAAATAAAAAATAAGCAATTTGCCGTGATTGGGCTGGGCCGGTTTGGCGGAAGCATTTGCAAAGAGCTGCACAGAATGGGGCATGAGGTCCTTGCAATTGATATCAACGAAGAAAAGGTAAATGCATACGCTTCTTACGCAACTCATGCGGTGATTGCCAACGCCACCGAAGAAAACGAATTGCTATCGTTAGGAATACGCAATTTTGAATATGTGGTTGTTGCGATCGGAGCGAATATTCAAGCAAGTACCCTGACCACCTTATTATTAAAAGAATTTGACATCCCGAATATTTGGGTCAAAGCTCAAAACCATTATCACCATAAGGTGCTTGAAAAAATCGGCGCTGACCGTATCATTCACCCTGAAAAGGACATGGGCGTCAAGATCGCACAAAGCCTTTCTGATGAGAACGTTTTAAATTACATTGATTTATCTGATGAGTACAGTATTGTCGAGCTGCTGGCAACACGCAAGCTTAATTCAAAATCAATTACTGATCTGAATGTAAGAACGAAGTACGGCTGTACAATCCTTGCCATTAAACACCATGGAGATATCCGGCTTTCTCCAGCACCTGAAGACATCATTCACGAACAAGATTGCCTGGTGATCATGGGGCACAAAAAGGATATTAGACGTTTTGAAAACGAAGGGATGTAGACAAAGGTGACACTTCAAAAGGATAAAGTGATCAAATGGGTTCGTTTTACACCACCTCAAGTGCTTGCAATTGGTTTTTTTCTGACCATTATCAGCGGGGCTGTGCTGTTAAAGCTCCCGATTTCTGCAGCGAAGCCATTGTCATGGATAGATGCCCTTTTTACTGCAGCTTCCGCGACAACTGTAACAGGGCTTGCAGTTGTCGATACCGGTACAGAATTTACACTTTTCGGGCAAACTGTCATCATGGCCCTGATTCAGATCGGCGGGCTTGGATTTATGACTTTTGCTGTTTTGATCGTCATGATATTAGGAAAGAAAATCGGATTAAAAGAACGAATGCTGGTTCAGGAAGCCTTAAACCAGCCGACAATCGGCGGTGTCGTAGGTCTTGTCAAGGTTCTGTTCCTGTTTTCGATCAGTATTGAGCTGATAGCAGCTCTTATCTTATCCATCCGGTTTGTGCCCCAGTATGGCTGGGCATTCGGCTTGTTTGCCAGTCTGTTTCATGCAATATCTGCTTTTAACAATGCCGGGTTTTCGTTGTGGCCGGATAACTTGATGAGCTTCGTTGGAGATCCTACAATTAACATAGTAATTACTTGCTTGTTTATTACAGGAGGGATCGGATTTACAGTTCTGTTTGACATCATGAAAAACCGGCGATTTAAAGCCTTTTCCTTACATACGAAGCTCATGCTTACAGGTACATTGATTCTGAATGCAGTTGCTATGCTGGTGATTTTCACTTTAGAGTATAGCAACCCCGGCACGCTCGGCCACCTGCATATAGGAGATAAACTGTGGGCTTCCTATTTTCAGGCTGTAACGCCGAGAACCGCAGGCTTCAATTCCCTCGATATTGGGAGTATGAGAGAAGGAACGATTGTATTTACGTTATTATTGATGTTTATCGGAGCAGGCAGCGCTTCAACAGCGAGCGGTATTAAACTGACCACGTTCATCGTGATTTTAATGTCTGTTATCGCTTATCTGCGAGGAAAAAAAGAAACGGTTATTTTCCGCCGCTCCATCAAATACCCGATTATCATAAAAGCTCTAGCTGTCAGCGTCACCGGCTTGTTCATTGTGTTTTTAGGGATTTTCGCCCTAACGATTACAGAACAGGCTCCGTTTATTCAAATTGTGTTTGAAACCTTTTCTGCATTCGGTACTGTCGGTCTATCAATGGGATTGACTCCCGAACTCACAGAAGCGGGAAAATGTATCATTATTGTCATCATGTTCATCGGAAGAATTGGTCCTCTGACGTTCGTGTTTTCATTCGCGAAAACAGAGAAATCAAATATTCGTTATCCTGATGGTGAGGTGTTTACGGGGTGATAGCAAAAAATCCGGCGTGCAGGCGCCGGATTTTTTTTATGATTCGATATGAGATTGATTATGTCTTTTTTCCTGCTCCGCGATGATTTCGTTATCTTCTGCGTTATCACGGGTCACTTTTTGTGTAAGAATCGCACCGACCGCTACAAGTATCATAACGGCAATATAATAGCCTTTTTCATTGAGTTCCAGATTATCAGCATTATAGAGTCCGACACTAAACAAAAATACTCCCGCAAAAAAAGTGAAATAAGCTAATACTGTAAAAGCAACCGTGTTTCTCCGTCTATATTTCTGCATCTTTGTTCCTCCTGAAAACATAGTCAATAAGTGATAACTTCCGTGGAATATTATACCTCAAATTCCCCTGAATGGAACATAGAAATAAAAATACCAGTAAAAACAGCTTAGGTTGCTTCCTTTATTTCAACAGCTGAATCGTCAATCCAGCCGATGAGCTTATCATTGATTTGAAATTGGTACCATACGGACTGGCCCTTCTGCTTTTTAGATACTACCTTTATGTCCTTTCCGATGTAAGATTGGGCAGAGGTAAGTCTTATGGACTGCTCATCAGTAGAAGGCTTGGACCATACGTCTTGAACGGCACTGTCTTTAATGGAGCCGATGAAATCCACAGATTTCAAGGATGGATTGACCTCATCGTACGCATCTAAATCATATTTTTCCACAATAGCGCTGAGTTTGTCAGCGTAATCAGGATCTGTAGCATATCCTGCTGTTTGCAAGGCGATTGCCGCTTCCTTATAATCCCCAGCATCAAGCACCGGTTTATACTTCTTTTTATTCCATGATGTGCCGCGGACAAACAATTGGGCATGGTCATCCATAGATTCAAAAAACGTGCTGTATTTGCGAAACTTTGCGCGAATGGTTTTTCTTTCCCCTTTTTCAAATTCATCCGTTTCCATCGTGACGTGATGGCCTTTATAATTTCCTTTTACACCAAAAAGGTTATTGGCCTGAGCAGCAAGCTCGCTGTTCCCCCAGTCAGATTCGAGAATGGCCTGAGCGATCGTGATGCTGGGGAGGACATGATATTTCTCATACAGAATTTGTGCATGCCCGGACAGGCTGTCAATAAATACTTGCTGTTCATCAATTTCTTCGGGTTCTTTGGATGTTTCAATCGGCTTTGATAAAGTTGTGGCTAAAACAAAAAAGGCTAACGGAATCGATACAATGAAAAATAGTGTAATCAAGAGTCTGCGTTTTTTCAGTTTTTTACGGGCCATGAATACCTTCCTTCGAGTTAAAAGATTACGAATGTAAAAGAATCTACCTTTTAGAATTTTACTTTGACTTCTAATATTTTTCAATTCTTTAGGCAGAAAGTTGGGAAAAGATTGCAAACAAAAAACCTTTTCACTAGAAATGGTTCAGATTGTTGACAAAATCCTTGAAGTCTAGGAAGGACGACATTGGAGCCGACTTCCGCAGAATACGGTGACAGCGGCGTTTGAGCAGGACACTCAGGACAAAAGAAATCATGATAAGGAAGCATCATAGAATCTTGCAGAGCTAGATAGATCGGACAGGCGCCGAATTTTTTTCTCAGCAGCGGACCTGCCGACAAAAATAATGCAAAGGCCATATTGCCGATTACTATTGGATTCACTGATGTGAAGTCCTCCTTCTGAACAAGGCCTTAAACTGACGACAATGCCGTGTTAGACATTAATCCCGGCTCGACAGCTAAAACAGCGAGCAAAGAAATCATCCAACAGTGTTTTGTCTTCATGTTGTCATTCCTTCCTATAAATGCATACGAAACACCATTTTAAAAACAAAAGAAGCTAATAGATTTTGCATGCCATTAGCTTTCATTCTAATACTCTCCCTATCATGGGAAATGATATTAATTTAAATACGTAAAAAAGTGAGCATATGTTCAAATATTGTTCCTAATCGATTAGGTTTTTCCAATGACAGAAATTTCAAGTATAAAAACGAAAGCCTGAACAGCTTTTGCCCGATATCGTAATTTTGAGCCAAAGCGGGCTAAAACTCCACTTATGAGTCCCTGCTTACTCCCTCAGGCGACCATTTTAAAGTTCACCGGAAAATCCTGTCGTGACATGTTCAACAAAAGTTCAGCGAACGAACCTTTTCCTCAAAAACAAACAAAAAAACCCTTATAGAATAAGGGTTTCAGGCTGTCGAGAAAATCTCGACAGCCTTTATTTTTCCTTAAAATATCCATTCCTCTGTAATAAAATAAAAGAAAGACTAAAAAGGACGGTGTCTTTCTTATGTTCCACACAAGAAATTCTTCTCAAAACGCAGCCGAATTTGTTCTTCTCGATCAACTCGTCGAAGAGGATCATTTGCTTCGAAAAATTGATCAACACATTGACTTCTCTTTTATCATTGAAAAGGTGAAGCCTTACTACAGCGAAAACAAAGGCCGCCCCTCACTCGACCCGCTGATTTTATTCAAAATGATGTTTATCGGCTACCTCTACGGTATCCGTTCAGAAAGACAGCTTGAAAAAGAAATTTACTACAATATGGCGTACAGATGGTTTCTCGGATTGAACATCAACGACCCAGTTCCGCACCACTCCACTATCAGCTGGAACAGACGCACACGCTTTAAAGATACAACCATCTTCCAAGACATTTTTGACGAGATCGTTCTTCAGGCCATCAATCATGACATGGTGGGCGGACGTGTCCTATTTACCGATTCCACTCATCTGAAAGCCAATGCCAACAAGCACAAATACACAAGGAAAACGATTGAACAGGATACACAAACCTTTATCAAAGATTTAAATGAAGCCATTCAGGAAGATCGGGAGGAACACGGAAAAAAGCCATTACCAGTCAAAGAGGAGGTGAAAGCTGAAAAAGAGATCCGCCACAGTACAACTGATCCAGAAAGTGGATATATGTATCGTGAAAACAAACCGGAGGGGTTCTTTTACTTAGATCACCGAACAACGGATATGAAACATAACATTATCACCGACGCCTATGTCACGCCTGGAAATATCCATGATTCTGTGCCTTATCTTGACCGATTAGACCACCAAATTGCACGATTTAATTTTGAAGTAGAAGCCGTCGCTCTTGATTCTGGTTATTTAACGACTCCGATCTGTAAAGGACTAGCCGATCGCCATATTTTTGGCGTTATTGCCCATAGACGATATCACCCTACTAGGGGCTTGTTTCCAAAATGGAAGTTTCATTATGACAGTGAAAAAGACAGTTACATTTGCCCGAACCAGCAGGTACTTACATACTCAACAACTGACCGAAAAGGCTACCGGTCATATAAATCAAATCCTGAAACCTGTTCCGCATGCCCATTGCTTGAGCAATGCACAAGATCAAAGAACCGCCAGAAGGTCATCACCCGGCATGTATGGGAGGACCACAAAGAAAAGGTCAGACAAAATCGCTTATCTGTTTCAGGAAAAACCCTCTATAAAAAAAGAAAAGAAAAAATAGAGCGAAGCTTTGCAGATTCAAAACAGCTGCATGGGCTTCGCTATTGCAGGTTGAGAGGAAAACGGAATGTGAGTGAACAAGTTCTCCTCACAGCCGCATGCCAGAACATGAAGAAGATTGCCACATACCTAGCCAAGCAGGGCTAGGTATGTGGGAGCTCTTTTTCTGCTTTTGAAATCAGCTGAATATCTAAAGAAACATTACAAAACAAAAAAGCTTGTAGAAAAAACATCGTTTTCTCTACAAGCTGAAACCCTTATAGAATAAGGGTTTAAAGGTATGGAGCCAAGGGGGCTCGAACCCCTGACCTCTACACTGCCAGTGTGGAGATATGTTTCTGATACGAACAGACGTTTTATATTCAAACCCTATTTTATAGGGTTTTATTACATAAGTTTCTGATTAAAAATATTCTTTTTTGATTAAAAATGAGGAAGTTGGTCCCCAATTCGTCCCCATCTGTCCCCAATTGATCTTTTAACATCTTCTTTAACTAAACCAGACTTCAAATATAGCCCTTGATATTCCATTATTTTCTCCGTTGATAAAAGAACGTTTGTTCGCATATAATTTGTTCAAGGAGATGATCGGAATGAATGAAGGAATTTACGACAAGAGATGGGAACAAAAATTCATTTTGCCCGAGCAAAGGGCTGCACTGTTAAATAGGAAGAGAGAAGTTCAGAAAATCGAAAAACCCATTCTTGATGAATACCAGTTGGAGGAGATGGCACGCACTATTTGCGAAGCGATGGAATTCAACTCGGTTCTGTTCATCAGTATATACAGAGACGGTTTTATTGAAGAAGTAACAGGACATGTTCATTACATAGATGAAGTTAAACAGAAGCTGCACGTGAAGGATTTAAAAGGAGATACATTATTCATCGCATTTAATACACTTGTGTCTGTGAAACCACATAGAGAGACTTAATTAGATATTTAGGGGAGACCTCCAAAAAGGTCTATGGTGTAGGAAAATTTCAAATGAAAAGACCCTTCATCTAAAGGGTCAATTATAACATCCGGATGATAACACCTGTTGCTATACTAACTGATGTAATGATTATACCAGCAGTCCATATTACTTGCTTAGTAACAGCTTTAGAAACCTTACTTTCAACATAATCTTTAGATGGAAATTCCTTACTATCTATAGCTTCTGAGAGAATAGACTTAAGCTCGTCTTTTGTGGGGATATGTTCGAGTTTTTTTGTTCTTTCTTCCAGAACGGCGATTTTCGTTTGAAGATCATTAACTTTCTCTTCTATTTTTTCCAATTCTTCATCGCCCCTTTTTTCTGCTCCTGCTGCTACTTCATTGATATGCTGCAGGTAACCCTTTAGTGAATTTATATAGTCCCTAACATCATTTAATTCATTATTATGTGAATACTGTACATTCATGTCTTCCGAATATGGTTTGCTAATTGATGAAGATCGATAGTATTCATCGTCGACCACTGATAGATGTCCATATTTTTTTGAGCTTCCAAAAGAACTATCATTAACTGTCTTCTTCATGCTCTGATCCCATGTCTTCATTAATTTTAATTTCGAGTCCATGAAGTGTTTCTTTCATAGCATCTAATCGACTTAAAATCTCATCTTCATTATAAACTTTTAATGCATCGTTGTGTACCATTTCGCCTAAATACACCATCTGTTCATGAATCATTGTTAAAAAACCATTCAGATCAGTTCTTAAAAGAAAAACTTCTCCATCATTTCTGGTGAGATAACTATTAAAATTTTCTTTATCGTGGGTTGTAAACTTAAGACCAAAATAACCAAGGGGGTTCATGTTGCATAATTTTGCTTTCCAAAAATCATGTGAATAATTATAAAATAAAAATTTTAGAAAAGGCTCGTCCTCACTGAACTGTCTTTCAATAACATTTTCTAATTGTACGAAGCCAGTTAAGATAAACCAATCAAGAAATTGAGCGTTCTTAATACCAATGATATTCGGTAAGGTATCATCTCTTAAGGTATAATAATTCGCCGGCCAACTTGATTTAATATTTATGGCAGAATCAATCGTGCTTATTATTAATTGTTTATTAAAGTCATTTTGAATAAAGCTTATGAATGTTCCCAGATCTTCGTATACTTCCGGGTCAATTGTGTCAGCACTCATTCTGATGCCCCCCGTAATTAATTGTAATATACACAAATATTACCACAAAAAAAGAGGTTATTGTTATTTTTTTGAATGAGTCTATCACTTTTAGCGTTTCACTTGTAAGTGGCAAACGTATTACAAATTTATACAGAAAAACCCTCCTCATCTCGAGTAGGGCTTCAGTCATCATACGGTCTGTACTTCTTCCGGCCGGCTTCTAATTCTTTTTTAAGGGCTTGTACATGTCCCAGCAAAAACAATGCGACTGTCCCAACCTTTTTAACCGGTTTGAGCTTTCCGGAAGTCACAAGGGTACTTAAACGCTGCCGAGTAATTCCAAGCAGCTCCCCCGCTTCCGCTGCAGTCAAAACTTCTTCCTGGATAAACTTAATTTTTTCGCTTTCTTTCATGTCGGCTTTCTCTCCACATCATAATGAATCCTTTTAGCAAGGTAATAACAACGGCTACCATCAATACAGTATGCGCAATCTTTCCAGACATACCCTCATCGGTCAGATCAATTGCAACGATTCCAGTAACCAAAATGAGCAAAACGGCAAAATCTCCTGTGCTGTACTGCTTAAAATATTTTTTCATATTATCGTGGACGTGATATAATGGTATGAGCAAGGGGATTTACTCCCCTTTGCTCACTGTGTATCAGCGCTTCTTGCTTACCCGGCGGGAGCGCTTTTTCTTTTTCTTGCTATGCTTTTCGCTTTCCTTCTGCCATATGTCGTAGATGTGTTTAATGATGGTCACGATACCAGCGATAGCAAGAATCCAGTTTCTCACCTCGTCCACTTCAGCACCTCCTTTCTATACTTTAATTATACAATACCTGTTTACCATCGTCAATAGGTATTGTGTAGAATAGGAATTAAGTTTTGTTTTTTTCATATAGAGCCCATTATGGAAAAAATCATGTTAATTTAGAGAGGGAGGTGAAAAATTTGAATAGAATAAAAACTCAAAGGCCCAAGGAGAACTCAAATTATACAAAAACAGTAATCACACTTTCACTTTTAGCTAATGTGGTTATATTGCTGTTATTTTTTTCGCCATTAGGTTATAAAGGAGAGGTTAATTTTAATATAACTATCTTTCCACGTATAAATGCTGTTCTAAATAGCTTTACGTTCATCTTTCTTATAGCAGCTTTAATTTTTATAAAAAAGCATAATATAAAACTACACAGAGCTTTCATATTTGCAGCATTTTCTTCAACAATATTATTTTTATTTTCATATTTAACTTACCACTTCTTATCTCAAGAGACCACTCATTATGGAGGAGAAGGGCTCGACAAATACTTTTACTACGTTATTTTAACTTCTCATAGTATTCTTGCGGGTATTGTTGTACCTTTAGCATTATTTTCATTAATATGGGGTTTAACAATGCAAACACAGAAACATCGAAAAATAGTACGTTGGACAATGCCTATTTGGCTGTATGTTAGTCTGACTGGTGTTTTAGTTTATTTATTAATTTCTCCATATTACTAGTGATTAAAAAAACGCTCCTATATAGGAGCGTCGTTTTTTAACCAAATAATTGTTCACACATATCTTTTGCCCCAGCCCAGCTTATTCCGCCAGTTACTGCTGCACATAATACACCACATGCAACTGCTCCCCAACCTCCAGTTACAGCTGTACAAGCAGCAATACAAGCAAATTTAGATCCTGTACCAAGAACTGCACCTACGATAGCACTACATAAACTTGATTGCTTAAAGTCAGCAGACTTTCCTGAGATAAAATTTTCATCTAATTTATTTCCGTCTTTATCAATTGTAACAGAGTATTTTGCTCCTGATTCTACGTTAATGACTTCAGCTTTCACAGTCTTATCATCTAGTTTTTCAACTTTTTGTTTTAAAGTTACAAATTTTTCGTTATTAACGTCAACAAAATACTGGTTATACTCAATCTTATCTTTGCTATCGCCCAGCTTTTCTGCAATAATTACAGCTTTGTCTTTATCATTTTCGACTACTGCAGCTCTTTCTTTATCCAAAGCTAAAGTGTTCACATTATTGTCTTTTAATATTTCAATAGTTTTATTTAGATCTTTTGTGGTAGGCGCTACCAAAGGATCTGTTTTCTCACAGGTTGGACACTTTTCCTCCGCTTGAACTATTGACGTACTTCCGAACATTAGTGTTATCATAGTAAATGTTAACACTACAGCTAAAAGCTTTTTCATAGAACATCCTCCTAATCGTTATTTACATACTATATTTTACCAGACATTCTACTATATTAAATGGGTTTATTTCACTAAATTGGAAGAGGTGTTTTGTCATGACCAAAAAATTCTCTAAATTAATAACAGTTGTTTTCGTAATAACTTTAGTAAGTCAAATTGTATTTTATTCTCTAAATAAAGACTTTGACTTTTTCTCTTGGAACTTTATCTCAACCTTTATAGTTTATTTTCTAGTTTTATTAGTTTTATCTTTTTTTACAATGAATTTTTACAACAAAAAAAAATAACTCCCTCTCATAGAGAGGGAGTTTTTTATTTCATTAAAGCTTCAAGTTTTGCTTTCGTAGCTGGTCCATAAATGCCGTCAGCTTTTAATCCATTCATTAGCTGGAACCGGCTGACGGCATCGGCGGTTTTCGGTCCGTAATAGCTATCGATCCCAAAGTTTTTGGCTTTTTTATCCGGATAGAAATGCAATGCAGCCAATGCTGTTTGAATCTGCTTAACGGCATCGCTGTGCATCAAAGGGCTCTTCACTTTGAAAATGCCGGAAGGTAGATTAAAGGATGATTTCTTTTTGCTTGAGCTTGGGTTTTTCACTGTCTTAGATGAAGTTGTTTTCTTGCTTGATGTTTTGCCGCCCAGCGCCTTCAATTCTTTTTCAATGGCAGATTTAACCTCATCCCATCTTCCCTCTGACAAAATACGGTGCGGACAATACTTTCCGCTCCAATCTTGGTGTTTCCGCACACGATCAATGCCCCATCCGCGTTCTTTAAGCAGTTGCGCCACAAACTTGATAGCCAACTTTTCAGCAGCCCTATATCGCGCGCCTCCTGACTTGCTGTAGCAGATTTCAACACCGATAGACTTACGGTTCCCGGTGCCGTTTGTACCGTCTCCAGTGTGCCATGCATTGCGATTGGTAGGGATGCCCTGTCTTACTTCTTTATCATCAACAGCAAAATGAAAGCTCGTTGAACTGGTATTTCCGGTCATGTAGCTGACCTCGTTAGCAGCTGACGCATCATTCGCTGTATTGTGGATGGTAATGTATTCAGCGTCCAAATAATTCGGGCATTTTAAAGCGTATTTTGATGATGATACAAGGCTCTTTTTAACTGCGATTGTCATAATTATTCTCTCCTTTATTTTTGATATAGAAAAAGCCGCTGGATTATCCAGCAGCCTGTTCATCTTTTTTTGTTGTTTGTTCGTTTTCTTCTTCAATTACATGAAGTCGGTCCGTAATCGCAGCTGGAATCTTAACGCCGATCTGTGCCAGGTTCTCCGTAATGGAAAGCCCTTCATTGGCGATATAAAAAAGAACGGTTCCAAATGTGAGAACACCGTTCAGGTTGAGAATTGTATCGATAATGTTTGCCACAATAACCACCAAAAAGCTGAGCATCTTCCGGACGTAACCGAACCAAGCGCTCCGGCTCCGCAGCTTCTTAAATTTCCATGCCTTGATTACGCCTGTTATGACGTCAATAATGCTGAGAACCAGTAACAAATCGAGATATTTCACACCTCCGAACAGGTATATTCTCGCTAAATCCAACGTTTCAAAATTGATAAACACAGTCGTTTCCTCCATTTCGTTTGATCACCTCCTTAGAGGCAAAATAAAAAAGCCGCTTCTCCGCCGCTTATTTTTTCTGATGATTTATTTTTACTGGACCTTTCAAGTTGTTCAGGTTCTTTTCTAATTTCTCAAGGTGTTCCTTCAGATGCTGAATTTCTTGATCTTTTTCCGCTAAAAGCTGTTTGTCTTTTTCAATCATGTACTGGTATGTCATGATTATATCTTCAGCATTCATCCAGTTTTGGCGATAACCTGCCGCTTTTCTTTCGAATAGCTCCACTTTCGTTTCTAAATCCATTTCGTTTGATTTCTTTTCTTCCATATTGATTCTCCTATTCTGTTTGGTCTGGATAAGCGTTTCCGCGCTCAAGAGATGTTATTTCGTCAAATTCAGCTTGTGTAATTCGTCCTGTTTGAACGTGAGTTTTTAGCTCAATGGTTAGAACAGTCCCATTCTTCCAACAATCCTCAAAAAAGTTGTAAAACACACTCCGTTTTTCCATCGAATCTCTCCGATCTTAAGGCTGGTTTACCATTAAAACATTACACATTCTTTGTAAATCTAATATTTGCTCTTTCATCTGCTCTTCAGTAGTCTTCGCGTCATTTTGATGGGGAATGTCGATTGGCTCCAGTTTCATTGTTCCAACTCCTTTTGATGATTATAAAATATTGCATCTTTTTCTCCATTTGGATAGACGGTAACACTTAGGATATTTTTCATTAAGAGAGAATCTTCGTTACTCTCAATAAAATCATAATTATAGCCGTCTTGGTCAGCAATCCTCCGAAAAAGTTTATACTCCATTTTGCGAGTCTCTTTAACAAGATAAATGTGAAGGCCGTAAGCGACATCCCTTTCCGAATCAGGCATAACGTCAAATTCAACGACATCCATTTGAAAGGGTTCATCAAATCCAACCTCGTTATTAAGGCAGGAAGAAAGAGTGTATCCATTCTCATTCTCTGTTACTTTCAATCCTTCGATATATGAATATCTACGCGGGTGTAAATCAATAGTTTTAATCACTTATTTTATTCCCCTTATACTTTTTCATATAACACAAGTAGGCGAACTTTAACATCAAGACCCGCCACGTCAGCAGCGCCCGTCCCCCTTACATATAGCGTGAATCCTTTTGATGTTTGGTTTTCCACCCCAGCTGTTACATTACTTGTTTTCGGTCCGTAGGGTTGTGCGAAAACACCGAAAATATTTTCAACATTGTCATAGTTATCAGCTTCGATGAAATCTACATGTACACTGCCGTAAGAATGAGATCCTGTGCTCTGTGACAAAATTACATTTCTTTCTGTAACAGCCAAGCATAGATTGTTTTGCAACTCCCCATGTATGTCCATCACTAACTTCGAGACACTGCCCCCCATTATTTTTATAGGGTCAGAAAGTGACTCATCCCCGGCTATAATTGTTGATTTTTTTGTCAACTCTACGGGTGCACCCTCGAAAACAGTTCGCTTTTTCGATTTCATACGTATCCCACCACCGACAACCGTTTCAAAGTTTAGAGGTTGTAAACTTAATAACGTAGAACTTCCAGAAATGACTGCTCTGTTCGTAAAATTAGCGTTGTACTGATCGTTGACATCTATACCTTTTCGGTACCCCTCTAACGTAAAAATGTCTTTTGGAACGTTTGCTGTCGTAGTATTCGTTATGACAATTTTACCCGCTCCATAACCATATGTCGTGAAATCTCCGTACATTTCAACAACCGCCAAATCATTCACGTTGTTATATTCTCCTGCACCCTTAACAGAAACTTTGCCATCGCTAATTGAAACACTTCGATATACTTCTTTCCCGCTCCCGTCTTGATAATCTACACCGGATTCTTGATAAAGAAGGGAGGAATTTATTTCCGTCGCAGTGTAGTCTGCATATGTGCCACTAGCTGTTGATCTTTTATATTGGTAAAGCTTTTCCCCATCAAAATAAGAATCGAAGTTGTTATTTGTGTTCAACGCTTGGAATTTACCGCCCTTTATCAATGAACCTGTAATATTAATCGAGTTGATTGTCCCTGACGTGATTTTATCCGCGGACAAATCTTTTATTTTGGCGCTTGTAATAGCGGCGTCAGCTATATGAACAGTGTCAATGATTGCTTCTTGTAAGTGCGCTCGTGCAATTGCCGCGTTTTGAATAGCCGCCGTACCTATGGCGGCTTCTGCCACTTTTGCGCTTGTGATGGCCGCATCCGCAATAATGGCAGATGTAACAGAACCGTCAGTGAGTTGTGTGTCGTATGGGCTGAATCCGAAAGGCATTCTTACGTTTCCTCTTCTAATCTGCACTTTTCTTATTGTGAAGTTAGCGCTATCTGTGAGATTTTGTGTTCTCCCTCCTAGACAAACGCGCCCATCAGTTAGAGTTGCTGGGGAAACAAAAGGAAGATCGAACCTTACAAATTCATCAGCAGGATAACTCGACAAATCGGTGAAGTTGTTCGTTAAATTGTACTGCGTGTCACTTTTCGACCTGACCTGTATATATGAAAAGTCATTCAATGTTTCTCGTTTCAACTCAAATGATAAAGTGTATGTTTCGCCTTTCGTTAATTTAAGTGAGTTTCTACCACCTGTAGTAAATCCGAATGACGTGTATTCTGTTGTATCTTTCGTCACGGATAACTCATTGAAACCATTTACCTCATTGACACTTACTCTGGAATCAACCCTTAAAATGTCGCTTAAACGTAATAGCGATCCCGGCAAAATGTTAGCTTCTTCAAAATTTCGGGAAATGGCGTCCGCTGTTACAGCTAAATTTGCCAGCTTGTCCGCTGTGATTGCGCCGAAAAGGATGTCATCAGTCATAATCCGCTGGGTTTTTGCTGAAAACTCGGCTGTAAATTCGCTTGCTTTGCCGTGATAGTTAACAGCCCTAAGGCGATAGTACCAAACGTTATCAACGCCAGCGTTTTCATGCAGGAAACCACTCTGCTTTCCTCGCCATAGCCGGTTTTCGATAGACGGGGTAAACCCTGTCGTTTGCGATCCATAAACCTCATATGCAGCAATATAAGAAGAAGGGTCATAGTCCCAAGTGATGCTAGTACCTGAAAAAAGCCCCTTAACAGTTACGTTAGAAGGGACTTTCGGGATAATGTCAGGGAAACTTCCGTCTGTGACTTCGCCAACGTCTGGCTTCCTCTCCCAAGTACCACGATTTTTGTCGAGTATACTCTCTATCTGATTAATCCGATCATCACCTTGGAGCACTGATAAAAACTGCCCTATTTCCACAACACAGGTATTGTCCGGGTCTGTTATGTCATATTCCATTGAAATAATGCGCTGTGACGTTTCTATCGGAATAGCAAAGTTTCGGTCTATGGCAATTGTCGTATCGCCCAGCTCAACGTGCTCATGCTCATAACCTGGTACATTCTGAAGCAATTGAACTGATAGCTCATAATTCACCTCAGTTTTTGATGCTGTTGTAATGAGATGGTTGTATGTGGCTTTTAAAAGCTCCGCTGGATCAGGTATATCTTCATTGTTGTATTGCCCTTCTCTGTGGATCAATTCACCGTTTTTAAGGCGCCCCAGCCTTTTTAATAGATCCGGATCGCCAACCCATTCCTGCCCCAGTGGTTTATCCACAGGATCACCTTTTGATTTCTTCCACTCTACTTCTGCGAAGTCAATAAACCGCGAATAACCGCCCGTCTCCTCACCGTCTTCGTCTGTTGAGGCAATAGAGGCGCCATATCCCCACAGCGCTGTCAATGGGTAGCTGATGACAGTCCTTTTGATATTCTCTGTATCTTTATCTATCTCAAAGCGTTTCCCGCTGTCTTTTCCTCGTCGTGGCAATATCTTGATAATTCTCTTTGTGATCTTATTTCCATCAAACTCGACAGAATCCTGAAGCTCGCCACCCCATATGTTTATCACTTCAGCAATACATTCCAAAGCTGTTTTCTTATAAAACGTGTTGGAGTTTGTACCGAGTTCAGCGCTTACCTCCGCCACCCACCGAGAACGAGCGAGCACATTGTCCAGAACATATTGTGCTGTTTTGTCAGTTGGCCGGAAGTCTTTCACAAACGTTTCCGTCAACTCCATCATGGCAGCTTCACATGTTACAAGGGTGTTGACCTCTGAATTCTCATCTGTATCATCAAGCTCTTTGATCACAAACAATCGGAGAATGCCGTCTTTATCTCTAAAGACAACCTGATTCTCTTCAAACAAATAGCGCGCATCAGGATGGGAAGCATCTGCTACAAAAGAAAAAGAAGAGCCTTTATTCAGCTCTTCTTTGTATTTAGCATCCCAAAATCTGCACGCTTCTTGTCCGTCGCTGGACAGCACTGCCAGCACTTGATCATCTGGTGAAAGAATATACATGTCAGCCATTAACGGACCTCCTTACAAATAAGCCTCATCGAATTTGATGCGGCTTGCGTGGCTTAACTTCAATTGGGTTGGTACTTTTGGTGGCAGTGTGAACCACTCAGATTGTATTTGCAGAGCAGTCATGATCAATTTACCGCTGCATGTCACTTTTCTTTTTGATGAATCAACAATGAGAGTGTCGCCGGCGATGAAGTTGTAAACGACTTTTATTGTCTTAGAAACAGATCCATCACCATTTAAAATAGCCACCTCATATGAAGTGGCTGCCTCTTTAAAAACACATTCGATTTTTGGTTCAATCTCCGCATAACCCGGATTTGTGAAAACCTGCACCCCGGCATTTAGTTCAGATTCCGCAGCCGCTCCATACTTTTTAGGATCAGGGCAGATAAAAGTAAGCGTAGCCTGTTGAAAGCCGTCCTTCTCTTCGCCCTCAGATACGCTCTCAAAAATTGCATAATAGATTCTGTCAGGCTCATCATGGAAAATGAGTGGTTTCGGCTCCTCCGCATGCAAAATATAAGTCAATTCTTCTTGCTTCTTCTTCAATTCCTCTTCACTACTGAAAGCAAAAAGAACATCTATAGTAATCGTTCTTATCGGTAGTCTGGTCCCTCGAAAGAAACCGCCTGGACGGTTCCCGATTGTGGCTGTATTTACCTCTCGGCTCATTACTCCCCGCCCAGTGGTTGATTTCACATAAAAGAAGGGTGAAATATCGATCCCATTGAATGTGATTTTCCACTGGTTGGGCAAAATCTCCTGATAGTTGATCAATTAATTCTCACCCTCCTTGCATTTGATCTTCTTTGTGCGTCTGTCACAGGCTTCTCTACGCCCTGCCCGACTTTCTTGCTGTCCATTTCAATGACGATAGTTCTTTCAGGGAGTTCAAGGTTTTTAACATCTGCACTCAGTTCTTTTCTGACAGTGCCGAGGTCGCTTCTAGATATGGATGTATCATAAGCAAGATTCATATCTTTCTGTTCGATATACATCGCATCACCGATTGTACTTATTGCATTCTGAACAGCATTGATCCCATACTGTATCCCCGCTGCTATATTAGTAGAAACCGTATTGCCTATATCGAAGCTTTGAAGAGTAGTCTTCTTTTCTATCGTCTGAAGCATCTTGCTGTAAGTATCTACAGCAGTGTTTTGAGCTTCAAAACTAATCATCGTGCTATTTACTTTGTTGTTTACTTCCACCGCAGCCGCTCTCTGTGCAACCTTGGCCGCACTGGCCGCAGCCGATTTTACTTTAGTTTGTGATTTATCAATACCAGCCGCCATACCGGTGCCGACGTGATAACCGACCTGATCGCGCATAACCCTTGATGGAGAATGAATTCCAAGAAGTTTTTTCATGCCGTTAGGGATTGCATTTGCCATAGCTTTCACTTTGCTGGCTAATGCCCCTGCCATACCGCCGATACCATTTATTAGACCTTGGATAATGTTACGGCCGATCGATTTCAGGTTGATTCCTTTGAAAAAGCTCACAACACTGTTCCAAATGCTTTTAATACGAGATTTGACGCTGTTCATGATGTTGGAAATAGCATTTTTCATTGCGTTAAAGCTATTCTTAGCCGTTGACGTCAAAGCTTTCCAAACGGCCGTCACAGCTGATTTAATCGCATTCCAGATCGTCTTCCACATGTTCTTTTGAGCATTTAGCCATGAAGTAAAGAATGACTTCAATCCATTCCAGATTGACTTTCCGGCGGAAACTAAACCTCTCCAAACCGCGGATACAGTTGACTTCACAGCATTCCAAATTGTAGACCATATCTTTTTTTGGAAATTTAGCCAAGCCGTAAAGAAAGTTTTCAAACCGTTCCAGACAGTTTTTCCAGTGCTTATAATCCCCTTCCAGATGGAAGATAACGCCGACTTTATGCCATTCCATATTCTTGTTGCAGCAGACTTAATCGCATTCCAAACGGTCATGACGACCTTTTTTTGCAATTCGAAGTTTGCCTTTATAAGCGTGACAAGAGCCGACCATACTTTTGATGCTGCATTCTTAATCCCTGTCCAAGCAGAAGAAAGCCACTTAGAAACAACACCCCAGACTTTGATTGTATAAGCCTTGATCTTGTCCCAGTTCGCAATGATGAGGACAACCAAAGCCACTACAGCCGCTGTGATCCATCCAATAGGCCCCATAGCAACGACCCAAGATGCCGCCATTCTCGCCGCGTTTGCAGCCGCCTGAGCCGCAAGAATGACAAGACGTTTTCCGAATGCAATCATTTGTGTGATTCCAGCTGCCAACATAGATGCAAATGAGCTTATTTGAGCCGCTGTCCATGCTGCTGCCATTCTCGCTGCCTGCGCAACAGATTGAGCAGCCATGACAACCATCTGTTTGATCCAAAGGCCCATCTGAACTATTCCAGTTTTAAGAGTAGTCACAAAAGAGCTTATTTTCATGATTGTCCATGCTGTTGCTGTTCGTGTTGCCTGTGCAATTGACTGCGCCGCCATAACAGTCATATTCTTGATCCACAGACCCATTTGAACTATGCCGCTCTTTAGGGAAGATACAAGGGCAGATATTTTCATCGCTGTCCAAGATGCTGCCATTTTTACGCCATTTGCTGTGGCTTGAGCAGCCATGACCGTGTATTTTGCGATGAATTTACCGACCCAGATTATTCCGGTTTTCAGCTGAGATACCATTCGAGCGAGTGTAAATCCTTCGGTACCAGTGACAAACGTTCTTACCCACTTAGCCGCGGTAACAAAGTCTTTTAACCCGTTTGTGACTGCACTAACTGCGGCAATCGCAGGCACTATTGCTCTTAATGCTCCAAGTAATGAAATGCCCACCGCAATGAATTGCCCAATAGCAGGGTTAGCTTGCATCGCAGCATTAGTGAATTTTAAAAATCCGTTTACAGTTTGCAAGATGGATTGCCCTAACGGAGCCATACCAACGAGCAAATTGATTATTGTTTTGGCGATTTCACCAATCGTACTCCAAACAGTCGGACCGTTCGTTTTGATGTAGTCAATAAACGATTGAAATTCTTTTGTTTTCGTGACGCTGCCGGCCCATTCATTAAACCTCTGAGTCATGTTGACAAGGGATGTCATCATGTCCTGAGACATCGGGGCAAAACCGGTAAATAACTTTGTCAGACCGCCTGATAAGTTCCCGATGATCTGCAGCAGTTTAGGACCGTTTGTTTTGACATATTCAATAAACGTTTGGAACTTCTTTGAAGAACCTAAATTAGCTGACCACTTCACCCATGAAGCCGTGGCCTTTTCCAAACTGGCCGACATGTCGTTCCCAAGAGGACCAAAAGCAACAATCAGATTCATAACTGTTCGCAATACGTTTCCGGCTATTTTCCCAAACGTCACAAAAGCCTGGCCTGCATTTTTATTCATGAAACCAATGAAACGTTTCATGTCTGCATCTTTAAATGCTGCATTCATACTTTTAGCCAGTGTAACGCCGCCATTCGCCACGCTTTTGAACATAGGTCTTAAACTATTCAGAACACCTTTGAACGTTGTCAGCGAGCTTGTGAACGTTTTTAGGATAGGCTTCTGAACAGATTCGGAAATGCTCTTCCAGTTCGTTTTGAAATCTTCTAATGTTGCAAGCGCCTTTTTCTCTTCTTTTCCAAGAGACTGCTGAATGCCCTTGATCTTCTCCATGATTTTAGCGCGCTCTTTGGCGTCAGTGGTTTCATCCAGTTTTTCTTGAAGCTTTTTCAAGTCTTCAGAAGCTTTGAAAACACCACCTAGTGAAGATACCGCCAGTGCCCCAAATGCAGCAGCTCCTGTCCCTGCTGTCGCAAACGCACTACCAAGCCCCATAACACCACCAGCTGCCACACCAAGCATCGGGCCCAGTGATCCTATGGCTCCAGTAATACTGGCAAGAACCGGAGAAATCGCAGGCAATGCAGATGTGAAAGCGCCCGCAAGTGAATGGCCTATGACAGTAGAAACGGAGTTAGTGATTTTCGCCAGACGATTCATAGAGTTTTCGAAGCGATCAGTACGGGCTTCTATGAAGATCCATACTCTGTTTGGTAAGGATCTAGTCTCAGTTTGAGCTGCAGCTACTGACCTCGTTAAATCTGATGAATCGCCGTTGATATTGGTTGTAACCCGGTTGGGCAACGAGGCAATCTCAGCCCTTGCTGCTGAAACGGCCCTTTGTACGGGGTCAGCGTCTGCGTCTAAATCGACTCGGGTTCTTTCGTGTCGATGAATAAAGTTGTCGATCTGCTGTTCTGCCTGTCTAACTCTTGCTTGGAAGCTTGCGGTTTCTGCTTCAACTTCAACTGTATGGGTATCAGCCATACGCCGCATCATGTCATTGACTCGATCCATACTCCTGTTGAACCTCTGCGTCTGAGCTTCTACAACAGCAGTAAGCCTCTCGATCATGCCCTCACCCCTTTTCTTTTGATTGTCTTCCGAAGTAAGAACGTACAGCGTCGTTTAACATCTGCACGCCTTTAGCTCTCGGACCAAGCTTATTTATGTCTGATTCACGCCATTTGTTTTCCTCGCTTGTCAGAGAACGCTCAAGCTCTCTGCGCGCTTTTCTGGCGTCAAACATCTTTGACTCTTTTGGTCTCTTTTCGTTTAGTGCATAGCGATGAAACATAGCATTTCTCGCCAACTTTTCCATCTCGTCAATTTCACGGAGTTTGGCTGCTTTTAACTTTCGTTTATACTCATTTGGAGTCCATGACATAATGACATCGTTATCATAGACACCCATCCAACGAGCTGCATTTTCAATTACTTGGAGATAGTCGATCCCGTCTTCTCTTTGTACGCTTCTTCCATCGTCTTTAGCATGTCCTTGTTCATTTCGTCTTCCTCCAGACGCTTCGCTTCCATTTCCGGAGTCTCGTTCGGGCTGACCTTCTTCGGTTTCGACAGCTTGTTCATCATCTTCCATTGCTGACGGATCTTTCCTTTGAAAAAACCCGCTGAATCCAGTGTGTTAAAAGCTTCTTTCACCATCTCATCAACGGCGTTTCCAGTTTCATCTTCTTCAATGATCTTGGCGATTGCGTCTTCAATTTGCTCGACAGATGGTTTGCCTTTTTTCAAGTGAGCCAGCGCGCAATCCCAAAATGCAGAAAGGTAAACAGCGTCATCGTTCAGCAAACTGTTGTAAATCGTTAATGTGCCGCCTGATTTGTCACCGTTTTTATCTTCTTTCGCATATTTCTCGTTTGCTGTTCTATCGAATGCAAAATCACAGCGTGCAGCATAATCTTTTCCGTCAATTGTTAAGTGAGCCATATATAAAACCTCCAAAATTTTTATATTAAAAGGAGCCCTGCAACGGCCGGGCTCCTATGCTTCTTCTTTATTTGTGCGAATCGTGAATTTCTCTGACCAAGCCGATTCCCCGGCGGCATTTACCGCGGATACATTGAAAATGTATGAACTATCGGGTTTAAGAGTCGGGTTGGAGAGATATGAGTTCGTCGTGACAGTTGCTATCTTTGCGTAGTATCTGTAAATGTTGTACGAGGTCGCCCCTTTTACCGCGTCCCACTTGAATCCCACTTGATTAGAAGTGACACTTGTCGTGGTTATATTACGGGGTATATCAGGGCGCAGTCGCTTGAGTTCTCGTAATAATCTCTGTCATTGGTGATTCCCCAGCATCGTTAACCGCAGAGACATTGACCGTCAGCTGGGTATCTGCCGCAATGTCTGTCAATGTGTGGGATGTGCCTGTTACAGTAGCATCAAGCTTCTTTTCCGCTCCTCTATACACTTTGTATGACGTTGCCCCATCTACCGCATCCCAATTCACAGTCACGCTGTCAGCAGTAGCCGTGAACGATAGATTTTGGGGCGCCTTAGGGTGTAGTTGTTGTTTTACCGTTCTCGCCAAACTGCATGAATTTCTTCGCACCCGCAGAAGACCTGATCTGGTCAATTAATTCTTGAGGCAGAGGATCAAGTTCTCCTTTCCGAGTCTTACCGAGAACAGGCAAGGTTGTTGAAACCTCAATAAACCCATCTTGTGGAGCGCTTTTCTCTAAACTCTCAATGATTGCATGTCCATATTCTGAATCATGCTTTTCGTTTTCGTTCTTATTCAGGTTTACTTTCCATACCTGAACTGTTTCTTCGTTATCATAAGCATCTTCAATTGCTGTTTGGCCCGGATCATTGACAGCAGCATAATATGTCAGTTCAATGTTCTCGGATTTAGGTCCATAACCAACGATTCGGCCAGACTTAGTTGATTCATCTTTTGTGTCTTGTTCTTTCGTATGACTGCCTTCTGTTTGGAAAGCGATAAATAGGCCTTCAGTTGAAGTAGCATTCATCGGTTGAACAAAGTAAACCTCATCAATACCATTCAATAAATCTGCCATTTCCTCCATCCTCTCAATTGTTTATTGTGTATCGCATCCTGAGAATGCCGTGTCTGGTGTATCCGTCAATGTCGGTGATCACCTGCATACCGCGCATCTCAGAACGGCATAAAGAAAAGCCCTCTATTTCTAGGGGCTCTCTCGTTATTGCTTGCAGCATCAAATCAAGGATCTGCATCGCTTCTTTTTTACCGTTGTAGTCGCTCCAGCAATGGAGAACAACATTGATGATTTCACCTTTAGACGTTTTTGTTTCAAATGGCGAAACGTCATCATCGCCTGTTGTCACATATGGCTTTTTCTGATCTTTCGAGACTGCATCAAGCACACCAGTGACGCGTGCATTCAGCTCTTCATCAGTTGATAGCCTTTGAAATATAGCCATTTGCAACGGCCACATGGCTGACCGCATAATGACAGCCCCTTTCTATCACATTTGACTGGCGAAGTAACGCATACCTTCCTCAATAGACGGATTCCAGAACGGCTGGGCCCGCATGCCTCGTGTCATAACCCATCGGTTAAGCTTGGTGTCAAAATAGACCCAAGGAGTCTGCCGGCCGCCCCCATCCTCCGCATAGATTCCGGTTCCGTATTCGACATAAATTGCATAATCAGCACCAACAGAAATAACGGCCGTTAAGCCGCCGTCACGATAATCGATTTCTATTGAATTTTTCAAGTTCCCGCCGTCGATCATGGCCGTTGGAGCATTTAAAACAGCGTTGCTGTAAATCAGCTCGGCCGTGTCAGTTACAATCCGTTTAGCTTCCTCAATCACATTGTTCCTGAACTCTTCAGTCGCTCGGCGCATTTGCCTGACCCATCTACCGCTAACTCTTGCCATCAGACTCCAGCACCCCCGATACCTGGCATTTCAGATTCAAGACTTCATGCATGCCGCCTTGATCAATTGGCTCTGATTTGAGAATGAGGATCTTGTTTTCGTAAATGATCCTCATTGTTTTCTCGATATCAGTCCGATAAGGGAAATACACATTGCATTCAACCGGGTTTTGCAGCTGCTGAGCCTGATAATATTCCCGGGAACTGACGCCACTGACTAATGCTTCTGTTGTGATGTAGTCAACGTAACCTTCTTCATAACCACCGCCACCGTCCGGCACCTTACCCATCCGCTGAAACGTGATTTCGTGGGGAAACTCTTCAGCAATCATCGAAATGCCTTTCTGTATGGATACAGATTTTTCACGATGTATTGAGGGAATTCTGTGTTATATGAATATGACACATCCCCCATACTCCTCCCGGACAGGCTGGACGGCGTCATGTTATATTCAGTTGCTTTTGCGACAAATATTTTTACGCCCGCAGGCAGCGCCCCTGGCTCAAAATTATTTTTACAAAAGTCGCTTGCGTACTCAATTAAAATAGGGACAACCTCAGATAAATAATCGTCATGTTTATCAGTGGTTATCCCTATCATTCGTTTTACTTGTTGGATGTCCATCGGATCACCCTTTCAGTTTGGTTAACAGTGTATCGCGCTTCATGTTGAAATAGCCGGGTATGCCCCGATCTTTTGCAATCTCTTTCAATTGATCATCAGATAGTGTTTCAAAATCAATACTTTCTTGGCCTTCTTGTTTGTCAGTTGATTCGGCAGTTTGTTGAACTGCTTTTCTAGCTTTCAACTCCTGTTCAAGAAGCCAAAATGTAGTCGCTCCCATTAGAAACTCTCCTTTACGCCTGTGTACGGGTAACAATCTCAGACATTGCTGATTCCCCGCTATTATTGACAGCCGTCACATTGATTGTAAGTTGAGTATCAGGACTCATTCCGGTTGTTGTGTAAACCGGTTGGGTTACGCTCTTATCGAACGTTTTATTTGACCCTCTATAGATGTTGTATGAAGTAGCCCCAGCTACGGGATTCCATTCAACCGTTATAGAATCAGTTGTACTTG
Organism: Bacillus vallismortis; assembly: GCF_040784915.1. Lineage (GTDB taxonomy): Bacteria > Bacillota > Bacilli > Bacillales > Bacillaceae > Bacillus > Bacillus subtilis_G. The sequence continues at coordinate 3,195,846 of NZ_CP160797.1, forward strand.
TGTACCGTAGGTTTTGGGGCGCATTAGGGCGCTGGTGTTACAACTGGAAGTGAATCATCAACAATAATGGACTTTTGAAGGTATGTTCCAAAACCTACATCAGCCCTGTTGTTAGGAATGAACTCAATCAAGTTTTGTTTCTGTAAATTTGTATGCGTTACTGAATGCATTGCAATTGAAGTGAATTTCCCTTTAGCATCCCCGAGTAATTGAGCTGCATCAAGAATCACTTCACCGCTTAATTTTGAATTAGCTGCTGCTTCTGGTCCTTCATTGGAAATGATCTTCACAATTCGGACTTTCTTTTTGTCATAAACACGTTCATAGTTCTTTGCGCTTGCCAATTCTTTGAATGTAGGCATTTCGGCAGCAACATCAGCTTCGGTCCATTTGAAACCACGAGGATGCATAATGAACTTCTTACGATTGATCAAAATGTCCTCACCTTTTAGTGAGTTTCGATCTGTTTCGGTTGGTGTTTTCGGCATACCTGGGGCATAACCAACGGCACCTCCAGCAAATAGGTAAGTTGTGTACTTTTTCCCGTCACCACTCGAAATATCTAATACAAGATCGCCATCATTATTAGTGATGTTGCTACCAAAGACACCATCCAACATAAGGAAGATCATTTTTTGAAACTGTCTTTCCCAATAGTAATTGACACGATCCCCAATTGCTCTCATTGGATCTGATCCTGCAAGCTCTCCCGCTAAATCTTCTGCGCTCCAAGCCTTACCATATTCGAATACCCGAGCAACGTCTTTCCCTGATGTGATTTTTTCTGGAGTCAATGCAAAGTTTGATTGAATCGCCTCTGGATCTCCTTCAAGATCGTTCCAAAAAGGCATATTGACTGTATCACCACCACTTGGAACGATTAAGCCCGGTACAGGCTGAATAATTCCACTTCGATATACCGCTGTTTGTTCAACAGTATTGTTCATTGTGTATTGGTTAAAAATTTCCGGGATGATAACATCCTGAACTCTAGTTACTGTCATTTAAATTCTCCTTTATAATCCGTAGTTTGCAGGATTTCCGCCTGCTTGGATAATTAATTGTTTTGCTTGTTCTGGGTTATTTCTTAGAATTTGGCCTTGTTCAGTCAAGTTCATATGTTCTTTACTGAAAGGGTTATTCCCAGCCGGAGACACAGCTCCTGCTCCTTGAGAACTATGAGGTTGTCTTCCTGCAAGCTTTGGCGGTTGTTCCTCACTCTCCTCAAAAAGATAACTGTCGCTTTCTTTAAGAGCGTTCAACTGCTCTTCCAGACCAATGACCTTTCCGTCAGCTAACTTCAAACTGTCAAGGTTTAAATTGGCTTTAACAGCCTTGATATTTTTTGACTTCGCATCACGCAAAGCTGATTCAACAGCGAAATCAAAAGCCTGTTGATCTAATTTTTGCTGATACTCCTCAGCAGTTTTTTTGTTGTCTTCTTGCAGTTGTTCAATTGCAGCTTGAAGCTCCTCATTGCCTTTTGCCTGCTTCTGCAAAGTAGATAATTGTTGATCGCGCTCATCCAGCTGCGCTTTCAAGTCCTTCTTTTCACTGTTTACTGCGTCAAAACGTTCTTTCGGAAACCATTGTCCGTTACTGACGATATCAATCTTTTGATCTCCGACTTTATCCATGACCTGAGCATACAGATCATCACCAAGCAATTCTTTTAAACTCATTTCAACCTCTCCTTTAATGTTTTTTTGCGTGTCCACCTCACGCACAGGATTTGCGCTTAGTTTGGCTCCAAGCCTTTAGAATGAGCAAATGAGCCTTTTTACGTCATGCTCAGGACAAAATAAAAAGCTGACACATATGTAACCAGCTTTAAACTTCACTTGTATCGTTTTCAAAATTCGAGATTTTGACGGTTCTAATCTCGGCAGAATTTAAATCTCCTTGCGGAAAAGGAATTTTGACTCTGAAGGTGTATTCAGCATTTAAAAATTTTCCGTCATCCTCTTTTTCTTCGAATCTTTGAGAATTCACTGAGACTAATCGCCCTTCTTTGATGGCTTCTTTAATCGTCTTGAGAAGCAAATCAGCTATCGCTTCGTCGGAAACATTGCCCATTTATCATTTCTCCTTCTCCTCAATGGATTTGTACCACTCCTCATAGGTTTGGTATGGGATAGTCTCGCCAGCACCATTGCCGCGCTTACGGGCCCTTCTTGTATCCGGCAGCACGCCGTTTACTTTGAAAGCAATCGTACAACGGCAGTTAATATCATCCTTGGCATTATTCATGTGCCCTGGAGCCGGTCCGACGCCGCCATATATTGATTTGAATAGCCCGTTTCGTTCAACAGTCTTGCCATCTAGCTTCCTATGGCCCGAACGAGTTTTCAGATCAAGAGTTGCATTCCACATCTTTTCGAGTTTGCTCTTTTTAGAAGCCTGCTCAGCGCTTTTCATCCTCGCCGAGACTTGTACCCTATGAGTCTCTGTTCTCGCCACGTCACGAGCCTTTCTGCGGGCAAATTCGGTCGTTTGCTCAATCCGCCGGGCAATCTTCGAGTAATCTTCACCAGCTTGAATGCCTTGAGCAATTGAAATCTGTATTTGCCGGACGTAGTCATCTCTGTGGCGCTTATATAAGGCTGAGAGAGTCAATTCAGCTATCGGGTTTAATATGGCCTGCTTGATTACTTCGACGGTAGGAATGCTGAAGCCTAAGTCAACCGCAGCTTCCATCTCGTACAAATAGGCAGAGCGCATGTAACTCTCAAGGAATTGTTTAGCCGCCAAAGCCTCAACGATTGTGAGGATGGTTTTGAATGCCTTACTGGATTCCTCAGTCATGCGCTCCATTTCTTTTTTGAATCGGTTGTATTTATTCATATCAGCCATGGAAAGCTGACCATCTCTGCTGTATTTCGCATAAAGAGCCGCGATTTGTTGATTGATCTCTTTCAGACGTTGAGCAAAAACAACATCAATCTTTTTCGCGTCCTCAGTAATCATGTCATCCAGGTACTTATCAATATCATTCTGGTTCATCTTCATCACCGCCCGTATCGGTAGGGATCTCTCTCAACGGCGGCATACTTTTCCTGTACTCCACTTCCTCATCTTTTATCCTCTTCAGCTCAGCTTCTACATCATCAACCCAAGGATGGTGCGCCAATCGTGTTTCTTTGCTTATATCAGTGCTCTGACTGCCCATTTGCACCTCTTCAAGCTCGTTTGTCATACGTGAGCGATTGAATGTCATTTGCAAAAGAGTGGGATCGTATTCACCTTGACCAGTCATTTTTAGGTATTCTGTGAAAAACCAAAAAAAGGCGTGCAGTGCCGGCCGGAATTTCCGTTCAGCTTCATTCGCCTTTAGATCAAGTAATGAATATAAGTTTTTAATCGCAACGTTTGTAGGAGAATTCCCAACTTTATCGGGATTGTTGTTTACCCCCTGACCGAACCGGTAAATGTTTTCTTCCAACCGATCAAGGTGTGTGTTCGCGCTATCAATTGGAATTTCAGCAGTTTTCATATTGAAGCCGCCACCCTCGCCAACAGCAACCGCTTTATAATGACGAAGGTTGGTCATGAACTCCGATAGATCGTCACCTGAATAATTTATTAATTCAAAGATGATGTCCTGCATTTCATCAAACGTATTAGCGTTATTTGAAATATTCCCGTTGTAAGCATCGATCAAGTCCTTATAAAAGATTAGGTCACTTACGCCCTCTTCATTATTCTTGAACTCGATCATCGGCACCTTACCCCAGCCATAGCCATTGCCTTGTTTATCATAAAAATGGCTTTCCGGATTGTTTTCATAAGCAAAGTCTTGAACTAAGGCCCCGTTATACTCGACATAGTAAAAAATCTGTTCATCTGTGTACAATTCCACTTTACGAGTGAACTCATCATCAATGTTTTTCACATCATAATATCTGATTGCATAAAGAAGTTTCCGTTTTTTAGTAGTATCATAGACAGGTATAACCTCTTCAGCAGGTATGCGGATGAAGTCAAACTCACCTTCTTCGTCTACAAACGGATGCAGCCATTCTCGCCCTTTGTTACTAGCGTTCTTCAGCAATTCTTGTATGCAATCGTCAAAATCCTCGTTAACAAAGTCATTTACGAGCTGCAAGAATTTGGAGTCATCAGCATTAAAGGTGATTGGCTTCCCAACCAGATACTGCACCTTTTGTTGGACCAACAGTTTGTGCCAGCTATGGGAAATGCGATTATTGGGTTTTTCAGTGTCTATTTTGCGTACGCCATCCTCATAGAAATAGCGCAGTCTTTTTTTTATGTCTGCCTGATTCAAATAATATGCAACGCCCTCTAACATCCGGTCACGCTCTAATTTGTGTTTATCAATCATCTTCTGAATGACAGTGGTGTCCGGAAGAGTATCGGATGTTTCCGCGCTGTCCTGAATGATTTTCAATAGCTCTTCTGTATGTGTTGGTGTCATCGGATACAATAGATTTCAGCTCCTTTCTTTTTTACATTGTCAATGCCCTTACGCCTGATGGTTTACCGTTCGTATATATTGCATAACGAACTGAGTCCAGAACATCATCCCATTCCTTAACCGGTTCGCCTGTCTTCTGATTCCAAACATACATGAAAATCTCTTTTTTGAACCGATCAACTTTATCCTCAACGACTAAAAGCTGATCTTGCTTGAACAGCTGGGCCACTTTCTCTATACCGGATACAACAGCTTTATCAGCATTTTGAGCCCGGAGTTTTTCTCTTCGGAACCGCTGAACGTGTTCAGGTCGAGCCGTATCACAGTAGAAATTAATGTTGCCGTATCGTTCTTTGATGTCCTTTGCTACCTTTACCCAGTAGTCAATCTCTTCGTGCCGCTTGCAATGTTCTTCGAGCAAATAAAAACACCCTTGGTCATCTTGTCCGATTACGACAATAGAACCCGGGTGATCATATCCCCAGTCAACACCAGCAAAGTATTTAGTGAAGTTGACTTGTCTATTTTCCATCTCTTTAGAACTGATATAGTGCTTGTCTTTGTTGAAATCTTTGTATATTACGCCTTCTGGAGCAACCCAATAGCCGTAAATATCCCTGTCCGTAAACATGCCGCTCGGTGTTGAAGCAACAATACTTTCGACATACTCAGGATCAAGAAAGTTGTTATCAAACAATGAGAAGTGAAAAGACCGGATATTCAGCCGGCCGTTTTTCAGCCGCTGACCGTCTTTGTCTATATAATCCGTTTTGACAGTGTGCATAGGGTTTTCAGGGTTTGTATCCATCATGACCATTGCACCTTTATAGGAGCAACGAGAAATGACTTCTTTCACGAATGAATCATGCAGGGCCGTCGCTTCGTTTAAGAATGCACCAGCTGATGTGAAGCCCCGCGCCTTTTTCCACGAGTCTGCATTTGCACCATCAAAGCAATAAACGCGGTTACCGAATATTTCAACGGCATTCGACTTGTCGAGCCTCAATTCTTTACCCAGAATCAATTCCATATCGTTCAAGACATTTCGTTTTATGGCAGCCTGAGTTGCCCCGCCAATGATAAAAGAAAGCCCCATGTTTTGATACTTGCTGATATGCCCGAGGAACGTCAAAAGGAGCACGAATGTTTTCCCTGCCCTTTTCGCCCCGCTACATATTAAGATTTTCGGCTGCTCTTCAATAAAGCTATTCCATACCTCTTGTTGCTTGGAGTTAAGTTCCATGAGGTTTCACCATCTTCCGCAGCATGGCAGCAACTTCATTTTCTTGAGAGTTTCCGTTATCACCGTCAATATCTTTCTTCGCCTTCTCGATATTCAAGCGCATTTGCTCCAATTTAAGGCGCCGTTCATCTTGTTCATGGGCCAGCTGATCAAATTGCTTTATCAAGCTCCGGAGCTCACCCATTGCCCGAGACTGAGCGTTCAGGAATGTTGCATGACGATCCCAAGCGAATTGGAACTCCCATTCTTGCTCATCACCAAACGCACCCGGCTTCTCTTTTTTCAAAACTTTGGTCATGTCATCCTTATCCTGCACGAACATAATGCGCTGCGCCCGGAGAATAGCTGCATATTGAATCTGTATCTGATCCCATATCATATCGGCAGGCGAACGTTCCTGAATCTCTTCCATGATTTCAAGCGTCTCTTCTGGCAAGAATTTAGAGAAAAAGCCGTGAGTCACAGCATTTTGATTCCTCTGTGGTGCGCCGCCGTTATTCCCGACTGCATTTTTGTTGCCCGGTTGCCCGCCTTTTTTTGTGTGCACCCTTTTTTCAGAGGGTGCACCCTTTTTCCTTTCCCAACCATGCCGCTGTTTCCATGATTTAATGGTGTTCACTGACACTCCGTATTTTTCGGCAAGGTCCTTGTATTTCATGCCTTTGACGTAATCCTTATACGCCTGAATGTGCTTTTCGGTCATCTACATTCACCGCCGCCCCCTTCTGATTCGTGTTGTTTTGGAAAAGATATTCCCTCTAAACCACCACCGTGCTCAAGCCGTTAACCGCCAATTGTCTATCCTGAGACTTACCGGAAGCAGTTTACAGGGAACAAAAAAAGCACCCCGTAGGATGCTCTTTCGCTAATTTATTTCATTGTATAGAAGCTTTTTTGCTCTTCTTCTTTTTGCCCTCTTGGCGTTTTCGGAGAGATTGTCTCCACTTTTGAAGATATAATACCGACTGTTACTGTTACTAATGCACCGATTAATGCTACGACTATAAGTATTATGAAATATGACAAATTTCCCCCTCCTATTCAGATAATTATCCAAATAGTCAGGAATTTGTCTATGATTTGCAGAATTTGTCGAACGAAACTGTTGAATAAAACTATAATTTGTTAGGAATATTAATGTGTAAGCAACAAAGACCGTTGCTGTATTAACGCCCTAATTCACTATGTAAGACCTCCCAGTTGAGTTGATCCTCGCTTACCACTGGGAGGTTTTACTCATTATATGAAATTGGTGGTGACGCAGGAATAATCCGCCGCGCCGATCCTGCCTCCCATTTTACACCGCCGATTTAAACGAGTTCAAATATTGCAGAAAGTTGGCTTCTTTGACTTTATTGACGATGTTGCCGATTATGGCTGTTTTGATCTTTCTGATGGTATCCCGGGAGCAATCAAGGTGGTTTGCGATAGCAGTGTAGCTCATGCCCTCCATCATGCAATCATAAACGATACGGTGCTTTTCTTCTTCGATGTGTTCCATGGCGTTGTCCAGGTAATGCACAATAGATTCATATTTGTGAAGCCGTCTTTCTCTTCGGTCCATCTGTCGCAATTCTGCCTGACTGACGCCTGCTGATCCCCTTGGCATGCCCGCTTCATCCCCGTATGTTGCAGTGAGCTTTGTGCTAATAAAGTCTACTTTGTTCAACACACGGTTGAGCCTTTTGATCTCCCGGAGCATGAATTTATAATCACGAATCCATTCCTCAATCTCCCATGCAATCATTTGATCTGTCATATTAATTCCTCCTTTACTTTCTGCGTTTATAAGCGCCGCCTTTGCCACGTCTGAGTGTTTGCACGTTCGTGTTCATCATTGATTGCCAGAAACGATCTGATCGCTCCTGTTGCTTCTGTGATGGTTTCTTTTTGGACTGTTTCATGTCTCATCACTCCTTTCACCGTTTGTAATCGCGATAGGCATCCAGATAGTTGCGAAATAAAAAACGGACACCAAACAAACAGCGATAATGCTGTAAGTTCAGTGTCCGCAGGCTTTCCGTCTTGGACTTCTTTTTTAATTTTGAATAATTTAACTCATTAATACAGAAAATACATATGATTTTTTTTTAAAAGGAGCATCAATTATGGCACTTACAAATGACTTCATTATTTATTTGTATATCAAAGGTAACGCTTTTGTTGATAGATATCATATAACTGTTAATGGTGAGGAAAAAACTAGAATGTTCCCTGCTAAGATTTCTCAGACCTGCCACGAAGACGACACCTTTGATAAATGTTATTGCAGACGAGATTATGTTGAAATTTTCAAAGTACCTCCGCATCATGTAGCGTTTAACTATGCTGTTACTGCAACTGATCCCCTTGGTGGGTTACACAAAACTAATGCAATACCTATAGATCCGTCTCATTATTCAAAAAGGGCTTTTATTAAAGTTAACATCGTTCCAATTGATGATGGTAACTTTACATTAAAAGAATCAGACTAAGACTACCTCCGAGTAGGAAAACGAGTTTTCAAGCCGCCTCACATTGCATGAAAGTGAAAACCGGACACTGAATTTACATCATTAGGATATTTGTTCAGTGTCCGCAGGCTTTCCGTCTCGGACTTATTCAGTTAAAGCAGCACGTATGTAGCAATGGTGCCGATAATAGATGTGATACATATTGCTGTTAAGTGATTCCGTAGCTGTGAATCCTTATCCTCGCCTATAACTCCCATAAGAGAGATAACCATAACCAGCAAGAGAACTATTTTTAAGGCTATTATCACTTGTCTTCCCTCTTCTCTATATACTTATCAATATCTTTAAAGTGAGCCGCAGCCGTGAATGAAATGATTGCCCCGATCAAAGCAAGGTTTGCTTTCATGTCCGGCCTGTAATCGTGTTGGAAATATATCCAGAATCCGCATCCCATTAGCAAAAACAGTATCCTGAGTATCATAGGTTGCTCTCCATCACTCCGCGCCCTCCTTCACGACATATCCATCAAAAATAGCATTTCTAAAATCTATAGAACTCATATCGTTCAGGGATTGAAATATCCCCTCCCATGGTTTGGTGTCCCCACGTTTCACACGACAATGTTCAAAAACGAATAGACTGTATAATCGCTCCCCACGTTTTAATCCCTGTGCCTCATAGCACTTTATCCCTTCACGTATCGCCCGTGCCTGTTCCTCCGTGATTTCAACCTTATTACTTGTGTGGTTCATCAATACCCCTCCTGCTGCCGCTTATGATTGACGGCGTTTTTCTCCATGTAAGCAGCTTCGATCTGTTCCCATTTAAAGCCGAGCTTGTTGCCTAATTCAAAGAACGTTGTAAACAAGCTGATATATGTCCGCTTTTCTACATTGCTGAAATGGAACCCATAAGCAATGGATAACAAGCAGGAGAATGTTTTTGCTGTGTCAAACCCTTTGTCAGATATTAAATGCTGCACGACTACAGCATCTATGGTGTCAGTGTCATTCCAGCCAAGCCGGTTCCCAATGCTCAAGATAAAATGCAGGCAGTCCACGTATTCCTCAAGCAATGGATTCGATTCACCTATCTTTCCACTACCGTTACAGTCCTGGCATTTTGAATAAGGTTCAGCTCCACGACCTTCCAGCAAGCTATCTAAATTCATTTGATAATTTTCATCGCCAGTACCTTCGCATGTTGGGCAAAAATGCTCTATTTTCGTCCGTGGCTCCCGGTCATTACTCCAATGCTTAAAGCCGCGCCATTCATTCGCACACTCGGCCAGCTCCACTTGTAAAGCAAGAATGAGGTTTGGCAACAAGTCCTGACCTTCCAGCCCCTTTTCTTTGATGATCCGTTCATCAAGCACCTTTTGCATTTCGAACATTTTTTGTAGATTCATTGTCCGCTCTCCTTTGCTTTAACCTTGTACCGTGTTTTACAATCCTTGCTAACTTGTTTCAATTCAGCAGTGAAACAGTCTAGACAAATATTTTCTTGTTTTCGGTGATCACCAGTGTTTTGTTTTAGCTGTTTAATATCTGATCGAAAAGCAAACCTTAAAGGCTTTTCAAAGATAGGCGAAGTATTTTCATGAGTATCCAATCCACATGTTTCACAGCATAATTTATTCACGCTATTTCCTCCTCGACGCCCATGTTGCAGCCGCATTTCGGGCAGCATGCATCTGGGCGGATTTATATATTTAAACTAAGTTCACAAATTATTAACAAAAATTACCTTGGATATTTTTTCATTTCATGTAATAATACAGTTGTATTAAAAACAAAGGAGTGTTTAAAAATGAAATTGAAAAAAGTTTTAACTGGTTCTGCATTGTCCCTTGCTTTACTCGTTTCCGCTGCTCCTGCTTTTGCTGCAACCCCTATTGTAGATAGCACTAATCAGAAGGCAGTAACTCCTCAAGCTGAGATAAAAACTATCTATCTCACAGCTAACACTCGCGGAGAACTTGCCGATGTAACAGTATTTGCTGGGGTTAAATACTATTTAAAAGATGCCTGGCAGAACAATGACGGCACATGGACTGGCTTATATCAAGGTTGGTATTAAAAGTGTCTGAGAGATAAGAGGTTTTCCTCTTATCTCTTTTTTGTGGACAACTCCTGTTCCCTTTCTGATTTGTAATCACATTCAGGGCAGCTGTATTCGATCATGGCCGCGCCTCCAAGCTGAATAAAGATTGCTGAAAGTAACTTTGTTCAGCAGCAACCGGATTCACCCATAAAACCTCTTCACGCTTGGCACCTGCTTCGGCCGATACTTGCCGCACTTCTCTTTTCCAATGTTTGAGCCGTTCATCATAAACTGGATGAGCATAGCCTGAGAGAAGAACAGGACCAGGGTGTTTGTCCAAAGTCTCAAGCAACCAAACATGATCATCAATCGTCATTTCGTGTTTGTAATGCCGTTTTGTCCGTGTTTCGATGATATAAGGAGGATCAGCGTAAATAAGAACCTCTTTTCGCTTATATCTTTCAAGCAACTGGACAGCTGGCTGATGTTCAATCTGTGCCTCTTTCAATCGCTTGGCTACTAACAATATCTTTGCCGGCAGTTTGCCCCACTCTTTAGCCGTGTCAGGCCCGTTACTGCTGATGAGGCTACGCCAGCCTGTCCGATCACTTGTTTTTGCTCCTATGGCCTGCCAGCAACGGATAAGAAATCGACGGGCGTCCTCTAATTCATTGCCTGATTCAGAGTCATAGGAGGCGTAATACTCCTCTCTAGATAACGGCGTCCATTCGATCAATCTTGCAAGCTCCTCTGGATGGTCCCGAATGACCTTGAAAAGATTGACTACGCTGCTATCCAGATCATTTATCGTTTCAATGGTCGAAGGTTGCTTATTGAAAAACAATGCTCCGGATCCAAAGAAAGGTTCAACGTATGTTTTATGCTCAGGCATATGGCTAATGATCCAATCTGTCATTGACCATTTACTGCCCGGATAGTGTAAAATTCTCGGAAACCCCACGCCTTAACCCCCTATCCCCGGCAGAACCGCAATTGCAAAGAATAAAACCAAAACCATCGCCCCGATTAGCCAGCCATTTGTCTTATCACGCTTGGCGATGATTGTTTCATCACCGATCATTTTCAGATCGTCTGACTTTGCCACAAGTACCGGTATGTAATCTGGATGCACTTTCAAATATTCCGCCGCCTGCTCAACTGTCATCGCTTCGTCTTTCGTGGCTTTGACTGCCCGCTGCAACTCGACTTGTAAAGGAATCATTCTGCAGCACCTTCTTTCCCAAGCGAATCCCAATCAAACGTTTCAAGAATTTTAAGCAACCGTTCAACTTTTGGTGCTCTCCAAGCTGTCATAGCGTACGTATGAACCTTTTTCGTATAGTGGTAATGATTTTGTTTTATGTGCTGTTTTGCCTCCGCTTTAGTTAGAAACATTGTATTTTGATAGATGTGATGAACCTCGGTTTCTGGTATCAGATCAGCGCCACTGTCAACATAATCATGTATCCAATCTAATGCGGAAGCTTCACAATCTATATCTTCCATCGCTCCTAACGCTTCTGAAGACAATTCATCATTCTCCTTGATGTCTTTTAGATAACTTTCCAGTTCATAAGATTCGCCATCTTCAGGGATGTAAACAGAAAAGCGTTCCGCATTATCCTCTGAAGTCCGAATCCATTTATAATCCCCTACAGACCAAAATCGGGGCGCAGCTTGAGAGTCATGATCCTGTGTTCTCAATTCATTTTGAAGCTCTTTCAAAAATTGAATATCCTTGTTCATTTCACATCACCCTCCAATTCATTTTGAGCAACTGTAATCGCAAAATTGAGATTGGTAATGATCTTCTCTAATGCCTGTTTGTATCGTTTCCTATCGCCGCTTAGTTGCTGAATATCCTTTTGTGCCTGCCGGAACTGATGAATTGTTACTTCCTGCTGGCGTTTGTTTTCCTCGATGATTTCCCGCTGCTTAACAGCCAGTTCAGCTTGCTCAATAAGCCAAGCAATTTCATTCTGCGGAATGTATGTCAATTTTTTTAGACGTTCAATTCTCTCTTTCATATTCGTTCCTCCCCCGCAGGGGAAAGCCCCTGCTATTAGAATTTGTGGCCGATTCTATAATCTAAACGAGACAGACCGCCCTTAATTGTTTGAATGATTGTTTCACCGTGTTCCGGGGCTTCAAGGACATGTGCAGTGCCCTCGTTCCCATCTAAAATAAGAATCTGTATTTTGCCCGGCTCAATTGCCTGTTCGATTGTTGTATCTTTGCTTAAATTAATTTCTCTTGGGTTGTACATTCTTAGCGCCCCCTGTGCTATGATAGAAGTACCAGTTCATATCAATGCATCGGGGCCTAGCGCTTCGGTGCTTTTTTGTGTTTAATAGTGATCCGGTTTCCATCCGGCCATTGTGAATGTTGGCGATGGTTTCAGATCCTCCCGGTAAACGATTGGATGCTTTTTGACGTATTCGGCAAGCTGTTCTGGCGTCATCTTCCATTCTTCAACCGGTCCTGGCAGGTAAGGATTGATGTTTTGCTGTTCCATGGTATTTGCCTCCTCCATTGATTTTGGGAATTTCCGTGCCGCCGAGCTTCTTGCAATCAGAACCCATTCGGCTGGCGCATGCCTTAAACTGAGAGCAACGTGTCATACAGGCCATGAGCTTATCTTCTTCCTGCACCCACAACGGCCGATCGTCTGCGATTACCACGTTTAACAGTGGACTTTCCCGCCTTTCTTTTGAGTTTTTTCAGCTCGTCCAGCTCGATGAAGCCGAGTGACTTATCCAGAGCCAGCACCTTGAGTGGCGTATCGTAAAGCCGCTCATACAACTTGCGCTTGATGGCGAATTCCTTTGTTTCTACGCCCTTGATGTCAATGATCTCGATGCTGCCGTCAAGATTATGAACCTCAAAGTCTGCTATATATTCAATCTTCCGAAAAGTTTTGCCGTTCTTTTTGAATGCTTCTTGCAGCAGGAACCGTGGTTGCAGCTTAAAATCTTTTATCTGCTTGCTCACCTTGAGCCATTTCAGTTGCTCATAGTATTTGGCTTCGGCCCGGCTGTCGAACGTGATGCCGTCCACCTGTGTTTTTCTGGCGCCGTACTTATTTGCTGGCATGCGATTCCTCCGGAAGCTCAGGATCTTCGTAAATGTTGCCGATGACTTCAAATCTTTCTCCACAAAATAGGGAATCACGAAGTGGATGGGTCCGTAAATCTCCCAAATATCCAATTACACAGAAACAGCCATCATCAAAAACTACTTCTGCAGAGTTCTCGCGTCCATCAACTACAATATCCCCTTCATAAATCTCACGGCCGTTCTTGTCCTTCAATCCGGTGTATTGCATTTTGTGGCAAGTTAGAAAATAATTAAATTGATCACAACCCTCTGCATTCTCTGGAATTGAATAAGGTATGCCCTCCGGTGTAATTCCTACTTCATAGATCATCTCTTGAGAGTTTTCATCCCAAGCACGAAACTTGATTTCCCTCATTCTCCTTACCTCCCGTCATTCTCTTCCCATTGCTGAATCTGCTTTTCTTTTGCTGGCGCCGTCAGTATAATGGCCGGCAGCAGGATCACCGCTTTAAGCACTGCGTATCAGCTCCATTTGTCTGATCTTTTCCTCAAGCACCCGGATAGCCGGTGTGAGGTCCTTGCCGCCCTTTTGTTCAGCAGGCCCGAACATATACATTCCTCCGGATCCTTTAATGTTCGTTTTCTCACTCAATCCCAATCACCCAATCTATGATTTAATTCCATCCGATCTCCCTGAATGATCACCGTGTAGTATTTGCACATCTGGTGAATCCGAGAGCCCAACGCCTCGTCAACGTCCAGTAGTTCGTCCGTTGTGAGCTCAGAAGAGATCAACAAAGGCTTATGGTTCAGATAGCGATAATTCACAACTGACTGAATCTGTTCGACTTGCCATTCAGTGGCCCGGGGCTTTCCGCTTACTGGCTTGAATAAGTCATCTATGAACAACACATCAACCTTCCGCATGGCGTCCAGCTTAGTTTCCAACTGGTCAAAGTCGTTTTTCAGGTCACTCATGCCCTCAACGTAAGGGAAGTACATGCAATGAATTGATTTCTTCTTTATCAGGTTGTTCATGATGGCCGTTAACAGGTGAGTTTTGCCGCTGCCCGGCTGTCCCAATAAAGCAATGCTGTTGGCGCGCTCCCTCCTGACCTTCTCAAAGTCTTTGAAGTATTCGACCGCACATTCATAGGCTTCTTTGATCATCTGGGGCTTGCCGTCTGTAATGAAATTTCCGAATAAGAGCATTTCAAATTCCTCCGTAATTCCGCTGGCTGCCATCAGCCGCGCTATTTTTTTCCGTTTCACACACTCGCATTGCTTGGAATAGGTGTCTTTCCATTCCCGGGCTTTATCAGGCGCGCAAACCTTCCCTGAAAGAAATTCATCTTCCGGTACCATGCTCTCAGGGACTAATAGATCAAGCTGTTTGTCTAAATTCCATGTTGTGTCTTTGTGAACCCGATAAATCACAACGCCGCGATCCTTGCACTCTGAACACTCATACTCAACCTTTTCTTCTGATGCGCCCTGTTCTGTTTCCCAGGAACGCGATTTTGCTTGAAGACCCTTCATCATTGCTTGGAACGCTGTGTCTATGCTGACTGCTTTGTTTATAGCCATACTGTTGCTTCTCCTTTCTCTTTTGGCTGAACGGATTTGACAGGATCGCCTCAATGTAGTTCAAGCCAACGTTGCTGCCTTTATTTCTGAAAGCCAGCTTCATTGCTTCCATGACCTTCTCTTCGCCGTAATCATCCACCATGTAGCCGATTCTTTGTGCCTCAATGGAGCCGATAGAACGAGCGACCTTATTTTCAAATAGCTCAAAAGCGTTTTTCATTTTGGGATCAACCTCCTGCGTTTCTTTTGGTGCTGGTGCAGGTTCCGGAACAGGCTTTTCAGATGGTTCCTGCTCCGATACAGGCGTTTCAAAAGATATCAGCCTGTATTGCCCTGCCTTCCTCCCTTGTGACTTGTATTCGATTCTTTTAAGGGCAATTAGTACATCTCGGTGCTTGATTAAGGTGTTTTCTGTGACCCCTATCTTTGCTTGCAAAGTGGTATTTGAAGTGGTGAACCACTCCCGCCACCCTGCCTTGTTGTTGATGTGCAAAAGATGAAACCATAATGCTTGAGTTGTAGCAGACAACGGATTCGTTTCTAGCCAATTCATGAAGCCGTTCATTTCTTTCAGGTAGTTCATGGCTCACCTACTTCCTTTCACACAGTGCTGTCATTCCGCTGATGCGGACTAAACGTAAGCCAGGTTCATTTGTTCTGAGATAGCCTTCGACGTAAGCACGGAATAGCTGCGCGCGATTCGGCGCCCCTTCTGCCAGCCACTTGTAACAGAAGGGGATGCCGACCTTAATCAAATGGGAGGTCATCGTCACTGATGTCAACAGGCTTGCCGTCAAAAGGATCAGCATCCTGCGCACTTGGTTTTTCCTCTGATACTTCTGCGTCAATGATTTCTGGCTCAGACATTTCGTCAGTGATGTCAATGCGCTCTCGTGCCTCATCGTCCTCAATGACAGCCTTCTGCATTTCTACTGATAAGATGCCCCATTTGCTCAGAATCGCTTTCAAAACAGTTTTTAATGCCATTGCATCCCAATCGTTTTTCCAGCCGAAGTCCGACTTACTAAACTTCTTTTTATGCTTTTCAACTTGCGCCTTTGTCCAATACACTGTTTTCCGGAAACCGTTTAAAAGCTCAAAGTAAGCAGCGTAACCAATAACCGCATCTGATTCCCGTTTTTCAAAATCAATTTCTATTTCCTCAGTTAATGGGTTCCATTTTTGTAATTCTCCTTCATGGACCGGTATGCAATTGATGAATTTATACTGACCCGTACGCAAAGCCAATTGAATGTACCCTTTGTAACCAAGCTGAAATTGTGCACGGCCGCCATACGGAACGATCCAGGCATAACCCAAGTTTTTATCCACTGGCAGATCAAGCGTAGCCGCCACCATAGCCGATGAAATTACGCTCATAGGTTCTGCCTTTTGGAGCATTTTTTCACCGTTGTAAAGGCTCAGAATTGACGCTGTGAATTGGGAAGCCCTTTTCCCTAGAACTTCTTCGAAACGATTCATGACTGCCGGAGAAGAAAGCAGACCTTTCATTGTTGTTCCTTGTTGTTGTGCTGGAGCACTGTTTTGTTTCTTCTGGATATTGCTTTTTAGCGATTGATTAGTAGCCATATTCAGCTAACCTCCTTGATTCCAAAGCGTCTAAATTGGACTTCTTTAGTGACTTTCTCGTATACGTCCGGAAACTGCTCTTTGAGTTTCTTAGAGTCGATCCGGTTAGTTGAAACTGACTTCCAACTAGTTTGATAGTTTCCGATGAAGCCGTATTCAGCTTCCTTCATTTCGTGTTTGATCTGGTTTTCTAATTCCTTTGCCTGCAATTGGAGTTCGTTGATCTGATCTTTAAGCTGCAAATATTGCTGAATACGTGTTTTATTCGCTGATGTGAGATCAACGACTTTACCGCCCTCTGCCTCCTCATAACGTCGCTTGAGATATTCTTCTGCAGCACTCGAACCGTCAAGCGCCGGAGCCTGTCCACCCAATACATTTTCATTCCAAAATTCAATCTCTGCTTGAAAGATCATCGCAATAAGCTCGTCATCGCGCTCAATCTCTTTCCAAACGAATTTATTGCCGCCGATCAGTACAGCAAAATATGCTTTTTTATATTCTGGTCCTAGCACTCCTAGATAGTGTTGGACCTGAACAATATAGCTGTCAGGAATCTCGTCATCTTCCCACTCTTTTAGGTTGTATGCTGACGTGGTTTTACACTCCAAAATGGCTTTTTCACCAACGATCATTCGGTCAACATTCGCCAATATAAAATCATGATTAGGATGCTTGAGCATTGCTTTTCTTCGCCTTACTTTTTTGCCACTACGAATCTCAAACTCTTTTGCAACAACATCTTCAAGAAGCGAGCCAAAGTATGCAGCTTCACTGCCTGATTCACTTACAGGCACCTGGCCTGTTTTGTCTAACCACAATTCAAACGGTGTTTGCCATTTGTTTATGCCTAAAATAACGGAAGCATCAGAACCGCCTATGCCCTTCCGTCGCTCAAGAAGCCATTCGTCCCGACTCATGTCCGCTGTCGAAGCGAAAACCTCTGCTTGCATCAGACCACCCCCACCTTTCTTTTGTACTCTTCCGCGCCAAGCCGCTGCCACTCCCTGTATGCGTCCATTGAAGGAAAACTGAAAAACATTCTCCCGTTTTTATCGATTACGATAGAGCCGTTGACCTTATAAAGTCTCTGCTGATCCTCACGTCTGTTGCTGAATGGTGCTGTGATCGATTTAGTCATTAGGATATATCCCCCTCTCAGCTTGATAAGCTCGTACAGTTTTTTGCAAATCTTCATTTTTTCGTTCTAATCTCTCGATTTCCGACACCGTTTTTCCAAGTGCTTCAAGGAAATCGGTCGTCGGTACCCATTGACCATCAAGATAGGTTTTAATAATTTCAATACTTTCAGTTCTTGTTAGCTTCATTTTTCATAACCCCCGTTGTTTTTTATGAGGCGTTTTGGTATAATTAAGTAAATATTCAAGTCAAAACGCCTTACCGAGTCCACTTTGCCGAGTGGACTTTTTTATTGCCCATTTATAAACTGGAAACCTAGTTGCTCCCTCAGATAACGATCAAGGTTCTCTCTCAAGATCACCGCGCCACAATCGATTACATAATCATCAACTGGCGTAACTTCATCCCCGAAAAAATCCTTTTGTGTTTCTGGCTCAGTCAGCTTGTCGTGCCAGTTGTTTAGAATCATTGGATTTTCGATCATTCATAATCTCCTTTCTGTAATTTGCTGTGCGTTTATCCCAAATCAAGTACAGTTCGCTATGATTTCGGATTCTTTCACACCATGCTCTGACCTCCAACGCTGTTGCTGGTTTGTGGACAAAGTGAACCATCAGCCTAAGCTCCTGCGTACCAATGACAAATCAATGCCTCGCTTTTGCATTTTTAATGCCGTATCATATAACAACCCTTTATTCGAAATGCGTTTCAAATCTTCAATATTTGCTTTAATACTGCCAAGAATATCTAAAGCTTCTTCATAATCACCATCTTTTAAAGAGGCCAGTAATAGATCAGCCATACTTTCAACTGAATCTGATTTTCGTTTTGCGACTTCTACATCGGATTTCAAGAATTGATTGAGTTTCATACGAGCATAGCCTGCCTTTCCTCTTGTTTTGACATTGCAACTTGATCCATTAACGCTTTTCGTGTCCACTTTTCTGCAAGCTCCTGCATCTTTAGACCATGACTTCTAGATAAGGCATAGAAGAGAGTATCAATAGCCGGTCCGAGATCAAGAATCTCTTTAAGATCACCCATGGGGAGAGCCTCGACACGGCCGGGCCGTTCGTTTGCCAACCAGAGTGCAATGTTCTCTGCAGCATCAAGTGATTCTTTTGTCTGTTTCATGAAATTGATTAAAGCCTTGCTGGGGCTTACATTCAAAGCCGGATCGACTGGCGCTGTCGCCCTTGGATGGAGCCGGAACAAGTAATGCACAAGATCAATGTGTTCATATGCTCCGCATACCTCAAACCACTTTATACAGAGTTCAGGCGTTAGTGTGCTCAGGCCCTTTTCTACATTTGAAACATACTGCTGATCTTTTCCGCCGAGTAGTTGCCCCAGCTGATATTGCGTGAATCCTATTGCCTTTCTAACTTCACGCATAATATTTGGTAAATTATCGAGTTTATACGGGTTGTTCGACATATGTTCTCCTCCTGTTTCACGGGGAATTATTTGGTAAAATTTAATTAATAAAGGGTTGTCCCTTTGCCATAACGGCAATTTCAATCTCCCCAAAATTGTGGAGATTAGTAACTCACTCCTCAAAGTTGTGGAGTGAAGGCGATTAAGCCGATTGAGATGACATGAATTTATTTACAAAATAAATCTGACCTTTACCGGTTACCTTTGGTGTGCGTGTGGTCCTAATAGAACCGTCAAGATTGCTTACAGTTCTTTTCTTGATTTCAAACAGGCCCATATCCATACTGCGTTGAGTTGGAAGATTAAATGACTCACCTTTTTTGCGAATCAGATACCCATTGTCACGCAACCATTGAAATAATTTGTTCGGCCCGATATCTACACCGTTTTGCTGGATGATTTTCGCTAATTCACCAACAAGCACAGAGGACTCGGACGATTCAACCGCCTCAGCGAAAATCACTTTCGGTTTCATGGTTTCAATTTGTTTGCTTTGCTCTTTCATAGTGTGAAGAGTTGTTTTGAAAAGCAGCTTTGTGTTTTCATCAGCTTGCGGCAAGTATGTTTGGATGAATAACTCGTCATTTGCAACGTAGCCGCCCGTTTTTCTGATTGTCGGGATGACTTCATGAGTGATCCACCTTTTGAATTGTTTAGCCTCTGGTTTGTTACTAGTTAAAATAAGTGAATACAAACCAGCTTCATTGACAACAGTTGTTTTTTGATTACGACCTAATGAATCGGTGAGGTAAACTTTACTTACCTCGTCTTCGTCGAGCCGGGACACCGCTACTTTGTGATTTGAATGATTTAGTACATTGCAGACATCCTTTGCGACAAACCAAGGTTGTCCATCTTGTAAAACTGTTCTTACTTGCTGATCTTGATAGTTGAATACTTTTGGTAATTGATTCATTCGTGAACCTCCTTAATAGATTTTGTCATTCACTAAACGGAAACTTTCGTTCAGCAGGTCCTTTGCTATTGCGCTTGTTTCATACTGGCTTGCTCCTGAGCTTCTCTCCACGCCTCAATAGTTTGTTTTGTAAAAAGAATGCGTCTGCCTACTCGGAAGTGAGGTATTTGCTTTTCACGAACCATTGTATAGATCGTGTCGTGGTGAACCCCGAGGTAGTCAGCGACTTCCTGAACGTACATTGTGTTGCGAGTCATTTTTTAACCTCCTATGCTGTGTTTGTTGTTTGAGTTTCTTGGACTTTTAAATTTAAAAAAAGTTCGTTTATATCACGTCCAAGTTTTTCAGATAGCTTAAATGCAATAGGCAATGTAGGATTTGATACCCCGTTCTCCCAGTTGCTTATTGTTGTCTTTTTGCAATTTAAAATCAAAGCTAATTCATCCTGGGTATAGCCCTTTGCCTTTCTAGCTAAAATCAAATTTTGGTTTTTCATTATTTCACCACCTGAAATCCAAGTTTGTTGAACTGTTAAGCTTAGTATAAATCCAACTTTCTTGGATGTCAACCTAAAAGTTTGATTTTTTTGGACTTATATTTATTTTACATTATATTGATGTACAATATATTTGAACTTATGTGATAGGTTGTGGTAGATAATGCTTCCTAAAAGATTAAAACAACGGAGAAAAGATTTGGGTTTAACTCAAACCCAACTGGCAGAAAAAGTTAACACAAAGAAAACTACAATCTCAAACTATGAGACTGGATACAGCACTCCTTCTAATGAAATGCTTAGTGATTTAGCAGACGCTTTACAAACTACAGCAGATTATTTACTTGGAAGAACGGATAATGATTCAATGACCATTAACACTCCGGTTTCTCCAGACCTCATTAATGATCCGGATCTGCAAATTGCCTTTAAAGAAGCAGCGGACTTTTCTGAGGAAGCTCGTAGACAAACTATTGATTTTATCAACTACCTAAAAGAGAAAGAAAAAGCAAAAGGACGTAAAATTCCAAATTCGCCTGATGAGTAAACAGAAGCAAAAAATAATTACATAACAAACACATTAATCTTTATTTATTATTATTGTTTTGTTTAGTTTAATTAATGCTGAACACTTCACCTCAAAATTTGAGGTAAACTATTCAGTTGAAAGGATTTCAACCTCAAAAATTGAGGTGATCTTTGAGGTTATATTCTCTTTCAACCGCAAATTTTGAGGTGATCAGTTAAGTGAATTCACCATCTTATCCCCGTTAATTTTATGAATCTATTAACATTTTTGGCAAAATCCTCTTGAAATTTTGCTGAATTTGGTCGATTATTAATAGGTATTCTAATTTATGAACTGGGGGAATTAAGTTGAAAAAGTGGTTCTTATTATTCATGTCTTTTGGACTAGCATTAGCATTGGCAGCATGTAGCTCTACGGATGATGTCTCTACAGGGAGCAGTGATTCAAAAGACAAAAAAACTGAAGAGACTAAAGATGATGGCTCTAAAAAAGTCGATGCGAGCAAACAATCTGCTGAAGCTCTGGGAATGAAAGTTAACTTGGGCGATGTAAAGATCATGAAAGACAAGATAAACGTTGGAATAAACATTGAAAATACTACTGATAAGGTTCTAAATTTTTATCCAGACCAAGGAAATGCAGTTATCGGTAGCATGCAATTATCTGCAAATATGTTCTTAACTGATGGAGAAGTTGGCGGTGATGTTCAAGGCGGCGTTAAACAAGAAGGAGTTCTTGAGTTTTCAGCTCCAGATGGTAAAGAAATTGATGTTGATAGCGTTAAAGAAATTAAATTAAACTTCGGTGATGTTACAACTGATGACTTCATGAATAACAAAGCAGTTTCAATCACAGTACCAGTTAAGTAAGGAGATTTGAAATGAAAAGAACAACTGAATTTGTTTTAGGTCTGATTGGTGGAATTTTTGGGTTTATTGGAGCTTTTTTGGCGTTAATTGTTGGTGGCCTTGACGCCTCTTTTAATTCATCTGGCACAAGCGATATTATCGGTTTAGGTTGGGGTGCTATCTTCCTCTCCATCCTTGGTATTGTTGCTTCTGTAATTGTTAGAAAGAAAGGAAAACTAGGTGGGATTTTACTCATCATTTCCGGTGTCGGTGGTCTGATTTGTATCTCTTTATTCTACTTACTGCCTGCTGTACTTCTTATTATCCCTGGAATCATGGGACTCGTTAGAAAAGACAAATCTCAGACAACAGCAGCGTAACGAAGAGCCCTTCAGAGGGCTTTTCTTTCACACTAAAAACAGAACATACATTCCCATCAGGTGGTGCTACTATGACAATTCAGTTATCTCATCTAGAAGAAGAAGTAAAGAAGATTTATACAAAATTGAATATGCTTACTCCTGAAGAGGTTGACATGGAACGGATTGCGGCTGCTTTTCAGATTTGGATTCACTATGAAAGAAAAGGCAGCAGCATGTTTTGTATAAATGGTCTTTATAGCATGGTTTTGGATTCAAGTGCTTCTCGTCAACAGCAATGGGAGGACTTTGTTCATGAACTCGGGCATGTGATTAAACATTGCGGAAACCAATTCAATATGAATCGTATGTTCCGCCAACTGCAAGAGTACCAAGCTAATAGTTTCATGTATCACTTTTGTGTACCGACGTTCATGCTCGAAAAGATTTCGTTGCCGCGCATGCAATCAGAGGCTATAAAGTTAATTGGGGATACCTTTAACGTCACATATCCTTTCGCAGCTAAACGGCTTGAAATGTACAAAAGAAAACAGTTTTCTATTCTCTGGCATCAAAAGCTCTATCAACTAAATTATTAGAACAAGGAGGTAGCCACATGGCTAGTATTGAAAGACGCAGTGAAAAATCTTTTAGGTTAATTGTCGAAAATGGTTATGACGCAAACGGAAAAAGGGATAGAAGAAAGAAATCGATTCGTATCGAAGATCCAAAAATATTAAAGTCTAAACGGAAATTACAGGAGTACCTCGAGGATCAGCTGCACCGTTTCAGAATTGAAGTAGAGGCTGGCGAGTATATTGCTCCTGAAAAAGCTACATTCGAATCATTTGCAGGGAAATGGGTTGAAAAGAAACTCTTTAATAAAAGTGGAAAACCTTACTCTTATAAAGCATCCGAAAAATACTCAACTCACTTACACAACCACATCCTCCCTGCATTTGGACATAAACAAATAGATAAAATAAAAACCTTACACATTGTTGATTTTATAGATGATTTATCTAAAGATGGGGCTCGAAAAGATGGAAAGTCTGGCGGGCTTGGTGATAGAACGATTCTTGATGTATTTCAAACGTTACAGGCAATCTTCAAGACAGCCACAGAAGAATGGAAACTCATTAAAGACAATCCTATGGAGGGATTAAGTCAGCCACATGTGGAACCAAAAGAAATGCAATATTTTCAGACTGATGAAGCAGAAGAATGTATCCGGGTTTTATACGAAATTGATATAAAATGGCGTTTGTACTTTTTGGGTGCAATGATCGGCGGTTTACGGCGTGGTGAAGGACTTGCCTTTCAATGGCACTTGGATGTGGATTGGAACAGAGGCGGCTTCTATGTAAATCGCTCAATCTCTAAAACAGTCAACGGACAGCCGCTTGTAAAAGCACCTAAATCTCGCAGCTCAAAACGTTTTGTTAAAATGCCAGATTTCTATATGGAGGATTTAGCAAAGTATTATCGCATGTGGAAGAAGGAAAAACTTATGCTCGGTGATGCCTGGGAAGGTGAGGACAATCAATACATCTTTCATAATGGAATAGGAAAGCCATATTACTACACTACCCCCACTGCAAAGTGGGCAAAAATAAAAAAGAAGTATGGACTAAAAGATATTAGGCTCCATGATCTGCGGCATACGATGGTGGCTATCCTTATAGAAGCCGGTGAAAATATGAGTGCAATTCAAAAACGTGCCGGTCACGCAAGTAGAAGAATAACATCTGATATTTACGGCCATGTTACCGAAAAACTTGAAAATGAGACAGCTCAATATTTTGATCAATTTAATCCTAATTTGAAGGTGAAAAGCAACTAAATGACCCCAAAATAAAATTTTGGTCCCCAATTTGTCCCCAATTGCTTTTTTGGGTAATTGGCTCTGTTCCTGACAAACAAAAAAACCCTTATAGAATAAGGGTTCAAAGGTATGGAGCCAAGGGGGCTCGAACCCCTGACCTCTACACTGCCAGTGTAGCGCTCTCCCAGCTGAGCTATGGCCCCGTATGTAACGTCATATTTATTATAGATGATTTTTTTTTGAAAAACAAGCTGTTCCCTCTTGAAATGTCAGAAAAAATAAGGCTCCGGAAGAGCCTTATTTTTGGGTTTACATCATGATTAAAAGTAAAATCACACCGAGGATGATTCGGTAGATTGCAAAGGGGACGAGTTTGATTTTGTTAATCAGTTTTAAGAAGAAACGGACGACAAACAGCGCGACAACAAAGGCGCAGATAAAGCCGACGATGAAAAACGGCAACAGATCCGAGCTTAAACTGTCCCAGTGCTTCACAAGGCTTAAAAAACTTGCTCCCATCATGATCGGCATCGCCATAATAAACGTAAAGTCGGCTGCCGCGCGATGGTTCAATCCAAGAATAACGCCTCCGGAAATGGTTGAACCGGAACGCGAGAAACCCGGCCACAGGGCAAGACATTGAAATAAGCCGACTCCTATCGCCTGCTTATAGGAAATGCGGTCGAGGGTGTCTGTTGCAACTTTCCGTTTATTCACCCAATCAGCAAAAAGCATCAGGACTGCCCCGGCGATTAAACCCACGGCTACAGTTTGAACAGAAAATAAATATTCATCAATGTAATCCTCAAACAAAAAGCCGAGAACAGCTGCAGGCACAAGTCCGACTGCAATTTGTGCAATGCTTAATTTATGTCCCTGCTTCTGGTCGCTGGTAATATTCTTTTTCAGGCCGAGCAAATTCAAAATCCGGTCTTTAAACACGATGGCCACTGCTAAAATAGAACCAAGCTGAATCACCACTTTGAATGAGTTGGCAGCTTCTTCTGACATCAGATTGCTTGATTTAAGCCAGATATCGTCTACTATGATCATATGTCCTGTCGAAGAAACCGGCGCGTACTCTGTTAACCCTTCTACGATCCCTAAGATGGCAGCTACAAACAATTCCCATAGAGTCATGATTTGATTCTCCCCATTAGACATTTATTTTTTTACATAACGGGAGCTTTCCATAAATGGAAAGCCCGTCTTATATAACTATAAACGAAAATCACACTTTATGCCCTGACGTATTTTCATTTTTTTCTTCGTCGTATAAATGTGACCGCATTTTAAACCAGTCAAATAAATGTGTCGTAATGACTTTAGCAACTGCATAGCCCGGAATGGCAAGAATGATTCCAACCACACCAAACAGCTTGCCGGCTGTTAACAGCAGAAAAATAATCGTAATGGGGTGGATGTGAAGGTTTTTCCCCATAATTTGCGGAGAGATCAGCTTCCCTTCGATCAGCTGAACAATTGTCCATACGATCACCAGCTTAAGCAGCATGAGCGGTGATGTCACTATGGCGATGATAATCGCTGGCGTAATGGCAATCGTCGGCCCTAAATACGGAACGATGCTTGTACAAGCCGCAATGATGGCAAGCAATGAAGCATAATCCAGCCCGATAATCAAATAACCGATAAACAGCAAAAACCCGATACAGAAGCTGACAATGATCTGGCCTCTGATATAAGAGCTTAACCGATGATTCATTTCGCTTAAGACTGTGTATGTCTGTTCTTTTAATCGTGTCGGCACAAACTTCAGTATATAGACCGGCAACTTCTTTCCATCTTTTAATAAATAGAAAAGAATAAACGGAACCGTGACAATCGAAATAATAACCTCAGTCAGAGCACCGATAAAATTCCCAACACCGGTGAAAGTACTGTTCACAATCGTAGCCGCCTGATCTGAAATCTTTGTTGCAAGATCAGATATATTGATGTTCATCGTTTGCTGGGCCTGATTGACGAAGTTGCTGCCGATCAGCTGTTTCGTCTGATTTTCAACGATATCCACATATCTCGGGATATTGTCAATCAAACTCATAATTTGTTCTTTTAAAAAGGGGATGATGGACACGATCGTGATCGTGATCAGTCCGATAATCAGTAGATATAACAGGAAAATCGTATAGATTCTTCTTACTCTTCTTCTCTCAAGGAAATCAACGATTGGGTTTAACAGATAAAAAACAATCCCTGTTAAAATAATCGGCAGTGAAATTGTTTTGAGAAGAACTATAATCGGGGTGAAAATAAATGATGTTTTTGTAAAAACGAGAATATTTAAACCAATCAGCAGCAGCACAAGCAAAAATAAAACAAACTTATTGTCCAAGAAGAATTGTTTAAATCTGCCGCTCCATGTTTGCAACATCTCCACTATCGTTCCTCCGTCATACATAGTTTAATTAAATTGTACACTATCGTCCCTATAATGAAAAATAAAAACCGTTAATCGCTGGCATGTGGTTTGTTCTATCATGTGCTTTTCTCCTTTTTGAGCTATAATTTAGCTATATCATGCAAAAGGAGCGATAAGAATGATACGTTTTGCCATAGTAGGAACAAACTGGATTACAGACCGCTTTCTTGAGTCAGCAGCGGAAATAAAAGATGTTCAGCTGACAGCTGTTTATTCGAGATCAGTTGAACGCGCTGCCGAGTTTGCCGCTAAACACGGCGCTGAGCACATCTTCTCAAACCTACAGGAAATGGCGGCAAGCGATTGCTTTGATGCTGTATACATAGCCAGTCCCAATGCTCTTCACAAGGAGCAGGCCGTTCTCTTTATGAACCATGGCAAGCATGTGCTTTGTGAGAAGCCGTTTGCTTCAAATACGAAAGAAACGGAACAGATGATTACAGCAGCTCAGGAAAACGGCGTTGTCCTCATGGAAGCGCTGAAGACCACTTTCCTGCCAAACTTCAAAGAGCTGAAGAAACACTTACATAAAATCGGAACCGTCCGCAGATTTACCGCAAGCTACTGCCAGTACTCCTCACGGTATGACGCGTTTAGAAACGGAACCGTCTTGAACGCATTTAAGCCTGAGCTTTCCAACGGGTCATTAATGGATATCGGCGTTTATTGTATTTATCCTGCTGTCGTGCTATTTGGCGAACCGCAGGACGTGAAGGCGAACGGATATGCTTTATCTTCCGGAGTAGATGGAGAGGGGACCGTCATTCTGTCTTACGACGGGTTCGAAGCCGTTCTGATGCATTCTAAAATCTCTACTTCCTATGCTCCGGCGGAAATTCAGGGTGAAGACGGGACGATTGTAATCGATACAATTCAGCAGCCTGAACGAGTGGAAATCCGCTATCGAGACGGCCGTCTGGAAAACATTTCGATTCATGATCCTAAACCGGCGATGTTCTACGAAATAGAAGAATTTGTCACGCTCATAAAAGAGAACAAGCCGGAATCTGAAGACAATACATTTGAACGGTCTTTGATCACCGCCAAAATCATGGAAGAAGCAAGAAAGCAGATGGGGATTGTATACCCTGCTGATCAAGCGTAAAAAAATCCGCCCGCGTGCCAATGCCGCGGCGGATTTTTTATTAGACAATCGGAGAAGACGCCTTCCTTTTTAAAAGCACCTGTTGTTCATAATTTTTTATGTCATGGAGCCATTCCTCTTTTACCGGCACGCCCATTTGCTCACAGTAGGAATCCCAGACGGCCCCGAAAGGATATGTTTTAAATTCCTCCATCAGCGCCAGCCTTTCTGTAAATCGGCCCTCTTCCTGTAATTGTTTTAAATAGTCGTTCGGGAGAAGCAATGCATACAATAAAGCTTTGATCATATTTCTCGTTCCGATGGTCCAGGCGGCAACACGGTTAATGCTGGCATCGAAAAAGTCCAGACCGATAGCGACCTTCTCGAGAGCCTGATTGCGTACAATTTCAAGCGCGATTTCTCTCAATTCATCATCTAAAATCACAACATGGTCGCTATCCCAGCGAACGGGCCGGGACACGTGCAAGGCGAGTTTGTCTGTATAAAGCAGCATGGACGAAATCTTGTTTGACACCGTTTCAGTCGGGTGATAATGGCCTGTATCCAGCAAACAAAGCTTTTGATTCGTCAAAGCGTAAGCCAAATAAAATTCATGAGAGCCGACAACATATGATTCGGAACCAAGTCCGAACAGCTTGCTTTCGACTGAATCAAGATTGTGTTGTTCACTGATCTCCACTGCGAAGATCCGATCCAGTGATTCTTTTAATCTTATACGCGGTGTCAGCCTGTCACTCGGGATATCCTTATAGCCGTCGGGAATCCAAATATTCGTCAAGCAAGGTGTTCCTAGTTCTTTCCCGAAGTATTCCCCAATACGGCGGCACGCGATGCAATGCCTGATCCAAAATTTCCTGACGTTCGGGTCGGGGTGTGAAAGGGTGAGTCCGTCAGCCGCTTTCTCATGCGAAAACAAGGTCGGATTAAAATCTAAACCGAGACCGAGATCTTTCGCCCATTTCACCCAGTTTTCAAAATGATGCGGCTTCAATTCATCCCGTTCTGCCGCTTCCCCGTTTGTTTCTGCGTATATCGCATGCAGGTTCACGCGGTGCTTTCCCGGAATAAGAGAAAGAGCCTTCTCCAAATCTCTTCTTAATTCTTCAGGGGTTTGCGCTTTTCCGGGATAATTGCCGGTCACGTCAATTCCGCCTGAAAGCTCGCCTTTATTTACTTCAAAGCCTTCAATATCGTCACCCTGCCAGCAGTGGATTGAAATGGGCACTTGCTTTAATTGCCGAAGCGCCTCTTCAACATCAATTCCCCATTTTTCATATGCCTGTTTTGCATTGTTATAATTGGCTTTTATGGTCATGCGGCTCTCTCCCTTTTTCGGTTTTTTAATCCAAATAAAAAACTTCCTTAAGATTTATCGAAACAGGACTGAAATCTGGATTTGTTTTCATGAATGGCGCCATCGATTTCCACCATCTCCGGCAAACTTCTGTATCCGCCATCTTTCTCCACTTTTCTTCATCTTCTATTTCTAAATAAGCAAATAACCGGCCTGTTTCCTCGTCTAAAAAAATGGAATAATGGTGCGCTCCGTGAGCTTTGAGTGCTTCTTCCATTTCTGGCCAAATGTCATCATGCCGCTGTTTGTATTCCTCGTACTTGTCTTGGCGGACAAACATGATACTGGCTTTTCTTTTCAAACCTGATCACCTCTTCACCTTTTAGATAGCGCTTTCAAAACAGTTTGCTGAAATGACTGAATGATCGTGCTTCTGTCAATGTCTTTAGGTGTAAACACTTTGATCGGTAAGGAATCTCTGACAGCTTGCCGAGCTGCTGTTATGTCTTTGACTTCTTTGGCAGCAATCATTTGCATCAGCAGATTTCCGATGGCGGTTGCCTCTATGGGCCCTGCGTATACCGCTTTTCCGCTCATGTTTGCCGTTAATTGATTTAAGAAATCATTCCGGGCTCCGCCGCCGATGATATGGAGCTTCTGAATCGGTTTTTCCGTGATCGTTTCCAGCTCTTTGATGGCTATCGCATAGATGATGGCTAAATTGGTGTAGATGCAGCAGGCAAGTTCACCTGCAGTACGGGGGATCTTTTGGCGGGTTTCTCTGCAATAATGTTGGATTTCCTCTATCATGCTGTCTGGATTCAGGAAACGTTCATCATTTAAGTTGATAAATTGCTGGAATGGTTCTGTTTTTAGGCCTTCCTCTGCAAGCTGCTGAAAAGAGTAATTCGTTTGTAATTGCTGTTTTACTTCTTGTATCACCCACATGCCGATAATGTTTTTAAGAAAGCGAATGGTGCTGTTTGCGCCGCGTTCATTTGTATAGTTGTTTTTCAAAGCCTGTTGAGTTAATATCGGCGTTTTGTTTTCAACCCCGATTAACGACCATGTTCCGCTGCTGATATACGCCCAGCTATCGCTTACGCCTGGCGCCGCGATGACGGCCGAGGCAGTGTCATGCGTTGCGACTGTTATCACCTTGCAAGCCGGCAGGTCATAATCCGGGAACCAATCATTTCTCAGCATCCCGAGCTCACACCCCGGTTCAGTCAGCGGCGCAAATTGATGTTCGTGAACAGACACGGCTTTGAGCAATTCAAGGTCAAGCTTTCCGGTTGAAACATTGAGAAGCTGTGTTGTCGACGCATTTGTGATTTCTGTCACCGCTTTTCCGGTTAGACAATAGCCTAAATAATCGGGAACCAGCATCATTTTGTCTGTCGTTTTCAGCAGCTCGCGGTCTTCTTCATACAATTGATAAATCGTGTTAAAAGGCTGAAATTGTATTCCTGTTTTTCGATAGATTGTGTCTTTTGACAGGGTTTGTTCCAGTTTGCCTATCGTGTGATCTGTTCTTCTATCCCGGTAGGACATCACTTCCCGCAAACGGTTTCCTTTTTCGTCCAGTAAGGCATAATCAACCGCCCATGTGTCAATTCCGACGGTGCATCGTTCATACCCTAGCTCTTTCACCTTTTGAAGCCCTTGCAGGATTTGTTTTAGCAAACGGTCAATATCCCAATAGCAATGTCCGTCTCTTTGAATGAAGCCGTTAGCGAATCTGTGAATCTCTTGTACTTCAAGCTTTCCTTCCTTCAGCTCACCTACCATGACCCTCCCGCTTGACGCGCCTATATCAATGGCAGTATAAATCATTTCTTCACCCTCTCTTCGGAAGGGGAACAGCTGTTACTTTCACCTCTTTGTCTTCAAGCGCTTTTACCGATACCGGATCAAGTCCAGAATCAGTAATAAGGCGGCTGATATCCTGCAGCGAGGCGATATGTGAAAACTCACGGTTCCCCCATTTGCTTGAATCGGCCATCAAAATGGTCTGATCAGACCTTTCGATCATCCGTTTTTTGAGCAGCGCCTGCCACTCGTTTGAGTCACTCATCCCGTTGTTGATATCAAAGCCTTTACAGGACAGAAAGGTTTTATTGACATGATAGGTCTCAAGCGAACGCTCAGCCAACGGTCCGGCAAACGATAATGATTTTTCCAGCAAAATCCCTCCTGTTGAAATGACTGAGATGTTTTCTTTATTGCTGAGTTCAATGGCTGCCTTCATTGAGTTTGTAATGACGGTGAGCTCAATATCCGGGAGTATTTTCGCCATGTACCAGGCGGTAGTGCTTGCATCAAGAATGATTCGGTCTCCGCTGTTTACATATTTGACCGCTTCGTGAGCAATGGCTTTTTTTTCTATGACATTTGTGATTTCCCGTTCAGAAAAATGAACTTCTGATTTCTGCTGTTCAATACTGACCGCTCCTCCGTGGCTCCGGCTCAGTTTATGTTCTCTCTCAAGCTTCTCAAGATCGCGCCGAATGGTTTCTTCTGTGACAGAAAATATGTCACTTAATTCGGATACGCGGATACTTGAACGCATATTCACTATTTCCACTATTTTTTGCTGCCGTTCTGCTACTAGCATTGGTAACGCCCTTCCTCATATCGTAATCCGTCTTATTGTTTTTCTATCATAGCATACTTCTAACGCGTGAACGCAGCAGGGACGCCGCCGTCTACCGTGATCATGCAGCCCGTGGTTTTTCCGGCTTTAGAAGAAGCGAAGAATGCGATGGCTTCAGCAATGTCCTGCGGGTAAATATTGACGAGCAGAGCTGTGCGTTTCCGATAATGTTCCTCAAGCTGCTCTGGTTCAATCCCATACGCCGCGGCCCGTTCCTCCCGCCAGCTTGACCCCCAGATTGCCGATCCTTGAAGAACCGCATCAGGCAAAACGGAGTTGACCCGAATGCCATATTCTCCGCCTTCTGCTGCGATACACCTTGCCAAATGGGTTTCAAGCGCTTTTACCGAGCTATAGGCAGCGGCGTTTTTGCCCGCATAAACAGAATTTTTTGATCCGACAAACACCATGCTTCCGTCTCTGTTTTGCTGTTTCATTTGTTTAAACGCTTCACGTGCCACAAGGAAGTAGCCTGTTCCTAATACATTCATATTAAGATTCCATTCTTTTAAACTTGTTTCGTCAAATGGGCTTGATGTGGCCAGCCCGGCATTATTCACGACGATATCAATTCCGCCGTAAGCAAGAGCCGCTTGTTCAAAGGCTGACTTTACTTCCTCTTCCTTTGTCACGTCCATTTTGACAGCCATTGCCCGCCCTTCTCCGTATGCATCGTTTATTTCCCCGGCAATTTTCTGCGCGCCTTCTATATTAAGATCCGCTGCGATCACGTGCCCTCCTTCAGCTGCAAAGCGGCGGCATGCTGCACTTCCGATTCCGCCGGCTCCTCCTGTGACGAACGCTACTTTACGGGAAAATTCTGCTTCCGGCGGAGCCAGCGTGAGCTTATATAATTCGAGCGGCCAATATTCGACATGATAGGATTCATTTTCATTCAAAGAAACAAAGTGCCCCAGAGCTGTTGACCCTTTCATAACAGCGATAGCCCTTCGGTATAAAGCGCCGCTCACTTTAGACATGGCATCACTTTTCCCCGTACTCACCATTCCGATGCCAGGAATCAATATCACCCGCGGGGCTGATTCGAAGATTTGATCTCCATCCTGCTGATGGCGTGTAAAGTAAGCCTGATAATCTGATGAAAAACGCTCGACTCCTGACTTGATCAGATCCGCCAGCTTATGCACATCTTGAGTTTCCGGATTCCACTCAATGTACAGCGGAACCCGCTTTGTATGAACAAGGTGATCCGGGCATGCCGCACCAATTTGCGAGAGCGATGGCGCTTGAACACTGTTTACAAATTCTAAGACATCGTCATGATCATCATAGGAAAGGATCATTTTCTTCTCTTCACTTACAACGCCTCTGATTACAGGCATGATGCCTGCCAAGATTTGTTTTCTTTGATCTTCCGGCAGCGGCTGATATCTTTTGCCTCCGAATATCTCATGTTGATTGACACGGCCATTAATGTACTGCTTGGCTTCTTGGATGATAGATATCGTTTTTTCATAACATTGTTCAGACGTCTCTCCCCAAGTGACTAAGCCGTGTTTCTCCATTAACACAAGCTCAGCGTCGGGATTGCTCGCTACGCCTTCAGCGATCATTTTAGATAAAGTAAATCCGGGGCGTACGTATGGCACCCATACAAACCGGTTTCCGTATATGTCTTCAGCGATTTGTTTTCCATTATCAGCGCAGCATATGCTGATAATCGCATCGGGATGGGTATGGTCAATATGAGTGTATGGCAGAAAAGCGTGTAACAGCGTTTCAATTGAAGGGCGGGGATGTTTGCTGTCTATCATACAATGAGACAAGTAGTCTACCATTTCTTCATCTGACATTTGATCCCTTTCAATCAGCGGGCGGATGTCATCTAATTTCAAACCGGTAAAGTTATGCGCTTTCATTGTGGCCAAATCCGAGCCGCTTCCTTTCACCCACATCACTTCTGTTTCACGGCCTCTGAAATCCTTTTCCGTTGTTTTCATAGACGTATTTCCGCCGCCCCAGTTGCAGACAGTGCGATCGGATCCGATCAGATTGGACCTGTACACCAATTCTTCTACACCTTTCGGCAGCTGTGCAGCATACTCTGAATCCCATACATGTTTCACCATATTTGATATTCCTCCGTTCCCTTTTATTTGTATCCGTTTTCATTATATATGATCTTTGTTTATTTTTGAATTATATTTGTTTATTTTGTTTTTTAATAAAAAGAGAAAGCAGCTGATGCCGCTTTCTCTTTCCATTATTATCATTCAATTTTAAATTTCTTCGTGATGTCCTGAAGTTCTTCCGCCATGTTTGCCAACGTCTCAGCTGATGAGCTGATTTCTTCCATGGACGCAAGCTGTTCTTCCGCCGAAGCTGCGATGTCTTGAATGCCTGCTGAGCTTTCTTTCGCCACTCCGGAAATGTCTTCAACCGCACTTGACACTTCCTGTGATCCTGCTGACAGCTGTTCAACCGTCGCGTTCAGGTTTTGCAATTCGCCGGAAATTTGGGTTGTCATCTCGTAAATTTGTTTAAAGCTTTCCGCTGTTTGATCAGTAATCTGCAAGCCTTCCTTCACTTCATGATTCACAGATTGGAACATCGACAGCGAAGTGCTGATTTCTCTGACAATCTCTTGAATTAACCCTTCAATTTCCTTGGCGGAGCCTGCTGATTGTACGGCAAGTTTTCTGACCTCTTCCGCAACTACTGAGAAGCCTCTTCCGTATTCACCTGCTCTTGCTGCTTCAATCGCAGCATTTAATGCCAGCAAATTGGTTTGATCAGCAATGCCGTTAATCACATTCAAGATGCTTGTGATGTCTTGCGATTTTGTTTCAAGACCCTTCACAACCGCTTCCGCTTTTTGAACGGATTGGTCGATTGTTTTCATTTGTCCGACTGTATGCTCGACCAGTTTCTCTCCGCTGCCCGCCGCCTCAGAGGACTGTATCGATGACTTCGTAATGGTTGAAGAGGCCTGAGCCACTTTTGAAATCCCGTGGTTCATTTGGGAAAGATGGTCTGAGCTTGTCTCCAGTTTCTCGCTTTGCGCCTCGTTGCCATCTGAGAACTGTTCAATGGCGAGTGTAATATGTTCAGTTGCCTTGCTCGTCTGGGCCGCGCTTGCCGTCAGCTCTTCAGAAGATGATGCCACGTTTTCTACAGACGTTTGAATGACACCAATGACAGAACGCAATGAGGCAGACATTTCGTTAAAGCTTTTGCCAAGCTGCCCAAACTCGTTTTTCGAGTGAATGTCAATGGATTCTGTCAGATCTCCGCTGCTGATTTTCGCAGATGTTGAGACCAGTATTCTTAACGGCTTGGTGATGGCACGGATAATAAAGAGAATAAGTATGCCGCCGATCACAATTGATACGCATAGAATAATAACGGCTGTGTTCAGTACCGGACTTGAAGCATCTTGCAATTCACTGACAAAATAGGTGCCCGCAATTTTCCAGCCTGTCAGCTTATTGGTCGTAAACGCCATTTTCTTTTCTTTGCCTTCAAAAGTATATTGAAATGACCCTTTTTCTTTGGAATACACTTCGTTTGTCCAATCGCCGGATCCATTGGTTCCAGGCTTAATCGTTGGGTGGGCGATATATTTTTTGTTTCCTGTTGTGATAAACGCGAAGCCTTCTTTACCGATTTTGATTCTCTGTGAAGCGGATAGCACTTCATCCAGATTTAAATCAAGCGCTATGACCCCTGAACCATCTTTTGTTTGCTTTGAGATGGTAATAACGGTATCCCCTGTCGCTTTGTCAGTATACGGCTCAGAGAAAACAGCCTGTCCTTTTTTTGCAACGGCTTGTTTGTACCAGTCACGCTCTGTCGGATCAAAGCCCTTTGGCACGCCGCCTTCAGGATATTTGTAAAGCTTTTTATTTTCTGAAGCCGCATAGATGGCACCTACATCGGTATTCAATGTTGTATACTGCTTAAATTTCTCATTCAGTGAGGCTTTATTTTTGTCTTGCAATAAATTTTTATCGATCGTCTCACTGTAATAATCAAGTGCTGTTACCTTATGATTCAATTTGTTTTGCAGCGTGCTGTTGAGTTCTTCAACGTTCCCTATTGCACTATTCGCCAGTTCACTGTCTAGTGCGTTCCATGCTGATTGATAACTGAAATATGCTAATACCCCAACCGGCAAAATAAGCACTGCCAGAAACGCAGCGATAAGCGGTTTGCTGATTGATGGCTGTTTGATCCACTGTGTAAATTTTCCCATTCTTGTTGACTCCTCCTTTAAGCTAAAACTAATATCGTCAAACCAGGATAAAAGGTTTAATAAAAAAACTAAAAAAAACACCCAAGCACAGAGACTTGGGTGTTTTGGCTTATTATTCAATTTTGAATCGACTGGTCATATCGCGAAGCTCTTCCGCCATAGACGAAAGGGTTTCTGCTGACGAGCTGATTTCTTCCATCGAAGCAAGCTGCTCTTCGGCTGACGCCGCGATATCTTGGATATGAGCTGAGCTTTCTTTTGAAATCGATGCAATGTGCTCGGACGCTCCCGAGACTTCCTCGGAGCTGGCAGAAAGCTGCTGCACCGTCGCACTCATGTTTTGCAGTTCGCCGGCGATTTGGTTCGTCATTTCAGAAATGCGAGTAAAGCTCATTTCTGTTTTATCTGTAATATCCAGACCTGTCTGCACCTCTTGATTGACAGACTGGAACATGCCGAGAGATGTATTGATTTCCTTCACAATTTCGATGATTAATCCTTCAATCTCTTTTGCTGAATCTGCTGATTGAACTGCCAGTTTTCTCACTTCTTCCGCTACAACGGAGAAGCCGCGGCCGTATTCCCCTGCGCGCGCTGCTTCAATCGCTGCGTTTAATGCCAGCAGGTTCGTCTGGTCAGCGATGCCGTTAATCACACGCAAAATATTGGTGATATCTTTCGATTTCGTTTCCAATCCGCGTACGACTTGTTCGGCTTCTTTAACGGACTTATCAATGACGTTCATTTGGCCGACAGTTTGATGAACAAGCTTGCCGCCTTCGCTTGCGATTTCTGTCGATTGAACAGATGAATCTGTGATGACTTCAGAAGCTTGGGCCATATTTATCAAACCGTCATTCATTTGATAAATGTGCTCTGCTGCCGTTTCAATGTTTTCGTTTTGTTTTTCATTGCCGTTAGAAAATTGTTCAATTGCCAATGTAATATGCTCTGTTGCTTTGCTCGTTTGTCCAGCTGATGCAGTCAGCTCCTCAGAGGAAGCGGCAACGTTATCTACTGAATCTTGGATGGCGTGTATGAGAGAACGCAGTGACGACGCCATATTATTAAAGCTTTTGCCGAGTTCGCCCAATTCATCTTTTGAACGGATATCAATGGTTTCCGTCAAATCTCCCTCGCTGATCCGCTTAGAGGAGCCCACAAGCTGTTTCAGCGGCGTTGTAATCGACCGAATGACAAATGTCATGACGATAATCCCTATGATAATAGCTGCAGCCAAGACAATTAAAGCAAGGTGAAGGACCGGCTGGGCTGCCTCATGAATTTCATCCAAATACATGGTGCCCCCGATTTTCCATCCCGTTAACTTATTCGTATCAAAGGCCATTTTTTTCTTATCGCCGTCCATGGTGTATTGAAAATCGCCTTTATCGGCATTCAGCATCTTCTCAAGATAGTCGCCTTTCAATTCAGTTCCCGCGGTTTTATTGGGATGGGCGACAACTGTTTTGTCCTTTGACATAATAAATGCGTAGCCATGTTTGCCGATGTTGACTTTTTCGGTTGTTTTCAGCAGATTTTCAATCGTCATGTTGATTGCGATAACGCCTGAACCATCTTTTGTCTGCTGGGCGATTGTCACAACCATTGTGTTCGTAGAGGCTGTTTTATAAGGATCCGTCACAACAACTTTTCCTTTATTCGCAACCGCTTTTTTGTACCAGTCACGTTCAACCGGATTATAATCGCTCGGCATCTGCAGATCCGGATAACGGGTAAAGTGACCGTCTTTATCACTCGTATAAATAGATTCTATATCTTTATTGATTTTGATATACTGTGAGAATTTCTCTTTAATGTTTGCATTGCTTTTTGCATCGTATTTTTGTTTTGTCAGCCATTCGCTGAAGTAAGCGGCGCTGTCTTCTTTTTCTC
The DNA here is from genome assembly GCF_040784915.1 of Bacillus vallismortis. Taxonomy (GTDB): domain Bacteria; phylum Bacillota; class Bacilli; order Bacillales; family Bacillaceae; genus Bacillus; species Bacillus subtilis_G. The sequence goes on from NZ_CP160797.1 coordinate 3,233,411, forward strand.
CGATACTGGTATTGATAATTTCGTTTAACTGCTGTACATTTTCTAATGCGCTCCCCATCATCTGTCTGTCGAGTGAGCTGCTTGCCGTTTGATACGCAATCGCCGCCAATATGACAACCGGTATAATGAGGATCGACAGAAAGGAAACGAGAAGCTTCCGTGTAATTGATCTTTGTTTTATGAGTTGGAGTATTTTTTTCATCATTCATTTCTCCTTTTTTATGCTACCCTTCATATCGGCAGGAATGGGTAAATATATACAGTAAAAAAGAAGAAATTTAACAAAAGTAACTAATCACCCATCATCATATAGTTATTTAGACCTGTTTTTCATCCACCTTAAATCGTTTTGTCAGGTCACGAAGTTCTTCAGACATTCTTTCAAGCGTCTGTGCTGATGAACTGATCTCCTCCATGGATGCCAGCTGTTCCTCGGCTGAAGCGGCGATATCCTGAATGCCGTCTGAGCTTTCTTTAGAAATTGCTGTGATATCATTTGAAGCAGCGGAAATTTCTTGAGCTCCCGCTGACAGCTCCTCAACCGTCGCATTCATGTTTTGCAGAGTTGAAGCAATTTCTTTGGTCATGTGCGAAATATCTTTGAAGCTTTGTTGTGTTTCATCCGTGATGACAAGCCCTGTTTCAACTTCTTTATTTACAGACTGGAGTACGTCCAATGATGTATGAATTTCTTTCACAATATCGATGATCAGTGTTTCAATTTCTTTTGCCGAGTCAGCTGACTGTACCGCTAGTTTCCTCACTTCTTCAGCCGACGACCGAGAAGCCTCGTCCGTATTCCCCGGCTCTTGCGGCTTCAATGGCGGCATTTAAAGCCAAAAGGTTGGTTTGATCCGCAATGCCGTTAATGACACGTAAAATATTCGTGATATCCTTCGATTTGATTTCTAGCCCTTTCACCACTAGTTCCGCTTCTTTCACAGAGTGATCAATCGTATTCATTTGGCCGGCCGTTTTCCGGACGAGTGTCTCACCCTTGTTTGATAGTTCTGTCGAGTCTGCGGATGTTTCTGTAATCACCACGGCAGCCTGCGCCAGTTCAGCTAATCCATCGTTCATTTCGTTAATTTGTTTGGTTGTCGTCTCAATTTTACCGCTTTGGCTCTCACTGCCGTTTGAAAATTGCTCAATGGCCATGGTAATATTCTCAGTTGCCTTGCTTGTCTGGTCGGCGGATGCAGTCAGTTCCTCTGATGATGAAGCAACATGATCTACCGAGTCTTTGATTCCTTGAATGAGAGAGCGGAGCGACTGTGCCATATGATTGAAGCTCTGGCTCAGAACGCCAAGTTCATCTTTTGATTTGATTTCTATTGTTTCGGTTAGATCGCCTTCACTTATTTTCTCAGCTGATGCGACAATGTGTCTCAAAGGCTTTGTGATGGACCGAATCACAAAGTAAATCGCCGTCATTCCGGCTGCGATGGCAATCGCCAGTACGATTGAAGCCATGATCAGAACTTTGCTTGCAGCATCGTGGATCTCGTCCGCATACATCGTGCCGCTGATTTTCCAGCCTGTTGTTTCGCTTGTGGCAAACACCATTTTCTTCTCTTTGCCATTGTACGTATACTCAAAGTCGCCGCTTTTATTCGTGTAGAGTTTATCAACCCAGTCCCCTTTTAACTCTGTTCCCGCTTTTTCTCCGGAGTAGGCGATGACTTTTTTGTTTTGGCTTAAGATAAAAGCATAGCCTTCTTTTCCGATATTGATTTCTTTCGCTGTTGTGACCAGGTCATCAATTTTCATATCAATGGCGACAACGCCTGATCCATCCTCCGTCTGGCGGGCGATGGTGACGACCATTTTTCCTGTGGAAATCGATTCATAAGGTTCAGTGACGATTGTTTTGCCTTTATTGGCTATCGCTTCTTTGTACCAGTCTCGTTCCAAAGCACGAAAGTCACTCGGCATGTCTGCGTATGGATAACGTGTGAAATCCCCGTCTTTGCTGCTGGAAAACACCGCAGCGACATTGTCATTCATTTGGATAAATTGTTTAAATTCCTTTTTTAGCTCTGTTTTCTTTTTATCTTTAAATTTATCTGCTGTCGCCCAATCGCTGAAAAACGCGAGGCTTTTTTCAGTCGTGCTGATTTTATCATCAATGATATGATCTAATATTTGAACGTTTTCCTTTGCGCTTTGCGTCATCTGGATATCAAGAGAGGCAACTGCTGATTGATAAGCGCTTACCGAAAGGGCGGTAATAGGAACAATTAAGATCAGCAGGAAAGAAATAATAAGTCTCCTGGCAATTGATGACCTGCGAATCGTAGTGAGTGTTTTTTTCATTTCTTTTCGAACCCTCTTTCAATAATTTACAAATTATATCGGATAAAATTCCTTTATATTACATTGAAAATGAAGGAAAAAGTGAAAAATAGTTCTAAATTCACTGTGTTCACTAGTACTTTTTTATTATTTACCGCACGAAAAAACAGCGCCTGAATAAGCGCTGTTTTTCTTCTTTTATTCGATTTTGAATTGCTTTGTCAGATCACGAAGCTCTTCTGCCATCTGCGCTAGAGTGGTCGCTGATGAACTGATTTCTTCCATAGAAGCAAGCTGCTCCTCAGCTGAGGCGGCAATGTCTTGGATGCTTGCCGAGCTTTCTTTCGACACATCGGCAATGTCGCTGACGGCAGTTGAAACATGCTTTGAACGGTCCGACAGCTGTTCGACGGTGGAATTCATCGTCTGCAATTTACCCGCGATTTCGTTTGTCATGCTGAAAATGCTCTGAAAGCTTTCTTTTGTATTGTCTGTGACAACAAGTCCGGACTGCACTTCCTGTTTGACCTCTTTAAACATGTGAAGGGAGGTTTCGATTTCTGCTACGATTTCTTGGATCAGCTTTTCGATTTCTTTTGCTGAATCGGCTGATTGAACAGCCAGTTTGCGCACTTCCTCCGCTACGACAGAGAAGCCGCGTCCTGATTCCCCGGCACGCGCCGCTTCAATGGCTGCGTTTAATGCCAGCAAGTTTGTTTGGTCAGCGATGCCGTTGATGACTCTCAAAATACTTGTGATGTCTTTTGATTTTCCTTCTAAGCCTTTGACCACAGCTTCAGCCTGCTGAACCGATTGATTAATCGAGTTCATTTGTCCGACTGTCTGCTGGACAAACTTTTCACCTGTTCCGGCGATTTCCGTTGATTGGATAGACGCCTTTGTAATGTCTGATGATGTTTCTGAGACATGCTGAAGGTCTCCATTCATTAAGTTCAGCTGATGAGAGCTGGATTCAACCTTTTCGCTTTGCTCCTCGTTTCCGTTTGAGAACTGCTCAATCGCCATTGTGATATGCTCGGTGGCTTTGCTCGTCTGTCCGGCAGATGCGGTAAGCTGTTCGGACGATGCGGCCACATTGTTCACCGAGTCTTGAATCGCGCTGATCAGTGAGCGAAGAGATTGTCCCATTTCATTGAAACTTTCTCCAAGCTCTCCAAGCTCATCCTTCGAACGGATGTCGATCGTTTCTGTCAGATCCCCGCTGCTGATCGTTTTCGATGATTGGACGAGACGTTTTAACGGTTTTGTAATCGATCGAACGATAAACAGAATTAAAAACCCGCCTATCACAATGGAAGCAATCAGCACGATCATGCCTGTGATCAGCACAGATTTAGAGGCATCCTTGATTTCATCCATATACATTGTGCCGGCTATTTTCCATCCAGTCAGTTCATTTGTTGTATATGACATCTTTTTATCTTCGTTATTCAGAGTGTACTTGAAATCACCGCTGTTATCGGCGTACATTTTGGCAACCCAATCGCCTGAGAGCTTTTCCCCCGCCTTATGGTTCTGATGAGCGACGTAGGTTTTGTTTTTCGTCGCAATGAACACATAGCCTTCTTCGCCGACCTTGATTTGTTTCATCTGTTCTAACAATTTGTCAATGGTGATATCCATGGCGACAACGCCGGATCCATCCTTCAACTCCTGGGCAATGGTAATAACCATGCTTCCGTCACTCGCTGCCACGTAAGGATCTGTCACAACAATTTCACCGCCGGCCTTCATCGCATCTTGGTACCAAGGGCGTTGTCTCGGATCGTATCCTTCCGGCAATTTTTCATTGGGCGCTTGGATGTAGGTGCCGTTTTCCGCGCCTCCATAAATTCTGGCTACCCCTTCATTGATAGAGATATATTGTGAAAACTTCGCTTTGAGCTCTTCTTGATTAGTCTTTCCTTTAAATGCGGAGCTTTTAAGAGATTCACTAAAAAAAGTGACTCCTTTCGCTTTTGCTCCCAGGTCATTTGTAACAGTGGTATTAAATGTATCGACACTGTTTTTCGCATTTCCCATAATTTCCTGATCAAGCTTGCCGCTGGCGCTTCGGTAAGAACTGAATTCCAATATTAGAATAGGGATAATAAGAATCGCAATAAATGACACGATTAATTTTCTTGAGATAGACGGTTTTTTCAGCCAATTGATAAAAGTCTTCATGTCCAGTTTCTCCTTCGGGTTTGATACAGTATATATCGGCTGCTTAAAAAAGTTTTAAAATAAAAATGGAAGAAGTTCTTTTTCAGCTGTCTTCTGTTTTTCGCTTTCATTGCCCAAGCCCTTTGCATATCTTATAAAAAACAAGGGGGGCTAAAGATGATTATTGTATCCGGACAATTGCTCCGTCCCCAAGATATTGAAAACTGGCAGATTGATGAGCATTTGAATCCGCTGTTAAAAGAGATGATTGAGACGCCTGTCCAGTTTGATTATCATTCAATTGCCGAACTGATGTTTGAGCTGAACCTGCGGATGAATATCGTTGCAGCGGCAAAAACGCTGCACAAAAGCGGAGCGAAGTTCGCCACTTTTTTAAAAACATACGGAAATACAGCGTATTGGAGGGTTTCACCGGAAGGCGCCTTGGAGCTGAAATACAGAATGGCGCCTTCAAAAGCGATTCGGGACATTGCTGAAAACGGCCCGTTTTACGCGTTTGAATGCGCAACCGCAATTGTTGTTATTTATTATTTGGCTTTGATCGATACAATCGGAGAGGAAAAATTTGATGCCAGCTTTGACAGAATTATTTTATACGACTGGCATTATGAGAAATTGCCGATATACACAGAAACAGGCCATCACTATTTCCTTGGAGATTGTCTGTATTTTAAAAACCCTGAATTTGATCCGCAAAAAGCGCAATGGAGAGGCGAAAATGTGATTTTACTGGAAGAAGATAAATTTTTTGCCCATGGCCTTGGAATCTTAAGCGGACAGCAAATTATCGACAAGCTGAATTCTTTTCGAAAAAAAGGAGCCGTACAGTCAGCTTATCTTCTGTCTCAGGCGACGAGACTGGATGTTCCGTCTCTTTACCGCATCGTACGCTAAAAAGCCCCATCGCCTATTTCCAGGACGATGGGGTTTCAAACTCTTTTCGTTTTCGATAAAAAGGGGCTGTGCCTAAATACTGGTTCGCAGCCCACTCCATTTTTTCAAGGTCGTTTCTTGTCACGATTGGATCTAGACTGCTCCATTTGATAAAGCGGACAAAATAGTAGCCTTTGATAGGGGCCATTGTAACTTTTGAGTGAGGCCAGTCTTCAAATACAAACTCAATTTTCCCTCTTTTTTTATAAGAATATTGAAGAATGTTCATCATCTGTCACCTCTATTTATCAAGTTACGTTCGACAAAGCTCGGCTAACAGTGACTTCACATCAGCGGTCCCGTTAAGCATGCCGACAGATTGCCCGGCCCACAGAGACATGTACCCGGAATCTTTTTCTCTGGCTGCTTGTTTTCTCATCGGCTTTGTTAACGTGTTTTGCAATGGATAAGGAAGCGCGTTTGCCTCCTCAGCTTGCTGCTCTTTCATCCATTGATTGACTATACCCCTTGCAGGCTTACCTGAAAACAATGAGGTCAAGCGCGTGTCTGTTCCCCGCGCTCTTTTTAACTCGCCTTTGTACGTTTCTGATGCTTCGCATTGCTCACACATGAGAAATGGCGTCCCAACCTGTACGCCTTGGGCTCCGAGACAATGAGCGGCTTGAACGCCGCGCCGGTCGGCAATTCCGCCTGCCGCGATAACCGGAACGGAAACGGCATCTGCCGCCTGGGGAATCAGCGACATGAGGCCTAGTGCGGCTTCCCCGCTGACCGGCAGAAAGGAACCGCGATGGCCGCCCGCTTCGCTTCCTTGCAGTACGATGATGTCCATTCCGCGTTCTTCAAGCATGATGGCTTCCTGCGGGACAGTAGCCGTACCAATGAGACAGCAGCCATTTTTCTTTAACGCTTGAATGGTTTCATCCGGCGGAATGCCGAACGTAAATGAACAGGCTCTTACATTGTGTTTGAGAATGATGCTTATTTTTTTATGGAAATCCTCCCATTCTTCTTCCTCTGAAGAAAATGGAGGGGCCTGTTCGGCAAACGGGATTCTGTTTTTCCAAGTTTGAATATTGCCCTCATCCGGTTCTTTTCTGCTTTCCGGAACAAACACATTCACCTGAAATGCTCCGTCAGTCAGCTGCTGCATGTCAACGATTTGCTTTTCGAGCATGTCGGAACTGAGATATCCGGACGCCAAGCTGCCAAGCGCACCTTCATTTGACACAGCAGCTGCCAGGACAGGCGTGACAAGCCCGCCTGCCATCGGCGCCTGAATTACAGGTTTTGTCAGCGATAATAATTTCATCCATTCGGTCATGAAAACCCTCCTGTTACCCCATGATTTTGATATAGCATGTTCGATGGCGAGGGCCGTCGAATTCGCAGAAATAGATGCCCTGCCACGTTCCAAGAATCAGCCGGCCGTTTTCAATAATGACATGCTGTGAGGCTCCGACCGTACTCGATTTCATGTGCGCAGCTGTATTGCCCTCCATATGGCGGTCCAGCTCGTGCTCCCACGGATACACCTCATCAAACCTTCTGAGCATATCTTTTTTGACGTCTGGATCGGCATTTTCATTAATTGTAATGCCCGCTGTCGTATGCGGACAATAAATCAGCGCCGCGCCGCTCGTCACCCCTGTTTCTTGAAGAAATGCTTCCGCCTCGCGTGTGATCTCAATCATTTCATCTCGTTTGGTCGTTTTGATTTGCAATGTTTTCAGCATTTGTTTCTCCTTTCATTTATCCGCTCTATTTGCTAATTCGTTCTGTGTTCTTTTTTTCCTGTTAAGCCGCTCACATAAACGTGATAAAAACAAAAAACTCCAGTCTCTCGCTGGAGTTAGCGCCATACATATATCCTTGCTTCATATGGCTTTAACAGTACTGAAGTCATGTGCTGATGCGGCTCTGTTTCAACATTTGACAATACAAGTGCGTCTGATGACAACGGCAGCCCGGCGTGCTTGAAAAAGGCCGGCGTTCCTGTCAGGTTGGCCGTAATCAGGGCAGTATCGCTCTCGTTTTTTCGCAGATACGCAAAGATTTGCTGATCTTCCGGTAAAATGAGCTCGTATATTCCGTTGATAAAAACATCGTATGTTTGGCGCAGCTTGACCAAGCTTTTGTAAAAGTGGTATACGGATGTTGGGTCGTTTTTTTGCGCCTCGGCATTCAGCCATTTGTAATTTTCATTGATTCCGATCCACGGTTTGGCATCAGAGAATCCGGCGTATGGATCAGCATTCCATTGCATCGGCGTTCGTGAATTGTCCCGTCCCTTTTTCCAGACCATCTTCATCACGTCCTCGTGTGAAGCGCCTTTCGCCCTTTCTATTTCATACAGGCGCTTCATTGCGACATCATCATAGTCAGCAATAGACGGAAACGCCACGTTCGTCATGCCGAGTTCCTGTCCCTGATAAATAAACGGTGTGCCCTTCATGAGAAAATAAACAGCAGCAAGCGCTTTTGCACTTTCTTTCAGATACACGCCGTCGTCTCCCCACACAGAAACTGAACGGGGCTGATCGTGATTCTCCATAAACAAAGCATTCCAGCCGATCCCTTCAAGACTGTCCTGCCAGTCTGTTAAAATTCGTTTGAAGGAAACGATATCAATGCTCTCATTGACCTCTACATCCCACAGCCCGAGATGCTCAAATTGAAAAATCATGCTGAAGATGCCGTTTTTTTCTCCAGCCCAATCATCCGCTTCCTTTGCAGAGACACCATTTGCCTCACCGACTGTCATAATCGGATAGCGGGAAAATGTGTTTTCTTTCAGCTCTGTTAACAAATCCATTATGCCGTCAACATTCATGTGATAGGGGAAAGAGGGAACGACATCCAATCCTTTTGGATTCGGCATATCGGGAAGCCCTTCTTTTTTCTTAATATGAGTAATGGCATCGACCCGAAATCCATCAATACCTTTGTCAAGCCACCAATTCACCATGTCATAAACGGCATTTCTCACCTTTTCATTCTCCCAGTTCAAATCAGGCTGTTTTTGATCAAAAAGATGAAGATAATACTGGCTTGTCTTTTGATCATACTCCCAAGCCGGCCCACCGAAAATACTTTCCCAATTATTTGGCGCTTTTCCGCTTTTGCCGTCCTTCCAAATATACCAGTCGCGTTTTTCCGAGTGTATGGATGAACGGGATTCAATGAACCACGGGTGTTCGTCACTTGTATGGTTCACGACAAGATCCATTATCATCTTCATGCCCAGCTTATGAATGTCATGGAGCAGCTCGTCGAAATCAGCCATGGTGCCGAAATCGCTTAATATGTTTTTATAATCCCTGATATCATAGCCGTTATCCGCATTGGGCGAATCATACAAAGGGCAAATCCAGATGACATCGGCGCCCAGCTCTTTTATGTAGGAAAGCTTTGATCTGATACCTTGAATATCCCCGATTCCGTCGCCATTTGAATCTTTAAAACTGCGGGGATAAATTTGGTACACAACCGCTTCCTTCCACCAAGCCTTTTTCATACAGCCACTCCCTTCCTCAGTGTCCCGGTCTATATATCTTATGTAGACAAAAGGTTTTACAGCATTGCTTTTTCAGAAAAAAAACAGCCGTTCAATCTTCGGCTGCTTTTTATAAAAAGTCAGTTTTTTTAATTTCTACAAAACGGATGTGATGATCTTCTGCATCGCGAATTTTAAATTCGCAGCCCTCCGCGTGTATCACATCCCCTGCTTTCAGCTCCATTTTTTGCGTCAGAAGCCAGCCTGCGATCGTATCAATTTCTTCATTTTCAATGGCAATGTCGAGCAGATCGTTCACTTCGTCTATTAGCGCTTTTCCATCCATCACATAATGGTGCTCGCCTTTTTTCAAAATGTGCGGCGTTTCATCCTGATCATATTCATCGCGGATGTCCCCGACGATTTCCTCGATAATATCCTCGACAGTGACAAGCCCCGCCGTTCCTCCGTATTCGTCTACGAGAATCGCCATGTGAATCCGCTCCTTCTGCATGCGGATCAAAAGCTGCTGAACAGGGATGCTTTCGATAACCCTGATGACGGGCCTCATGATCTGCTTTAACTTTATCGGCTTGCCGAGAAAATAGGCTTTAAACATATCTTTGCTGTTGATGATTCCTAAAATATGATCCTTGTCTTCTTTGATGACAGGGTAGCGTGTATACCGTTCATTAATAATGTGATGAATCGCTTCTTCAAGCGACTGCTCCAGCGAGATAACCGCAATTTCCGTCCGCGGGATCATGATCTCTCTCGCTACCCGGTTGTCAAATTCAAAAATCTTATTCACATAGCGGAATTCAGACTGATTGATTTCTCCTTTTTCATAGCTTTCTGAAAGGATCAGCCGCAGTTCCTCCTCGCTGATGACAACCTCATGCTCCTTCACAGAATGAAAGCCAAATAATTTCACAAAAAAACTTGCGGAGCCGTTCAATGCTTTAATAAATGGAAACATGATTTTATAAAACCAAATCAAGGGCTTTGCAACCCATAAGCTGACAGCTTCAGCCTTTTGAATGGAAACCGTTTTCGGGGCAAGCTCCCCCAGCACCACATGCAAAAAAGTGACGATGATAAATGCAATGATAAATGTGACAATGTGGTTCATCGGTTCCGGGATGCCTGTCATCTCAAATAAAGGATGAAGAATGCGTTCAAATGTCGGTTCACCTAACCATCCAAGGCCGAGAGCTGTAATGGTAATCCCGAGCTGGCAGGCTGATAAATACTCGTCCAGATTGGAGATGATTTTGTGTGCGGCAAGCGCCCGGCTATCGCCACTGTCAATAAGCTGATTGATTTTTGACCCTCTGATTTTGACGATTGCAAATTCTGCTGCGACGAAAAAAGCCGTAATGCCAACCAATACAAAAATAGCGACCAATTGTAAAATAAGCAAAAAAAGCCCTTACCATAAATGGTAAGGGGCCACCTCCTTAACGTTAATTCTCATTACGACCGTTTAAGAAAATCATCACAAAGCGAAGAAGCTCAAACAGGGAAACCAGGGCGGCGGCCACATATGTTAAGGCAGCAGCGCTCAGCACTTTATTAACCCCATTCTCTTCAGTGTTTCGGATGAATCCTTCTGACACAATAATTTGCTTCGCGCGTGAACTTGCATTAAATTCGACAGGCAGTGTAACCAGCTGGAAAAAGACAGCGGCTGAAAACAGAATGATGCCAAGCCCGATCAAATTAAGGCTGCCGAGAAGCATGCCTCCTAAGAAAAGAAAAGGAGCTACACCGGATGCAAAATTCACGACTGGGAAGATTTTATGTCTCAGCACAAGCGCACCATATGCTTCCTGATGCTGCAAGGCGTGTCCGACTTCATGGGAAGCTACGGAGATGGCGGAAATTGAGCGGCCGTAATAGACCGGCTCAGATAAACGCACCACCCGTCTTGTCGGGTCGTAATGGTCTGTTAAAGTGCCTCTTACCGGTTCGACCGGCACGTCGTAAAGACCGTTTATATCTAAAATCCGTCTTGCCGTTTCTGCCCCTGTACGTCCGCTTGAGGCTTCCACTTTTGAATATTTTTGAAAGTTGCTCTTCACTTTAAATTGTGCCCAAAACGACAATCCCAATGCGGCTATTGTTAAAAATATAAACAGCATTTTTCATCATCCTTTTTCTATGATCAAATCTTTCTTTGTTACGATTATTTTAATGAGTTTTCTTTCTCGTGTACAGAAATGCGCTTCTTCTTCCGGCTCGGGACACACATTCCGATCAGCAGAAAGAACAGTCCTGCTGAAAACAAATAAAAGGCAAAGCCGCCGACATTCTTCTTCAAAAAATGAAGCCAGGAGAAGCCGCCGGAAAAGTGATTATATGAATTCAAATCAAAAATAAACAAAATCACCGCGGATGCCGCAAGCTGGGTTCCGATCAAAACCACGATCGTTCTTTGAATGATCGTCATCTTTTTCATCCTTTTTGCTTTAGTTTATGGAGAAACCCGTTTTTATATGTTTTGTTCATTTTTTGAAAAACATCACCTGAAGTGGGACATACTGTTAGAAAAAAGCACGGGTGTGATGGAAGCCATGAAAGTGACGAGTGAGGAAAAGGAACAGCTGAGCACAGCAATCGACCGAATGAATGAAGGGCTGGATGCATTTATCCAGCTTTATAATGACTCGGAAATCGATGAGCCGCTTATTCAGCTTGAAGATGATACAGCCGATTTGATGAAACAGGCCCGGGATATGTACGGCCAGGAAAAACTAAATGAGAAATTAAACACGATTATTAAACAGATTTTATCCATCTCATTATCTGAAGAAGGAGAAATAGAATGAAATCAAATCGGATATTTATTTCGTGGCTCAGGTGGCCGTTATTTATCCGAATCGGGGTTATTATTTTATTTCTGATTCTTTTGTTCGGCCAAATCATTTATATACTTGAGCCGAAACAGTTCACTTCGGTATTTGAAGGTATTTGGTGGGCTGTTGTTACCGTTTCGACAGTCGGCTATGGAGACTATGTGCCGCACACGCCGCTGGGACAGGCAGCCGGAATACTGCTGATTTTGACTGGAGCAAGCTTTGTCACCGCCTATTTCGCCACGTTATCAGCGGCCGCATTCAGCAGACAGCACCGCTACATTGAAGGAAAAGTTGCTTACAAAGGGCGGGGCCACATTATTCTGATTGGATGGAACGAAAAAACTAACCGGCTGCTGAAGGCGCTGCAGCTTGCGAATCCTTCCAAGACGGTAGTGCTGATTGATGAATCTTTGAAAGAAGGCCCGCTTATCGAAAACCTTCATTTCATACGGGGCCATGCTGCAGATGATGAGACACTGAAACGGGCCAATATTACTGAAGCTGAATCCGTCATGATTACAGCCGATCAGTATAAAAGTGAAACTGAAGCAGATATGCTGTCAGTGTTGATTCTTTTATCTGTTAAAGGGCTTAACCCCCTTGCTTACTGCATCGTCGAGATTTTGACTGACCGTTTTGTCACCAATGCGGAGCGGGCAGGCGCTAATCAAATCATCGGAACTTCAGAATTTATCAGCCGAGCGATACTGCAGCATTACCAAGTCAAATTACAGCCGTCTAAGCAGAATGGAATCAATCTGACACTAGATCAACATGTAAAGCTCCTTTCTGTTCCTGATCATCTAAAGGGAGCCGCTTACAAAACGTGTGTCCTCTATTTCCTTGATCACAACACTACAATTATCGGCGTACAAAAAGAGGAAGGGCTGGAGATTTCCCCTCCTCTTACATATAAAGTACTCGAAACAGACCAATTTCTTGCGATCTAATGCAGCAGAACATCCTCCAATTCTTTTACAAGAGAGGCGCCGATATCTAAATACGCAGGGTCAATTTCCGCGTCGCGCCTTTCCGGCTCGGAAAATTGATTAAACAGTGATTGAAACGGACCTCCCTCGGCATTGTCGTCAAGCCCCGAATGAAACACCTGCCTCAGCAAAAATGGCGTGCCGATCCGAACGGCCGCCCCTCGTTCATCGAGACTGCCCTGTACCGCATTGACGGGTATCCTTAAAAACAAATAGCCGTCTTGATCATCAATTTTATAATCAAAGTAGCCGTGATCGTATTCCCAGCCGCCGTTTATTCCATAACCGAGCGGCTTCATGACTTGTTCCAGTTCTTGAAGCAGAAAAGACTGCCCATCTATCGCGGAAGGTATTGTAATCATCAAAATGCCCCTTTTTTCACTTATCCTGTCCTGCCGAACAAGACTTCATTCAAAGGCGAACTACATGGAAATCGTTGTTGTTTCTTTCTTACGGCCAACAGAAAAGAAAGCGCATTCAATTAAAAAGTAAACAGCCATTGCCGCTGCAAGTCCTGCAGCCGATTCCCATGAAAGATAAACAACTGCGGCATAGAGTCCTAATTTAGTGAACAGGGTATGAGATCGTTTTAATTGCATCATCCGGTGTACCGCATCGGTAAAAAGGGCAAGCGGCAAACCAATAAGAAGAAAGGCGTGGATGAAAAAGTGTAATAGCGTACCGCCATAGCTTGAAGAAAACGCTGTGTACACGGAATCGAAGGAGATAAGGAGACATAGAACAGTTGCAGAAAAACCGGCAATGATGAGATGTTTAACCATTTGTTTCATGAACATCAGCACCTTTCTGATTTTATAAAAAGCCGACCGGCACATGCCAGTCAGCTTTCTCACATTACTCTTCCAGACGTTTTTCAAGCTCTGCTTTTTTCTCTTCAAAGCCAGGTTTGCCAAGCAACGCAAACATATTGACTTTATACGCTTCTACTCCAGGCTGGTCAAATGGATTGACGCCAAGGAGATAACCGCTCATCGCGCAGGCTTTTTCGAAGAAATATACAAGGTATCCAAAAGTATATGCGTTCAGCTCAGGAATGTTAACGATTAAGTTCGGAACATTTCCGTCTGTATGGGCAAGCATTGTGCCCTGGAACGCTTTCTTGTTAACGAAATCGACCGTTTTTCCGGCTAAATAGTTTAAGCCGTCAAGATCGTTATCGGCTTCTTCAATTGTCAGCTCATGTTTAGGTTTCTCTACATTCAGCACCGTTTCAAATAAATCTCTGCGGCCTTCTTGTACATACTGGCCTAATGAATGAAGGTCTGTTGAATAGTTAGCTGAAGAAGGATAAATGCCCTTCTCATCTTTCCCTTCACTTTCTCCGAACAGCTGCTTCCACCATTCCGCAAAGTATTGAAGCGCCGGCTCGTAGTTGATGAGCATTTCGATTGTTTTGCCCTTATTATAAAGTACATTGCGAACAACCGCATATTGGTACGCAGGGTTTTCTTCCAATTCAGATGCTGCAAAATCTTTGCTCGCATCCAGTGCGCCTTTCATCATGTCGTCAATGTTGACGCCGCTGACAGCAATCGGCAAGAGGCCAACAGCTGTTAATACAGAATAACGGCCGCCGACATCATCAGGAATGACAAATGTTTCAAAGCCTTCTTCATCAGAAAGCGTTTTTAATGCGCCGCGCTCTTTATCAGTTGTCGCGTAAATCCGCGCTTTCGCTTCTTCTTTGCCGTATTTCTCTTCAAGAAGCTTGCGGAAAATACGGAAAGCGATTGCAGGTTCAGTTGTCGTACCTGATTTAGAAATCACATTTATAGAGAAGTCCACATCTTTAAGAAGATCCATGACATCTCTCATATAAGATGAACTGATGTTGTTTCCGATGAAAATAACTTGCGGATTGCCGCGTTTTGCTTTTGGCAAAGTGTTATAAAACGCGTGATTAAGCGCTTCAATCGCAGCCCGCGCCCCAAGGTAAGAACCGCCGATTCCGACAACAAGCAATACATCAGAGTCAGATTTGATTTTTTCCGCGCTTTTTTTGATGCGCGCGAATTCTTCTTTATCATAATGTTCAGGGAGGTCCACCCAGCCTAGAAAATCACTGCCAGCGCCTGTTTTTTCATGAATATTATGGTGTGCTGTTTTTACAAAGTCCCGCAGGTATGTAAGTTCATGTTCGTTGAAGAAAGTCAACGCTTTTGAGTAGTCAAAGCGTACATGCGTCATTGCTTGTCCCTCCATAACGGTATAATGTTTTCATCTTTCACTTTATATGAACTTATCTGTGAAATCAAGTGAAGAAGAAAGGGCGGAATGATTGGATTCCGCCCTCTAGGTTTATAGTGACGCGCGCAGGATGGCGAGCACGTCATCTTTGTTCAGCTTTTGGAAGTTGCCGAAGCCGCCGTGTTCCATTTCTTTGGCTGCGATATCAGCAATCAGCTCAAGCTTATCTTCTCCGATATCGTAATCGGCAAGGCGGGAAGGCGCGCCGAGGCTTGTCCAGAATGCAGACAGCTTGTCGATGCCTTCAAGCGCGATTTCTTTATCTGTTTTGCCTTCAGTATCAATGGCAAACATGTTGAGCATGAGGTTTTTAAAGCGGCCGACATTTGTATCAAGCGTGTATCTCATCCAGTTCGGGAACAGAATCGCCAGTCCGCCCGCATGCGGAATATCATACACAGCTGAAACGGCGTGCTCCATTGTATGAGAAGCCCAGTCGCCGAAGTAGCCCATCTGGAGCGTGCCGTTTAAAGCGATTGTCCCTGCATACAAAATCGTTTCACGATGTTCGTAGTTCTCCAGATCTTCAAGAAGCTTAGGCGCTGTTTCGATAACCGTCTGCAGAACCGCAAAGCACATTCTGTCTTGAAGTGGTGTATTTTCAACATTATGGAAGTATTGTTCAAATACGTGGCTCATCATGTCAACCATGCCGTATACGGTTTGATTTTCTGGGACAGTGAACGTATTTTTAGGATCTAATATAGAGAAACGCGGATGAGTCACATTGCTGCCCCATACATATTTCTCGTTTGTTTCCCAGTTTGTAATGACGGAATCAGGGTTCATTTCAGAGCCTGTCGCAGCAAGAGTTAAAACAGTGCCGAATGGCAGCGCATCCTCTGCTGTTGCTTTTTTGCTGAAAATATCCCAAGCGTCACCGTCATATTTGACACCGGCAGCAATTGCTTTTGTGCAGTCAATAACGCTTCCACCGCCGACAGCGAGCAGAAAATCAATGTCATGCTCTCTGCATAGGTCTATGCCTTTTTCCACTGTCGCAAGACGCGGATTCGGCTCTACACCTGACAGCTCATGAAAAACTGCGCCTTCTTCTGTTAAAATGCCTGTGACTTGATCATACAGGCCGTTGCGTTTAATGCTGCCCCCGCCGTAGACAAGCAGTACATTCTTTCCATATTGTTTTAATTCTTTTCTTAATTGTTCAATCTGACCTTTTCCGAAGATCAGCTTCGTCGGATTATAATAAGTGAAATTTTCCATTGTGAAACCTCCAAATGACGCTGATTAAAAAACAGATTTTCTATTGTAGCATAAATTTACAAAAAGAAAAGAGAAGCAGACAAACAGCTGCTTCCCCCTTGTTTTATAGAGATGCTTTTAAAATTTCCAGCACATCTTCTTTGTTGAGTGATTTAAACTGGCCGAATGTCCCATTAGCCATAGCCTTGTCAGCAATTGTCTCAAGCTGCTCATCATTAATATCGTAATCAGCAAGACGGTTCGGAGCGCCAAGGCTTGTCCAGAACGCAGACAGCTTATCGATACCTTCACGTGCGATTTCTTCATCTGTTTTACCAGCTTCTTCAACATCAAACACACGAACTGCAAGCTGTTTCATGCGGGCAGGGTTCTCAGACAATGTGTGTCTCATCCAGTTCGGGAACAGAATCGCCAGTCCGCCGGCATGCGGAATATCATAAACGGCTGATACCGCATGTTCAATATTATGAGTTGCCCAATCCCCTCTTGCACCCATAGAAAGCATGCCGTTTAACGCAATTGTTCCTGTGTACAGGATTGTCTCACGCAATTCGTAATTTTCCAGATCATTGATCAGTTTAGGCGCAGTTTCAATGACTGTGCGCAGAAGTGATTCACACATACGGTCCTGATATGGCGTGTTTGATGCATGATGGAAGTATTGTTCGAAAACGTGGCTCATCATGTCAACCATACCGTAGATCGTGTGATTTTTAGGGACTGTAAATGTATTCACCGGATCGAGAATCGAGAATTTAGGGAATACAAGCGGGCTGCCCCAGCCGTATTTTTCTTTTGTTTCCCAGTTTGTAATAACCGAGCCTGAGTTCATTTCAGAACCAGTCGCAGCGAGAGTCAATACGGTTCCGAATGGCAAAGCGTCCTTCGGCTGGTATTTTTTCGTGACGATATCCCACGCATCACCATCATACTTCGCTCCTGCAGCAATCGCCTTTGTACAGTCGATGACACTTCCGCCGCCGACAGCCAGCAAGAAATCTATGTTGTGTTGTTTACAAAGGGCGACACCCTTATTAACAGTCGACACACGCGGATTCGGTTCTACGCCCGCTAATTCATGCACGGTCACTCCGGCTTTTTTCAGCTGTTCAATCACTTGATCATACAGGCCGCTGCGTTTAATGCTTCCGCCTCCATAGACAAGCAATACGTTTTTCCCGTAAGGTTTGAGTTCCTCCGGCAGTCTTTCCACTTCCCCGCGCCCGAAAATTAATTTGGTCGGATTCCAGTATGTAAAGTTTTGCATGACATCTCCTCCTTAGATTATTTATTATGCAGAATGTCCTTACTGTATGTAAAGCAATCAGCTCTCACTGGGCGGCATATCGTATGGTTTGATATTGCAACATGCTGGGAAAGAACTCATATAGGCGAGGGCAGAACAGTTTCCCTCAATATGGAGAATGCATGTATAGATTCTCCAATATGTCACAATCTATAACTGTTTTAATAATTCATGGAGGAGGTTGCAAAACATGAGTACGATCCAGAGAATTTGTCTTGTTTTAACCATCATTGGCGCCATTAACTGGGGACTGATCGGATTTTTCCAATTTGACTTAGTAGCGGCCATCTTCGGCGGCCAAGGGTCAGCCCTTTCCCGTATCATTTACGGACTTGTCGGAATCGCCGGATTAATCAACCTCGGCCTGCTGTTTAAGCCAAACGAGCAAACATCTCGTGAAGAGGCAGCAAATCCTGAGATGCGATAGGATAAAAAATCACCGGACATTTCGGTGCTTCAGCGAGTTGACAAACCTTCGCATTCGTTGTCAGGTCTGCGCGTTGGTGCTCACGGGATTGTACATTCGCTGTGCTCCAATGCTCGCCCTTCCTAGACTTCAAAGGTTTTCAATCACGCTGAAAAAGGAGAAAAAGTCCCAAAACATAGTGTTTTGGGACTTTGCATTAAATCAAAAGCACCGAACATTCCTGTCCGGTGCTTTTTTGATGCTTATTTTTTGATAAGGTCTTTGCGGTTGGACATTTCGATCCACTCTTCAAGCTTATCTTTTAATGTGTTGAAACCTTGTGGTGCAGAAGCTTCTTCGCTTACGTGCGCAGCTTTAGGTTTTCTTGGTTTGCTTTCTTTTTTCTCAGGCGCAGATTGTGTCGCACGAATTGAAAGGCTGATTTTTCCTTTTTCTTCGTCAACAGCAAGTACTTTTACTTGTACTTCGTCGCCAATTGAAAGGTGCTCATTGATATCTTTTACGAAACCATGAGTGACTTCAGAAATGTGTACTAAACCTTGAGTTTCTTCATCTAATGCAACAAACGCACCATACGCTTGTAATCCTGTAACTTTACCAGTGTAAACACTGCCCACTTCAAATTTTGCTGCCATTCATAACAACTCCTAAGTTAAATTAAATATCTGTTTATACGCAATTTAAAATTATATCACAGATGTTTTATTTCCGCAAAGAAAACTTTTATAAAAAATAAGGTTTAAGCATAGCGAAAAGGGGGTAAACTGCAAATACCAAAGGCTTTCTAGTATTCCCCCCTTTTATTGGATGCGAACAAAAGGTTCGTATCTTTTTTTATGTCGTTTTGTTCAGGAAGCGCTTCATTCTGACTAACGCTTCTTGAAGCTGCTCGATCGAGGTTGCGTATGAACAGCGAATATAGCCTTCACCGCTCGGACCAAACACACTTCCCGGAACAACAGCCACTTTTTCCTGTGTCAGAAGCTCTTCGGCAAACTGCTCCGAGCTCATCCCCGTGCTTTTGATGGATGGAAAAGCATAGAAAGCGCCGCCTGGATGATGACAGCTGAGGCCGATTTCATTGAGCGTTTCCACAAACAAATTCCGTCTTCTTCGATAACTTTTTTTCATTTTTTCTACATCTTCCATGCCGTTCTTCAGGCCTTCCAAGGCGGCAAACTGCGCCATTGCCGGCGCGCACATCATGGCATACTGGTGAATTTTAAGCATTGCATCCCGAAGCACAGGTGGCGCTGCTGCAAAACCGAGCCTCCAGCCCGTCATCGCAAACGCTTTTGAAAAGCCCGAGATGACAACCGTCCGTTCCTTCATTTCCGGTAATGCCGCTATGCTTGTGAACTCCTCATCATATGTCAGCTCCGCGTAGATCTCATCGGCTAAGACGATTACGTCATGTTTTTTGGCAAACTCCGCAATTTCATTCAGCTCTTCCTTCGAATAAACCGAACCTGTCGGATTCGATGGCGAGCAGATGAGAATGGCTTTTGTTTTTCCGGTGACAGCCGCTTCAAAATCCGCCGCCGTCGCTTTAAATCCTTTGTCTGCCGTTGTATGGACATGAACCGGAATGCCGCCTGCCAAAGAAACGAGCGCATCGTACGCCACAAAACACGGCTCAGGAATGATGACTTCCTCACCTGGATTCACAATAGCGCGGATCGCAATATCCAAAGCCTGACTCGCCCCTACGGTCACAATGAGCTCATTGTCTGGCGAATAGCGAAGATCAAACCTGCTGCTCAAATAACGGCTGATTTCCTCACGCAATGAGTATAAACCGGCATTGGCTGTGTACGACGTATATCCTTGTTCAAGAGAAAGAATGCTTGCTTCGCGTACATTCCATGCAGTAACAAAATCAGGCTCGCCGACGCCTAAAGAAATCACGCCTTCCATCGTTGCCGCCAAATCAAAGAATTTGCGGATGCCGGACGGTTTTATTTGTTGTACATAGTCAGATAAATACGAAGTCATTTACGGTGACACCACGATTCTTTTGTCGTCGTCTCCTGTTTCAAACACTTTGCCGTCATGCTTGTATTTTTTCAGGATAAAATGGGTGGTTGTCGATACAACTGAATCAAGGGTTGACAGTTTATCTGAAACAAAACGCGCTACGTCAGACATCGAATGACCGCGAATCACGACAGATAAATCGTACACGCCTGACATCAGGTAAACTGATTCAACCTCTTGGAATCGGTAAATGCGTTCCGCCACTTCATCAAAACCGACTCCCCGCTTCGGCGTTACTTTGACGTCAATCATGGCTGTGACACCTTCATGTCCGTCGACTTTTCGCCAGTCAATCATAGCGGAATAATCGATGATAACCTTTTCTTTTTCCAGTTTGTCAATAATTGCTTTTACTTCATTGACAGGGATGCCCGCCATCTTTGCGATTGTTTCTAAATCGGCGCGGCTGTTTTCGTCTAAAATTTCTAATATTTCTGTTTCTTTTTCTGTCAATTTCATTCAATTCACACCTTTGCAATGTCAAGAAATCTTCATGACATTATATCACGTTTTTTGACGAATGCTAAGAAAAAAACAAGGAGAAACTTCCGCTAGAATTGACAATTTCAGGGCACAATACAGACATCACATGAAAGGGAGTGACACGGATGGAGGCGATTTCACCAATAAGGCGGCTTACAGTCGATGGGGTAAATGTATACTGCGAACATTATCAAAATCCGGGCAGGCAAACACTTGTCTGCGTACACGGTTTTTTATCGTCTGCCTTCAGCTTCAGAAAAGTAATCCCTCTGCTTCGGGACAAGTACGACATCATCGCACTTGATTTGCCTCCTTTCGGCCAATCTGAAAAATCAAGAACCTTTATCTATACGTATCAAAATCTCGCTAAGCTTGTCATTAGGATTTTGGAACACTTGCAAGTGAAACAGGCTGCGCTTGTCGGCCATTCTATGGGCGGGCAGATATCGCTGGCTGCTGCGCTGCAAAAGCCGGAGCTTTTTACAAAGGTTGTACTGCTCTGCAGTTCAGGGTATTTAAAACGTTCACACCCGACGATCATTTTCGGGACCCACCTCCCGTATTTTCATCTTTATATTAAGCGCTGGCTTTCGAAAGAAGGCGTGGTGAAAAATTTATTGAATGTTGTGCATGACAAATCGCTGATTGATGAGGAGATGATTGACGGCTATGGCAGGCCGTTTCAAGACGAGGAGATTTTCAGAGCCATGACAAAGTTTATCCGCCATAGAGAAGGAGACTTAGAATCCGAGCAATTAAAGAAAATGAACAAGCCTGCTCTATTGATTTGGGGCGAGGAGGACCGAATTGTCCCTGTGGAGATTGGTAAACGGCTGCACAGGGATTTGCCTGATTCCGTGCTGTACTCACTTGGCCAGACCGGACATCTGGTGCCTGAGGAACGGCCTGAATTCGTTTCAGAACACATTGCGGAGTTCATCAAATAACAAAAAAACCGGATTGATACCGGTTTTTTAAGGCGTGCAGGAGCTGCTGTTTTTAATGAATAAAAGCTGGCCAGCCACTTCCCGGCAGCTGCCGATCGGCAGCGTTTGTTCAAAAGAAGTTTCAAATATACCCTGAATGCTTTTCGCCAGCACGTTGGGATCGTCTTCATCATAGACCGCCTGTACGACATCAACAGCCTCGGTTTCGTAAAACTCTTCTCCATATTTAAACGGGTCCCACTTGGCAATGATCTTGATCATTTCCCTGACCGCTTGACTTTCTTCCATATTGATCACCGCTTATAATAAAATTTGGAGTTTTATTTTATCATAGTTACGCTAAGATGAATAAACCAACATGAGGGGGTAACAGAATGAACTTTGATAAACGAGAAGAACGCCTTGGCACCCAATCGGTCAAATGGGACAAAACAGGCGAATTATTCGGCGTGGAAGACGCACTCCCGATGTGGGTGGCAGATATGGATTTCCGCGCGCCGGAAGCAATAACTGAAGCATTAAAAGAGCGCCTCAGCCACGGGATTTTCGGTTATACGGCTCCAGATCAAAAAACGAAGAATGCTGTGTGCGGATGGATGCAAAGCAGGCACGGCTGGAAGGTAAACCCGGAAAGCATTACATTCAGCCCGGGCGTTGTCACAGCTTTGAGCATGGCGGTACAAGCTTTCACGGAACCTGAAGATCAAGTGGTTGTCCAGCCTCCTGTTTATACGCCCTTTTACCATATGATTGAGAAAAACGGCCGGCATGTTTTACATAATCCGCTGCTTGAAAAAGAAGGCGCATATGAAATAGATTTTGAAGATTTGGAGACGAAACTTAGTGATCCAAGCGTCAAATTGTTCATTTTATGCAATCCTCATAACCCGTCAGGACGTTCATGGGGACGGGAAGATTTACTGAAGCTCGGCGAATTGTGTATTGAGCACGGCGTCACAATTGTATCAGATGAAATCCATTCCGATTTAATGCTGTACGGTCACAAACATACGCCGTTCGCTTCTCTCTCTGACGATTTCGCCGAGATTTCCGTGACATGTGCTGCGCCAAGCAAAACATTTAATATCGCCGGATTACAGGCGTCAGCCATCATTATTCCTGATCGGCTGAAGCGCGCCAAGTTTTCCGCAAGCCTGCAGCGCAACGGTTTAGGCGGGCTGAACGCGTTTGCCGTCACTGCGATCGAAGCCGCTTATTCAAAAGGCGGGCCATGGCTCGATGAATTGATCTCTTACCTTGAGAAAAACATGAACGAAGCAGAAGCCTTTTTGAGCAACGAGCTCCCAAAAGTTAAAATGATGAGACCGGATGCATCATACCTGATCTGGCTCGATTTCAGCGCTTACGGCTTGTCCGACGCGGAGCTTCAGCAAAGGATGCTGAAAAAGGGAAAAATCATTTTAGAGCCAGGGACGAAATACGGGCCTGGCGGAGAAGGGTTTATGCGTCTGAACGCGGGATGCTCTCTCGCAACCTTGCAGGACGGCCTGCGCCGCATCAAAGCGGCATTAGCGTAAATATAACTGTTGAACGCCTTTACGTCTTCATTCGTAAAGGCGTTCTTAATAAAGGAATTTTATTTTTCCCTTCTAATATTTAGTGTTATAATAGATTCATATTTTATATGAAAGGATTTCACAACGAATGGAAATTCTAAAAGACTACCTCCTGCATATCTGCTTTATTTTGTTTCCTATTCTTCTTTACCAAGTGTTTTGGCTCGGAAAGCCGGCGATCCTTGTGCCAAAAATAAACAGCGTATTGGTCACGTTGTTCGCGTGCGGCGCCTCCATTTTATGCATTGTATTCCCTATTCGGGAAATGGACTACATACAGTACGGCCTTCAGATGATTCCTATCATCATTTGTTTATTTTACATTAGTACTGCTTCCGGACTTACAGTCGCCGTATCTGTCTTATGTTTTGAACTGCTGTTTTATGAACCTTCCGCAATGTTTGTTTTCACTTTGCTGCCTTTTCTTATTCTCATCCCAATTTTATTTCAGAAAAAATGGCCATTCATGTCCAAAGCGAGAAAGCTGATGCTGACTTTATTGATCGGCTGCTCGGAGATCTTCTTGGTTTTCGCCTCCAGCTTGATTTTTTCCGCCTTAAATATTTTAAATTTTCAAAATTCAGTAATTTTACTTTATGAGGCGGCTGTCTCAGGGCTGTTCCGCTCCAGCGTTCTTCTTTTAAGCATCTATATTATCGAAAGCATCGCCGAAAATATCGCCCTGCGTTCACAGCTGATCCATTCAGAAAAAATGACGATTGTGAGTGAACTGGCAGCGAGCGTCGCTCATGAAGTCAGAAATCCGCTGACTGTTGTCCGCGGGTTTATCCAGCTGCTTTTTAATGACGAAACCCTTCAAAACCAATCGAGTACGGATTACAAAAAGCTTGTACTGTCAGAACTTGACCGGGCGCAAGGCATTATTACAAACTATCTCGATATGGCCAAACAGCAATTGTACGAAAAAGAAGTTTTTGATTTATCAGCGCTTATCAAAGAGACAAGCTCCCTTATGGTATCGTATGCCAATTATAAGTCTGTAACTGTCGAGGCTGAAGCAGAGCCGGGCCTTTATATATATGGAGACGCAACAAAGCTGAAGCAGGCAGTCATCAACCTGATGAAAAACAGCATTGAAGCGGTTCCCCATGGGAAGGGAGTGATTCACATATCAGCCAAAGGAAGTGGCCATACGATTATGGTAAACATCTCAGATAACGGGGTCGGCATGACAGACCATCAGATGCAAAAACTTGGCGAACCTTATTATTCATTAAAAACAAATGGAACGGGGCTCGGGCTCTCCGTTACCTTTTCAATTATTGAACATCATCACGGGACCATTTCGTTTAACAGCAGTTTCCAAAGAGGCACCACCGTAACAATTAAACTTCCCGCCAACCTTCCTCACTAGCAAATCGAGAGGAACTTTAATAGAATAAAGGCGAGGTGATGACAAATGAGCACGTTTGAGACAGGCTCTATCGTTAAAGGATTTTATAAAACAGGTGTATACATAGGAGAAATCACCGCTTGCAGGCCGCAGCATTATTTAGTGAAAATCAAAGCGGTTCTCACCCATCCCGCTCAAGGAGACCTTCATCATCCAAAACAGGCGGATGTGCCGTTTTTTCATGAGAGAAAAGCGCTCGCATACGGTGAACAGACCAACATCCCCCATCATATGGTGAAGCCTTATGACGGTGAAGTGCCAGATTATAACGAGTCTCTGCGGGAGGCGGCAGCACAGCTGAGAGCCAAATTAAATGAGGATGGTTCGGAGTGGGCAAAGCGCTCCCTGAATAATCTGGATATTTTAGAAAAAGAGTATTATAACCGGCCGTAACCCAGTCTGACAAAAGATTGGGTTTTTTACGTTGCGCGCTTGAACAGTTCGGATAAATCGATTCTTTCGCCGATTGTCGGCGGTTTTGGCTTTTCGAGATACTGCTTATCCTGTTCAACAAGCTTAAAAAGCTTATGTGCTGTGAGGGCATCATCAAGCGCTTTATGATGGGTGCCCGTTCCGGCATCTCCATACTCCTCGGCAGCTTTCCACAAACCCGTCAGTGTCCGGTCTCCAAAAAAGTTTTTGTATTCGAGCGATAAATCTCTCATTTCCCCCTTAAAAGGGAATGGAATATGGTTAAACATACAGTTTTGCTTCAGTACCTTCATGTCCATGTTTCCCCACGTAATAATTGTGCTGTTTTTCTCAGGGTCCAGTTCGTTTAGTTTACGGATGAAATCCTCGAACCTCATCCCCTCGTCTACCTGCTTTTGCGTTATCTTTAAAAATGATTTGCAGCGTTTCGTCAGCTTCGGGAATTTTTTCGGTCTGACATAGCTAGAAAACGTCTCAACTACTTCATCATCAACCGACTTTACAATTCCGGCTTCAATGATTTCCGGGAAAAAGTTTTGCGG
Organism: Bacillus vallismortis; assembly: GCF_040784915.1. GTDB lineage: Bacteria > Bacillota > Bacilli > Bacillales > Bacillaceae > Bacillus > Bacillus subtilis_G. The sequence continues at coordinate 3,258,790 of NZ_CP160797.1, forward strand.
GCTGTACTTCCCCTCAGGCATCGTAAATTCGAAATCAATAATGAGTAAGCTGTTTGTCGTCACCTTTTTACACCTGCCTTTCCTCCGATCAGAAAATACTATCTTTATAGTATATCAATTCATCTTCTCGACCTTTCTTCATTTTCTAAAAATAATGAATTTTCCCAGCCGCTTTGTTTCTTTTAAATCGTGAATCGTTTCTTTATAATTGGTAAGGAACCCGAAATAATAAGAAGGTGATGTTATTTCTAACCGTAAGAAGAACTTCGTCATTGTGTGGCTGGCGAACTTTTTTGTCTCAGCCAGCACAACGATGATCGTTCCTTTTCTCTCCTTATACATTGAGACGCTCAGCACTTTTTCAAACGGCTTTGTGCAAAGATGGAGCGGCTATGTGTTCGGCATTACATTTCTCATGGCGTTTTTGGTATCGCCGTTTTGGGGGCGGTTCGGAGACAAACACGGATACAAGAAAATCCTTATGGCAACCGGAACAGGCATTGCCCTCAGCATTTTATTCATGGGCTTTGTTACATCGGTGTACCAATTGTTTTTTCTGCGTATGGCGATGGGTCTTGTAACCGGATTTATTCCGACCTCTCTTGCGATGATTTCGGCACAGACTCCGAAGAACTCAGCCGGCAAAACACTCGGCACGCTGCAAATGGGGCAAGTGTCCGGAAGCTTGTTCGGCCCGCTTTTGGGAGGCTTGCTTGCTGATCGTTTCGGCTTTACGTATACCTTTTTTATCACATCCTTTGTGATTTTTTCATCTGTTCTTCTCGTGTTATTTGGGGTCAAAGAACAGCCTCTTGCAGAGAAGACAGCCAAACGTAAGACATACACGAGAAAAGAAGTGTTCTCCTATATTTTTCACCAGCCGGCGCTTTGGGTCATGATGCTGTTAACCATGCTGATTCAAACAGGCAATTTTAGTATCCAGCCGTTGCTCGCTCTATATGTAAATGAGCTGCACGGACCTGTTAATCTGGCCTTTTTCTCCGGCATGGCATTTTCAGCAACGGGACTCGGAAGTTTGCTGCTGGCTAGAAAATGGGGCGACCTGGGCGACCGCTACGGCCACCGGCGCATTTTAATCGGACTTTTACTCGCTGCCTCTTTCTTTTTTATTCCGCAGGCGCTCGCGTCCTCACTCAGCGTGCTCCTTATGTTCAGATTTTTATTTGGAATGGCGATGGGCGGCTTGCTGCCATGCATTACGGCAGCGATCCGCGTTCATGCTCCCGGCAGCATTCAAGGGGAAATCCTCGGCTACAATGTCAGCTTTCGCTTTTTAGGAAACGTGCTCGGGCCTCTTATCGGCGGAATCATATCGAGCCATTTTACAATTTCGGCCGTCTTTTATGTCACAGCGTTTCTCTTTTTCGCCGGCGCGTGCATGCTTTGGATGATGGAGAAGTTCCGGAGGGATTCTTATGCCAAAGCAAGCTGATTCTCAGAAAAAACTGAGGCATCTTCTAAATTTAACCTTCTCGTAAACTCAAAAGAATGGTACGATATGGCTAGAATTTAGGAGAAAAGAGAGTGACCATGTTACGAAAAATAATCGGATGGATTTTGCTCCTTTGCATAATCCCATTGTTTGCATTTACAGTTATCGCTTCCGGAAAAGAAGTAAAACAAATGAAGTCCCTGGATCAGGTGCTTGATAAAAATATTAATCTGAAAGATATCAGCCTCGTTCAGAACAGCTACATGTATGACAGGGACGGCTCCCTTGTCTCGGAAATTGTCAGCGATCATGAAAACCGCGTGCTCGTTCCATTTGACAAGATTCCCGAGGAAGTCAAACAGATTTTCTTAACGTCTGAGGACCGGCATTTTTACGAGCATAAAGGCTTTGACTTTATGGGAATGGTGCGGGCAACCGCTTCTAATGTAAAAGACAAGAAAATTGACCAAGGCGCCAGCACCATCACGCAGCAGCTTTCAAGAAACTTGTATTTGAGCCACGAACGCTCCTTCAGCCGCAAGCTGACTGAGCTCGCGTATTCCTATCAGCTAGAGAAAAAGTATACGAAAAATGAAATACTTGAAGCTTACTTAAATACCATTTATTTCAACAATGGGGTTTACGGCGTCGGTTCAGCGGCTGAATTCTATTTCAGCAAACCGCTGAAGTCTCTCACAGTAGGTGAAATGGCTTTTATCTGCTCTATACCTAATAACCCTACATTATATGATCCTCTCAAGCATTTTGACTACACGAAAAGCCGTCAAGAACGTTTGCTTAAAGGGTTAAAAGATGCCGGGGTCATTACGGATAAAGAGCTCAAAAAAGCCGTCAAACAAAAAATCAAACTGGATGTTGAAAAGAGAGAAGACAAATATCCGGACTACGTTTCCTACGTCAGTGATGAATTCACTCAGCTAGTGTCTGAATCAGAAGGCTTTGATAAACGGCTTCAAAAAGCGTCAGGGAAACAAAAAGAAAAGATAGAAAACGAGCTCTCCGCAAAAGTCAGTACACTGATGAAAGACGGCGTAAAAATTTATACCGCACTTGATCCGTACATGCAAAATCAAGTTGTGGCACAAATGAATTCCAAACTCCCGTATGCAAACGTTCAGGGCGGAGCGGCTGTGATTAATCACCAGACGCATCAAATCATCGCTCTATCCGGCGGGAAAAACTATCAAAAATATGATTTTAACCGCGCCTATCAGGCATACAGACAGCCAGGTTCATCCATTAAGCCGCTGCTTGATTACGGGCCTTATATTGAACAGACCGGCGCGACAGCAAGCAGCACCATCGATGCCAGCAAGTTTTGCAGCAGAGATTATTGTCCGCAAAACTACAATAACCGCACGTACGGCACAGTGACGATCGATACTGCGTTTAAAAATTCATACAATACACCGGCCATTAGAATGCTGGATCGTGTGGGCATCCAAAAAGCATTCAGTTATATCGAGCCGTACCATTTCGCCAAACTTGTCGACAGCGACTACCTTCTCCCGGCGGCGCTTGGCGGGTTTACAAACGGTATGACGCCTCTTGAGATGACAAGGGCGTATACGACATTCGGCAACAGCGGAAGCTATATGCCGAGCCATGCGATTACAAAGGTGACAGACTTAAAAGGAAAAACGCTTTATAAATGGAATGAGAAACCGACTCAAATATTCAGCGTCCGCACGAATATGCAGTTGAAGAAACTGATGAATTCCGTTGTGAAAAGCGGGACAGGAAAAAAAGCATATTTTAAAGCGCCTTACATTGGCGGTAAAACAGGAACATCAAATGATTATCACGACATGTGGTTCGTCGGCCTGACAGATACGTACACAATGGGTGTCTGGGTCGGAAAGGATACACCGAGCAGCGTTGAATATCTTCACAGCATCAGTCCTCAGCTTTCCATCTGGAAAGGAACGCTGCAAGCGGCTTATTAAAGGATCGGAGGGGATATGGCGTGACATCAGAACAAATTCCAAATCGCGTTTTGCTGTTTGACGGCGTGTGCAATTTATGCAATGGCGCCGTGCAATTTATCATTAAACGTGATCCAGACGGATTGATTTCTTTTACATCGCTGCAGTCGGAAACAGGACAGAGCCTGCTGAAAAAAAGCGGGCTCCCGACTGATCAGTTTGACAGTTTTGTCTTTATTGAAGACGGCCAAGTGTACACAAAATCAACTGCAGCCATCAAGGTTCTCAGACATCTGCGAGGCCCATGGCGGCTCTTCGTCCTGTTTTTTGCAGTGCCGAAACCTGTCAGAGATATGATCTATTCTTTCATTGCCAAAAACCGCTATAAGTGGTTTGGCAAAAAAAATGAATGTATGCTCCCCTCCCCTTCTATTAAAAAAAGATTTTTACCATAAACGAAAAAATGGCTAGCTTACACAGGTAAGCTAGCCATTATGCTATTATAAAGCTTGATAAATATGAACAGAATACCGATAACAAAGGTAAACCAAAACAGCAGTTCCAATAGAATGAATCCGACTAATGACATGAGAGAAAGCGTTGGATAAATCCGGTATACGATAAAAACAAAGTAAACAAGCGTAACGACCGCAAACCAGATAACAATCCAGATGACATTTTGCAAAAGCACAAAGGATAAAATCCCGCCGCCTAAATAAACCATGGAACCCATTCTGATTGTTTTCAGGTTGTTCCCTTCCGGATCATTAGCAAAAAACAGCAATGACAGTTCGGTCACGGTATTCGCAATTAATTTCAGAGCGGACAGAACCATAAAATATAAAAGTGCAAAGGCGGCAAATAACGCAAGCCTGATCCCTTTCTCTGAAAAATAGTCAAGCATTCCATCATACATTCCGAAAGAAGACAGCAGCTTCAACGCGTAAAGTGAAGTGGAAATCGATAAAGACGAACTAAAAAGCAGGATCGCAATCAGCGGAAAGTATCCTGTCAAATAAGTATTTTTCATATAAAAAAGTCCCTTTCTATAATCTACCTCATTTATTATGGAGGACTTAAAACGCATTGACAAGATAAATTATTCCATTTTTTCTCCTTTTTACGAATTAAGATCCCAAATCTTCACAAAGCAGCATTTTGAGGGTAAAGTAGTACGCAGGAATCATAAAACGTAAGGAAGTTTTATATGAAAAAAACATTAAAATTGCAAACCAGACTCACCATATTTGTTTGTATCGTTGTGTTAATCGCACTGCTCATTACATTTTTCACAGTCGGTGCCCAAACCACCCAACGGGTTAGAGATGAAGAAAAAACCACAGCGCTGCAGACTGCTGAAATGGTGGCCGAAGCGCCGATTACAGCCGTATCTTTAGAGAGCGGAGAAAAACAGAAGGAACTGCAAAGCTACACAAAACGGGTTCAGAACATCACCGGCACGGAATTTGTTGTCGTCATGGATATGAACGGCATTCGCAAAACCCATCCTGACACGAGCAAAATTGGAAAAAAATTCATGGGCGGCGATGAATCCGAAGCATTAAAAGGACATGTTCATATCAGCACGGCCTCTGGCACGCTCGGGAAATCACAGAGGGCATTCGTCCCTGTCTACGCGGGGAATGGAAAACAAGTCGGTGCAGTCGCGGTCGGCATCACCGTAAATGAAATTGATGAAGTTATCAGCCATAGCTTACGTCCGCTCTACTTTATTATCTGCGTCAGCATTTTCGTCGGTGTGATCGGAGCTGTTATCGTTGCCCGTACGGTGAAAAATATCATGTACGGTCTTGAACCTTATGAAATTGCGACTCTTCTCGAAGAACGAAGTGCGATGCTGGAATCGACAAAGGAAGGAATACTCGCTGTCGATGAACACGGCAAAATTAAACTTGCCAATGCGGAAGCAAAGCGCCTATTCGTGAAAATGGGCATCAACACAAATCCTTTCGATCAGGATGTCAATGACATTCTGCCGAAAAGCCGCCTGAAAAAGGTCATTGAGACAAAAAAACCTCTTCAAGACAGAGACATCCGCATTAACGGACTGGAGCTTGTGTTTAATGAAGTTCCCATCCAGCTGAAAGGACAAACCGTCGGAGCGATTGCGACATTTCGTGACAAAACCGAGGTAAAACACTTAGCTGAACAGCTTTCCGGTGTTAAAATGTATGCAAACGCACTGAGAGCGCAGTCTCATGAATTTATGAACAAACTGCATGTCATATTAGGTCTCGTCCAGCTGAAAGAGTATGACGACCTTGAAGATTATATAAAAGATATTGCCATTCAGCAAAAGTCAGAAACAAGCGAAATTATAAATGATATCAAAAGCTCCGTGCTGGCCGGTTTTCTGCTTGGAAAACAGAGCTTCATACGGGAGCAGGGCGCAAATCTTGATATTGAATGCAGCGGTGTCATCCCGAACGCGGCAGACCCTTCAGTCATTCATGAACTCATTACAATCATTGGAAATCTCATCAACAACGGGCTGGACGCCGTTGCCAATATGCCGAAAAAACAAATCACCATGTCCATGCGTTTTCATAACAGCATACTGGACATTGAAATTACCGATACAGGTGCAGGCATGTCTGAAGAAGATCAAGCCAAAGTGTTTGAACAAGGCTATTCAACAAAGGGCAAGAACCGGGGATTCGGCCTTTCTTTTACACAGCAAAGCATCGAAAATTTAAAGGGCCAAATGATTCTCACAAGCGAAAAGAATGAAGGAACGACATTCAGTCTTCGCGTCCCGTACGAACCGAAGGAGGAAAATCATGATTAATGTACTAATAGTTGAAGATGACCCCATGGTGGGTGAATTAAATAAAAGATACTTAAGCCAAATAGAAGGCTTTCAGCTGAAAGGCATCGCCTCTTCCTTTCAAAGCGCTCTGCATATTTTAGGAGAGCATCACATCGACCTCATTTTGCTCGATATTTATATGCCGGGTAAAAACGGGCTGGAACTGCTAACGGAACTGAGAGCACAAAATGAAGCAGTTGACGTGATTGTGATCTCGGCGGCCAGTGAGCTTGACGTGATCAAGAAAACACTTCGTTACGGCGCTGTCGATTATTTAATCAAACCGTTTGAATTTGAACGTTTCCAAACAGCCCTGTCTGATTACAGGCGGAAACAAAAGGTTTATTCAACCCATCGCAACATGAGCCAAAAAGAACTGGACGCCGAGCTTTTTCAAAAGAAAGAAGCAACAGAAAAAGTACAGCTTCCTAAAGGCCTGACAAAAAGCACGCTGAATCTGATTTGGTCCAGTATCCAATCATTTGAAAATGAATCTTTTACGACAGAAGACTTAGCAAAGCATACAGAAATCTCTCAAGTATCCATACGAAAATACTTGAAATTTCTTGAAGATATACAGGTTCTGAATGTAGAAATGGCGTACGGAACAATCGGAAGACCTGTGTTTCAGTACAACGTCAACACAGGAAACTTTAACGGAATTAAGCAATATCTATAAGAAAACGCACTGTTCACTCTGAAGCGCCGTTAACTAAACAGTTATAAAAGCAACGGCTCACTCTAAAGACATATCTATGACTCTGATCTCTTAACAATTCTCGCTTGGCTAATGCCGGGCGTGCCTCGCATAAAAGGAAAACGATAAAACATTCTCCCTGGGAAGACGCTTCTCAGGGATTTTTTCTAATCCAAACGTCCTCATTAATTTAATTGTTTATCAGTTTTTTAACTTAAAAAAATATGAAGTGTTAACGCTTTCTTGTAGACTGTAACAAACAATACATGGGGGTGTATGACATGGGAGCAATTCCAAAATCAGGGGTAAATTCACCTGAACAAAAAGACCTACAGGAGAAAAACCTGTTTCAAAAAATATGGACTTGGGAAATCGGTGTGATTCCTTTGCCATTATACACAGTATTAGCTGTTATTATTATTCTTTCAGCGTATTACAATGAGCTGCCCGCAAATATGCTTGGCGGGTTTGCCATCATCATGATTCTGGGTGTGTTTCTTGGAGACATCGGCCAGCGCATTCCGATATTGAAGGATATTGGCGGCCCTGCCATTTTATCTTTGTTTGTCCCTTCATTTTTAGTCTTTTACAATGTGCTGAATCCAACATCTATAGACGCTGTAACCAATTTGATGAAAACGTCTAACTTCCTTTATTTCTATATCGCTTGTCTTGTTGTGGGAAGTATTCTCGGAATGAACAGAACTGTTTTAATACAAGGTTTTATCAGAATGTTCGTTCCACTCGTTGCAGGAACGATCGCGGCGGTTACAGCCGGCATACTTGTCGGATTTATTTTTGGCTACAGCGCCTATGATTCCTTTTTCTTTGTCGTTGTTCCGATTATTGCCGGGGGAATAGGTGAAGGCATTTTACCGCTTTCGATCGCCTATTCACAAATACTCGGTTCATCCGCTGATGTGTATGTGTCTCAGCTGGTTCCCGCCGCTATTATCGGAAACGTTTTTGCTATCATCTGTGCAGCTTTAATGAAAAAGCTTGGCGATAAGCGTCCAGATCTAAATGGAAACGGACGGCTTGTCAAATCTAAAAAAGCAAATGAGATTTTCAATCAAAAAGAAGCCGAAGCAAAAATTGATTTTAAACTGATGGGAGCCGGTGTTCTGCTCGCGTGTACATTCTTTATTTTCGGCGGGTTATTGGAGAAATTTCTCTTCATCCCGGGCGCGATCTTGATGATTATTTCAGCTGCGGCTGTCAAGTATGCGAATATTCTTCCGAAAAAAATGGAAGATGGCGCCTACCAGCTTTATAAATTTGTTTCGTCCAGCTTTACATGGCCGCTGATGGTCGGTCTCGGGATCCTCTTTATTCCGTTAGATGACGTGGCGGCTGTGATTTCTATTCCGTTTGTCATCATATGTATTTCAGTTGTTGTCGCAATGATTGCTTCTGGATATTTTGTGGGCAAGCTGATGAACATGTACCCGGTTGAATCCGCAATCGTGACCTGCTGCCACAGCGGTCTCGGCGGAACGGGTGATGTTGCGATTTTATCAGCGTCAGGAAGAATGGGCCTTATGCCGTTCGCCCAAATTTCCACCCGTCTCGGCGGTGCAGGCACAGTCATTTGCGCGACAGTTCTGCTTCGTTTTTTCACTTCATAAACAGTGAAAGAGTTCCGTTCTATGCGGAACTCTTTTTTTATCTGTTCACAATCCGAATATACTCTCGGGGAGCAAACGGCATATCCTTTGATTCCATCTCACTCATTCTGGCTGACAGGTGGTGCTCCAGTAAATACAGCTCCCACTCATCACTAGCCGCCGTACCGCTGCGCCCGTCATATTGATTTAAAATGAATGCACCCGTAAATACTGTGCAGAATAAACCCGAACATATCAAAACCTTTCTCTTCACATGACCAGCTCCTTACATTCAGCTTGAGCAGGAATGATTTTAAATATACAAATAGGTTTATTTTTGTTAGACTTATTTTAAGGTCAAAGGAACTCATAAAATCCTATTTTGCAGTTCGAAGCATGGCGGCTTGCAGAAAAGTGCGATATAATTTGGACTAGGTCGTTTGACCGTATATTGATACATAGCGCATTTTTTAATTGAGAACAAGAAAAAGGAGGTCTTATCTTTGCAGCTCTTACATTTTGCTATTTTATCGCCTTTTTTATTTGCTCTTTTCATTCCCATCTTGGCAAAATACGCAAAAAGAGTGCACACGGGCTGGTTTGTGTTGATCCTGCCCGTCTTGCTGTTTATATACTTTCTCCCAATGATCAGGATGACACAATCGGGAGAAACATTGCGGTCGGTATTGGAGTGGATTCCTTCACTTGGCATTAATTTCACCGTTTATATAGACGGCCTCGGATTGTTATTCGCCTTGCTGATCACAGGCATCGGCTCTTTGGTCACTCTTTACAGCATTTTTTATTTATCAAAAGAAAAAGAACAGCTTGGGCCCTTTTATGTCTATTTATTGATGTTCATGGGCGCTATGCTTGGTGTCGTTCTTGTAGACAATGTCATGGTTCTCTATATGTTTTGGGAGCTTACCAGCCTTTCATCCTTTTTGCTGATCGGCTATTGGTATAAGCGTGAAAAGTCGCGCTACGGCGCAGCCAAATCACTTTTGATTACGGTCAGCGGCGGGCTGTGCATGCTCGGCGGATTTATTCTCCTCTATCTGATAACGGATTCCTTCAGTATTAGAGAGATGATCCATCAAGTTCAATTAATTGCCGGCCACGACTTGTTTATTCCGGCGATGATTCTCATTTTATTAGGGGCATTTACGAAATCCGCGCAATTCCCTTTTTATATCTGGCTGCCTGACGCAATGGAAGCTCCGACGCCTGTCAGCGCTTATCTTCATTCAGCTACGATGGTGAAAGCCGGCATTTATATCATTGCGAGGTTCAGTCCTATTTTCGCCTTTTCAGCTCAATGGTTTTGGATCGTTTCCCTCGTCGGGCTCATTACGATGGTCTGGAGTTCTTTCCAAGCCGTGAAACAAACCGATTTAAAATCGATTTTGGCGTTTTCAACCGTCAGCCAGCTCGGCATGATCATCTCCATGCTTGGTGCCAGTGCCGCGGCTCTTCATTACGGCCATACAGAATATTATACAGTTGCCGCCATGGCTGCCATTTTCCATTTAATCAACCATGCTACCTTTAAAGGAAGCTTGTTTATGGCAGTCGGCATTATCGATCACGAAACAGGCACACGGGATATCCGGAAGCTCGGCGGCTTGATGGCGATTATGCCAATTACGTTTACCATTTCCTTAATCGGGACATTTTCAATGGCCGGCCTTCCGCCGTTTAACGGATTTTTGAGTAAAGAAATGTTTTTCACAAGCATGCTTCGCGTGACACATTTCGATCTGTTCAACGTGCAGACATGGGGCATTCTATTCCCTGTTCTCGCCTGGGTCGGAAGCGTCTTTACATTTATCTACAGCATGAAATTGCTGTTTAAAACGTTCAGGGGAAAATACCAGCCTGAGCAGCTTAAAAAACAGGCTCACGAAGCGCCTGCGGGCATGCTCGTAGCACCTGTCATTCTTGCCGCTTTGGTTGTCAGTCTCTTCTTTTTCCCGAATATATTGTCGTACAGCTTGATTGAGCCGGCGATGAACTCAATCTATCCGACGCTGCTGGACAGCCACGAGAAATTCCATGTGCACATTACACAATGGCATGGGCCGACAACAGAATTGAAAATGACAGCCGGCATCATTATTCTCGGCATCCTTGGATATGTGACGTTGAATAAGTGGAAAGGATTCTATAAACTGTTTCCTTCGAAACTGACACTCAATCGATTATACGATAAGCTTCTGGCCGTCATGGAAAAAGGCTCTTACCGAGTCACTAGACAATATATGACCGGGTTTTTAAGGGATTATTTGCTGTATATCTTCGCTGGTTTCATCATTTTGATGGGCGGAGCTATGATGATCAAAGGCGGATTTTCATTTACAACAGAAGGAATGGCTGAAATCGGCGGATACGAAATGATTCTGACGCTTGTCATGATCAGCGCCACAGCGGCCACTGTTTTTGCCCGTTCAAGATTGACAGCGATTATCTCTCTTGGTGTGGTCGGTTATACGCTCGCATTGTTTTTTGTGATTTTCAGAGCGCCGGACTTAGCATTGACTCAGCTTGTCATTGAAACCATTTCTGTGGCGCTGTTCCTGCTTTGTTTCTACCATCTGCCGCAATTGAGACTGAAAAGGAAAACGAGAACGTTCCGATTGACGAACTTTATCATTGCTTTAGGAGTCGGCATTATCGTTACCCTGCTTGGCATCGCATCTTCAAGCCAGCGGACAAAAGACAGCATTTCATCCTTCTTCTTAAAACACAGCCATGATCTCGGCGGAGGGGATAATGTTGTCAACGTCATCCTCGTTGATTTCAGGGGCTTTGATACAATGTTTGAAATAACGGTGCTGGCTGTTGCCGCTCTCGGCATCTACAGCATGATTAAAACAAAAGTAAAAGAGGAGGGGAGAAGCGGTGAATGAACAAAAAACAAATGACTTAATTCTTCAAACCGTGACAAAACTTGTATCCTTTATCATTTTGCTTTTCTCTTTCTATTTATTTTTATCAGGACACAACGCGCCTGGAGGAGGCTTTGTCGGCGGGCTGATCACATCCGCTTCCATCGTTCTGTTGCTCCTGGCATATGATTTAAAAACCGTCCGTGCGATTTTGCCGGTTAATTTCATTTACGTGGCGGGAGCCGGGCTTCTGCTCGCTGTATTAACCGGCGTTGGTTCCTTTGTATTCGGGGCTCCATTTTTAAGCCATACATTCGGGCACTTTCATCTGCTGATATTTGGAGAAACGGAGCTCGCCACGGCGACGATATTTGATTTAGGGGTTTATCTTGTTGTCGTAGGCATTACGATGACCATTATTCAAACGATTGGAGAGGAAGAATAATGGAAATCTTGATGTCTGTTTTAGCCGGTATTATCTTTATGGCTGCCACGTATTTACTGCTTTCGAAAAGCCTGCTTCGCGTTATTATCGGAACAGCACTTTTGAGCCATGGCGTTCATTTAATGCTTTTGACTATGGGAGGATTAAAGGAAGGCGCCGCTCCGATTTTAAGCAAGCATGTCAAATCATTTGTCGATCCGCTTCCGCAAGCCCTGATTTTGACAGCCATTGTCATTTCATTTGGCGTTACATCATTCCTTCTCGTCATGGCCTTCCGCGCTTATCAGGAATTGAAAACGGACGATATGGATCAAATGAGGGGAAATGATCAACATGAATAATTTTGTTATTTTGCCAATCCTGATCCCGCTCCTGTCGGCCATTCTGCTGATTTTCATGACGAAGAATCTTATGCTCATGCGGATCTTCAGCACTGCGGCATCGGCAATCGGGATTGTGATCAGTTGCATACTCGTACAGACTGTCTTTACAAATGGCATCCAGACACTCAGTTTGGGCGGCTGGAAAGCGCCGTACGGCATTGTGCTGGCAGCAGACCAGTTCGCCAGCCTGCTCGTTCTCACAACAGCGGTCGTCGGTTTATTGGTTGTCCTTTATTCCTTCCGTTCTGTCGGTGAAAAACGGGAGCGTTCCTTTTATTACTCCGGTGTTCAGTTTTTGCTTGCCGGTGTCAGCGGAGCGTTTTTAACAGGCGATTTATTCAACATGTACGTATTTTTTGAGCTTCTGCTTATCGCTTCCTATATGCTGATCGTATTAGGCGGCACAAAAATTCAGCTGCGGGAGTCCCTTAAATATATTGTGTTTAATATCGTATCGTCTGCCCTGTTTGTCATTGGCGTCGGCTATTTATACGCTGTAACCGGAACGTTAAACATGGCGGATCTAAGTGTGAAAATCAGCGAATCAGGACAAACCGGGCTGATCACTGTAATTGGTGTCCTGCTGCTTTTAGTATTCGGCATGAAGGGCGGAATCTTCCCCCTCTACTTTTGGCTTCCAGGCTCTTATTACGCGCCTCCGGCGGCAATCTCCGCGTTGTTCGGCGCTTTGCTGACAAAAGTCGGTTTATATGCGATTACTAGGGTTTTCACATTAATTTTTATTCATGACGCAGCCTTTACCCATCAGCTGATGATTTGGCTGGCGGCGCTGACTGTGACTTTCGGTGTGATCGGTTCACTCGCTTATGCGGATGTCATGAAAATTGTGATCTACAACATTATTACAGCTGTCGGCGTGATTTTGTTCGGTGTGGCAGTTCATACCCCCGCATCCATTCAAGGCGCGATTTATTATCTGATTCACGATATGCTGATTAAAGGCGCTTTATTTATGCTGGCGGGCACGCTGATTGCGTTGACTGGAACAGCGAGCCTGCACAAAATGGGCGGGCTGATCAAACGTTATCCACTTCTTGGATGGATGTTTTTCATTTCAGCGATTTCTCTCGCGGGCATCCCGCCTCTCAGCGGATTTATCGGCAAGTTCAAAATTGCGGAGGGCGGCTTCGCAGAAGGTGAATTTACGATTTCCATGCTGATTCTGCTTTCGAGTCTGCTCGTACTGTACTCTGTACTGAGGATCTTTATGCATGCGTTTTGGGGCGAAGAAAAAGAAACACCGAAACCAAATCATAAAACAGCTAAAGGACTTCTTTATCCGGCAGCTTTTTTTCTCTTACTATCTCTTCTCTTCGGGTTGGGTACAGAGTGGGTGTCACCTTACGTTGATCAAGCGGCCGAGACATTGCTGAATCCGGAAAAATATATTGAAGCTGTTTTGAAGGAGTAGATCGCATGGCATTTCAAATTTTATTAAATGTGTTTCTCGCTTTTTGCTGGATGTTCTTGAGCAATAGTCCAAGCGCCGCAGGGTTTATCACAGGCTATATTCTGGGAATGCTCTCTCTGTTTTTCTTCCGGCGCTTTTTTATTCGCCAGTTTTATCTATGGAAACTGATCTCTATCATCAAACTCTTTTTGATTTTTTTAAAGGAACTATACCTTGCCAACGTCAGTGTATTGAAATCCATTTTATCGCCAAAAATGAATATCAAACCGGGCATTTTCGCTTTTAAGACTGAACTGACGAAGGATTGGGAAATTACCCTACTTTCCCTGCTCATTACATTAACGCCCGGAACCTTGGTGATGGATATTTCCGATGACCAGACAATACTTTATATTCATGCGATGGATATTGAGGATGCGGAAAAAGCCATTTTTGATATTCGTGAGTCATTTGAAAAAGCCATACAGGAGGTGAGCCGCTGATGTTTACACTGATCCTGCAACTCGCGCTCGGCATTATGGCAGTGTCTACCTTTTTGTATGTCATTCGTGTCATTAAAGGGCCGACTGTGCCTGACCGGGTAGTGGCTCTGGATGCAATCGGCATCAACCTGATTGCGATCACGGCACTCGTCTCCATTTTGCTGAATACAAACGCGTTTCTGGATATTATTTTGCTGCTGGGCATTTTAGCATTTATCGGAACAATTGCATTTTCCAAATTCCTGGAGAAAGGAGAGATTATCGAAAATGATCGAAATCGCTAAGGTCGTTGTGGCTGTATTCATTTTGCTTGGCGCTCTTGTATGCCTTGTTGCTTCATTTGGGATACTTCGCCTTCCCGATGTGTTTACACGCTCTCATGCTGCATCTAAAGGCTCAACGTTGGGCGTCAATATGATTCTGCTCGGTGTCTTCTTCTATTTGTGGTTTGTGACGGGGAACATTTCCGCTAAAATCCTGCTCGGGATTCTGTTTATCTTTATTACGTCGCCTGTCGGGGGACACTTGATCTGCCGTGCCGCGTACAACTCCGGCGTCAAGCTTGATAAGAGAAGTGTACAGGATGACTACAACGGAATCAGAAACTTTGTGATTAAACGCAAAGAGGATTCTTACTTATAAAAAATAAGCAGCCGGACAGGCAGAGTTCCGGCTGTTTTTTTATTTCTTGATGACAGCCAGCGTGCATCTGGATATACAGATCAGCCTTTCTTGCTCGTCATAAATGTGAATTTGATAGACAATCGTCGTTCTGCCTGTATGAACCGGCTCGGCTACCGCCTTTACCGTTCCTTCCTTGACGGGTTTCAAATGATTGGCGTTAATCTCCAAACCGACACAAGCTTGTGTTGTGTGATCAATCAGATTTTGCGCGCCTGCGCTCGCCGCGGTCTCTGCCAGCGCCACTGAAGCGCCTCCATGCAAATAGCCGAACGGCTGCACCGTCCGATGATCCACCGGCATGACCGCAACGCATCGTTCCGCTGTGTTTTCAACAATCTTAATTCCAAGCGCTTCAAGCAATGTGTGTTTCGTGTCCATTCTATCCAACTCCCTTATTTAAAGTACACCGTCTGATTTCGCAATCAAAACCGCTTCCGTTCGGGAACCGACATTCAGCTTATTGAAAATCGATGTCAAGCTGTATTCGATGGACCGCTTGCTCAAATGAAGCGCATCTGCGATTTCTTGGTTTGTAAACCCCTTTTCAACTTCTTGAAGAATCAGGCATTCTCTGGGTGTGAGCACATCTTGTTCTTTTTGAGAGGAAGGAGCCGGCTTTGTTTTTTGCTGAGTCATCAGCTGTTTAAAGTAAGCAAAATCGACTAAAATTTCTCCGTTGAGTACGTGGTATATGTATTGGGTGATCTTTTCTTTAGATTCCGTTTTGCTGATGGCACCGTGCAGACCCGCACGAATCGCTTCCTCAAAATAATCCTCAACCTCGTAACCGGTATACACGATAATTTTACAATGAGGATTCTCTTGTAAAATCTGTTTAGAAAGCTCCATCCCATTGATCTCGCCGCCTAAATTCAGATCCATTAAAATGAGATCATATGACGAGAAATCATGCTGTTTGATAAACTGTTCGCTCGGTTCAGGACTGAGACAATCAACAGACAGATTCGAATCCGTTTCCAAAATTGTCTTGGTGCCTTCCATGACAGCCGGATGGTCATCAATCACTAGTATCTTTTTCATGTTTTCCTCCCTTTTACTCACTCTTTTCCATTTTATAAAAAAGACTTGGCTTGTGCCAAGTCGTTTCCGTTATAAAACCATTACAATTCGATTTCAATATCAGCCTTAAAGCCCTTTCCTTCACTTGTTTCAATCCGAAGGCGTCCATCTAAAGCCCTGACTCTCTCTTTAATGCCGGAAAGCCCCATACTCATGGAATGCTCATTATTTTTCTCTTGATCAAATCCTACACCATCGTCCTCATAATGCAGAACGATCCTGTTTTGAATACTGATGAGCATAATCAGCACATCCGTCGCCTGAGAGTGCTTGACCGCATTAGACAGAAACTCTTGAATGATCCGGTACAAATTCAGCTGCGAATCCAGATCAAGCGAAGCCGTAAATCTGCCGGTATTTAAACGGATATGAAACGGAACCCGTTCCTGCTGCTGAGCCACCAGCTTGGACAGCGCCTTCACAAGCCCAAGATCATACAGAAGCTGCGGCCGCAGTTCATGACACGTCTCCCTCGTCATCGAAATCACATCAGACATCTGCTCATTCATCTGTACAAGCTTGTCCTGCACATCTTCCCGGCACGGACTATCATCCTTCTTAAAATCAGCCAAAAACAGCTCGCACTGACGTTTTAATGAAATCAAATCCTGTAGAACCGAGTCGTGGAGATCGCGGGCGAGATCAGAGCGTTGTTTTTCTTCGATGGTGTACATGAGTTTTTTGAGCCAAACTGGGTTTGATTCTTGTTGTTTTAAATCTTCAAGATGCACCATCAATTCTTCGATTTTCATCACATTTTCCAATGAAACATTTGTATAAAACGCTAATGTTTGAAGCCATGCAATTTCATCTCTTGTTAATTTAAAAGTATTATAACTTGAGAAACAGAGTACTAAAAATGACCTGTCTCCTCGTTCACCTATTTTAATAATAAAACCCTGTTTAAACTCTCTTATTTTCCCGATCTCACCTGAGAAATTTTGGACACATTGCTCAAAATTCTTATAAGTTATATCTTTGAAGTTATTCTTGCTAATAAGTGTAATTTCCCCTTTAGAATTATCATACACACAAGCATTATCTATGTTTAGTACTTCTAAGATTGTATTTTTAAAATGATTAAGTACTTGATCTACCGACGATGCTTGCTTTATTAATTGAGTAAATTTAAAAATTCCATCTTGATAATTAAATTTCTCCGTAAACCTTTTTAACTTGAAACGAAAGTCAATGATCTCTTTAAAGTAAAAAACAGCAAACATAAGCAAATATATTACAATTGTTAATTTTACGGAATAAAAGATATCCTTGGGTTGCTGAATATAATAAAATATAGTAACTACAATAACAGTAGGCGTAATAGCTAAAAAACCGTAGTACTTAAGGCGCCCCACAACAAAGTCAATATTATAAAGTCTATTAGTCATAAATTGATATACTAAAGAATACGGTATAACAAGTGTAAAAGCAGCCAAACTAAAAGGTGAAACATACTTATCCAAAAATACATATGGAACAGCAAAAAAGATGATAAACGGACTGAAAGAAAGGACATTTGTATAAGCAAGGACCTTCAAAATTGACTTTTGCTCTTTTTGTTTAATTTTTCTTATCCCTTGATGGATAAGAATAGATACAGTAAGAACTAAGACAAAGAAAGAAATCAAGTTCAGATTAGACAAAAAAGCCGAAGATTTTAATCTATTACTCAGAACATCTTCTAATAAAAGGTTTATTAGCGGGAGCATATACATAAGGATTAAAATCTTCTTTTCGAATAACTTGGTTCCTAATTCTGTAAAGTATTTATATATAAAATGAATATATAAAATCGGACAACTTACTAAAGTAAGGACAAGCAGGTAAGTGCTAACCTCTTCCCCTCTTCTTGCGCCGCAGGCACTTACATACGCCACTGATACAAATAACAAAAATAAAATTAAAATATAAGCTGAAGTTGATTTTCTCACTTTATTTATTCTGTAAACAAAAAATATACAAAACAAACAAATTGAATAAGATATTACTGGTATGAGATACATAAATAAATTTTCTTCACTTATTAGGCTAACATTTTGTAAATGAAATGATTTATTCTCTCTCTCAACAGTTAAGCTTTCTACATTGACCAATCTTCCGCTTTTTAATTGAATGTCACTGCCTTTCTCTCCATTTACTTCAAGAATGATGTCACCCTTTTTCACACCTGTGTAATATTCATTTGTATAATCTACAACGTTGGTGACCTCTAACTTACCTTCTTCATTTATCTTCACATCTGCACCTACGAAGATGTTAAAAACAAAACTATAAGAGAGGAAGATAACATAAATAAAACTTAAAATGATAAAAACTAGAGACAAATATTTATAGACGTTAATATATCTGTACATTACATCATCCCATAATTAAATAAAACTATTTCTTTTATCATCCTCAAAAAAATTACTGATAGCTTCTATTGGAGGCCACTTGCTTGTTCTTGGCACTTCTCCTTCTTCAAACGCATATAATATTGCTTTTTTTTCTTTTTCATTTATATTTAGCAAGGTTAAGTTCCCATTCTTAAATTGATCAAACGCTTCGGGATTGTTTGCTAGATGGCTTATGATTTTATCAATATGTTTCAATTTATATTCCCCCTTAATAATTGAACAAATAGTTTATTCTTTCTTTGTTCATCTAATCTCAGTTTTTTGAATGATTCCTTGAAGTTTTCCAATGCTAAATTTTTAATAACATTTAGATATAGTATTACACCTGATTCTCGTAACTTCTTTTTCAATTCATCCAAATTATTAATCATATTATTTTCTTGCGCATAAAAATTTAATAAGTCAATTGACGATTGGTTATACTTATTCTTTAGATAGTAGAAGGCAAGCGTCTGTTTAGTTTTTAAGTCATTATTGTCAGGGTAATAAAGTCCAAAGTAATCATTCGCAATTTGTTCCACTATGCCCAAATAACGTGAATACTCATCGACTATTTTATTATATTCTCCAGTTGCCAAATATACACCAAGAACACTAGGCAATGTTACAAGAGAACCTGACTTAGATTTAATCATTTCAATATACTCTGATTCTGAAGAGACTTTCAAATTTAAATCAACATGTTGTCCTTGTAAAGATTGGAGTGAATATTGTAAAGTCAGACTTAAAAGTTTTGGATTGTTAGAAACTGAATTTATCACTTGCAAACTCAATGTATAAAGAGCGGTAGCTGCGTTAGTTGCTATAGAAGAATCTAATTGCATCCAGGCAGCCTGAGTATTGTCTTTATCCTCAATATCGTCAAAAATGTCAGCAGATAAAATTAAAAGTTCAATACCGGCAGCCAACAAATCAATTGCTGTATCATCTTTTCCGTCAAATGCTATGTAATGGTTATAAGCTAATTCAGCAAATGAAAATTGTTTTTTTTCTTCAATAAATGATATGAGTTTTGCTTTCAAGTCCTCATTTATAATATTTTCATCTACAATCTCCTTCATTTTCTCCTTGATCCCCACAGAATCTAAACATATCTGCTCAATAACAACTACCTCCTCCCCATTCTATTTTACTAAATGGGCTATCCAAAGGACAGCAGGTTTTTCGTTTTTTAACAATCATATAATACTTTATCCTTTATTTGTATATGCAGAACGAAAAAAAAGACTTGTTTCCAAGTCTTTTTCACGAAATTTTCATTGCATAATTGTATTTATCGAGCTGATCAATGCTTTTGTTAATGTTTCGTAATGAATCTGTCGTTTCTTTAATATCAAGTTCGAGTCGGAATAACAATTGTTTTACTTCTTCAAGTTTCTTTTCCATCGTTTCCACACTCCTTTTTTTGAAAGATCAATGAATTGTGTATGGTGAACGAGTCCTAGGTATTTGATCTGTTACTAATAGTGTATCTGCTTTCAGGTTATTTTTCACCGAAAAGTATGCAAAAAAGTCCTGCGTGACACCGCAAATATCAATAGGTCTTTATGCTCGAAGGAATCACAACGAGAACGGGACTTTATTTCTATGTGAAGGAGCGTATATTTCTGCTGGAATTGAGAAAGATTCTTACTTCCCTTGATTTGAACGCATTTCGCATTTTAACTAAGTAAGACTATAGTCCTCCGTACTGTATTTTCAAAATTGAATACGCGATTCTTGCCGTATCCTGACCGACAAACACCGAAAAGACCGCAACGCTAAAGTTGTGGCCTTTCGCTTTGTCATATTCGGCGATTAGAAATCTATACATATAGAAACATCCCTTTTGAGTGAGGTGCTCCCATGAAATATCACTATCCTTGGTTTTACGCCTATCCTTATGAGATACGCCGCCCGCCTGCTCCTGACGGCAATACAGATACCTTTATCCGTTCAGCGAAGCAGGCCGCAGGAATGTTCGCGGATGCCCAGCTCGTTCTCAGCCGCATTGCGGGCTCGCGGGAGCTCTCACGCCGCATCCTGACCGCAGCCGAGCAGTCAGATAAACAATCTGTAAAGCGCCTGATCAAACAAATGGGCGTCCGGCATGAAGTGGATGCGGTCTTTAATCCCGACGGCATTTACATCAGCCTTATCGGGACGCAAAGCCGAATGATTCTTGCTTTGCGGTGGTCAGAAGACCGCAATCATTTTGCGTCCATCAGATGATGACACCACTCCAGAGCCTCAAGATAACACTCATACGCTTCTTCTTTATCCAGTTCTTTGCCTAATTCTGTATGAGTGTCCCAGTTGTTGCTTTCAATACATTTCACAAGCTCAAGCATGTGGTAGTAGTCGTTTTGATGGCCTAATAACGCTTTTCCGACTTCATCTTTTAAAGGCAATTCTTGAATAATCTCTTCTATTTCTCTATGCAGCAGGGTGTCTATGAGAGAAAACATTCCGATCAGCATATAAGAAGCAGGCTGCGGCCGGGCTGTTTTTCTCGCCAGCAGTTCACAAAGCTTTGCTCTCATCAAAGAAATCTTAATGATTTCGTGCTTGCTGGAATGCCCTTTTCTGCTTAAATCCTTAAAGGAAAGAATGTATATCCACCGTTTGATTTCATTAAATCCCAGCAGCATAATAGCCTGCTGAATGCTTTCAATTTTCTGGCTCAAACGGCTGTGGGATGAGTTTAAAAATTTTAAGATTTGATAGGACAGTGATAAATCCCGCTCTATGTACTCTGTCACACGCTTTATGTTAGGCTGCTCTTTGCTCAATTCGTTAAGCAGTTCATAGTATGAATAGAAATGAGTCGACAAATCATGCCCGCTGATGATGCGCGGCTCGCTGAAAAAATAGCCCTGAAATAATTGAAAGCCGTCTTGGGCCGCCTGTTTATATTCTTTTCTGGTCTCAACTTTTTCCGCTAAAAAGATCAAGCCTCTGCAGCCGTAGGTTTGCAAAATTTTTCTGCGTTCCATTCGGGTTGTTTTAAGAAAATCAATTTTCAATATATCAATATAGCTCATGAGCTTTTCCAGTAAGTCTTCATTTTGCGGGTTTATTGCATAAAAATCATCGAGCGCCAGCATATACCCCATTTTTTTCAGTTCTTTGCATCTTGAGATGAGGGCCGGCGTGATTGGTATATCTTCAAGGATTTCAATGACAAGCTGCTTCGGATTAAAGGAGGTGGGAAGATTCGAAAACATCAGGCTTTCCGTAAAATTAACAAAACAGCGTTTCCCTTCCGTCAGCTTCTCAATTCCGATGTTTAAAAAGCTGTTAATCACCAAATCTGCTGTTGCCTGGTCGCCGTCTTTAGCGCTATAGACATTCTCTTCGCTTTCTCTATACAGCAGTTCATAAGCAACAACCTGTTCTTTTCTATTAAAAATAGGCTGTCTTGCAACAAACACCCTCATTGATTTATCCCCCTTACACTACGCGCGGCGTTCACTCTTAAGTATATCAAATAATTTGACGAAAATTGTCTAAACATGAAAAATAATATATTCATAAAGAAAACTGGCCTCTTCGCGAACGAAAGGCCAGTTTTCTTTATTTTTATTCAAGTTCTTCATCAAGTCTGCTTTTCACTTCGTGAATCCGTTGCATTTTATTGCTCCAGCAGTCCTCGCTTAAATCAACCGGATATTCTTCCGGCTTGCTGATTCTTTTATATTCCTCCCACAGCAGGCTGAGGTTATCCTGTACATACTGCTGTATGTCTGATATCTCAGGGTTTTGGTAACAAAGAATACCCTTTTCAAAAATCAGCTCATGAAGATCCTTCGCATAAAAATTGGTGACAAATTTGCTGATGAATGTATGAACCGGGTGGAACATTCTGAGCCGCTTCTGATCATTCACCTGCTCATCATAAAGCGCAATATAGTCACCTTCAGAATGATGATTGGACTGATTGATAATACGGTACACTTTCTTTCTGCCCGGTGTCGTCACTTTTTCAGGATTAGACGAAATTTTGATCGTATCGACCAGTTTCCCGTCTTCTTCAATGGCTACAAGCTTGTAAACCGCGCCGAGAGCCGGCTGGTCATAGGCTGTAATCAGCTTGGTACCGACACCCCAGACATCAATGCGCGCTCCCTGAGCCTTTAAATTCATAATGGTATGCTCATCCAAGTCACTTGACGCAATGACTTTCGCGTCTGTAAATCCTGCTTCATCGAGCATTTTCCGGGCTTTTTTTGACAGGTACGCCAAATCGCCGCTGTCAAGGCGGATGCCAATAAAGTTGATGCGGTCTCCGAATTCCTTGGCAACCTTAATCGCATTCGGCATGCCTGAACGAAGCGTGTCATACGTGTCTACTAAGAAGACGCAATCCTTATGCGTTTCCGCGTATTTCTTGAAAGCTGTATATTCATCGCGGTAGGCCTGCACAAGCGCATGCGCATGAGTGCCGGAGACCGGGATATTAAAGCGCTTTCCGGCTCTTACATTGCTTGTCGCGCTGAAGCCGCCGATTAAGGCTGCTCTCGCTCCCCACATGGCCGCATCCATTTCATGCGCCCGTCTTGTTCCAAATTCAAGCGCGACTTCATCGCCGATGACGCCTTTAATCCGGGCAGCCTTTGTTGCGATTAATGTTTGGTAGTTCACAATGTTGAGCAAAGCCGTTTCAATCAGCTGCGCTTCTACAAGGGGAGCTTCCACCCTCATAATCGGCTCATTGTTAAAAACGAGTTCTCCTTCTTTCATGGAATAAAGTGAACCTGTAAAAGTTAAACCGCGCAAATATTCAATAAAATCTTCATGATACCCGAGTTCTTCCTGTAAATAATTCAGGTCGCTATCCGTAAACTTGAAATTTTCCAAGTATTCGATGGCTTTTTCCAAGCCCGCAAATACCGCATAGCCATTTTCAAACGGAAGCCTTCTGAAAAAAAGCTCAAAAATCGCTTTCTTTTCATGAATGCCGTCCCTCCAGTAGGTTTCGGCCATATTGATTTGATAAAGGTCTGTATGTAATGACAGGCTGTCATCTTTAAATCCATACTCTAACACTGTTTTTCCCCTTCCTTACTCTGCCACTTGCGCTCCGATGCTGTTTGCAAAATGGGAAAGAGCCCACGTGTGCCCCTCCTGATTAAAGCTGGCAACAGCCTGTTTATGCACAACAATCCGGAACCCTTTGTTGTATGCGTCAACCGCTGTATGCAACACACAAATATCTGTGCAGACGCCGGCAAGATGCAGTTCGCCAATCTGCCGCTCTCTGAGTTTGAGCTCTAAATCAGTACCCGCAAAAGCAGAATATCTCGTTTTTTCCATGTAGTATACGTTTGGTTCATGTTCATGTTTCTGATATAGAGGCAAAAGCTTTCCGTACAGATCTTTTCCATCCGTGCCTTTAATATTATGCGGAGGAAAAAGACGGGTTTCAGGGTGATATTGATCCCCTTCATGATGAGAATCTACTGCAAATACGGCATAATCACCGTTTGTGATGAAGTCTTCAGTCAAATTGACAATCGCCTCTTCTATCATTCTGCCAGGCTCTCCGCAAGTCAATTTTCCGTCACTCGCCACAAAATCATTCGTATAATCTATACAAATAAGTGCTTTTTTCATAGCTGGCCTCCCCGCCATCAGTATGAGAACATTATATCTTATCTCCAGTTGTAAGGGAATTGCCATGAATAAAAAGACAAACGATCCGTTTGTCTCTTAAGGTTTCAGCACTGACCGGTTAAAAATGTCGTCCTGAATATATATCAATTCACGATTTACAGCAGTGTCAGCCGCAATGACAAGGCCTAGAGGCGTATGAAACTGAAGATCCGATACGATCTTGAAGTGCACTCCGTTCCGGTTCGCCATTTGGATATAAGGAGAGTAAGACTGATACTGAAGCTCTCCATTAATCAAAAGGGTGATGTTTTTGCTGTTTTTGAGCGCACGCTCCGCTTCTTCATACGGTTTGCTTCTGAGCACCTGTCCTTTCGTCAGTGCCAAAAGCACTCTTTCCCTTAATGAGCCTAAAAACAAGTGGCGCTCGTCAGGTTTTGTTTCCAAGGGCCCATACATTCCTTGCTGCAAATAGAGATCCATTTTATCATCACTCAAAAGCTCGTCCTCCCGTCTTGTTTGTCTTCATTATCACCTGATCAGGCAGGAGCTAAACTTTCAAGGGCCGCTTACATTTCTGTTACCCAATGCATAATTTTTTTGGCCAGCTCACCTGCCGTTACTTCCTCTGTATGCCGGCGCAAAGAAGCTTCCAGGCGTTCAGGCAGAGCTGCTTTATCTTCTTCATAAGAAATGATCGTGCTCCACTCCATCTGCGGAACCGCTACAAGCGTGTGCAGTTCTTTTCTGTTTTCATGCAGATACACGTCTGTGATCATTCCGGTTTGCGTATTGATATTCGCTTTTCTTATTTTCATCAAACATGACCTCTCTATTCAAAGACTACCCATATTATACAATAAAAAAGCAACAGCCTCCCCTGAAAAGGCTGTTACCCGTTAAACGAAACTGTTTCATCAATGATATCGGCATCTTTGAAGAGCGTTTTACTCGTTTGGTTATTGATGCTCACAAAATCACCGAGCTGAAACGCCCCCGAGCCCACGCCTGAGTGATCGACGCTTTTCGGTGAAATCGCAAACACATCTCCAAAACTGGCCGCCGCATCACCTGATATTGACATAATATAAATCGGACCTACAATCGCAGGCATTTCCCCACCTCCGCATTGACTTACAGCATCATATGCAAAGAGGCGCAAATGGTGCCCGCCTATTCAGCGGGCTTCGCGTTTTCTTCAAGGCGTGAGCGCTGGCGCAGTTTGATGAGGCGGACAATATTCAGGAAGAATGCCTTCACTACCGCGTACACCGGGACCGCTAAAATCATGCCGAGAATGCCGCCGAAGCTCCCCGCTCCGATCAACAGCAAAATAATCGTAAGCGGATGCGTATTGAGCCGCTTTCCGATCACGAGAGGAGACAGCAGATTCCCGTCGAGCTGCTGAACGACGACCACCACAATAATCGCGAACAGCGCTTTGGCCGGCGAGTCCATAAAACCGACAATGACAGCCGGCGCAGCACCGAGAAAAGGCCCGACATAAGGAATGATGTTGGTAATCGCCATGACAATCCCAAGAATCAGGGCGTATGGAACACCGGCGATTAAGTAGCCTATAAAACACGCTGTTCCGACAAAAAGACAGATTAACAGCTGTCCCTGAAAATAAGCCGCAAGCGTATCGGATAAATCTTTAAAAATCTTTAAGCCTTCTGTCCGATAAGAAGCCGGAAGAATTTTCACTGCCAGGTGCGGAAAGCGGTGTCCGTCTTTCAGCATATAAAAAAGGATAAATGGAACCGTGATAATAACAAGCGTGATATTTGTCACGACGCCAAACACCGCAGATAAACTGGACGTGATATTTTGCGGCAGATTTTGGAGAAAGCTTGTCAACGACTGTTCAATTTTTGATATTGATACATAATCCTGGTTCATCATCCAGGTAAACCATTGGGAATGGGACAGATCGTTTGTCAGCGACTGAATCTGTTTTATATAATCAGGAAGATTGTTAAACAGCCCGGTGACTTGCGACGTAATGACAGGTCCGACTGCCGCGGAAACAAAGGCCAGCAAACCGATAAATAGTAAATAGATCAATAGAATGGATAAGGTCCGCGGAATTTTTTTTTCAAGCAGGCGGACGACCGGATTAAAAATAAAATACAAAATTCCCGCTATCAGCATCGGGAAAAACAGTGTCGAGATAAAAACAATAAACGGCTGAAACACAAATGAAACCTTTGTTGCGACATAAATAATCAGCAAAACAAATAAAATCTGCAATGTCCAAAAATGGACTTTTGATTTCAACAAGCTTTGTTCCTCCTAGTTTTTCTTTGTTTGTCAGATAAAAGGGCTTATACCCATCATTGTAACAAAAATGAACTCATATCAGAACTCTTAATGTGATGAAAGGAGTGTTGGTGATGAAGGCCGTGACATACGATAAAGAGTCAGAACTGGCGTATATCCGCCTTCTTCCTCCGAATATGCGCGGGAATGTACAGTCGGAGGAGCTTAAAGTCAATGATTGTATCCTGCTGGATATCGGCCTAGACGGCAATATTGCCGGATTCGAATGTTTTGGTGAGGCAGCTTTGCTCTGTTCCCCGTTTGCCGGAACATCCCGGATATATGTAAAAGATGCAGACGGCTATCATTTTCGTGTCCGTCAACATGCTTCAGTACGTTCCAATTATACAGTGTACGGCGTTACTTTTTGTTTTTCAGATGCCCGCTATCAGGAATTTGCCGGATTTGATCTTGACGAAACGATGTACCACAGTGCGTTTTTGCAGCGCTTAACTGAAAAATAGGACGTCACGGTGTACGCCTATTTTTCATGCGCAAGCACTTAAACCCGCTCACTGTAATCTGGCGTGACGGAAATCATGTGCTGGATTCTGATCAAACAAACGGAATTTCGGGCTCCTTCAATTGTGATATGGTCAGGTTTTACATCGATCAGTCTGCCTCTGACCGTATCTCGTACTGTCTGTATAATGAACCTTGAGCCGATGAGCTTTTTAATGGTCTGATAGACATAAGGATCGACTAAAGAGACCAGTTGCGGACTACCTTGGTTGACCATACTTCAATCCCCTTTTTATGTTTTATCTCAGCTTATGCCGTTATTATGGATAATGACACAGGCTTTCCTGATAAAACCAAGGGGTGCGGAGACTATAGGAGAAGATGTTTGGAAGCGGGTGTAAAGGAAATGGCGGTGAAGCGGAGACAGCGAAGAAAGCTGGCGCTGTTCCGTGTATAACAAGCGGGACTTATACAGACTTTATCGTCGATGCCTGAGTTTGGTCGATTAATTGATCCAGCTTTTCTATTTTTTTACGTGCCGTTGAAGAATCAATCTGGCGGTAATGATGTCGGCCGCCCGGCTCTTCATCAAGTTCGTCCGCTTTTTTGACAATCTGCTGCAGCGTGTTTTTATCTAATTCGCCTTCAGGCAAATAGGAATCTGTATGAAGCAAAATGGCAAGAGCAATCTCTTTTGCCGCTTTCGGTTCCTCGCCAAGCCGAATCAGAAGCTTATGCGCCCGTTCCGCCCCTTTAATGGCATGAATGTCATTTCTTTTGTATTTCTCATAATCCCACTTGCCGTCTGTATACCATTCATAATGGCCGATGTCATGCAGCAGCGCCGCTTTCGCAGCTAAATCAGGGCTGATGTCAGCTTTTATAGACAGCCTGTACGCATGGTAAGCGCAGGCAATCGCATGTGCCACACCGGAGCGTTGCATATATTTTTGTGCAATTGGATGGGTGAAAACATCCATTAATGTAACCTTTCTCATGGAAACCCCTCCTTTAGATATTTTTAGAATCCTAACATAATTTGCAGAGAAACTCAATTCTTATGTCACATCATTTTGTCTGCTTATCATCATTGTTATACCCTAAAAGCAGCGTTTCAGTCAGTATATGCGGCTGCTCAACAAAACGCGCGGGCGATTGCCTTTTTAATCAAAAAAAGAGCAGAAAATGTCTGCTCTACAAAAACTCTTTCATATCGTAAATGCGTCCGTTTTCCGTCCCTTTTTCTAATAAAGAAAGAAGCGTGCCGGCAATAAAGGCCGGACTGCGAAGGCTTCCTGTTTCATTTAACTTCCGGAATCGTTCAATGTCGTGGAAATCCTTTTTAGATGAAGAACGGATGACGGCTTGCATCTCAGTGTCCATCACACCTGGTGAGAAAGAAATCATGTTCACCGGCAGTTCTCCATCCTCTTGTTCAAATCCGAATGTCCTCGTAAACATGTCAAGCCCGGCTTTTGAGCTGCAATACGCGCTCCATCCTTTGTATGGATTTTTGGCGGCGCCTGACGTAATGTTGACAACCGTCTTTTTGCCGCTGTATAAAGCAAACCGTTTTGTAAACAGCTGACTCAAAAGCACGGGCGCTGTCAGGTTCAGCTGATAATGGCGCTGCAGCTCGTCACGAGACGCTTCGCCGGCGCGTTTGATCGGCGTTACCATTCCGGCGTTATTGATCAGCGTAATACCTGAATAACGATCTGGATTGATGGATGAAAGCAATGTTTCAAATTGCTGTTCAGCTTCTTCAAGATTGATGAGGTCTATTTGATGCTGCGTCAGTTTTTCATGAGAGATATCAGCTTTTGTTCTGGATAAGGCATGGACTTCATGGCCCTTCTCTAAAGCCTGTAATGCAATGGCTTTTCCCAGTCCTTTTGACGCTCCGGTGATGATATAAAGTTCCAGTGGAAACCTCCTCCTTCCGTTCCTATTGTACGGTACCGCTTTTGCACAACACAAGCACGCGGCCTACGCCTTTTTGTTCTCCTGCGCTGTGACTTTCGGGATGAGGAACACAATCCCTGCAATTCCGAGCAGAATCAGCACGACATACAGAATCGGAAGCAGCAGTGAAGATGTTGCTTCTTCTTCCTTTGTTTCCGTGGATGACGTCTTTGTGATCGGTTTTTCAGCAAACGTAATCCCGAGCTGTTTCGACTGGGCCGCAATCGTGTTGGATTCTTCGGCATCTGTTGATGTAAACAAACCTTTAATCAGCTCGGCGTCCTTGTCCTCCGGCTTATCAAAGGTAATATCCTTCTGTTCCTCAGGCAGTTCTGTTTTCTCTTCATAGTAGGAATCTTCATGCAAATAATTCGTATCGATTTCGATGTCTTTTTTCTCATATTGGTTTGGCGCGACATCTGTATTTTCTTCAGTTTCGGCAGCGGCGGCAGAGGGTATGAAAAGGGAAAAGGAGAGCATACAAATCATGATCCCCTTTTCCATACTGCGATTACGCTTCATATGTTTCATCGCTTTCTGCTGTTTTTTCCGCCATCAGCCGGATCACAAGCGGCAGAGCCGCGGCAATCACCGTAATGACCAGCAGAACCGTTATTCCCATTGTAAACAAGTGCCCTGTGCCGTACTGGATGTCGATAAATACTTTCGAAACAGGATCTTCAAATGTAAAGTTCGGCATAATCAAATCAATAAGCGGTGCGACGTAGAATAGAATCATCGCCGCTGAAGCAACCCATCCAGAAATTGATCCGAATCTGAATGCCGCCCGTATGAAGGCAGAGCTTGCAACCAGCAATAGAATCGTAAATACAGACCACTTAATCGTCTGGTCGTCCGGCAGCGAATAAATATTCAAACCGAACAAGCTGATCATGAGCCCGACAAGGATATTCAGAATTCCGAACAGCGCTCCTTTGACGAGAAGCGGCGCGTTTTGGTAATACGAGCTGAAATAGCCGATTAACAGACTGCTGATCAATACAATCACAAGGATGACCACCGGCGGCACCGTCTGCGTTTTTTCTTCCGGAACCTCTCCGCTGATTTTAAGCGGATTCGCCAAGTAATCATATACATAGCCGTTGTTTTGCCCGTCTACTAATGTATTTCCCAATATGCCGTATACGTCACTGCGGACAAGCTTTGTGGAGGCAACATTTTTCCCCCAGTTATTGTTTAATGTGTCAGCTTTCGTCTGAACATCATTGACGCTTTGCTGCATGTTGGTTGTGTAATCAATAATGCCTGACTGGCGATCAGACAATGACCCCATCATGTCTGACATTTGCAGCACTTCCTGGCCGACCGTATCTTGGACACTCAGTGCCATTGTGCCAGACAGCCCGTCGTTACTGAACGTCGCTGCTTCTTGCGTTGTGCCTGTTACGAGCTGTTCTGACGCTTTGGCGGCGCTGTCAGAGATTTTCGTCAGTTCGTCGAGAACACCTGCTTGAGAGTCACGGATGAAGCCGCTGTAGTCTTCCGTGAATTTAGTCATGCCATCGATGAAGCTGTTAATGTCTTCATCCGTTAGCATCATGTTGTTTTTGAGATCCTCCCAGCTGGATGATTCTTCCGGTGTGAGAGCCAGAAGTGATTTGACATTGCCCTGCTGGCCGTCAATGGCATTCGTTTTTGCCGTGCTGTCTATGGTTCCGGATAATACCGAATCATATACAGATAGATATTTATAATATCTCATTAAATCGTAGATGCTCTCTGTATTAATTTCTCCGGAGAATTGAAGCTGATCTTTATTTTCCAGCTCTCGAATTGCGCGGTAAATCCCTTCGAATTCCCGCTCCCGTTTCGCTTCGAGTCTTTTGAGTTTATCATCGAGCGTTTTCACTTGGTCTTTGAGATCATCTATTTCATCATTGAGACCGTCCATTTGCTCTTTTAGTTCTTCTAATTTCTTTTTCAGCTCTTCATTATGAGCAGTTTCTTTTTCTTTGAGCTCTTCTTCAATTTGCTTAATTCGCTCAGACGCTTTGCTAAGCTGTTCTTTTGCTTTTGCGATATCTGAAACCTCATCGTTTCCTGTTTGATCTTCGTCCTCAGGCTGCGTCGTCCCGCCGTCGCCTTCGGTATCGCCTGAATCTCCGGTTCCGTCTTCATTTGCCAGCTGGATCATTTGAAGGGCTGAGTCAGATGAAGCAGTCTGTTCGGCAGATGTGTCCGTTTCGGTTTGTCCGCTGTCTGACTCGCCGTTAGAGGCATCGCCGTTCTGCTCCTGACCATCTGTTCCCTGCTGGTCTTGATCCTGAGTATTGCCGTCCGTTTGACCGTCTGTTCCGGTATCACTATTGTTATCATCGTTTCCGGTGTCTCCCTGTGTATCGTCGGGAGTTGTGTTGGTTCCGTCATCAGGATTTTCCGGAACGTCAGTGGACGGTTCGTCAGTTCCTGGATTTTCAGTTCCCGGGTCCTCTGGCGTCGGCTCTTCTTTTTCAGGTTCCTTTAGATTATCTGAAATGTCCTGAATGTCAGCGGCGATGCTTTTCAGTTCTTCACGCTGTTTTTCAAGATCGATTTTCAGTTCTTCAGGATCCTCTTCCTTCGGTTCTTTATCTTGATCATCATTGTCAGAGCCATCGTCTACGACTGGGTCGTCCCCTTTTGCAACTGTCAGTGCCTGACGCGCCGGTACAAGCAGCTCATAAACCTGGTTTAATGCTGTCTGTCTTGATGCGATCTGGTATTGATTAATTAAATCACTTTGTATCTTCGCCATGCCAAACTCCTGCTGAGGAACTTGCCCCTCCCTAAGTTGCTGGGCATTTGCCAACACTGTACTTGTTTGTGCAAGCTGTGTTTTCGCTTGGCTGATTCCTGTTGCCAGTCCGCTCATGCGTTCGCTGAACTGATTGGCCTTTTGCTGCGCTGAAATGGCATCCAGGCCTGTCTGGATTTGCTGGTGAGTAGAATCCTGGGCTGCCAAAAGCAGCTTTTTCTGATTTTCTTGATATTCTTTGTATCTTTCAACGGTATCAACGAAATCTTTCAGCGTGTTTTTGGCTTCTTCCGCTGTTGAAGCTTTTTCTTTTGTTGTGCCTTGCGCTTCATTCATTGATTTTTTCAGCTCATCGATTAAGTCTTTTTGCTGTTTGATTTCACCTGCTAAATCATTTGAGCTAGGTTTGTAAAAGTTGTACATGACATTTTGGAATTCAGATTCTTTATTGACGATATTGTCAAATTCTCCTCTGATGTTGTCCACTTTTTGTGAAACAAAATTCCAATATAAAGCCGACATTTTTTTATTCATTGTCTTTTGCGCATCTTCAAGCTCGCGCTGCACTTTTTCTTTGTTGACCGCATTCAGGTTATCTTGAATGCTGAATTCGAGTGTTGCTTTTTGAGGATGATCTTTGTCATAACTCAAAATGTTTTTTGAGAAATCTGAGGGAATGTAGACGATCGCATCGTATTTCTTTGATGCGAGACCTGTCTCGGCCGCGCTTCGGTTTAGGACCGTCCACGAATAATCAGGGCGTTCTCCCAGAACGGCAGCTACTTCTTTGCCGAACTGGGCGGAACTGTCCTCTTCATCAGACTTCACCTCTTCACTCAATACACCTGTGTCTTCGTTCACCACCGCGATTTGCCGCGTTGAATTGGCTACTTTTTTCGCCGGGTCTTCTCCGATAAAACGGAAAAACAAAACCGGCAGCAGCAAAACGATGATGACGGCGGATATTAACTTGATCAAGCTTTTTCGTTGTTCTGTCATCTAGCACTCTCCCTTTCAGCAGAACATAAAGGAATTTGAACTTTTTGCTCCTTCCCGTTTTCCACAACATATCCGAAGCCCGGCTGAATCTCAGGCTCCTGTCTTTGGTACGGGAGAGGAATGACATTTTGTTCAGATTTTTTCATCAGCAGAATGGCGTGGCGGATTTGCTTCATCTCTGTCGTCAAGGAGTCATAGCCTTTTGAGAATTCACTGTGATTTCCGCCCGGGATAAAGCTGAAGCCAAGATGCGCGTATGATTTCATGAAGTTTGCCAGACGGTCTTGTATTCTCGTATCAATCGTCTGTTGGAATCTCGTAATTCCGTCAATCATCAGCACCACTTGTGAGAATTGCAGATTTTGCGCGTCTCCCTGACGGACGGCTTCTACATACATGGCTTCTCTTGTTTTGAAAATGCCTTCTGCTGTTTCGATCCACTGTTCAATATCTTCTTTCGTTTCCAAGTATGAGACATCCGATTCCTTCGCATAATGGGATAAGCCGCGGTCAATCGAGTCAAACAGGCCGATCATTTCGGTTTCATCATCAATCAGATGTTCAAGCATAACTTTTAAGACGTTTGTTTTCCCGCGCTGGGTCTGGCCTAAAATCATGCAGTGTTTATGCTTGCCCAAATCAAAATAGACTGGGCTGACTGTTTCTTCATGAAGCCCGATCGGTACAGATAACGGCTTGCGTTCCAGCTTGAAGCGGAGAGAAAATTCTTTCGTCGACAGGCTCTCAGGCAGCATCGGAATTGGTGCCGGCTGCTCCAGTGAAGCAAAACGGTCCTGAAGATTCTGAACGTCTGCTTTCAGCCCGTTGAACATGCCGATATCATCGTCCGCTTCAACAGGGAGGAACATTTGTGCGAAATAAAGCTCTTCCTTTTGGATGATGACGCGTCCCGGAATCGGTTCAAGATTGAACTTCGGCCGTCCATAAATCGAATATCCCTCAGATTGATCCATGAGATAATGGACAACCTTGGTTTTCAGGTTATTTAACAATGACTGGCGGACAGCATTAACCCGCGTTGCTGTCATCATGAAGTAAATGCCTAAGCTCTGTCCGTCTCTGGAAAGCTGGACAAACTCCGCTTCAAGCTCATGCATTTCATCCTTGACGATGTCAAAGTTATCAATGGTGATGAAAATGAACGGAAGCTCTTCTTCGCTCAGCGCATTGTACATTTTAATGTGGCTGATTTCTTTTTCCCTGAACAGACGTTTACGGCGGTCAATTTCTTCCTTGATTCGAATCATGAACTTTTCAATTTTTCGTGATTGGTCCATCAGGAAGTAATCCGCGGTATGCGGCAGCTTCGCTAATGGCAGAAGCGTTCCGTTTCCGAAATCAAAGATATAGACATGAAGCTCTTCAGGTGTGTATACGTCCGCAAAGCTCATCAGGAACGTTGCGGCTGCAATCGATTTTCCGTAGCCGGAAGAGCCAAATATGCCGATATTTCCGTCTTCCATCATCTTATAAGCAATTGGCGCCTGTCTTTGCAGATCAGGTTCATCAACATACGCAAAGTGGAAATGATCTTTTTCGTCTGAAGGGAAAAGAGTGCGCGGGATACGTTCCGCGAGCGGCGGCAGCCATGGACTTGACAGCTTCTCGATTCCCATTTCATCTTGGATGCGTTCAATTTCATCAACTATAGCTTCGATTTCTGTTTGAACGTCTTTTTTAGCGATATCTTCGGTATCCACTTCAGAAAGCGGGATCAGACCCGTATCCGTGACGATCGCGATTTCGTCCTCTGTGCCGTAGACTTCCTCTAAGTAAGGCGCGCCGCTCCAAGCGGATTGGAACAGCTCATACACTTCATTGTTGCCGACCTGCAAATACCCGCGTCCTGTAACGGTAATGTTTGCGGCATCGCTGTTTTTCAAAATTTCTTTACTGTCGGTGGCATCCTGAACCTTCAGCGCTACTTTAAAACGCGAGTTACTCCAGATCTGGTCATCAATGATGCCGCCAGGCTTCTGTGTCGCCAAAATCAAATGAACGCCGAGACTTCGCCCGATACGCGCGGCACTGACAAGCTCCCTGATAAAATCAGGCTCCTCGCTTTTCAGCTCGGCGAACTCATCAGAAATTAAGAACAAGTGAGGCATTGCCACTTCTGCTTTCCCCTGCTTGTACAGCTTTGTATAGTCATTGATGTGATTGACTTGATACTGATCAAACAGGCGCTGTCTTTTTTTCAGCTCGCTTTTAATCGAAGCGAGCGCACGCATACTGAAGTTTTTGCTTCCTTCAATATTCGTGATGGTGCCGAGCAAATGAGGAATGTTGCGAAACGGCTGCGCCATTCCTCCGCCCTTATAGTCAATTAATAAAAAAGCCGCTTCATGCGGGTGAAAATGCACCGCAAGTGACAAAATGTAGGTCTGGAGAAATTCACTTTTTCCTGACCCCGTTGTCCCCGCAAGCAGCCCGTGCGGACCGTGGGCTTTTTCGTGAAGGTTCAGATACACAATGTCATCTTTCCCCTTATAGCCGATCGGCACTGACAGCGACTTCGCCGATTCACTCGTCTGCCATTTTTGCTGAATGCCGACTTCCTTTACTTCCTTCGCATGGAAAAGCTCCAGGAACGATACCGTTTCCGGAATGGAATTCGTAATGCCGACCTGGTGATTCAGCGTCCGCAGCGTGCGTGAGAACCGTTCGTTGTCCCCGCGCTGATGATGATCGAGGCGGAACGGAATCCTTACCGCTTTTTTCTTTTGTATTAAAATGTCCCCTTCATGCTCATTGATGTAGCGGACAAGAGTCGTAATATTTTCCGACAAGCTTTCCTTTGTTTCCGCGGCAACAATTGTAGAGATGCCCAGATGTTCATGCTGTCCTTCTAAATATTCGAGAATGACGTGCTCTGAGATCAGCTGCTGATTCGTGATGACAAATACAAAATGCGGTTTGAACTGCAATTTTTCTTTGTCATCTTCGAGATCGCGCTCTCTGATCAATTCATAAAGTGAAGACAGGAGCTGATCTCGGGTTTGCTCATTATAAATAAATCCTTTCGCATAAATATGGGGCATTTGAAATTGCGGCAGCCACTTCATCCACTCCCAGTCTTTATACTCTTCTTCATGAAAAATAAATACGAAACGCAAATCGTGATAGCTGTTGAAGAACGACAATTGTCCGATCAGCTGGTGAATCTCATTTTTCACAATTTGTGCTTTACCGACAAGCCCCATCGGACCTTCCGCCAAATCGACCGTAACCGGCGCATTGCGAATATCCTTATAGATACGCTGCATGTGCTGCGATTTCTCCATGAGGTCGTCGATATCACGATTGGCCAAGTCTCCGCCGCTCATATTGATTTCATAGCTTGAAGGGACTGTTCCCGTCCCAATCCGCAGCTGGAGATAATCCTTGCTTTCAAGTGATTTTTCCCAGATCCGGTCACTGATTTCACTTGTTAAGTATTTCATTTGTTCAAACGAAGGGAAATGAAACTCAAGAACCTGCTTTTGCTTTTCAGAAAGCGCCTGAAGTTCTTTCCGCTTGTTGTCTAAGTAAAGCTTATACACACGTTCCCGTTTTTCCTCGCGTTTTTTCCGTTGGTTTTTATCGCGGAAATATTGCACCGTCGAGGTAATGAGGGTCATCATAAACATCGCCAGAGAAACGAGGATGAATATGCCGCGCGGCTGGATGATGGCGACAACGCCCATCACGATCAGCATCACAAGCGGCGGCAGGATGACAAGCCACAGACCTCTGTTGGTTTGATCGCTCTCTTGAGAGGGAAAACTGAAGGACACGCGGTCATCCGGCAGGTCGTACACCATTCGCGGCGTTCTTCTGTACTGCGGATATTTTTTCTGCATCTCTGTGCTCGGTTTGACCGTTTCTGTTAATGCTGTTTCAAACGGTGCAAAATGAACAACTTCTAAAAGGTCTTGTTCCGTCACTCTCATTTGCGTAAAGTTCCAGAAGATTTCATCTCCCGGCTGGAGCGGTGTATTGGCGTTAATCTTCTCTCCGTTCAAGAAGACCGTCCCGCTATCAGGTTGAACCGACCAGCTTTGACCGACACGAAGCAACGAAAACGTGCTTTGTTCTGCAAAAGCAAAATCTTGCGGATTCAGATAAATATCTGCATTCGGGTTTTCTAAAGAACATATGATTTCATCCCGATTCCCCGTAAAATAAACGGTTTTCTCCGGCTCATTGCCCGTCAAGATCAAGCGTATATCCTGCTGATCCGTTTGAAGAGAAAATGATGTATCCGGCTCAATCACGCCGAGACCATCATTTCCCAGAAAAACTTCGTATTGGCCTTCAGATTCCTTTCTTTGAAGAGAAATCACTCCGCTTTCAAACGGAATGGTGCCGATCGTAATGGAATCCTTCACATCAGGCCCAATGGTCGCCGGATGGGACGACGGGAGGTCAGACAGTTTCAGTTTTTGAACGTTATTTTGGTAAAAAACCCATAATAGACTCAAATGGCGAACCCCCTAACGGCCAAACGGCAGCATCCGATGACCCGCGCTTCATGT
This sequence comes from Bacillus vallismortis, assembly GCF_040784915.1. Taxonomy (GTDB): domain Bacteria; phylum Bacillota; class Bacilli; order Bacillales; family Bacillaceae; genus Bacillus; species Bacillus subtilis_G. The sequence continues at coordinate 3,295,746 of NZ_CP160797.1, forward strand.
CTCACGTTATTTGTCATCTTTTTTCTCATCTTTCTTTTCTGTTTCTTTTTCTTTCTTCGCTTGTTCTTCTTTTGTCGCTTTTTCTTCTGCCGCTTTCTCTTCAGCTTGTTGTTTTTCTTTGTCTGTTTGTGTTTGTTGTTCGGTTGTACCAGTTGTTGAAGACTCAGTGTTCGATTCTTTTTTCTGTTCAGCGTTAGCTTTATTCACTTTATCAAGTTCGCTGTCTACAGAATCAAGTTCTTTTTGAGTTGCTTCATCATTACTATCCTCAGCTAAGAGCTGCTGTTTATATTTATAAAGGCCAAGCCAAATGTATGGGTTATACTCGAGCTTATGTCCAATACTGATCGCTTCTTTATAATCCCCTCTGCCAATATCAATCCAATAAATGAAATGCTGCGGTTCAGATTGCAATGTCACCAGCTTCTCAATATTATCTCGTTGATAATCTAAAAGCTGTTTTTCAATTTCTACATAGGAATAAGCAAGCTGATACTGCACCGATTCCGGCAGGCTTTCCGCATCGTACTTCGACAGCGTGCTGATCACCTCACTGTACTGCTTGTTTAAGAAATCACGGTTGCTGTCCACTATCGCCTGGTGCTTTGGCTGCGCGAAAAATAAGGCGTACATCGAATAAATAAGAGCCGGTACCAGCAAAACAATGAGTCCCAGGCCGATGTATCGCTGGATGTTCCACTTCTTTCTCGGGATATGTATGTATGTTTTCGCTTTGGCTTCGAGCTCATCGATATGGGTTTGAATCAGCTCGAGCAGGTCATCATAGGACGCCGCATCCAATATCGCCTTAGCCTCTGCGGAGAACGTCAGCGTTTCATTGAATTTCAGGTATTCTTCAAATGCAAAAGCGCCGTCAACTGCCAAAGCCGCTGCCGCTTTCAGCTCCCGCCACACTCTTTCCTCATCATGCTCGTAAGGAGGAATGCTTTCTTTTACTCCATAATGGAGAAAATAAGGCGTCAGCCCTTTATCGAATACAATGTTTTCAGGAGCGACAATCACATTCAGCCTCGACAGATTGTGCTGCTGTATAGCTTGGACAAGCTGATAGGCAAACTGCCATTTGCTTTTTTTATCTTTAGCTTTCATGAAGCGGAATGCTTTATAGGAGGGAGGAGGTTGGATTGTGATGATTACTTCATCATCCGTCACAGCAATCTCTTTATGAAAAAATGGATTTACATCTTTGATCACATTGGCTTCGAGACCGTCCAGAAGCTTTATTGTTTCCCGCTGAAAGGTAAATGTATAGCCGGCATCTGTTTTCTCGGCAACAGCTTCTAATTGGTTTTCTAAATATGATTTTTGTTTACCTGACATTCAACCAGATCCTTTCATAATATTTCAAGCCGGTCTCCGTTTGTAATGCCGCAATCAGACAGCTTGCATTCTCCGGAAAACACCGTATCCTTATTAACCACTCTGATCCAGTGCCCTTCGCGCGGAGGTATAGCTACGCTTTGAGCCTGCCAAGCAATATCAATTACTTTTTTCACCGGGTGGTAATCTGACAATCTGAGATCAAAGACACTGCCGTTATAATGTTTCAAATCTATTGTAATATCAATATACATTTTAGGATCACCCTTACATAGAAAGAGCGCCGTCTTCTGGTGAATCAGGCGCTCCTTCCCTTTCATACTGTTATCCGCGGATTTGATTTGCGATGTCTTGGTCAGTAGACTCAAGTGTATTTGCTGTTTGATCAAGCTGCTGATTCACATCTTGAAGCAAATCTGACATTTTGATAAATGAAGGTTTGAGCTGCTCGTATTGATCTGCGAACGCTTCGCTTGAAGCACCTTCCCACATGCTTTTCAAATCAGAGATCATACGGTTTAAACGATCAACCTGATTTAATACTTCTTGGCTTTCGACGCCGTATTGCTTCGCCATCGCTCTTAGCTCTTCGGGTGTGACACGAATTAATCCTGCCATATTCCTCATTACCTCCTGTGCCATCAGCCTAAATATGGGCTAATTCACTTATTTTTAGAACGTCATTATTATAAAAACAGTTTTTCGGCACAGTCAAACAAATATGTTTTAATTTTACAAAATGAGTCCAATGGTTTATCCCGGATCACTTAAAAATGACATATATTGTTAAACAAGTAGGTTCATTTTCTTAATCTTCTCTTCATTCTTCGAATAATCCAAAAGACCCAAATGATTCTCCAACTCCCAAAAAAAACCTTTCAGAAAATTTGATGCTACAGCACCATTTCTGAAAGGTTGAGTTTTTTCTTTCCTTAATCCTCGCCTCCGATGACCTTCTTAAAAGAATAAACTTTCACATCATATAAGGCGCAAAACTGCAGGCGATTACTCTGCCAATCATATATAAGACGTTTCTCTAGTATGCCGTTTACTTTATTGTTTGGCTTCCGCTCTTTGTTGTTGATTTTCACAAACAACAACAATCATAATAAAAGGTAGATAATGAGATGTCAAAGAGAAATCAAGCATGAAAAGTAGGGAGATTTGTGACCATGCCGAATGATCCGTTTAAATACAGTTTTGACAGACTTGAAGATGTGGCTGATCATATCAGCGACGTGCTGCGGTGCCCGATCACCATAGAGGATGTTAACCACAAGCTTCTTGCCTACAGCACACACAGCGACTGCACAGACCCTGCCCGGACGTCTACTATCATTGGCAGAAGAGTACCTGAGAAGGTCATTAATAAGTTGTGGAAAGACGGGACGATTCCAGCTCTCTTAAAAACGGACCAGCCGATCAGAGTAAAGCAAATAGATGATGTCGGGCTAAGCAATCGTGTTGCCATTTCGATTTGGAAAAACAGCCAAGTGCTTGGCTTCATATGGGCGCTTGAGAGCCAAAAAACATTGTCTGACGATGATCTGATGACGTTGCAAATGGCGGCAAAAGCAGTGAGAAACAAGCTTCTCAAGCTCCAAATCAGAAAAACGAAAAATGAAGAACGAAGCCAAGAGTTTTTCTGGAAAATGCTGACCGGACACATTCATCAGGAACATGACATGGCGGATGGATTTCACAAGCTTGGAATGGTTGCCCCTTCTGAGTTTTCCGTGATGATCATCCGGATAAACAGCGAACTGACGGAAAAAATCGAACAGCAGCTGCAATATTTGCAGGAAACGACCCAGCAGGTTCACGTGCTGCTGACGACCGTAGATTCCAATGAACTCATTATTTTAACCGCTCCCAAAACAGAACACCCTTTTCAAGATTTAAAACAGTTTGCTTTGAGTACACAAAAACAGCTGAAGGAACGTTATAAAATAGAAGGCACTTCTATCGCTTTTGGCGGAATATACAACTCTATTTCATTTGTCTCCCGCTCGTATCAGGAAGCATTGTCCGTTCTAAAAGCGAAGGAACGGTTCGCAGAAGAGACCCAACATTTTTTCAGCTTTTCTGAGCTAGGCATTTATCAATACTTGGATGTCTTAGATGAGAAACGGAAGCAGACGGGATATTTTAATTATTCGCTATCCAAACTGGAACAGTATGACCGGAATCACCAGTCAAATATGGTAGAAACGCTAGAACGTTTTATTGAAGCTGACAGCAACGTGAATACCGCTGCCAAGGTGTTAAATATACATGTTAATACATTGAATTACCGCCTCAAGCGTATCAGCCAGATCGCTGAAATCGATTTGAAAAATGTAAATCAAAAATTCACCATCTATTTAGATATTAAGCTTCGGCACATGGATTTGTGAAATTTCACAAATCCATGTTTTTTTATTTTCTTATTCAAACAAAGAATTTTCTAAAGAATCATTCTACACTAAAAACATCACGTATACAGGAGGAGACAGATATGATCATAGGGGTTCCTAAAGAGATAAAAAACAATGAAAACCGTGTCGCACTAACACCTGGAGGCGTTTCCCAGCTTATTTCAAACGGCCACCGGGTGCTGGTTGAAACAGGCGCGGGCCTTGGAAGCGGATTTGAAAATGAAGCCTATGAATCAGCAGGAGCGGAAATCATTGCCGAGCCGAAACAGGTGTGGGACGCCGAAATGGTCATGAAGGTAAAAGAACCGCTGCCGGAAGAATATGTCTACTTCCGCAAAGGACTTGTACTGTTTACGTACCTTCATTTAGCCGCCGAGCCTAAGCTTGCGCAAGCCTTGAAAGATAAAGGCGTTACGGCGATCGCATATGAAACAGTTAGTGACGGCCGGACATTGCCGCTTCTGACGCCAATGTCAGAGGTCGCAGGCAGAATGGCAGCGCAAATCGGAGCTCAATTCTTAGAGAAACCTAAGGGCGGAAAAGGCATTTTGCTTGCAGGAGTGCCAGGCGTTTCCCGCGGAAAAGTAACGATTATCGGAGGAGGCGCTGTCGGCACAAACGCGGCGAAAATGGCTGTCGGCCTTGGTGCAGACGTGACCATCATCGACTTAAACGCAGACCGCCTGCGCCAGCTTGATGACATTTTCGGCCATCAGATTAAAACGTTAATGTCTAACCCGGTCAATATTGCAGATGCTGTGGCAGAAGCGGATCTTCTCATTTGCGCGGTCTTAATTCCGGGGGCTAAAGCTCCGACTCTTGTCACCGAGGAAATGGTAAAACAAATGAAACCTGGTTCAGTGATTGTCGATGTTGCGATCGACCAAGGCGGCATCGTCGAAACTGTCGACCATATTACCACGCATGATCAGCCGACATATGAAAAACACGGCGTTGTCCACTACGCTGTGGCGAACATGCCGGGCGCTGTCCCTCGCACATCAACAATCGCGCTGACGAACGTTACTGTTCCATACGCGCTGCAAATCGCGAACAAAGGAGCAGCAAAAGCGCTCGCAGACAATGCGGCACTGAGAGCTGGTTTAAACACAGCAAACGGACACGTGACCTACGAGGCTGTGGCAAAGGATTTAGGATACGAGTATGTGCCTGCCGAGAAAGCTTTACAGGATGAGTCATCTGTAGCGGGTGCTTAATTCACATTAAGCTTGCAGAAAGATTTTCTGCAGGCTTTTTTTATTTTTAAAAGGAAAAGAGGAACCATTTCACGAACTAAAACGATGAACTTGATCATAAAGGAGGATTCATATGGCTGTTCAACAATATGGCGTTTTAAAAGGCATTGTCTTAGACATGAAGCGGGAAACAGATGATGACAGTCCCCATTTCCAAGTCAAAGTGCTCGGTGAAGAGAATACGTATTACAGGTGCGCCATCAATGTGATGTCCAGCTCTGAGGAATCTGAAGTATTGTATATGGCTGACGATCAGTTTGATTCAAGCTCGATCACCATCCTTCCGAACATGCCGTATGGATATACAAAGATCAATGAGGCAAACCGTGAAGTGGCGCTCGATTATGTGCGGGGCAATTTGTTTGATCCGCGGGGAATGAAACCTTTGCCTCATGAAATCACAGGGCCTGATAATGATTTAAATGATTTTATTGAAACGTATATGAAAAAAGCGCAAGAAGAGAAAGCGCCGGTTTATATATTCGGTTCAAAATTTGGGCCGGAGCAGGCTGCGGATAAAATATTCGGCTTTACTCCGACCAACGGCATGCACAATATCCATATGAATCAAGGGAATGCAATGGATAGCCGCTGGAAAAAAGACAACGGCGCTTGGCATGACGGAGGCATTCTGATACAATTTGCCGATCAATGGGCCGCTGTGTTTTTAGCATTTTTATCCCAATCTTGGTGTACGGATGAAAACGGAAACCCGGTCAAAGATTGTGATCATACCGAAACGTCTGCGTAAGATAGAAAAAGAGACTGCAGCGGCAGTCTCTTTCAGATTGCAGACAAAGTCCTAAAACGGTTTTTGTTTTAGGATTTTGTCATCTTTTCAGCGTGATTGAAAACCCTTGAAGTCTAGAAGCAAAAGAGACTGCGGCAAGCAGTCTCTTTTTTATACTATTACACATTTCCAACAGGCTTTAAGCTGTTTGGCCTCATATCACTCCAATGCGATTGGATATAGTCCAGACAAGCTTCACGCCCTTTTTGCTCATGAACGACTGTCCAGCCGCTCGGCACATCTATAAATCCGGGCCATAGGGAATATTGGCCCTCTTCATTGATCAGCACCAAATATGTGCCATCCGTATTTTCAAAAGGATTTGCCATCTCTTTCTTCCCCCCTTATTTATTCATCTCTTCCAGTTTGACAGCGAGCACCTTGCCGATTTGAGCGAGCGGTGCCGGCTGACAAAGATCTTTATGGCGGCAGTCGATGTCGATTTGTTCAATGTGTCCGTTAATATAAGGCTTCCACGAATCCGGTTCAATCGGATCAAACCATTCAGGTATGATTGTTGATCTGAAAAACAAGACATTTCCACGGAAGGTTTTCGGCTTATATGAGCCTAAAATGCCGACAGAATTGACATACGTATTCTTCAGATTTAAAATGACCGATTCATCCAGACTCGCAAGCGCGCTGCCGTCACGGCGAAGAATCTCAATCGCCGTTTCAAAATCAAGCGGTTTGTCCCCTAAGCTGTCTGGATCGTACCCGCCTAACGCCAGAAGGGCAATAAGCGCTTCCTCATCATCCGGCGCCTCTTTTATGGGAAGGAAGTGGTTCGGATAGGCGTCCAGCATCACTAGTAGAGATACTTCTTCTCCATGATTTTGCAGCTGGGTGGCCATAGCTTGAACAACATTCCCGCCAAGGGACCAGCCCAGGAGATGATACGGGCCTTTCGGCTGGACCGTTCGAATTTGTTCAATATAATCGGCAGCCATGTCATCAAGCGATTTCGGAAGCTCCTCCCGCTCCCCGATTCCGCGTGCCTGCAAGCCGTAGATCGGATAATCTGTTCCTAAATTGGTCATCAAACCAGCATAGCACCAGCTGAGTCCCCCTGCCGGATGAACACAGAATAAAGGAAGCTTGTCTCCGCTTGTTCGGAGCGACAGCAGAACATCGAGTGCGCTTTGGCTTGTGCCCATCTCAAGTCTTTCAGCAAGCCCGGCCACAGTCGGTGCTTCAAATAGGTTGCCGATGCTGAGTTCAACACCGAGCGCTTCACGAATGCGGCTCATCAGCTGAACAGCAAGCAAGGAATGTCCGCCTAAATCGAAGAAACGGTCATCAATACCGACACGCGGCAAGTGAAGCACTTCCATAAACAGGTCACAGAGGATTTCTTCCTGCGGTGTTCTCGGTCCGCGTCCTGTCACCGCCGCTGCGAAATCCGGAGCGGGCAGCGCTTTACGGTCAAGCTTTCCGTTCGGTGTCAGCGGCAATTCTTTCATCGTCACAAAGGCGGAAGGCACCATGTAATCCGGCAGTCTATCAGCAGCATATTTGCGCAGTTCCGCTGTATCAAACGTTTCTTTCGAAGGGATAACATAAGCTGCCAAACGTTTATCTCCCGGCTGATCCTCACGAACGATCACTGCCGCATCTTCAAGCTGTGAATGCTGAACTAGCGCGGCTTCAATTTCTCCCAGTTCAATCCGGAAGCCTCGAATTTTCACTTGGTGATCGGCACGGCCGACATAGTCGAGAGAACCGTCAGCGCGGAGGCGGGCCACATCCCCAGTGCGATACATCCGAGTGCCCGGAGGACCGAATGGATCAGCTATGAAGCGTTCCGCTGTTAAACCAGGCCGTCCCAGATAGCCTCTTGCTAATCCCGCTCCTGATACATACAGCTCTCCGGCAACACCCGGCGGAACCGGCTGCAAGCGCTCATCGAGCACATATACGCCAAGATCGGGAATCCCGCAGCCGATCAAACTGTTTGCCCGTAAAGCTGCAATGCTTCGGTCTAATTCGATATAGCTCACATGCACAGTCGTTTCAGTAATCCCATACATATTGATCAGCTTCGGTCTATTTTCAGGGTGGCGATTATACCAATCCTCTAAACGGCTGAGTTCAAGCGCTTCTCCGCCAAAAATGACATAGCGCAGACTGAGCGCCTGTCCGAAATCCGCCTGCTCCCGTTCCGCCTGCATCAATTGATAGAAAGCAGATGGTGTCTGATTCAGAACGGTCACACCTTCTTTGACAAGCAGGCGCAGAAACGCTTCCGGCGATCTGCTGACATGATGGGGCACGATCACAAGACGTCCGCCGTGCAGCAAAGGACCCCAAATCTCCCACACCGAAAAGTCAAACGCATAGGAATGGAACATGGTCCAGATATCGTCCGAGCTGAAATGGAACCAGTGGTCGGTCGCTGCAAATAAACGCGTTACGTTTTGATGAGGAATCATCACACCTTTTGGAACTCCCGTTGAACCGGATGTATAAATGACATACGCTGTATTCAAAGGAGAAAGCGGCTGAATCCGATCCGTATTATTCGGATTCTCAGCAGAGTATGTGTTTAGTTTCTCTTCCAGTCCCGGATCATCCAACACGATTTTCGGCACGTTTTCCGCTGACGGAATATGCTCCGCAACTTTTGTGTTCGTCATAATAAACGCGGGCTGTGCATCTTTCAGCATAAAAGCGATTCGGTCAGCCGGATAGTCCGGATCGAGAGGCAGATAAGCCGCTCCGGCTTTCAGCACCGCTAATAGCCCGACAGCCATCTCCAGTGATCGGGGCAGTGCTAATGCCACAAATTGCTCCGGCCCGACGCCTTCGCTGATCAGCATTCGGGCAAGCCGATTTGCTCTTTCATTCAGCTCTGCATAGCTTAGCGCCTGATCTTCATAAACAACAGCAATGGCATCTGGACTTAAAGCTGCCTGTTTCTCAAACTGCTCCGGCAAACTTGCGTGCGGAATCTTTTCAGAAACACTTCTCCAATCTGTCACCATGCTGCTGTGCTCCTCCGGTGCAAGAATGTCCAGATTTCCGATTTGCTGGTCCGGATCAGACTCGGCAGCCTCCAGCAGGCGCATCAGACGGTCAGCAAGAGCCTGAGCGGTTTCCCGCTTGAAAAGATCAGTACTGTACTCGAGCAGTCCCTCCAATCCGTTTGGTGTCCCGTCAGCAAGCCGGTTTTCACTGATTTCCAGCGTCACATCAAACTTGGCAGAACCGACACTGTGGATCCGCAGGCTGCTTTCCATGTCAGGAAAATGCAGTTCAGCGTCTGGTGTGTTTTGGAACGCAAGCATGATTTGGAATAAAGGATGCGTCGCCCGCGAACGAGCCGGATTGAGCACCTCTACAAGTCTCTCAAACGGCAGGTCCTGATTTTCATAAGCTGCCAGATTCACTTCCCGCACTCTGTCAAGAAGCTGACGGAAGCTGGGGTCACCGGACGTATCGGTTCTGAGCACCAATGTATTGATAAACAGCCCCACAAGATCGCCCAGCGCATCATCATTCCGCCCCGCGATCGGACTGCCGATCGGGATATCAGTGCCCGCCCCGAGCCTTGTCAATAAAGCGGCCAGGCCGGATTGAAGCACCATAAACAGGCTCACCCTATTTGTACGAGCCAGCTCCTGCAATCGCTTGTGAAGCTCAGGCTCAATGCGAAAATGAATCGTATCCCCATCATGACTCGGCTCAGCCGGACGTGAATAATCGGTTGGCAGTTCAAGCTGATCAGGCAAATTCTTCAGGGTTTCTTTCCAGAAATCAAGCTGTCCGGCAATCAAACTATTTGGATCATCCCCGCTTCCAAGCAGTTCTTGCTGCCAAAGCGCATAGTCTGCATACTGCACAGCAAGGGGCGCCCATTCGGGATCTCTTCCGTGACAGCGAGCCGCATAAGCCGCCCCAAGATCGCGGGTCAGCGGCGTTAAGGACCAGCCGTCCCCGACAATATGATGTACGAGGAGAAGCAGCACGTACTCGTCAGGACCGATGACAAAAAGCTCTGCACGAAAAGCAGGTTCAGCTGCAAGATCAAAACTGTAGCGCACAGCTTCGGCAAGCCGCTCAGAAAGCTCCTTCTCAGCAATTTCAGTAACATGTAAATCAGGCCGTGCTTGATCAGCCTCCAAAATATGCTGATAGGATGTCCCTTGTGATTCAGGGAAAATCGTCCGAAGGCTTTCATGGCGGCAGACGAGATCATATAGTGCCGCTTTCAGCACTTCTTGGTCCAGTTCACCCGTCAGACGGACAGCAACCGGAATATTATAAGTAGGGCTCGGTCCTTCCAGGCAATGGAGGAACCATAGCCGTCGCTGAGCAAAAGAAAGCGGGATATTATCAGGCCGCTCGGCTCTCTGCAATGCGGGCCGTGCACTCTGCGCCTGATCGAGATGTACAGCAAGTCCGGCGACTGTCGGTTCGTCAAAGAGCTTTGCGATACCGAGTTCGACCCCCATTACCTCGCGAATACGGCTCATCAAACGGGCCGCAAGAAGAGAGTGACCGCCCATCTCAAAGAAATTGTCATCAATGCCGACACGGGCCAAACCAAGAACCTCGGCAAACAAGTCACACAATATCTCTTCCTGAGGGGTCCGCGGTCCCCGATCGCTGACAGATGTGCTAAAATCAGGCGCTGGCAGTGCTTTTCGATCGAGCTTGCCATTCGGTGTTAATGGCAGTTCGTCCATCTCCACAAACGCCGCCGGCACCATATAATCAGGAAGACTGGCACCCACATAACGGCGAAGCTCGGCAATGTCAATAGCAGAAGCAGCGACTATATATGCGACTAACCGTTTGTCTCCCGGCTGATCTTCCCGAACGACAACAGCGGCCTGTTCGATGTCCGGATGCTTGGCAAGCACGGCATCAATTTCTCCAAGTTCAATTCGGAATCCGCGAATTTTGATTTGATGATCAGCCCGTCCGATATAATCCAAAGACCCATCAGCTCGCCAGCGGGCCTGATCTCCGGTTCGATACATCCGAGTCCCCGGCGGTCCGTATGGATCTGCGACAAAACGTTCGGCCGTTAAATCAGGCCGGCGGAAGTAACCTCTAGCCAAGCCGTCTCCTGCAATATAAAGCTCTCCGACAACGCCCGGCGGCACCGGCTGCAAGCCGTTATCCAGCACATACACCTGCGTATTCCAAATCGGTTTGCCAATCGGCGGAACGCCCTTCACCCCTTTTTCAAGAAAAGCTGCGGCAGACCAAATTGTTGTTTCAGTAGGGCCGTATAAGTTCGTGACTGGACACTGAAGCTCTTGAAGCGCCTGCAAAAGACCGCTCGGCAGCGCTTCGCCTCCGACAAGCACTCTGAGCCCCCCAAGTTTCTCTGGTTCATTCGTCACTAAAGCATGCCATAGTGTCGGTGTCGCCTGCATGATATTGATATCAAAATATTCAATCATCTGAGCTAATGCCTGCGGCTCACGGATCGTTTCTTTCTTCGCGATCACGATTTGCGCCCCGCTGATAAGCGGAAGAAATAACTCCAATGCCGAAATATCAAAAGCGACAGTTGTCACAGCCAACAGTCTGTCTTCTTCTCCCAGAGAAAAAGCCTCCTGCATGGACAGCAGAAAATTGCTTAAGCTTTTCAGCGTAACAACGACACCCTTCGGCCTTCCTGTTGATCCTGAGGTATAGATGATATACGCAGGATGGGCAAGAGGAACCGATATATTCGGATTGTCAGGCGAATAGCGTTTAACGGCCTCCTGTGTAACAGCCTGATCAAGCACAAGCTGCGGTACTGCCATGTCATCAGGGAGACGGGCTGCTATTTCCTCAGTCGTTATGATGCATGAAGGTTTCGCATCCTCGAGCATGTAAGAAATTCGGTCGGCTGGAAACTCCGGATCAAGCGGAAGATACGCCGCACCAGTCTTTAATACAGCTAGCATCGAAGCTACCATCTCCGGAGAACGCGGCAGCGACAAAGCGACAAATTGCTCCGGACCAAGACCTTTTTCAATTAAAAGGTGCGCGAGGCGGTTTGCCTCCTCATTCAGTTCTTGATAGTTTACTTGAACGTCATCACATAGGAGAGCGATACGCTTTGGCGTAAGGATTGCCTGCTTCTCAAACATGTCCTGGAGGCTGAGCAGCTTCTCGGATTTTCCTGTCTCATTCCATTCACGAATGACTTGTTCTTTCTCCTCTGGTAATAGAAGCTCCATTTGCCCAATCAGCATATCCTCCCCGGCTGAAGCCGTTTGCAGCAGCTGCAGGATACGCTGCTGATGAAGTTGAATATCAAACTCGCTGTACACCTCTGGATTCGCATCAACATCTATCCGCAACCCGCTGCCGTCCGTTCTGTCATAGACATTGATTGATAGATCATCAACAGGACCGGCTGAAAGGTTATGCGTTGTTCCTCGGGCCCCGGCAAAGTCAAGACCGTAATCAAATGGCATGAGATTGATTTGCGGGCCAAACAATCTATGGTTTTCTCCTATCAATTTCAGATCGCGCCGAAGCTCTTCATGGCGATACTTATGATGTCGCCGGATACTGCGGATTTCCCGGGAAATTTGCTGAATAAGCTCTGAAAAGCTCATCGAAGAGCTGACAGACAGCCGGAGCGGGAGAAGATTCATCACCATAGCCGGCACATTCAATGATGCGGACCCTATCCGTCCCATCATGGGCAGACCGAGCACAATATCCTCAGAGCCGGTCATACGGTGTACATAAACAGCCGACACTGCAACCACGACTTCATGCCAGCTTCCTGAGAAATAGCGCGCCGCTTCTTTTAACGCGTTTACATCAGATAGAGGCAAATACGCCGTATGACGAAGAAAGCTGTTAGATGTTCTTGGGGCCCGATCAGCCAAACTCACAACTTCAGGGCCATCAGCAAAACGATCCAGCCAGAATTGACGATCCTTCTCATACTGCTCTGATCCGCGATAATCTGCATCCTCCTCCAATATGGCCTGGAGAGCCCCAAAGGAACGGCCATCAGTTGATTGTCCTTTCATAAGTGCGGCATACGTACTTGCCACGCGCTGGGCAATCAGGGAAAAGCCGAAGCCGTCGATCGCAATATGGTGAATGCGCTGATACCAAAAGAAACGATCAGGCCCGGCTATAAACAGAGCTTCATTGAACAAAGGGTCATATCCTAAATCGATCGGCTTTGCCAAATCTGTCTTCATCCAGTTTAATGCTGTTTTTTCCGGATCAGGCTCAGAGCTGACGTCAATGATGTGCAGCTGTACATCCGGAGACGGGTTTATCTTTTGCCAAGGCCCATCCATCTTTTCACCGAAGCGGACATGCAGCGATTCCGCTTCCTTTATCACGTGCCGCAAAGCTTCTTCAAAAAGAGCAATATTGATTGGTCCATTGATTTCTATATATTCCGCTGTATTGTAGATCGGATTGTCCGGATCAAGCTGCTGAGCAAACCATATGCCGGTTTGCGCTCCGGTCAAAGAATATTGAAGGTCTTTTGTATCAGGCATCCGTTTGTTTACCCTCCCTTTATAAATAATCCGCGTTTGGCAGCACTTGCTGGCTGCGGGTTGTGAGCAATTTTTGCCATTCTTCGATCGTCGGGCGTTCAGCCAGTTCCACGAATGTCACCTCGGCTCCTTCGCGGCGCCATTGTTCTACTAATGTCATGATCCTTACCGAATCAAGCCCACGGTCGAGCAAATCCTCTTGATCTGCAATATCTTCAGGTGTTTCTTGAAGAAGCTCAGCGATTTGTTTACGGATATTCTCACATGTAAACACTGCTTTGCCAGTCGTCACTGACGTTTTCTGAGCAGGTTCAGGCGCATTCTTCAGCTGATCGAGAAGACTGTCGGTCATCACGGTAAACGCGCAGCGCCCAGCCGCATAGTCCAGCGCCATTTTATGTTTTTCTAACGAAAAATCAGCAACTGCATCTCCCACAAAAAATGCTTCGATATCCTCCATAAATGCTTCACATGCTGTAACGAGACAGCCAATATGGGCGTAAATCCCGGAAATGATCAGCTGATCGCGCCCCTCTTTTCGCATAATCTCAAGCAGATTCGTTCTCTTAAACGCGCTGTATCTCCATTTTGTCAGCACGATATCATCATCATCCGGTGACAGCTCGTTTACAATTTTCTCCTCATAAGGGCCGCTATTTAATCCCGGACCCCAAAAGTCTGTCAGCAGCGCCCGATCAGCCGGATTTTGGCTTCCCGGCTGCGCGGTATAGACAACAGGAATCCCCAGCTGGGCACATTGGTCCTTCAGCTTGCGTATATTCGCTGAAAGCTCTGTTACCGGAGACGCTCCCGCTGTGAAAGCATCGACAAAATAGTTTTGCATATCGTGTATTAACAGGACTGCCCGATTGGGATCAGGCACCCATGAAACTTTGTTTTGCGGCATATCAGACGCTGTCGGCATTTGATACGGCTGAATGGCAGGTATAGCCATTTGAACACTTCCTCTCAACTTGTTGTTTGTTTTATTTTTTTGAACCTGCAAGAAGCTTCTCGGCAATGGCTTCACGAAGCGCTTTTTTGCTGACTTTTCCTACCCCTGTCTGCGGGAAGGATTCGACAAATTCAATGCGGTCGGGGATTTTGTATGCAGCCAGTCCGCGCTCTCTCAAAAAAGCTTTAAGCTCTGCGGCTTTCAGCCCTTCATCCCGGGGAATAATGAACACACAAGATCTTTCGCCAAGAAATTGGTCAGGCATTGAGACCATTGCGGCATCATGGACAGCCGGATGTGCCAGAAGATGATTTTCAACTTCTTCAGCCGCCACTTTTTCTCCCCCGCGGTTAATTTGATCCTTCGCTCTGCCTTCAACGACAATATAGCCGTCTGCTGTCAGCCTGACGATATCACCCGTGCGGTAAAAACCGTCCTCAGTAAAAGAAGCGGCATTATGCTCTTCTGCCTTATAGTAACCCCGAATCGTATACGGCCCCCGCGTCAGCAGATGCCCTGTTTCACCAGGTTTCACGTCACGATCCTGATCATCCCAAACACGCACTTCGTCATATGGGGACATCGGTTTTCCCTGGGTGGTGACAATGACTTCCTCAGGGTCATCCAATCTCGTATAATTGACGAGACCCTCTGCCATTCCGAACACCTGCTGAAGCGTGCAGCCGAAAACAGCTTTAACCTTGCGCGCAGCTTCAGCACTGAACTTGGCGCCGCCGACCTGCAGCACTTGAAGGCTGGATAAATCGTCATCGCGTGAAGATGCGGCATCCATCCATACCATTGCAAGGGGCGGAACAAGAGCGGTAATCGTGACTTGTGCCCGTTCAATCAAAGGAAACGCGTCATCAGGACTTGGAGAAGGAGATAATACCACTCTTCCTCCGGCATACAACACGCCGAGAATTCCGGGAGAGCTCAGCGGGTAATTGTGCGCCATCGGCAATGCTGCCAAGTACACCGTACTGTGATCGAGCCAGCAGACCTCTGCACTCCGCCGCAGACTGTATATGTAGTCATCGTGAGTCCGCGGGATCAGTTTTGATAAGCCGGTGCTTCCTCCAGAAAGCTGAAGGAACGCCACATCCGAAGAGCTGACTTCAGGCAGTTTCACAGGTTCTGTATGCAAACCCTTCAGCGGCAAAAATTCCTCTGCTTCACCTGCGACAATGACGTGTTTCAAAGACGGCAGCTTGCTTTGAACCTGTCTGGCAAGTGAACGGTAGTCAAAACCGGAATAAGAGTCTGGAATGATGTAAGCAGCCGCTTCAGCAAACTCGCAAAAATATGTAATTTCACTGCTTCGATGAGAAGGCAGTGCAAAGACTGGGAGCGCCCCCAAACGGAAGAGCGCGAAAATGACCTCAAAAAACTCTGCGATATTCGGGAGCTGCACTACGACACGATCCATCTGTTGAATGCCGAGCTTTTGAAATCCGGCAGCCAGACGATCAACCCTTGTGTCAAGCTCTTGATAGCTCCAATGGGTGTTTCCGCATGTAATGGCAATGCGATCACCATGTTTGGCAGCCCTGTCCCTTAACAGATCTCCAAACGTCTCGCCGGCCCAGCAGCCATTCTTCCGATATGTCTCAGCTACCCCATCAGGCCAAGGAGTAAATCCATTCAGCATGTTGTATCCCTCCAGCAATTCATTCTGATCATATATGATTCACGCCCATTGCCCGCAGCATTGTCTGAAACTTCGCGGATGTCTCCTGAAGCTCGTCCTCTGGTTTTGATCCGGCAACAACACCTGCTCCTGCATACAGGCGAAGTGAGCGTTCTTCTGCCTCTGCGCAACGAATCGTAACGATCCATTCTCCGTCACCCGCGTCATCACACCAGCCGACCATGCCGGTAAAGAAACCGCGGTCAAACGGTTCAATGCTGAGAATCGCTTCTCTTGCTAGATCAGTCGGTGTTCCGCAGACGGCCGGCGTCGGGTGGAGCGCCGCTGCCAATTCCAGTGCGGTCACCGACGGATCGGACAGCTCTCCCTTAATCACGCTGGACAAATGCCACATCGTCTCCGTTTTGATCAGTGAAGGTTTCTCCGGAACATCCAGCGTCCGGCAGAAAGGCCGGAGCGCTGCCGCAACCGCGTCAGCCACAACCGCATGCTCATGGAGATCCTTAGCGGAAGAAAGCAATTCGGCAGCCCGGCGCTGGTCTTCAGCCGGATCATCACTGCGAGGCCTTGAGCCGGCTAATGGATTGGAAACGACCTGAGTTCCCCTTCTTGAAACGAGAAGCTCCGGACTTGCACCGAGCAAAGTTCGGCTCGACGACGCTTCCGTTTGTCTGGACACGTCTGCGGCAAACGTGTAGCCATGCGTATTATGCTGCGCCAGATGTCTAAGCAGTTCATCCGTCTGAATCGGTTCAGACGATGTCAAATGCAGCGATCTGGACAGGACAATCTTGCTGAGTGTCCCATCGGCAATGCGCGCCAGTCCTTGTTCGACACCATTTTTATACCCTTCCGGTGCAGGAACAGGCTCTATGTGGTATGTATGCTCAGGCTGCTGCTCCTTCTCCGCATAATCAAATTGAAGCGGTCCAGACCAGCACACTTCTTCAGGAACAACAAGCCGAGCTGCTTTTACATGATCAAAAGGAACGGCTCCGACAACAAGCGGACGGCTTTGCCCCGACTGCTTTGCTTGACGCAGCGTCTCTGCAATACGGCCGGAAAGGGTTTCTATTTGGTTGTGCCCTTCTGCCTCCGGTACGATTTCACTAATGCCTTTCGCTAACAGCACGCGATGGGGAGAAGCTAAGAAAAAAGAACCCGGCTGATACTCATGAAGCAAATGCTCCGCTTTTGTTCCTGGTACAACGTTTTGTTCCAACATTCTCATGAACCTCCTTTAAAATGAGTTATACGCCTAAGGTCGCGCCGCCATCTACACATAAATTATGCATCGTAATATGCCCCGCCTGGTCAGAAACCAAAAAGAGCACGGCATCCGCAATATCCGAAGGCTGAGCCAGTTTTTTGAGCGGGATTCCCGTCTTAAATGTCTCAAGTGATCCTTTTATGACTTGCTCAGCTCCATTTTCATCGGCCCATAATGACCACTGCATGTCTGTTTCGGTTGATCCGGGAGATACAATATTGCAGCGGATATGATATTCTGCAAGCTCAAGGCCAAGACATTTCGTAAACATCACAGCAGCAGCCTTTGAAGAGGCATATGCCGCCATTGATGTCCTCGGCACACTGGCAGCATTCGATCCGACCGTTACAATCGAACCCGATCTCCGGTCCATCATATATTTGCTGACTGAACGCGAGACGTTAAACACGCCGGTCGAATTCACTGAGAACGTGGCCTCCCATTCCTCATCACTGAGTGTATGGATTAGTCCCGGGCGAAGGACACCCGCTACATTCACCAAAATATCGATCGGCCCCATTTCACGTTCGATGCGGGCCGTGATGTCGTCAATCGCCGCGCTGTCTCTCACATCCGCGGGAAAGGCTTCCGCATGGCAGCCATCTGCTTTAAGACTGTCCACAACCTTTTGCAGCTTTTCAGGATGATAATCAACTGCCGCAATGTGTGCGCCTTGACTGGCAAGCGTCCTAGCAACAGCTTCACCTATCCCTTGGGCAGCTCCTGTTATCAAAGCAATTTTGCCCTCTATACCCTTTGCATTCATGTCATCAATTCCTTTCTTCGCTTATGCCGGACGGACATCCAGCGAAAAAAACTGCTGTGCCTTGAAAAGAAAAGCACAATTTAGTGATAATGATTATCATTATCAATTATAAAAATAATCATATCCAATTGTCATGTGACAGTCAAATATAATTTCAATGACGAATATTTTATATGTAGAAGCGAGGCTGAGAATGTCTCAGCCCATTGACATATGCGGTCCGTCAGGATGAAGCGCAAAACGCAGCGCCCTGCTGACCAAAACAGGAAGAACCGAAATATGCCCTTCTCCTGAAAACTCGCAAAACTCTGCCCGCATGCCTTGTTCAGATAAAGCGGCCAGCCGTTCGTAAAGCTCCCTCGCATTATCGTTTATCCGGCTTTTATGATGCTGCTCCAATTCACCTGCAGCAAGCAGGATATTGATAGGCTGATTGTTGTTCTTGAAGCGGGAGGCGAAATGGCCCGTTTTCTCGAGAATAAATGGCTTATTCCAATGAATAGACGGACTTCCCGCGACATACGTTTGAAACGCATCCGGCGCTGTTAACAGCACCTGCAGCACGAACAGACCGCCAAGCGAGTGGCCAAAGATCGTTTGTCTGTTTCTGTCAATCTGGTAATCTCGTTCTATCTCCGGTTTTAGATCCTCCTCAATAAATCTGAAAAAGCCCTCTGCCCCGCCATGCTCCGGCCATTCTTTGCCGTCGGGTCTTTCCGGCAGCTTCGATTGAGCCGTCGGCATTGTAAAATCCCGGTGACGCGCTGAGGAGAACGGTTCTGCTGTCTCATAGCCAATGCCGACGATCACAGCAGGGGTCACTCCGGTTTTTTCAGGACGGCGCCCCTGTATTCGAACAGCTTCCGCCATCGTTCCAAAGACAGAATTGGCATCCAGCAGATAAATAACCGGATAACCAGCGGGCGGCGGCGGGGTACTCGGTTTCGAAATGAAAATTTGGTAGGCACGGTTTTCATTGCGTGAAGATATCATACGCACTTCCGTCCCAGGAATGGTAAATGCGTTTTGCGTCCCGCCTTTCACTCTGTCTGTTGTTTTCTCATTCATGCAGTACGACATTCCTCTCCTTAAACTAAATCGCAATATATGATAATGATTTTCACTATCAACTAGACAACTCAAATAATAGGTTTTCTTCCAAAGAAAGTCAACTTTTTTCCAATTAAAAAAGGCACCTTCATCAAATAAGGTACCTAAAGGCTATTTATATGGAAATAAAAACCGGATAAAGATGCAGATTGTCCTACCTAAAATAGAACCTTAATCCCATGTAAATCTTTGATTTTGCCAAGGATCGCCTCTCATGTGATAGCCGTTCTGCTCCCAAAAGCCAGGGTGATTCTCTTTCGTAAATTGGATGCCGCGCAGCCACTTGGCGCTTTTCCAAAAATACAGATGCGGAAATACGCCCCGCAGCGGGAAGCCGTGTTCAGGCGTTAAAGGCTCGCCATTATGCGCATAAGCCAGGAGCGATGTTTCAGCCATGAAATCATCAAGCGGGAGATTGGTCGTCCAGCCCTCTTCCGCATGTAAAATGACGTAGCCCGCTTCTTCTTTAACACCCGCTTTTTCCGCTATATCTCGAGCCCGCACGCCTTGCCACACATTATCAAGCCTTGACCAGCCAGTGACACAGTGAATGTCATTTTTCGATTCGTACTGAGAAAAGGCCTTAACATCTTCGAAACTCAACAGCATCGGCTGGTCAACCAATCCATATACTTGCAGATTCCATTTGGTCATATCTTCGTAATATGGGACATTTCCAGTATGAAGCACAGGAAATGAGGTTGTGACGTTTTGATTTGGCGGCACTCTCCCAGATTGGTCAGTCTGTTTTGTTTTTCCAAAATACATATAGAGCCCTCCTTTTCGTTAACCTTATTTCAATTTATGTTGACAATATATCCGTTCTTTATTACTCTATGATTGTGTATGTCAACCTAAGGGGGAGCAACAATGAAACAACAAAAACTTCGTGCTGGAGATATGGCGCTGATCGGCATGTTCGCCGCACTTATGGCTGTCGGCGCCAACATTACATCAGTGGCACCCTTTTTACAAGTAGCCGGCATTCCGCTTTCAATGCAGCCATTCTTCTGTATTTTGGCGGGTTTGTTGCTCGGCAGCAAACGAGCAGGGATTGCCATGATTGTATATGCGCTTGTCGGATTGGCCGGAGCGCCTGTGTTTGCTCAATTTTCAGCGGGCTTCGCACCGTTTGCCGGAAAAAGCGGCGGATTTATTCTCTCATACATCCCAGCGGCGTATGCAGCTGGATGGTTTTTAGAACGCAAAATACAGCCGAGCAACATCCGATTTTTGATGGCTTCTCTTATCGGAACCGCCATCATGTATATCATCGGGACTACCTATATGTATCTTGCGCTGAAGCTGTGGATTCATACGCCAGTGAGCTACGGCACGGCTTGGGGCTTTATGACTTGGTTTATGGTCAAAGACACGGCGCTGGCTGTGGTGCTGGCGTTTATCGCACCTGCGATCTACCGCTCTATTCAAAAAGCAACCGGCTTTAATAGAAATCACATATCGTCCACGTAAAAAATCATTCTCTTGGACGGTTTTTTTATCATAACGAGAAAAGGCTCCCCAGTAAAGGAGAGCCTTTTTCCTATAAAACAATCGCCGCAATCCAGCCGAAGATGATAAGCGGAATATTATAAAATAAAAATGTCGGCACACAAGTGTCCCAAATGTGGTGATGCTGGCCGTCCGCACTCAAACCTGAAGTCGGTCCAAGTGTACTGTCGCTGGCAGGTGATCCGGCATCACCGAGCGCAGCAGCCGTTCCGATAATCGCAACCGTTGCCATCGGGCTGAAGCCGAGCTGCATGCAAAGAGGCACAAAGATCGTTGTGATAACTGGAATCGTCGCAAAAGAAGAACCGATTCCCATTGTAATGAACAAACCGACAATCAGCATCAGCAATGCGCCCACTAACTGGCTGTTCCCCATAATGCCAGCTGCTGTTTTAACCAGTGACTCTACATCTCCGGTTTTCGTCAATACATTTGAAAACCCGGCTGCAACGAGCATGACAAAACCGATAAAAGCCATTAAAACCATTCCGTCAGTAATCAGTGAGTCCGCTTCATCACGCTTCATCACACCGCTGACAAACAGAATGATCAGACCTGCCAGCGCCCCCATAATCATCCCTTCTACTCCCAAAGTCTGAGATAAATAGAGCTGGACGCCGAGTGACACTGCGATGGCAAGAACCGCGATGGCCAGGCTTTTTTTTGTATATGGAGAAGCATTCGTACTAGATATTTCTTTTGTTTCGTATGTTTTCGGTTTACGGAAGACGATGATTGAGATAATCAAACCTACAACCATACCCGCAACCGGGATCATTAAAGCGTAAGGAATATCACCGAGAGATACGTTTAATCCGGCAGCTTCTGCATTATCCTTGAGCATGCCTTGGAAGATTTGGCCGAAACCGACCGGCACTAAGATATAAGGCGCCGTTAAACCGAATGTAATCACACACGCAATCAGACGGCGGTCCATTTCAAGTTCATTAAAGATTTTCAACAGCGGCGGAATCAGCACCGGGATAAATGCGATGTGAACCGGAACCACGTTTTGCGAAAAGCAAGATATGATTAAAATAATCAGAACAATCAGCACTTTGGACAGTGCTTTTTTGCGGGTGTCTTCTTTATTTCCGATCAATTTAACGGAGGCTTCCACCATTGCGTCCGGAAGACCTGTTTTCGTTAAAGCCGCAGCAAACGCGCCAAGCATGGCGTAGCTGACTGCAACGGTGGCATTTCCGCCGAGCCCGTCTGTAAAAGCTTTAACCGTTTCTCCAAGCCCGAGCCCGCCTGTTAACCCGCCGGCAAGGGCCCCTATGATTAATGCGATAACGATATTGACACGCAGCAGGCTTAAAACAAGCATAAGCAGCACTGCGATGACGACTGCATTCATGATAACCCTCCATAAAAATCCTTTAGTTTGCTAATGTAGTAGATAAATAAAGTACGAACGTATCGTATCATAATCGCTACACTTTAGTCAACTAAAGATTTTGGAAGAAAAAATCCCCGCCGCATTCCGCAGCAGGGGTCCATCATTATTCGCTTTTATCTTCTTCCAATGTAAATCGCTCCGCCAGTGTGGCAAGTGTTCTGGCCATAACGCCGGTAGCCCCGGACGGCCCGAAGCAGGTTGCTTTATTTGAAGTCGCCGTGCCCGCAATATCAAGATGCACCCAAGGCGTTGCTTCGGCAAATTCACCAAGAAACGTTCCTGCCATAATCGCATGTCCTTCGCGTCCCGGCGAATTGCTGAGATCCGCCATTTGGCTGCTTTTCACACGTTTTTTATCCTTCTCTGTTATCGGCAGCTGCCAGATCGCCTCTCCGCATTCTTCCGCAGCATCAGCTACCTGCTGATAAAAGCTGTGATCATTTGTCATAGCTCCTGTCGTTTCTGTCCCTAATGCCACAACAACGCCGCCGGTTAACGTAGCTACATCCACAAGAACTGATGCCCCATGCTGTTTCGCATATGTAATGCCATCTGCAAGCACAAGCCTTCCTTCAGCATCCGTATTGAGGATTTCAATGGTTTTTCCGCTTAATGATACGATCACATCATCGGGCTTCATCGCCCCGCCGGAGATCATGTTATCGGTTGACGGAATGACAGCCAGCACGTTTTGCTCGGGACGAAGCTCTCCGATCGTTTCCATTGCGCCAAGAACCGCAGCTGCTCCTCCCATATCAGATTTCATGCCGACAATTCCAGATTTCGTTTTAATGGAGTAGCCGCCTGTGTCAAAGGTAATCCCTTTTCCGACAAGTCCGACGACATCTTCCCATTCCTTTTTGCCCTGATACTTCAAAACAAGCATTTTCGGGGGTTCGGCCGAGCCTTGGTTTACAGCAAGTATTCCGCCCATACCGAGCTCTTCCATCTCTGATTTCTCCAATATCTCACACTCAAAATCATATTTCGCCGCAAGCTCTTCTGCATAAGAAGCGAGGTCAGTCGCTGTCAGCATGTTTCCCGGCATATTCACTAGCGTTCTAGCCGAATTTGCCCCTTGCCCGTATGCCTGGCCGACGCGAAGTCCCGCCTGCACTTCTTGTGTGTCTTCATCT
This sequence comes from Bacillus vallismortis, assembly GCF_040784915.1. Lineage (GTDB taxonomy): Bacteria > Bacillota > Bacilli > Bacillales > Bacillaceae > Bacillus > Bacillus subtilis_G. The sequence goes on from NZ_CP160797.1 coordinate 3,318,833, forward strand.
GTGACGGCGTACACGGCTTCGATTTGTTTGTCCGGCTCATTTGATTTGTGCTTATAATCCTGCACCTCATAGGATGCAAGCAGGCAGCTCTCAGCTAAAGCATGAGCGGCATCGGCTGCAGGCACGTCTTCCGAAATAAACGTGTCAAGCAGGACAGCCGCTTCTTGTTTCCGGTCTTTATGAATCGCTTGAAAAACATAGGCAAAACATTCCTTCGCCTGTTCAAACGAATAATTGGCTTCTCTCCCCAGACCAACGAAATAAATTCGTTTCATACCCGCAGAGGATGGAGGGAATACTTTTGATACTTGATTTGGTTTCGAAGAGACATCACCATCTTTCAAAAGCTGTGTCAGATGCCCTTCCAGCATTTCATCCATTTCCAGCGCTTTGCCTGACAGCTGGCTTTTTTGAAAAAGTCCAACCACAAGGGTTTCCGTACGCTCTAATTGCTGAATCGCATAAAACATATGCTTACACTCCTAACGTAATGGGTATTTGTTATGAACAATGGTATAATAGGAAAAACATTCTTTCCATTACACTTATTTTATCAAACAACAGTCTAAGTCTTGTTTTTTTCTTTTGAAACACGAAGGATTTTTTCAAATAGAAAGGATGTCGCCAATGGAACTTTTAACAAATTTCCCTTTATTATCAAGCCTGGCCGCGATTGTTTTTGCTCAGGTCATCAAAGTGCCCATACAGTTTATCGCATCCAGAAAACTGGACTGGACGCTGGTAACAAGCACAGGCGGCATGCCGAGCTCCCACTCCGCAGCGGTTACCGCGCTTTCTACAGCTGTAGCCTTGGAGCATGGACTAAGCTCCTCTCTATTTGCAGTTTCCGCTATATTCGCCGTCATTACCATGTTTGACGCAACTGGCGTCAGACGGCATGCCGGTGAGCAGGCAACAGTCATCAATAAGCTTGTCATTGATTTTAACCGCTTCGTGAATGAAGCAAAGGACTTCCCGAAAGCCAAAGAAAAAGAAAAGCAAAAAAAGCTGAAGGAGCTTCTCGGACACCAGCCGATCGAGGTTTTTTTCGGAGGTTTAACAGGTATCTTACTAACATTGATACTCGCTTACTTATTTATGTAAAAAACGCTCCAGCGGTGGCTGGAGCGTTTTATTCTTTCACTGTTTTATATTGATTTCTGAATACTTGCAAAGATTTCGTTTCATTGAGCTTATCAAGCTCATCCTCAGTGACCTTTCCCGTTCCCTTTTTAATCACATATACATCAAGGGTTTTTTTGCCCCATTCATTGTACACATCTTTGACGGTTTCAAAGTACAAATCAAGGCGGTTTCCCTTAATAGCCGATCCTGTGTCTGCCACAACTCCAAGACCGTAGTTCGGAATGAATAAAATCGTGCCGATCGGGAAAACGGACGGATCAGCGGCAACCGTGGAGTATAAATCCCGTTTTACTTTCACACCTGAATATGTAAGCCCGTATAATGGGTCACCGGGCTTTTTTCCCGTCGATTCAGCTCCTGCCGTGTAGCCTGTTGCTGTTACTTTTTGGACCGGATACTCGTTCCAATCAAAAGCTTCTTCTAACGGTTTTGTTTTATCCTTGTCCGCGGACATGGTTTGTGTTTTTTTCTGCTGCAATGCTTTTAATGTCAGTCCTGCATGCTTCAAGTGCTTTTCTTGATGTTCCTGCACCCATTTCGACAAGTCCTTCGCTTCGATTCCTGACACTGATAAAAGTGTCGTGCCAAATGCAAGCAGAAATAAACAGGTCATCAGCAAACGTCTGATCATATTCAACATCATCCACCTCTCCTCCGAATCATTGTTCCCAATTGGAGAGAGCAATATTCAATATGGTGAATGAGCAGAAAGCACAAAAAAAGCTTTCTTTAGGAAGAAAGCGGCATTTAAAACATTTGATATCCTCTTTTTCTAAGCATGTTGATCGCGATACCGGATACGACGGCGCCAGCCAAACCGCTGGCTAAAATCAGCACATCGGCAGCCGCTAATGATACGATACGATGAAACAGGCCAGCAAATGATTCTCCCGGCGACTGGATATAGCTGATCAGCTTTTCCTTGCTGATAATGAAAAGGCATACAATTGGATATATCACAGCCATAATCCAAGACATCCTCAGCAGCATGTTTAATAAGAAACCGATTCCAAAAAACAAAACAAAAAACAGAACAATTGAGATGATGACGACTGGCAGACTAATCAACCTATTCCACCCCCTGCGTTGTTTTTAGTGTAACGCGGGGGCTGAAATAAAGTCAACGGCTGGAAAAAGAATGACTGTCTTTTCCTGTCCCCTGGCAAGATGGGCAAGTCTCTGAACCGCCGAGAATCAATTGAAAGTACCCTTTCCCTGAGCAAAATGGGCATGCATGTGAAGCGGTTGTCGTTGCAGTTTTCATCTGATCATCACCCTTTTTCTTAATTTTCTGATAATATAACATATTAGGCTGTCAACAATAAAGTTAGATCATGTGACAAATCTTTTCATGTAAGCGGAAACATATTCATTTTCCTCTTATTATCTTTTTATTTTGCCGTTTTTTAATAAAGAAAACCCGCGGAAGCGGGTTTTTAGAAAAATTTAAACTTGCCTTTTTTCAACGTCAGTCCAAGTCCGCCGATCAAAAACAGCGAGCGGTTATCGATGACTTTTTTCATAAACGAAGCCGGCGTGCCTTTCAGCTTTCTGCCATACACGACCCCAACCGCGTTATGCTCGCCAAGAGAAGCAACCGTTCCCTTAATGTCCGGTTTGAATTCCTCAAGATCTCCGCCTTTAATGAGCCTGCCAAGGTTTTTAGCAACCGTTATTCCCTGCTGCATCGCAATTTGCGCAGTCGGCGGATACGGGCGCTCTGTATCTTCATTCATAAACAGCGAGCTGTCGCCGAGAATAAAGACATTGTCATGTCCGGGTGCGCGAAGATCAGGATTGACTTTGACCCGGCCGCGCATATTTTCAAAACCGGCTTCCTCTACAATCGGATGGCCGCGGACACCTGCCGCCCATACAACGGTTTGCGATTTGATTTGCTCTGGTTCCTCATCTTTTTTCCCGACTCTGACTCCTTCCGGTGTACATTCTTGCACAGCGGTGCCGATCTTAAACTCAACTCCGTTTTCCTCAAGATAATGAACGGCATAATCAACAAGCTCAGGATCAAAGCCCGGCAAAACGGTCGGCGCGGCTTCCACACATACGATTCGTACGAGGCTTCTGTCAATGTCATACTCCTTGCAGAGCTCCGGCACGCGGGCCGTCAGCTCGCCGAGAAATTCAATCCCCGTAAATCCGGCTCCGCCTACAACGATCGTTAACCTGTCCGGCCGTTTTTCCGCCTCCGTATTGTAAGTCGCAAACTGCAGCTCAATATGTTCCCGCAGCAGGCGCGACGTGTTGATGTTAGCGATCGGAAACGCATATTCTTTCAAACCTTTAATACCGAACGTCTCGGGCACCGCTCCGAGTCCGATGACTACATAATCGTACTTTAGCTCTCCATTCGCAAGCACAACTTTTTTCTCATCAATTTTGATTGCTTTTACGGTATCCTGTACAAAATTGACCCGCGACTGGTTGATTACATCTTTTATCTGATAACGGCAGCGGTCATGATGGAGCGTACCCGCGCTCGCTTCATGCATCCATGTCGTTTCATAATGATAATTGTGTTTATTGACAAGCGTAATATCAGCATCATTCGGTCCGACAAACTTTGTCAGCCTAGTTACCGTCATCAATCCGCCATATCCTGCACCTAAAATCACGATTTTGGGCTTATTCAATGCCATCACATCCACCTTCTCTTTTTTGCTTTTGTTAGACGCATAATAAAATCATCATTTGTGTTAGCTTCAGCTTATTGGCGGGATTTTATGAAATATATTGAAAAGTTTTTTGTGAAGTCCTTACGCATAGAACTACTATCATACTTATCCGACTGGCCCAAGAAACATTCAGAAAAAGATCAATTCATTTGGTTATCATCGTATCGGCCTACGGAAAATTTTTCAAGAATGAATGCGCACTTTATACACTTACGATTTTTTCTGCTGACTCGTCAATTTGAACGGCAATATGGTATAATTAATAACAATTTTCATTTAGGAGGCCATTTTCGTATGCGAGAGGATACAACGGTTTATGATATTACCATTATAGGCGGGGGACCGGTCGGCTTATTCACCGCTTTTTACGGAGGAATGAGACAGGCAAGCGTCAAAATTATCGAAAGCCTGCCTCAACTCGGCGGACAGCTTAGCGCCCTATACCCTGAAAAGTATATATATGATGTAGCGGGGTTCCCGAAAATCCGCGCACAAGAACTTATCAATAACCTAAAAGAGCAAATGGCGAAATTCGACCAAACCATTTGTCTGGAGCAAGCGGTTGAATCTGTTGAAAAACAAGCGGACGGCGTGTTTAAGCTTGTGACAAATGAAGAAATCCACTACTCCAAAACAGTGATCATCACTGCAGGAAACGGCGCATTCAAACCGAGAAAGCTGGAACTTGAAAATGCAGAGCAGTATGAAGGCAAAAACCTTCACTACTTCGTTGACGATTTGCAAAAATTCGCCGGCAGACGGGTTGCGATCCTTGGCGGCGGAGATTCAGCGGTTGACTGGGCGCTTATGCTTGAGCCAATCGCAAAAGAAGTATCCATCATTCACCGCCGCGATAAGTTCCGCGCGCACGAGCACAGTGTGGAAAACCTTCATGCGTCGAAGGTTAATGTCCTGACACCATTCGTCCCTGCGGAGCTGATCGGGGAAGACAAAATTGAACAGCTAGTGCTTGAAGAAGTGAAAGGCGATCGCAAAGAGATTTTAGAAATTGATGACTTAATCGTCAACTACGGTTTCGTTTCATCTCTTGGACCGATTAAAAACTGGGGTCTGGACATCGAGAAAAATTCTATTGTCGTCAAATCAACAATGGAAACAAACATCGAAGGCTTCTTTGCCGCAGGTGACATTTGCACATACGAAGGAAAAGTCAACCTGATCGCAAGCGGCTTCGGCGAGGCGCCGACAGCAGTGAACAACGCCAAAGCTTACATGGATCCAAAAGCCCGTGTACAGCCTCTTCACTCAACAAGTCTTTTTGAAAACAAATAATAAAAAAAGGAGTTTGTGTCAGCGACACAGCTCCTTTTTTATTTGAAGATATTGATGTAATTCATCGCAGTTCCAATAACCAGCGCAATCACAAGGGCTGCGACGATCCAGATCATTGCCATGATAATGCGATCTTGGATCTTTTGCGACTTCGGTGTTTTTCCTTCATTTTGAGTCATCTGATTCGCTCCTTTCACACGTTCATGTCATAAAGAAAGCCTGGTGCTGAACGACCAAGCTTTGCTGAACGTATATGATTCGCGTTTTGATCCGCTCCCTAAGACCATTCGTTAAAACTATCATACCCAAACTCACTGTGCATGACAAGCATCGGCGCTTGCCCACACCTGTAAGCAAATAAAAACGTTTGACATCCTAAATAAAACAGAGTACATTATACAAGGCGAACATTTCATTTATTATTCTTTTAAATATTCGTTTTTAGGAGTGAAAAACATGGAAAACGTATTTGATTACGAAGATATTCAGCTAATTCCTGCAAAATGCATTGTGAACAGCCGTTCAGAATGCGATACATCCGTACGTTTAGGCGGACGCACATTTAAATTGCCCGTCGTTCCTGCCAATATGCAGACGATTATAGATGAAAAGCTAGCCATTCAATTAGCCGAAAATGGCTACTTTTATGTGATGCACCGATTTGAGCCTGAAACACGAATTGATTTTATGAAAGATATGAACGCACGCGGATTATTCTCTTCTATCAGCGTGGGCGTCAAAGATGAGGAGTATGAATTTGTCCGCCAGCTGGCAGAAGAAAACCTGACTCCCGATTACGTGACAATTGACATTGCGCACGGTCATTCAAATGCCGTTATCGAAATGATCCAGCATCTCAAAAAACATTTGCCGGACAGCTTTGTCATTGCCGGCAATGTCGGAACGCCGGAAGCGGTCAGAGAGCTTGAAAATGCGGGAGCGGATGCCACTAAGGTCGGCATCGGTCCGGGAAAAGTATGTATTACGAAAATCAAAACCGGCTTCGGCACAGGTGGCTGGCAGTTAGCGGCGCTGCGCTGGTGCGCCAAAGCAGCCAGCAAACCGATTATCGCAGATGGCGGCATCCGCACACATGGCGATATCGCAAAATCAATCAGATTCGGCGCAACGATGGTCATGATCGGTTCACTATTTGCCGGACATGAAGAATCACCAGGCCAAACGATCGAAAAAGACGGAGAGCTCTACAAAGAGTACTTCGGCTCAGCCTCTGAATTCCAAAAAGGCGAAAAGAAAAATGTAGAAGGCAAAAAAATGCACGTGGCGCATAAAGGCTCTATCAAGGATACACTGATTGAAATGGAACAGGATCTGCAATCTTCTATTTCTTATGCAGGTGGAACGAAGCTTGACGCGATCCGCAATGTGGATTATGTGATTGTGAAGAATTCGATTTTTAATGGGGATAAGTATTAATATATGAAAAGCACCCGGATGTGGGTGCTTTTTCACATTCAGATAATATTTACCTTTAGTAATCACAATCATCGTCTCTGCATTCTTTTTTTCTTATCGCATCTATGGTATGTCCTTCGATTTTGTCATTTGCCTTATCGTAAATACCGTCAAATTTATTAGATGTATCTTTGTTGTAATAGCCAAATACCAATATTCCACCCATTTGATCTATTTCGTATTTATCTTTAAATGTAACGTTATGTATTCCTTCATAATTTGCTTTGATAAATTTCTCCATTCGTTCTTGAGCAATCTTTACCTCTTCTGGCTGTTCATTTTTATCATTAATATTCTTCATTATAAAACCAACTGCTATATTAATTATCATTAGGATAAAAATGTATTTTTTCATAGGATCACCCTTCATACATTAATTTTTAATTTATATCCGGGCATTCACTCGGCGGTGCAGAGACCGAATACAATGCGGTAAATGAAGTACACATGTAGCACGCAGACTAGAAAAATGTCCCATGATATTAGAGGAAATATACGGTGACATACAAAAATAGACGCCATCTAGGCGTCTTAAGACTTTTCTTCCGCATCCACAGAGAAGCTTCCTATTTTGTCACTAACAGGATCATATAAGCCATCAAACTCTTTAGTTTTATCGCCATTAAGATATCCCTCAACGGTAATTCCACCAGTTGGATCAATAAAATAATCATCGTAATAAGAAATTTTCTCTATACCGTTGTATTCACTATGAAGGTATTCACTCATTTTACTATTAGCTTTTTCAAAAAGAGCATTTTCTTCCTTTTTCACCACATAGTGCTTCATAAGCATTCCTCCAACGGCTATAATTAACAAAGGTAAAATAATAAGGTATTTTTTCAAAAAAAGAGCATCCTTTCCCTACATTATTTTATATGACATGAAAGGTGCTGCATATCTTGAGCAAGAACTGAAACATATTATAGGATGACCAAAGTGCTTATAACTATGATTATCTCAAAAGAAACTAAAGAACAACGGCGCCGAATCATTCTTGCACTGTCTGTGCTTGATTTCTGAGCAACAGAAAATGCTTTCCGATATACTGGACGAGCCTAAGTATCACTAAGAACAAATTAGCTGTTGAGGCTTACGTGAGGCTGGCACTATAGGGGTCTTTGGGGGAAGAAAAACCAAACGGTTAGAACTCAAAAGAATTGAGAAAACCCTAAATGTATTAAATAATTAATAGATGACATCATTATCAGCTATAGAAGACTATGTGCAAATGATGTTTGAAAGGTGACAAAATGAGACGCCTTAATTGGCGTCTAGTATTCACACTCTTTCTCCTGACATTCCTGCTTCTCTTCCGCATCCACCGACGAAACTCCTATTTCGTCATTAGTTTCATCATAAAGTCCAAAGAATTCTTTTTCCTTATTACCATTCAAGTACCCTTTTACAGAAATACCGCCCATAGGATTTATTTTGTACTCATTATAGTATGTAATTTGATTTATATTGTTGTAATTGGCTTTTATATAGCTTTCCATTTTATCTTTCGCTTGGTTAAAAAGTTCTTGTTCTGCTTTATCTTTATCGTGTTGGTACTTCATGTAAATACCTCCTAATGCTATAATTACTGCAGAGATTAGGATAATTATGTTTTTTTTCACAAACTCATCCTTTCTTATATTAATTTTACATCAACTTTGAGGTGTTGTACATGTCTGAAAACATTAATGTGCCAAAAATCAGTGATCGAGATTACTTTTATATAAGCCAAATATCTTATGATTATGAAACCATTAAAAATCATTTAAAAACACAAAAACCATTAAAATTAAAATCTTCTTCCCGGTGGTATGTTGACCAAATAAAATCAGACGATGACACAGGACTTGACGCGGTTGTATTAGTACAAGCAGAACAGAAAAACGGCAAATGGGTTAAATCAAATCATCCAGAAAATGTTGTCGTATCCTTTGCAGGAACCGATCTCGGAAAAGACCCGATCAATGATGGTGTAAAAGCTGACGGCGGCAACATTGTTTTTGGAAGCGACCCCAAAAAAGAAGCTCATTATATCGTTAAAAAGGACGCGAAAGACACGTCTAAAACACTCGGAAAATACAACGCAACACCTTCTCAAGACGCGCTGCTTACAACCGGAGACTATAAACTCATTACGAAAACATCGCAAATCGACCAAGCAGATCAGCTCGTTAAGGAAGTTAAAAGAAAGTATAACGGAACATCGACGATTGTTTCAACAACCGGTCATTCGCTTGGGGGCGCAGAAGCCGAATACAGTGCGGTAAATAATGATATTTATGCGGTCGCGTTTAACAGCCCTTCTGTTCTCAAACTACATACTGATAACAAGCAAAAAGAAATAAACGATGGCTTGTACGACCCTTACTTGAGGTCTATCATCAACCCGGACGATATGGTCGGAGCCGGCTACTGGAACGAGTATGACCGCCACAATGGGACCACAATTTACACAAAAAATCCCGCTCTATCGAATTTCAACCGCAAACAAAGACTTAGCGGGCGATGGGGTGACCAAATCGCTAAGAACCTTGCCTACTTTATAGACACAGTTATTGTTCGCGATCCAGATACACACGGTCTAAATGAGGCCAACTTTACGTTTGATGAAAACGGAAATATCACGAACGTAAACGGTGATGAGCTTGTATACGATAAAAATATGAATGCTATGCTGCCGGCTGGCGCGATCGGCGGCGGGGATGCCATTAAAGTCACTCCCAAAAGTGCGAAAAAACTGGCCGAAAAAGTTGACGCGATGGTCGAGGATCTGAGAACGATGAAAAAAGAAGCACAAAATGCTTATCAAGAGCACGATGAAAAAGTTGCTGAACTAAAAACGGAATTTTACGGTCAAGTTGGGCATGGCTTTTATGATCAGCTTAATGCACAGGATGTAACCAATACGTTAGAGGACATAGCCCAATCTTACGATAAAGGACCGATATTTTACGATACACAGGCAGAACAATCCTACATAGACTCATTGCAGGCAGCGATTACAGACCTGGAGGAGATAGGCGGCTTCTTGAATAAAATCGCCGATGACTTTGAGGAAAAAGATCAAATGCTTGCCAATTGGCTTAGATTATAGGAGTGACAAAGCAATGCCAACATTAGATAACCTTTTAGAACATAAAGATGATCCAATGCGAAAACAGCTGCAGCGTCAAATGTTAAAAGCAGGTATGACGCAAGTGGCAAATACTAAGTTAGAGACGGTTCGTAAAAATCTTAAACCAAAGTTCGAGATGAATTCGCTGCAGGAAGAATTAAACGACGTGTATTCAGCCCTTTTATACAGCTTCGAGGGAAAAGCGCAAAAAGCACTTGCTCAGCGTATCAGTGAAAGTGCCCAGCTGATCGTTAACGCGGAAAACGACGGAGAAACTTTTGTTAGTAGCTTTAAAACGAGATAAAGACGTAAAATCGAGCATCTTTATTTATTTTAGAACAAAAAACGCCCCACTTCACAGTAAGGGGCGTTCCACTTTTTTAGCACTCTTCAGGCTTACCAGCATTCGTCGCTGTTCTAAACGAAGAACCGCAGCCGCATGAGGCGATGGCATTTGGGTTGTCGATGGTGAAACCGCCGCCAAGCATGGATTGTTTAAAATCAATGATGGTGCCGTTCATGATATCAAGGCTGTCCTTGTCAACGAGAACAGTGATGCCATGTTCCTCAAATACACTGTCTTTTTCACCTTTTTCATGTTCAAAGCCCATACCGTATGAAAGGCCGCTGCAGCCGCCGCCTTTTACGCCTACTCGTAAAAGCGCGTTTTCTTCTTCATGCTCTTTCATCATATCTTTTATATGCAAAGCAGCTGCTTCTGTAATTGTTACCGGGTTGCTCATCATTATGAACCTCCTTTTAAAAACCGGATGTTGTCTTTTATTATAAACATGATTCGTTCAATTCTCAAACGAGGTGTTTTACAAAAAATAGACACCCTCGCAAACGGTCTCAGCCGGCCCTCTCATCATCACATGGCCGTTGTCTTTCCAGTTAATCACCAAATCTCCGCCTGCTAAATGCACCGTGATGTCCTGATTTCGTTTTGATACACCGTTTAACACAGATGCAACCGCAGCTGCACATGCTCCTGTCCCGCATGCCTGAGTAATACCTGATCCCCGTTCCCAGACGCGGAAATGCAACTCATGATCATTCACGGTTTCGACGAATTCCACATTGACGCCTTCCGGAAATCTCGGATCTTTTTCAATCACCGGTCCTAGTGTCGTCAGAGGTGCCTGTTCAATGTCAGCGATCGGAAAAACGATATGGGGATTTCCCATTGAAACGGCAGTGCCTGTTAGTTCAACTTCACCAAATGCCATCGTTTCATTGATCGTGTGCTCTTCCCCGCCGTCAAGCATCGGAAGCTCCGCTTTTGTCAGGCGCGGTTCGCCCATATCGACAGTAACCACATTCACTTTCCCATTTTCAACTTGAACCTCCGCTCTCACAAGCCCGGAGAGGGTTTCAATCAGAAAAGATGTTTCCTCAACCAGCTTATGCTCATACGCGTATTTTGCGACGCAACGCAAACCATTGCCGCAATTTTTCCCTTCAGACCCGTCATTATTAAAAATCCGCATTTTAACAGGCGCTTGATCTGAAGGGCATATCAGGATCATTCCGTCGGAACCGATCCCTGTATAAACAGAAGAAACCTGAATTGCAATCTCAGACAGTTTTTCTTCCGGGAGCTGCTCTTCAAATTGATTCACATAGATATAGCTGTTACCCAGACCGTGCATTTTGGTAAATCGAAATGAATTCATAGGTGCCTCCAACTTTTTTTCTTTTTCTTAGTATAAAAGCTATTATAAACGGACACAATATAATTATCCCCCGTTTTTCATACATAAAAGCTCCTTGCAAATCGCAAGGAGCTTTTATCGTTTATATAAACATGCCGGCAATGGCTGCGCTGAGCAGATTGGCTAATGTTCCCGCAAGAACAGCCTTCAGGCCGAGGCGCGCGATATCCGAACGGCGGCTAGGCGCTAAACCGCCAAGCGTACCAAGCATAATCGCAATTGATGAAAAATTGGCGAATCCGCATAACGCGAAGCTGATAATCGTAGCGGTTTTCTTAGAAAACTCACCGATGTGCGGACCGAAGTTAGAATAAGCGACAAACTCATTCAGCACCAATTTCTGGCCGATATAACTTCCTGCCTGCAACGCTTCATGCCAAGGAACGCCAATTAAAAAGGCGATTGGAGAAAACACATAGCCGAGAATGGATTCTAATGTGACACCTTTTAAGCCGAACAAGCCGAATACTCCGCCAAGAACACCGTTTACTACGGCGATTAATGCAACGAACGCAAGCAGCATCGCTCCGACGTTTAAGGCAATTTGCAGTCCGGTTGACGCTCCCTTTGCAGCTGCGTCAATGACATTGGCTGCGCCTTCTCCTTCATCCATTTTGAAATCGCTTTTTACGGTTTGCGGCTTTTCTGTTTCGGGTATAATCAATTTACCAAAGACAAGGCCAGCCGGAGCAGCCATAAAGCTGGCCGCAAGCAAGTATTCAATCGGGATACCGAGAAGCGCGTATCCAAACAAGGTTGAACCCGCAACAGCCGATAGACCGCTCGTCATAATCGTGAACAATTCAGAGCGCGTCAGACCGGCAATCAGGGGCCTGATCACTAATGGAGATTCGGATTGTCCCACAAAAATATTAGCAGAAGCCGCAAGAGATTCCGTTTTGCTTGTCCCAAGAAGCTTCGACAATCCGCCCCCGATGACACGGAAAACGAGCTGCATGATTTTCAAGTGATATAAAACGGCAATCAGTGCTGAGAAGAAAATGATAACGGGCAGTACACTTAAGGCAAATGCCGGACTGTCGCCGACTTTTAGAAGCGGTCCAAAAATAAAGCTGATGCCTTCATTCGCATAATCAATCAGAAGCTGTACACGGCTTGAAAACCATAAAAAAACAGCGCGTCCCGCTTCCCATTTTAACACGATGTATCCAAACGCCACCTGTATGCATAAACCAACGATGACGGTTCTTATTTTAATATTGCTTTTCTTTTCTGAAAATAAAAACGCGATAGCAATGATCGCAACTGCGCCCAGCAGTCCCCAGAGAACACTCATGAATACACCTACACCTCTTAACATTTATTTAAAACAAATCTTTTATACGATAACAATAATCGTTTTTGATGTCTACACATTTTTTTAGTTCTTTTGGACGACAAAATAAAAAGGGCCTGTCCAGGCCCTTTTCTTCAAAACATTGGGTTTTCTTCAATAAATGTATATATATTCTCAACAAGCTCAGCAGGCGTTTCACCCATGACGACTTCTCCGTTTACAAGAGCGAAAAGCGACTCCATGCATTTCCCGCAGTAGCTTAAGCAGCCGTATTCGAGGACATCCAGGTTTGGATCTTTCTCCAAAATCGCCCGGGCTTCCTGAGAGCCGTGAGCCAGATTGCTGACACAAAATTCAATCATTGGATTCATGCGGTTTCACCTCACATATGTCCATTATCGCGAATTTTTCACCATTCGTCAAAGACAATAGATTCTTCAAAATTTATTATCGCAACATATCATTTCCAGAATAACGTTTTACTAATTTGCGCTTTCAGGCTAATTTGTAGGTTATTTTCAAACTATTATTGTGATTTTAGATCAAATTCGATATAATTCTAGATGTTATTTTACATAGTTCGTATTTTCTTCAATGTGTCTATCATACTCTTCGGATTAAAGGGGAATTCAAATGAAAAAATTGGTCTTGATCGGCGGAGGTTACGGGAATATGCGTGTTCTTCATCGCTTATTGCCAAACCAGCTGCCTGATGATGTTTTAATCACGTTAATTGACAGAAATCCTTATCACTGCTTGAAAACAGAATATTATGCCCTTGCCGCAGGCACAATTTCTGACCATCATATCAGAGTGTCATTCCCAGAGCACCCTCGCCTGGATGTCCAATACGGAGATATCTCATCAATTGATATTGCACAAAAACAAGTGCTGTTCCATGATCGTGAACCGATTTCTTACGATGACGCCGTGATCGGGCTCGGCTGTGAGGATAAATATCACAACGTGCCGGGAGCGCCTGAATTCACCTATAGCATTCAAACCATCGACCAGTCCCGAGAAACTTATCAAAAGCTGAATAACCTGAGCGCTAATGCCACTGTCGCCATTGTCGGCGCGGGCTTAAGCGGCGTTGAGCTTGCAAGTGAATTGAGGGAAAGCCGTGACGACCTGAACATTATTTTGTTTGACCGCGGCGATCTCATTTTATCAAGCTTTCCCGAGCGTTTGAGCAAATATGTGCAAAAATGGTTCGAAGAGCACGGTGTCCGCATTATTAACAGGGCAAATATCACCAAAGTAGAAGAAGGCGTTGTGTATAACCACGATGATCCGATTTCTGCGGACGCCATCGTATGGACCGCTGGCATACAGCCGAACAAAGTCGTCAGGAATTTAGATGTGGAGAAGGATGCACAAGGGCGTATCGTATTAACGCCGCATCACAATCTTCCCGGTGATGAACATTTGTACGTTGTCGGTGATTGCGCCAGCCTTCCTCATGCACCGAGCGCTCAGCTTGCAGAGGCTCAAGCAGAGCAGATTGTCCAAATCTTGCAAAAACGCTGGAATGGAGAAGCCCTTCCAGAGTCAATGCCGCAGTTTAAGCTGAAAGGCGTTCTTGGCTCACTTGGAAAAAAATCCGGCTTCGGCCTTGTTGCTGACCGTCCGCTGATCGGCCGTGTTCCGCGCATGCTGAAATCCGGCTTGCTGTGGATGTATAAACACCATAACGGTTAATGATAGAGAAGAACCGCTGATCTTGTCAGCGGTTTTAATGATTACAGACGGCTGAAACGGTTTTAGTTTTAGCCGGTTTCATCTTTTCAGCGTGTTTGAAAACCCTTGAAGTCTAGGAAAGGCGAGCATTGGAGCGGACTTTCACAGGATGTGATGACGGCGGTTAAATGTTTAGGCAGGACGCCTAAGCATTTAACCGCCGTTCCTTTCATAACACGTGAGCACCAACGCACAAGCTTGACAACGAATACGAGGGTTTGTCCACACGCTGGAACCGCTGATCTTGTCAGCGGTTTTCTGTATACCCATACTTCTCCATTTCCTTATAGACGTCTTTTAATGTCGGATTGCCTTCACCGACAATTTTGTCTTCTACGAGAACAAGAGGATAAAAATACTCATCATTTCTGATTTTTTCCGCAAGCTCTTTCTCTTGTTTATTGTCAGGCGGCTCATAAATATCGATATATTGCATCGCAAAAGGCTGATTTGGATATTTTCTTTTCAGCGCAGCCTCAAGCCACTCGTACGTATCTTTGGCTGTCGGCATATTGACACAGCTTGCACAAATGGTTTCTGCGCCGTAGACGCTGAGCATGACTGGTTTTGTCACTGATAAACGCCCCCTTCTCCCTGTAGTCCTTTCTTTTCAGTATACAGAGCCAAAAGACGTTTTGATAGAAAAAAACCGTTTTTGTGTTCAAGTCTGAATGTGCTATAATAGGGAAAGCAACTTTTCAAACTAAACAATAGATTTTTATTGTTACACTGAATATAATGGTTTTATGATGACGAAAGGAGCGAATGTCATGACTGAAGTTGAAATGAAAGAACAGGTGCAGGAAGTACTGGACAAACTTCGTCCGTTTTTACTTCGTGACGGCGGTGACTGTGAGCTTGTAGACATAGATGAAGGTATCGTTAAGCTTCGTCTTCTAGGCGCATGCGGCAGCTGTCCAAGTTCAACAATTACGCTGAAAGCCGGAATTGAACGCGCTCTTCTTGAAGAAGTGCCGGGTGTCGTTGAAGTAGAACAAGTCTTTTAATAAAGCAGCCAGGCTGATATTTGATCAGCCTGGCTTTTTTATTAGAGATATTGATCAAACCATGAGCTGATATAATTTAGGCGCTTGATCCGCTGCCCCGGGTGTCCGCTGCGTGACAAATTGTGCGACGCTTTTGGAAAACGGACGAGCATGGTGTCCTTGCCCATTTTTTTCAAGGCGATAAATAGTTGCTCCGCCTGCTCAATCGGGCACCGGTCATCTCGCTCGCCATGCAGAATCAATAGCGGTGTCTCCACGTTTGCTGCGTATTTTAAAGGGGAACGGTCCCAGAGCTTTTCTGTGTCTGCAAACATGTCATGCTCAAGCTGCCAGTCTGTGAAGAAATAGCCGATATCACTGACGCCGTGAAAGCTGACCCAATTTGATATCGAACGCTGGGTGACGGCGGCTTTAAAGCGATTCGTCTGTCCAACGATCCAGTTGGTCATAAAGCCTCCATAGCTTCCGCCCGTGACACCTACCCGCTCAGGATCAAGCTGCGGATCTCGTTTGATGGCCTCATCCACTGCCTGCATCACATCCTCATAATCCTTTCCTCCATAATCTCCTCTGACGGCATTCACGAATTCCTGGCCGTAGCCGTGGCTTCCTCTCGGATTGATATACACTACCGCGTATCCTTTCGCCGCCAGCACTTGAAATTCATGAAAATATGTATGCCCGTACATCATGTGCGGACCGCCGTGTATGTTGAGAATAAGAGGATATGATGTTTCCTCTTCAGTCTGTGCAGGCTTCATCAGCCAGCCGTTCACCGTCACGCCGTCTTCTGTGACATATTGAATATCTTCAGGTATTGACATCGTATGCTCGCCGACAAACTTGTCATTCACGCCAGTCAGGCGTTTCTCTTTCTGCCCAAGCGGGATGCTGTAAAGCTCACTCGGTCTGTCCGGCTTTGTCACACTCGCAATAAAGTGTTGTTCGTCAGGTGAAATGGAAAAACTATTGATGTACTCTTTTTCGATACGAATCGGATACACAAGGCCTTCAATAGATATATAGTAGATTCCCGTACTGCCTTGATCTGTGCCGATGACATAAAACCCTTGGCTGTCTTTTGTCCAAACCGGGCGCTGCTCGGCACCTCCGATCAATGAATCTCCAATGAGCGCATCCGCTAAATGAACGTCAAGCATTTCAGTCAGACATGTAAGGCGGTCTTGTTCGAGATCATAAAGCCACGCCTTTTCGAGCGTTGCATTCTGATATTCCTGTTCATGCCCAAGCAAAGCAAGATACCTTCCGTCCGGTGAAAATGAGCTTGGTCCGAATGAGCCGCGATGAGACGTAATCACCTTGAAATCCCCAGTCTCGAGCGACATCATGCAGACGTCATGCAGCTTGCTGGCATCATCCGCTTCCGTCAGATCAGCTGAGAAAACAAGCGATTTGCCATCAGGAGAAAAAGCAGGATCACCGTGATCAGCTTTGCGGTTTGTCAGCTGCTTTACCTCGCCACTCTTCAAGTTGACAAGCACTAGTTGGGCATACGCACCTCTTGTCAGCCCTTTACCGTCCCGTTTATAGGAAAGGCCTTGCACTTCCACAGGTTCAAAGCTGTCCGGCTCTTTTTTCTTTTGATCATCAATCCTTTCCTCCCCTCCCAAACTGACAGTGACAAGCACCGACTCGCCATCCGGGGACCATACCGGCTTTGACACGCCATACGGTATATTCGTCAGCTTTCTCGCTTCTCCGCCTTCAGCGCTCATGAGATAGAGCTGTGCTATATCGTCTTCACGATCAGAAATAAAGGCAAGCGTACGCCCGTCCGGAGACCATCTTGGGTCCGTACTCTGCTTTTCTCCATATGTCCAAGGAACAGACCCGCCGGTTTTCGTTTCATAAACCCATATATTTGATGTATACGAATCTTTCTCTTGATTCACTTGCGACTGCACGTATGCGGCACGGCTGCCGTCTGGGACGTATTGAGGATCGGTCACAGAGACAATCGCTGTGATGTCTTCTGCGGTTATCAGCTTTTTCATATTCATCTCCTCCTTTTTACATGTATTTCGTTTTTCTAAATAAAAACTCCTTTATCTCCAGCAGAAAAAAAGCGTCCTCCGCTGACGCTGAGGAACGCTTGGCATATTCTATACACTTTTTACTTGATATAAAGGATTTCGCTCTATTATACTTCCCTCTTTTGGAACGGTCAAAGCGTCTACTTCGCAATGAGGGAAATGAAGCGTGAGCTGCTCTTTCAGCTTTGCTCCCTTTCCTTTTTCAGTCATCACGAGAATCGTCGGGCCTGCTCCGCTGAGAGCCGTTCCATATGCGCCCTTCATCTCGGCGACGTGTTCTACTTTTGACAATTCGGGGACAAGCATCGCCCTGTACGGCTGATGGAACATATCCTTCTTCATGATTTTCCCGACAAGCGGCCAATCCTTGGACATGATCGCAGCAACGAGCAAATTGCTGACGGCACTTGCTTTTACAGCGTCCGCATACGGAAACTCTTTCGGAAGCACGTCTCTTGCGTCCCTTGTCAGCACCTCGTAAAAAGGAATAACAACGACAATGTCAATGTCAGCATCCGGGACACGGATCATTTGTGTCTCGTCATCTTCATGCAGGCCGATGACAAGCCCGCCAACGAGAGAAGCGCCCGCATTATCCGGGTGTCCTTCTTCAAGGCTGGCTAAATGCAGCTTGTCCGCTTCAGACAGCTTTAAGCCGCATAATTCATCAGCCAGTTCAATGGCCGCTACAATCGCCGCGGCGCTGCTGCCAAGGCCGCGAGCGAGCGGGATATCGCTCCATACCTTCACATGGACAGGCGGCATTTCTTTTCCGTACAAATCTGCTGTCCGTTTTGCCACTTGATAGATCAGATTATCTGTACCCGCCGGAATTCCGGCGACTGTTTCTGTTTCAGCTTCAAAAGACCATTTGTCGCTTCCAAAGACGGTCAGCTTCAAATACCTGCTGAGCGCCATTCCGACTGAATCAAAACCCGGGCCTAGGTTAGCCGTGCTTCCGGGAACAGTGACCGTGAACAGCATGCCGGCTTCGTTCATACACGGGCCGCTCCTTTTAAATATTCAAGAATGCTGTCTTCATCAGTCGGCAATGTGACCGGCTTGATTTCTGAAATGTCGACCGCTGTGTTCGGATCTTTCAGTCCGTTTCCTGTTAAAACAGCGACGACCTTGCTGCCTTTCGGAATGTCTCCGGACTTCACCTGTTTCAACACTCCTGCGATAGACGCGCAAGAACCCGGTTCTGCAAACACACCTTCTTCACGGGCGATCAGCTGATACGCGTGAAGGATTTCATCATCAGTGACTTCGTCAATTTTCCCGTTGGATTCCTCAGCTGCCTTTACAGCTTTGTCCCAGCTTGCAGGGTTTCCGATACGAATGGCTGTCGCTATTGTTTCCGGATTTTCAATTACTTCATTGCGCACAATTGCCGCCGCGCCTTCCGCTTCAAATCCGCGCATTTTCGGAAGGCCAGTGCCGTTTTTCTCATGATATTCCTTGAATCCCTTCCAGTATGCCGTAATGTTTCCTGCGTTTCCGACCGGGATGGCCAAAACATCCGGCGCTTCTCCCAGCTGTTCGCACACTTCGAAGGCAGCTGTTTTTTGGCCTTCAATACGGTAAGGATTAACTGAGTTGACAAGGGCAATCGGTGATTTCTCACAGATGGAGCGGACAATTTTAAGCGCATCGTCAAAGTTTCCGTCAATAGCGATAATTTCAGCTCCGTACATGACAGCTTGAGCCAGTTTTCCAAACGCGATTTTGCCGTTCGGGATGATCACGATGCATTTCATGTTAGCGCGGGCTGCATATGCAGCCGCAGCAGCGGAAGTGTTTCCTGTAGACGCGCACATAATCGTGTCGTTGCCTTCTTCTTTTGCTTTCGCCACAGCCATGACCATTCCGCGGTCTTTAAATGACCCTGTAGGATTGATGCCTTCCGTTTTGACATGAAGTTCAATTCCCAGCTGTTCAGACAGCTTCGGCAGGTAAATAAGAGGTGTGTTTCCTTCATGTAAAGTAAGCGCCGGTGTTTGATCTGTTACAGGTAAAAATTCTTTATATTGATGGATTAGTCCTTTCCACATTAACTCCAACCGTTCCCTTCTACACGATATGTGCTTTTGACTTCTTGAACGACTTCCAAATCATTTAGGTTTTGCAGGATATCACTGAAATCAGCTTCTGATGTATGGTGCGTGACAATCACGATTTCTGCTAACTCATCATGGCCTTTAATCGGCAGCTGAAGGATCTTTTCAAAGCTCACGCCCCGTTCTGAGAAGACAGACGTAATTTTCGAGAATGAACCGACCTGATCTTTAACATGAATTCTTAAAAATTGCTGCGCGTAAATGTCTGACGGAGACTTCATGTTTTTCTCGTATTGCGGCCCAACAAAGCTGTTGCCGGTTACGCCGAGGCGCATATTTTTCATGACGGCGACAAGATCAGAAACAACGGATGTCGCAGTCGGCATGCTTCCGGCTCCCGGTCCGTAGAACATCGTCTCACCGACAGCCTCGCCGTATACGTAAACGGCGTTAAACTCATTATGCACAGCAGAAAGCGGATGGTGGTCAGGAAGCAGTGTCGGCTGTACGCTGACTTCAATTTTGCTGCCGTCACGCTGCGCAATCCCGATCAGCTTCATCGTATAGCCGAGGCGTTTGCTGAAGCTGATGTCCTCGTCTGTAATTTGGGAGATTCCCTTTACTTTGACGTCGTCGAGATCCACGTTCATCGAGAAGCCGAGGCGCGCCAATATCGCCATTTTTCTTGCGGCGTCAAGCCCTTCCACGTCTGAAGTCGGATCAGCTTCGGCAAAACCGAGATCCTGCGCTTCCTTGAGCACTTCCTCGTAAGGGCTTTTTTCTTTGATCATTTTTGTTAAGATAAAGTTCGTTGTTCCGTTCACGATCCCCATCATTTTTGTAATCCGGTCTGATGAGAGGCCTTCCTCTAACGTGCGCAGAATCGGAATCCCGCCGGCAACACTGGCTTCAAAGTAGATGTCACAGCCATTTTCCTTCGCTTCCGCAAGCAGCTCGGAACCGTACACAGCCATTAAATCCTTGTTTGCTGTGACAACATGCTTTTTGGATCTGAGCGCATCGACCAAATATTGTTTTGTCTGCTCCACTCCGCCAATTACCTCGATAACGACATCAACATCTGGATCATCGATGACATCATACACTTCTGTCGTGAGCACTTCCTTCGGCAAGTCTACTTCTCTCTTTTTCTCTAGATCTTTTACAAGCACTTTTTTTATCGTAACCGGACAGCCGACTTGATGCATCAGCTTATCCTGATGGTCTTGAATAATTTTAACGACACCGCTTCCGACGGTACCTAAACCTAAAAGCCCTACACGAATCGCTTTCAAAAAAACTCCACCTTTCGTTTAATTGTCCTCTCAAAAAAGACAATTGTTAACTCAACACAGACATATAAGTTACAAACATTATATAAGCCCGCTCTTGTTTTGACAAGATAGCAATAGGCTGAATTTTACGAATGTAAACGCTTAACCTACTGATATGACAAGATTCTTTATTTTCTAATTATTTTTGTCAGATTTTCTCCTCATCCGCGGCTTCCTTTGCCGAGCCAGCTTACGCGGGGAACAAATGGCTTCTGCGCCCGCATATTCATGAATTCCTGTGCTGTATTAAGAAATTGTTCATAGCGTCCGCAATCATTCAGAATGAAGTCAAGCTGCTCTTCATAATAATGCTTTTCTGATTCTGATGACATGTAGTAGCTCTCCACGATTTCAAAATAATGAAGCGGAAAGAGCAGACGGCTGTACAGGAGACGTTTTGAAAACGAAGACAGCGGTGTGATTTTCTCGTATTCCTGTAAAAAGAGAAAGCCCTGCTGATTAAAATCTTGTCTGTGATGCAAAAACGTATGCCTCATATACTCAGCCAAATCGCGTGAAGCGTGGTCAAATACCCAATCCGCAGGAATCCTGATCAAAGATTCGGATGACCACGTATGTCTTTCCATCCGCTGATGGCATATCGTTCCAGAATCAGCGGCTTGGGGTTTGTCATCCAGCTCAGTGTCCACTAAATATTGTATCGCGTTTTCTGACAGTCCTAAATAATATGGAAATGATTCGATCATTTTTTTGTCGAATGGCTCGTGCGGAGGAGTTTGAACCTTTCGCTGCCAAAACACTTCCAGCTGATCAATGCGTTTTCCCCACAAATCTTTCCACTGGCCGATTCTTCCGGCTGCTTTCACTTCATACGGGTACCCTCTGCCTTTTCGGTGAAATTCAGCCAGTTCCGCCCCAATGGAGAACGCCCGGTTTGAATAAGGTGGTGCCGCTTTTAGCAGAGCGTACGTTTTTCCCTCATGTTCAAATGTCAGCTCACCTTGTTTTGTAAAGATAAAAATCGGAACGTATGGGTCACTTTGTTCTTGTAAATACTGACTCATGTAATAAAGCTCCGCCAACTCTGTATCTGAGAATTGGGAAACGGGGACAATCAGAAAGAATGAATTCGGTGTCTGAAAGCATTGATATGTGTGTTGATACATGGAAAGCTGTCTGATATGAATACCATATTTTTCTTTTATTGTGCCTTTCACCATGATCACCTGCCTATTGAATTAGGGCTCATCACATCGTAGTCATACACGTCCGGAATTATGAATACATATTTTAATCCGACGAAGACGCAAGAAAAAGTCGTAAACATCTCAAATATTTTGTATAAACTAGTAAAAAAGATTGGGTGAAACTGATGTCAGAAAACGAACAAATCAGCCAGATGGAAGCAAAAGCAAGAGCACGGATGAAGGAGCGCGGCGTTGAGGTGTCAGACATTGCCGAGCTAGTCTTTTTCCTGCAAAAAAAATATCATCCGGATTTACACATTGATGAATGCACGTTGAACGTCAATCGCGTTCTCGCAAAACGCGAGGTGCAAAACGCAATTTTAACGGGCATTGAATTGGATGTTCTTGCTGAGCAGAAAAAACTGTCTGAACCAGTGCAAACGATGCTGGAAACAGATGAAAGTTTATATGGAGTGGATGAGGTTCTGGCATTTTCCATCGTGAATATTTACGGATCAATCGGGTTTACGAACTACGGTTACATCGATAAAGAAAAACCCGGAATCCTTAAACATTTGAATGATAAATCAACCGGCGAATGCCATACCTTTCTAGATGACATCGTCGGAGCGATTTCCGCGGCGGCCTCAAGCAGGCTCGCACACCGCGCGCGGCACACAGAATAAGGGCACCCTTTTGGGGCGCCCTTTTTTAAATGTATGGAATCCATTCAGTCAGTGAGTCAATGGCGTAAGCCGGTTTTTCCAAATCGTCTGTCATATGCTCTCTTTTTGTTACGCCTGTGTGCACAAGCAGCGTATCCATACCGGCGTTAATGCCGGCCATAATGTCCGTCGCGTAGTTGTCGCCGACCATGAGTGTTTCGGACACATCCGTTCCGAGAACGCGCATCGCCTGCTCCATAATGATGGATTCCGGCTTGCCGATAAATACCGGCTGTACGCCTGTGGATACGGTTAATACAGATGTCAGCGAACCGTTTCCAGGCAGGAGGCCTCTTTCGGTGGGGATCGCAATATCTCCGTTTGTGGAAATAAAGCGGGCGCCATTTCTGATGGCCAGGCAGCCGACAGCAAATTTTTCGTATGTAATGGAACGGTCAATACCAACAACGACAAAATCCGCGTTTTCCCCGCCAAACGTCAGGCCGTTTTCTTCAATCGCCTGACGGATTCCTTCTTCCCCGATCACATACACAGACGCGTCTTTTTTCTGCTGGGCGATATGCTGGGCAGTCGCCATGCTGGTCGTGAAGACCTGCTCTTCCGTTGCAGGAATATCAAAAGACACGAGCTTGTCCGCCACCTGCTTCGGTGTGCGCGAAGAGTTGTTTGTCACGAAAAGATAAGGAACGCCGCGCGCTTTCAGCGTTCTGACAAATTCACACGCTTCCTCGATTTTTTCCGTGCCATTGTACATTGTTCCGTCTAAATCAATTAAATACCCTTTATATGTTTTCATGTCCAACACTCCTGTGGCTTTCCAGTTGTTATTTAAACGCGGAAACAGGGCCAAGCTCTGTTTCCAAGTAGCTTCTGATCCGTTTCGGGAAGTCTTGAAGAGCTGTCTGATGCGCCGTGATCAGCCTGTAAAGCTCGGCGCTGTCAGCGAGCAGGTACTGCTGAACCAATGTTTTGCGGTAGGCGATCAATTTCTTGAGCTCAGTTCCCTCTTTTTCCGTGACAACTTTTTCATCAACAAGTATGTCCATAATGTCATTATAGCTGCCCGGGTCCCGCATAATAAAACCGTCAATCATGTCATTGCCTGTATCCAGAATGCACTCGATTAAGAGATGGCCTATACGATCAAGCGCCAGTCTCTCGATTTCAGACTGCCAATCTCTTTGTGAGTTAAAAAGCGCCAGCTGGTGCTCAAAGAACCCGAGTGTTTGCTCGATCTTGTTTCTGTCAACAAAATACATGACAGCATCCCCTTTGTGTATGTTTATTTTCTGATCCGTTTCAAGACAAAATACGCACAGCCGAAATTGCAGTATTCGTAAATGTATTCATCTAGTGTGCTGATTTTCGTTTCGAAGGTTGCCTTTTGATTCTGGTCGTCAAAGAAGCCCTTGAGCCTGAGCTGACCGTACCCCCAGTCTCCCACAATATAATCGTATTTATTTAAAATATCGGAGTAGCGGGCTTTAAAAGCCTCTTCGTTGAAGCCTTCTTTGAAATTGTGCACCAATTCAAATTCGGCATTTTGAATAAGAATCATGATCTCACCTCTTTTTCACTCATTCCTATCATAATTCATTGCCCCGTCCCCATCAATTGCTAAAGAATAAATCATGCGATTTGGCTACCCTACATATGAGGAGGGATTTATATATGAAACGAACTGCTGTCAGTCTCTGCCTGTTGACTGGGCTTTTATCCGGGTGCGGAGGCGCAGGATTTGATAATGCCGAGCAAAACGCCCAAAATCAGACGCAGAATCAAACCAGACCCATTCATGTGTCTGACCGCAACGAGGCTTTTAACCGGCATGATAAGAACGAACAATTTGGCTATGTCCGCTATCAAAAAGAACAATTCGACGGCGAACAGCAGCAAGCACCGGTGATGAACCGGAAAGAAACCGCTCACATGATATCAAGTTTAACGGTTCAGCTCCCCCATATTCAAGAGGCTGCAACGCTGGTGACCGATCAAGAAGCGCTTGTCGTATACAAAACCGATTCCAAAAACCGCGAGCTGACGGCCGATCAGGTGAAAAAAACAGCCGCTTCAGTGATTCCGCGATACTATCATGTGTATATTTCCGATAACCCAAACCATATGCAGTCCATCGAAAATGACAGCCATATCGGCTCCGGTTCCAGAAATATCAGAGAGAACATGTCGAGGACGATTGAAGAAATGAAAACCTCTCCGCAAGGAAGCCCTGTCTCAGAGAATGAAAATGCCAACGGAGAAACCCGCCAGGACATGAAAATCAATAGGAATGACAAAAACGCCAGATGATCTGGCGTTTTGGCATTATGCTTGTGCTTGGCGCTTTTTAGATGCTTCGTTCACCTGTTCATCGGCATGGTAAGATGAACGGACAAGCGGACCGGCTTCACAGTGGCTGAAGCCTTTTTGCATCGCGATTTCCTTTAATTCTGCAAATTCGTCAGGGTGATAGTATTTTTGGACTTTCAAGTGTTTCTTCGTCGGCTGCAGATATTGGCCGATTGCCATAATATCCACGTTGTTTGCCAAGAGGTCGTCCATAACTTCAATAATTTCCTCTTTCGTTTCACCGAGTCCGATCATGATGCTTGATTTTGTCGGAATATCAGGCTGCATTTCTTTCGCACGGCGCAAAAATTCCAGTGAACGGTCGTACGTCGCGCGCGCGCGGATTCTTGGCGTCAGGCGGCGAACCGTTTCGATATTGTGATTCAGGATGTCTGGGCGTGTATCCATCAAGGTTTTCAGGTTATCGTAGTTTCCGCCCATATCAGACGGGAGCACCTCAATTGTCGTGAACGGGCTTTTTCTGCGGATCGCACGGACCGTTTCCGCGAAAATGCCAGCTCCGCCGTCTTTCTGGTCGTCACGCGCAACAGCCGTAATGACCGCGTGTTTCAGATTCATAAGGGCGACAGAATCCGCTACGCGTTCCGGCTCTTGCAGATCAAGCTCAGTTGGAAGGCCCGTTTTGACAGCACAAAAACGGCATGCTCTTGTGCAAACAGAACCTAAAATCATAAATGTCGCTGTACGTCTGACCGCCCAGCATTCATGAATATTCGGACATTTAGCTTCTTCGCATACGGTATGCAGGTTGTTTTCCCGCATGAGTTTTTTGAGCCCTGTATAGTTTTCATTTGTATTTAATTTGATTTTGAGCCATTCGGGCTTTCTGAGGTGTTCGTCTTTCTTTGCCAATTCCCATCATCTCCAATATCCAATATACTCAAATTTCTGGCACGAAACATTCTGAAAACGAGAAAGGTGCAGGTTTTTTTTCTGCAGCATAAATCATGTTTTTCTAACTAAAGAAAGTCTTTTCTTTAGACACTTTAACATAGGAAAAATTTCTCGACAAGGGAAGATGATTACTGACATTTTTAAGCCGGCTTGCCGCAAACTATGTGTATTCAATATGAAAGGAGATTATTTTTGTGAAAGTTTTGTTATCCGCTCTTCTTCTCCTTTTGTTTGCGTTTGAGCCTTCTGCGTTTGCAAAAAAGCTTTCTGATTCAGTGCTGTCGAAACGGATGGAATTATATCATAAAGTCGAGGCTGTGACGCAAATTCCTTGGTATGCGCTCGCCGCAGTAGATCAATACGAGGAAAATGTGCGAAGCAACCGAAAAGACCTGCCTGACAAAGCGGGAATTATCAGCATCTATATACCCGATGAAATCTGGAGCGGACCTGAAAACCCGAATCCGAAAGACGATGCGCCGTTGAGCATTAAAGTGTTTGACGGAATCGGTATGGATGGTGACGGTGACGGGAAAGCCGAGGTCAGCAATGATGACGATATTTTGTATACATTCAGCCAATACTTGCTGTCGTATGGCACAGATGAAAACAACATCCGCATCGGGCTTTGGAATTATTACCGGCGTGACCAGACGGTGGGGATCATCTCTGAATTCATGAAGCTGTTTAAAACTTACGGGCATATTGATCTGGACGAGCATGCGTTTCCGCTTCCGATCAGAACCGATTACAGCTATCGAAGCACGTGGGGAGATGCACGCGGCTTCGGAGGGAGACGGATTCATGAAGGCACGGATATTTTTGCCCGTTACGGCCTTCCGGTCAGATCCACCTGTTACGGCGTAGTTGAAATGAAAGGCTGGAACCGCTTTGGCGGATGGAGAATCGGCATCAGAGACATTAACAATACGTATCATTATTTTGCCCATCTTAATGGCTTTGCCAAAGGGATAAAAGCAGGGCAAATCGTTGAGCCCGGCCAAGTGATCGGGTCAGTCGGCAGCTCAGGATACGGCCCGCCGGGAACCGCCGGGAAGTTCCCGCCGCACCTTCACTACGGCATGTATAAAGATAACGGAAAAACCGAATGGTCGTTTGATCCATACCCGCATTTGAGAGCGTGGGAGCGTTATGAGTACAAAAAAAAGAAATAACGAAAAGCCGCCTCTAAAACAGGCGGCTTATTGACTGCCTTTTTCACTTTTCGAATCGGCACCGTCCTCTTCTTCGCTGCTTGGAAGCTGGACAGAAGGGGTGACACCTGAGCCGCCGCTTCCGTTATAAAACTGCGGCACTTCGCCCTGTACTGCTTTAATCGATACAGGAACGTTATTTGTGATGACAGCGGTTTTGCTTGCAAACGGAATGATAACCTTCACTTTAATTTCGACAAAGATGCTGATATCAATAAGTGCATTATTAATGCCATACGGCTTGATTTTGGTTTTGACATCTGTAAAAGCGTCACCGATTAAATTGAACCGGACCGGTATTTTTGGCCCCAGGTTTCCGAGGAGACTGTTGCCTGTTACCTGTCCCAGCGGAATGTTGATCATTATATTCTCACTGGCCCCGCTGTGCCCGGTGTGGGTTTCCATCTCTTTCAAATGAGCCTGAAGCTGCTTTGTCACTTTTGTTTTCACACTGTTTATAACCTGTGTATTAAAATCGATTGTCGTTAATTTTCCGTTTTCATCAGAATTCATTTGAAACATATCTTTCATATTTTCACTGTCAGACATATAATCCTCAATTGAATCCTGAATCACCTCTGTCGCTATACGCTTCGTTTCCATCTCGCCGATGCTCATTAAAACAGGTTTAATCGAGCCATTGATCATCCAGAGGCTGACTGTTGTCGAAAGGATAAAAAAGGCAACCGACAAGAGCAGCACGTACCGGAAAGGCAAAGGTCCTCTCTTGCGAAAAGGGCCGCGATATCTTGGCAAGAAAATCCCCCCTTACATATCACAATGTATGCTTGTAAGAGGGGACATAGTAATAGCCGGGCCAAATTATTTTATTTCACCATTTTTAAAAGCGCTTCTCTGCCGCTCATGCCGGCATGGATGCCGAGATCTTCCGCGGCGTACGTGACGGATTCTAAAGGTGCGTCTAACAGCTGGTCAATGGTGCGTACCCCAACTGCGCGCCCCGCCACAATGCCCCGCTCCTTTAATTTTTCATTCAGCAGCGCCACATCAAGCGCCCCGCACATAATGTATCCATGGTCATTAGTGACCGCCATAAAATTTGTTTTTGGAAGCTTCACTGTCACAGCTGTAAAAGGCTGTCCTTCTATCATGATTGGTGTCAGATTTACCACGTCAACCTCTCCCTTCATTCATCACTTTATGATGAAGGGCAGAGCTTGTTGTGGGCTGACCTCCTTATTGCGCGAGCTTCCATGCGAGCAGATCCCGCAAAAACTCCGGCATAAAATATTCTTTTTCTGGGGCGTCGCGGATGATCGGGAACAGTCTGCCGAGCGTAAACATGTCAAGCACGGCAACGGAGTATTGTTTATGTTTATCAATCTCTTCCCCGTTCAGCGTGACGCGTGTGACATGCGTGATCCCGTCATCCAGCCGTTTCGTTTCTACATCAACACCCGCGTATACCATTTTCCCCATTACTTCTCCGCGGAAACCGAGCCCTTTGATCCGGAGCTGCTCCATTTGTTCGGAAGCCGCATGGACAATGGTCTCTTTCAGTTCTTCTCCCGTCAGGCGGACAGCCACCGGGTTGATCGGATGGGGACAGATGCGGTGCAGATCCAGCTTCGTCACAGGGCCCTCTCTCAGCGGACCGAGAATGACACCGGAATTCACCATACTCATGTCCGTCCCGCACCATTCCTTTAGCGCGAATGCCAAAAGCAAAGGCAGCTCTGATTCTTCAAACCACTTCACCTCAGCATCTTGCGCAAGCTCCGCAACGGCGTCGGACAACTTATCTTCGGCTTCACGTTCTTTTTCATGAAGAAACGCTTTTGTTTCTTCGGATTCTCCTGTCCATTCCGCCATGTTCTGCACAGACGCTGTTTTGCTGATGATGCTTCGCTGTACGCTGTCGACTGTGATTTCTACACAGCCGACATAATGTCCGTATTTCTCGGCGCTGGCAAGCAATACGCCGTTTACCACTTGTCCATCTTCAAGCAAATGATGGGTGTGCGATTCGAGGATCACATCAATCTCAGGGACCGCTTCAGCCACTTTCTGATCATCAAGAATGCCTAAATGCGACAGCAGAACGATGATGTCGGCCTGCCCTTTCACTTCCTGAATGGTTTCCTTTACGCTTTCAAGGGCATCAGTTACTGTCCATCCCAGCTTGTCATAGACAGGATAATACGGCACGGTTACGCCTAAGATAGCAATGTGCATACCGTTTTTCAATGATTTGATATGGTAAGGAACCGCCCAGGATGGACGGTTACCGTTTTTGTCATATAGATTGGAGACGATAACGGGAAATTCAGCATGATGATATAAGGCAGCGAGCTCTTCATGCGGAAGCGTGATCCCTTCGTTATTGCCGATCGTCGCTCCATCAATATGAAGACGGTTTAAGAGATCGACATTCGCTTTTCCGAAAGTCGCCTCTGTCACGAAATGAAAACGATCAAGATGATCGCCAATATCAAAAACGAGCGTCTCTCCGCTGTCTGATTGACGCTCTTTTCTTTTCTGCTCGATATAATCTACAATTTTCGGCCAGTTTTCAAAATGGCTGTGCAAATCATTGGTATGATATAAGCGGAGCTTCTCTTTCATATTATCTCTCCCTAATCGTTCAGCTGAAAATGCCTTCATAAATGAGCTGGCAGCCGATCAAAATCAACACGATCCGCATGATCATCACGATCGTTTTCGTCTTCATTTTTCTGTTGATGGCGGCGCCAAGCTTTCCGCCGATCCAAGCGCCGGGCACAAGCGCGAGGGCGTACAGCCAATTGACGTGCCCGGAAATAATATGTGAAACAGACCCTGTCATTGAGGACAGGAATATAATAAACATGGACGTTGCCACCGCAACCTTCGGCGGAAACAGGAATAACAGCATCATCGCCGGAACCATGAGCGATCCGCCGCCTATTCCGAAAAGCCCGCCTAAAAAGCCGACAACAAAAGCAATCGCAATGCCGACAGGGGCCTGATATGAATACGTATAAGGCTCACCAGCCTCATCCTGAAATGTCCGAATCATTCCTTTATGAGCTTTGTTGACCGGCCGGGCTTTCGCTTTCAGCATTAAGGTTAATGAAATCAGAATCATAAAAATGCCAAACCAAATGGAAAACGAGTTTGAATTGAACAGCTTTGACACGTAAGCCCCGAGAATACTGCCGGGCCCTGAACCGATAAAAAATATGAGCCCGCTTTTATAATCAACGGTTTTATATTTAATATAAGCCAAAGTTGAAGAAAGACCCGTAAAAATAATGACCAAAAGCGAAGTTCCAATCGCAACCTGCGGCGTCACATCTTGATACAGCGGCGTCACTGTGCTCAAAAACATCAGAGACGGAACGATGACAATTCCGCCGCCAAGCCCAATCAGGCTTCCTACCGTACCTGCAACTAATCCCAGTACGGCCAAAATCACAAACGACATCAAACAAAACCTCTTTTCTAAAATAAATCGAGCTGTCTCGGAGCAAGTCCGCTATACTCGATATCAAGCAGTTCAAGCATCTGCTTGCCGTTATCCGCGGCGTCTCCGCCGGAATTGTTATTGAACAGGACAAAAACATCCTTACATTGCTGCTGTAATTCATTCAGATGGTTTTTCCAATCCGCAAGCTCCTGTTGATTGTAGCGGTATAAGTACCGGACCTCCCGCCAGTTTTTCCCGCCATCAGGCTTCATCCAGCCCTGCTTGTTGCGTCCGTGAAACCTGACAAGCGTTTTGTTTTCATCGGTCACGCGCAGCACAGTCGGCACGCTGCCTTCTCCGATTTGCGGTTCATCACAGACACTGTGAATCCAGCCTTCCGCTTTCATAAATGAAAGCGTCTGCTCATAAAATGGCGGCGAGAACCAGGAGCGGTTTCTGAATTCAAGCGCGCATGGGATATCGCCCATTTGGTGCTTGCACCATCTCAAATAAGCGACATTCTCCTTCTTGCAGTCAAACCACGGCGGAAATTGAAACAGCACCATGGCGAGCTTATTGCTATGTAAATATGGCGTTAAAGACACCTTAAACGCGTCAAACATCTCCTCTTTTGAGTCAAAGGGAATGTCGCCGCGCTGATGCCCCGTCATGCCCTGATACGCTTTCACGATAAATTGGAAGGTTTCCGGCGTTTCCTTCACCCACTTTTCATTATTTCGCGCCGGCTGAATCGCGTAAAAGCTCGCGTCTAATTCAACGATCGGAAAATGGGAGGAATAGGCCTGCAATTTTTTCTGGCTGGCCGTTTTCGGCGGATAGATGCTGTCATGATCCCCCCATCCCGTCAGTCCGATATAAATCACAATCATTCACCTCTCTTCCAGTTTATCACACGTGTTTTCAGGTTTCCTCGGAAATGCTATTCATGTAGCGGGAAAACGCTGAACAAAGATGCTGATATTGTTCCTCATTCGTATCTAAGAACGCCTCTTCCCTTGAGGAAGGAATATGCTGATAGTTAATAGGCGCCTGGAACTGTTCACTCGTAAAGTCATACACCACGCCGTTGATGCAGTTATAAAAATGCCAGCTCTCACCGACTTTTGTTTTGAAAATGTCGCCGCCGAATTGATCCTGAATCACCAATGCCGTCACATCGCATTGGCCGCATGCCGGGCATTCTTTTGTCCATTTAGAGCTCGTATGGCACGACCAAGATTGCTTTAATATGTATTTGACATGCTCCATTTCCGCCGCCTCCTTTTAAAAAAGATACCACTTTGATTGCATTTTAAAAACTGATCAGATTCTTTGTATGATATATTAGTGGTAATGAATGCATCTGGAGGCGAATCATGAAAATTAACCTGCTTACGATTGGTACGAGGGGCGATGTACAGCCTTTTATCGCATTGGGCAAAGAATTATCCAGCCGCGGTCATCATGTGACGATTTGCACTGAAGACGCGTTCAAAGATCTAGCGGAGAAAAACAGGCTCTCCTTTTCAGCCATCAGAGCCGATTACGCAGATTTGACGCAATCAGAAGAAGGGAAAAACATGCTGAAAGGAAATCCGATATCAATCGTCAGACAACTGAAAACCGTCATTTACCCAATGATGGAACAAATGTTAGACGATATTTGGACGGTCGCTCAAGATGCCGATGCAATCATTTATCATCCTAAAGTATTTGGCGGTTATGATCTTGCCGAAGCCCTGCACATCCCCGCCTTTATCGCTCACCCCGTTCCTGTTATAGCTCCCACCCGCCATTTTACAAATCCTGTCCTGCCATTTGCCATGCGGAGCGGAACGCTTAACAGGGCCAGTTTTAAAATCAATCGATTATTAACCGCATCATTTTTTTCGCTGGTTAACAAGTGGAGACATGAGACACTCGGCCTGTCTGGTAAACGTTCTGTTTTTAAGGATGATTCCGTACTGAATGGAAAGCATATTCCTGTTCTGTATGGATGCAGCCCTTCCATCATTCCCTTTGACCAACAATGGGAAGGTCATGTTTCAATGAAGGGATTCTGGTTTTTAGACGAAGATGCCTGGACCCCTCCACCTGAGCTGTTGCATTTTTTAGAAGCGGGGCCGCCTCCTTTTACCGTTAGCTTTAGCAGTATGCCATTACGAAACCCGGATCACATACTGAACATGCTTCAGCAAGCATTCAAAGAAGCCGGGCAGCGCGCCATTTTGCTGACGGGCTGGAGCGGGATCAAACGGACAACAGATTCACCTCATATTTTCACAGCCGGGTCCATGCCTCACAGCTGGATTTTTCCTCAATCACGAGCAGTCATTCATCATGGTGGCGCCGGGACTACGGCCGCGGCATTGAAAGCTGGCAAACCAATGATAATATGCCCATTCTCTGGGGATCAGCCTTTTTGGGCAAGAAAAATGCGAGACATCGGAGTGGCTGCTGCCCCTCTGAAAGAAAAAAAGATGTCAGTTGAAGCCTTCGTTTCCAGAATCCACGAACTGGTCTCCAACCATACGTATTCTCAACGGGCTTCTGAAGCTGCAGCTCTTATTAAAAAAGAAGATGGAGTAAGACATACTGCGGACTTTATTGAAGAAAAACTAGAGGAAAAAACCCCGGCAACATAAAATCTGCCGGGGTTTTTTACGATGGAACGACCATGGCTCCGTCATTTGCTCTTTCTGCTTTGTCCCTGCCGCTGTACACGCACCGGCCTTTACTGTATGTGGCCGAAATGCGGCAGGGAAATGTATGTCCTTCGTAAAGGCTTAGCTTATGCTTTGCAAACATCGATTCTCTCGTGACAGTGTACGGCTCCATGCCGACGAGGACAAAATCCGCATCACATCCCTCTTCAAGCCGCCCTTTTTGCTGCAGGCCGAATCGTCTCGCAGGGGCTGCCGCTGTCCATTCAGCGATGGTTTCAAACGGAATCTGATGCTCAAGCGCCAGTTCCAGCATTCCTAATAAAGTGAACTGCCCGCCGCTGATTCCGCCCCATGATAAAAACAAATTATCCTCCCGCTTTAAGGACGGACGGCAAGGAGAATGGTCAGAGGAGACCATGTCAATATGCCCCGCAATGAGCGCCTCGATCAGCGCCTCCTTTGATTGCGGTGAACGGAGCGGGGGCGCGCATTTTGCGGCAGAGCCCTTTTCACGTAAATCATCGTGGCTGAACAAGAGATAATGCGGGCATGTTTCGACCGAAACATCAAGGCCTTCCTGTTTCGCCTCCCTGATCAGCCGAACCGCTTTCGCCGTGCTGATATGGACAAAATGAACCGGACACCCCGTCGCCTTCGCATACTGTATCGTGCGATATACCGCTTCAGCTTCGGCTTCCTCCGGGCGGGAGGCGGCGTACGCATCCGCATCCACCCTTCCTTTATTGGCCAAAACCATCTGCAAATAGCTTGTGATCGCGTCACTCTCCGCGTGAAGAGCGAGAATTTTTCCTGCAGCCGCGATTTCTGCCATGCCTTTGAGCAATGTCCGTTCATCAACAGAGGTGAACTCGTCTGTGCCTGATTTTGATAAAAACGCTTTAAACCCGATCGCTCCCGCCTCGGCCATTGGGCGGATGTCCTCGATATGGCCGGGCACGAGGCCGCCCCATAGCGCAAAATCCACGGCTGATTTTTGCCTGCCGAGTTCTGCTTTTGCGAGAAGATGTTCTGCCGTCACGGTTGATGGAATGCAATTGAGCGGCATATCAAAATAAGTGGTGCAGCCGCCTGCGGCCATCATTTGAGAACCTGTTTCAATCCCCTCCCAGTCCTCTCTGCCCGGTTCATTGAAATGAACATGGCAGTCTACCGCACCCGGAAACACATATTGTCCGCTGGCCTGTACAACAGCTGTCCCGCCTGCTTCAATGGCAGATCCAATCTCGGCAATGATGCCGTTTCGCACTGCAATATCAGCTTCTTTCACGCCACTTGGCGTAACTGCTTTCGCACCTTTTATCACCATATCGTAATTCATACTGATCCCCCCATGTCAGGATGACGATTTTTTATGTCAGTTTATGTCACACAACCCGTTCTATTTTGAATAGTTTACTGCTACTATGATCGTATTACATCAGCAAAACCGCTAGAATTTCTATTGAAAATTATTCATCTTAACTAATGTTTTTATAGAAAAGGAGAATGCGCTATGAATATTTTAGATGTGATGAAAATACCGGCTTATGAAAACGCCCATTTAATCGCGGGAAAAGCAGGAGGAGAAAGAGAGGTTCAGCATGTCAATATGATGGATGCTCCGGATATCGCAGACTTTCTGCATAAAAATGAATTGCTCGTCACCACCGCCTATCACCTGAAAGATCATCCGCACCAGTTATCAAAACTGATTCAGCAAATGGCAAAACGCGGCTGCGCGGGCCTAGGCATTAAAACAAAACGCTACCTAGAGGATATCCCGAAGGAAATTATCGAGCTGGCCGATTCATACGCGTTCCCGATTATTGAGCTTCCCGAACACATCCGCCTCGGCGATATTGTGAATGCCACACTCAGCCATATTCTCGATATGCGTTCTAACGAGCTGCGGCAAGCCATTTACGCGCACAAAAAATTCACAAACCACATTATGAGCGGCAAAGGGCTGCAATCTCTCCTCAAAAAGGTGTCAGACCTCCTTCAGCTTCCCGTACTGCTGCTTGACCAGCATGCTAAAATGCTGTCTGCTTCCCATCAGATTTCATTTGAAACCGAAAAGCTGAAAGGAACCCTGAATACCATATCAGGGCCGTTTTTCACTTGTTTCTCTGCGGTCTCGGACCAGAAAACCTATTCTGTCCTTCCTATTTATAATCACGAAAAAAACTGCGGCTACCTGCTGATACTTGACATGGTGCAGGCCGGCGACAAAGGATTGGTTCTCACGATTGAACAAGCGGCCAACGTGATTTCTTTTGAACTGCTGAAGGAAAATGCGCTGAAGCAATACGGGCGGCGGGCGCGCAATGAGTTTTTCAGCAATTTTATTGAACGGTCATTTTCTTCAGACGAGGAAATCAAAAACCGGGCGAAGGAATTTAAGCTGCGCTGGGATCAAAAATATATGTGCATCGCCGGAAAACTCGACCGAAATGACGAATCGATCAGCTTTACAGAAAATCAGCTCGCCTCCGACAGCGTATTCGAGTTTCTTGAAGGCGAATTATCGGCCTTCCCGTTTCCGCCCCATCTCTTTATTAAAGGAAATGTCGGCATTATTCTGATCGAAGCGACAGACAGCTGGAGTGAAATGCACGCCTCAGTGATCAGCTTTTTAGAGCAGTTCCAAACACAAGTCAAAGCTCAATTTAAACGGACTGTGTCCTTTGGCATCAGCAATATATGCCAAAAGCTCATTGATATTCCCGACGCTTTCACAGAGGCATCTGATGCCCTGCAATCAGGGCATTTGTCAAGAAGCACGGCGTTTATTCAGGTGTATCACGCCAAAGATGTGCCTGAGCTTCTTCGCCTGCTCCCGGTTGAGGATTTGAAGAAATTTTATCACTCGACACTTCAAAGCCTCGCTGAAAAACAGCAGGAGGATCAAAGCCTGCTTCATACGCTGTCCGTCTATTTAGAGACACACTGCCAAATTTCCGAGACGGCAAAGCGTCTGTACGTTCACCGGAATACGGTCATCTACCGCCTTGAAAAATGTGAGGAACTGCTGGGCAAAAGCTTAAAAGACCCTGACACGACGATGCGTTTGCGGCTTGCCTTGCGGATGCAGCGGCTGATCAGCTAACACCCGTCATATTTTCTTACAAACTAAATCGATTTTCGTCACTTTCAGCAATAACACCTGTCTTTTTCGGCTACTGTATCCAAGGACACCCGACAATCGGCACGCTATCATGTTACTAAAGTTCACATATAAAAGAAGGGACTATGGTGAAACAAAAATCGTTTGCGGTTTTTTCTCTTGGCCTGCAGCATGTGCTGGCCATGTATGCAGGTGCGATTATGGCGCCCCTGCTTGTCGGCAGGGCGCTGAACTTAACAACAGAACAACTTTCTTACTTGTTGGCGATTGACCTGTTAACATGCGGCGCCGCGACGCTTTTGCAAACCTTGCGCGGCGCATACATCGGCATCGGGCTTCCCGTCATGCTCGGCAGTCTGGTGAGTATGTGATGGAGTTCCATGCACGGGATTATTTTGCGAGTCAAAAAGTGAGCATGGCAGACCAGCCGTTTTTAACCATTGTCACCGTCCGATTTCAACTTGCAGATCCAGACGCTGATTATCACATCCGGCTTTTGCTGTCGCCGTTTGGTTATCAGGTGTATAAGAGGAGTTAGAAAAGGAAGTCCGCCGATGAGGCGGGCTTCTATATGAACTTTATAAACTTTTCACGTTTGATTACGGTCAAGTGAAACAACATCAAAAATAATGATTACGCCTTTTTAAATTCATACAGGCATTCTCCTCTTTGAATTTGTTTTTGCGTTTCAATCATTGTTTGATGACACTTTTTTCACTTGACAAAACACACAGCTAAATCGAAAGAGATGTATTCACTGCTGTTTGAGCATGGATGAAAGCCGTATCAAATAATGGCACTTTAGAATCCTCTGCCTTTACTAATAAACCAATTTCAGTGCATCCGAGAATAATCCCTTCTGCTCCCCGATCTACCAAATGATTGATCATCTTCTTATACATGTTTCTGGACGACTGTTTGATTTCCCCCAAACATAGTTCCTGATAAATAATATGATTGATTAATTCTCTTTCCTCATCACTAGGCACAATGACATTGATATCGTGAGACTCAATACGTGATCTATAAAAATCTTGTTCCATCGTATACTTAGTACCAAGTAATCCTACCGAACGAATACCTTGTCTAGTGATTTGATCGGCAGTTGCATCTGCAATATGTAAAATAGGGATAGTGATCATTTCTTGGATATAGCCAATTACTTTATGCATGGTATTTGTACATATTACTATAAAATCTGCACCGGCTTTTTCTAATGATCTCGCAGCTTCCCCTAAAGCTGCACCGGCTTGATCCCAAGCCCCTTCGGACTGATAGTGTTCAATCTCCTTAAAATCAACACTGTATAAAAGGCATTTCGCCGAATGCAGTCCCCCTAATTTCTTTTTTATTTCCTCATTAATGATTCGATAATATTCAGCTGAAGATTCCCAACTCATCCCGCCAATAAGACCAATCGTTTTCATATAACCACCCCTGATAAAATTTTCAGAATATAATTAGTCATTCTAAAGTATAGGTCAATCTGATACAATCATTAATTTTTCAGGCGAATGGCCTGCGAGAAAAAGCAGACAGATGCGGAATTTCCTCAAACAAATGATTTGAGGGCAATAGCTGCATGTTTAATAGTTATTGATTATGCGTTCTCTCTTACCCCTTTAGACAAAATATTCATTTTCTCTTTTTTAGACTTAAATCTATGTCGAAAATGATCGTTTGACATATCTTATACTATCCTCACTAAGGAGGTGGCAATATGGGTTACTCAAATGGATATGGCAGCTCCTTCGCTTTGATCGTGGTGCTATTCATTTTGTTAATCATTGTTGGAACTTCTTTCTTCGGTGGTTATTAAGTGTAACTTTGCCTAACTCCTCCGTGTGTGAGCACCTCCTGTTCGACAGACGCCATAAGAAGTTTTTATGGCGTTTTTGCTGTGTAATTACGACTCATACCTGAGAACGTTTCTGAACTAGGAAAATATGTATTAAATTCGTGTTTAGACATAAAAAAAGACCCTCCGTTTTGAAGGGATTATAGGAATCATCGTTTTTCAGGTTTGAAAACGATCTGAAGCAATATGAAATGTGTTTTAGGTTTGATTCTCTGTAAAGTCAGTACCGAAACCACATACTAAAACAAGTAATAACCTCAGGGATAAGGCATACCTTCTTTTTAAAAGTCATACAGGCATTCTCCCCTTTGAATTTGTGTTTGAGTCTGAAACATTTTCTGATGATATACATAGGATGTTTCAAATTCTTTTGAGTTTGCGTAAGCAGCTGCGGTCTCAAAGGCAATGTCTTCAATATACGAATAGTTCTTATTCTTCTCTAAGTATTCTATGATTTGGTTCACTCCATGTTGATCCACCGCATCGACGTAAAGAGCTTTTAAATAACTCTGTAACTTTGCGAAAAGCTCATCACCTTGATAAAGAGCTGCCGACAACCCTTTCTTACTTATTTGGATAGCTTCATTCATTTTCCCTTGTTTAAAAAGGATTTTCGCATAGGAAAATAAAGAATGTTGCAAGTTTGAGAGCTTTTCTTTTTCTGTTATCTCCACAGCTTGCTTCATGAATACTTCCGCTTGCTCGTAATCGCCACTGTCCGCAAAATTCGTGCCTAAATTATATAGCGCAGAACTAATCAACCTCTTGTTATTCAATTCCTTAGATAACTCTAATGCCTTTTCAAGATGCGGCTGGCTTTTCTCATAACGTTTAAAATCAGTATAATTCCCTGAGATCACAAACATACACTGAACTTTTCGCACCTTATAAAGTTCATATTGATTATAAATATCCAACGCTTGTTTAACGTGATGCATAGACACATGACTTTGCTTCATACCATAATATGCTTCAGCTAACTTAAAATGAAACTCTGCTCTTTCGATCTCATCAGGGACATGTATAAGCTGCTTCTCCGCTTCTCTATAATAGTAGATAGCTTTCATGTATTGTTTTTTATCAAACTCGTACATTCCTCGGAAAAACAAAGAATAATACGACAACAGGCCAGATATGCCTTTATTTGAAACCTCAATTTTTTCAAGAAGTTCGTCAATAGTTGGTCTTATACGTGTTGTTACGGGTTCCAAATAATCTAGCATGAGTTGATGCCGAAATTTCATAAGAGAGAAGTAAATAAGCAAATACTCATTTTCTTCCATCTGATTGATCTCCTGCTCCACCTCAGCCTTTAAAATCTCTGCATCCGGGACACTAAATTGACGTATCATTTTATACCATTCATTGATCTTAACGCCAACTTCTGACGATGATAAAACCGGATTCACAAGACCCCTCCTTATGTACTCTCTTATGTAACATTCTAACATTTCCAAAAATATGTATGACCGCAAAAAAACCGCAAACTTTTTCATGCTGCTCCTCTTATCAAACTCTTTGTAACAACGTCATAATCTATAGTTGAAAAAACATAATAAAGACACTTGAAATCTATATCTGTTTATCGATTACACTAGAGGAAAGCTTAAAAAGAAAGGTTGATGGGTTTGAATTTATTATATTTAGTAACAGCACTTGTCATATCAGTATTGTTAAATGTAATTTTATGTACTCAGCTAGGAAAGTTCAGAACAAGCCGAACTTCCAAATGGAAAGAAGGTATGGGAATTAACACTCCATTCGCTGCATTAGTTTGGGCTTTCCTTGCTATAACTATTGTTTTGAGTCTTATAGGCTTATTGGCTGGTGTTAGTAATTGATAAAAGGAGGAAATAAAGGAATAATTCGAGATACTTTAAAAATATCGCCGGTAGCTAGACACGTTTCATAGACCTCTAAGTGATATGGCTGATTTAGAAAAAATGATTGCCGGATACAGAGTCTAGTATTGGAGTCGGGAAGGTAAATGAATGCCCTTGATCATCTTACTATTGTAAAAATCAATTTTTCACACGAATGAATTCCGGCTTTAAAAAAATGAAGCGTTGAAGCGGTACGTTGAATGTCTTGCAGAGGCGCGTCCGGCCAGTTCCCGAAATGCGTGTTCTCAGACAAAAATAAATAATGGGAGGAGTCAAGCTGCGTAACGGCTGTGACAGCTTTGCCTGAATGAAGGCAGTCCCTCACTCTATCAAAGTGCCGTCTTTTTTCCTGAGTGATTCGCTCCGCATGAATATGAATTACGCCGTTGCATCCGGCTCCCATGCCCCAGGACATATCGTCCTCCGCCCGCATGTCATAGGGAATCAGCACTGACGTCAGCTGATCTCCCAGCTCACTGATTCTGTGGCGTAAATCTTCTTCCACACACCCGCCGCTCAGCAGGCCGACCCGTTCGCCATTTTTCCTAAAGAGCATAGAGGCACCTGCTTTTTCGATATGCGGAGCCTTCAACTTGAACAATTGTCGCCAGCACAGCCTCATCCCGATCTTCCTGAAGCGCATCTAATATTATCTGCAAATTTCCCAATGCGGCATCCTCCTCTCAAAAATCGCTGGAAGAAACAACAAGTTCAGCGTGATTTTATAGGTAACTTGTATAAAGAGTAGCTGATGGAAGAAAAAATGACTCATGCTTCGTCAGAAAATGCAACACAGGGAAAGACGATTTGTAAAAAGAGTCAAACGAAGAAAACAGATTGGAGAAAAAGCGAAATCTTATCGCTAAAAAAGCTTGCGGCATTCCGCAAGCTTTTCTTTATACCGCTGTCTGACAGCCAGCGTTTTCATACACATCAAGCGCCGCTTGGAGCGCTTTTCCTGCTTCGATCCCTGCGCCATGCCTCAGCAGCA
Organism: Bacillus vallismortis; assembly: GCF_040784915.1. Taxonomy (GTDB): domain Bacteria; phylum Bacillota; class Bacilli; order Bacillales; family Bacillaceae; genus Bacillus; species Bacillus subtilis_G. The sequence continues at coordinate 3,360,006 of NZ_CP160797.1, forward strand.
CAGCCTCTAACCCGGCAAGCACGAACAGCACGTTTTCTTTTCTGCAGCTGTAGCCCATCGTGCCGATTCTCCAGATTTTTCCCGCCAGCGGACCGAATGAGCTGGCGATTTCGATGCCGAATTGCGCCAAAAGCATATGCCGGACAGACTCGCCGTCAATGCCGCCGGGGATTTCTATACAGGTGACAACAGGCATTTTGCAGCTGTCATCTCCAAAAAGCTTCAGCCCCATTGCCTTAATCCCTGCTGCTAATGCAGCCTCATGGTGGCGATGCCGCTCAAAGCGGGCTTCAAGACCTTCTTCAAGCGTCAGCCTGACACCCTCACGCAAGGCGTACAGCATTGTCGTTGCTTCAGTATGATGATTGAGCCGTCTTTCACTCCAATAATCCTCAAGCTGGCTCAAATCAAAATAATTGCTTGTGATCGGCCGGTTCCCCGAAAGCGTTCCCCTGTCAGCTTGCGTCGCAATCCCACGCTCCACCTTTTTTCGAGCCGCAATCACATCCGCCACCCGCTCATTATATGTAATTGGTGCCATTCCCGATGGAACAGACAAGCACTTTTGCGTGCCGCCGATGGCCGCGTCAATCTTCCAATCATCGACTTTGACCTCGCAGCCGCCAATCGTCGCAACTGCATCGACGATGAGCAATGCATCCTGGGCCCGGCAGGCTTCGCCGATTGCTTCCAGCGGGTGAACCCGCCCTGTCGATGTTTCCCCATGCACCATCGCCACGATTTTCGGTTTCACTTTTTTCATTTCCCGTATGATGTCCTGCGGGTCAAAAACCGTTCCCCACTCACACTCAAGCGTATGAACATTTGCTCCATACCGCTCGGCAATTTCAGTCAGCAAATAACCGAAGCGCCCGTAAATGGGGATGAGCACTTCATCTTCCGACTCAATCACACTCGCCAGCACCGCTTCGATTCCCGCCCGTGAAGTGCCGTCAATCGGGTATGCCCAGCGGTTTTTCGTTTGAAACAGCTCCCGGAGCATTTCCATCGTTTCATTCATGATACCTGTAAACGCTGGATCGAATTGGCCGACAACCGGGGTGCTCATCACTCTTAAGACACGCGGATCTACCTCCACAGGTCCCGGCGTCATAATCGTTCTTAACGGGGTGCATAATTCTTTTCTGCCTGACACAGCCATTCCTCCCTTTATCAGTAAGCCAGTCTGTATAATAAATCAGCCAATGCGCGGACGCCGTTCTCAAGCTGTCTGGCTGAGGTATATTCCTTCGGTGAGTGGCTGATGCCGCCGCGGCTTGGCACGAACAGCATACAAGCCGGATAGCGTCTTCCGATCATTTGCGCGTCATGCCCTGCTCCGCTCACCATTTCTTCACAGCTGAGACCGTTTTCTGCCGCTGATTCAAGAGCCGCAGCCTTCAGCCTTTCGTCCATTGGCACAGGCTCTATCCGCATATATTCATCATTTATGGCACGAATCCCTTTTTGATGGCAAATGCCGTTGATCAAAGCAGCCATGTCATTATGAAATTGCTCCAGCACGTGCTGATGCTGATGGCGAATATCGATTGAAAACTGCACGCGGCCCGGTATGACATTGGCCACATTGGGCTCCGCCGTAATTTTCCCGCATGTCAGACGGAGCTCATCCGGCTGCTCATCCGACCGCAGCAGCAGCTCATGAATGATACGGCTGCTAGCTGCAAGGGGATCCTTGCGCCATTTCATAGAGGTTGTTCCCGCGTGATTGCATTCCCCCTCCAGCGTGACGAGATATCGCCTCTGCCCCGCAATACTTGTCACAACGCCGAGATCCCGGCCTGACATTTCCAATGTCTGACCCTGTTCAATGTGAAGCTCGACAAAGGCGCTGATATCTGTCCTGCAGGCTGCCTGATACTCACCTTTACCAAAACCGCACTCATACATCGCTGTTTGCAGAGAAACACCTGATTCGTCTCTCGGTTCTTCTGCATCATGTACAGAAAAAACACCAGTCAGATTCCCCGATCCCCAATAGGTCATTGGAAAACGGCTGCCCTCCTCCTCACATAAGGAGACCGCTTCAAGTGTTTTTTTCGGTGCTCCGTACGTTTCTTTGAGCTGCTTGATCGCGAGCATTGCCGCAAGAACGCCATAGGCGCCGTCATACTTTCCTCCATTGAGGACGGTATCGATATGTGAACCGGTTAAAATGACCTCATCCGGAGACTGGGTGCCCGAAAGCCTTCCAAACACATTGCCGACATCGTCGAATCTTGTTTCAAGCCCGAATGCCGACATTTCCGCCTTCACGGCAAGCTGCGCATCCATCCATTCGTTTGTATACAAAAGCCTCGTCACGCCGCCGTCCGCGGATGTGCCGTATTGGGCGAGCCATTCAATATAATCAGTAATGCTGTTTTTGACTGAAAGCTTCTGCTTTTCCATGTACTCCCCCCTCTGGCCGTTATGGTGACTTCATTATAGAAGGAGGAACACGGATAGTTCATTGGCAGATTAACCAAAAAAACGTTTATTTTTTAGTCACAATATCTATCCAGCAGCATAACCGCCAGAAAATACTCTACCTCTCAGGGCTGTTTTCATGTAAAGTCAAAAGAAAACACAATAAGGTAGAGAGCCAATATGCAAAAACGAGGCCTAAAGATATTGGAACAGTGGATATCCGCCTCCTCCAAAGGGACTAATTTACAATTTTAATGAAAAATATACAAAATAACACTTCTATCCTTTATTTCAATTTTAGATAATAGACATGATCTGATAAAAGGAGGGCAAGTGATGACCAAAATAGCAAGGTTTCTGCCGCTCGTCTTTGTATTACTGATTTCCGGATGGTTTGCGCCCGCCGCCTCAGCAAGCACGCAAACCGCACTGAGCCTGAATGAACGATTGGCTTCTTCCTATTCAGAAACCGGGGGGCTTCTCTCATTAGCCGCTCCCGCTGCACCCTACGCTGACACAGATACCTATTATGAAGGGGCTGAAGGAAAGTCAGGTGAATCGCTAAAAAGCGCCCTGCACCGCATCATCAGCGGACACACGACGCTGTCATACAGCGAAGTATGGAACGCGCTGAAAGAAACCGATGAAGACCCAAAAAACCGAAATAACGTCATCCTGCTCTATACGAATGAATCGCGGTCGAAAAACCTGAATGGCGGCAATGTCGGCGATTGGAACCGCGAGCACGTTTGGGCGAAATCCCATGGTAATTTTGGCACAAGCAAGGGGCCTGGCACCGACATTCACCATTTGCGCCCGGCTGATGTCCAAGTCAACAGCGCCAGAGGAAATATGGATTTTGACAACGGCGGCACAGAACATGCCAAAGCACCCGGAAATTATTATGACGGAGACTCATGGGAGCCCCGCGATGATGTGAAAGGCGATGTCGCCCGCATGCTGTTTTACATGGCAGTCCGTTACGAAGGTAATGACGGGTACCCTGATCTTGAACTGAATGATAAAACAGGCAACGGCTCCGCCCCTTATCACGGAAAACAATCTGTCCTCCTCGAATGGAATAGGCAGGATCCGGTTGACGACCGCGAGCGGAAAAGAAATGAAATCATTTATGAGAAATATCAGCACAACCGCAATCCTTTTATCGACCATCCTGAATGGGCCGACGACATTTGGCCGTAAGAAAAAGGTGCTCCGCAACAGGAGCACCTTTCTTAATACACAGCTTTTTCCGTTTCCGCATCGAAAAAGACGACTTGATCCATTTTCACCGCCAGCTGGATCGAATCGCCTGCGGCGATTCGCGTGTTTCCGTCCATGCGGACCGTGAGCCGCTCGTCCCCAGCCGTGACATGCACAATCAGCTCCGCTCCCAAGTTTTCATTCACTTCCGCCTTCGCTTTAAACACTGCATCAAACAACTGATCATGTCCCGTCGATTGTGTCATATGTTCTGGCCTTACGCCGGCAATCATCTGTTCTCCGGCATATCCCTTTTCCTTAAGCCGCTTCGCTTTTTCTTCAGGAATATGAAGCCGGATCGAAGGGTTTATGAAAAACAGCTCGCCATGCCGCTCTTCTATCACGCCTTTCAGAAAGTTCATTCCCGGGGAGCCGATGAAGCCTGCGACAAACAGATTCGCCGGGTAATGATAAATGTCATGAGGTTTCGCCACTTGCTGGATTTCCCCTTCATTCATCACCACAATCCGATCGCCCATCGTCATCGCTTCGGTCTGGTCATGCGTGACATAAATGACGGTTGCCTCTAAACGCTGGTGCAGCTTGCTGATTTCTGTCCGCATTGTCACTCTCAGCTTTGCGTCCAGATTCGAAAGCGGCTCATCCATTAAAAAGACCTTCGGCTCCCTCACAATCGATCTGCCAAGCGCCACCCTTTGCCGCTGCCCGCCGGAGAGTGCCTTCGGTTTTCTCTTCAGCAAATGTTCAATCTCTAAAATTCTGGCTGCCGCATGAACCCGCTCTGTAATTTCCTGTTTCGGCATCTTTCTGAGCTTTAATCCAAACGCCATATTATCAAAAACCGTCATATGCGGATAAAGCGCGTAGTTTTGGAATACCATCGCAATATCACGTTCTTTCGGCGGAAGATCATTGACCCGTTCCCCATCAATGAGGAGGTGGCCTTCAGAGATGCTCTCCAGTCCCGCCACCATCCGCAGCGTGGTCGATTTTCCGCATCCTGACGGCCCCACCAGCACCAAAAGCTCCTTATCCTTTACATCTAAATCAAAGTCCTTCACCGTTAATTGAGAGTGATATACTTTTTTGACATGCTCAAATGTTAATGAAGCCATCAGACATTCCCCCTATCTTTTGATCTGTTATTTCGTCACTGGAAACAACCCAGTCTTTCTGTTATTTTTAGAGTAATCGATTCCCATTTTTGCTATATTTCTAAAATAAAAAATGTAAATTTGTATTATAACGTCATAATACATTATAATATGAATAATAGGTTCAAAGGAGGCTACCTTTTGTTAAACAACGGAAGTTCTACACCTTTATACATTCAGCTAAAACAAATCATCACCGATGACATCAAAAAGGGCGTATATTCCCCAACCGCCAAGCTGCCTACCGAAAGCGAGCTTTGCAGCAAATATCATGTCAGCCGCATTACCGTCAGGAAAGCCATTCTCGATTTAGTCGAAGAAGGCTATCTTATCAGGCAGCAAGGAAAGGGAACGTTCGTTAAAAGCCCTAAATTAAAACGGGAGCTAATCGCAGTAAACGGCTACTCGGAATTTATGGAATCAACCGGCAAAAAACCGAAGCATCAGGTGCTGTCCCATGAAATCATTCCGGCGGCAAAACCCATTGCCGAAAAGCTGCAAATCAATCCCGAGAGCCCTGTCGTTGAATTAAAACGGATTTTATATAACGATGACCAGCCGCTCACCTTTGAAGTGACGCATTATCCGCTCGATTTGTTTCCCGGCATTGATACCTTTATAGCTGACGGCGTGTCCATGCATGATATTTTAAAGCAGCAGTATCAAGTCGTTCCTGCTCACAATACGAAACTATTAAACGTTGTATATGCCCAGCAGGAGGAAAGCAAATACCTGGATTGCGATATCGGGGATGCGCTGTTTGAAATCGATAAAACAGCTTTTACATCAAACGACCAACCAATCTACTGCTCACTGTTTTTGATGCACACAAACCGTGTCACTTTTACCATCAACAGCCCCTACACATAATCGGCATAAAAAACGAGACACTGCTTATAGTATTCTCGTTTTTTCACTGCTTCCCCCATCCTCCAAGCGAAAAGGATGGCCGTAGCCGAATGCCCCGTACACGCCGCATGTTCTCGCAGCCGTTTCCGCCGCTTGGCGCAAAGCGTGCGTGATGTCCCGCTTCTCGCAAAAAGCAGTCAAAAAGCCCGCTATAAAAGAATCTCCCGCTCCAAGTGTATCTATTATATCAGTTTCAACAATCGGCTGATGATAGATTCGGTCTCCCGCAGACAAGATCGCTCCTTGGCCCCCGCGGGTCATACAAACGATTTTAGCTCCGTACCCATGAGCTGCTTTGGCAAGCTCACCGCACTCCGACTCACTCAAATCACTTCCTGAAAAAAACGCATGCGTCACATAAGGACAAACCTTCCTCAAATAATCATCCTCCCGATTGGTTGAAAAATCAAAGGAGACCGGGATCAGGCCGCACAGCTGCGGAAGGTCGTTCTCAAGCTTGCTGTACACACTTGTATGCAGCAGATCATGCCCGCTGACAAAGGCTAGATCTTTCTCCTGAAACACAAGACGGAGCCGGGACTGAATGCCGCCTTTATTTGATCTGACAAAGATCCGTTCCCCCTGTTCATCAAGGGTGACAATCGCCATGCCGTTTTCTCCGTGCGCCTGGCGGATATAATCCGCGTTGACCTGCTCCAATTTCAGTACATTCAACAGATGCGCCGCGGCTTCATCATTGCCGACGATTCCGATATAGGAAGCCTCATGCCCGAGCCGTTTGGCAAGCACAGCGACGTTCAAGGCATTTCCTCCCGGGTAGAACGTTTCTTGGTCCTGATAGTAATCGACAACATTATCTCCAACCGCAATCAATTTCATTGTGCTTCCTCCTTTATCCTTTTACACTTCCGCTTGCAATCCCGCGGACAAAATATTTTTGCATCAATAAAAATAGAATCACAATCGGCGCGGCTGAAATCGTTAATCCCGCCAACAGGACGCCCCAATCCGTCTGCAGCGCGTCTCTGAACTGCATCAGCCCCGCTGGAATGGTCCGCAAATTCTCATCATCTATGAAAATAATCGCAAACATAAACTCATTCCACGTATGGTAAGCCGTCAAAATGCCGGATGTCACCAAAATCGGCACACTCATCGGTAAGAAAATTCTGAAAAATACACCGAAACTCGTACACCCATCTAAATAAGCCGCCTCCTCCAATTCTTTAGAAATAGAAAGAAAATAAGAGCGGATCAAAATGATGGTGAACGGGATCCGATAAGCCGCATACGGCAAGATCAAAGCCCAATACGTGTTGTAAAGCCCCAGCGACTGAATAATAGAATAAAGCGGCACAAGACTGACCTGCGGCGTCAGCATCAAACCGCCAAGACAAAGCACCAAAAAGAATCCTTTTCCTTTAAACTCAAACCGGGAAAGACCGTACGCCGCCCATGCACTGATCAAGACAGTGATTACACACGTAAGCGCCGTGACGATGACACTGTTCATAAAATAAGAAGAAATCCCCTGATTCCAGGCGGACACAAAATTTTCCGGATGCCACGAAGACGGCAGCGACCAGCTGTGCTCAAAAATATCGTCCGAGTTTTTAAAAGCACTCATCACCATCCATAAAAGCGGATAGGCAATCGCAATCAGATAAAGAAACAGGAAAATCCATACAGACGTTTCTCCGATGTACCATTTCCGTCTAGGTTTTCTTTTCGTCTCAATATGCCGGTCAGGCACAGGCTCCAATCTGAACGAATCTGTCTTCTTCTGAGACAGCATCTCTTACTCCTCCTTCCCGGTTTTAAAGAGCTTCATTTGCATGAGCGACAATGTGAGTGTAATGATTAACACCACGGTGGCAATCGCTGATGCATAGCCCATCATATCCTTTGTAAAGGCGCTTTTATATAAAAACGTGCTTAAGACTTCAGAAGCGTTTCCCGGCCCGCCGCCTGTCAATATGTACGGTTCATTAAATACCGTAAAGGCCCCGGTCAGCGTCATGACCACCGCAACAAAAGACATCTCTTTCGTCTGGGGAATGGTAATGTGAAAAAACTGCTGAATTTTTCCCGCGCCGTCAAGACGCGCCGCTTCATACAGTTCATCCGGTATTTTTTGAATCGACACAATGTACAGCATCGCAATATAACCGACAGATTGCCATTGAGACACAAAAATGACAGACAGCATAGCCGTATTGTTATCACCGAGCCAAGCCCTCGTCAGCTGATCAAGACCGACCGCCTGAAGCAGCTGATTCAAAAGCCCCGTCTCAGGGTTGTAAATAAAATCAAACAAAAGCGCGATCACCGTCATTGAGATGACAACCGGCAAAAAGAAAACGGTGCGAAAAAACGGCGACCATTTTCTGACCAGCTTATCCTCAAGCACCGCCGCCAAAATCAAACCGCCAAATACCTGGCATACAATAGAAATCACTGCGTAAAGCACATTGTTGGTAAGTGCCTGATAGAAGACAGGATCATGAAATAATTCAACATAGTTTTTCAATCCGATAAACGTTTTTTCCGGAGAAAAAGAGCTCCATTGAAACAGGCTGAGGAAGACATTCTCAAAAATCGGGATATAAACGAAAAGTAAAAAAACGAGAGCAGGCACCAAAAACAAATAGGGGATTATTTTATTCTGATTGACCAAGGATATCTCATCTCCTTTATAAAAAGAAAAGGTGCGAAGTTTCACCTTTTCTTTGATTTATTCAGCTGACGCCCTCACTTGCTTCGCTGCTTTTTGAACGGCTTTCATCACCTGCTCCGGTGTCATGTCGCCGCCGAGCATTTGCTGGACGCTCGTTAAGTACGCATCTGCGATTTCAACATCGACATCCATATCAAACCATGGCACCATTGATTTGGCATCAACAATTTGCCGAACCGCTTCACGCTGAATGGCTGTAGAATTTTCTTCAGTAGCCGTTCCTTGCACCGCACTGTATTTGCCGGCGTCTTTGACGAGCTTTTCACCCATTTTTTTCGACGTCAGAAACTGCAAAAATGCCACTGCTTCCTTCGGATGTTTTGTTTTCGAGGCAATCATGAACCCTTCCGGCGCTCCCGTTAACGCTTCTGATGATCCTTTTTGCCCGCTGATATCAGGGAATGGGAACATCCCCAGATTCACTGGTTCAACCAGCTTGATTTCCGCTGTTTCCGCATATATCATCGCCGACTTTCCACTCTTAAATTGCTGTCTCACATATTCGTGGTCAACGGAGTTTACATGTTTATTGAAGTAAGGCATCAGCTCCTGAAGCTTTTCAAGTGCTTTTACATAGCCTTCATCAGTAAATTCACCCGTTTTGGCGTTATAGTCCTTTTCTCGCGTTTTTTCATCAACCATCCGCTGATTGAGCGTACCGATATAGTGCGAGATTGTCCAAGTCGCCTTTGTTCCGAAGCTGATCGGTGTGTAGCCACCTTCTTGCAGCTTCTTTGATACATCGATGAATTCGTCCCATGTCTTCGGGGGATCAAGGTTCAGCTTTTGAAAAATGTCTTTATTATAGAAGAATGATTTAGCGTCCATTTGCCAAGGCACGCCATATTGCTTGTTTTCATAAGTAAATGGTGTAACTTGCGAATGAACGAGCTGTGATGACCAATCTGTATCGTTTTTGTAGTAGGACGAAAGATCAAGTGCCTTATTGCCTCTGATGAATTTAAAAGCAAATTCGTCACTCCAAGAGAAGTAAATGTCAGGAGGGCTGGTGGTTCCCAGCATAACCTTAATTTTATCTTTATAAGAGTCATTCAAAACAGCTTCAATTTGTATGTCGATATCCGGATGTTCTTTTTCAAATGCCTTAACAACCTCTTCAAAATAACTTTTTTCCGGTTCCTTCGGCCATCTGTGGAAAAATTTCAATGTCACCTTTCCGTCCGCTGAACTGCCCTGGCTCGAACAGCCCGCAATAGTGAGCATACTGACAGCTGCAATGATCAAAAACAACAACATTTTCTTCAAAGGGTTGGCCTCCTCTGGACATTAGACTATAATGTTATATAACATTATAGTCTAATGCATAATGGTTCCGCATGTTCAGATCAATACTCAACTTTCCACATGTATCTTCTATGAGATAAAGGATGATGTCTCGCCTCTGCCAGCGCGTCCGCATAGCTTCTCAGCACACGGTTGAGAACGAGCGGCGCAAGATAGCCTTTAACTGAATCGTCAATTGCAGTGAAATCGTAAGATGCAGCATCAAGCACAGTGAGCTTTTTGCCATACTTTTTCGAGAAGGTAAGCGCCCGCTCTTCAAGAGGTCTAGTTTCATCTAAACCGAGCAGGATGATAAACGGCACGGATTCATCAATAATTTCAAACGGTCCGTGAAAATATTCTCCGGCATGAATGGCGTGGGAATGAATCCATTGCATTTCCATGAGAATGCAGATGCTGTAGGAGTAAGCGACACCGTAGTTTGCACCGCTTGCCATTGTATAAATAATGCTTTCTTTTTCATGAGCTTTTGCGAATTGCTGCGCGTTGTCAGCTTCCTGCTTCAGGGCTTCATCATACACAGCCTGTAATTGATCTAAGCCTTCAATTGCTTGTTCAAAGATCGTATTGTTTTCTAATACTTGCAGGGTGCCGAAAACGATTTGGTACAGAACGCCATAGTTCGTATTAATCGCCAGTGCCTCATCACCCCATTCGTACTGGGCAACATATTGCGCTTTCTGCGCTAAAGGAGACTCCGGCTTATACGTCATCGCAATCGTAAGTGCGCCTTTGCTCCTCGCAAACGCAGCAGCTTTGACTGTTTCCGGGGTATTTCCCGAGTGTGAACACAAAATGACAAGAGACTTTTCACCAAGCTGAACGGGGTTGCGTTGAATAAATTCGTTCGAGCTGTAAAGGTCGGAGTTGATTGATTTTGACTCTCTGTCAAACACATATTTACTCGGATACATAATGGCCGAAGAGCCTCCGCATGCGACAAAAAATACATGGTCAATGGTTTTCCCTTTCAAATCCTGCAAGAAAGCTTGAACCTCACGATTTACTTTTGCTGTGGCCTGACTCAAATCCTTCACTCCCTATTTTTATTATATAACGTTATATAACATTATATATTGTTATATTAAAGTCCGGAGTTAGGATTGTCAATATTATTTTCTGAAATTTCTCAATAATTTAATTAGATATAATATGGAAAAATGTCCAAATCAAAAGCCAGAACTTAACATAAGCTCTGGCTTCGTTGTGCAATCCGCAGACTGACGTCTTATTTAAAAAATACCTTGTCTATATTGTACTTCGAGTGCTGTGTATTGATGATATACGTTTCGTAAATTTCTCTATCCATAGGTTCTTCGACGACACATACTTCAATTTTATATACTTCGTCTCTGTGCTTTTTAATTGGTGATACAGTGTCTTCAAAATGTTTCTTGATTCTTTGTCTTAACTTTCTAGCCTTGCCGACAAAAAGCAGCTCATCGTGAATGTTATAAAACATGAAGATGCCGCCTTTATCTCTTGGTATCTGGTGAAAGTCGATGAATCCGTAAATCGCCTTTATTTTCGGCTCGTTATCATTAGCTGACTGCTGTCGTTCGGTGATGGTGACATTCGGTGCGGGTATATCAATTTTTATCAAAATCAGTTCACGTCCTCTTTTTCATTAAAGATAAATGCTAACACAGACAGAAAAGAAAAGCTAGAACAGCTTTATACGATTTGTTTGTTATGCTTTTACTTATTATGCAACGCTCCGGCTGGATTATAAGGGCTAAGGTCTATTTCTGTCTGCTTTCCGAGAACTAGCTTTGCGAGCTCTGAACCCAAGAAAGGCCCCATCGTTAATCCCGAAGCGCCTAAACCATTAGCGGCGTAAAGCCCTTGAACATCCGGCACAGCGCCGACAACCGGGAGAAATCCCGGTGTAAACGGCCTGAAGCCCACTCTTGTTTCCGTAGTAGTACTGTCAGCAAGGCCCGGCGCTACTGCAAGCGCTTTGCTTAAGACTTCATGCTGTCCTCCGGCTGTTACACGCAGATCATCTAGATCGGCCTCATTTTCATGGGTGGCGCCTGCTACAATTCTGCCGTCCTCAAACGAAAGAATATACTGATCATTCGGCGGCATCACCACCGGCCACGATCCGGTATCGGCACCCGGGATTTCAAAGTGCATAATCTGCGCTTTCTGAAAGGACACTTGAAAATAAATGCCCAGAGGCTTCATCAATTCATTGGCCCATGCCCCCGCCGCCACAATCACAGCGTCAGCCGCAAACTGCTGTGTGTCTGTTTGCACGCCGGTGACCGTTCCGTTTTCAAAAAGCAGGGACGCATTTCCTTTGATGATCTTTGCGCCGCGTTTCTCTGCAGCGCTTAAAAGTGACCGGCACAGCGCTCTCCCGTTCACACGGGCGGCACCGCTGATATGAACCGATTCATAGCCATCAGCTAAAAGCGGAAACAGCTTTTTCGTTTCACTTGCGGACAAGCGGGTAATGCCGCCGATCTCCGGCGCATCCTCCCGTCTCTTATACGCCCGCTCCTCCATCTTATCAAGCTTTGACGCATCAGTATGAATACTGATGGCACCGACACGCTTATATCCTGTGTCCGTTTCTCCGTCTTCCTCCAATTGATGGATTAAATCTTTATAGTAACGTGCTCCTCCCTTAGCAAGCCGATACCAATCCTGATTGCGGCGCTGTGAGAGCCAAGGACAGACGATCCCGGCCGCCGCATCAGTCGCTTGTCCAGGTTCCTTCCGGTCAATCACCGTGACCCGGGCACCCAATTTGACAAGATGATAAGCAGCCGACGCGCCGAGAATCCCTGCGCCGACGATGATGTACGATTTCATATGCAAACACCTTTTCTATTATAATCTCTATTCATTTTACCAAATCGAGTGCTTTCCTTCGACCTTTTGCCCTAATGGGGAAAAACCGCGAAGTCCGTCCAATCTCTTTACTCTCCTATCGAATATCCTGTCACTATCAATAGAGAAAGGATGATACCATGAGCGAAAATCGTCATGAAAATGAGGAAAACAGACGCGATGCAGCTGTTGCAAACGTCCAAAACAGCGGTAATGCAAAAGTCGTGGTCAACGTGAATACTGATCAGGATCAGGCGCAGGCACAAGACGGGGATGAGTAATGAACGAAAATATTATTCCAATCAACAGACATGCTCAAGACATGCCCGCTACTGAATCCGCGATCAAAAATAGCGGCAACTCAGAGGTTCATATCGATATTCACATTGATACAATGCCGATCGCCTTTGCCCTTTTATGCTCTGCATTAGCGGCTAAGCAGATGTCAAAAGAGGAATTTGACACGGCTTATAATCAATTACGAGAGATGAACAATGGATCTCACAACGGTACATCTGTAAAGCAAGTCATCAATCAGGAGAATGAAGAGTAGAAACCGCGCGGCCCCTCGGCCTGCGGTTTTCTTCTGCATACAAAAAGGACGCAACTGAAAACCAGTCACGCCCTTTTTCATGAAACAATTAACCGATTGAACCTTCCATTTCGAACTTAATCAAACGGTTCATTTCAACTGCGTATTCCATTGGAAGCTCTTTTGTGAATGGCTCGATGAAGCCCATGACGATCATTTCTGTCGCTTCTTCTTCGGAAATGCCGCGGCTCATCAAGTAGAAGAGCTGCTCTTCAGATACTTTAGACACTTTCGCTTCGTGCTCCAATGAAATGTTATCATTTAAGATTTCATTGTAAGGAATGGTGTCAGAAGTTGATTTGTTATCCATAATGAGCGTATCGCACTCGATGTTAGAACGGGCGCCTTCCGCTTTGCGTCCGAAGTGGACGATTCCGCGGTATGTTACTTTTCCGCCTTGTTTTGAAATCGATTTTGATACGATTGTGGATGATGTGTTTGGTGCAAGGTGAACCATTTTCGCACCCGCATCCTGATGCTGGCCTTTACCCGCAAGAGCGATAGAAAGCGTCATACCGCGCGCGCCTTCGCCTTTTAGGATACAAGCCGGATATTTCATTGTCAGTTTAGAACCGATGTTGCCGTCGATCCATTCCATTGTTGCGTTTTCTTCACAGACCGTACGCTTCGTTACAAGGTTGTAAACGTTGTTCGCCCAGTTTTGGATCGTTGTATAACGGCAGTAGCCGCCTTTTTTCACGATGATCTCAACAACCGCACTGTGAAGTGAGTTTGTTGTGTAGACAGGCGCAGTACAGCCTTCAACATAATGAACGCTTGCTTCTTCGTCGACGATGATCAGCGTACGTTCGAACTGTCCCATGTTTTCAGAGTTGATACGGAAGTAAGCTTGAAGCGGTGTTTCAACCTTCACGCCTTTAGGCACGTAGATGAAAGATCCGCCGGACCAAACAGCTGAGTTAAGCGCCGCAAACTTGTTATCAGTCGGCGGGATCACTTTTGCCCAGTGCTCACGGAAGATATCTTCGTTTTCTTTCAGCGCGCTGTCAGTGTCTTTAAAGACGATGCCCTGCGCTTCAAGATCTTCTTTCATATTGTGGTATACAACCTCAGATTCGTACTGAGCAGAAACACCCGCAAGGTATTTTTGTTCAGCTTCAGGAATACCAAGTTTGTCAAATGTTTGCTTAATTTCGTCAGGCACTTCATCCCAAGAACGCTCTGAACGCTCAGACGGTTTTACGTAGTACGTAATTTCGTCAAAGTTCAGTGAGTTTAAGTCTCCGCCCCATTGAGGCATCGGCATGTTGTAGAAATGCTCAAGTGATTTCAAGCGGAAATCAAGCATCCATTGAGGCTCTTCTTTCATGCGAGAAATTTCTTCTACGATTTCTTTTGTCAATCCGCGCTCTGAACGGAAAATGGAAACGTCCTTGTCGTGAAAACCATACTTGTATTCACCAATATCAGGCATTTTTTTAGCCATCCATTTTCACTCCAATCCTTTTAATTGCCGCCTTCTTCTTTTGCGACTCCTTTTTCAAGTGCTTTCCATGACAGGGTTGCACATTTGATACGGGCCGGGAATTTTGAAACGCCTTGAAGAGCTTCAATATCCCCGAGATCTATAGAATCATCATATTCATTCCCTTGCATCATATCCGAGAAAATCTTAGACATGGAAAGGGCTGTTTCGATATCTTTCCCTTTAATCGCCTGAGTCATCATCGAAGCGGATGCCATTGAAATGGAACAGCCTTCCCCTTCAAATTTCGCATCTTCCACGATGTCTCCGTCAAGCTTCATTGTCAGCCTGATTCGGTCGCCGCATGTCGGATTGTTCATATCCACGACGATGCTGTCATTCAAAACCCCTTTGTTGCGCGGGTTTTTGTAATGATCCATAATCACCTGTCTGTACAATGTATCTAAGTTTGCATTAAAAGACATTTGTAAAATACTCCTTTGTCTTTTGAAGAGCTTCCACAAGCTTATCAATCTCTTCCTCTGTATTATACAGATAAAAGCTTGCTCTTGCAGTAGCAGTTACATCCAGCCATTTCATCAGCGGCTGCGCGCAGTGATGGCCCGCTCTGACAGCGATCCCTTCCGCATCAAGTACGGTTGCCACATCATGAGGATGAACATCATCAAGATTAAATGTGACAAGCCCTGCACGCTCTTCCGGCCCGTAAACCGTTACGCCGTCAAGCTGGCGGAAGCGTTCAAGCGCATAAGCTGCAAGCTTGTGCTCGTGGCGGGAAATCTCATCGAGACCGATTTCCTCGAGAAAATCAATTGCGGCGCCAAGGCCGATTGCTCCTGCAATAATCGGCGTACCCGCTTCGAATTTCCACGGAAGCTCTTTCCAAGTTGATTCATAAAGCCCGACAAAGTCGATCATTTCACCGCCGAATTCGGCAGGCTCCATGTTTTCCAGCAGGGCTTTCTTTCCGTACAGCACACCAATACCGGTAGGTCCGCACATTTTATGGGAAGAAAGCGCAAAGAAGTCGCAATCGAGATCATGCACGTCAATTTTCATGTGAGGCGTGCTTTGCGCACCGTCCACCACAATAACAGCCCCATTGTCATGAGCGATTTTCGCCATGTCTTTAATCGGGTTGATCGTACCGAGAACGTTAGATACATGGGACACTGCAACAATCTTTGTATTGCTTGTGACAGTCGTTCTTACGTCATCCAAAGAAATCGTTCCGTCTTCCTGCAGCGGAATATATTTTAATGTGGCGCCAGTCGCTTTGACAGCCTGCTGCCACGGAATGATATTCGCATGATGCTCCATGTAGGTGATGACCACTTCATCACCCGGTTTCAGGTTGGCGCGCGCATAGCTTAACGCCACCATATTCAGTGCTGTGGTCGTGCCTTTTGTGAAAATAATCTCAGCCATTGACTTCGCGTTAATAAACTTGCGGACTTTTTCACGCGCTCCTTCATAACCGTCTGTCGCTCTGGTTCCAAGTGTATGGACGCCCCGGTGAACATTGGAATTGTATTGATTATAATACTTATCCAGTGTTTCAATGACAGCACGCGGCTTTTGGGAAGTCGCCGCGCTGTCGAGATAAACGAGATCATGTCCGTTCACTTGCTGATGAAGGATCGGGAACTGTTCACGAATATCCGTGATATTCATTACTTTACTTTCCTTTCGATAACAGAAACCAATTGTTTCTTAACGCCCTCAATCGGAAGTTCGTTTACTACCGGCGCAAGGAATCCGTAGATGACTAAGCGTTCTGCTTCTTCTTTCGCAATTCCGCGGCTCATCAGGTAGTAAAGCTGAATAGGGTCAACACGGCCGACAGATGCCGCATGTCCTGCAGTTACATCGTCTTCGTCAATTAAAAGAATAGGGTTTGCGTCTCCGCGTGCTTTTTCACTGAGCATCAGCACACGTGATTCTTGCTCTGCATTCGCTTTAGAAGCGCCATGTTCGATTTTGCCGATTCCGTTAAAGATAGAAGAAGCGGAATCCTTCATCACACCGTGCTTTAAGATATATCCTTCTGAAGCTTTACCGAAATGGATGATTTGTGTTGTAAAGTTTTGTGTTTGCTCTCCTCTACCGACAACAACTGTTTTTGTATCGCCGTATGTGCCGTCACCGTAAAGGTTTGTTGTGTTTTCGGAAATCGTGTCGCCGTCGTTCATAAGACCGAGAGCCCACTCAATTTTGCTGTCGCGCCCGCGCGCAGCACCGCGGCGGTTAACATAAGTTGTCACACCGCTGGACAGATTATCCACCGCACCGTATGTCACGCTGGCATTATCACCTGTGATGACCTCACTGATCATATTGAAGACAGCGTCTTTCGGGTTTACAGTGCTGATGTAGTTTTCAACATACGTTACAGAGCTGTGATCTTCAGCCACAATCAGCACGTGGTTGAAGAGAGCCGTATCGTTGCTTTCGTGGACATAAACAGCCTGAACCGGCGTCTCCACCTGGACATTTTTCGGAACATAAAGGAATGCTCCTCCGTTAACAAGAGCCGCGTGAAGCGCAGTTAATTTATGCTCATCAACCTTCACGCCGTCCTTCATAAAGTATTTCTCCACCAAGTCGGTGTGCTCGCGTGCGGCAGTCAGAATATCAGTGAAGATGACGCCTTTGTCTTTCAATTCTTGAGAAAGAGAAAGGTATGCCGGCGTCTGGTCACGCTGTACGTATAATGTTTTATCTTCGTTTTCAACATCGATCAGCGCTTTTACTTCATCAGTCAAATCTTCCAATGAAGAAAGCGGTTCGTTATCAACTGTATGCTTCGCAAAATTCGTGAAGTTCCAGTTTGTGATTTTTGTTTTGTCAGGCTTCGGCATCGGCAGATCCTCAGCTTGTTCAAGAGCCTGTAAGCGCAGGTCTTTCAGCCAGGCAGGTTCTTGATGCTTTTCGGAAAAGCTTTTGAGATACTCCTGATCTACGGATAGTTTTGTATCTAGTGTCATGTTAATCCCCCTAACGCTTACGCTTCTTGGCCTACAGTTTCGTCTTCAATACCAAGTTCTTGTTTAATCCAGTCATAACCTTCTGCTTCGAGACGCTGTGCAAGTTCTGCACCGCCGGATTTTACAACGCGGCCTTGCATCATAACGTGAACAACATCCGGAGTGATGTAGTTTAACAGGCGCTGATAGTGCGTGATCATCAGGCAGCCGAAGTTTTCGCTGCGCATTTTGTTGATCCCTTTAGATACAACTTTCAGAGCATCAATGTCAAGACCTGAGTCGATTTCATCAAGGATGGCGATTCTCGGTTCAATCATCATTAATTGAAGGATTTCGTTGCGTTTTTTCTCTCCGCCTGAGAAGCCTTCGTTAAGGTAGCGCTGAGCCATTTCAGGGTCCATTTCAAGGAACTCCATGTTTTCGTCCATTTTGCGGATGAATTTCATGAGAGAAATTTCATCGCCTTCTTCTCTGCGCGCGTTGATTGCTGAACGAAGGAAGTCGGCATTTGTCACACCGCTGATTTCACTAGGGTACTGCATCGCAAGGAATAAACCTGCCTGCGCGCGCTCGTCCACTTCCATCTCCAGTACATCTTTGCCGTCAAGCGTGATGCTGCCTTTTGTTACTTCATACTTAGGATGCCCCATAATAGCAGCTGAGAGAGTGGATTTACCAGTTCCGTTCGGACCCATTACTGCGTGGAACTCTCCGCCTTTTATTTCAAGGTTTACACCCTTTAAGATCTCTTTCCCTTCGATTTCAACGTGAAGACCTTTGATCGTTAATGTTGAAGCAGCCATATCTATACCTCCAAAAATATATAATCATTATTCTCATTTTATTCTCATTCTAATTTTATAACAAATGAAAAGTAAATACAACTTTTTATCGTGCCTTGCACATTTCTCAAGTTTAACAAAGATCAGCACTTTATTAAAGCGATTGAAAAAGAAAAAGAGTGGATTCCCACCCTTTTTTAGAAGATTGATTTTCTCAATAAGCTCCCGCAGAAATCCGCTTGCTCTTTGCATAATCAAGCTCTCTCTGCCGCTCTACTTTCATTCTTGTTTCCAGCCGGCGTCCGTATTCCTCGTATCCAATTCCGTGAGACAGCTGCATCGCTTTTTCCATTTCTGACGTATAATCGAGGTTCAGTCTATCCTGGCTGTTGCAAATAATGAATCAATCCCTTCATTTATTTGCTTCTATTGTATCAGCGCTCTGATGGATGCCGCAAAAAGGATATGGCTTGAAATAGCGGCAGATGAGACGAAAGCATCCTTTTAGAACAAATGAGAATCGTTTTTCGGAATATTCCTTCTCTTAATGCGTGGTGTTTCCGAATTCCTCTATGCACTGCTGTACAACTGTCACACCCTGGCTAAGAGCCGCTCCGCCTCCAAACGCCGCTGCCACACTGACAGCTTCGAGAATATTCTCTTCTGTCGCTCCCTCATCCAGACAGCCTTTTGTATGATAGATCATACAATATTCATCCTGGGCATTGATGGCGATTCCAAGGGCGATCAGCTGTTTTTCTCTTTCAGTCAGTGAGTTTCCGGCAAAGCATTGTTCAGTAAACTCGTTGAACTTTCTCCCCATCAGCGGCATCTTTTGTTCGAATGTGCCTAGACCTAATTTATATTGTTTTAGCGCGTCCTGCATGCTTCCTCTGTCTTGATTCAAAGAAAATCCCTCCATCTGTTTAACATTCCTTTTTATTATGAACAGCTTTTAGGAAAATACCCGAAAAAAACCCCGGATTTCTCATCCGGGGTTTCACCGTGTCAGCAAACCCTCGCATTCGTTGTCAGACCTCCGCGTTGGTGCTCACGAATTACAACATTCGCTCTGCTCCAATGCTCGTTCTTCCTAGACTTCAAGGGTTTTCAATCACGCTGAAAAGATGACAAAGCCATAAAACGAATATCGTTTTATGGCTTTGTCAATAATTGAACCCCGGATTTCTTATCCGGGGTTTCAGTCTTATTCAGATACAGGAAGCACAGCTCCGTCGTATTTTTTCTCGATGAAGTCTTTGATCTTTTTAGAGTGAAGAACTTCCATCAACGCTTTAATCTTGTCAGAATCTTCTTCGCCTTTTCTTACTGCGATGATGTTAGCGTATGGGTTGTTTTTCGTTGCTTCCACTTCAATCGCGTCTTTTTTAGGATTTAATTTACTTTGGATCGCATAGTTTACATTGATGAAGACCGCGTCTCCTTCTTTGTTATCATATGCTTTTGCCGTTAATTCAGGCGCTACCTTTTTGAATTCAAGATTTTTCGGGTTTTTCTTAATGTCTTTCAATGTTGCGTCAACTGTTTCGACTTTAGAATCAAGTGTGATTAATCCAGCATTTTCAAGCATTGCAAGCATACGGCCTTGTTCAGCGACGTTGTTTGTCAGGATAATGGTCGCGCCGTCTGGAAGGTCTTTCAGTGATTTGTATTTTTTAGAGTAAATACCAAATGGCTCTAAGTGAACAGCACCGGCATTCACAAGTTTGTAATCTGTGTTTTCTTTCATTTCTTGGTCAAGGTAAGGAATGTGCTGGAAGTAGTTCGCATCCACTTCTTTATCAGCTAAAGCTTTGTTGTACATCTTGTAATCACTAAGCACTTTCACTTTCAGCGTGTAGCCTTTTTCTTTCAACAGTGGTTCAGCTTCTTTTAAAATTTCCGCATGCGGTGTTTTTGTCGCAGCAACGACAATTTCTTTCTTACCAGATTCGGCGTTATTCGAACCGCAGGCAGCCATAACTCCTGCAAATACAAGCAGTAATGCACCTAAAAATAGTTTTTTCAATGTAAATCCTCCCTTATCGTTTGTCTATAATATTTGTTATAACATCACCGATGATTTGAATAATAAACACGATGATTAAAATAAACACAGTAGCAACGAAGGTCACATCAGTATTATTCGACTGATAGCCTTCCACGTACGCAAGGTTTCCAAGACCGCCTGAACCGATGGCTCCGGCAATTGCCGTTGAGCCGATCAATGCGATCGCCGTAACCGTGATACCAGAAATAAGAGCCGGCATAGATTCCGGAAGCAGCACTTTGAAAATAATCGTAGATGTCTTAGCCCCCATTGATTTAGCTGCTTCAATAACACCTTTATCCACCTCACGGAGCGCGATTTCAGCAAGGCGCGCGTAAAACGGTGCCGAGCCGATAACCAGCGCAGGCAATGCGGCGTTTGGCCCTAAGATCGTGCCGACCAAAAACTTCGTAAATCCTAGCAGTAAAATAATTAAAATAAGGAACGGAATCGACCTGAATATGTTGACAACGGCCGCAATCACAGAGTTGATCGTTTTATTCTGCCAGAGGCTCCCTTTACTTGTCAGAAAGAGCAGCAAGCCGAGAATCACCCCGATGACAAAAGCAAACAGCAAAGAGATCAGCGTCATATAAAGGGTTTCATATGTCGCGTTCCACAATTCTGTTAAATCAACGTTCGGGAAGTATTTTTCAAACATTCGTGATCACCTCTGCTTTCACCTGTTTGTCATTAATAAACCCGATCACGTTTTGCACTTCTTCCTCGTCTCCGTCAATATGGATAAACAGTGAACCGTAGGCTCCATCCTTCGTCTGCGAGATTTTCCCTTGCAGAATATTGACGCTGACATTAAAGTTTCTGATCATCTCTGTAATCAGAGGCTGTTCAGCCGAATCACCGACAAATGTGAGCTGAACCATTTTTCCTGATGCTGTTTCATCAAGAAGGTGCTGAAGCGTTTCTTTCGTTTCTTCCGGCTCTGTCACCTGCTGAACAAACCGTTTTGTCATGTCTTCCTTCGGGTTTTTGAAGACATCGAGAACTTCGCCTTCTTCCACAACCTTTCCGTTTTCCATGACAGCGACTCTGTTGCAGATTTTGCGGATCACATGCATTTCGTGCGTGATCAGCACAATTGTCAAACCGAGTCTATCATTAATATCGGACAATAGATCCAAAATTGAATCTGTCGTTTGCGGATCTAGTGCTGATGTCGCTTCATCACAAAGGAGAACCTTCGGATTGTTTGCGAGCGCTCTGGCGATTCCGACACGCTGCTTTTGTCCGCCGCTCAGCTGAGACGGATAAGATTTTTCTTTTCCTTCTAAACCTACCAGTTTAATCAGTTCATTGGCGCGCTTGATACGCTCGCTCTTTTTCACCCCGGCAATTTCCAGAGGAAACATGATGTTATCTCTGACGGTCCGCGACCAAAGCAAATTGAAGTGCTGGAAAATCATGCTGATGTCATGGCGTGCGTTTCTTAACCCGCGTCCGTTTACTTCATTAATCTTGGTTCCCGCCACTTCCACGGTTCCTGAGGTTGGTTTCTCAAGGCCGTTCAGCAGACGGATTAAGGAACTTTTACCAGCTCCGCTATATCCTATAATTCCAAAAATCTCACCTTTTTTAATGGAAAGCGAGACATTTTGGACAGCATTGACATCTCCATGTTTCGACTTATACACTTTTGAAACATCTTGAAGATTGATCAAAGCAATCACCTGCCTTAACACTATTCTAAGAAATCTTCCGGGGTTTTCTGCAAAAGAAAAACCTTTCTGCACACTTGAGCAGAAAGGCTTATATAAAATGCCTTTCTCTCATCTTTCAAAGCTGAACGCTTCGTGTGAATTGGCACCATTTCAACAGTGTTGATGGTTGCCGGGCTTCATAGGGCACTTCCCTCCACCTCTCTTGATAAGAGAAATATATAGTCTTTTTCGTCCGGAAATTCTTAATGTAGAATAGCATGGCGGATGATTGCATGTCAATAAAATAAATGATGTCAACTTTTACTATTATAATAATTTGCTATTTTTTAATTATTCACAATCCTCTGAAAAAAACCATTCGTCAGCCAGAGAATCGCTTCAAGCTTTAACAGGGCTCTGAAGGACCCCTTGACTTTTAGGCTTCCGCTCTGAATCAGATGCTGAAGGGAAATGTCTCCGTGCAATAAATGAATGATTTCGGATTGGTTTCCGTAAAAGGTCAGGTTGGACGGTTGGCGCGGAGAAATTTTTTTCATTTCTCCCTGTTCGTTTATTGAGACGGTTAAGGCTTCTGTTTCTCCTTGGAAGGTAATAAGCAATGTTGAAGCGCTCAAAAGGGGTTTTAAAAACAGATGCTGATACTCATCTTCCAAAACTTCCGCTTTCTCCATATGTACAACCTCCTATTTGTTGGTCATACATAGACATTTCTCTCTCTGGCGCACGAACCCCTTTATAAAACGAACGACAATTTCATTGGAATGCGCTGAGAAATATGTCATAAATGGGATGCGGAAGATGATTTTTGTTTGATCAGCTCATATAAATAAGAAACGGAATGAAACGCATATCCTCTTTCAACCACTTTTCCTCCTTTAAACAGCAGAAAACAAGGGACGCTTTCAATTTGATAGGCTTTTGCGAATGTCGGAGAGTAATTGACATTGTTTTGATAGAAGGCGACATCAGGCAGCATTTCTTTCACCACTGTCAGCATTTTGCTTGCAAGCTGGCAAGTGCCGCAAAACGGAGTATATAAATACAGAAGATACACATCATCAGCAATGTGCTCAAGCTCGTGTTCCTGGAGTTCTTTCATGCTATACACCTCGGGACTTTCTTTCAAGAAAAATAGTATGGACATTCAGATTCGCGCGCAGCAATACAGAGGCGACGTGGTGTCTGGGCGCAGCCGCCACTTCTTTATAGGCTCTGTCGATATGCAGATGGCAGGCTTCGTTAAATTCTCTTTTCAGTTGTTTTCTCAATTTCTCGCCTGATTCGTCAGCATCCACTAATATATAGACGTCTTTATCATAAAGCTCGTCAGCCAATTCCTCAAGCCTCAGCTGGCTGATTGTTCCGTTTGTGCAGATAATGCGCACCGGTTCATCCAGGACGCTTTCGATTTTCTCTTTATCTGATTTCCCTTCGACAATCATAACCTTTTCCAGCTCATCCATCTTCATCTTCTTCACCTGCCGCGTCAAATTTGAAACGTTCAGATTGTAAAAGAAGGCAGTGAAATTCACCGCCAACATTAACACCAGCCGTTTTCGTAGTCACAATCCACATATTTTGCGTCGTTTCCCGAGACCACATCGGCTGTCTTATAAAATTTCTCATTTTCAAAGGAATAACCGGACTTAAGCTCATATTCATTCATGCTTGTCATTTGGCCGATCCTCTCATTTTCATGATATAACGAGAGCCGGCCATGTTGAAAGCGGCCTGTCACATCATTGGTGACATCGAGCTTTTGTTTGCTGAAAGCCATATTGGACACCTCCCATAACGTTAGCGTGTCCAATTGCCTTTACAGCTATCCTGCTTTAGTCTTCCTGTGTCATCTCTTCGTATTGCTCTGCTGTCATCAGTTTTTCAATTTCAGAAGCGTCAGACGGCTCAACGACGATCATCCATGCTTTTTCGTACGGAGATTCGTTTACGAATTCCGGACTGTCATCAAGATCTTCGTTAATTTCCACAACAGTTCCGTTAATCGGCGCATAAAGCTCAGATACCGTTTTAACGGATTCAACACTGCCGAATGGCTCGTCCGCTTTGATTTCAGCGCCCACTTCAGGAAGTTCGACAAACACGATATCGCCTAGCTCGGACTGGGCAAAATGCGTAATCCCGATTCTGGCTTTTTCTCCTTCAACTTTTACCCACTCGTGTTCTCCTGAGTAACGCAAATCTTTAGGTATGCTCAATTGAATCCCTCCATTTTTTACAGCACTATAATAAGAAGATACCATACTTTTCAAAAAAAATTGACATTAAGCCCAGTTTTCTTCAAATTGGTCTTCTTTAAAACCGGCTGTCACTTTTTCGCCGTCTGTTGTAAGCGGTCGTTTGATCAGCATTCCGTCTGAAGCCAGCAGTTCAAGCTGTTCGTCCTCCGACATGTGATACAGCTTTTCCTTGAGATTGAGCTCGCGGTATTTCATGCCGCTCGTGTTGAAAAATTTTTTGAGATCCAGTCCGCTTTTTTCATAAAGCGCTTTTAGTTCTTCTTTGCTTGGAGGCTGCTCTGCAATATGTATTTCGTTGATTTCTTTTCCATGCTCTTCAAGCCATTTCTTTGCTTTGCGGCACGTTCCGCATTTAGGGTACCAGTAAAAAGTTAACGACATCTTCTTCCCCCTCAATAAAATAATCGAGGTTATTTTAACACAGTTTGTTTTAAAAACCTAAAACAGTGCTTCTTTGAAAGGGCTCCGCATGCGGAGCCCTCAAATTGTTGACAAAATCCTAAAACGGGTTTTGTTTTAGGATTTTGTCATCTATTCAGCGTGATTGAAAACCCTTGTAGTCTAGGAAGGACGAGCATTGGCAGACTTTCACAGGATGTGATGACGGCGGTGTTTAGGCAGGACGCCTAAGCATTTAGCCGCCGTTCCTTTCGTCATTCGTGAGCACCAACGCGCAGGACTGACAACGAATGCGAGGGTTTGTCGACACGCTGAGAGCTCCGCGCATGCGGAGCTCTTCGCCAATCAGACAATATATTTTTCAGCCTCAAAAACGCCCGCTGCCGCTTCGCGTTTTTTCTGAATCACGTTTTTAGGTGTTACGCGCGTCAGCTTGCGCAGAGCGGAAAGCATCATGCGGAGTGAATCTCCTTCTTCCATTGCGATGAGGGATTCCTTCGCGTGCGCTTCAATTTCGTTAAAGGCCTCCTGAACGAAAATTTCAGTATACAGCACCTTTTGCGCCGCTTTTTCTCCGCCTTGCGCGGCAATGGCCTTTTCCGTTCTCAGCACGGCTGACTCCATCGCGTACACATTGTTGACGATGTCCGCGACGTTGACGAGAATTTCCTGTTCGCGATCGATGGCTTTCCCGTATTTTTGCGCGGCGAGACCGGCGGCGAACAGCGCGATTTTTTTAGCTTGTTTGACAATATATTTCTCCTGCTCTAAAACGCCGCTGCCAGGCTCTTCAGGCATAAGCATCATGAGTTCTTCCTGCAGCGTTTGCGCTTTTTCAAATAGAGGCAGTTCGCCTTTAAGCGCTTTTTTCAGGAAGGTGCTTGGCACGATTAACCGGTTGATTTCGTTTGTCCCTTCAAAAATCCGATTGATCCTTGAATCCCTATAGGCTCTTTCCACTTCGTACTCCTGCATAAAACCGTAGCCTCCATGAATCTGCACGCCTTCATCAACGATATAATCAAGCGTCTCGGAGCCGAATACCTTATTAAGAGAGCATTCGATGGCATATTCGGCAATCGACTTGGCAATTTGGCGGCCGTCCTTGAGATCTTCGGCCGTAAACTGGCTCATATTGTCTTCAAACAGCCCGACGGTTCTGTACACAGAGCTTTCCATCGCGTACAGCCTTGATGCCATTGTCGCGATTTTTTCCTGTGTCAGCGAAAAGCCCGCAATCGGCGTTTTAAATTGGCGGCGCTGGTTCGCGTATGCCGCGGACAGCTCGATCACCCGCTTAGATGCGCCGATTGAACCAACCGCCAGCTTGTAGCGGCCGATATTTAGAATATTAAAGGCGATAACATGCCCTTTGCCGATTTCGCCAAGCAGGTTTTCCTTTGGCACTTCAGCTTGATCTAAAAGGAGGGTTCTTGTCGATGACCCTTTGATCCCCATTTTCTTTTCTTCCGGACCCGTAGATACACCCGGGAAATCTTTTTCTACAATAAAGGCTGAGAACTTTTCGCCGTCCACCTTAGCGTAAACAACAAATACATCAGCAAAGGCAGAGTTGGTAATCCACTGTTTTTCCCCGTTTAACACGTAATGCGTACCCGCTTCATTCAGCACGGCTGTTGTTTTTGCTCCAAGGGCATCAGATCCGGAGCCCGGCTCAGTCAGTGCATAAGCCGCGATCTTTTCGCCTGAAGCGAGCCCGGGCAAATATGTTTTCTTTTGTTCTTCTGACCCGAAAAAGACGATCGGCAATGATCCAATGCCGACATGCGCGCCATAAGAAAGCGAAAAGCTTCCCGCACGCGAAAATTTTTCAGTGATGAGTGCCGAGCTGATTTTATCAAGACCGAGCCCTCCGTACTCCTCTGGCACATCGGCGCCAAGAAGCCCGAGTTCGCCCGCTTTCTTTAATAGCCTGACGGAATGCTCGAATTGATGGTTTTCGATGTCATCTATATGAGGGAGCACATCTTGCTCGATGTAGTCCTCTGTTGTTTTCGCAATCATTTTATGCTCGTCAGTGAAATCCTCCGGTGTATACATTTGATCGTATGAGATATCCTCGATTAAGAAACCGCCGCCTTTTTGTACTTCAGCCGCTTTTTTTGCCATTTATTTTTCCCCCTTTAGCATAATTCAAATACACCGGCCGCTCCCATCCCGCCGCCGATACACATTGTGACGACTCCAAATTGCTCGTTTCTCCGTTTCATTTCATGAATCAGTGAGAGTGTAAGCTTTGTTCCCGTACAGCCAAGCGGGTGTCCAAGCGCGATTGCGCCCCCGTTGACATTCACTTTTTCTTCGTCAATGCCGAGTTCTCTGATGACTTGAATGGCTTGTGATGCAAAAGCTTCGTTCAGTTCAAACAAGCCGATGTCCTGCAGTTGAAGCCCGGCTAGCTTTAAAGCACGCGGAATGGCTTCCACCGGCCCGATGCCCATCACTTCCGGAGGCACGCCGCCTACTGCAAAGGAACGGAATTTCACAAGCGGCGCCAAACCCAACGCATCCGCTTTTTCCCGATCCATCAGCATAACTGCCGCCGCTCCGTCACTCGTCTGCGAGGAGTTGCCCGCAGTAACCGTTCCATCAACGGAAAAAGCCGGGCGCAATGTCGATAAAATGTCTGTCGTCGTTTTCGGGCGAACGCCTTCATCTTGGGAAAAGACAAACTGTTTTTCCCGCGGCTTATGGTTGTCTCCGACTTCTGTCACCGTCACTTCGACGGGCACAATCTCATCTTTAAATTTCCCCTCTGCAAGGGCTTTGGCCGCGTTCTGGTGGCTGCGAACGGCAAACACATCCTGATCCTCGCGGGAAACGCCGTATTTTTTCGCGACCTGCTCGGCTGTGTGGCCCATGCTCATGTAATACTCCGGCGCCTTTTCTGCCAATGCGAGGTTCGGACGGGTCACATGCCCCATCATCGGTACCTGCGACATCGATTCTGCTCCGCCGGCGATCGCTGTATCGTAGGCACCGAGCATAATTTTTTCTGCCGCATATGCGATGGTCTGAAGGCCTGAAGAGCAGTAGCGATTGACTGTGACCGCCGGGACCGTGTACGGCAGCCCCGCAAGCGCGCCGATATTTCTGGCCATATTAAGCCCCTGTTCCGCTTCAGGTGTCGCACAGCCGATAATCAAGTCGTCAATATTGCCTTCGTAGCCGCCTGCCCGTTTCAGTGTTTCTTTTACGCAAATCGCTCCCAAATCATCCGGGCGAACGGTGGCCAACGATCCTTTCTTTGCTTTCCCAACCGGTGTTCTTGCACCTGACACAATGACTGCCTCTTTCATAAGCTCCCTCCTAATTCCGTAAAGGTTTACCTTTCACAAGCATATGCTGCATTCTCGCTTGAGATTTCGCCTCTCCTGCCAAACTCAAAAACGCTTCTCTCTCGATCTCCAATAAATATTCTTCATCAACCTCTGTACCGAACGGCACATGGCCGCCGGCAATGACATAAGCAAGTTTTTTCGCGATCTTGAAATCATGCTCTGATATATAACCGGACAGCTTCATTTGCTCCGCGCCAAGCAAGAGTGCCGCATAACCGGTTTCTCCCGCCACCTTGACCTTTTCTTTTACAGGCGGCCGCCAGCCTGTATCGTATAAAGATGCGGCAAGCTGCTTCGCATCGTACAGCAGGTGGTCCTGATTCACGCTGATGGGATCCGCTTCTTTTAAGATGGTCATCTCACGAGCCTCTTGGGCGGAAGCGGACACTTTCGCCATCGCAATCGTTTCAAATGTTTTCATTGCCGCATTCATCGGATCAGGTGCGCGGCGGAGATGGTTGATGTACAGCTCTTTGTTTCCTCCTCCGCCCGGGATGAGTCCGACGCCGGATTCCACAAGCCCCATATAGGTTTCGCTTGCTGCTTGAATGCGCGCCGCCGGCAGGCATACTTCGGTTCCTCCGCCGAGCGTCATGCCAAATGGAGCGGCGACAACCGGTTTCGCACTGTATTTGATCTTCATCATCGTCTCCTGGAAACGGCGTATCACGAAATCGACTTCCAGAAAATTGTCATCTTGAACTTCCATTAAGATCATGCCAAGATTGGCGCCAACGCAGAAATTTTTCCCTTGGTTGCCGATGACAAGGCCTTTGTAGTTCCGCTCTGTTTCCTCTAATGCTTTGTTGATCATTTGAATGATATCGAGGCCGATCGCATTGCTTTTTGAATGAAACTCAAGGAGGGCCACATCATCTCCAAGGTCGATCAGGCTTGCTCCGCTGTTTTTCGCAATCACGCCGTTTGTTTCCTTGAGCGTTTGTAAATGAATTCGTTTTTTGTTTTCTTTCACAGCTCTATATTCGCCGCGGTCATAATAAAATACCGTTCCATTTTCTCTGATGTAGAAGGTTTCATTTCCTTTGTCCAGCATGTCTTTGATCCAGTCAGGCATTTTCGCTCCAAGCTGTTCAAGCTTTTCCGCCGACTGCCTGAGGCCGATGGCGTCCCACATCTCGAACGGGCCCAGCTCCCAGCCGAATCCCCACTTCATGGCTTGGTCAATCGCATGAATATCATCGGCAATCTCCCCAAGCAGTTCGGCTGAGTAAAGCAGCGTTTGAGATGTGATTTTCCACAGCAGTCTGCCAGCTCTGTCATCCGAGTAAATAAGCGCTTTCATTTTGGCTTTTGTTCCTTTTGCCTGTTTTGCCGCTTCTAGTGACGCTGTTTTCATTTTTGTCCGTTCGCCATAAGTAAGCGTCACTGGGTCAAGCTCATAAATCGTTTTTCCTTCTTTTTTATAAAAGCCTTGGCCGGCCTTGCTTCCGATCCACCCTTGTTGCAGCATATCGTTCATGAAACCCGGCAGGCGGAATACTTCTTTCTCGTCTCCGTCCGCTTTGTCGTACACATTTCGGGCGACGTGGGCGAATGTATCGAGTCCGACAACATCAAGCGTTCTGAAGGTTGCGCTTTTCGGTCTGCCGATCAGCGGACCTGTGACCGAATCGACTTCCCCTACCTGATAGCCGCCTTTCAGCATTTCTTGGACTGTGACGAGAAGCCCGTACGTTCCAATGCGGTTTGCGATAAAGTTCGGTGTGTCTTTTGCTGTGACGACGCCTTTACCAAGGACATTTTCACCGAAGGCTGTCATAAACTTTAAAATATCAGGGTTCGTTTCCTTAATCGGAATGACCTCTAGCAGCTTTAAATAGCGAGCGGGATTAAAAAAGTGTGTTCCGAGAAAATGGGCTTTAAAATCATCCGACCGTCCTTCAGCCATCTCCTGTACTGATATGCCGGAGGTGTTGCTTGAGACGATGCTGCCAGGCTTTCGATGTTCATCTACAAGAGCGAATATTTGCTTTTTGACTTCAAGGTTTTCGACAACGACCTCAATAATCCAATCTGCTTCTTTCAGCTTTGCTGCATCATCCTCCAGATTGCCAGGTGTGATATAGGAGGTATTTTCCGCTGATGTGAGAGGAGCGGGCTTTTGTTTCAGCAGTTTTTTCATCGCCTGCCGGCTCAGCCTGCTGCGCACCTCCGAACTGTCCTTCGTCAGCCCCTTTTTTTCCTCTTCCTTTGTCAAATCGTTCGGCACAATATCAAGCAGCAGGACAGGAATGCCGATATTAGCCAAATGCGCAGCAATCCCGGAACCCATTACCCCCGATCCTAAAACGGCTGCCTTCCGAATGTGTTTGTGCATGAGATATCCCCCTTGAACATTGAATGAATAATCATTCATTTTTTGAACAAAAAAAATGAAACCCGTTTCTTCTTTCATCTTAAAAGATTTTCGCTTCGACTTCAATAGCTAATTTGTTATTTTTTTGCATGAAGCTTATAAAAGACGGGCAACTTAAACCCGGAGGTGAAGGGAATGGTGCGAGAGAAAAAAGATCCGTCTTCAGCGGCAGTCAGCGCGGCGAGCGTGAAAGGTGATGCCGGTCCGACTCAGCATTACGGCGGCGGAAAACGGACAAGTCAAAATCAGCAATATAAAAAACATAACATGGAACAATCATGACGCAGCTGCTTCCCGCGGCTGCTTTCATTTTTTCAAAATTCCTTTCAGCACAAACACTGCATTGGCAGGCCGTTCGCCAATTCTTCTCATAAAGTAGCTGAACCAGTCCGTTCCATATGGGACATACACTCGCATTCTGTACCCTTCCTTAGCCAGTTCCTTCTGCCGCTCCAGCCTGATGCCATATAGCATTTGAAACTCAAATTGTGACGCTGGGATCTGATGTTCACCCACGAACTGTTTTGTAAACGCAATGATGTCATCATCATGTGTGGCGACAGCCGTGTAGTTCCCGCTTAACAGCTGCAGTTTTATTAAACTCTGAAAATGAAGGTCTGTTCCTTTTTTGTCAGGGAATGCCACAGCCGCAGATTCTTTATAAGCGCCTTTCACAAGTCTGAGATTCGGCTTTAAGTCATGCATATTTCTGATATCTTCTGCCGCCCGGTACAAATAGGCCTGAATCACCGTGCCGAGCATTTCAAATTCCTGTTTGCATTGCCTGTAGATAGCGAGTGTCTGTTCATAATGAGAATAGTCTTCCATATCAATCGTCACAGCAACACCATATTGCCTCGCAGCGGATAGAATGGCACGCAAATGAGAAAGGGCAAGTTCTTCTGAAAGATCAAGCCCGATTGAAGTCAGCTTGAGTGAAAGCTCTGAGTCCAATTGATGCTGGGCAATGGCTTGAATGGCTTTCTTGCATTCCTCTGCGACTTGCTTCGCTTCTTTTTCTGACGCTGCATACTCGCCTAAATAATCAATTGTTGCGCACAAACCGGATCTATTTAGCCTTTTGACAGCCTTAACCGCCGATTCAATTGTATCCCCCGCGACAAACCTTCGTGCTCCAAGCCGCGGCCCGTATGCTTTTGCGAACTTGGTAAGTGCTTTATTTTGAGATAAGAATAAAAATATATGTCTCAACATCCGACTCCCTCCTGCCGCCATTTTCAAAACACCTGCATATAACTCCCGGACTAAAGGAAACTATATATTGAACAGAAAACCAAAGGAGGATCACAATGGATAATCAGCAGCAATCACAAATGCCGCCTTCCGTTATTTCGACAAAAGATCATTTGTATCTGAATGACATGCTGAACTGGAATTTGCTCGCGATGAAAAAAGCGCATTTCATG
Source organism: Bacillus vallismortis (assembly GCF_040784915.1). Taxonomy (GTDB): domain Bacteria; phylum Bacillota; class Bacilli; order Bacillales; family Bacillaceae; genus Bacillus; species Bacillus subtilis_G. Next base: position 3,391,927 of record NZ_CP160797.1, read on the forward strand.
GCGCAAAAGTGCCAGGATCAATCGTTAAAACAAGAACTCGACCGCGTCGGACACATGCATCATGACCACTATCAAAGAATATTAAAGCACCTGCAGCCAGGCCAACAGCGGTCCGGCTACATCCAATAAGGAGGCGCCAGAATGAATCAGCAAAATCAGAAAATCAGCAACCCGGAGACACCTGTACCGACAACTTCGGAGATGAATGACAGAGATTTCGTCAACGAACTGCTGACAACAGAAAAATATATGACAACTGCGTATTGTACAGCCTTGAACGAATTCAGCCATGAGTCTCTCTATCAGGATATTCAAACCATTTTTGATGAGTCACAAAAAACGCAAAGAAAACTGTATGACCTCATGTTCCAATATGGATGGTATTCTGTCGAAGCGGAGGATGCCCAAAAGCTGCAGCAGTCCTACCAAAAATTCCAGCAGACCATTCAGCAGCAATCTCCTTATCAGCAATAAAATACATGAGCAAAAAGGATACGATGTGTTTCAGGGCATCGATCCTTTTTTTATGTGAAATTAGTTGACTTTTTATTAACGCTTATTTATATTTAATATATATTAATTATTTTACTATCTTAAATATAAATACAGTTTATGCAATAGAGGGGAAATGAACATGAAGAGTGCGGATCAGTTAATGTCCGATATTCAATTATCACTTCAGGCGCTCTTTCAAAAGATACAGCCTGAAATGCTGGAAAGCATGGAGAAACAAGGAATTACCCCAGCGCAGCTGTTTGTGCTGGCCAGCTTAAAAAAACACGGCAGCCTCAAAATTTCTGAAATCGCCGAGCGGATGGAGGTCAAGCCAAGCGCTGTGACGTTAATGGCAGATCGCCTTGAACAAAAAAATCTCATCACCAGAACACACAACACAAAAGACAGGCGAGTGATTGACATCAGTCTGACTGATGAAGGAGACGGAAAGTTCGAGGAGGTTTTGGCAGGCAGAAAAGCCATTATGGCGCGATACCTTTCCTTCTTGACGGAGGAGGAAATGCTTCAGGCGGCGCGTATTACAGAAAAGCTCGCACAGGCTGCAGCGGAAACGGATTGAAAAGCAAAACATGAAAAGAGGAAACGGATGAAATGAGTAATGAAGGCAAACAATCAAAACGGACGTTATTAATCACAGGCTTAATTATTGCCATGTTTTTTTCAGCTCTTGACGGTACCATTGTCGGAACGGCCATGCCGAAAATTGTCGGTGATCTGGGCGGTTTGAGCATGATGACCTGGCTGACAACTGCATATTTGTTAACATCAACAACTGTCGTTCCGATTGCCGGTAAACTGGCCGATTTATTGGGACGGCGTATTGTCTATGTATCAGGTTTGATTATTTTTATGGCAGCTTCCGCTTTGTGCGGAATGGCCAACAATATGACAGAATTGATTATTTTCCGCGGACTGCAGGGAATCGGCGGAGGCATTATGATGCCGATGGCGATGATTGTCATCGGTGACTTGTTCACTGGAAAACAGCGCGCTAAATTCCAAGGGGTCTTTGGCGCGATTTACGGGCTGGCTTCAGTGATTGGACCGCAAATCGGCGGTTGGATTGTAGACTCGCTAAACTGGAAATGGGTTTTCTATATTAACCTTCCAGTCGGAATTATTGCGGTTATTTTTATTGCCAGAGGGTTGCAGGGCCGCCAGCAGACTGGTCCGATCAACTTCGATATCGCTGGGATTTTCACGATGATAGTCGGGATTGTCAGCCTCCTTCTCGCCTTAAGTTTTGGCGGAAAAGATTACGCGTGGGGTTCATGGCAGATTCTTGGCTTGTTCGCACTCGCGCTGATCGGCATTGTCAGCTTTATTATCGTAGAATCAAAAGCAAAAGAGCCGATCCTGCCAATGTATCTATTTAAAAACAGAACGTTTACATTTTTAAACTTGATCGGTTTCTTTATGAGTATCGGCATGTTTGGTGCAATTACATTTGTTCCTTTCTTTATGCAGGGAATTGTCGGTGTAAGCGCGTCTGAATCAGGCACGATTATGACACCGATGATGATCTCAATGATTATTACAAGTATTATCGGCGGCCAGCTGGTTTTCAAAATCGGCATTAAACCGCAAATCATTACAGGCATGCTGATTATGGCCGGAGGATTCCTGCTGTTAACGACTTTGGGTCTTGATACGAGCAAGCTTGTCGCTACATCGTATATGGCGATTATTGGTCTGGGAATGGGTCTGGTTATGCCGATTCTGACACTGGCTTTACAGGAAAGCTTTTCGAAAGAAGAGCTTGGGGTTGTCACATCATCCAGCCAATTCTTCCGTTCTATCGGAGGAACATTCGGCATTACCATGCTTGGAACTGTAATGAATGCGAGATCAGGAAACTTATTAACAGATAAACTGGTGCCATATTTAGACTCACTTCCGGCACAGGCAAGCTCATTTGCCAACCAGCTAAAGAGTATGATTGATACAAATCCGCAAGGGCTGCTGCAATCACTGTTCAGTCCGGACGCATTGAAACAAATCCCTGCGGCTTTCTCATCCCATATTATGCCGATTTTAAAAACATCGTTGATGGATTCGCTCCACAGCGTGTTTTATACAGGCCTGATCTTTATCGCAGTCGGAGCCGTATTTACCTTATTCTTAAAACCTATCAAGCTATCGAATAAGAAAACGGATGAACAAGTAAAAGAGAAAGCGGCACAAGCCGTTGAATCACCTTCACATTAATAGAGCGCCCCGCGGGTCCAACCCGCGGGGTTTTTTATTCGATCATCTGAGCCCTTCCATTTCCGAAGGACCAATCCTCATCCTGATTTCCGGCCAGTATGATAAACACATCTTCTTTTCTTACACCAAGCCCGGATTGAATCCGGCTTGCGATTGAGTGGTAAAGCGCTTTTTTCTGTTCAGTTGTTCTTGAATCTTTCAACGTAAAATGAATGTATATCAGTTCATCAGTACGCTCGACCCGCAGATAAGACGGATCATAAAAAAATTCGCTGTTTTCATATTGCCTGATGACTTGAAAATAGTCATCTTCCGGCACATTGATTTCTTCGATCATCGATTGATGGATGGTCCTGCTTAGTTTTTGAAGCCATGCTTCACTTCTTCCCGCCCGTAAATGAATCTGTACAAATGGCATCCCCCGCATCTCCTCTCTTTACAGCGTCTGTCCGCTGTCAATTGTGATGATTTGGCCTGTAAGTGATTCCTGTTCAACAAGCGAACAGATCAATTTGGCGACATCATCCGGTTCAGCAATACGCTGCAGCAGCAAAGCGCCGATCATGCTTTTCATTTTTTCTTCCCGGCCAGCCCACCATCTCGTTGCGACAGCTCCCGGTGCAACACCGCTCACTCTGATTTCGGGCGCTAAGGCGTGGGCCAATGATTTCGTTAAACCGTGCACCGCCGATTTTGACACTGCATAAGGCATAGATGAACCCGCCCCGGTTAACCCTGCGATGCTGCCGACATTCACGATCGCTCCAGCCTTGCTTTTTTTCATGAACGGAACCACTGCCCGCGCGCAGAAAAACATCCCTTTCACGTTGACAGCGTACAGCTCATCCCAGACATCTTCTGTCGCCGCTTCAAGATCATCCATTGGAATATGCCGTGTAATGCTGGCGTTATTGACTAAAACATCAATCGTGCCGTGCGTTTTTACGATCGAGTGAACCATGTCCTGCACTTCGCTGTTTTTTGATACATCTGCTCGTATGGAGAAGGCTTGCCCGCCATCTTTTCGAATCATTTCCACTGTTTCCTCCGCTTCGGATTGCGAACGTGAATAATTCACCGCAACAACCGCTCCGCGTTTTGCCAATTCCATGCTGGCTGCTCTTCCGATTCCTGTTGCGCCCCCTGTTACGAGAGCTATTTTGTTCATGACATTCATTGCCGCCACTCCTTGCTGTTTATGAAATTATCTTGCTGATTCCATTGTAATCCAGGTTTGGTGTTACGTATAATGATTGTTAAAGATACTTGCTATCACTCAGATTGATAGCAACAAACAAACGGAGGAATTCAAAATGGAAAGCGGAGATTTACGTGTGTTTCAAATGGTAGCCCGTGAAGGCTCCATTACGAAAGCAGCCCTGCAGCTTGGCTATGTGCAATCGAATGTCACAGCCAGAATTCAGCAATTGGAAGCTGAGCTGGGCACCATGCTGTTTTTGCGCCATAACCGGGGCATGACACTTTCTGCAAGCGGAAAGCTGCTGCTGGACTACGCCAATAAAATTATCGGCCTGCTGGATGAGGCATCTAAAGCGCTCTCATCCTCTCTCGAACCAAGCGGGCCGCTTATGATCGGCTCCACTCAGACAACCGCCGCGGTAAGGCTTCCGAAGCTTCTGGCTTCTTATTATGAAGAACATCCAAACGTCCAGCTGTCTTTAACAACAGGTCATACACAATTTCTCATTGATAAAGTTCTCCGGTATGAATTGGATGGCGCCTTTATCGGATGTGAATGCAATCATCCCGAGCTCGTGTCCTATCCTGCATTTGAGGAAGAACCAGTGGTTGTTTCAGCAGCTTCCGTATCCGATGCAGAGGAAGCCATCACAAAGCCGATTCTCGTTTACAGCACAGGCTGTTCGTATCGGGAAACACTTGAAAAATGGCTGCGCGCTGCCGGCGTCACACAGCCGGTTATTATGGAATTTGGTACGCTTGAAGCGATTATCGGCGGGGTTACAGCAGGTCTTGGCATCTCGTTGCTGCCAAGAACGGTTGTGCAAAAACACGAGGCTGAAGGGTCGATTCGCGTGTACCCGCTGCCTGAAGCTCTCAGACAGATGAAAACAGAATTTATTGTCCGAAAAGATTCGTTTATCAGCAGCGCGCTGCGGACTTTTATGGATTCCTTCGCGGCAGATCAAACGGCAGCATCACAAAAAAGCAGTCTGCTGTGATTGGCAGACTGCTTTTTAATTATTATTTGTTTCGATGCGTTTCATTTAATTCCTTAATATGCTGAATGACATCTTTAATGCCCTGCTTCGCGTCAGGATATGTCCCATTCCAATGCTTAGCTAGGGGCGGCATGCTTTTGGCTATATGCGTGTACAAAATCCATTGCTTCACTTCTTCTTTTAGCTCATTGTTTGATTCACCAAGCAGAAGCTCCGTATACTTCTCCAGCAATCCATCGAGCTGTTCCTTAAGTTTTTGTTCCATTTTCCATCTTCCTTTCGAAAAAATAGCAAGGAGCTTTCTCAAGTGAAAGCTCCTTCGCTGGCGTTTATTTATCCATGTGATGTAAAAGCCGCTTCCCGGACAATGCATCTGCCCCTGCCATGAGGGATGCAAAGAGGCGTTCCGAACAGCGGGTCCTGTGTGACCTGACAGTTCATAGAAAACACATTTTGCACAAGATCACAAGTGATGACTTCTTCCGGACGGCCTTCAGCATAAATTTGTTTATCTTTTATAGCCACAAGATGATGCGCATAGCGGCACGCCAAGTTTAAGTCATGGAGAACCATAACAATCGTCCGCTCTTCCTTTTCATTCAGCTCAAACAGCAAATCAAGAATTTCAATTTGGTGCGTCATGTCCAAATACGTCGTCGGCTCATCCAGAAGGATAATATCCGTTTCCTGTGCAAGCGTCATTGCGATCCAAGCCCGCTGGCGCTGTCCTCCTGACAAAGAATCGACGGCGCGGTCAGCCATGTCCTCAAGTTTTGTTGCTTTAAGCGCTCTCTCAACTGCTGCCTCATCCTCTTTTGACCACTGTTTCAGCCAGTTTTGATAAGGATATCTTCCTTGCTTCACCAGCTGGTGCACCGTCAGCCCCTCTGGAGCCGAAGGACCCTGCGGCAGGATTGCGAGTTCTTTTGCGACTTCCTTCGTTGGAAGCTTGGCAATCGCTCTTCCTTCCAGCAGCACTGAACCACCTCTCGGCTTCATCAGACGCGCTAATGAACGTAAAAGTGTCGATTTTCCGCAGCCATTACTGCCAATAAATACGGTAATTTCACCTTTTGGAATGGTTAAATTCAACTCATCAATAATAACGGCATCCCCGTATCCTAAGCTCAGCGTTTCTGTAGAAATTGCACTCATACCCATAACCGCTCCTTTTTGCTGGCTTTTTAGCAGCACTATGTATTGCACGTTTTCTATATACATGCGTGTTAAGTCAATTGTCATCAATGCAAGTGATTCGATATTCAGCCATTTGATATGCTCATATATCCCTCATTGTAGCAGAAAACAATGACTTTGAAAATCATTTTCAATTAGTTTTTTGGACATAATTGGGGGTTATGGGTTTTTTATCACAGGATTATTTCTTAATTTCTCTTATTGAGCCATTCTTCAGCTTTAGTTTTAAGTCGATATGGTCATAATGGCTGTCCAAATTAAACGCTGCCAGCACACTGTGTATCACTTCTGATTCAGCCATATGATCTGTCACGGAAAGCTCGCTCAGGATCATTTTCATCTCGTCCAATGCTTCTTCCCCCTCCTGGTTTACGCCAGAGAGCTTATCCTGTATTTCCGCTATTTCACGAGTTTCATTTTTTGAATATACACCTTCATAACGATCATGCTCTCCATCCCCGTAACTCACCCGAAGCGAAAAATCGCTGTAAGGAACAGACTTCAGTTGGGTGACGGCTGTATTTTCTCCTTTTGCCTGCTGCTGGTCTTCATTGAGACGGCAGCCCGCAATCAGAACCACTGCGAGGCAAATAGCCCCGGCTGCTCTGATTAAATGCATATGTTTCCCCCCCTGTAGGATCCCATTTGTTTTAGGTATGTCCCGAGAATGAAATCCTCATTCAGAGAAGAATTGAAAAAGCCGAGGCGTATGACGCCACGGCTTTTCTTTAAGATTCAGTCATTTGCAAAAAGATTTCCGCGTCCCGCACAGCCAGCTTGATGGCATTCTCCCAAAAATCGCGCTTCGTAATGTCAGCGCCCAAATGCTTCATCGCCAAATCCTCCACGGTCATAGAAGCCGTATCTCGCAATAGCGCGATATACTTCTCTTCGAACACGTTTTTTTCTTCAAGCGCCAGCGCATAAATGCCGAGAGAAAACAGATAACCGAACGTATAAGGGAAATTGTAAAACGGCACCCTCGTGATATGAAAGTGGAGCTTCGACGCCCAAAAGAGCGGATGATACTCTCCTAACGCATTGCAGAATGCCTCTTTTTGCGCCTCCTCCATCAGCTCATTCAGACGGTCTGCCGGTACTGCTCCCCGCTTTCGTTCTTCGTGAAACCTCGTTTCGAATAGGAATCTGGCATGGATATTCATGAAGAAAGCAACGCTTCTTTGCACTTTATCCTCGAGAAGGACAAGCTTTTCTTCCTTCGTCTCCGCCTGCTGAACAGTCGCGTCTGCCACAATCATCTCGGCAAACGTTGAAGCCGTTTCCGCTACGTTCATCGCGTAGGATCGGTTTAACGGCCTGACGTTGAGCATCGCTTCCTGATGGAACGCGTGCCCGAGCTCATGGGCAAGCGTTGATACATTTGAGGCGCTTCCCGAAAACGTCATGAAAATCCGCGATTCCCCGCTGTCCGGAAAGCTCGTGCAAAAGCCGCCGACTCTTTTTCCGCTTCTGTCTTCCGCTTCTATCCAGCGGTCCCGAAACGCTTTTTCTGTGAAAGCGGACAGTTTTTTGCCAAACGTGGAAAATTGGCTGACAATGACATTTGCGGCTTCATCATATGAATAAACCTTTCCATCAGATCCGATTGGGGCCTCAACATCGTACCAGCTGAGCTTTTCAAGGCCGAGCATGGATGCTTTGCGGTTCAAAAACTGAACGAACGGCTGCTTGTTTTCAGTGATGACCTGCCACATCGTATCCAGTGTTTCTTTTTTCATCCTGTTGATTTGCAGCGGCTCCTTCAGGACATCCTCCCAGCCGCGCGCATGATAGGTTTCAAGCCGGAATCCCGCCAAATGATTCAGCGTGCTGCTAAAAATATCCTGCTTACTTTTCCACGCTTGATGCAAACGTTCATATACTGTTTTTCTGACAGCACGGTCTTGATGAGCCAGCATATTTTCAGCCTGACCGACAGACAATGGCTTGTTCCCGCCATTTTCCTCATACGGGATCGTCATTTTCCCGACAACCATATTGTATAAGTCACTCCAAGCGTGATATCCGTCCACCGCAAGGTTTCCAATCAGTTTTTCTTTACCGGGGCCGAGCTTTTCGGCAACCCTCTGTCTTCTTTCATTTAATATGTACGATACATCGCATAATCCGGGTTTTGTTAACAATTCATTCCACACGTCTTGTTCAATGTCCACAAGCTTATGATCTAATGTGACGAGAGAGGACTGAAAATCTGCAGAAAGCTGATGCATCAGCGATTTATACTCATTAGCCTTGTGATCACTGATATTTTGAGCCTGAAGACAAGCGACAAAAGCGCCGGCCTGCTGAAGCTTGACGGATACCTGTTCGAATACATCTAGTATTGCCGTCAGCGCTTCAGCCTCTTCAGACGATTCGGGCACCTGGAACGCATCAGTCATGTCTTGAAATGCACGCAGGCTTTGTGACAGTTTTTCGATATATCCCTTGAATTCTTCTGACTGGCTCCCGCCCTTAAAAAATGAATCAAGATCCCATCTTTGGTCTACCCCTTGCAGCGCCATAACATAAAACCCCTTTCCTTCTTTCGTTTTATTATAGAATAATTCTGATTTATTGTATAAAAATTCTTTTATAAGCGTCATTTTCCGTTCATGATTGTACAATAGCTGTAGCAGTTACATGAGGAGGTTTATGATGAATAAAAAAATCGCAATCGTAACAGGAGCGTCAAAAGGCTTTGGCCAGCTGGCAGCCGTAAAGCTCGCCAAGTCATTTTTCGTGATTGCCACAACAAGACAGCCTGAGAAAGCAGAAGAGCTTCGGGAATTGGCCGCAGCACACAATGTGGCTGATTCTATTCATATTACCGCTCTCGATGTCACAGATGAGCAATCCATCGCCTCATTTGGAAAAGCCGTTAGCGCTTACGCTCCCATTGATCTTCTCGTCAACAACGCAGGAACGGCTTACGGGGGATTTGTCGAGGATGTCCCGATGGAACATTTCAAACAACAATTTGAAACGAATGTCTTCGGAGTAATTCATGTGACAAAAACCGTTCTGCCTTACATAAGAAAGCATAGCGGAGCAAAGATTATAAACATGAGCAGCATCAGCGGTCTGACCGGATTCCCCGCGCTGTCGCCTTATGTCTCTTCCAAGCATGCATTGGAGGGTTTTTCTGAGAGCCTGCGTGCGGAGCTGCTTCCGTTCGGTATCCAAACCGTATTGGTCGAGCCTGGCTCATACAAGACATCGATCTGGTCAACCTCATTATCACATTATATGTCGGTGCCTGCTGACGATTCAGCCTATCATCAATACTACAAAAAAATCCTTTCCTACGTTGAAAAAAACGCAGATGAAAGCGGAGATCCTCAAGAGGTTGCCGACCTCATATATCAATTGGCAACAAAACAGCATCTAAAGAAATTACGATACCCGATCGGAAAAGGCATCAAGCTCACCTTGTTATTCCGATCGCTTTTTCCTTGGTCTGCATGGGAGTCTATCCTAAAGAAAAAACTATTCAGCTCATCTAAATTATAATTATTATAATTTAGTATTGATTTTTAATTAATATGTTGTATAATTAAATTAACAGATCACAAGGAGGACGTTATCTTATGAAAACTGAAAACGCAAAAACAAATCAAACATTAGTTGAGAATTCAATGAACACACAATTATCAAACTGGTTTCTTTTATACTCTAAGCTCCACCGTTTCCATTGGTATGTGAAAGGGCCGCATTTCTTTACATTACATGAAAAATTTGAAGAACTGTATGACCATGCGGCGGAAACACTCGATACCATTGCTGAACGCCTGCTGGCGATCGGCGGCCAGCCTGTTGCCACATTGAAAGAGTACACTGAGCATGCGTCTATCACAGACGGCGGGAACGAAACATCAGCGTCAGACATGGTACAAGCCTTGGTAAAAGACTACAAACAAATCAGCAGCGAATCTAAATTCGTGATCGGCCTGGCTGAAGAGAATCAAGACAATGCCACAGCGGACTTATTTGTCGGATTAATTGATGAAGTTGAAAAACAAGTGTGGATGCTTTCCGCTTACTTAGGATAAAAAAAGCTGAACCCTTTTCGGGTTCAGCTTTTTGATTATTCCTAGCTTGAGCTGCTTTCTGTCTGCTTGGTCAGTGTCACGTTCAAGGTTTTCGTTTTTCCGTTTCGCAGCACTTGAATTGTCGTTTTATCTCCGACTTTCAAGTCTTTGTAAAGGATCTGACGGATATCCGCGCTGCTTTCCACGTCTTTACCGTTTAGTTTGACAATGACATCCTCAGATTTAATACCTGCTTTTGCCGCTGGTGAATTTGCCTGAACTTCTTTTACATAAACACCTTTGCCCAATTGATCTCCAAACAGGCCGAGCGTATTTTCCTGATACGTTTCCGGTACTTGTGACATGTCAATCATTTGCACGCCTAAAAACGGACGATCTACCTTTCCATTTTCCAGCAGACTGTCAACAATCGGCTCGACATCATTGCTCGGGATCGCAAATCCAAGTGACTCTACGCCGCTTTCGCTCACCTTCAAACTGTTGATGCCAATGACCTGGCCGCTTGCATTGATTAATGGGCCTCCGCTGTTCCCCGGATTGATCGCTGCGTCAGTTTGCAGCACGTTCATTTCCACCGTGCCTTGTGTGGTATCCACATCAATCGTCCGGTTCAATCCGCTGATGATGCCTTGTGTCACCGTACCGGAAAACTGCTGTCCGAGCGGATTTCCGATGGCGATTACTTTTTCTCCCGTACGAAGCTGTGAAGAGTCACCGAAGCTCGCCACTTTTTTGATGTTTTTGCCGCTGATTTCCAGAACAGCCAAATCAGTAATGGCGTCGCTGCCGACAAGCTTGGCAGTCTCTGTTTCTCCGTTGTATAACGTGACAGTCAGCTTATTCGCGCCTTCAACGACATGGTTATTTGTAATGATATACGCTTTATTGCTGTCTTTTTTGAAAATAACACCTGACCCGGTTCCGCTTTCACTTTCTGAGCTGGAACCGCCTCCCGTGCCGAAAGTGTTATTTTGCGAGGTTTGGATATTTGAGATTCCGACAATCGTCGGCTCTAAATCCTCTACCATATCCGCGACGTTTGAAGCGTTCGTGATTGGTGTCGTTGTAAAATTATCTGACTGCACCTGTTTATTGGCGGAAGCGGTCTCGGTCGTCTGATCTTGATCCGACGGCAGATAAGGCGCGATCCCGAGCATCAGGCCCCCGCCGATAATCCCGCCTAAAATCGGGCTCAGCCATGCGGCTCTTCGTTTCTTTTCTTTTTTCACAGCCGTTTCTGTCTTTTCCATTTCTAAAGCGGAAGCCGTTTCTTGCCGTCCCGCTTCATACGGAACAGGCGCGTCAAGCAATTCCTGTTCAGGATGGTTAATCTGCTGCCGGTTTTCTGTATCCTGATGTTCTGTATGTGAAGATTCTGTTTGATGTTGATCGTTTTGGTCATCACGTCGATAATCCATGTTCTTACACTCCTTTAACGGTTTTTCATTTATCGTTACATATTCATCGCATGTACAAGTTCAATTGTCCCAATGATGAGGAGAAAAGCAAAGCACCAAAATAGAATATGTTTGATCATCCTGCATCTTCCTCGCTCTTTTTCTTCCTTTCTTCCCTTATACATATCATAAACAAACATTGTGGGATAAAAATGAAAAGAATATGTGAAATTATGAAAATCGCCTGCCGTATGTTAAAACTAGTTTATAATGACGTTGAAAGGATGTGAAGAGCCTTGTCATACACCATTTATCTAGTTGAAGATGAGGATAACCTCAATGAACTGCTGACGAAGTATTTAGAGAATGAGGGCTGGAACATTACATCTTTTACGAAAGGTGAAGACGCCAGAAAGAAAATGACGCCGTCTCCCCATCTGTGGATTCTCGATATCATGCTGCCGGATACCGACGGCTATACATTAATAAAAGAAATCAAAGCGAAAGACCCTGACGTGCCTGTTATTTTTATTTCCGCCCGAGATGCAGATATTGACAGAGTGCTTGGCTTAGAGCTTGGCAGCAACGACTATATTTCAAAGCCATTCCTGCCGCGGGAGCTGATTATACGTGTACAAAAGCTGCTGGAGCTCGTTTATAAGGACGCTCCGCCTGTACAAAAACATGAAATCGCCGTCTCCTCGTATCGGGTCTCAGAAGACGCCCGTGAGGTTTATGATGAAAACGGAAATATCATCAATTTGACGGCGAAGGAATTTGATCTGCTGCTGTTATTTATCCATCATAAAGGACACCCATACTCTCGTGAGGATATTCTCGTTAAAGTATGGGGATATGACTACTTTGGAACAGACCGGGTCGTTGATGACCTCGTCCGGAGACTGCGTAAAAAGATGCCTGAATTGAAGGTGGAGACGATTTACGGGTTCGGCTACAGGATGATGACATCATGAAAAACAAGCCGCTCTCGTTTCAAATATGGGTTGTCATATCCGGCATCCTGTTAGCGATATCCATTTTGCTGCTTGTTTTATTTTCAAACACGCTGCGCGATTTCTTCACCAATGAAACGTATACGACGATTGAAAATGAGCAGCATGTTCTGACGGAGTACCGCCTTCCTGGTTCAATTGAAAGGCGCTATTACAGCGAGGAAGCCACGGCGCCGACAACCGTCCGCTCCGTACAGCACGTGCTTTTGCCTGAAAATGAAAAATCTTCTTCAGACAAGGATTTAAGCATTCTGTCGTCTTCGTTTATCCATAAGGTGTACAAGCTGGCCGATAAACAGAAGGACGAAAAGAAACGGTACAGCGCAGACGTCAATGGAGAGAAAGTATTTTTTGTCATCAAAAAGGGGCTTTCCGTCAATGGACAATCAGCTATGATGCTCTCTTACGCGCTTGATTCTTATCGGGACGATTTGGCCTATACCCTATTCAAACAGCTTCTGTTTATTATAGCTGTTGTCATTTTATTAAGCTGGATTCCGGCCATTTGGCTTGCGAAGTATTTATCAAGGCCTCTCGTGTCATTTGAAAAGCACGTCAAACGGATTTCCGAACAGGATTGGGATGACCCAGTGAAAGTGGATCGGAAAGATGAGATCGGCAAATTGGGCCATACCATTGAAGAGATGCGCCAAAAGCTTGTGCAAAAGGACGAAACAGAAAGAACCCTATTGCAAAATATCTCTCACGATTTAAAGACGCCGGTTATGGTCATCAGAGGCTATACGCAATCGATTAAAGATGGGATTTTTCCTAAAGGAGACCTTGAAAATACAGTAGATGTCATTGAAGGCGAAGCCCTTAAGCTGGAGAAAAAAATAAAGGATTTATTATATTTAACGAAGCTGGATTATTTAGCGAAGCAAAAAGTGCAATACGATATGTTCAGTATCGTGGAAGTGACAGAAGAAGTCATTGAAAGACTCAAGTGGGCGCGAAAAGAATTATCGTGGGAAATTAATGTAGCGGAAGACATTCTGATGCCGGGCGATCCGGAGCAATGGAATAAACTTCTCGAGAATATTCTGGAAAATCAAATCCGTTATGCTTCGGCAAAAATAGAAATCAGCATGAAACAAGATGATCGGAATATCGTGATCACCATTAAAAATGACGGTCCGCATATTGAAGATGAGATGCTCTCCAGCCTCTATGAGCCTTTTAATAAGGGGAAGAAAGGCGAATTCGGCATTGGTCTCAGCATCGTAAAACGAATTTTAACTCTTCATCAGGCGTCTATCTCAATTGAAAATGACAAAACGGGTGTAACATACCGAATAGCAGTGCCTAAATAGACTGTAAATGTTTTTTGCAGTCTATTTTTTCATGTGAAAGAATAGCCGTTAAAATCTCTGTACTTTGTTTTGAGCGGCTGTTTACATTGATGAACCCATTTTTTCTCTGACAAAGTTTGCTTTGGATATTTGACTTTTTCCACTTTAATTCCTCTGTTTCGCAAGCGGCTGATCATTTCGTCCAATTCTCTCATTTTAGATTCACCCTTTCGCTTGAGCTTTGACCGTTTGGTCATCTCAATTTATAATATAAATAATACATGATAAAAAAACAAGTTACAATAAGGTTAATTTTATAACAGAAGATGTGACTATATGGTCATATCCTATGCAAGCCTCCGGGCTCCGAAAGGGTGGAACCATTGAAGGAAAAAGAAAAGCTGATTATTGAAACAGCCTTAAAACTATTTGCCCAAAAAGGATACAACTCAACATCAGTTCAGGAAATCGCAAAAGCTTGCAAAATATCTAAAGGCGCTTTTTATATTTATTTTCCTTCGAAAGAAGCGCTTCTTCTGTCTATGCTGAATTACTATTACGATAAAACGTTTACCCGAATTTTAAATATACAAACGAAGGGTGACAGCCCCAGAACAGCTTACCGCAAACAGCTGACCGTGCTCTATGAAAACATCCTTGAACACAAGGATTTTATCGGCATGCAGATGAAGGAGGGTTCTCTGCCTTACACAGCAGAAGTGGAGCAATGCGCAAAAAAAGTCCGCCAGTCCTCACTTCAATTTCATATCGACAGCCTGCTGAACATTTACGGAAAAAAGGCAGAACCGTATACTGCAGAGCTTTGTTTCTTAATAGAGGGCATCAGCCAGATTTATCTGGAATGCATGATCCTGCTCGGCCACACTGTGAAGCCTGACCAATTAGCTGATATCATGATGAATAGAATTGATGATATGGTACAAGGCATGTCTGAACGAAACGATAAGCCTTTCGTCACATTGGAAGAGGCAAGCTCTTTATTTGGGCCTCTTACGCACGGACGGCCTGACCCGCTGACTGAATCGATTGTGAAAAGCCTTCGTGACAAAATTAACAGCTTAAACACAAACTCCTCTCTTGAATTATCGGAGAGCTTGGACATACTTGAAGCAGAAATGAAGAAAAAAACACCGAAGCTGGTGATCATAAAAGGGATGATCCATAATCTGACGGAGTCTGAAACCCTCGCCAAAGATGCGGAGCAGCTTAAATATCTATTAAAACAGCAGTATATTTAGAAGAACGGCTGCTTAAACAGCAGCCGTTTTTTTCTTTCTATTACGCCTTTGGTTTTACCATATCTTCCGGCTTAACCATTTCGTTAAATTGCTCCTCTGTCAGCAATTCAAGCTTCAAAGCCGCTTCTTTCAGCGTCAATCCCTCTTTATGGGCGAGCTTGGCGATTTTCGCCGCGTTTTCATATCCGATATGCGGATTCAGCGCCGTAACGAGCATTAATGAATTTGACAGGTTTTCCTGAATGGTTTCTTTGTCAGGCTCAATACCGACAGCACATTTATCATGGAAGGAATTCATGCCGTCACTCAGCAGCTGCACAGACTGCAGGAAGTTGTAAATAATCACAGGCTTAAACACGTTCAGTTCAAAGTTCCCCTGACTCGCCGCAAAGCCGATTGTCGCATCGTTCCCCATGATTTGCGCTGCGATCATTGTCAATGCTTCACTTTGTGTCGGGTTGACTTTACCAGGCATAATGGAGCTGCCCGGTTCATTTTCAGGGATGACAATCTCCCCGATGCCGCAGCGAGGTCCGCTCGCAAGCCATCTGACATCGTTCGCGATTTTCATTAAGTCAGCCGCAAGCGCTTTTAATGCGCCATGTGCATAAGTGATTTCGTCATGGCTTGTCAGCGCGTGGAATTTATTCGGCGAGCTGGTGAACGTTTGGCCGGTCAGTTTTGTGATCTCTTCTGAGACAAGCTCTCCAAACTCTGGGTGAGCGTTGATTCCCGTTCCGACAGCCGTTCCCCCGATTGCCAGCGCACGCATTTTTTCTGTCGCTTCCAACATCATTTCCTTCGAACGATCCAGCATGTAAACCCATCCGCTGATTTCCTGTCCGAGCGTCAGAGGCGTAGCATCCTGAAGGTGCGTGCGCCCGATTTTGACAATATCGTTGTATGCTTTCGCTTTTTCATTCAATGTATTGCGAAGCTGGTCAAGCGCAGGCACAAGCTGCTCGTAAACAGCCAAAACAGCGGCCACATGCATCGCTGTCGGGAATGTGTCGTTGGAGCTTTGGCTGCGGTTCACATCATCATTTGGATGAATCGTTTGATCTGAATTCTTTTCTTTTAATAGAGCAGTCGCACGGTTGGCTACCACTTCATTCATGTTCATATTGCTTTGTGTGCCGCTTCCTGTCTGCCATACGACAAGCGGGAAGTTGTCATCATATTTGCCTTTGAGCACATCATCACAAACCGCTGCAATCGCTTCCGCTTTTTCCGCATCCAGATTGCCGAGGCGTTTATTCGCGAGCGCTGTGCTTCGTTTTAATATTGCAAACGCCTTCACAACACGCATCGGCATTTTTTCAAAACCGATCTTGAAGTTCTCCTTGCTTCGCTGTGTTTGGGCACCCCAGAATTTATCAGCAGGAACTTTTACTTCTCCCATGGTGTCTCGTTCAATTCTGTATTCCATTTATGTATCCCTCCATAACGGTTGCTTCAATAGATGATAATTCGCCAGTGACACAAAAAATCCTTTTTATTTTTCGATCTTGGCTGATTTTAATTTTAATTCAAGATATACACGGGAATCCTTTGAATATTTGTACTTTGGATTCGTCCTGCCGTACTCCTTTGATGTATAGGAGACATCATAATTCTTTTCAAAAGATTTGATGAGCTGTTCGATTTCTTCTTGTTTTCCTGCGAGTCTTACCTGCGCCACTTCGTATCCTCCGCTTTCATAAAAAAACTTCTTCCATGAAATACTGTAACACAGTATATCATTTATTTAACAGGAAAAGATAACCTCTACTAAGGTTTTGGACAAGAGGTGACCTCGTTGGAACAAACAGAGTTTAAGGAATATATACACGATAATTTAGCATTGGTGCTTCCTAAATTAAAAGAAAACGATGATCTCGTAAAAAACAAAAAAATGCTCTCCAACGGGCTTGTTTTTTACTATCTCTATTTTAGTGAACTGAATGATCAGCAGCAGGTTTCAGAATCGATGCAAACCTTAATCAAAGATGAAGAGACCCTCACGCTTGATCAGGTCAAAAAACGTCTTGACCAACTTGACGCAAGACCGGTTAAAACCGCGGAAAAAACGGTCAAGTCTATTCTTAGCGGCAATTGTGCTGTATTTATTAACGGATTGGATCATGTCTATATTCTATCTACAGGAAAGAAAAAAACAAGAAGCCTGGCAGAGCCGACAACTGAAAAAGTGGTTCGCGGACCAAAAGTTGCGTTTGTGGAAGATCTCAATACAAATCTCGCTTTGATCAGACAAAGAACCTCTCATCCGAAATTAACCACTAAAAAAATCATGATCGGCAAAAACGAGATGAAGCCTGCGGCCATTATGTACATTGAAGGCAGAGCAAAAAAGTCCGTCATCAAAGAAGTAAAAGCGCGGCTTAAAAATGTCCAGCTGGAGGATATCCAGGACAGCGGAACGCTTGAGGAGATCATAGAAGATAATAAATATTCGCCGTTTCCGCAGATTCAAAATACGGAAAGACCTGACAAGGTATCGTCTGCCCTATATAACGGCCGGGTGGCCATTTTGGTCGACAGTTCACCATTTGTGCTGCTGGTCCCGGTTTCTCTCGGTGTACTGATGCAATCTCCGGATGACTACTATGAGCGTTGGATCTCAGCATCTCTTATCCGATTGCTGCGTTTCGCTTCTATCTTCATCACCTTGTTTTTGTCATCGATTTATATCGCACTCGTGTCCTTCCACCAAGGGCTGCTGCCGACAGCGCTTGCTGTCACGATTTCGGCAAACAGGGAGAACGTGCCGTTTCCGCCGATATTCGAAGCCCTGCTGATGGAAGTGACGATCGAGCTTCTGAGAGAAGCCGGGCTGCGCCTCCCGAATCCGCTTGGCCAAACGATCGGTCTTGTCGGGGGTGTTGTCATCGGACAGGCGGCTGTAGAGGCGAATCTCGTCAGTTCGATTATGGTCATCGTTGTCAGCGTCATTGCCCTTTCATCATTTACCGTTCCCCAATACGGAATGGGGCTTTCTTTCCGGGTGCTGCGTTTTATTTCGATGTTTTCCGCCGCTATGCTCGGGCTGTACGGGATTATTTTATTTATGCTTGTGATTTATACGCACCTAACGAGACAAACGAGCTTTGGATCTCCGTATTTTTCTCCAAACGGATTCTTCAGTTTGAAAAATACGGATGATTCCATTATCCGTCTCCCAATTAAAAACAAACCAAAAGAGGCGAATAATCCAAATGAGCCAAAAACAGACTCCACTGAAACTTAATACTTTCCAGGGAATTTCAATTATAGCGAATACGATGCTCGGGGCCGGTCTTTTAACATTGCCGCGAGCGCTGACCACTAAGGCGAATACTCCTGACGGCTGGATCGTGCTGATATTAGAAGGTGCCTTTTTTATCTTTTTTATTTATTTAAATACGCTCATTCAAAAAAAACATCATTACCCTTCTCTGTTTGAGTATTTACGGGAAGGATTTGGGAAATGGATTGGCAGCATCATCGGCCTTTTGATTTGCTGTTATTTTATTGGCGTGGCCAGCTTTGAAGCCCGGGCAATGGCCGAAATCGTTAAATTTTTCTTGTTAGAGAGAACGCCGATTCAAATTATTATTATTACGTTTATCTGCTGCGGGGTTTATTTAATGATCGGCGGCCTGAGTGATGTATCACGGCTGTTTCCGTTTTATTTAATGGTTACGATCATTATTTTGCTGATTGTATTCGGTATCAGCTTTAAAATTTTTGATATCAATAATTTGCGTCCTGTACTAGGCGAGGGCTTCGCTCCGATAGCCAATTCACTTACTATCGTTTCCATCTCCTTTTTAGGGGTGGAAATTATGCTTTTTCTTCCTGAGCATATGAAGAAAAGGAAATATACATTCAGATACGCGACGATTGGATTTCTCATTCCGATTACTTTATATATCATTACGTACATCATTGTTGTCGGAGCTTTGACTGTGCCTGAGGTTAAAACGTTAATCTGGCCCACCATTTCTCTCTTTCAGTCCTTTGAGCTAAAAGGCATATTCATCGAACGGTTTGAATCATTTTTACTGATCGTTTGGATCATTCAATTTTTCGCAACCTTCGTCATTTACGGTTATTTCGCTGCAAGCGGGTTAAAAAAGACGTTTGGCTTATCTATCAAAAAAGGATTGATTCTTGTCGGTGCGGTTACCTATTATTTTTCCCTGTGGCCGCGCGACACCAATCAGGTCATGATGTATAGCGATTACCTCGGATACACTTTCGTCTTTCTGTTTTTACTGCCCTTTATACTGTTTTTGATCGTTGCGCTCAAAAGGAGGCTAACAGAAAAATGATAAAAAGCGTTCTAATTGTTTTCGTGTGCACCCTTCTGCTTACCGGCTGCTGGGACAGCAGGAACATTGAGGAATTGAGCCTTATCGTCGGTGAAGGTCTGGACAAACCGAAAGATAAGAATTTGGAGCTGACACAGCAAATTCTTGTTCCTAAAAAAATCAGCACGAAAGAAGGCTCATCCTCAGATCCGACTAAACTCGTATCAACAAAGGGGGAAACCGTTCATCAAATACTGAGGACTTCCGCATTGAAAAACTACCCTACTTTTTCTCAGCATTTGCGTGTTATTCTGCTGTCAAAAGAGTTGCTTGACGGTCATACAGGAATGGACGCGCTCATTAATCAATTTGTCAGAGATAATGGTACAAGAAGGAGCTCGTATATGTTTGTCGCTGACGGCAAAACGAAAGATCTGCTGAAGATGACTGATGAGGGAAATCCAGCATCCAATGTCATTTATGAGCTGACAGAGAATAACAGTGTGACGATCAGAATGATGGATCCCGTTACATTAGGAGAGGTCTCAGCACACTTGACCTCTGACGATACTTTTGCTATTCCTCATGTCGGCAAAGAAAACGGCAAACTTGCGATTACCGGGGCATCCATCATCAAAGATCGATTATGGCATGCGGACCTAACACCGGGCCAGGTGCAAAACATGAACTTATTTACCGGTACAGTCAAAGGCGGTGTCATCGACTTGAAGCATGACGGCTACTTTTTTTCTTACGAGGTCTATTCAAGCAATCGAAAGATCAAGACAGCGTACAAAGATGGAACGTTCAAATTCACTGTCACCCGCAACATCGAAGGCCGGCTGTCTGAAGATTGGAACCCGAAAGAAGATTCATTTAAGGATTCATATATTAAAGAAATTGAAAACATCCTCGCTAAAAGGTTACACAAAACAGTCACGGGATTTGTAAACACACTCCAAAAGGATATAAAAGCCGATCCTACCGACTTAGGAAACGAAGTCAGAATCCATTATCCGCACAAGTGGAAAAAGATTTCAACCAAATGGGATGACTATTTTGCAAAGGCTGAAATCGAGTACAAGGTCAATGTGGTGATCAGAGACTTCGGGACAAAAGGAGCGAGCAAATAACAAATGACCTATTTTACGAGGTGATGACGATGCGCGTAAACGGCCGCTTGCGTCCTGTCGCTGACATCGAGCTTTGATAACATATTGGTGATATGGGTTTTGACTGTTTTAATGGTGATAAACAGTTCCTCGCCAATTTCTTTGTTTGTTTTTCCTTCTGCGACCAGGCAGAGAATTTCAAGCTCCCGTTTTGTCAGTGATTCATGCGGGAGCGCGTGTTCACCTGAGTGGCGCAGCCGGGATAATACTTTCCCCGCCACTTTTGATTCCAGCATCGGCTCTCCCTTGTTTGCGGCGCGGATGGCATCGGCGATTTCCGCCGCTTTTGAGGTTTTCAATAGATAGCTGAGCGCGCCCGCTTCAATGACCGGGTACACTTTGTCATCATCAATGAAGCTCGTGAGCACAATAATTTTCGGATCTGGGAGCTCCCGGCAAATTCGCTTTGTGGCTTCAATGCCATCCATGCCCTCCATGACAAGATCCATTAAAATGACATCTGGCGACAGTTCAGCAGCAAGCCGCACGCCTTCGCTGCCATCAGCCGCTTCGCCGATGACTTCAATATCGGGCTGCGCCTCCAAAAAAGCCGCGAGCCCCATTCTGACCATTTCATGATCATCAATCAATAATACTCGAATCACGTTCGTTCTCTCCTTTTTCTTCCGGGAAAATCGGAACCTTCACTTCGATTTGTGTGCCTTTTCCTTCGACTGAGATCACTTCGGCGACCCCGCCGATTTCACTTGCACGTTCTTTCATAGAGTTTAAGCCGTATGAGGATGCTTTCACCTGATTCATTTTAAAGCCTTGTCCATTATCAATGACCTTGAGCCGGAGCTGATTGTTCTTTAAGCCGAGAATCACGGAAACTTTTGAGGCTTTTGAATGCCTAAATACATTTGAAAGAGCCTCCTGCACGATTCTGAACAAATGGTCTTCAACACCCTTGGATATCGGGGTGTCCTGAATATCCCACTCAATATCAAGCGTCTGTTTCTTCCGGAACTCGTCCAAAAGCTCCGTAAGCCCCTCCTTCAGCCCTTTCCCTTCTAAGGTAACAGGCCTTAAATGGAGCAGCAGGGCCCTCATTTCATTTTGGGCTTCCCCCGCCATATGCTCGACCATTTTGATCCGCTTGACTGTTTTACCGTCAGCATCTTTGACGTGTTCCAACACAGCCGATGTCATCATCGATATGGCAAAAAGCTGCTGGCTGACTGCGTCATGAAGATCTCTTGCCAATCGCTGTCGTTCTTCTGAGATGACTGACTTCTTCATTTGCGCCTGCCATTCCGCACGTTCATTGGAAAGTTTCTGCAAGGAAGCGACTTGAAGCTCCACGCGCTTCGCCATTTCATTCAGCTGATCGGCGGCCAGGCCGATTTCATCATCTCCCAGCGGCGGTATTCGATAAGCGAAATTGCCGTTTTCAAAGGTTAAAATCGATTCGACCAAGGTATCAACCCTTGTCTTCATCCGGTTGCCGTACATATACCCTGAGGCAAAGCCAACCGTCACACTGATCAGCAGCAATATCAGGATAAACGGAATTCCAAACCAGCTTGACGACAGTAAAACAAGCGGATCGAGCCGATAATAAACCATCATAAAGGAGATCATGCAGGCAAAAAGGAACAGACTGATACCCGTAGTCATACGGATGGCACGCCACTGGAGACTGGCAAGCAGTTTTTTTCTCATACGTACTTCACATCCACATCACCGATAAATAAGGAAACGGACACTTTGATCCGGCGCTTTGACTCGCTGAAATCGGATGATGCGGCATATACCTTCGTGCTTAATCCGCTTTTTTTCGAGCCGATCAGATTGATATCACCGATAAAAACGGCCGAGCTGACAGCCACTTCAAGGTCTGATGGCACATAAATATCAACGTTTCCAATGACTCCGCTAATGACAATTGTACTTTCTCCCTCGGGAATCATCGCTTTAGACAAATCGATTTTAATATCACCGATAAAACCAGAGATATTGAGATCATTCAGGTCAAACGGCTGCTTCATCATTTGCAGCTCTCCGATAAAAAAGCTGCGCATATCGGGATGTTTATCATCTTTTGCCGGCTTATGCCGTTCTTTTTTATTGAGATCGACCCGTTTCTCATTCGGTTCAAATATCGGTTTTCCTTTGACAAGCCTGTACCCGGCGTAAATCAGAAATGCGGCAAACGCATAACCGAATAAATTAAAGGTGATGCTGAAGAGGTTTTTCAAAAATAAAAACGCGGCAAAGATGTACATGACGGAGCCGAGCCAATCACGGGAATATTTTTTCAAAAAATAGCCGGCAATCAGAAAAAAGAGCGGCCAAAACAGCAGATCGCCTATTCCGATAATTTGTAAAAACATACTGATGCCGAATAAAGCAATGATCAATCCGAGAAGCTGTTTTTTTGTCATTCCTGGTGTCCGCCTCCTTTCTTCTGCCTGGTGCTACCGTATCACTAGATCCCCGCTGTCCGTTTTGATATCAATTGGATGCCGGCCGCTTCCTTGCGAGCCTGTAATGTGATGATGATCTTTATGTGCTGTATCAGCAAATGAATACGGCGAACTGACGCTCCCGCTCGCTGATTTAGCCTTGACTGTAAAGCTGCCGTTTTCGGGAAGGCTCAGATCAGCATCACCGCTTGTCAGCGTGACAGATACAGGACCTGATACCTTTTTCAGTGCGGCATCTAAGTTTCCTGAAGTCAGCTTCACATCAAGAGAGCCTGATACATCAGCCAGATTCGCGTCTCCTGAAGCTAAATCAATGTCGGCTGTTTTGGAGACCGTATTGGAAATGGTGACATCGCCGGACGATCCATTTACTTTCATGTCTTGAAGGCGGACATCCGTCACTCTCATATCTCCGCTCGCAGATGCTGCGTTCAGCTCAATAAGCGCAAGACGCTGATTCCCGTCCACAGATATGTCCCCGCTTGAGGTCCGCACCGTCAGATCACCTTTATAATCATATGGAATCCGGACGACAAGGAAAGAACGGTTAAACCCATTCAAAAATTGAAATTCTTTTTCCTTTGCGGTCAGCTCCAGTTTCCTTTTGCTTTCAGTGACAAATAACTTTCCCGATTTTCCTGAGATACCTGCCGATATGTCATTTCGTTCTTCCGCTATGATCCGGACATTCTTGTGATCCGACTCAATGACCACGCTGTCGATATCCCCCGGCGATGCGCTGGCTGAATCGGCTTCAGTGCCGCTTACGAACCCCAAGCCCGCAGCAAACACGTCTTTTACCACGACGCCGAAAAATATAAGAATACCAGCCATGATCAACAGTTTGCCCAGCACTTTTTTCATTCGATTTCATCCTTCTCATTCATTCTATTATAAAAGAAAAGCCTGTGAATTGTACATGCGGAAGGGAAGGACTTGTCCGCAAATCCTTCCCGGTCACGCTTATTCATTTGCTGCTTGTGATGTCTGGTCTTGTTTTTGCAGCGAGAGCGCCCGCATGTTTTCAATCTCCGCTTCCACATCATCAGCGAATTCTTTTCGTGTGAGTTCTGTGCCGGCTTCTGCTGACTTTGAATAATTCGCGCGGATTTCCATTTCCTCAATACGATTTTCAATGCGTAAAAATTCACGATACGCGCTTTCGCTGTCAATCTTGTCAAATGTCGTATTCATATGCTCTTTTGCTTTCGCGGCATTGGCTCGGGCAATCAGCGCTTGTTTTTTATCCTTTACGTCCTGAAGCTTTGTTTCAAGTGCAGCCAGCTGTTCTTTCAGATCCGTCAGCTGACTGTTGGCTTGTTCATAGGACACTTTATGCTCAGCCGCCTTCCCTTCTAAATATTTCATTTCAGTCAGTGCCTTTTTCGCAAGTTCTTCTTCACCTGCGTCAAATGCGAGCTGTGCCTGATTTTTGCGTTTTCCAGCCACCTCAGCTGCTTCTTCATATTTTTTCTTAAATTGATAGGCAATCGTGTGCTGTTTTACAATTGTTTGTTTTGCTTTTGCGATGTCACTTTCCATATCACGGACATATTGATTGAGCATCACCTTTGGGTTCTCCATTTTATCAAGACCTTCATGAACTGACGCAACAAACATGTCTCTGATTCTTTTTAATACCATACCTGATTCCTCCTCATATGCTGATATTATTTTTTCTTCAAAAATTCTTCCCATTCGTCATCAAAGTGAGATTGATAGGCAGCCGAAGCCGGTTCCGGATCAAAAGATGATACACCGTTATCAGCTGATCCGTTTTTCATCAGCTTCCAGCCGTAATACACCATAGCTGCCGCCAGCGCCAGTCCGACGACAAACGGAAGTGAGCAGATGAGCATGATCGCTCCGATACCGCCTACGATCATTCCTGTGATGGTTTTTCCTGCAGCAAACCTTTTGATTCCCGCGTATGTCATCAAGCTCCCGATGGCGAGCGGGATAATAAAGCCGAAGCTTCCTCCTCCAAAAAAGACGGAGATCCCAAATACAATTAATAAGAATCCGCCTATTGTTCTCTTGTTTATCTTCATGCAGATCCTCCTTTCGTTTTCCTTGTCTTCATCTTAAACAAATTAGCATTTGCGCAAAACGAATCAGAGATTGATTTTGATATAAGACCGGAGTCGTATCTCGTGCCAGACCTATGGACACAAAAAAACGCCATGCACGAGGCATGGCGTTTCAAAACCCTTTACAGATGAACACTTGCTTCCCTTTCTTTGACCAGGTCGGCCTGTTCTGCTTTGGCCAGCTTTGTAAAAAGCAAAATGCCGATACCCGCGATAATTTCAACAACCCCTCCAACAGCGATTACAGGTCCTGAACCAAAGGCGTTTGCAGCATACCCGCAAATGACAGCTCCGGCAGGTATGGAAATATTTGAGATCATATGTATAACGGCGTAGACCTGCGGCTGATCCTCACTATCCACAGATGTCTGGATAATCGTGTACTCAGGAACATTTACAGCACTGACTGCGGCGCCAAAGGTAAACGCAGCGAGAAAGACGAGCGGCAAAAAGGTATTCATCCCGGTAATAAAGAAAGCAAATCCTTCAATAATGCCGGCAGTTACGAATAGCAGACCGTACCTGTTTACTTTGACTTTCGCCAGCACAAATCCCAATAAAAACGCGCCTGCGGCGGTAGTGGCCTTTAAAAGCGAGTAAACGATCGGCTGACCGTTTAAATCTTCCGCAACGTAAACGGCTGAGAGCGCTTCCCAAGGGGCAGCCGCGAAATTCATAAAGATACAGTAAATGGCGAGCGGATATAAAATCTGATGTTTTCTGACGAGTGTAAACCCGCGTTTCAGCCTGCCCATATATGTGCCTCTCTGCGTAACGGCAGCAGACTCTGATTGAGATTCAACCGCAGTGTATTTAATGAAAAGGACGAGAAAGCCAGAAACCAAATAGAGAACAAGTGCGATAAGCATTGTATAAGAAGGGCTGATAAATGTAAGAAAAGCGCCGCATAACGTAACAGCACCGAGCCGGACAATTTGAGCCGAGGACTGCAGCACAGCGTTTGCTTTTTGAATGCCCTGTTCATTTACAATTTGGGGAATTAAAGCTATGGAGGCGGGATTGTAGGCAGCCCCTGTAGCAGAATGCACAATCATAAGCGACATGACAAACCACAGCGGAGAAAAGCCCGCAAAATGACAAAGAGGAATAATCAAGACAACCACTGCCCTAGTCAGGTCTGAAAAGTACATCCAAAATTTCAGCGTGTTCTGCTTCATGAAAGGGCCCGTCACAGGCGCCAGCACAGCTTCCGGCAAAAAAGTGACAGCAATCAATAATGCAGTGCCGATCGCGCCTTTGCCGTCATAAATTAAAAACCATAATATCGAATTAAATGCGAACATATCGCCGGATATCTTGACTATTCTTGAGAAAAAAAGATAATTAAAATTTCTCTTCCAGATGCTATCACTTTCAATTAAATTCACCATCTATCAGAGCCCCCTACTGCCTATTTTTTACATCTATTTGTTTCAATATCTCACTTTTCCATTTTTCAGTCAATAATTCATAAGGTTCATTTTTTGTCGTAAAATGGGTAATTGACAGAATGAAAAACAAAAAAGCCGGCATGTATGGAAACACGCCGGCTTTCGTTTTCTCTTTTTATGATTCGCTGCTGTTTCGGTCCCGAAATACAATAGCACTTCTTTCATATTCTACATCGGCAATGCCGCTTCTCACATTCACTACACGGGCGGCGGCAAAGAAATAATCGGACAGCCGATTCAGATAACGCAGCACTGTTTCATGAATCTGCTCTGATTTCATCAGTGATACCACTCGGCGTTCCGCCCGCCTTGTAATGGTGCGCGCCGCATGGAGAAGCGAAGCGCCCTTCGATCCGCCCGGAAGAATAAATTTCTTCAATTCTGGCGCTTCTGCTGTATAGGCATCAATGCGCGTTTCTAAAAAGGAAACGGATTCTTCATTTAGTGTATAGTCTTTTCTTTTTGTGACGATTGCCAAATCGCCTCCGCAGTCAAACAGCTCATGCTGGATGGTGAGCAGCTCGGCTGTCATATCTTCAAAGCCGGGCTGCCCGGAAAGCTCTGCCAAAGCAAGCCCAACAAAGCTGTTCAGTTCGTCAATCGTGCCGTAGCTTTCGACGCGAAGGCTGTCCTTGTCCGTTCTGCCTCCAACTAGGCTCGTTTGTCCTTTATCGCCTGTTTTTGTATATAGTTTCATGCAATATGTCTCCTTTACAGACTTATTCAAACAGCTCTGCCGCTTCTTTTACACATTCAGCTGTTCCGATCTGTATCAATTGGTCGAGCCGCTTATCTATGTTTTCAGATTGACGAGCTTGTGTCGCAGCGATGAGAATATCCCCCTCTGCCCGTCTGTCCCCTAACACTTTCACCCGTTCTGCTTCGGCAGCCATAAGAGCTTTGACAAAGAATTGATCTGCCGCATAGCCGTTGATCAAAATCCATATCGAAAAGCCGGACATGACGCATATCGTAATGGAAAGTTCTCCATCTTCATACGTTCGATACACGAAACGGCCAAGCCTTCCCGAAGAAGCCATCGCACAAGTTTCCGCCAGCTGAAAACCGTTTTCTGCTAGGTAGGCCGTAAGCCCTTCTATAGGGTCTGTCTGAACCGGCAGCAGTTTATGGATCAGCGTCCTGCTCCATGAAAACCCTGCACCGACAGGCGCGGAAGACAGGGTACGAAGCGGAATTTCTGTCTGCAGAAAAATGTCATCGCACCCCGCTTGGAGCAAAGCTTCAAATGGGATAGGTTTATGCTTCACGCTGTTTTGTTCAGGCTGAATCGCAATCATCGGTTTAGATGAGCTGTGATGGACCAATGTGGTGACATCTGTATTGTACACGGCCTTTATGTGATGTTCTGTGACAGCATATTCCGGTTTTTGCTTAGGTATGGCTGTACCGTTTTTCATAAACAAGAGCTCATCACAGTACAGGCTCGCGGTGTTCAGATCATGAAAAACGCTGACAGCCGCCAATCCATTTTCTCTTGTCAGGCGTTTGATGAGATCAAGCAGGTCTTTTTGGTAAGCCAGGTCGAGAAAATTTGTCGGCTCGTCCAGAAATAAAATGCGCGGCTGCTGCGCCAAAGCTTGGGCCAAATACACCCGCTGCTGTTCCCCTCCGCTTAGTTCTCGGATCGATTTTTGCGCAAAAGCGGCCACTCCTGTTTGCTCCATTGCTTCCTGTACAATGGCTTCATCCTTGTCAGTCTGCTGTCTGAACAGCCCTGTTTGAAATGGATATCTGCCGAAGGCTACAGTTTCTTTGACGGTAAAGGTAAAGGCTTGATCCGTTTTTTGCGGCAGGACGGCCATCATTTGCGCTAGTTCCTTCGGTTTATAGTCAGCCAGCGGTTTGCCAGCCAGATAAACGCTGCCCTCCTTGGCCCGCAGCGTACCTGTCAGCAAGTTCAAAAGCGTGGTTTTTCCGCTTCCATTAGGGCCGAGAATACCGAGAAATTCACCCTTCTCCACTGTTAAGCTGACATTGTCGATCAGCCGGGTGTCTCCATATCCCCCCGACAGCCCTTCTGCTTTTATCATAAGCTCCTCCCCCCGCGGTGCTGCCGAATTAAAATAAGGGCGAAAACAGGCGCCCCCGCCAAGGACGTAATGATTCCAATCGGCAGTTCAACCGGCTCGATGATCGTTCTGGAAAGCAGGTCGCCCAAAACGAGAAAACCTGCTCCGAGCAAGGCGGACAGCGGCAGTAAATGCCGATGGTCCGTGCCCCACAAAAGCCTTGTGATATGCGGAATGACAAGACCGACAAAGCCGATCGTGCCGGATACAGCCACAGCGCTTCCCGTCAAAAATGAGCCCGCTATTAAAATCAACATTTTCCTCCGCTGAACGCTGACCCCGAGAAGCTTTGCTTTGTCTTCTCCATATGTCATCACATTCAGCTCTCTTCCGTTAATGATCAGTAAAATGGTTCCCAAAAGAAAAAACGGGAGGAACAGAACAACATAGCCCCAGCCTCTCATCGAGACGCTGCCTAGCAGCCAATGCACAATCGGCAGCAGGTTGTCTCCTGTCAGGGCAATGATAAGAGAAATAAACGCGCCTAAAAATGAGTTGATGATGACACCGGTCAAAATGAGGGTGGAGACAGACATCGAAGCATGAACAAGGCGGCTGAAGGAAAGAACCGCCGCAATCGTGGCAAGTGCCGCGGCCACACTCACAACCGGGAGTGTAAACCCTCCGATGACAGGAAGCTGCAGGCCGAAGAACAGGGTCACAACCGCTCCGACTGAAGCGCCGGATGAAACACCGAGCGTGTAGGGATCAGCAAGCGGATTTTTCAATAGCCCCTGAAAAGCAGCCCCCGCGATAGAAAGAGCCGCCCCCACAAGGGCGGCCAGCACAACTCTCGGCAGTCTGATATTCATCATAATATTTGTGTACATCGGGTCATCAGGGCCGATAGAGCCGCCGAAGCCTTCATGCCAGAAGACACGAAGGATAGCGGGAATAGGAATTTGCAGGCTGCCGCAAGAAATTCCCAAGATGATGCTCACGGCTAAAAATGAAAAACCGATGACATATGCGGCAAAACGATTATTCCTTAAACGTATCCGGATAAATGCTTTCCGCAAGTTCTTCGACCCCTTCGATCAGACGGGGACCGGAACGTGTCACGAGATCAGGATCCACATCATACACGCGATGATGTTTCACAGCATTGATTTCGCTCCAGCCAGCGCGTTTTTCCACTGCTTTCGCTTTCACTCCGTCTGTTGTAACGATAGCATCAGGATTGAGTTTTACGATCGCCTCGTCTGTCATTTGCACCCAGCCTGTTTGGTCCGCTGCTGCGTTTTTAGCATGGATGACATTGAGCATTTCATTCATAAACGTGTCTTTTCCGGTTGTGTAAATGTCGGGAGCAGGAGAAACCTCGATAAATACGCTTTTCTCCTCGTCTTTTGAAATGGTTTTCGCTTTTTCTTGAATATCCTGCAAATCTGATTTCATGCTTTTCACGAGCTGGTCAGCTTTTTTCTCTGTCCCGGCAGCTTCTCCGATCATTTCAATTGATTTGTAGACCTCGGAAAATGATTGCGCATCATTGACAGTCAGCACGGTTATGCCCGCGTCCTTCAGCTGTTTAATGGCATCCGCTGACGCTGACATGGAAGACTCATGGGCAAGAACGAGATCTGGCTTTAGAGAAATGACTTTCTCAACGTTCACATTCATATCTCCGACCTTCTCAACCTTTTTGACTTCCTTTGGATATGTATCGTTTGTGGTGACACCGACCACTTTTTCACCAAGACCGAGAGCGTATGTGATTTCTGTGTTGCTCGGCATTAATGAAACAATCGTTTCCGGCTCCTTTTTGATGGTCACATCTTGCTTTGACGCATCATCAATGGTGACAGGAAACGCTTCCGTCTTTTGTTTTGCCTTGGAATCCTTCTGATCTGCCGTATTGCCGCAGCCTGCTATCATAACGGCAGCCAGCAGAAGCGCAGTCCATATTCCGGCTAGTTTTTTCATCATCTTTCCTCCTAAGTGAACTAAAAAAAGCATCTCTACGATGGTAAAGATGCTGTAAACAACACAAAAAAGCCTATTGTTTACACATCATCTGTCCTCGCAGATTTCGTGCTGATCAAACAGGCAGGTATCCTGGCTCTTGGCGCTATGGCCAATTACAGTGGCGGGACCGCACCGGCTTTTACCGGTTTCCCTATTAAGCCGGCTGTTGTTCACGGACCGGCACCTATTTGACATTCGTATCCTTTTTTCGGAGTAATTATACTATATGACTGATAGGCTTGTATATGTGTCCTGAATGACTTTTCCCCGCTATGTGTATGGGAGCAAAATCCTCGTAAACACTAAATTTGTTCTTGTATACTTTATACCATCATCAATGAAAAGGAATGATCTTATGGATTTACAGCTAAAAGACAAACTTGTCATCATCACCGGCTCGACTTCCGGCATCGGGAAAGCCGCGGCAAAAAGCTTTCTGCAAGAGGGTGCGGCAGTCATTGTCAACGGACGCAAACAGGAGACTGTCAATCGCACGGTTGAAGAGCTTTCTGGCTACGGAACGGTGCATGGCGCGGCTGCTGATTTGTCAAAAACAGATGAAGCAGCGGCTTTTATTGAAAAAGTAAATGAAATCGGTGATGTCGATATCCTTGTCAACAACCTTGGTTTCTTCGAGGTAAAAGACTTTGCGGATGTGACAGATGAAGAGTGGAATCAATATTTTGAAGTGAACGTGATGAGCGCGGTTCGGACAAGCCGCCACTTCCTTCCAAAAATGCTTGCCAAAAACAGCGGCCGCATTTTAAATATCGCAAGTGAAGCAGGCATCAAACCGCTTCCAACGATGATTCCGTACTCAATGACAAAAACGGCGCTGATCAGCCTTTCAAGAGGAATGGCTGAAATGACCAAAGGCACGAATGTGACGGTCAACTCAGTGCTTCCGGGACCTACTTGGACAGAGGGCGTAGCATCCTACATGGAGGGCGCCGCACAGGCAGCCGGCCAGGATACAGATACATTCATCAAAGACTATTTCAAAGTCAATGAGCCGACTTCTCTTATTCAGCGATACGCGACAGCAGAAGAAGTCGCCAACACGATCGTATTTCTTGCATCTGGCGCCGCATCCGCCATTAACGGTACGGCACAGCGTGTAGAAGGCGGCATTATCCGTTCTCTCTAATATGCAAAAAACGCATCCATGTTTCGGATGCGTTTTTTTATACGTCTCCAGCGAATGGAACGGACTGGTATCCGCCTGTTTCCAGTTTTGCTGAAAACAGTCCTCCCGCGTGAGGCTGCTCGTATCTTTCTGTTTCTGTCATTTGTTCCGTTGCCGTTGTGATGTAAAGGGTTTTTAAGTCTCTGCCGCCGAACGCGCAGCACGTGACATATTTAGCCGGAACGGTGATTGAACCGATTTCTTTCTTCTGAAACGGGTCAATGTGAACAACGCGGCTGCCGCCAAACAGCGCCACCCACAGCATGCCGTTTTGGTCGATTGTCATGCCGTCCGGCAATCCTTCTGATTGATCAAAACGATAGACAGGTTCTGGATTCGAGACATTTCCGCTTTCAGGATCAAACCTGTAGCGAACAATTTCCTGAGTCGGCGTGTCGATGTAATACATTAAATTCCGCTCGCGGTCCCAATCCAAACCGTTCGAGGTGGAGACTTGATCTTTGATTTTGACGAGACTGCCGTCTTGATCCAAACGGTATAGCGAGGCCCGTTTTTGTTCGCCTTCCATGCTCGTCGTCCCCGCCCAAAGCCTTCCGCACGGATCACATTTCGCGTCATTAAAACGCAGGCTCTCATCCATATCGTTCGGCTGTTTGATCTTTTCCAAGCTGTCATCCTGAAGATGATACAGGTAAAATCCATCTTTCATCGTCATCATCAGTTCATCCTTGGAATATTTCGCAAGCGCCGTCACAAAGGACTTGAATTTGATCGACCGGTTGATTTTTTCTTCAGAGTCGAAGATGTGGAGCTCGCTCCCTAAGATATCAACCCAATATAAACGGCCGTTTTCTTCATCCCATAGCGGGCCTTCACCAATGACTGCCCGAGTGTCCGCTTCCAATACTGCATCCATGTGTTACACCTCTTTAGCTTAAGACTATATATTGTTATTCCCGTCAAAGAGGCGGCCAAACCACATGTTTATTGCTTTTTAAAAAGGATGGTAATGACCGTTCCAATGTTCATTCTGCTGTTCACGTGAATCGTCCCGTGATGCAGATGGACAAGCTCCTTGGCAATGGCGAGTCCGAGGCCCGTTCCGGCAGATGAATCTTTTGTGTTCGTCCCTCTGTAGTAACGGTTAAACAAATGGGTGATCGTTTCTTCATCCATTCCCTTCCCGTTGTCCTTAACCTTCAACGAAATATGATTTTTAGTTCGTTCCAGAATGACCTGAATCTCTGTTCCTTTGTCGTTGTGTTTCACCGCATTTCCAAGGAGGTTTTCTAATATACGCCTGAACCACCCTTCATCAAGCGCAAATTCAATATGCTCTTCTTTAGATACAAAGGAGATATCATACCCTTCAGAAAACGGATTTTTCTTAAAATCCTCAATAACGTTTTTAAAAAACGGGATCAGGCTTGTCAGATTTCTCTCAATTGGAAGGGCATCATTTTTCAGCCGATACGTTAAATTTAAGTCTTCAATCAGCTTGGACATGTATTCAGATTTTTCCCTGACAACCTGCCCCATTTCTTTCACTTCCTCCGGCGACCAATCATACTGCTTAGACTCAAGCATCATGCTGTAGCCGTAAATGCTGCTGAGCGGTGTTTTTAAATCGTGCGACAAACCGGCAATCCATTCTTCCCTTGTCGCCTGGATTTTTTCTCTATTTCTCTTATCCCGTCTCAGCGTTTCAGTCAGCTGATCCATGGATTCAAAAATCTCACCGAAGAAGCGATACGGCTGTTTGATTTTCCCCTTTTTGTTTTTGCTGACAGGAAGGCCGCTCCGGTTTTTCGGTTCCTCGAGCTTCCCTTTTGATAGGTTGACCAGCCATTTAATCGTGTGAAAAATCGGCAGCCCGAATCGGAACATATACCAAACTGTCATCCAAATGATATACAGGAACAGAACACCCATGATCAGAAACATCGCCTTTAGAACAACCTTCAGAAATGATTTGTTAAACTCCTGATCGGTGACGTAGACAGGGTTCGGCACCGTAGCGACCATCCATCTGTCTTGATCAAGGATCTTAACGGAAATTTCCCGCTTATAGTTCCAAGGTTTGGAGCTGTATTTGAGCAGCTCCAGCTGGTTCATCGTTTTTCTTTCACTTTTTGTGCTGTTGACGCTGTCAAGGATGTTTCCATTGCTGTCTAATAGGTAAATGGAGCCTTTTTCCTTTTTAATATAGTCGATGGTACTCGGCTTATAATGTGCTGGAACGTCTATTTTTTGTTCACGTTTTCCAATGGAAGCCAGCAGCTGTTCGCTCTTTAATTTCCAGCCTGATAACAAAAGGTATGACTTGTCTTCAATATTGATGGCCCAATAATTCACCTTATACTGATTAAGCTTTTTGGTTTTATAAATAGATAGAAGCTCTTTTTTGGTATGGGTGTTTGGCACGTCTTTAGGCACACTGTAGGAATAAGCGGTTTTCCCTTTGGAATCAATGATTTGCATCCATCCGTCCTGTTTATCGACAGATTTCTTCAGAAAATTATCCACTTCCCATGCCCCGTCTTCGTTTACATCGAGATATGCCTCAAGTGTGTCGGTCGTTGCCTTCGTCAGCCCTGAATTGGATTCCGCATCGCTAAAGCGCGAATCTAAATAGAAAAACGATGCAACCAGCATAACCGTGAGCAGCAGGATCACAATCAGCATCTGCCCGAAAAAATGAAACAAAAATTTCCATCTCAACCTCATGACCGCTTGCCTTCAGGATTCGGGATAAAACGGTATCCTAGACCGCGAACCGTTACAATATACTCCGGATTGCTCGGATCGCGCTCAATTTTTTCCCTGAGCTTGCGAATATGAACCATGACGGTATTGTTGTCGCCATAGGAAGGATAGCCCCACACTTTTTCATAAATTTGATCCTTGGAAAGCACCACATTAGGGTGTTCACAAAAATACTGCAAAAGCTGCAAAAGCTGGGCTGAACAAGCGACGGCACTCCCGCCTACAATCAGCTCGGCATTTTGCGGAGAAAATGTAAAATAATCATATGTATAGGTTTGATTTGAACTTGTTTCTTTCGACTGATATGTGCGCTTGAGGTGGGCTCTGATTCGCGCCGCTAATTCCAGCGGATTAAATGGTTTTGTGATATAGTCATCAGCCCCAACCGCAAAGCCCGACAATTTGTCCGCGTCGGATGATCTTGCCGTCAGGAAAAAAATCGGAGCCTCTGAATACTCTCTGATCAGCGTGCAGGCTTCAAAACCGGACATCCCGCCCATCATGACATCCAGCACGATCAAATCTACCTTATTGGCCTTCACAACCGGAATCGCTGCTTCTGCGCTTGCCGCATCCAGTAAATTTCGATAACCTTCTTTTTCGAGAACGCGTTTGATCATATCCACAATCGCTTTCTCATCGTCTACGATTAAAATTGACGCATTTT
This sequence comes from Bacillus vallismortis, assembly GCF_040784915.1. GTDB lineage: Bacteria > Bacillota > Bacilli > Bacillales > Bacillaceae > Bacillus > Bacillus subtilis_G. The sequence continues at coordinate 3,427,134 of NZ_CP160797.1, forward strand.
CCACTTCTATGTTCCTTTCTGTCACTGTTTTTTCCATCTTATCATTATATCGATTATTTTTGGTGCATTTTTGAATAGGAGTCGTCTTCCCCTGACAGGACAAATAAAAAACGGGAACGTGGCAGTTCCCGTTTCTCGTATTTTCAGATGATAAATGGTTATGAGTTCTCGTCTACCATATACAAAATAAACTCCCAAAACCCCGGAACATCCTGGCACAAAAGCATATCAGCCTTTTCAAACATTTTGATCTTCAGCTCTTGCTCTAAATCTTCTCTTTCTTGAAAGGACGTATTGCTGAGTTTTTTTCTGATCATCGGTGAAAAGCATTCAATCAGATGTTCAATGTCAAATTTATCGTCTTTTTGGTTCTTTTGTTCAAACTCGCCGTTCACAGCTTACTTTCCCCCTTTTTTTGAGCCGCTAGCTGTTTTCTGATATTCTCAAGCCCTTTTTTATGAATGTTGGAGATGTTTTGCCGTGACTCCCCTAATGAATCGGCAATCTCTTGCATCGTGGCACCGTGAAGATAGACTTTCGTCAGCACGCTTTTTTGTTTGTCAGTCAGCTTCTGGATCGCTTGGTAGAGCTGATAATCATGAACATGCTGGCTCAAGTCATCCTGCATATCTAAAAATGCTTCAAACGCATCGCTTCCTGTTTCGGAAGGAAGCCGATCTCCCGTTTCCGGATGATCGACCGTCAGCGGATACCGTTTTTGGTTTTTGCGAACCCGCTTATCAAAATCAATAGAAAAGATGCGAATCATTGAATTCATATACTTGACGATGCGGATTTCCTTATAAAATTGTTTAAATTGCTCGTCCAATGATTTTGCATCTTTTTCGTTCGGGCTTTCCATTACGTTTTTGAACAAACGGTAATGCTGAGGATTGCTCAAAAAATGCTTCACGATGGGATGCTTCATTATCTCCTTACATTTTGATCGCAAAAGACCTTGATAGTCCATCAAACCGCCTCCCTACTAAATTAAATGAAGGAAAACAAAAAAAAGTAAACTACTACTTTCTGACTAGCGCTTGTCTTAAATACGCCAGCCGCGAGTTTACATTTTCTTGGATTTCCTTCACTTACATACATGACTTCAAAAAAAGAAGGGAGGTGTTTTCCATGGATCAGGTTTTTATAGAGGAAGTCGTAAAACAGATCGGCAATCTGGGATTCCCTGCACTGATTGCAATGTATCTGCTGACCCGATTTGAGAAAAAGTTTGATCAGCTTATCGAACTGATGACAGAACTAAAAGATCAGAAAGCAAAAAATTAATTTTCAATCGAAGTTGACTTTTCACTGGTTTTTTTCACTTAACAAGACAGAAGGGAAAACGAAAGGCCTTTCACCTTCTCTTTCTGCTATCGCATTTAAATTAAGGGAGGAACATTTCATGAAAAAACAAAACGACATTCCGCAGCCAATCAGAGGAGACAAAGGAGCAACAGTAAAAATCCCGCGCAATATTGAAAGAGACCGCCAAAATCCTGATATGCTCGTTCCGCCGGAGACTGATCATGGTACCGTAAGCAATATGAAGTTTTCGTTCTCTGATACTCACAACCGATTAGAAAAAGGCGGATATGCCCGTGAAGTCACCGTACGTGAGCTGCCGATTTCAGAAAACCTCGCATCTGTCAATATGCGGCTGAAACCTGGCGCCATTCGCGAGCTGCATTGGCATAAGGAAGCAGAATGGGCTTATATGATTTACGGACGTGCAAGAGTCACGATTGTGGATGAGCAAGGGCGCAGCTTTATTGATGATATAGGCGAAGGAGATCTTTGGTACTTCCCGTCAGGCCTGCCGCACTCTATTCAAGCGCTGGATGAAGGAGCTGAGTTCCTGCTCGTGTTTGACGATGGATCATTCTCTGAAAACAGCACGTTCCAGCTGACAGATTGGCTTGCCCATACACCTATGGAAGTCATTGCTGCGAACTTTGGCGTAACAAAAGAAGATATTGCCAATTTGCCAGGCGAAGAGAAATATATATTTGAAGAGCCTGTCCCAGGAAATTTGAAAGATGACATTGTAGAAGGGCCGAACGGTGAAGCGCCTTATCCGTTTACCCATCGTCTTCTTGAGCAAGAGCCAATTGAATCAGAGGGAGGAAAAGTATACATTGCAGATTCAACAAACTTCAAAGTGTCTAAAACGATCGCATCCGCTCTCGTAACAGTGGAACCCGGCGCCATGAGAGAGCTGCACTGGCATCCGAATACGCACGAATGGCAATACTACATCTCCGGCCAAGCAAGAATGACCGTTTTTGCATCTGACGGCCATGCGAGAACGTTCGACTACCAAGCCGGTGATGTTGGATATGTTCCGTTTGCAATGGGGCATTACGTTGAAAACACTGGAGATGAACCGCTAGTCTTTTTAGAGATCTTCAAAGACGACCATTATGCCGATATATCTTTAAACCAATGGCTTGCCATGCTTCCTGAGACACTTGTTCAACAGCATCTTGAATTAGGCAAAGACTTTACCGATATCCTTTCAAAAGAAAAACATCCGGTTGTGAAAAAGAAATGCAGTAAATAAAAAACTGCCGGCCTGCAGAGAGCGCTCGTTCTCTGCAGGCCTTTATAAGGAGATGAACCAGTGAAACATCAAATGTCTTCAAATCGATTATTGCGGCTCTCTATAAAATACTTTTTGGCCGCGGCGGCAGTGGTGTTGACCTATTTTGCCGTCATCTATATATTGTTTTCCATAGCAGGAACGAGCTACCGCTCAGCGGCTCACGTCCTGCTTTTTGCCCTGTTATTTCTTGTCCTCGGCCTATTCTTAGAACCATTTGAACGCCTGATGATACATAGCTTTACATTTTTCAAGACAGACAAACACTTATTCATTCTTCTAGCCGGCATCGTACAGCTGCTGTTTTTGTGGATGACTGCTCATACGACAGACGAAATGATCAGCGACATCTGGCTGTCCACCACAGAAGAAATGATTGTCGCAGCCGTTTTTCTGATTTTAGACAAATGCAATTCGGCCCTTCCCACCTAAAAAAAAGAACGCATTCCAAATGGATGCGTTCTTTTTATTCATAGCGCAGCGCGTCTACAGGCTGAAGCTTAGATGCCTTGATGGAAGGAAGCAAGCCGAAGATAATGCCGACTGCCATTGAAAAGATGAGTGCCCCGACAACAGCCGGAACGGAGACGATAAAAGGCATTGGAAAAACGACCGTCAGCAGCTTAGCGATGCCGAAGCCCGCCAGCACACCAAGTATGCCGCCAATGCTTGTCAGCACGACCGCCTCAGTTAAAAATTGAAATAAAATCACAAGCCGCTTAGCACCGAGCGCTTTCTTAATCCCGATTTCCCTCGTGCGCTCCGTGACGGAAACGAGCATGATGTTCATGACGCCGATACCGCCGACCAAAAGTGAAATACTGGCGATTCCGCCAAGCAGCAATGCAAATGACTGATTAAAGGACTCCACTTCCTGCGCGATCTCCTGAAGATCCATCACACTATACTCTGCTTTTTCCAACTCAGCATCTGACAGTCCTTGGTTTAAAAGATCAGCAGCCATTACGCCGGCTTCTTGGATATGCTCAGAAGAATCAGCCTGCACAGCAATCTGTGTCGGCGCGTCAAATCCTTCAATGAGCGGCCACACTTTTTTCGGAATGTACAAAACCGGGTTCGCATAGTCGCCTTCAAACATGCTTTCCTGCTGTTTTTTTTCTGTGAAAACACCGGCGACCTTAAACGGCACACCATTCATCTCAATGCTTTTATGCAGAGCGTCTCCGTCTGGAAACAGTTCATCTCTGGCAGCTTCATTGATCATCGCCACTTGGTGTGTGCTGTTCAATTCGTTTTCCGCCAGCTTTCTCCCTTCGGTTATACGGATTGGGAACATATCAAAGTAGTCACCGTCAACTCCGTATACCTGAGGGTACGAAACGTTTGTCAAATGAAAGACGCTCGCGCCTTCAGACAAGTAATATAAGGATAATCCTTTGACCATAGGATCAGATTTAATCGCCTTTACTGTTTCGTCAGCTACAGGCGGTGCAGTCGTATACGAAACCTGATAGCCGCCGCCCTCCTCTTCTCCGCCCGACGGCTGGTAGACAACATTGATCGCGTTATTTCCCATGCCGATCATGCTTTGCTTTAATTGTTCGCTTTGCCCCTTCAGCATCGATACAATCGCGATAATTGCCGCTATGCCGATAATGACACCGAGCATTGTCAGAATGGATCTAAGTTTATGAGAGAAAATCGATTGAAAGGAGATTCGAATATGTTCAAGCATGGCTGATATCCCCTCTCTCATCTAATACCAATTCTCCATCTCTGATAAAAACGGTTCTGTCAGCTTTTTTTGCAACGTCCGGGTCATGGGTAATCATAATAATGGTCTTGCCTTCTTGATGCAATTCAGAAAACAGCGACAAAATTTGTTCGCTTGATTTGGTATCAAGCGCCCCGGTCGGTTCATCAGCTAAAATAAACCTCGGCTGATTGACTAGGGCTCTCGCTATCGCCACCCGCTGCTTTTGCCCGCCGGACAGCTTCGGAGGCTTGTAGGAGACCCTGTTTTTCAGCCCGACCTTTTCCAGCGCTTCATAGGCTCTCTGCCTTCTCTCTTTTTTCTTCACTTTATTGTAGATCATCGGCAGCTCGACATTTTGCAGTGCGGTGAGACGCGGCAGCAAATGAAAGGTTTGAAACACAAACCCGATTGACTCGTTGCGGATTTCGGCTAAGGCACCGTCTTTCCCTTTCAATATATCTATCTGATCAAGCGTATAGGTTCCGGAGGTTGGCCTATCCAAACAGCCGATGATATTCATTAGCGTTGACTTTCCAGAACCGGAAGGCCCCATAATAGCTAGAAACTCACCAGCTTGGACCGTCAGATTAATATGTTTTAAGATCGGAACTTCTTCTTTTCCCAGCTTGTACGATTTCGAAATATTATTCAATGTCAGCATTGACTGTAACCTGCTTTCCTTCCTTGACCGCGGGATCAGGATAGATCACATAATCTTCCGGCGTCAAGCCGCTCTTAATTTCCACCATGTCATTTTCATCAGTCTCTCCGATTTCAACAGGCTGCTTGACCGCTTTCTGCTTCTCATCCGCTTTCCACACGTACGGTTCTCCGTCATCCTGAATGACCATGTCGGAAGGCAGCTTAATCGTGTCCGCGTCAGCCTCATCACTCATCACTTCGATGTTGACATGATAGCCGACTTCGAGACCTTTATGGCTGTCTAATAAAACGGTGAAAGGATAGTTAGAGGATTGAGGGTTCATTTCTTCTTCAGCAAAACTTTCTGATTCCTCACCCTCGCCTGTTCCCGCTGGAAGCTTGCCGATCGAAGTGACCTTTCCTTTCCACTCGCCTTCACCGCCTGTTTTCAGCGTGACTCTGACTTTGCTGCCTTTTTTGATTGTGTCCATTAACAGCTCGTTGATTTGGCTTTTGACTAGGTATTTGCCCGTCGAAACAATCTGGATATACGGTCCTGCTGCCTGGTCGCCCGTTGCTCCGGCGGCGATATCCTGATTGACGCTTTGAACGATCCCGTCATGCTTGCTTGTTATGACATTGGAACCTTTGTTTTTCGTCAGGGCAGCCAGCTCTTTTTGATGCTGCTTCAGCTCAAGCTGGCTTGTTTTCAAATCGAAATTGGCCTGATCAAGCTCATCTTGAAGCTGTGATTTCTCTTCTTTTCCAGCCGTTTTCAGCTGTTTTTCCGTTTCCGTTATTGATTTTTGCAAGCGGCTGATTTGCAGGTTTGTCATTTCGATTTGCAAATTGGCTTGTTCAACTTCGTCAGAATGATCCTCGCCCTCATACTCAAAAAGCTTATCGCCCTTTTTGACCTGATCGCCTTCTTTGACGTATGTTTTTTTAATGCTGCCTTTTTCAGAATCGATATATACTTTCTGCTGCTTCTCAGGTTCAACCTTTCCAGAAAACGTTTGGCCTGATTCTGACTCTCCTCCCATGTATACCGCTACCGATTCTGCATAGGGCTCCGACGATACGGCAACTTGGTTGATGTGGGTAAAAAAGTAAACACCGCCGGCGCCGATCCCAGCTAATACAAGCACACCGGCACATATCGCACCGCCAATAAGCCATTTTTTCTTCTTGGACACACCGATCTCCTCTTTCTGTAAACTATGTAATATTTTCGAAACATTATAACCAATATTATCTATTAATTCAAAAAGACTTGCAATCTTTTTATTGAAATGAAGGAATCAAATAGAAAAATTGTATTTTCACGGCTGAAAATAAAAAATCCCGGCTCTGAACCGGGATTTTTCTTACACAGAAATAAGCGCTTTTTCATTTTTAATCAGGTCATAGGTCAAGCATACAGGTTTATTTGTACGGGGATCGGTCACGATTTCGGCATCAATCTGAAATACCTGCTTCAAAATGTCCGGTGTCATGACCTCCAGTGCGCCGCCCTCCTTGATAACCGTGCCGTTTTTGAGCGCGATCATATAATGAGAAAAACGGGCCGCGTGGTTCAGATCATGAATGACCATTAAAATCGTCCGCCCCTGTTCTTTGTTGAGCCTGTCAAGCAGCTGCAGAATTTCAAGCTGGTGTGCGAGATCAAGGTACGTTGTAGGTTCATCCAGCAGCAGCAGTTCCGTCCCTTGCGCAAGCGCCATGGCTATCCACACGCGCTGACGCTGTCCGCCTGACATTGCCTCAATCGGCCGTTCAGCGTATTCAACCATGCCTGTTTCTTCAAGCGCCCATTTGATAATCCGGCGATCTTCATCATGTAATCGGCCGAATCCTGATTGATGCGGAAACCTGCCGTACGACACCAATTCATACACCGTTAAACCGCTTGGCGCTTCAGGTGTCTGCGGCAGAATCGCCATATCTTTCGCAATGTCTTTTGTAGACATTTTATGAATGGCTTTGCCGTTTAAATAGACGGCACCTTTATGTGAACGCATAATTCTGGACATTGTTTTTAATATTGTTGATTTCCCGCAGCCATTCGGGCCAATTAAGGTGGTGATTTTCCCTTTAGGAATCGAGATATTTAAATCTTCTACAATCACCGTGTCACCATAACCGATTCCAAGCTGTTCCGTTGATAATGAATTCATATTCGGCCCCCTCCTCTAATTCGCTTTCATCAATAAATAAATAAAGTAAGGCGCGCCTAGCACGGAAATGACAAGTCCGACCGGAATTTCCGAAGGTGCCAATACATTTCTCGCCAGCGTATCAGCGAGCAAAAACAGAAATGCGCCGATGAAGGCGGAGACCGGTATCAGCGTCTGGTGACGCGGACCGGTAAGCCTTCTTGCCACGTGGGGCGCAATCAATCCGAGAAACGCGATGCCCCCTGCAGCTGCCACGCATGAAGCGGCAAGAGTGACCGCCGCCAGAAGGAGAATCCGTCTTTCCCTTTCAACAGCAGTGCCCAGCCCCGTCGCTAATTGGTCTCCGAGCTGCAAAATGTTCAAATAACGTGCCTTATATAAAGTAAACGGAAGCAAGATCACAATCCAAGGAAGGATCGCCCAAATCATATTCCAGTTCGCCCCCCATATCGAGCCGGATATCCAAACCGCGGCCTGCATAAAATCATGAGGGTCCATCTTGAGCTGAAAAATCAGCAACAGAGCGTTAAAACCAGCATTCACGCCAATACCTACTAAAATCAGCCGAATCGGTGTCACGCCTTTTTTCCAAGCCAGAAGATAAATGAGAAGCGCGGCGAGAAATGCGCCAGCCAAAGCACTGAACGGCAGCATAAATGTTCCGAAAAAGCTGAGATCTGAAGCTGACCCTTGAAAAAAGTATATAAAAAGCACAACAGCAAGCGAGCCGCCGGCGTTAATTCCAAGAATGCCGGGCTCAGCCAGATCATTTTGAGAAACGCTTTGCAAAATGGCGCCGGCAACAGCGATTCCTGCCCCAACGAGCAAAGAAAGGATGATCCGGGGCAGCCTGAACTCAAATAAGACAAGTTCATCACGCGCCGTTCCTTGACCGAAAAAGACTTGAAGCGTTTTAAGCGGTGCAATTTTGATGACGCCCAAATTTAAACTGATAAAAAAGACCAGCACGATGAGCAGAAAGGTCACAACCATCACAGCGAGCGGTTTTTTCGTTTTTGTTTTCATTACAGCCCTCTCCTTTCCCGACGTGCCAAATAAAAGAAAAAGGGAACACCGATAAGAGAGGTCAGCGCGCCGACAGGCGTTTCAAAGGGCGCGTTGACGAGTCTTGCCGCAATGTCAGCAAAAACTAGCAAAACGGCGCCAAGCACCGCCGAGCAAGGAATAATCCACCGATAATCCACACCCACCAAAAACCGGGTAATATGCGGAATGATCAGCCCGATAAATGCGATGGTGCCGGCAATGGAAACCGCAGCTCCCGTCAAAATCACAACGACAAGCATGCCAACCAGTTTCACCGCTGATGTATATTGTCCAAGCCCTTTCGCCAGCTCGTCTCCGAGACTTAACACTGTCACAGACCGGGCGATGATAAACGCAAGCGTTAAACCGACCGCCCCTGCGAGAAGCAAGAGATGAACACCTGACCATTTCACACCCGCTACCCCGCCTGCATACCAAAAACTGATATCCTGAGCGACATCAAAGCGGATTGCAACGGCGGTTGAAATGCCTGTAAAGAAATAAGAAACTGCTGATCCAGCCAGAGCAAACTTTACTGGCGTAAGTCCGCCCCTTGAAAACATGCCAATCCCCATTACTGTTGATGCCCCCAGCCCCGCTCCTGCAAAGGACCATAGCACAAGCCCCATCGTCGAAAGCCCGGGGAAAAAGGCAAATGCAATTGAAATGGCAAACGCAGAGCCTGATGTAACTCCCATAATCGAAGGCTCTGCCAAAGGGTTTCTCGTCATCCCCTGCATGATCGCTCCCGACACTGCTAACAAGGCACCGACAAGCGCGGCGGCAGCCGTTCTCGGCAGTCGAAGATCGTGTATGATTTGGTGGGACGTCTCTGTCGGCTGAAAATGAAAGATGGCGTCCCACACCGTGCGCAAATGAATATCCGCAGCACCGAGAGATATGGATAAAAGCGCGCCAAGGCATAGTAAACACATCCCTGCAATAAGGACAATGACCGCGCCAAATGACCTTGACGTCCATTGGTTTTCTTCTGATATCGTCTGTATATTTTTACTTTGACTCAACAGCCGTACTTCCTTTCCCATAATGATAATGATTATCAATTACTGATCAAGTATATCATTTTTTTCCGCTGTTGTAATAGAGCGTTTTGAACAAAAATGAGCATATAATTGCAAAATTACCGTGTAAACTGGCTCTTGCGATGGTATAATCACATTGATAATGATTCTCTTTATCACCCATTTTTCGGAAAGAAGGTATGAGATATGACCCTTATATATAAGAAACTCGGAGCCGCGTTTTTTGCCGTGTTATTGATTGCAGCATTGGCAGCCTGCGGGAATAACACAGAAAGCAAAGGCTCTTCCTCTGATTCCAAAGACGAAGAAACCGTTACATACAAGGCTGAAAACGGAAATGTGAAAATCCCTAAGCATCCTAAACGGGTGGTTGTCATGGCTGACGGCTACTACGGCTACTTCAAAACACTCGGCATCAACGTCGTCGGTGCGCCTGAGAATGTATTTAAAAACCCTTATTACAAAGGAAAAACCGACGGCGTTACAAGCATCGGAGACGGTACTTCCGTTGAAAAAGTCATTGATTTGAATCCTGACTTGATTATCGTCTGGACAACGCAAGGCGCTGATATTAAAAAGCTTCAAAAAATCGCGCCGACTGTCGCGGTAACATACGATAAGCTTGACAATATCGAGCAGCTGAAAGAATTCGCAAAAATGACAGGAACTGAAGATAAAGCAGAAAAATGGCTGACTGAGTGGGATAAAAAAGTTGCGGCGGCTAAAACAAAAATCAAAAAAGCTGTGGGTGACAAAACAGTCTCCATTATGCAAACGAATGGAAAAGACATCTACGTATTCGGTAAAGATTTCGGAAGAGGCGGAAGCATCATTTACAAAGATCTTGGCTTGCAGGCTACAAAGCTGACAAAGGAAAAAGCCATTGATCAGGGTCCCGGATATACAAGTATTTCATTAGAGAAGCTCCCTGACTTCGCGGGAGATTATATTTTCGCGGGTCCATGGCAAGCAGGCGGCGACGATGGCGGCGTATTTGACAGCTCCATTTGGAAGAACCTAGACGCCGTTAAACACGACCGTGTCTACAAGATTGACCCTATTGGCTTCTATTTCTCTGATCCGATTTCATTAGAAGGCCAGCTGAAGTTTATTACGGAAAGCTTAACAAAATAAACAAAAGAGCCGCCTGCCCGCGGCTCTTTTGCACATCTATAAGGAGCGGCTCATTTTGAACCACATCGGATATTTTCTTGCGCAATTCATATTTAGCTGCATCATCATCGCGATCAGTTTTTTTAACGGGCTCTATATCGGAAAACCTTTTTCTAGTGTGCTTCTTGTATTTATCTTAGTGCTCGTTCTGTTTGGTTTGCTGGAAAGGCTGAAAAAACGCTTTTTGCATATTCGATTATCCGTGAAGGTTTTTCTTTCTATTTCTGCTTTCCTTTCAGCTGTTTTAACGATCGGATTGCTAACACGGCAAATTGTGATTTTATAAAAAAGACACCTGATGGAAACTAATCAGGTGTCTTTTGTTTATGCTTTCCGGAACTTTTTAACAACAAATGGATAAACGATCAAGCCGACAAAGAATAAACCGATGCCGAGAGTAAATGTCGTTAAATCCGCTGTGCCTGTTATGATGACAAACAATGAGTATGCGCACGCTAATATCGCGATTAATCCGTCTTTTACACGGGAACCTCTCAGCTGGTCATACGTTTCACCTTTGATGACAAGCTTCAAGCTGTAAATCGCAGATACCAAATACGGAATTAAATACGCAAGTGTTGCCGCTGTCGTTAAAAACGTAAATGCGTCACTTATTGTCCGGGAAATAACCGAGAAGATGAAGACCTGTGACATGACGTTTGTAATCATTAATGCGATAATCGGACTTCCCTTTTTATTCGTTTTTGCAAAGAATGCCGGAAAATCTCCCGCTTTAGCGGCTTGATATGGAACCTCAGAGCCAAGCAAAATCCAGCCGAGCATCGTTCCGAATAAACAAAGGATAGCCAATAGCGCCATAATCACGCTTCCCGCGTTTCCGACAATCGCATACAGCACATCAACGAACGGCTTTTCAGAGCCGACAAGCTTATCATGCGGCAGAACACCCATCGTAATTAAAGTCACGATAATATAAATGCTCAAAGCAATCAGCAATCCGGTAATTGTCGCGCGTTTCACATCACGCTGAGAGCGCGCACGGCCGGATAGGATAACTGCTGATTCAATTCCGACAAACGCCCACAGTGTAGAAATCGCCGCGTTATGCACCTGGCCGCCAATTCCAATGCTTGTGCCGTTTTCTCCTTGAACCGGAAAATAAAAATGATCGAATAATGCCGTTTGAAACACAAACAATCCGGCAACGATAAAGAAAACAAAACCTAGTACTTTAGAAAGCGTCGTGACAAAGTTCAATTTACTTGCACCGTTAATGCTAGTAACGAGAATCGTGTGCGTGCCCCATAACAAGATCGTACATACTGCAAACGTCAGCAATTGGCCGAGTGTCACCTCTTGCCCGCCGAGCGAAAACATTTCACGTTTATCAACCAAGATCGGGAAAAACGAAGTCAAGTAACCGGCGAGGCTTGTGATAATCGCCACGTTACTGATCCAGCTCGCCACCCAGTAGCCCCACACCATTGTGAAACCGGCAGCGTTCCCTTTCTTCGGATCAGAGAACAGCGCCCTTGCATAACTTTGCGGTCCCGCCTTCAGTTCAGGCTTGCGGATGGACAAATGCCCGAAGACAAGTGCAATCATCAGCACGCCGGCACCTGTCAAAAGCCAAGCGGACGTGGCGCCAAGCGGACTCGCGATTGAAGCAAGCGAGCTTGGCAAGGAGAAAATTCCCGATCCTACCATATTTCCAACGACAAACGCCGTTAATAACCAAAAACCCCATTTTTTCGTCTGTTCCATTCCAGTACCTCCATGATTCTTTGTACGGACCAGACCCCGAGATCATGTAAACGCAAAAAAGCCTGAACAAAAGTCCATGCTTAAAGAAACACACACCCTTGATCTCCGGATAGCCCTCCGCGAAAAAGCACGCGGCAGTCCTGCACTTATTCAGATACAGTCCCAGCATAGAGAAGGATCGGCTTTCTCCACACTTCGGCGCTGATGCCTTTTACACATGTTAAACAGCCCCTGTCAGCCTGGCATGTGCTACTCATCATCCGCGCAACCTCTACCTCACTGAGAAAGAGTGAGGATTTAATAATTCAGTTACTCCCAGAAGGTTATCAAAGAAAGGATGATCTGTCAAAGGGAACAGATGGAAATACGGATAGAGCCAAGCCCTATCCGCATGGGTTATCGATTGTTTTTCTTTTTTTGCACAGCTTCTTGAAGCGGATCATCTTTTAGAGCTGAACCGGCATCTTCAAGAGCTCCCTGGATTACGTTTTTTTCTTTTTCAGAACGTTTTCCTTTATCTTTATTAAAGAAATCCATTCGTATCACCTCTTTTAGAAAATAGGTACACGATTAAGATGCCTTTTTCCTTGAAAAATTATGCGAAAAATTTTTTATCGTCCAAAGTCCTGTTGATCAAACATACATTCTCTTGATATATTTGTAATTCAGACATTTTTGCAAAAGATAAAAGGAGAAGCGAGAAATGACAGGAAAAACACACATCATGGGAGGCATCGCTTCTTGTACGGCAGCGGCTTATTATTATGGATTTGATCCTGTGCTTATGACAGCGTCCGGCGCGGTTGGGGCATTGATTCCCGATATCTGCCACACGCAAAGCAAAATCGGGAGAAGATTTCCTATCCTATCGAAAGTCGTCAGCTCCGTTTTTGGCCATCGGACGTTTACGCACAGCCTGCTGTTTCTGCTCATCATGTTTTTTATCACTGCCACATATATTCCAGATAAAAACATATCAACCGGACTGATGATCGGAATGGCGAGTCACTTGATTCTTGACGCTTGGACGGTGAATGGAATTAAATTATTATTCCCTTCAACGATTCGCGTAAGGCTCCCATTTTATATGAAGACAGGCAGTTTTTCTGAGCAGCTTGTGTTAGCCGGCCTGACAATTGCATCATGTTACTACTTTTATATGCTGTTTCATGGACGCATGTTTTAAACGTGAGTGCTGACACTTGTCTGAACGGGCTATTTTTAGTAGGTTTTACATAAGAAGCATTTCATGCAGATGATCAAGAAAACGTGAGGAGTCATATTAATGAAAGGAACCCTTTTTCACAATCAGCGGTTTTTATGTATTTCGATCGTATTCATGTGGATCAAAACGTATGTAATCTATAAAATCGGGTTTGATTTGCAGATTGATTCTCTGTCGGAGGAGCTGATACTGCTGATCAATCCGCTCAGCTTTATCCTTCCTTTATTCGGGATTGGCCTGTTTCTAAAAGATAACAAGCAGCGGGTTTTTTTGCTGATTGCCAATTTGGTTCTGACTGTCATCTTGATCTCCAATACGATTTTTTACGGCTTTTATATCGATTTTATTACCATTCCGGTTTTGTTTCAGGCCAGTAACATGAGCGATATGGGCAGCAGTGTAAAAGAACTGTTCAACCCTCTGTTTATCGCCCTGTTTGCGGATTTGGTTTGTCTGCTGCTGATTGCCCGTAAAGAGAAGAACCCGCAGACAAAAGCCGCCCCCCGCACGATTAAACGGTACTATGCAGCTTCCTGCGGCATGATTCTATGTACTCTGGCACTTGCAGAAGTACAGCAGCCGAAGCTTTTGGCACATTCCTTTGACCGGGAAATGCTCGTCAAAAGCATCGGTCTGTTTCAGTTCCATATATACGATACGATTTCTCAGACTGTGAATATAAGCGCGAAGGCATTTGCCGATGAAGACAGCATGACTGCGATTAAAAACTATACAGAGGCTGATTACAGCAAGCCTGATCAAAGCAAGTTCGGGCTGGCAAAGGGGCGCAACGTCATCTTTGTAACGCTTGAATCGACCCAAAGCTTTGTTCTGAATGAAAAGGTAAATGGAAAAGAAATCACCCCGTTTATGAATGATTTCATCCAAAAAAGCTATTCTTTCGATCATTTCTATCAGCAAACAGAACAAGGCAAAACATCTGACTCAGAATTCATCGTCGCCAACTCACTGTATCCCTCCCTTAGCGGGGCCGTCTTTTTTACGAAAAGCGATCATCAATTTCATACGATGTACAAATCGCTGAAACAATATGATTATTATTCAGCCGTCTTTCACGCCAACCATAAAACATTTTGGAACCGAGATGTGATGTACGATACATTTGGGATTGACCGCTTTTTTGATGTTGATGATTTCCACGTCACTCCCGGGACATCGACAAGCTGGGGCCTAAAGGATAAGGAATTTTTAGAGCAGTCCGCCGGCAAGCTCAATAGCCTGCCGCAGCCGTTTTACAGCAGTTTCATCACGTTAACGAACCATTTTCCGTTTGAAATTGATGAAAAGGATCAGCTGATTGATGAATACGATTCAAGCAGCGACCTGTTAAACCGCTATGTGACTACGGTGCGCTATGAAGATGAGGCATTGAAGCGTTTTATCAAAAAGCTGAAGGACGAAGGCTTATACGAAAATTCGATGATTGTATTCATGGGAGATCATTATGGCATTTCTGAAGCCCATAACGAGGCGATGGCCGAGTTTTTAGGAAAAGATGAAATCACGCCGTATGACAACGTTCAGCTCCAGCGAGTGCCGTTTATCATACATATTCCGGGAATCACAGATCAAAAGCCGGAAATCATCCCTGATGCCGGAGGGCAGGTCGACGTCAAGCCGACACTGATGCATCTGCTCGGCATTGAGACAAAAGGCGATATCCAATTTGGCAATGATTTGCTGTCAAACGACCGCACTCCATTCACCGTGCTGCGAAACGGCAGTTTTATTACGAACGACTATGTATACACGAAAAACACGTGCTACAGCCAAAAAACAGGGGACGTGCTGGAAGATCAGGATGCGTGCCTCCCATATAAAGAAAAAGCAACCGAAGAGCTGTCTCTCTCTGATAAAATTTTAAACGGAGACCTGCTCAGGTTTACTCAATAAAAAAATCCCTCTTTGAGGGATTTTTTACGTTTCCAACATCACTTTGCCGGTGAGTTTTGTTTGATAGCCGTTCAAATGAGACAGATTCGCCTTGTATTCCTCAGCATTCAAGATGTCCTTCACGGCCTTCAGCAGCTGCTCATGTTTTTTCAAAACGACGATATCATATTGTTCGTCGATGAGCGGGATAAAATCAACACTGCCCATATGTGCCGCGTGCTGCGCCCCGATTCCCGCGTCAGCCTGTCCGCTTGAGACTTGTGAAGCGACAGCGTAATGATCGGTCACGATATCGCCGTATCCTTTTACATCAGCCGGTTTCACACCGAGCAAGCCAAGCTGTTCATCAAGCAGCACTCTTGCGCCAGAACCCTTTTCTCTGTTGATGATCCGGATATCTGCCCTTCTTAAGTCATCCCAGCCTTGAATGTTTTTCGGATTCCCTTTTTGAACATACAGTCCGGCTTTGCGGAGAACGACATTGATCAGACAAAACGGTTCACCTGACAAAATCCGTTTTACATAAGGCGCATTATACTGGCTGGTTTCCGCATCATACAAATGCAAGCTGACAATGTCACACTTGCCTTGATACATATCAATCAAGCTGTTTAAGCTTCCTTTGTATTTACGGAGCGGCGTCTCCTGAATCACATTCTCCAAATGCTTGCTGAGCAGATCCATCGAAATGTCCTGTCCGCTGATCATGACATTTTTTCTGCAGTCCGGCTCAGCCTCCTGCATCTGATTCGGCTCTTCGGCAGCAGAAATGGGCTGCGACATTCTCATATTCATCTTATATTGCTTTAAATCTTCTTCATCCACACGCATCTGCCTTCCGACACGGTAAGCAGGCAGCACGCCTTTTTTAATCAAATCATAAACGGTCAGCTTTGATACCTTCAGCAGACCTGCAACTTCTTCTATCGTATAGGAAGAGGTTTCATTCATCATCATCACTCTCCTATTTTATTATACCTTTTCGTCGAATGTAAAAAAACCCACATAAGCCAAACATAATCAGTTATAATTAGATATAACTAATTATAAGGGGTGCAATCATGTTTAAAAAGTATTCCATGTTAACAGCAGCCTTAACCGCTATTCTGCTTACAGCAGGCTGCTCCGCAAACCAGTCTTCATCGGATAGCGAGAAAAATGTAACGTTAACCATCTCAGCTGCCGCCAGTGCACAGGATGCCCTTGAGGAAATCCAACAAAACTACGAAAAAGAACATCAAAACATTAAAATCCAAGATAACTATGGCTCATCCGGCGCCTTGCAAAAACAGATTTCTCAAGGAGCGGGGGCAGATCTTTTCTTCTCAGCTGCTGAGGATAAATTTCAAAAGCTGGTAGATGATGGGGATATCGCCAAAAAAGACAGCACCGATTTAGTCGGCAATGAAATCGTGTTGGCCGTGCCGAAAAACGGCGATTCACCTGTGACAAGCTTCAGCAATCTGGCGGATTCAGAAAAAATCGCCCTCGGAACGCCGGAATCCGTGCCGGCGGGAGCTTACGGGAAAGAATCACTGACAAAGCTTTCTCTATGGGACAATGTGAAGGATAAGATCGTTTACGGAAAAGACGTTCGCCAAGTCCTTTCTTATGTAGAAACAGGCAATGTGGACGCAGGCGTTGTTTATAAAACTGATGCTCTGATCTCGAAAAAGGTCAAAATCATTGACGAGGCAAAAGCAAATACACACAGCCCGATTGTCTATCCATTAGGAATTGTAAACGATACAAAACACCGTAAGGAAGCGAAGGAATTTTACGATTACCTGCAATCTGATGAAGCAATGAAAGTATTTGAAAAATATGGTTTTACCGCCGAGTAGCATAAGCGTTTCAGCGTTTTTTACACCTGTTGTGCTTTCCTTTCAGGTGGCGGCAGTTGCCGGAATTGTTGTCATTATTCTCGGAACACTGGCTGGAGCACGGATGTCACGGGCATCATTTTTCGGAAAAACGGCGCTCGAAACATGTTTTATGCTTCCGCTCGTTCTTCCGCCCACTGTTGTCGGTTTTATCTTGATCGTCATTTTCGGAAAGCACAGTTTCATCGGACAAGCCATCGAGTGGATCTTTCATCAGCCTGTCATTTTCACCTGGTGGGCCGCTGTGATCGCCTCGGCTGTCGTGGCCTTTCCGCTTATGTATCAATCCGCCAAAACTGGATTTGCTGACATTGATCCCGATATACAGGGGGCTGCAATGGTAGACGGCGCCAGCAGATGGAAGGTGTTTATCCATATTTCCATCCCGCTCGCCTATCCTTCATTGCTGACCGGAAGCATCCTCAGCCTTGCACGGGCGCTCGGAGAATTCGGCGCAACACTGATGTTTGCAGGAAACATTCCCAGTGTTACGCAAACACTGCCGACGGCCATTTATGTCGCATTGGATTCCGGGAACAATGCCCTTGCCTGGGCCTGGGTCGTCTGTATTGTTGTCATTTCCTTTTTGATGCTGTTTTTCATTCAACAGAAAAAACCACACTAAAAAACTCCCCGTCACGGGGAGTTTTTTATTAAAACAGAAGCTCATCAGGATTTGGACCGACGCGCTCATCTTTGTTTAACGCGTCAATTTTGTCCATGTCTTCTTGAGACAATTCGAAATCAAAAATATCAGCGTTTTCGATGATACGGTGTTCTTTAATGGATTTTGGAATCGTGACAACCTCATTCTGCAGATCCCAGCGCAAAATCACTTGAGCCACAGATTTATTGTGTTTTTCAGCAATCTGTGCGAGCACTTCGTTATCCAGCAGCTGTCCCTGCATGAGGGGAGACCATGCTTCCAGCTGGATGCCTTGTTTTTTACAATAGTCTCTTAATTCTTTTTGCGTCAAACGAGGGTGATATTCCACTTGGTTGATCATCGGTTTGATTTCAGCATCTTTCAACAGCTCTTCTAAATGATGAACTTGGAAGTTGCTGACGCCGATTGCGCGGATTTTGCCGTCTTTGTACAGCTTTTCAAGCGCGCGCCATGTATCTTTATATTTATCCTTGCCAGGCCAGTGGATCAAATATAAATCTAAGTAATCAAGCTGAAGTCTTTCCAAGCTTTTTTCAAAGGCAGCAAGGGTTGTTTCGTAGCCTTGATCTTCATTCCATACTTTGGAGGTAATGAAGAGCTCTTCTCTTGCCACACCGGATTCTTTAATCCCGATGCCAACGCCTTCTTCATTTTTGTAGATTGCTGCTGTATCAATGCTGCGATAGCCGTTTTTAATGGCAGCTTTCACAGATTCAGTCGCTTCACTTCCGTTTTCTACTTTAAAAACACCAAGACCGAACCAAGGCATTTCAACTCCGTTATGTAGTTTTACAGTATCTTTTAAACTTGTTGGCACTTGAACATCCACCCTTTCACTGAAATGTAAGCGTCTATATTATCTCACACTCCTCTTAGGCGATACCAATAATACGCTTAAGAGCCGCTTTTTGCTTCTTTTTTCACAGCAGGGCAAAGCGTGACACTATTATTTTCCTATTTTAACAATATTGAGATTATAAATGGAATAAGCAGGGTATGCGATTAGTGTCACCAAATCAAAACAAAGGAGGAACCAAATTGAAACGTATGCGTATCCCGATGACACTTGCGTTAGGTGCCGCTTTGACCATTGCCCCTTTGTCCTTTGCTTCGGCTGAAGAAAATCCCGGTGCGCAGATTTCCCAGGCAACAACAGCCGGAACATCTGCCGCTGAGGTAGGTTTAAACGTCAACCTGGATGTACTTGGAATTGCCAACCAAATCGCCGATGCCATTAAATCCGCACAGAACCGAGATGGATTTGTGAAAAACCTCATGGAGTCTTCCTTCTACGCGTCCGGCCAAAAATACAACGTCATGGTATTTAATTTAAGCCAGGAATATGAAGATCACTTAAACGGTGTGCAATTTTACGGCTCAGCCGTTTACGACGGCATTACGTACGGCATTTGGGTATTTGAAGACGGAACCTTTACAAACAAAGGTGATGGCGGCTGGATCAACTGGGCCTTCAGAGGCTGGTTCGACCGGGATGGCAGCACTGTCGAATTCCATCGTCCCTAATATAGAAAAAAGCTGGCGCTCTAACGCCAGCTTTTTTGCTGCATCTATTCGCCGCCTTCAAGCATGGCGGCTTCCACATCATTAATGTATTGGCGAAGTTCATGGGAGATGTCCCGAGAAATTTCTCGCTTTTCGAAGAGCGTTTGAATTTCATTTCTGATCGCCTGCACAGCCTTCAGCTTCACTTCCAGCTTCTGAGTTTCAAATTGGGCGCTTGATTTCAGCTCATGATGACTGTGTTCCAGCCTGAAAATTAACTGTTTATAAAACGTAATGACAGATAAAAACACTTCTTTATGTTCTTCCGTCTTATGTTTTTCCAGATATTCAATTGCTGCTTTTGCCGTTTTCACTCTCGTTGCCTGTATCAATCCCGCTTCATTTAAAATCGGCAGCTCCGGCTTTTTATGTTCATCGAAGAAAATCCAATACATCAGCCGCTTGAGCCTTGTTTTTGATAATCCGACTTTAAATGGGTTGCCATACAAAATTTCTAATTCATTAAACCGTTCTTGCAGTACGTTTACTGTTTCTTCCGGGATGTCTCCCCGTTCCAGCATTTTCATCAATGCCTCATGCTCAGCGATAATGGCTTGCGCCCGGACTTTTCGCTCTTGTTTTTTGATACGATTAGATGAAGTATATTGCTGAAAACGAAGGTTTTTCATCTTTTCGTTGTATTCGCCTATCACCGCAAGAGAGGCTGTTTTGTTTGTATCGTTCATGTCCTCTTTAATCGTTTGGAGAGCTGTTTTAATCAATTTGCGTCTCGCCGTCAGCAGCTTTTTATTTCGTTTTTCGTCTTCTTCTTCCTTTTCAGTCAGAAGGGGAAGCACAACGGCGGCAATGACAAGTGTGCATAAAATGACGCCGGCTGCCAAAAAGAGAATTAGATTTCTTTCCGGAAACGGTGTGCCATCCTCCAGAAAATACGGAATGGAGAAAGAGCCCGCAAGCGTTACAGCTCCGCGCACACCGGAAATCGAAAGTAACAGCGTCGAACGAAGACCCGGTTTATAAATGTTCTGGTCCTTATTAAAGAACCATTTTCCGTTCCAGAAGAACAGCACCCATAGAAATCTGAGGAGCATTAGCGTAAATGTGATCACAAGGATATAACTGATTACCTTCATGTTGCTAACTGCGGTGTCATTAAAGATAACGGAAATGACGTCCGGAATCTGTGCTCCGAGAATAACGAAGACCAGACCGTTCAAAATAAATAAAATAATGTTCCATGTACTCGAGGAGACGATTTGCAGTTTGGCCATCGTTGATTCCAGACGATCCTGTTCAACCGCATGGGTGATTCCACCCGCCACAACGGCTAAAATGCCGGAAACGGCGATTTCTTCCGCTGCCAAATAAATCACAAACGGCGTCAGAATTTGAATCAGCATATGCATTGTGACATCCTGCATGCCAAGACGGCGCAGGAAGAGGCGGAATCGAATAATGAAGAACGAAATGACAACCCCGCACAGCAAGCCTCCAAGAGAAATAAAGACAAAGCTGACAGCCGCTTGTGCTAATGAAAATGCACCGGTCACTGCTGCCGCAATCGCAAACTTAAAGGCCACCAGACCTGATGCGTCATTCATCAGCCCCTCCCCTTCAAGCAGGCGAAGAATGCCTTTTGGCATTTTCACTCTTCCTGATAATGCGCTGACAGCGACGACATCAGTCGGTGAAAGAATGGCCGCAAGTCCAAAAGCCGCTGCCAGCGGAATAGCAGGAATCATCCAGTGAATCGTGTATCCACCTACAATCACAGTCGCAAATACAAGGCCGAGTGCGAGCAATAAAATCGGAGCGCGTAAATTCCAAAGCTCCGCCCGCGGCGTTCTCTTCCCATCATTAAATAGAAGAGGCGCGATAAACAGAACAAAAAACAATTCGGTGTTTAATTCAAAATGAAGCCCCTGTGGAAATGAGGCCGCAAAAATCCCAAGCGCCACCTGAATCAGAGGCACGGGAATAAACGGAATAAACCGGTTCACGATATTGGATATCGCAATAATCGTTAATAAAACGAGAACAACTAAAAATATGTCCAAATACATGACCTCCTTCGTCTGAGATAGTCGATGGATCTGCTTGTCTAAAAGAGGCTGAGGCTGGGACGGCATTGCATCCGATATGTGATGTTGGCACGAGTTTCCTCCACACTTGTTTTCTTTTATAATACCCTTTTTAGGGTATTATTTCTCACGATACGCTCATAGTGAATTTTTTTGTAGCAGGGCAAATTTCAGGCAAAAAGAGACAGGGAGCTACCCCTGCCTCTCGTCTTTCTTTATCAGTTATGAAAATTCGTGCCGTCAGTTGTTGCTTTAATGATGCCTGCGCGAATGACAAAGTCACCGAAGTGCTCGCCTTCCTCGCGTTCTTTCGCATAACGTGAAAGAAGTACGCGCAGCTCGCTTAAAATGTCTTCTTCACCGATGTTTTCACGGTACATTTTGCTTAAACGGCTACCATCAAATGCAGCACCAAGATACATATTATATTTGCCCGGCGCCTTTCCGATAAATCCAATCTCACCGAGTGCATGGCGTGCACAGCCGTTCGGGCACCCGGTCATGCGAATGGTGATTTCCTGATCACGAAGGCCGTTTTCGTCAATGATCTTTTCAACCTTATCTAAAAGGGTCGGCAAATAACGCTCTGCTTCAGCCATTGCCAATCCGCAGGTCGGAAGCGACACACACGCCATAGAGCTGCGGCGGAGCGCTGAATGGTGCTTGCCGTCAGTTAAGCCATATTGCTCAATTAATGCACTGATTTCATCTTTTTTGTCGCTTGAAACGTTCGCAATAATCAAGTTCTGATTGGATGTCAGACGGAACTCGCCTGTATGAACTTTGGCGATTTCCCGCAAGCCTGTCATCAGTTTATAATGATCGTAATCCGTCACACGGCCGCCTTCGACAAACAGCGTAAAATGCCATTTATCCTCAATGCCTTCCACCCAGCCGTAGCGGTCGCCGTTATGATCGAAATGATACGCCTTTGCTTCTTTCAAGCTCCAGCCGAGACGGTTTTCCAATTCTTCTTTTACAGTTTCTAAACCGAGGCGGTCAACGGTGTATTTGAACCGCGCATTTTTGCGGACAGAACGGTTTCCGTAATCACGCTGAATCGTAATCGTTTTTTCAGCAACGTCATACATTTGCTCAGGACGGCAGAACCCGATCACCTTGGCTAATTGCGGATATGTCGCTGTGTCGCCATGCGTCATTCCCATACCGCCGCCGATTGCCACGTTAAAACCGATCAGTTCGCCATCTTCGACAATCGCAATGAATCCGAGATCTTGTGAAAAGACGTCTATATCATTAGATGGCGGGACGGCAATACCGATTTTAAATTTCCGCGGCAGATAGAGCGGGCCGTACATTGGCTCGACTTCTTCCTCAGGCGTGCCGGCCACTTTTTCCTCATCAAGCCAGATTTCATGATAAGCTCTCGTCCGCGGCAGCAGATCGTCACTTAATTTTTTAGACCACTCGTATACCTCTGAGTGGATTTCAGACTGATAAGGGTTCGATGCGCACATCACGTTGCGGTTTACGTCTCCGCAGGCTGCGATCGTATCCAAAAGAGCTGAGTGGATCGTCTGAATGGTTTTCTTCATGTTCCATTTCAGAATTCCGTGCATTTGGAATGTTTCACGTGTCGTCAGTTTTAATGTGCCGTTCCCGTATTTCTGGGAAAGGTCATCCATGACAAGCCATTGTTCAGGTGTTGAGACGCCTCCTGGCATACGTACGCGCAGCATGAACTGATAGGCCGGTTCAAGTTTTTGCTTTTGGCGTTCATTGCGGAGGTCACGGTCATCCTGCAAATAACTGCCGTGGTGTTTCATCAGGCGGTTGTCATCATCCGGAATTCCGGCACTGATCCGGTCCAGCATCACTTCTTTCAGTGTGCCGCGCAAATAATCACTTTCTTCTTTAATGCGTTCAACATCACTTGGAGAGCCGTCCGGTGCTTTTAAGATTTTGGTCACCATGTTGAAAAACTCCTTTCAAGTCAAATCAGTATACATCACGCTGATAGCGTTTTTGCTGCTGCATATCGGCAAGATAAGCTTCTGCTTCTTCGCGGCTCATATTGCCTTCTTTCTCGATAATGTCAAGTAATGTGTGATGGACGTCATGCGCCATGTGTTTTTCATCACCGCAAATGTAAACAGCCGCGCCTTCTTGAAGCCATTCGAACAATTCTGCACTCTGTTCAAGCATGCGGTGCTGCACATATACTTTTTCTTCCGTATCACGTGAGAACGCCACATCCATTTTTGTCAGCACACCGTCTTTGATCCAATTCTGCCACTCTGTCTGATAAAGGAAATCCGTGACAAAATGCTGATCGCCAAAAAACATCCATGCTTTGCCTTCCACTCCCGTCTCCTCACGCTCCTGCATAAAGGAACGGAACGGCGCGACGCCTGTCCCAGGGCCGACCATGATAATCGGTGTTTCAGGATCTTTCGGAAGCTTAAAGTTTTGATTATGCTGGACATAAACAGGCAGTGTGTCTCCCGGTTGCAGACGCTCCGCGCATAAAATCGAGCAGACGCCCTTTCGTTCACGGCCGTGCGCATCGTAGCGGACTGCGCCGATCGTTACATGTACTTCATCCGGATTAGCGGATAAACTGCTCGCGATTGAATAGAGTCGGGCCGGCATTTTTCGCAGAATCGAAACAAACTCCTGCGCCGATACGCTGAACGGGCCATAATCACGAACGAGATCAAGCAAATCGCGTCCTTCAAGATATGCTTTTACGTTCCCCTCATTTCCCGGGGCTAAAAGCTCTCTAAGCTCATCGCTCCCTGACAGCTGGGCAGCCTGTTCAAGAAGCGGTTTTGTGAGAACAGTGATTTCATAGTGAGAAATCAGCGCTTCTTTAAGCGGGCGTACATCACCTTGCTTATTAAGGGTCACAATTTCTTCGGGGTCCCAATTCATTTCCTTAAGCAGCAGCTCAACAAGCTCCGGATCGTTTTCCGGATAGACGCCGAGGCTGTCACCAGGCTCATAAGTCAGGCCAGATCCTTCCAGAGACAGCTCGACATGGCGTGTTTCTTTATTTGATCCTCGGCCGTTCAAATTTAAATTTTCTAACACTTCAGCCCGAAACGGGTTTGTTCTGGAGTAAGAAGACTCACCGATTTGAGGCGAAGCTGCTCCTTGCGCAGGTGCGGCGCTTCCGCCCCCGGCTTCACTTAAGCCCTCAAATACACCCTCAAGCCATTCAGCTGCCGGCTCATCATAGTCAAGATCGCAATCAACGCGCGGAGAAATTCGTTTGCCGCCGATTTCTTCTAAGCGCTGATCAAATTCCTTCCCTGTCTGGCAGAAAAATTCGTACGAGCTGTCACCAAGCGCCAAAACTGAAAAACGAAGGTCTTCAAGCTTAGGCGCCCGTCTTCCATGCAAAAATTCATGAAACGACAGCGCGTTATCAGGCGGCTCGCCTTCACCATGCGTGCTGACGACGATCAAAAGATTGTTGATTTTCTTCAGCTGATTCGGCTTAAAATCGCTCATGGATGAGACAGTGACTTGAAAACCGCGCTCCTCAAGCTGCTTGCCGGCATTTTCTGCAAGCCCCTGTGCGTTTCCCGTCTGTGAACCATAAAGAACGGTCACTTCTTTTGAAACGACCGGTGCCGCCGCTTCTTCAGACACAATAGCCGCAGGGGCCCCCGCGGTTTCTTGGGCGGGAACGGATTGCGCGGATAAATATCCGCTCAGCCAGATTTTCTGAGATTCGGTCAAAGTTGGCAGAAGACGGTTAAGGAGCTCTGCCTGCTCCTGATTAAACGGACTGTTCATTACCTGAAGTTGCAACGTATCCACCTCACAAAGTTATAAACTGATCGAAAATTGCATCTAATTGAACTTTACCGGAATACTAGGTTTAAGTAAAATATATTTACATGATGATAACTATTAAGATTCCTAATGATAAAACCGCTTTGTTTCTTTCATTTAAATAGAAAAAGAGAAGGACGTCCTTCTCTACACAAATAAACGTAGCTTTAGGGTTTTGTCATCTTTAACCCTTGAATTCTAGGAAGGACGTACATTGGGGCAGACTTCTGCAGGATGGGGTGACAGCGGCGTTTGGGCAGGATCTCGAGCATTTAGCCGCTGAGTTTTTTTCAAGTGAGCACCAATACGCACGCTTGACAACAAATGCGAGGGTTTGTCGGCACGCTAAAAAGAGAAGGCTCCCCTTCTCTTCACTCAGCATTCTGATATAAGTGAGACGGCACGGCCGTTACAAACGGACTTGCCTTACCTGTATATAACACCGCCAGCATATGCATCGCCCGGGTGCAGGCAGTGTATAAGAGCCTGCGGTCGTGCTCTGTTTGATAATGTTCTTCCGATGCATCATAGACAAGGACTGCGTCAAACTCAATTCCCTTCGCTAAATAAACCGGAATGACACAAACTCCCTTTTGAAATGTTTGATTTTCTTTATGAATCAGCCGGATATCTATATATTCGCTTATGTAAGCGTGCGCCTGTATGCATTCCTGGGCAGTCTTGCAAATGACGGCGATCGTTTCATGCCCTTGCTTCTTGAGCCGTTCCATTTCTTTCGTGAGCTTTTGACAAAGGTCCTCACGCCCTTCGGTTTTGAAAACGAGAGGCATTTCCCCGTTTCTGTTAAAAGGCTCAATGTCCCCTCCGTCCTGAAGCATCGCTTTTGTTAGATCGACAATCTGCCTTGTCGATCTGTACGTTCTCTTTAAACGAATATATTCAGCCGGCTCACCTTCAAAGCACGCATCCATATACTTTGCGCCATGTATGGTATGGGCGTATATGGACTGATTGATATCACCGAGCACTGTCATGCTGGCGGCCGGAAAAATGCTTCTCATGTAAGCCATCTGAAACGGTGAATAGTCCTGAGCTTCGTCGATAAAAAGATGTTTGATCTTCGTATTTTTCTTTCTGCCTTCGATCAAATCCTGCATATAAAGAAACGGCGCCGCATCCTCATAGAGCAATTTATTTTCCGCAAATGCCGATCGGGTCAGCGCTCCTATCGCTGCCGTCTCCGCATGCTGAAATTTCCCTCCCCAGCTGGAAAACAAATGCAAATACAGCTGTTTGACATCCAGAAACGCAAAGAGCCTGACCGCCTGTTTGAGCGGATTGAACGCCTTTTTCACAATGATGGCGGCAAGCAGTTGCTGCTCTCTTTGATAATCGTTAAACGTGCTCTCACTGAACTGTTTCCTTTCCTGGAGTTTTTTGTACACGTCCAGGTAATCCTCTTTGTCGAGCAGCTCAGCTTCCTGAACGACCCAATCCTTACGCCGTTCCTTTTTCTCAAATGTATTAAGTTCACTCAGCAGCCACTTTGCCGTTTGCTCCATCCGGTTCGGAATGGACTGGTGTTGATCCAATGAGTAAAAATAGGATTGAATTTGTTCCTTTGTAATCAGTTTTTGTCCGCGGAAGACGATATTTTTAAAGATCATCCCTTCGGAGGACAGCCGGCTGACGTATTCATCAATGAATTCCTGAAAAGATAAGCTCGCCTTCCATGTGATTGCCGTAAGCCTTGACGGAAAACCGCCTTTCTTTGATTCGCTCAGGCAATATTCGAGCTGATCAAAGGGGCTTTCACATAGGAACTTGCGGCCAAGCCGGTGCTCGATATATTCCTGAAACGTCGCCTGTTCCATATTCTCTTCCCCTAACTCAGGCAAAACAGAGGAGACATAGCTGTTAAATAAAAAGTTTGGAGAAAATAAAACGATTTGTCCGGCATCAATAACGCCGCGGTACCTGTATAACAAATAAGCGACGCGCTGGAGTGCTGCCGATGTTTTCCCGCTGCCAGCTGCTCCCTGCACGATCAGAAATTTGCTTTTTTCATTACGGATAATCTGATTTTGTTCTTTCTGAATTGTAGACACGATGTTTTTCATTTGGGTATCAGATTGATGGCTCAAGACCTCTTGCAGCATTTCATCACCGATCGTCATATCAGTATTAAACATTGCCTTGAGAGCGCCGTTTTTAATGATAAACTGGCGTTTCAGCACCATTTGGCCTTCTATCGTTTCGCCGGGCACTTCGTACTCCGCTTTTCCTGGGGAATAATTGTAGTACATACTGGATATCGGCGCCCTCCAGTCATAGATCAGAAAGTGTTCCTCCTTCTCATCCATGCAAGAAGCTAAACCGATATAAATTCGCTCTGCCTGTTCCTCTCCGTTTTCAATAAAATCAATCCGGCCGAAATAAGGCGATGCTTTTAATTGATGAATTCGTTTGAGCTGCTGATCCATACGCCGATGATTTCGTTCCCGATCAGACAGCAGCTCCGCCTGCTGCTTAATGCTTGCCATCGTTTCAACCGCTTCATGGGTATCATCAAGATTGACCGTAACATCCTCCCAAAAGCTTTTTCTTAATCCGATAATATCATGCTTTAACCCGCCTGCAGACGTTTCCAGAAACCGCTCTTTTCGCCCGAGCTCCTGCAGTACCTCATCTATTCTTGACTGTTCTTCCTTCCATTCCTTATCCTGCTGATTCATGGACGGCACCTCCAGAAAATAGTTGACAAATTCAGATGAAATACTGTAAAATAAAATTGGATATATATTATAAATATGATAAAAATAAGCAAATACAATTTATCTTAGCACATTTACCCAATATCAATCAAGGTTTGGGTTATTTATATGCAAAAAAACCGATTTGAAATTGAAATCGGTTTTTTTATGATGTTAGTTATCTAAGCGAAAAGAACGGTTTGGCAGCTTCCAATTAAACATATAGGAACAAACGCGGCAAACAACGAGCACGAAAAACAGAACGTACAAGCCAAATGAGTTTCCCAGCCAGCCCAAGCCGACGATTAAACCGCCGAGAGCCGCCCAGACCGCATAAATTTCCGCTTTCAGCACAAGCGGTTTGCGTCCGGCAAGAAGATCGCGAATGATTCCGCCGCCGCTTCCTGTCAGGACCGCAGCCACGATAACGGCACTAAGCGGATGACCCATTTTGACGGCATACAGTGCGCCTTGGATGGCGAAGGCCGCGAGACCGATCGCATCTGATAAGTTGCCCCACTTGTTCCAATGCCTCAACAGCAGCTTCGGAAACAGAAACACAATCGTAATGGAGAGGAGGGCGATTTGAAAGTACGCGCCCTGCTCCCATAAAGCCGACACCGGAACACCAATCAGCAAATTGCGGATCGCTCCTCCTCCAAAAGCTGTGACAATCCCTAATATATAAACTCCTAAAATATCATATTCCTCTTCCATCGCAACAATTGCGCCGCTGACTGCAAACGCAATGATGCCAATCACACTGAGCAGCTCCCAAGCCATTCTGATGACTCCCTTTATGTTTGTTAAATTTTCTGACGACCTCTAGATTTTATAATCGCTCAAGCGTAAAATCAATAACATTTTCACAATAAAAAAAGATAAATTTAGAGGGAGTACACCAAACGCTATTGAGCTGTCATTTACAGATGAAAAAACGCCCGGCATAAGCGGACGCTTTTTGGTTATTCAGATTTTTCGCCTTTCAGCAGACACATAAAAACAATAATCAGGATAAAAGCAATCAGGGCCAGAAATGGAATGGTCATAAAACCGAACCAGTTAATATATTGGCCTGAGCACGGCACGCCGCTTACACACGGCTTAATGCCGGAAAAGCCCGGCACTTTCTGCTCTAAGTAATGCATAATCGAAATAAATGCCCCGATAATCGCCATCGGAAGCGCATATTTTTTCACGCGTGTGTCCCCTTGAAAGGTGGCGATTCCTAAAATCAAGACGAGCGGATACATGAGGATACGCTGGTACCAGCACAGTTCACATGGAATGAACTTTTTGATTTCACTGAAATACAGGCTGCCGAGCATAGCGGTAAGAGCGACAACCCAAGAAGCATATAAACATACAATTCTATTTTTCATATGATTTACTTCCCTTTCAGCTCTTTTTCTATCGTTTCTTTGATTTCATCATAATCTGAGAAATCGCTAATCACTTTATCATTAACGTAAATCGTCGGTGTGGCGTTTATGTTCATTTTTTGATTAAGTTCGGAATCTCTTTCCACTTGGGAAGCGAATGTTTCCTTATCAAGATTGTCCTTGAGCGTCTCAGGATTGACCTTCGTGGTGCTTTTGGCAACATCACCGAGAACGGCCGGGGTCACCCATTCCTGTTCTGTATCCGGCTGTTTGTCGAACAGCTTTTCATGGAATGCCCAGAAAGAGTCAGGATCTTCTTTCCATACTTCTTCTGATGAAAGAGCCGCTAATATTGAACCTTTTCCATGGAACATGACGTTCACGAATGAAAATTTCACATCGCCCTTATCAATAAAGTCTTTCTGTATTTTTGGGAAGATGTCACTGTTAAACATTTTACAAGACGGACATTTATAATCTCCGAATTCAACTACAGTTACCGGTGCATCATCCTTGCCGAGCACAGGCTGGCCTTTGATAGACGGCTGTCCGGAAACCGCTTCATTGCCTTGTTCCGTTTTGTTATTAATAATGACAATGGCTGCTAACAAGACAACAACCACAACCGTAAGGATGACCGCGAATTTCGCAGAAGACTGCTGTTTCTTTTTCACTCCGACACCTCATCGTTTTAAAATTATAAAAAAGAAGCGGATCGCAATTGACCCGCTTCTTTATTTTAACAAGACAAGCGCCGATAAGAAAAGCCCGAAAAAATGAATTCTCTCCGACAATTTATCTGTTTTTGAGACGCATAACGCGCATGGCGTTTGCCACAGCGAGCAGCGTAACGCCGACATCTGAGAAAACCGCTTCCCACATAGTTGCAATTCCGAATGCTCCGAGAATGAGAAAGATCGCTTTCACGCCTAAAGCAAAGCCGATGTTTTGCCACACGATCCGCCGTGTCCGTTTGGCAATCCGAATCGCTTCGGCTATTTTTGAAGGCTGATCTGTCATCAGCACGACGTCTGCTGCTTCTACCGCGGCGTCTGAGCCAAGGCCGCCCATGGCCGCTCCGATATCCGCGCGCGCAAGCACCGGCGTATCATTGATGCCGTCACCGACAAAAATGAGTTTTTCATTTGGCGAAAGCTTGGCTTCTAATGCTTCAACCCGCGCGACTTTATCCTGCGGCAGCAGCTCCGCATATACCTCGTCGATGCCAAGCTGTTTTCCGACGGCTTCTCCCGTTTGTTTTGAATCACCTGTCAGCATAATTGTCTGTTTGATTCCAAGCGACTTCAGATCAGCAATCGCCTGTGCCGCGTCTTCTTTTGCTTCATCCGCTATGATGATTGCTCCCGCATAATGTTGATCAACAGCAATGTGTACGATTGTTCCTGCTTTTTGATCCGGGACGCCTTTAATCTGTTCTCTTTCCATGAGCTTCTGATTCCCAGCAAGGATTTCTGTTCCGTTTACTTTTGCAAAAATGCCGTGGCCGGATATTTCCTCATATGACTCTATCGCGTCAGAGGAAAGCGTCTTTCCGTAAGCTTTACGCACAGATTCAGCAATAGGATGCTGGGAATGAAGCTCAGCATATGCCGCCGCTTCAAGTAATTTTTCCTTTGTAAATCCTTCTGCGGGTTTAATTTCTGTCACTTCAAAACTGCCTTTTGTTAATGTTCCTGTCTTATCAAACACCGCGTATTTAACTTGATTCAAGGCTTCTAAATAATTGCTTCCCTTCACAAGCACTCCGGCCTTAGAGGCTGCGCCGATTCCGCCGAAGAAACCGAGCGGTATAGAGACAACAAGCGCACATGGACAAGAAATCACTAAGAAAATAAGCGCGCGGTACACCCAATCGGAAAGTGCGGCGCCGGGAATAACCAGCGGCGGGACAAAGGCCAGCAATACCGCGATGATCACGACAGCAGGTGTATAATACTTGGCAAACTTCGTGATAAAGTTTTCTGTCCGGGCTTTACGGCTGCTCGCATTTTGAACCAAATCTAATATTTTTGATACTGCAGATTCCTGATAGCCCTTTGTGACTTCAATATGCAGAACGCCGTTTTGATTGATAAAGCCTGACATCACATCTTGTCCTTCTGTAGCTTTTCTTGGAAAAGACTCACCTGTCAATGCAGACGTATCAACCATCGCTGATCCTTGTACGACCTTACCGTCAAGGGGTATGCTTTCTCCGGGATTGACCACAATGATGTCTCCTATCTTTACGTCCTCTGGAGAAACCAGTTCGATGCCGTTCTTTGTTTTGACATTGGCGTAATCAGGCCGTATGTCCATTAACGCACTGATTGATTTTCTGGAACGGCTGACCGCGGCTCCTTGAAAAAGCTCACCGATTTGGTAAAACAGCATAACGGCAACGCCTTCAGGGTATTGCTTAATCAGAAAAGCGCCGATTGTGGCAAGGGCCATTAAGAAATGCTCATCAAACACCTGACCGCGGCTGATGTTTTTGATTGCCCGGATGACAATATCACCGCCGATGATCAAATAGGCAGCGAGGAAAAGGAAAAATTCGATTGTTCCGGAATGAACGACATATGCCGCTGCTCCTAAAATGACAGCAACCGCCATTCTGATCAGCATATTGATCATTCGATTGCGATAGCCGTCTTCAGCTGATTTCTTTTTATGCTTTTGGCGAACTGTTACATGCGGATCGATTGATTTTACTTTTTTCTCTACCTTATTGGCGACCCATTGCTCTTCTTTCCCACCGGCTGAGACAGTCAAGGTGCTTGCCGCAAAATTTACCGCGCATCCGTCAATGCCTTTTATGCCTTTAACTCCGTTTTCAATTTTTTGGGCACAATTACTGCAATCCAAACCGTCCAGAATGTATTCCTGTTTCACTAGTCTCACCTTACCTTCCGATTTAGGGTTCCCTCTTCAAGCGTATCAATGAGTGTCGGCAACGAAATTATATATATGAGCATATAATCATATAATTGATTACATTTATTATATGGCTTTTACCAAGAAAGTGTCAATGATAATCACCACCCGTGATAACGGGTGGTTTTCTCTGCGGCTGAAAGCCTTTGTTACTGACCAAACCCTAAAGGGCTTCTGAATGGTTCGCCTTATGTACTACTTTTTCTGGCCAGACCTCAAAGGCCTTCTCCTTATTTTCGTTTCTTTTTCTTGACCTCTTCACCTGTGAATGGATCGATGTATTCCATCATCGTTAATTGTTCCGCAACGATATCATCTTGTATCTGATTTCGTATATATTCTTCTATTACCTTTTTGTTTCTTCCTACTGTATCTACGTAATATCCAGTACACCAAAATTTCCGGTTTCCATATCTGTATTTCAAATTTGCGTGTCGATCAAATATCATTAAACTGCTTTTACCTTTTAAATATCCCACAAATGCCGATACGCTTATCTTTGGCGGTATGCTCACTAACATATGGATATGATCTTTACACGCTGTTGCTTCGATAATTTCGACTCCTTTCCTTTCACATAAGGTTCGAAGTATTTCCCCAATATCTTTTTTGATTTTCCCATAAATGACTTGCCTTCTATACTTCGGGGCAAATACGATGTGATACTTACAATTCCATGTTGTGTGTGCTAAACTGTTAGTGTCTTTTGACATAAAAAACTCCTCCGTATGTTGATATTTTGGTTGGCGAACCAAAAATATTTTAGCACCCGGGGGAGTTTTCTTAATACAACGCTGAAAGCTTTTTGGAACCCTAGGCCTAGCCTAGGGTTTTCTTTTTCACAATAAACAAAAACCGGCATATCGCCGGTTTTTCGGTTGTTGACAACATGATTGAACACCCTTGAAATCTAGAAAGGACGAGCATTGGAGCAGACTTTCACAGGATGTGATGACGGCGGCCTTTAGACAGCACGTCTGGAATTTAGCCGCCGTTCCATTCTTTCATTGAGCACCAACGCGCAGGCCTGACAACGAATGCGAGGGTTTGTCGATAAGCTGAAAAACCGGCATATTTATTTTACTTTTTGCAGACGCAACGCATTCAGAACAACGGAAACGGAGCTGAATGCCATTGCTGCTCCCGCTATCCATGGCGCTAAAAATCCGAGCGCTGCGATCGGGATGCCGAGGCTGTTATAGCCAAGCGCCCAGAATAAGTTTTGTTTAATGTTTTTCATCGTTAATCTGCTCATGCGGATTGCATCAGCAATGCTATTCAAATCGCCGCGTATAAGCGTAATGTCCGCTGTTTCCATGGCAATATCCGTGCCTGTTCCAATCGCCATGCCGATATCGGCTGTAGCTAGCGCCGGCGCATCGTTAATTCCGTCGCCTACCATGGCCGTCTGGCGCCCTTCTTTTTGCAGGCGGGAAATTTCTGCCGCCTTTTGTTCAGGAAGGACTTCCGCAATGACACTCGTAATTCCCGCTTCCTTCGCGATGGCTTCTGCAGTTCTGCGATTGTCACCTGTCATCATGATGACATCCAAGCCTAACGCATTCAGACGGGCCACTGCCTCTCGTGACGTGTCTTTTATCGTATCGGCAACAGCTACAAGCCCCGCGGCTTCACCATCAATCGAGACAAGCATAACCGTTTTCCCTTCTGCCTCAAGTTCTTCCATTTGGGCAAGAAGATCCCTATGTTCGATCTGTTCGCTCTCCATTAACTTTCTTGTGCCGACGAGAATGGTTTTGCCTCCGGCTTCAGCCAAAATGCCTGCGCCTACCTTTGCTTCAAAGCTGTTCAGCTTCGGTATTTCAAGCCCTTTTCCTTTCACGCCGGCAACAATCGCTTCGCCGAGCGGATGCTCCGATCCCGTTTCAGCTGCCGCCGTAAACTGAAGCAGTTCTGTTTCTTCAAAATGGCCGAATGGAATGGCATCTGTCAATCGCGGCTTCCCGTTTGTCACAGTTCCGGTTTTATCGAGAACAATCGTATCGAGACGATGTGTTTTTTCTAAATGTTCGCCGCCTTTAAAGAGAATCCCGAATTCAGCCGCGCGGCCAGATCCAGCCATAATGCTCGTCGGAGTGGCAAGGCCCAGCGCACAAGGGCAGGCGATGACGAGCACCGCAATAACCTTACTGATCGCTGCTGCAAAATCACCGGGAGCCGCCCAGATATACCAAATGAGGAAAGTGAGAAGGGCAATCCCCAATACAATGGGGACAAAAATGCCAGATATCTGATCAGCAAGACGCTGGATCGGCGCTTTTGACCCTTGTGCTTCCTCGACGATTTTAATGATATGAGAAAGCGCGGTATCCTTTCCGACATTGACAGCTTTGATTTTCAGAAATCCATTTGAGTTAACGGTTGCGCCTGTCACGCTGTCACCCGGATTTTTATCAACTGGAAGGCTTTCTCCTGTAATCATCGATTCATCTACAGCCGAGCGGCCTTCAATCACTTCTCCATCGACAGGAATTCGTTCGCCCGGTTTGACGTAAACAATGTCGTTTACCAGCACTTCTTCTATGGGTATGATTTGCTCCTGTCCGTCTCTTAAGACAGTCGCTGTTTTCGCTTGAAGCTTCATCAGCTTTTTAATGGCATCCGAAGAACGGCCCTTTGCTTTTGTTTCAAACAGCTTCCCTAACAAAATCAGCGTCAGCAATATCGCGCTTGTTTCATAGTAAAGGCCGGCTGTATGGCCATGGGAACCGAGGCTTTGGATCGTAATATAAAGGCTATAAGCATAAGCAGCCGTCGTTCCTAGCGCAACCAACACATCCATATTGGCGCTTTTATTTCTGAGCGCCTTATACGCACCCGTATAAAACGGCCAGCCGATCAGAAACTGCACTGGAGTCGCCAGCGCAAACTGCATCCACGGATTAAGGAATATATCCGGCACCCAAATGAACGAGGTAAATGTAAAATGGCTCACCATCGCCCAAAGTAGCGGAAACGATAGAACCGCTGAAAAGATCAGTCTCGCCGTTTGCTTCCGTTCTTCTTTCTTTTTAGAAGCTGCGGAATCCCGTTGTTCATCGCCTTTCAGCTTAAGCTTATATCCCAGTTTATCTATCGCTTCTTTCAACTCGCTGACAGACGCTTCTTTTGGATTGTACTCGACCGCAACCGTTTCTAAAGCGAAGTTTACAGGAGCATTTGTGACGCCTTCTATTTTGTTAAGTCGCTTTTCAATCCGATTGGCGCAAGCCGCACACGTCATGCCTTCAATATCGAATTCAGCTTTTTCTGTTATGACGTGATAGCCCAGCTTTTCAATTTTTTCCTGAATCGCTACAGCTCCTGTTTCAGCAGGATCGTAGGTGACATTTGAGGTTTCCGTTGCCATATTGACATTGGCATCCGTGACACCCGGCATCCGCTTGAGGCCTTTTTCAATTCTGGAGGCACATGCCGCACAGGTCATACCAGATACCTGCATCGCAATTTCCTTTTGTTCACTCAACATACTCACTCCTTTATATACACCAGGGGGGTATATAAAAATGAAAGAAATACCGCGCCTTCATAAAGGCGCGATACCTTGAATCAATCGGCTACATCATAGCCCTGATCTTCTATCGCATCCGCAATGTCTTTGACTGATACTTTGTCAGCATCAAACGAAATATCGACTTTTCCCGCTTCCAGATTGACATGCACAGCACTTACCCCATCCAGTTCTCCCACGCTCGTTTCTACTGCTTTGACGCAGTGCTGACATGACATTCCTTCAACTTGCAATGTTTTTTGGTCCATATGAATTCCTCCTGTTTGTTCTTTCTATTTTTATGCTACCATACCCCCGTAGGGTATTACAATATAAAAAGACTTTATGATTTTGTGAACTTTTTAAATACGTCCAATAGCTCAGAAATGGCTTGGTCCCCGTCTCCGCTTTTGATGGCATCCGCTACACAATGATGGGTGTGGTCCTCAAGCAAGTGGAGAGCCACCTTTTGCATCGCCGCTTGAACAGCAGATATCTGCACAAGAATATCTACACAATACCTATCGTTTTCCACCATGTTTTGAATACCTCTGACTTGGCCTTCTATCCGCTTCAGCCGGTTTGTAATTTGATCCTTTTCTTTTGAGCTTTTATGGTTTAATGTTTTATGTTCGTTATGCTCCATGTGCACACCCCTGTTTCTTATATTCATTCCCATTATACTGATTGTCCAAACTGTTGTCTAAGCTTGACGCGGCAAAAAAATGAATCAGTTAGGTTTTACCATTTGATCAGAAGGGTATATACCTTTTATGAAAACGCTTTTAAAGGAGAGAAGAAAAGTGGATACGATAAAGGTTGGGGTATTAGGGTACGGGCTGTCTGGTTCGGTTTTTCACGCGCCGCTGCTTGCTGTTCTGGATGAGTATCACATCAGTAAAGTCATGACATCGCGGACAGAAGAAGTGAAACAGGATTTTCCGGATGCAGAAGTTGTGCATGAGCTTGAGGAAATGACAAATGATCCGGCCATTGAACTTGTCATTGTCACCACCCCGAGCGGCCTTCATTATGAGCATGCCATGGCATGCATTCAGGCCGGAAAACACGTTGTAATGGAAAAACCGATGACAGCGACAGCTGAAGAAGGGGAAAAATTAAAGCAGGCTGCCGTTGAAAAAGGCGTATTGTTAAGTGTCTATCATAATCGGCGCTGGGATAACGACTTTTTAACGATAAAAAAACTGATCGCTGATGGATCCCTTGAAGATATCAATACATATCAAGTCTCCTATGATCGCTACAGTCCTGAGGTTCAAGCACGGTGGCGGGAAAAAGAAGGCGTTGCCACTGGTACGCTGTATGATCTCGGCTCTCACATCATAGACCAGGCCCTCCATTTGTTCGGAATGCCGAAAGCTGTTACGGCAAACATGATGACCCAGCGTGAAAACGCCGGAGCCGTTGACTATTTTCATTTGATAATGGATTACGGCAAGCTCCAAGCCATTCTTTACGGAGGATCGATCATTCCGGCAAACGGCCCCCGTTATCAAATCCACGGACAGCATTCCAGCTTTATCAAATACGGAATCGATGCACAGGAAGACGCACTCAGAGCGGGAAGCAAACCGGAGGATGACAGCTGGGGTGCGGATGACCCCGCTTTATACGGACAGCTGACAACCATTCATGGCGAGAACAAAAAAACAGAAACCATTCCATCGGTAAATGGCTCTTACCTTACCTATTACCGCAAAATAGCGGAAAGCATACGGGAAGGCGCCGTGCTGCCTGTCACTGCTGAAGAAGGTATTGATGTCATCCGCATCATTGAAGCCGCGATGAAAAGCAGCGATGAAAAACGGACCATTATGCTGGAGCAATAAACAAAAGCCTCCCCCTTTTATCAGGGGAGGCTTTTTCATTAGAATGTTTTTCCTGCTTCTTTCGCACGCGCGATCGCATCTTCTTTAATTTGCTGTGCTTTATCAGGCTCGGCATTATGTCCCTCTACAAAAATACCATCGAAGGATGGAACGCCGAAGAAATTCATCATGATGCCGATGTAACGGTGGCCCATTTCCATTTCAGCCGCAGGGCCCTCTGAATAGTAGCCGCCGCGCGCTTGAATATGAATCGCTTTTTTATCAGTTAACAAGCCGATAGGTCCTTGTTCAGTGTATTTGAATGATTTTCCTGCAACCGCTACAGAATCAAGATACGCTTTCATCACTGGCGGGAATGAGAAGTTCCATAAAGGAGTCACGAATACGTACTTATCAGCAGATGCAAATTGATCGCTAAGCTCTCCCAGACGGCCGACTTTCGCTTTTTCACTTTCAGAAAGCTCTTCAAAGCCTGTGCCTGACTGAAGCTTTCCCCAGCCGCTGAATACATCCGCGTCAATGTGCGGGATATTTTCTTTGTACAAATCGATATGTACAACTTCATCATTTGGGTTCGCTTCTTTGTAAGATTCGATGAACGCTTTACCTGTTGCCATACTGTAAGAAGTTGCTTCATCATGCGGGTGAGCAGTGATATATAATACTTTTGCCATATTTACCAGCCCTTTCGTTTTTAAAAATCACACATCAATTATTATCATACAGATGCATTATGATTATTCTGTCTCTCTTAGTCTTTATTATAGAGATAGTGAAAATTACTTTCAAGTAAAACATCTTGAATTAAAGATTATTTAACCCTTTTAAACAGCTTACTTTTCAAAAGCTGTCCGCAAGCTGAAATACAGGCGGAGAGCTCTTTGCTGATCTTCGGGTAATAAGAACATGCGGCACTTGTTGTCCGCCGGCATCCTTTTCATCAAAGCGGATTTCTCAACTTGTTTAAAAAACGTCCTCATATAAATTAATGACAAAACCCCCGATGCTTGCAGTTAAACCATAATCCGTATGATCCGCCAATGCGCCGATCAGCACAGGAAACCCCGAAGAGATGCGATGCTTGGCATGGTTCTTTGATTGTCCCCAGCAGTTTAAAATCTTTTTCTATGAATGTACGGAACTCTTCTCGTTTATCTGCTATAGCATGCCCCAAAAACGTAAAGCAGGCAGAGACCGTACCGTCTCTGCCTGCTTTACCTCAATTTATCCGCAATATCCTGAATCGGCTTGATCCAGTTGCTGTATGTCAGCTCGGCCGCTTTTTTCCGATCCTTCTCTTTACACGCCTGAATCATTTGTTCATGTTCTTCAATCGAATTTTGCGGCGATTTGAAAAAAAGATATTCGAGTCGAAGAATATGCATATGAAGAACAGATGTGAAATTGCGGATATATTCATTATCGGCCGCATCAATCATGACATCATGGAACGCTTTATCAAGCTCAAGCGCTTCATAGATTTCATTTCGGTCAATCGCCGTCTTCATTTGTTGATTGATCGCTGCCATCTCCTCCAAGTGCGATGACTGAATGTTTTCGATAGCCAGTTCGGCAGCGGTGGATTGCAGAGCCGCCATTGGCGGATACACCTTGAAAACATCGTTTTTTTCAATTTGAGAGATTCTTGTTTCTCTTCCCGGTGACATTTCAACAAAACCTTGCACCGCCAATAATTGCAGAGCTTCTCTGACTGGCGTTCTGCTGACGCCAAGCGCTTTCGCTAACTCGTCGTCGTTGATTTTTTCTCCGGGAGCAAGAATGCCTTCCACAATCCACTTTTGAATTTGTTCCAACGCAATCGTTTTAGCAGTTTGTCTGACAGGCTTCGAGATATTTGACGGGATGGGCATAAAAGAATCACCTCTGAATATTGGTTTGTTTTTTTAACGCCGCTGGTTTGCCGGCACTCTTTTTTTGCGATAAAACAAAAATCATCACCAAAATACACGCCGCCCCTAGCGCTTGGTATAAACCGAAGGACACACCGAGCCACAGAATAGAGGATGCCACTGCGGCAACCGGCTCAGTACACCCAAGCATGCTCGCTTCTTGCGGAAATAAATATTTCAAACTGGTCAAATACATATAAAAACCCAATAGCGTTCCGAAGATCACAATAAAACCGACTAATAAGCTCGCAGACACTGTCCATCCCTGCATATCAACGTCCCATGGGGGATGGATAAAGCTCATGCCAATGCCTCCGATCAGCATTCCCCAGCCAATCACGAGAGCAGATCCCCAGTTTTTCAAAAGAGAGCTGGAGTAAAGCGTATAAAAGGCCAAAGCCGCGGCAGAAAGCAGCCCCCATATAATAGACAAGGACGAAACGGTTAAATGATTGACGCTGCCATTGGTCAGCAGTAAAAAAGTGCCTCCCAAAGCCAGCACAAGCGCGCAAATATCCGCTAACTGAAAGGAATTCTTTCTGGTCACAAGCAAAAACATCATAATCAAAACGGGCGCCAAATACTGTAGCAGCGTAGCCACAGCAGCATTTCCGGTTCCGATTGAAGCTAAAAATGTATACTGAACGCCCAGCATGCCTGCAATCCCGAAAACAATCAGCTGGATAGCCGATTTTTGATCCTTCCATATCGCCCACACCGCACGTCTGTTGTTACCGGCAGATATGATGATCAGCAGAAGCAGACCTGATAAAAGCAAACGTACGGTGACAAGCCACTCCACCGACACATCACTTGTTTCAAACAAATGCTGGGCAGCCGTTCCCGACAATCCCCAAAAGGCAGCTCCGACAATGACCATAAAAAAACCGTACATCCGTTGTTTTTGAGTCGCCAACGTCCATCCTCCTGACAGGTAATTGATATGCAATATATTATATATTATATCGTTTCACTTTTCTGAAAACAATGGTTTTGCAAAATAAAAACAGCGCCTGTCAGCACTGCTTTGTTGTATGACCCTCCTTTAAGAGAAGATGAATAAAAAATAAAGGATAAATCAATAGATACCCATTAAACACCCACCAAACAAGATCGAAGTCCAGGCTGAAAGTCCAGAATGAAATCGCCTGCAGACCTGAACAACAGGTCAGCACAAGAGAAATCAGCGCCATCAACTTCCAGTCAGTACTGTTCTTCCGTTGCAAGTACAAGCTGTACAATCCTGTGATAGAGATTAGAATATCCAGCGGAAAAAAGGACCAGTTCCAGGCGATCATAAACGGATTTTCATGATGTTTAAAAGCCAAGCTTTCCGGTATCAGGCCAAACCCTGCTGACAGCCAGTACAAGATAAAACCGATATCAGTCACGAGAAAAAACAGTTTCATATATCTCATTTGCACTGCCCGCTTTTATGTATCGGCTCAGACTTGGCACTTTGCTCGATCAGGTTTAAAGACACAACACCAGCGATAATCAATCCGATTGAAATGAGTTTCATGACGCTAACATTCTCTTGAAAAAATAAAAAACCAACGACTGTAATCAGGACAATTCCCATCCCTGACCATACAGCATAAGCAACAGATACATTAATGGATTTTAGCGTAAGCGTCAGAAAGAAAAGACTGCCGCCATAAAAGAAAATCAACAGCACACTGGGAGTAAGCTTTGTAAATCCCGACGATAGCTTCATGCTGACCGTCCCGGCAACTTCAAACAGAATCGCTAAGCATAGAAACACCCAATTCACGTAGCATCAGCCTCCCCATCAGCTGTTATGCCGTTAAACAATACATCTACAATCGATTCAAGAACCTCTCCTGTCGAAAATTGGTGTTTGAGCGGATATTCGGGGTCATACACTTGATTGATACTCCCTATATACATGTGAACAAACAAGTCCGGATTGATGTTACTGATTCTTTTTTGCTGTTTGCACTCATTTAATAATTCAAGAACAACCGTCCATTCTTCCTTAATAAACGTGTCTAATGTAAGCCACGCATCGTAATGATATTTCTTCAGTTCACTTAATAATCCCATATTCAGCATTTCCATCCCCTGCGGAAGACCGATCAGCATTTTTTTCACTTTTTGAAGCACGTCTAAACTTTCATTTTCATAGATTTCTCTTTCCATTTGCTTCATCTCTGCGATAAATTGCTCGACAACCGCTTCCGCAAGCTTGTCTTTTGATGAAAAATGAGCATAGAGCGTCCGCTTGCTCGTTCCCAGCATTGTTGCCAAATCATTCATCGTAAATGAAAATCCTTTCTGCCTGATCAGCCGGATGGTTTCCTCAAGAATCCTTTTTTCCACATTAATCCCCTCGCCTTCGGTACCAAAAAAACTTTATCGGTACCGAAATTATACGTCAGAAACTTATGGAAATCAATCATATATAAAAAACCTCTCCTTTTGGGAGAGGTTCTGCTTTATTGTCAGTATGTATGGAGAAGGTGGCAGTCTATCGCCTTGATATGGTTATGTTTTAAAATCATTACAAAACGTTGATATAGAAGTTTTTTCAGTATGGTGAAAATTTTTTATGATTTTGTTACCAAAGTGTTACCACAAACCAATACATCTTAGTCTCTACTTACATTATAACCCTATCTAAGGATTATTTATAGACTGTTTTTTCGCTCTTGTCCTGCCTTATACTGTTATACGCAAGTCTAAAAGTATAAGGGATGTGGCTATATGAATGACAAAAAAAATGTCTTAGATCCTGGTCCGTTTTTTCATGGCACTAAAGCAGAACTGAAAATTGGAGACCTGCTCGAACCGTTGTATTTATCCAATTATCAGGATAAAAAATCTAACCATATCTATTTTACTGGAACATTAAACGCTGCTAAATGGGGGGCTGAATTAGCAAGATCTAATTCAAAAGAGAGAATTTATATTGTAGAACCATTAGGCGATTTTGAAAATGATCCGAATTTAACTGACAAAAAATCCCCTGGAAACCCAACACGTTCTTATAGATCTAAATCTCCTTTGAAAATAGTAGCTGAATTAGGTTCATGGGAAAGGCATTCCGATGAAGAAATAAATCATATGCTTACATCTTTACAAAAGTTAAGTGAAGAAGGAAAAAATGTAATATACGATTGATTATCACATTATTAAAACTCCTGCTGAATGCCCGTTAAA
Source organism: Bacillus vallismortis (assembly GCF_040784915.1). Lineage (GTDB taxonomy): Bacteria > Bacillota > Bacilli > Bacillales > Bacillaceae > Bacillus > Bacillus subtilis_G. The sequence continues at coordinate 3,469,845 of NZ_CP160797.1, forward strand.
GACTTAACTAATTTGTCATTATAAGCAAGATTTTAAAAAGTGTCTGGGCAAACCGAGATGATTTCAGATCCGGGGCTGGGGGAGTTTGTATGATGGGGTTAATGGGAAGAGTTCCCCTTACAGGTGGTGGACGGCGTCCACGGTCTTCAAGAAAAAGGGCATCCGCGAAGGATGGCTTTTTTCTTTTTAGCAAAGGCAAACACAGGGAATAAGTTTGAGTTTGTTTCGGAATTTAGGATATTTGTGGTTACTCCTGATCACGGAGTGCCCAGTTATACGCACCAAATTTTTTGAAGCGTTTCATGATAAAACTCCTGCTAGGGTTTTTGGTTCTTTTTAGCATAACGACCAGTATAATTGACTGAATGTACGAAAAAACCGCAGTGCCCTCGAAAGCTTTAAAAGCCTTGATAGCACTGCGGTTTCAAAGTATGTATGGAGACGGTGGGAGTCGAACCCACGTCCAGAAACATCGATTACTTAAGCGTCTACGAGCGTAGCCTGCATATTTATGGTTTCACTCATCTTCTTGCCTGCGGGCGGGCCTTCCGAGAGCTAGTCTGTTCATCTCTTCTTACGTTCTCAGACAGGAACGCAAGCGTAGCCTACTTGGATGTGCTCTTCACAGACACATAGGCAATGTCAGGAAGAGCTCGCTGCGCTTATTAGGCAGCTAATGCTACGTTTTGGTTAAAACTGTTAGTTTTGCCAGTTATATTTAGGTGCGTGTTTACGAGATCGCCTCTCGGCTCGCAGCTCAAGCTCGATCCATCCCTGTCGAATCCGTAACGTCCCCTTGGTATAAGGGAAATACGGGAGAAAATAATCAAGCTCTCACTCAAACTGGCTACAGTCTTATTATAACATGATCACGGCTCTTTTCAATTGTCAAATCCTTCAAATGAATAGCGCTGTGATCTGATCGTGTACACAGTATAGCACAGGCCTGATTTTTGAATCAAGCACGATGCCTTTAGAAGCCTTTTTGACTGTCTCTGAACGCTCTTTCGATTTCCCGCTTCGCGTCCTTCCGCTTCAGGTCTTCCCGTTTGTCATAGTTCTTCTTCCCTTTTCCAAGGCCGAGAAGCACTTTGGCAAAGCCGTTTTTTAAATACAGCTTCAGCGGAACGAGAGAATAGCCTTTTTCCTTTGTTAGCCCGATCAGCTTATTAATCTCCTTGCGGTGCATTAACAGCTTTCTCGTCCGAAGCGGATCGTGGTTATAACGGTTTCCCTGCTCATACGGGCTTACGTGCATATTGTGGAGAAACACTTCTCCCCGTTCGATTTTGGCGAAGGAATCCTTAAGGTTTACGCGGCCGGCGCGAATCGATTTGATTTCGGTTCCTTGCAATGCGATACCTGTTTCATAGGTTTCTTCTATAAAATAATCGTGATTGGCTTTCTTATTTTGAGATAATACTTTTCCTGACCCTTTTGGCATGCCAGAACCTCCTCTCTCTAAGGAAAAACTGTTCACCTTTTGCGATACGCTCTATTTTACCAAATGTCACGTACCTCTACAATGAAAAGCTGTTTCCGAAAGAAAGCAAATAGAGCGCAGCGGCCCTATTTGCTGGTTGAGCTGTTATTTCTTCTTTTTCCGTTTCTGTTTCGGCGCGTTTTGAAAGCCGCGTTTTTTCTTTTTCGGCTTCGGCTTCGTGAACCATTCCCCTTTTTCCTCAGATGGAGCTGGAGAAACAGGTGAATTGGTGCTTTGGACGCGTTTTCTGGCAGGCTTTCCGCGTTTTCTGCTCTGGCTCTGGCTGCTGTCCAGTTCCCTTGGACGACGCGGAGAGCCTTTCATGCCGACGATTTCAAAATCAATATTGCGCTCGTCTTTATTGACATCGACCACCTTGACCGTGATTTCATCTCCAATGCGGAAGACGTTGCCTGTCCGCTCGCCGATCATTGCAAAATGCTGCTCGTCAAAGCGGTAGTAGTCATCTGTCATAAAGCTGACATGCACGAGTCCTTCGATTGTATTCGGCAGCTCGACGAACATTCCGAAGTTTGTTACAGAGCTGATCATGCCGTCAAACTCTTCACCGATTTTATCCAGCATGTATTCCGCTTTTTTCAGATCATCCGTTTCACGCTCGGCGTCAACAGCCCGGCGCTCCATTGTTGATGTATGTTCGGCGATATCCGGCAGGCGTTCAGCCCACTTTTCCTGTGTCGCTTCATCGACTTTGCCGTTGATTAAGTACGTTCTGATCAGACGGTGGACGATTAAGTCCGGGTAACGGCGGATCGGCGATGTGAAATGTGTATAGAATTCCGTTGACAGACCGAAGTGCCCTAAGCTTTGCGGGTCGTATTTCGCCTGTTTCATCGAACGGAGCATGACAGTGGATATCACTGTTTCTTCAGGTTTGTCACGCACAGCGTCCAGAACGCTTTGCAGCGCGCGCGGATGAATATCTCCCGCCGTTCCTTTCACGACATAGCCAAATGTCGTCACGAATTCCAAAAACTTTTGCAGCTTTTCAGCGTTCGGCTCTTCGTGGATCCGATATATAAACGGTACGTTCATCCAATGGAAATGCTCCGCTACCGTTTCGTTCGCCACAAGCATAAATTCTTCAATCAGCTTCTCCGCGACTGAGCGTTCTCTGATGACAACGTCTTTAACCGCTCCTTCGTCATCGACAAGCACCTTTGCTTCTTTGAAATCAAAATCAACGGCGCCGCGGTTCATCCGCTTATCGCGCAGAATTTGAGCCAGGCGCTCCATGTCTTTAAACATTGGAACAAGAGGCTCGTATTTTTGTTTCAGCTCTTCATCATCGTCAACAAGAATTTGATTCACATCTGAATACGTCATTCTTTCCGTTGTTTTGATGACACTTTGGAAGATCTCATGCTCCGTGACCTGCCCTTGGCTGTTAATGGTCATTTCACAAGAAAGTGTCAAGCGGTCAACCTTTGGATTTAAGGAACAGATGCCGTTTGACAGTCTGTGCGGAATCATCGGGATGACACGGTCAACCAAATACACACTCGTCCCTCTTTCAAGCGCTTCTTTGTCAATCGGCGAGTTTTCGGTTACGTAATGGCTGACATCGGCAATGTGAACGCCAAGCTTATAGCTTCCGTCATCAAGCTTCGTCACGGTAACCGCATCATCCAAATCCTTCGCGTCCGCCCCGTCAATGGTGACAATCACCTGGTCACGAAGATCACGGCGATCTTTCAGATCTTTTTCGTCAATGGTGTCAGGCGTACTTGATGCCTGTTCCATGGCGTCGGCAGGAAATTCTCCCGGCAGGCCGTGCTTATGAATGACCGATAAAATATCAATGCCCGGATCATTTTTATGGCCGAGAATGGTTTCAACCTCGCCCTCTGCGTTCATGCGGCCTTCTGGATAGCTTGTCAGCTTGACAACAACCTTATGCCCCTCCGCTGCTCCGTTTTTCCCATTTTTCGGGATAAAGATGTCACTCGTGATTTTTTTGTCGTCCGGAATGACAAAGCCGAAGTTTCTTGTTTCTGTATACGTACCGACAACCCGCTGAATCGCTCTTTCTAAAATGCGGATGACGGTTCCTTCCTGTCTGGAGCCGTTTGACTGTGAATTTAGCCGAACCATGACGATATCGCCGTTCATTGCTGTATTCAGCTCATTAGGCGGAATAAACACATCGCTTAACGATGTATCCTCAGGCAGCAAAAAGGCGAATCCTTTTGCATGCGCTGAAATCTTTCCTTTTATTAAATTCATCTTCTCCGGAATGCCGTAGCGGTCGCTTCTCGTTCGTACGATAAGCCCTTTGTCTTCCAAGGCGACTAACGCTTTAACGAGCTCTTTAAACTCCTCGGCTTCCGTAATATTTAACATCTCCTCAAGTTCTTGAACGGTCAGAGGCTTGTACGCCTCTTCCTTCATAAACGAGAGAAGCTTATCCATAAATGCTTCTTTTCCCATTATCCAACCTCCTGTTCATTACCAATCGATCTTCTCTAAAAATTCATACACATCCTGATGGACGAGGTCACGTTCTTTGTCCAGCGTAATGACATGGCCTGATTCCTCGTACCATTTCAGCTGTTTATCATCGGTTTCCACTTCGTTGTAAATCATATTGGCGCTATCTGTATTAATCATGTGATCATGTCGGGCCTGTACCACAAATGTCGGTGAATAAATCATATCGACATTGTTCCGTACATCGGCAATTAATTCTTGCAACGCCTTGAGCGTGTTCATCGGCGTTTTTTCGAATTCCTGCATTTCCTCTTCAATTTGCTCCGGGCTTTTCCCCTCGAATTTTTTGTAATTGCGAGCGTATGAAAGGACGCCCTGGTACATGACCTCTTCACTCTTAATATGCATTGGCGCGCACATTGGGACAATTCCCTTTATGGGTACAGTGTAACCCAATTTCAGCGAAAAAACCCCGCCAAGCGACAGTCCGCAGGCAGCAATGCTCTCATAGCCTTCAGATTTTAAGTATTCATAGCCGTCCATGACGTTTTTCCACCAGTCTTCAGGCCCCGTATGTACAAGTTCTTCAGGAGGTACGCCATGTCCTTCATATTGAGGCGCGTGGCACGTATAGCCCCGTTCATTCAAGTAACGTCCCAGCATTCTGACATCCGCTGTATTTCCTGTAAAGCCATGCAGCAACAGCACCGCTTTGTCTCCGCCTTTAAATGTAAATGGTTTTGGTGTCACAACTTTCATGCTCATGTCTCCCTTTCTATCTGCACGATCATTTTAGTTTTCCACAGTTTGATCAGAAAAAAACGCTCTGAATTTATCAGCCAGAAACGTGAAAAAGGCCTGACTTCACATCAGACCTTATACAAACATTGCCCTATAGGATATAAGCAAGCGCAATCGTTAACACGAAAAACAAGACTGCCAGCACAACCGTGATGCGGTGCAAAATCAAATCAAGACCTCTTGCTTTTTGTTTCCCGAAGAGCTGCTCCGCTCCGCCTGAAATCGCACCAGACAATCCGGCGCTTTTACTGGATTGAAGCAAAACGACAATAATAAGTGCAATGCTGACGATAACCAATAAGGTAATCAAAACCGCGTGCATCCCATACACCTCCAGACTCACTGGCCTACATTACTTCTATTTTACATGAAAAGGGTTGGCATGTCACGCTGTATCAGACGCCAAAAGACGGGATAAGGCGTTTTATCTTGGTTACCCTATTCATATAAAAAGTCAAAAGGAGAAAAATAATGCCCCTTATCAGCATAGCCAGCAGAAAACATCTTTATTATGAGGAATATGGACAGGGAATTCCGATCATTTTTATCCACCCGCCAGGCATGGGACGCAAGGTTTTTTATTATCAGCGCCTTCTCTCCGAGCATTTCAGGGTGATTTTTCCCGATTTAAGCGGCCACGGTGACAGCGATCATGCGAATCAGCCAGCTTCTATTTCTTATTACGCAAACGAGATCGTGCAATTCATGGATGCTCTGCACATTGATAAGGCTGTGTTATTCGGGTATTCCGCCGGCGGCTTAATCGCGCAGCACATCGGCTTTACCCGCCCGGACAAAGTGTCGCATCTTGTTCTGTCCGGCGCTTATCCTGCTGTTCATAACGTAATCGGGGAGAAAATTCACAAGACTGGGATGTATCTGCTCGAGAAAAACGCCGGTTTACTCATTCGCATCCTCGCCGCAAGCCACACAAAAAACAAAGAGCTTCGAGCCATATTGACAGGCCATATGAAAAAAGCAGACCTGGCTCATTGGCATCAATATTATCAGGATTCACTCCGTTACAACTGCATTGAACAGCTGCCTCATTTACACATGCCGATGCTGTTTATGTATGGCGGCCTGCGGGACTGGACCTTCCCCGCCTCAGGCTATTACCGCAAAGCTTGCAGCCATGCCGAATTTTTCAGATTGGAATATCAGGGGCATCAGCTGCCGACAAAACAATGGAAAACATGCAACGAACTGGTGACAGGGTTTGTGCTGACACATCATTCTTAGGATAGAAAACGCTCGGTATCTCCTTGTGTTTCCTACCTTCTATTGACTTTTGTCAACAAAATCATAGTAAAAAAGATCCTCGAATTTCAAATTAAAATAGTGAAGCATTTTACCGATCACTAGCTGTCCCGGCCGTCTTTCTCCATTCAGCACGCGACTCAGTGTGGCGGGTGAGACTCCGATTTCCAGCGCAAGCTGGTTAAGGGAATAATCGTTATTGACCATATACTGCAAGACATAATCACGTCTAATCTGTATCTTTTCTACTGGCACTTTCCTCACCTTCCGTTCTTGAAAATACTTTTTTCTATACTTTTACATTACGGCTTATGTTAACTTTTGTCAATACATTTCCAGCCTACCTATTCCCTTTAGTCAATAAACATACTAAAATATGAGTAACAGTGAGGGACGGGGTGAGACATATGGAAAACTTTGGCGAACAATTGCGGGCATTGCGTGAAGAGAGAAAATTAACAGTCAACCAGCTGGCAACTTATTCAGGCGTAAGCGCGGCCGGCATCTCCAGAATCGAAAACGGCAAACGGGGCGTTCCAAAACCCGCCACTATCAAAAAGCTGGCGGAGGCTTTAAAAATTCCTTATGAAGGGCTTATGTATAAGGCTGGTTACATCGAAGAAGCACATGAAGCAAGGGCTCCTTATGAAACGAAGTGCAAGCTGCTTGAAAAAGCAGAGGCCTATGACTTGAAAAACCTTGCTCTTCTTGAGACTGAAAAGTGGCAGTATCTCAATAAAGAAGACCTGCTCATGCTGGATCATTATTTTTCGTTTATTTCAGACGAAGCCAAAAAACGGTCAGCTGATGACTAACTCTTGATAGAAATGCGAGGCGATCACCATGTCACCATTCGGACAGCAATTACGGGAGCTGCGCCGCGCCCGCAAACTGACAGTGAATCAGCTTGCGGTGTACTCAGGCATCAGCTCGGCCACCATTTCAAAAATTGAAAACGGCAAGCGGGGCACGCCAAAACCTGCAACCATAAAAAAACTGGCGGCCGTACTGAAAGTGCCCTACGAAAACCTGATGGCTGCCGCAGGCCATATACGGGCCTTTCCAGAAGAAATCCGCGAAGCTTCGGAAAGCTATCAGTCCGTTTATGACATTTACCAGACGGCTGTCACTCGCGGAGCGGAGCACCTCCCGATTTTCAACAGCAAAAAATGGGAACTTCTCTCAAAGCAGGATATTGAAAATCTCAGCAAGTACTTTGATTTTTTAGCTTCGGAAGCGAAAAAGCGCGCCTCCTCTTCATAATCCCCTGTTTCTCTCTTCATGCATTTTATCAATCACGCTTGCATACCTTCCCTCGTTATTTGCGTTATAATAGTGACAGACGAGGTGAAAAGTATGAACCAATCAGAAATGTGTCCTAGATTTGAAAAAGCAGTCGACATCTTGAGTAAACGCTGGGTCGCTTTGATCGTATTTCAGCTCTTGAACGGGTCGCAGCGATTTAGCGAAATTGAAGCAGCACTTCCAAATCTAAGCGGCAGAGTTCTGTCAGAACGGCTGAAAGAACTTGAGCTTGAAGGAGTAGTGAAGCGGGATGTCATCCCGGAAACTCCGGTTCGCATCGAATATTCATTGACCGATAAAGGAAAGGCGTTAGCCCCCATTTTGGGTGAGATTTCAAAATGGGCGACGGATTGGATTGACCCTTCCTTTCTAGACTAATTGCTAAAACGGTTCTGATCTCAAAGACGAGAGAAGGACCGTTTTTTTATTTTTCATTTTCAGGTGAAAAAACGATTTCTCAGCCGATATATAGTACAACCACACATTACGTTTTTAAAGGAGACCACTATATGCGACTGACGATTTCCCGCAAATTCAGCCTGGTATTTTTGACACTGATCCTGATCAACTTACTTGTAGGCGGAATAGGCGCTTTTAATATGCAGCATATCATTCAAAAGACAGATGAAATCAACACAAAATGGATTGACGGCATCAAGGAAATTACATCGGTTAATTATTTGACCGAACACCTATCTTCTAAAGAAAAGGATTTTCTGATTTACACAGAAAAAAGCAAAATGGATACGCTTGATCAAGAAATGAATCAGATTCTTGAAGACATCAAACATAAGCTAGACAGCTACGAAAAAACGATTTCAAATGATAAAGAGCAAAAGCTGTTCGAGCAGCTTCAAACTGAAGTGAACACCTATACTGATATTCATGCGCAAATTATAGAAAGCGGCCGCACGAATGATATGGACAAAGCAAGAGGTTTATTGGTTCAGACTGAAGCCAGCTTTGAGGAGATGAAAAAATCACTCACTCAGCTTGTTGACTTTAATAAAGAAGGCAGCAACACAGCGGTAAAAGAAACGAAGGACGTCTATCATAAAGGACTTATTTACACTGCTTTGCTTCTGGCAGCTTCGATTATTATCAGTATTGTCATCTGGCTTTATATCACTCGAAACATTGTAAAGCCTATCATTCGCATGAAGGAGTCTGCCAATCATATTGCCGAGGGAGATCTGTCGAATGACATGGAGCCGCTCAACTCAAAAGACGAGCTGGGCGATCTGAACGAAGCGCTGCAAAAAATGGTCGTTAATCTGAGAGATATTGTCGGATACTCCAAAGAAATCTCAAGCCGGGTTCTTTCTTCTTCACAAGTACTGGCAAACGCAACAAATGAAACGAGATCCGGCAGCAAACATATTACCGAAACGATGAACGAAATGGCTGAGGGCTCTGAACAGCAGGCCCAAGACGCCGTGACGATTGCCGAGTCGATGAATGAATTCACCGAAAGCATTGATAAAGCCTATAATCATGGCATGACCATCAGCGATACGTCTCAAAACGTTCTCGAACTCGCGGTAAGCGGAAACACAAATATGGATACGTCATTGCAGCAAATGAAAACCATCCATCATATCGTTCAGGAAGCCGTTCATAAAGTGAAGTCGCTGGAGCAGCATTCTCAGGATATCAACAAGCTCGTTCAGGTCATCAACGGCATTGCCGAGCAAACGAATTTGCTTTCACTTAACGCCGCCATTGAAGCTGCCCGCGCGGGAGAAAGCGGCAAAGGCTTCGCCGTTGTGGCAGAAGAGGTCAGAAAGCTGGCTGACGGCGTTTCTGATTCCGTGCAGGATATTACCCGGATTGTAGGCGGCACACAGCAGGAAATCCACATCGTCATTGAATACTTAGAAAGCAGCTTTACAGAAGTCGAAAGAGGAACAGAGAACCTGACAGACACCGGCCAGGCTATGCAGCATATCAAACAATCCGTCACTCACGTTGCAGACAGCATTAAAGAAGTAACAGATGGCCTGAAGCAGTTAACAAACCAATCAATTACCATCAACCAATCGATTGAAAATATCGCTTCTGTATCTGAAGAGTCGGCCGCAGGGATTGAAGAAACATTTTCGATTACCGAGCAATCCGCCCACTCTATGGATCAAGTGCTCCAGAATGCCGAAGAGCTTGAGCAGCTGGCGAAGAAGCTTAATGAGAAAATGGATCAGTTTACAATTTAAATAAAAAAAGAGGCTGGAGTCATCCAAGCCTCTTTTTCTATTCTATGCCGCTGTTTGAACGCGTTTCGCTCTGGTTCTTTTTTTCTTGACCGGACTTAATGCCCGCTCCAGCCAGGCCATTATCAAATCTGCTCCTACCGCCATCACCGCAGTCGGGATCGCCCCGGCGAGAATAATCGCAGTTCCGTTTGTCGCGTTTGATCCGCGGACGATCATATCCCCGAGACCCCCGGCGCCGACAAATGTGCCGATCGCTGTAATCCCGATGGCAATGACGAGAGCCGTGCGCAAGCCTGCCATAATGACAGAAAGCGCCAGCGGGAGCTCAACCATCAGGAGAACCTGAAATTTCGTCATGCCCATCGCTTTTCCCGATTCTAAGTAGGCGTGTTCAATGCTGACAATGCCTGTGTACGTGTTTCGGATAATCGGCAGGAGGGAATACAGAAATAATGATACAATCACGGTGTTTGCGCCGAGCCCCATAACAAGCATCAAGACGGCCAGCATGGCAAGCGCCGGGATTGTCTGAATAACGTTTGTTACGGCAAACACCCAAGCTGACAAGCGGCGAAAATGCGCAATAAGGATTCCGGCCGGAACTCCGACGGCAGCGGCAAACAAGACGCCGTAAGCCGACATGAGAAAGTGTCGGCCGAATTCTTCCATGACGTAGCTGCCGTTTTGCGCATAGTACGTCATTAACTGTTCAAGCACGTTCATTGGCTTCGTCCCCCTTTCACGATTCGAAGTAGTGATGCTTTTCTAAATATTCCTTGGCAACAACAGACGGTTCTTTTAGATTGCCGTCGACTTCGTAGTTAAGCTCCTGCATCGTGGCTGTGCCGATTTTCCCGATCATTTTCTGGATGATGCCTTCTAGTTCAGGATGTTCTTTCAGGACATGTTCCGGAACAACCGGAGAGCAGTCGTACGGAGGGAAAAATTGTTTATCATCCTTTAGCATTTTGAGCCCATAGGACTTGATTCTTCCGTCCGTGGAATATGCAAGCACAATGTCCATTTTTCCGTTTTTCGCCGCATCATACACAAGCCCGATCTGCATGGGATACGTGCCGCCGAATGCCATGCCGTAGGTTTTTGTAAAATCCTTATAGCCGTTCCCCTTCAGCTTCATCCAATAGTTATCAACGCCCAGCTTTAATTGCGGCGCCCATTTTTTAACGTCTGATACGGTTTCTAAGTGATATTGATCCGCAAGCTGTTGGCTGACCGTAAAGACGTACGTATTATCAAACCCGTAGGAATCATACCATTTTAAATCGTATCTTTTTTTAAACTCCCGCTGTGTCAGCGCCAGCGCTTTGTCCGGATCTTTTTCCGGTTCCATTCTCAGCGTGCCTGTCAGCGCGTCTCCGGTATATCTTGTGGCCGCGATGTCAATTTCCCCGTTCATTAAGGCCTGCTGCTGCACCGCGTTGGAACCGAGATTTTTAATGGTTGTTGTTTTCAGATCAGTATAGTGTTCGATCATCTGGCCAAGCATGCTGGCGATGATTTCTGATTCGCTCATGCTTTGCGCGCCGATCTTAATGGTCTGGTCTGAAGCGGCGCTGAGGCCCGGAAGCGAACAGCCGCTCAACGTCATCATTGCTGCGAGCGTTAAACCGATCATCCATTTAAGATATTTTCTTTTCATGAGCCGCCTCCTTATGAAACTTCCTTCAATCTCTGCATGCCGGCAGGTGTCAGTTTTCGTTCAGCCACCGCCAGCACATAATCTATCACAATCGCCAATATTGTGACGGGCACCGCGCCGCCAATGATATATTCCGGCTGATATAAATTCAGTCCGATAAAAATGTAATCCCCCAATCCGCCGCCTCCGATAAAGGAAGCAAGCGTAGCCCAGCCGATTAAGTAAATCGTCGATGTTCTGATTCCCGCCATGATGACAGGCGCGGCAAGCGGCAGTTCCACCAAACGGACTTGTTCAGCCGGCGTCATTCCGATGCCTTTACCAGACTCGAGCAGATTTTTGTTGACGCCGCGAATGCCGGTATACGTGTTGCGCAGAATCGGCAGAACGGAATAGAAAAACAAGGCCACAATAGCCGGAACTTTCCCGACACCTAAGAGCGGAATAAAAAAAGCGAGAATCGCCAGACTCGGCAGCGTTTGAATGATATTGACAATACCGATAATCGCGCCGGCCCCCTTCTTCATTCTGGTAAGCACAACCCCGAGGGGTACGGCAACGATTACGCCTAAGATGACAGCAATGAGCGATATCGTGATATGCTCATATGTTTTATAAAGGAGCTCTCCCCCGTTGGTTTGCAAAAATTGAACAATATGATGCATGACTTATCGCCTCCCTATGACAACACCGTGAGCTGCTTTTCTTCTCCCCAAAGGGAGTCATACACAATGTCGACCAGACTCGCTCTCGTCACAATTCCGATTAAGCGCCGGTCTTCATCCACAACAGGGACATATTTGACACCCCGTTTTAAAATTTTGCGGACCGTGTCGCGCAGCAATGTGCCGCCCAATACGGTGTAAAGGTCTTCATGTAAAACCTCTCCTACAAGATTGGCTTTTTTCCGGCATTGATCAATGATTTCAACATCCACATAGCCTTGGAGAACATGCCCGTCATCGACGACAAGCAAAGAATCGACACGCTTCTGCCTCATCAGCTGAATCGATTCAGAAAGCGTTTTATCCGCGGTGATCGTCACGGGCTGCGTGTTCATAATCTGGTCAACCCGTTCAACATCAGGGCTGGATGACTGGATCAGCCGCTCCTTGCCGATAAATTCTTCAACAAATTCATCAGCCGGATTTCTCAAAATGTCATCGGGCGTTCCAACTTGAACGATTTCTCCCGCTCTCAAAATCACAATCCGGTCTGCCAGTTTAATCGCTTCATCCATATCGTGGGTAACAAATACGATGGTTTTATGTAAGGTTTTTTGCAGTTTTTTAAATTCTTCCTGAAGGGAATCCCTCGTAATCGGGTCGAGCGCCCCAAACGGTTCATCCATTAAGATAAGCGGCGGCTCCGCGGCAAGTGCCCGTAATACACCAATTCGCTGCTGCTGTCCCCCGCTTAATTCATGAGGGTAACGGTCCAAATATTCCGGTCCCATATCGACCAATTTCAGAAGTTCACGCGCCCGCTCTTTCCGCTGCTGTTCAGGCCATTTCAGCAGTTTAGGAACAAGTGAGATGTTCTGCTGAATGGTCATATGCGGAAACAGGCCGATCTGCTGAATGACATAGCCGATCTTACGCCTAAGCTCGACAGGGTCCTGTTCCATGATGTTTTCGCCGTCAATGAAAATCTTGCCGGCGGAAGGCTCAATTAATCGGTTAATCATTTTCATTGTTGTCGTTTTTCCGCAGCCGCTCGGGCCGATGAAACAGATAAATTCGCCTTTTGCAATCTTAAGATTCACGTTATTCACGGCTTTTTTGCCGCCCTTGTATGTTTTCGAGACATTTTCTAATGTCAGCAAACATCGCACCTCCAAAATTAAATTTATTCAATTCGTTCAGTTTATATTTAATTTTTCAGACAATTGAATGCTTCCCATTATAGAATAAAGTTTATAAAATAAAAAGTTTACAATTTGTTCATATTGTTTATAAAGTATGTATAAATGCTGATTTACCCCCATTGACCTGCAATGATCTCCTTATTGCTCCAATTTCCTGCCAAATTCTCTTGTTACAGCATTTCCGCCGTATCAAAAATGTGGTATATTGACATCGGAATTGTTAGCTGAAAGGATTGAAACCGTTGGAGAAAGATCCGTTAACGATCATTGAACAAGCTGAAGACCATTTAGTAGAAAGAATCGCGGAAAACATGCATGCATTTGGAATGCCCTCTACGGTCGGACGTGTGCTGGGCATTATTTATATGAATCGAAAACCGATGACGCTGACCGAATTGTCTGAAGCGACCGGCATGAGCAAAACTCGCATGAGCCAGGTTGTGCGGGAAATGCTTGATGCCAACATTGCCGAGAAGGTATTTGAAAAGGGCGTGCGAAAAGATTTATATGAGGTGGAGCAAGATTACTACCAAACGTTTATCACGCTGTTTACAGCCACTTGGAGCAAAGTCGTCAGCAAAAATAAAATGATGCATAAAAAACTCAATCGGGAGCTGCTCAGCATCTTGGACGAAGAGCTTACCCCTGAAGCGGAAGAAAAAGTGAATGAGCTGCTGAAGGAATTAAAGGAATGGCTCGATTATTATCATTGGCTCGGCCGTTTGATTGAGTTTTTTGAGAGCGAAGAGATTTTTAAATATGTGCCGAAGCCGTAAAAAACGCCCTGTTTTTTCCACAAGGCGTTTTTTCTTATGCGGCGCCGGCCAGTTTTTTCTTCTTTTTAATCGGGCTTAACGCGCGTTCAAGCCAGCCCATGACCAAATCAGCAATCACCGCCATCAGAGCCGTGGGGATCGCGCCCGCCAATATAATCGCGGTACCGTTTGTTGCGTTTGATCCCCTGACGATGATGTCCCCGAGTCCGCCTGCACCGACAAATGTCCCGATGGCCGTAATGCCGATGGCGATGACAAGCGCGGTGCGGAGGCCGGCCATAATGACAGAAAGCGCAAGCGGAAGCTCGACCATCCGCAGCACTTGAAATTTCGTCATTCCCATCGCTTTTCCGGATTCAAGATAGGCGTGTTCAATGCTGATAATCCCTGTATACGTATTCCTGATAATCGGCAAAAGAGAATACAGAAATAATGACAATATCACCGTATTAGCGCCCAGTCCCATGACAAGCATCAGCACGGCCAGCATGGCGAGGGCCGGGATCGTCTGAATGACGTTCGTCACCGCAAAAATCCACCCGCTTAACATTCTGTATCTGGCGATCAGGATGCCGAGCGGAATTCCAACAATGGCCGCAAACAAAACGCCGTACACCGACATCAGAAAATGGCGGTAAAACTCCTGCAGCACGTAACCGCCGTTTTGCGAATAGTAGGTGCCAAGCTGCTGTAGTACTTCCATATGATCCGCCTCTTTTCTTAGTCAAAATAATGATGTTTCTCTAAAAATTCCTTTGCTACGACAGACGGCTCCTTCAGCTTGCCATCCACTTCATAGTTAAGCTCCTGCATCGTTTCCGTATCGATTTGCCCAATCAGCTTATTGATCACACCTTCAAGCTCCGGATGCTCCTTGAGCACCTTTTCCGGAATCACCGGTGAACAGTCATACGGCGGGAAAAACCGCTTATCGTCTGTTAAGATTTTCAGGTCATAGGCTTTAATCCGTCCATCCGTTGAATAGGCAAGAACAGCATCCATTTTCCCGTTTTTCACCGCGTCATAGACAAGCCCGATCTGCATCGGATAGGTTGTGCCGAATTCAAAGCCATACGTGCTGACAAAGCCTTTATATCCGTCGCCTTTTCGTTTCAGCCAGGCATTGTCGACGCCCAGTTTATATTGGGAAGCATTTTTTTTCAGGTCAGACACGGTGTTGAGATGCTCCTTTTCCGCAAACGTTTTTGTCACGGTAAAAGCATATGTGTTTTCAAACCCATAGGAATCAAACCATTTATAGGAAAAGCGCTTTTCAAATTCGTTCTGCACGATGTTCAGCGCTTTTTCCGGGTCTTTCTCCGCTTCCTTGCCGAGGGTGCTTGTTAAATCCGTCCCGGAATAGCGCGTGGCAGAAATATCAACATCACCGCCGAGCATCGCTTGGTGCTGAACATAGTTGGACCCGAGGTTTTTCACTAAATCGGTATTCAAATCGGTATCATGTTCAATAAGCTGCGCGATCATATTCGCTAAAATTTCTGATTCTGTCATGCTTTGCGCCCCGATTTTGATCGTATCGTCTGAAGCGCCGCCAAGTCCCGGCAGAGAACAGCCGCCAAGCAGCAGGACAAAGGCGAGAGCGAACGCGCCTAGCCATTTGATTTTTTTCGTTTTCAACAGAGCCAACTCCTTACGAAACTTCCTTCATCCCTTGCAGTCCTTTCGGCGTCACCTTCCGTTCTGTCACAGCCAGCACATAATCAATGATAATCGCCAGGATCGTGACCGGGACGGCGCCGCCAATGATATATTCAGGCTGATACAGGTTCAGGCCGATAAAAATGTAGTCACCGAGACCGCCGCCCCCGATAAACGACGCAAGTGTCGCCCAGCCGATTAAGTAGATCGTTGACGTACGGATTCCCGCCATAATGATCGGAATCGCCAGCGGGATTTCGACGAGCCGAATCTGCTCCCAGCCGGTCATGCCGATCCCCTTTCCCGATTCCAGCAGATTTTTGTTTACACCTTTGATGCCTGTATACGTATTGCGCAGGATCGGCAGCACCGAATAGAAAAATAAAGCGACAATCGCAGGCACTTTCCCTACACCGAGAAGCGGAATAAAAAAGGCTAAAATCGCCAAACTCGGCAGGGTTTGCACAATGTTGACGACACCTATAATCGCGCCTGCGCCTTTTTTCATTCTAGTAAGTGCAACGCCGAGCGGCACCGCAACGATAATTCCCAATACAACAGCAATGAGTGAAATATATATATGCTCTCCTGTTTTATACAGCAGCTCTCCGCCATTCGTTTGCAAAAAAGTCATCATTTGATTCATCTTAAAAGAGCTCCTTCCCTGGTCAGATCGTCATGAGCTGGTCTTCCTCGCCCCATATGGAATCGTACACGATATCAACAAGGCTCGCTCTTGTCACAATGCCAGCTAAATGGTTCTGTTCATCCACCACCGGAACATATTTAATTCCCTGCTTCAGGATCTTACGGACCGTATCGCGCAGAAGCGCCCCTTTTTGTACGGTATACATATCCGAGCGGTATACTTCGCCAACGACGCTCGCTTTTTTGCGGTTTTGATCAATCATTTCCACATCAACATAGCCCTTCAGCACATTTTGTTTGTCTACAACAAGCAGCGAATCGACACGTTTTTCTCTCATCAGCTGAATCGCCTGGGAAAGCGTTTTGTCAGCTGATATCGTCACAGGCGTTCTGTTCATCATTTGCTCCACCCGCTCGATATCCGGCCTTGACTGGATCAGGCGTTCTTTCCCGATAAACTCTTCAACAAATTCATTGGCCGGGTTTCGGAGAATCTCATCAGGCGTACCGACTTGAACGATTTCGCCCGCTTTTAAAATCACGATCCTGTCAGCAAGCTTAATCGCTTCATCCATATCGTGTGTGACAAACACAATCGTTTTGTTTAAGGTTCTCTGCAGTTTTTTGAATTCTTCCTGAAGGGAATCACGTGTAATCGGATCAAGCGCTCCGAACGGTTCATCCATTAAAATGAGAGGGGGTTCCGCAGCCAGTGCGCGCAGCACTCCGATTCTTTGCTGCTGTCCGCCGCTGAGCTCATGGGGATAACGGTCTAAATATTCCGGGCCCATATCCACAAGCTTTAACAGCTCTCTCGCCCGTTCTTTCCGTTTTTCTTCAGGCCATTTCAGCAGTTTCGGCACGAGTGAGATATTCTGCTGGATGGTCATGTGAGGGAACAAACCAATCTGCTGAATGACATAGCCGATTTTTCTCCTCAGTTCTACCGGGTCCTGTTCCATCATATTTTCTCCATCGATAAAGATCTTTCCTGACGATGGCTCTATCAATCTGTTGATCATTTTCATCGTCGTCGTTTTTCCGCAGCCGCTCGGGCCGATAAAACAGACAAACTCACCTTTGGCAATATCTAAATCAACGCAGTTCACAGCTTTTTTGCCGCCCTTATATACTTTTGACACTTGTTCCAATTTCAGCAATCCGTGCACCTCCGCAGGTTCCTTATAAATTTTCTGAAAAGTATAACCTTTATTATAGTTTGAACTTTATAAAATAAAAAGTTTATAATGTGTTGAAATTATATGTTATTTACAGATTATTTATTGTTATGACCAAGGCGTAAAGGGAGTTCTTACAATTACGCCGGATACCTCCCTCTTTCTCTGCATTCAGCTATTTTCAACAACTGGCAGAAATATGATATATTGACTCCATCAATTGCCATTTGAAGGGATGATCAGCTGTGGAAAAAACTGCTCTCGACATCATTGAACATGCTGAAGAGCATCTCATTGAGAAGATTGCCGAAAATATGCAGACGTTTGGCATGCCTTCCACTGTCGGACGTGTGCTTGGGATTATTTATATGAATCGAAAACCGATGACGTTAAGCGAGCTGTCAGAGGCAACAGGCATGAGCAAAACACGGATGAGCCAAGTGGTCCGTGAAATGATTGATGCCAATATTGCCGAAAAGGTGTTTGAAAAAGGGGTAAGAAAAGATCTTTACGACGTTGAGCAGGATTATTATCAAACCTTCATTTCTTTATTTGCGGCGAACTGGACTAAGGTCGTGAGTAAAAACAAAGTACTGTATAAAAAATTAAACCGGGAGCTGACTGATCTTTTGCAAAAGGACGGGCTTACCCCTGAGACTGAGGAGAAAGTCAACCAGCTATTACATGAATTAAGAGAATGGCTCAATTACTATGACTGGGTGAGCCGCTTAATTGATTTTTTTGAAAGTGAAGAAGTGTTTCAATACGTGCCGAAAGCAATAGAAAGCAGCTCCCGCAAGTAAGGGAACTGCTTTTTGAATGTATCGAAAACATGTCTTTCAGCCCTGCACCGATCATCACTTCCGCTAAGATGAATCCCATCAGTCTGGTAATGACATTCATCTCTATTTTCCCGAGTTTGCTATTCAATGAAAGAAGAATAGTGAAAAAAGGGGCTATGCCGACCATCACAACGAGATCAAGAATAACGTTGCTAAGCCTGGCGCTATGGATCATGACGCACACTCGTGACGGCATCTGCGATAATCGGATTAGATAGAGGCGCGACTGACCTATCCGCTTTTCCCTTGCTTTCCTTATGTTTATCATGAGGAGAGACATTCAATAGATAATTAATGAAATATGCCGCCCGTTACGTATAAAACGTTTGTAGCCTGCCAGAAACACTCCATGCTACAATGAAGTGACAAATTGACTAGGAAGGACGTATACAGATGTTCAAAAAAATTGCAGCAGATGCACTGGGCTTATCTGATATCGGAAAAATTATCGAACCTCAGGATTATGACAAGACAGATGCTGATGACTATGTCATGCATGAAGACAATGAAAAAATATATTTCTTGATTAAAACGAAAGCAGACGAATACTGCTTTACGAATCTAGCTCTGATCCATGTAGACGGAGAACGCGCCACTTCCTCAAAACGAACGTTAAAACGCTATCCTTACTCTCAATTCAAAATTTCTGATGTCTTTCTGGAAACCGCGGGAAAAGTCGATCTAGATGTTGAGATTAAATTTAAACTGGGCGCGGAAAAATTCGACATCGATGTGCACAAAGACCAAATTGAAAAGTTAAAAGATCTATATAAAGCACTGCTTCGGATTGCTGAAACAACTTATGAAAATGATATTTTAATCAATCAGGCGGAACAAAGCTTGGATAAAGCCGTGACAATTCTTCACCACACCCGCCCCGAGCACGTCAATCTTGAAACGCAATATAAAGAGCTGACCGAATTCGGTTTCACTTGGCTGACATCCGTTCGCTCGCAGTATCATATTAAGGATTTTGGAGATGTATTTGAGAAATATATTAATAACTAGCATAAAAAAGACACGGCTTCTATTAGGCTCGTGTCTTTTTTGTGGCATTTTTGTATGAATACTGGTTACTTTACTACATTTTTCTTTTATAATAAAACTATTAGTCTATTTTCCCTATATTACAGGTAAAGGAGTTATTTTATGTATTGTCCTCAATGCGGCCATCAAACAGATGGCGGAAAGTTTTGTGAGAAATGCGGATCACCGCTCCCCGGTCAGTCAGGCCAGCAGCAGGCAGCTCAAACTGGAGCCGCTGCAAAGCAAGCGGCAAAACAGTTCGGTTCATTTGTTTTGGCCGTCCTGAAACGCCCTTATCAGGAATGTAAAACAACGGGCGGCGAACAGCTGGTCAGCGCGATTATTACGATGGTTCTGTTCAGTTTGCTGACCCCTTTGATGTTTTATATTCTTTTTTCAGACGGTCCCGGCAGCGTAAGCTTTACAGCAATCTTTTTAGAGCCAACCATTTATTTTGCCCTGTTTCTTTTCTTTTTGCATGCATTGATCTTTTTCGCCTTGAAAATCGCGGGAAAGCAAGTATCTTTCAAAGATTCATTTTCCAGATTTGGCGCGTTTCTCATTCCGTTTACAGCTATTTTGGTTCTTGCCCTTTTATTCTTTTTATTGCATACAGACATTTGCTTCACCATATTAGCCGTTGGTTTAATTGGCGCATTCTTCGCCATTCCTCCTGCGATGCTGAGCAGTTACCAGCATTCATATAAAGGAAAGGTTGATGTCATTTACTCAACGATTGTCATTTATTTGATCACCTGCGTTACATTCCAGCTTATGATCGAACACTATATGAAAGAGATTTTCCATTACATATTCTTTTAAAAAACAACCCCATCACCTGCTGGTGATGGGGGTTGTTTTTATTGAATAGACGTTAAGTAAATTCTTCCGTTCTTCACTGTGCCTGTGTAGGTCCAGTTATAGGTTCTCAGTTTTGGGCTGCCGCCTGATTTTGTGATATAGAATTCTTCATATGTCTTAATCGTGATCGCTGATCCATTTTGACTCCAGCTTTTCACTTCATAGTTATTAAAGTCTTCAGTTGTCCCCTCTTTATTTAATTTCGTTACGAGATGCTGCTGGTCGGAATAAAGAGAACTGCCTTTTTCAAGGCTGTCTTCCATCAGCGAGAATTGATTTTGATTTACCGCATCTGCCTGGCTTTGCAAATAACTGCCCATAAATAATGTCACTTGTTCATCTGTCACATTACCGCTTGCAGAGCTTTCACTGTCTTTGTTTTTCGAGCCTTCCCAGGCGGACGCGTACGTCTCCGGCTTATCATTTTTGATTTTCTTTATATTTGTTCCGGCCGATTCGAATGTTGATTCTGCTTCTTCAAAAATCCACTTTTTCTGTTTTTTATCATATGAAAGGAGATATTCGTAACTCGGACTGTCATCAGTCATTTCGGATTTTGTATAGTCGTTATACGAAGAAGACTGGTGCAGTTCTTTTCCTTTTACTGATACCTGCCACGTCCCGTCGTTTTTCTGAGAAAGAGCGAATGTATCCAGATCAAAATCAGTTTCTAAATATTTATCTTTTAAGTAAGAATTCGTGTATTTCATAGAATCGACGGTATCCTTCGCCTGTGCCTTCCATTTGGCGCTCGCCTCTGTCATCTGGGCTGTATTCCCATCTGATAGCGCTTTGGAATACTGTTTAGTTGTTTTGACAATCGTGTTCATAATCGTTTCCTGTGTGTCTTGATCAGGAATTAAAGTGATCTCCATTTCTTTATGGTCGATTGGCACGCCCGCTGTTTTGGTTTTTCCCCACGGAAACTCTGCTTCGACCGCAGCCGTCATGGACCCGTCTGTCAGAAGAGGGCCGTATGTGACGGATTTGAACGGGTCTTTATGAATCGACTTGCCGTTAATCAGCAAATCTCCCTTCCCGCTTTTGATGTCATCCGCTAAGCTGAATGTCACATCGTCTGCTTCCAATGAGAGATCAACACGAAAGCTGTTATCGCCAACAGCCTGAATGTCTTCCTTTTTCACGAGATCGACGACATCGTTTTTCAGTTTGGCAGAGACGGTATATTCGCCGGGAATGTACGGCCCGAGGGTTTGTGCTTGATCCGCTTTCTTTACCGTTCCGGCATCCTCTTTATTCACATATAGATCTGCATTTTTATAATTGCTGGTCACTTCAAAGTAAACAGGTGCTATCTTTAAATCATAATGGTCAAATACGAGCAAGCTTCTCCCGTCTTTCTCCGCGTATACGATATCTTTTTGAACTGTTTCAGCACGCAGCGATGCAAAAAGCTCATCTTTTTTGTCAGGATGGTCCTTCAAATACGCAAGAAACGGTTCTACATTCTTTTTAGTCAGTTTAAGCTTGTCATTTACCGGCGTAAGGAGGGACGCGATTTGATCTTGATCCTCATCCTTTACAGCCTGTTCAAACTTGTCGACTAATCTATCCTTTGAAGTAAAGTACGCTCCGGTTTTATAGGCGGCGAATAATATAACGCACGCAGCGGCAATGCTGCTCCATAACACGATGGTTTTCTTAGGGATTGGTTTTCGCGGAGCCTGCCTCGTTTCAGCAGCGCTTGCTGTTTCTTTATGTGCCTGTCTGCTGCTCCCTCCGATCGGGGTGCCGCATTCTTTACAATACTTGGCTCCTTCTTTATTTTTTTGACCGCATTCCTTACAAAACATGTGACGTTCCTCCTATTTATGATCCACTATTTTGTACATATTTCCTATGTTACATATTTTATAATAGAATGGTATGAAATTGGAGGAAATCATGAAAATATCTCTATAAACATATGAAAAGGTGGAATGAACGTGCAAAAGCTCAGGATTCAAATAAGAGAAAAAACAAATGATGAATTATACGACCTATTGCTTCTTGCCGATCCGTCGAAGGACATTGTAGATGAATATCTTAAGAGAGGAGAATGTTACACAGCTTGGGCCGGTGATGAGCTTGCCGGTGTTTATGTATTGCTAAAAACGAGGCCGCAAACAGTTGAAATTGTAAATATAGCCGTAAAAGAATCTCATCAGAAGAAGGGCTTTGGCAAACAGCTTGTACAAGACGCCATCGAAAAGGCAAAGGAGCTGGGTGCAGACACGATTGAAATCGGCACGGGAAATTCCAGCATTCATCAGCTTTCTCTCTACCAAAAATGCGGATTCCGCCTTCAGGCGATCGACCATGATTTCTTTGTCAGACATTATGATGAGGACATTTTTGAAAATGGAATTCAATGCCGCGATATGGTGAGGCTTTATTTAGATCTTTAATAAAAGAGCTGCCGTATGATCATCGGCAGCTCTTTCATATAGAATTTAAAAAAACTGATTCGCTTTTTTTCCGGCATCCCTCTGCATTCCCTGCCTCACTGACAGGATGAAAAAAGTCAGTGCGAGGGTCAGACCGACAGCCAGAAAAATATAATCAGCGTCCATGAACACAAGAAGCACTGTGTAAACAGCTGCTGAAAGAGGCTCTCCCATCTTTACGATAGAAAAAATAAGCGCGAATATTCTTCCGAAGTATTCAGTGGGAACCGTCTTTTGAAAATACAAAACTGTTTGCACATCAATATATGAAATGATAATGCCTAGCACCAAAAAAATGGCACATTCCAGCCCGTTAAGCGAAAAAAACAAAAACATAATGAGCAGTCCTACCGCTGTTAACGTTCTGGGATAAAGCCGTTCTAGCCGCCTAGTGTTCCACTTAAAAAATACTGCAAGATTGCCTAAGAGCATACCGCCCTGAAACATTGAATACATGATGGCGAACCATACGGAATAGTTTTCATGAAAACGTTCAACTGCAAGAATCGGACCCATTACCGAAATAAACCCGGCAATGACAAGGTTGACGATAAAAAAATAACCGACAGAAGTCATCCAAGATGAGTTGCCTTTCAGCATTCTATACCCTGTCTTAAGGGCTTCTGCGCCTTTGCTTTTTAAACCGGCAGATTCTGAAATGTGAATAAGAGCAATCAATACAGCGGATACAAAAAATGCGGCTCCATTTATAAAAAAAAGCAGCCCGAACGGAATCGCCGCAATCAAAATTCCGCTGATCAGCTTTCCAACGATCAGACCAATTAGTTCGCTAGTATTTATTAAAGAAGTCGCTTGATCGAGATGTTTCTGAGGGACAAGCAGCGGAATAAGCGCCACTTTCGCCGGGGAAAAGAGCATCGATTGCAGTGATAAACAAAATGCGCATAGACCAATGATCCATACAGTTAACAAGCCATTGGCGCCAAGGACTGCCAAAAGAATCATAATGACTGTCCTTCCGGTATTACACACATATAATATGGATTTTTTTCGTACAGAATCAATGAAGGGGCCTGCAAAAATTCCGAAGGTCAGAGGAACGAGCTCGATAAAAGAAATCACCCCGACTAATACTTTGCTTCCGGTCAAATTGAGCACAAGGAGCGGAAGCGCGATGAGCCAGACGCCATCCGCCGCGGAAGAAAATACTTGTGCAGCCCAAAGCTTTGCATAATTTGGTGTTCGATATGCCGAATCACGTCCGTTTTTGATCTTCATCAGAAGCACCGCCGAACCATTCTAATGTTCTCCATGATTCTTTTCGTTGTGTATAGTCCTCTTCCATCACTTCAAATACGATACCCGTGCCATCCCCGCGGTGTATTTCCTTTAACATCTCCGCCGCTTGTCTAAGCAAAGTTTCATCAATCGTTCCTTCAGCGGGATGACGCCCTTCAAAACAGCGGACATCACCATGCGGGAAGGCTAGCTGGCGAAACGAACTGAAATGATAATGTTTAACGCTGTCCTTTAAGCTAAGAAACTGAAAAAAATCAGGGTATCTGAGCTTTTCATCCCTGAACATTAGTGATGTTGACAGATGTGTCTGATAGGTAATGGCCCAATGACAAAGATCCCATGTAATGCCGATATGTTTTAAACCAAGCTGAGTCAGTTCCTCAAAATCCTCAGGATAAATAAATATCGGGTCAAAGTCTTCTCCCAGATTTCCGATAATCGGCAGATTTTCGACTCCAATCCATATATCTGTCCCTTTCATCTCATCATCAAACGCAGCAAAAAATTCAATGACTTTTCTGCGGTTTCCTTCTAAATCATAGCCTTGAAATTCTTCAACAGACATAAATTGATTGGCATGAACAGTGATGCCCTTAGCGCCGTACAGATCCGCAAGCTCTGCAAAATGCAGCAGACGGTCCTTTATATGCGCTTCGTGAACATAATCCGCGTTGTCGGTTGGAAAATGAAGTGTCAATAATGACGGCTCAAGCTGTTTTGTATAATCAAGTGTCCGCTTAAAGGTTTTCACATAATCTGTTGCTTCAAACGATTTTCCGTCAAAAATGTTGGCTTCAAGACCGTATCCTGCTTCAACCCACTTTTTATCAATTTGCTTCGGGTCTAACCCGAAAAACGGTATTTGCGCAATCATCCGTCACCACGTCCCTCTCACAAGCATAAATGCTTCTGCTGCAGAAAAACCGGATTTAGCTCCCCATACGTATGCGTTATTTTCTATCGCTTGCAAGGACCGCGGATGCGGGAAGTCCCTCAGCTCCGAACCATAGCACGCCATAGCCTTCAGCTTCAGTTCAAGCTCTTCTTCTATATTAATGAAGAAATTTGCATGGAATTGATCCTTCTTCAAGTAGTTCCACTCAGTTGAGGATAAGGTTTCGTATGCGAGAACCTGTTTTACGGAATGACCTGGGAGCGGGCGGGTTGCCGTCATCACCGCTCTGAATACAACGGCGTGGTCAATATTAATATCACCGCCGTATTGTGTATATACAATATCTGGCTGAAACCGTTCAATTTGTTTTTCTGCTTCTTTTACCACATCCAGCAAATTCATTGAATCTAGCCTGTTATCAGGCAGGTTTAACCTGACAAAATCGCTTATGCCGAGCGAGTTAAGCGCTTGTTCCGTTTCACTATAGGAATGCTGCATGATCGAATCACAAGGTTTTTCGTAGTCTTCTTTTCTCGACGATTTTCCCTCAGCCATAATGACAGCCGACACACTGTCTCCTTGACGGACATGTTTCGCCAATGCTCCGCCGACACCGATAATTTCATCGTCCGGATGCGCCGCAAATACCATTACTTTCATCATATTGTCCCCCTTTGATTAACGTCTCGGACATATCCGCCCCACAATTCATTAGCAGATCAAGCATAGAGAGATGAGGAATGTGCTCTCCGAATAATTGCGGATAATGTATTGTCCTGATTTGCTGGTATTCGATCGTAATTCCGCTTCTATTAAAATCGCTTTCTATTAGATAGTCTGATCCTTGGCTGCCTGAATAATAGTGATCAGCCCCTAGTTCCTTGCAAAGCGCGAGCACAAAATCACTCTTTTTTTCCTTCCGGCATTCGAGCTCTGAAACATTGCAGATTGGCGTCGATATACGAAGTTCCCGCAGAAAAAAATCAATGATAAACATATTTAAATCGTGAAGGTACTCCCATTCCCGCTGATAGACATCTTTAAAAAACATTTGATACTCCTCGAAATAGGGTGCCTTTGCATAATTCATTTTAATCGCCATCCAATGTTTCTTCCGCCAGTCTTGTTCTTGATCGATTTTCATATCACGAAGCTCGATATCCTTATAATTTTTCATCTGCAGGGGCACAGTCAGCCACATCGAACCTTGAGAAGTTTTGATCCTATTCCGATTGAGAAATCCCTTTTTCTCAAACTGGGCTGTATCGTGAATCGCAAAAACATCTGATTTATGGATTTTTTCAAAAAAACCATACCATGGGAGGTAACTGGATTGATGGCCGCTTACGACTTTTACTCCGCTTCTGTGAAATATCGACATCGTTTCTCTTCAGCTCCCCAATATCGTTTCGGTCTGGCAATTTCTTTACTGTGAGAATATCCAAAATCAACCCATTGAAGCTTCTTGCCGATGGCGAATGATAAAGCGTTCCACATTAACAAATAAGAGGCCTGCGTTTCTTTACCGGCGGGGCTGTTTACATTCTGCCAATAATAAAAATGAGAATGGTCATATAGAAAAATACTGCTGCTGATCATGTCACTCTCAAGAAATGCCCCTACCCAAAAGACGTGCCTTCCAAGGCTTTCTAGCAGCTTTTGAAAAAAATCCTGACTCAGCATATAGGCTGCGCCGATAGCTGCTGTATGCGCCTTATACAATTCGTAAAACTCAGAGAGTGATTCTTGCCCGATTAGGCGGACGGACACATTTTTCTTCTCCGCATATCTGACGGCAGTCCGAGCTTTTCCCGAACAATTTGTCCATAGCTCTTCGAATGTATCGGGAAGCGGCAACATGTGTGTTGCTTTCTCCACCCATTGTTCCCCCGTTTCTTCGATAAAAGAAGTTTGGCCATGCGGAAGCAGGATCCGCGATAATTTCTGCCCAAATAATGCTTTGATTTCGCTTTGCAGCCATTTGAATGAAATCGGACGGTCTGAAATGACGCCGCCGTATCCGATCATATTGCCGCTGAGCAAGCCATTTTGCTCAAACACCGGAACATAGATCACTTGGCCGCCGTCCGATGTCAGCTTAACGGGGTGAAACGAAGTATTGGGGAGCTCTTCCATGAGCTTCCCCCAATCATAGTTTTGAAACAATCCAGCCTGAAATATGCCAGCGGCCCGATCCCATGCTTGACGAGTGATCAAATTTGCTGTTTTTTGCACGATATATCACCAACATTCATTTCTTATTCTTTTGCTCTGCATACGCTAAAACAGTTTCAGCAATATCCTTCACCTGCTCTGTACCAAGAGGCGGTTTGAACGGCAGTGAAAGAACTCGTTTCCAAAGAGAATGCTCAACCCCTTGCTGTGAATAAGGCTGATACAGCGGGATAAGGTGAAGGGGAAGGTAGTTCCAGCAGGTTTGAATCCCTTTTGACGCTAAATAAACGGAGCAGTCGTACCTTTCGCCTTCATGAGGAAAGACGATTGTCAAATAGTTTAGGCTTTCTCCCTCCTGTGGCTGAATCATTTTAATCCCGTATAACGCTTCTGCCCGTGCAAAGATGTATCTTGCCGTCTCCAAATTTTCAGATGAGTCTTTCACCAGCTGCTCCATCTTTGTCAACTGTTGCTCGATGATAGCTTGTCTCACCGGATGCATTCGCAATAAAGGGACAGTAGCAGGTGTTTTCGGAAGGACTTCAAGCTTGCTCGTTTTCATAGAAGTCTGAACACCCGTTTTTCTGAACAAGAAAGATAGAGTCCTTGACCTCTTCAAAGTCTGTATTCGCTGCTGTCTCATATAAGCATAATAATCAGCATTGACTTGCTTTCGCTGTTCCATCGGCAGCCTGCCATTTTTGTCCAGAACATCTTTCCGAGCGATTAACGCTCCGCCCCCTATACTGCCGAGGGGCTTTGACGGTCCAAAGCTCAAGATACCGAAATCCCCCAAACCGCCTGCAAAAGTTCCTGCTTGTCTTGTAAACATGGCTTGAGCGGCATCGTCAATGATACGAATACGCTTCTCTTTCACCCACTCAATAAGTTCCATGTTTTCCTTCCGGCCGTAGACGTGTGTCAAAATGACAGCGCATGTTCTATCGGTCACTTTGTTTTTCACATCTTCAAAAGATAGGGATAAATCATCATCCAGATTGGCAAAAACCGGCGAGGCTCCGGATTGAAGCACGGCATCAATGACATTCGGACAGCTGAATGATGAAAAAATCACTTCTTTTCCAGGCCCCGCTCCGGAAAATGTCAGTGCAAGCACTAACGCCGCACTGCCACTCGAAGTCAATTCGATTCCCTTTCCATAGCGTTTTTCCAATTTTTCTGCCAAAGTTGTTTTTTTAGCTGAAATGAAATGCGGGAAAAGACTTTTGCCTGAAAGCTGCCCCGCATAAATGGGAAACTTGATCTGTTTCGGATTTTCAGGATAATGGAAGTTTTTGTTTTTGTCTTTCAATTTTAATCATCCTCAGGCCTTCCTCAAGGTGAACGTTAGGAGCATATCCTAGCAGGCGCTTTGCCTTCTCGACCGAGGGAGCACGTTTGAAAATTTCAATGTCTTTCCCCCGGACGCCATCCTCACCCAGCTTTTTAAAGGTGTAATTCTCTTTCTTCCTGCCTGTCATGACGTTGATTTTCTCTGCCAATCCTTTTATGCTGATAGGCAGATCGTTTCCTATGTTGAAATCTTCAAAAGCACTGCCTTTGTGCAGAAGTGCCAGATATGTTCCGTTCACGATATCACTAATATAGCTGAAGCATCTGATTTGGCCGCCGTCTCCATATAGAGGAAGCTCCGTGCCAGATTCAGCCAAACTGAAGAACTTGTTAATGACAAAGTCTTCCCGCTGCTTCAGGCCGTATACATTAAAGTACCGGACAACTCTGACATGCAGCGAATCTGATGCCTGCTCCCTCAAATATTCCTCTGACTTCAATTTTGCTTTTCCATAAGCGGATTTAGGGAGCTTCTTGCTCGATTCCGTATACGGATAATCGGGCGAATCCCCGAATACCTCTGAGCTGGAGGAAAAAAGAAGAGTCTTGATCCCTAGGTCCTTGCATACCTCCGTTACGTTTTTCGTTCCCTCAAAGTTCACCTTGATTACGTCCTCTTCATTGCTGCGGCAGCTGTCTACTCCGACCATTGCTGCTAAATGAACGACAGCATCTGCTCCTTTTAATGATTCCCGAAGCGATTGCCGGTCTAAAATATTCGTTTGCCGGAATTCCGCCTGAAAATCCGGCTTTTTTTGATCAGCGATGATCGTATGGTAACCCTTATTTTGTAATAGCCCCGCTAATTCACTTCCTATAAAGCCCGCTCCGCCTAAGATAGCAATGTTTTTCATTGTCCGACCTCCTGGCTTAAAGATAAAACTTCTTTAATGGATTGAACGATATATTGACAATCTTCCTTCGATAATTGGCTATAAAGAGGCAGTGATACAATTTCAGGAAAGATGCGTTCAGTTACCGGCAGCTTTGCGGGAAAATGCTCTTTATAGTAGGGATGCATGTGCACAGGGATGAAATGGACACTCAAGCCAATATGTTTCGCTTTCATATTTTCAATAAACTGGTCCCGTTCCATTTCCCCGCGTTTTTTCACCCGGAGAATAAACAAATGCCAAGAGTGAGTGATATGGCTTGGGATGTCTGCCAAAGGAAGTTCTGCTCTTTCTGATTGATTTGTAAGCTCCGACGCATAATAGTTTGCGATTCCTGTCCGTTTTTCTTGGATCTCAGCAGCTCGTTTCAATTGAATGAGTCCAAGCGCAGCCTGGATGTCTGTCATGTTGTACTTAAAGCCGGGAAGTAACACATCGTATCGCCAGCTGCCTTTTTCACCGTATCGGTTCCAAGCATTTTTTGTAATGCCGTGCCACCCATACAGTCTTGCTCTCTCGGCCGCTTCCTCATCCTTAAGAATAAGAGCTCCTCCTTCTCCCGTCGTTATATTTTTAGTGGCATAAAAGCTGAAGCATACGGCATCTCCATGTGTGCCGATCATCTTCCCTTTATACCGGGTCCCAAGCGCGTGTGCGGCATCTTCAATCAAATACAGTCCATTTTCCTTGCAAATGCTGCTAAGCTCATCCAAATTTGCCGGATAACCTGCAAAATGAACCGCAATGACCGCTTTTGTGCGCGGAGAAAGTTTTTGTCTGACATCTTCCGGATCTATACATAAATCATCCTCGCAAATGTCGGCAAAAACCGGGGTTGCTCCGACATGCAGAATGACGTTTACACTTGAACAAAACGTGAAGCTTGGAACAATGACTTCATCGCCTTCTCCTACACCGAGTGCAAGCAATGCCATATGCAAGGCAGCTGTTCCTGAATTACAGCTGATTACGTGCTCCGCGCCTAAATATTCGCCCAGCTTTTTTTCAAATTCAATCACCTTCGGACCTTTTGAAATCCATCCTGACTTGATCGTTTCTGCTACAGTTTCCAGTTCTTCGTTTGTGATATCAGGTCTGTGGAAAGAGATAAATTGTTTAGTAATGATCGTTCCCTCCTATAGTGTGACAAGATTTACATTGTCAGCCATTTTTTCTCGGCAAATGTTTCTGGTATCGAAAATAATAGGGGCTGCATCCCGCAATATGCTGTAATTGATATCATCATGATCAGTATGAATAATGACGACATCATATTGATTGACCTGCTCCTTCGTGAAAGGAACGGAGTGCTTGATGCTGCCGTCTTCCAAGCGGATTTCACTGATAAAAGGATCATAGTAATCTATCGTGCATCCCTTTTTCATCAGATTACCTATAATGGCAAATGCAGAAGACTCACGAGAATCATTGGTATTTTTTTTATAAGCCGCACCTATTAATAAAATTCTGCATTGTTCTTTATCAACCAGCTTCATGGCATAGTCGGACACTGAAAATGGCATATCGGAATTGATTTCATCCGCTAAATCAATCAGCTTTGTCTGCAATCCTTTTTGATTGGCTATCCATTTAAAATAAAAAGGATCAATCGGTATACAATGGCCGCCTACGCCAGGGCCGGGGCTGAACTTTTGAAACCCGAACGGCTTCGTGTCTGCCGCATTGATCACTTCCCATATATCTATATCGAGTTCTCGGCAATTGAGTGCCATTTCATTGATGAGAGCTATATTTACATAACGGTAGGTATTCTCTAGGAGTTTAGCTGTTTCAGCTACTTCTGGTGAGGTTACTGGATGAATGCTTGTAACGATGGTGTTGTAAAACGCTGAGGCAAGTTTTGTGCAATTCCGGGTCATTCCGCCGACCACTTTAGGGATATCGGCAACTTCATATTGGCTGTTTCCAGGATCAATTCGTTCAGGAGAATAAGCTATAAAAAAGTCGGAGCCTATGTTCACCTGCCGCCCTGATGCCATTCTATCAGCGATTTTTTGTTTGGTTGTCCCCGGATAGGTTGTACTTTCTAAAATTAAAAGCTGATTTGGCCTTCCATAAGCCAGCATGGTGTCAACTGCACTGTCTATGTAGCTAAGATCGGGAATTTTGTCTTTTTTGTTCAAAGGTGTCGGAACACATATCACAATAATGTCGCATTGTTCAATGAGAGACATATTATCGCTCACTTGAAAACGCTCTGTGTGCAGCGCTTCTTTTAATTGGTTATCGTCTATATCCCGAATATGGCTGTGCCCGTCTTTCAGCAAAGAAACTTTTTCGCTGTTCCTATCGAAGCCGATGACGC
The DNA here is from genome assembly GCF_040784915.1 of Bacillus vallismortis. GTDB lineage: Bacteria > Bacillota > Bacilli > Bacillales > Bacillaceae > Bacillus > Bacillus subtilis_G. The sequence goes on from NZ_CP160797.1 coordinate 3,501,221, forward strand.
TGTATCCTTTATTGACACATTCCAATGCGAGAGGAAACCCCACATATCCCATCCCCAACACACCTACAACAGCCTGTTTTGCTTCAATCAATTCTAAAAACCGCTTATGACCGAGGTTTCGAGCTTCTTTTGTGACAGGATTCATTTTTGGACCCCCTATAAGATAGAAAAGGATATATCTTTACAAAATTAAACAATTACCGATCGATACTGCCATTATAACAAAAGTAAAAAAACGGTAAATGAGTTTTGTATCCTTTTATTTGATAGGACATAATGATGCGATTTACAAATAATTGATATTTTTATACCTACGATAAGACATTTATTAGGTTGAAAATGAGAAAATATCCCTCATTTGAAAGAATATAGCGAAAATTTAAAAAACAAGCCGAAGCCTTTTTTTACTAATCTATATTTGCCTCTTTTACAGCAGATAACAAGAGCTGCCCCGCTTCCTTCAATCTTTCTTTGCTGACATGTGTAATGTTGTCATTTTCGGTGTGATACCATGGGCCAGGCTCTTTTGTATCCGGGCTGAGCCAAATCCAATTAGCCGAAGGTATGCCCGCTTCATAAAATGACACGTGATCCGAGTATCCCAGCTGTGTGAGGCGAGGTGCTTCAAGCTTTGCTTTCCGGGCAGCATTTACTGCATAATTGATACTTTCATTTTCCTTGCCATCCGGGGTCGTTATATACATTTGGCTTGCTTCTTTCCAGTCAGTCGCAATCATATCAGCGTTAAAGTTTGCACGGCTGTGTCTGATTTCATCCGAGGTAAGCGTACTGACATAATATGAAGATCCCGCCGACCACAGTTCTTCTGCTCCGAATAAGATAAAACGGATTTCTTTGTTTTTGGGAAGATGCTTGCTTTGCTTACTCATCTCCAGTACAGCAGATGTGCCTGATGCATTATCATCAGCGCCAGGTGCACCTTTAACTGTATCGTAGTGAGCAGTTACATAAATTATATCGGGGTGTTTTGTGTGCTGCGCTTTGCGCGTCCCTATTATATTTTGTGAAGTGCGGTTTTGATAGTTCTTAAATTGAATGACAGCCTGCTTTTCTTTCAGTAAAGCTTCCCCATCTTCTTTTTTCATTCCGGCTGTCGGTATTGTGATTTGTTTTGGTTTTACCGGACGGATCGCGAGAGGTTTTGTTTTGCAGTTATAAATAATGGCAGCCTTTGCGCCAGCAGCTTGGGCGTTTATTAATTTTTGAGATACTGGTATTTTCCCCTCTCTAATAACGGCTATTTTCCCTTTTGCTTCTTTTACTTCACGGCTGGACCCATAGCCTCCGTCAAAGACAGCAGCCTCTAGTTTCTCTTCCTTTTCAACAGCGGTCTTATCTGCTGAGCGCATTGGATATTCCTGATCGCCTGCCATGATTGAACCAGAAAAATATGTCTTCACATGAAACGGCTGAATGCGGACGGCTAATGCCTCATCTTGAAGCCGTTTCGATATGTATGATGCCGCTTCTTTTTCTTGCTCTGTTCCTGTTTCTCTCGGGCCTATGACTTCACTAAGCTCATGAATGGTTTCATAAGCATGCTCTTCATCAAACAACGGGGCTATTTCATAAACAGAATGAGACTGTGTCTCTTTCAGCTGTTCAGTTGAAGCTCCCCAAATGACGCTTCCGGCCAGTACTGCTGACATCAATATCATTTTCATCTCTACATTCCTCCTCTTATTCACTCCTTTCTTTTCGGTTCTGCTGTATTGATTCCTTTAAAAAGCAATAAAATGAATACTAATTACCAAATCAAGGTAATGAAATAGAAGGAGAATAAGATTGGAGCTAGGAAAGTTTGCATAAAAAAACCGCCGAGAGATATCTCGGCGGTCATTTTATTACTTGTTCAAGTTGTAGAAAGTGTTAATACCGTGATATTGAGCAGTTTCAGCCAACTGATCTTCGATGCGAAGAAGCTGGTTGTATTTCGCAACACGGTCCGTACGAGACGGAGCACCTGTTTTGATTTGTCCTGCATTTGTTGCCACAGCGATGTCAGCGATTGTGCTGTCTTCTGTTTCACCAGAACGGTGAGAGATAACAGCTGTGTAGCCTGCGCGTTTCGCCATTTCGATCGCATCGAATGTTTCAGTCAATGTACCGATTTGGTTTACTTTGATCAGGATAGAGTTGCCTACGCCGTTTTTGATGCCTTCAGCCAATTTTTTCGTGTTTGTAACGAAGAGATCGTCACCAACAAGCTGAACTTTTTTGCCAAGACGCTCAGTAAGAAGCTTGTGGCCTTCCCAGTCGTTTTCGTCAAGTCCGTCTTCGATAGAGATGATTGGGTATTTAGAAACCATTTCTTCGTACCAGTCAACCATTTCAGCAGATGTTTTCACAACGCCTTCGCCAGACAGATGGTATTTGCCGTCTTCTTTGTTGTAGAACTCAGAAGATGCAGCATCCATTGCAAGTTTCACTTCTTCGCCAGGTTTGAAGCCGGCTTTTTCGATTGCTTCAACGATTGTTTGAAGCGCTTCTTCGTTAGAACCAAGGTTTGGAGCAAATCCGCCTTCATCACCTACAGCTGTGTTCATTCCTTTAGCAGAAAGAACTGATTTCAGGCTGTGGAAGATTTGAGCGCCCATGCGAAGTGCTTCACGGAAGTTAGGAGCACCTACAGGCATGATCATGAATTCTTGAATATCCACGTTGTTGTCAGCATGCTCTCCGCCGTTGACGATGTTCATCATCGGTACAGGAAGCGTTTTTGAGTTGAATCCTCCAAGGTATTGGTAAAGAGGAATCTGTAAGAAATCAGCAGCTGCGCGCGCACAAGCCATAGATACGCCAAGGATCGCGTTCGCACCAAGTTTGCCTTTGTTTTCAGTACCGTCAAGCTCGATTAAAAGCTGATCAATAGCGTTTTGTTCAGTTACATCAAAGCCAAGAAGCTCTGGAGAAATGATTTCGTTTACGTTGTTAACAGCTGTTAACACGCCTTTTCCAAGGTAACGGTCTTTGTCGCCGTCACGAAGCTCAACTGCTTCGTATTCACCTGTAGAAGCTCCGCTTGGCACTAATGCGCGGCCAAAAGCTCCTGTTTCTGTATATACTTCAACTTCAACTGTTGGGTTGCCGCGGGAGTCTAATACTTCGCGTGCATAAACATCAACAATGTATGGCATGAGTTTTGTCTCTCCTTTTGATTTCAAATTATTTTTGAATTAACGATGTTCCTGTCATTTCTTTCGGTTTTTCAACATCGAGAAGGTCTAATAACGTTGGTGCAAGGTCGCCTAGGATTCCGCCTTCACGCAGCGTGATGCCTTCTTTCGTCACAATGACAGGGACTGGGTTTGTCGTATGCGCAGTGTGCGGATCGCCTGATTCTGTAATCAGAATGTCAGCATTACCGTGATCAGCGGTAATGATCGCGTGTCCGCCTTTAGCGATAATCGCGTCAACGACTTCGCCTAAGCATTCGTCCACTGCTTCAATTGCTTTAATTGTTGGTTCAACCATTCCGGAGTGGCCGACCATATCAGGGTTTGCGAAGTTAAGGATAATCGCGTCATGCTTGTCATCTTCAATTTCTTTGACAAGCGCGTCCTTCACTTCATACGCACTCATTTCTGGCTTTAAGTCATATGTGGCAACTTTCGGCGAGTTGATGAGAATGCGCTCTTCACCCGGGAATTCAGCTTCACGGCCGCCGCTCATAAAGAACGTGACATGCGGATACTTTTCAGTCTCTGCAATTCGAAGCTGTTTTAATCCATGTTGAGATAATACTTCTCCGACTGTGTTATCAAGATTTATCGGTTTAAACGCTACATATCCGTCAACTGTTTCACTGAAGTGAGTCAGGCAGACGAAATGCAGGTTCTTCGGATAATTCTCGCCGCGATCGAAGTCACGGAAGTCTTTGTTTGTGAACGTGTTGGAAATCTGGATGGCGCGGTCCGGTCTGAAATTATAGAAAATCACAGAATCGCCGTCTTGGATTGTCGCAACAGGCTCACCGTTTTCTTTTGTGATAACGGATGGAATCACGAATTCATCATAGATTCCGTTCGCATATGAATCATCAACAACATCCATTGCACTGCGGTAGGTCGGGCCTTCGCCGTATGCCATTACGCGGTACGCTTTTTCTACACGGTCCCAGCGTTTGTCGCGGTCCATTGAGTAGTAGCGCCCGGAAATGCTGGCGATTTCTCCGACACCGATTTCCTCGATTTGTTCGTTCAGCTGCTTAATGTACGTCTTCGCTGTTTGCGGACCAACATCACGGCCATCAAGGAAACCATGGATGTAAACCTTTGTCAGCCCTTCATTTTTCGCAAGCTTTAACAATGCGAACAAATGATTGATGTGGCTGTGCACGCCGCCGTCTGATAAAAGGCCGAACAGGTGCAGGGCTTTGTTGTTTTCTTTCGCGTTGTTAATCGCGTCAAGGAATGTTTGGTTGCGTTCGAACTCTCCCTCACGAATGGCAACATTTACGCGTGTTAAGCTTTGATACACAATACGGCCCGCGCCGATATTTAAGTGACCCACTTCGGAGTTCCCCATCTGTCCTTCAGGAAGGCCTACAGCCTCGCCTGAAGCAATCAATGTTTGATGAGGATACTGATTCCAGTAGCGGTCAAAATTCGGTTTTTTCGCTAAAGCGACTGCGTTCCCTACTGTTTCGTTTCGTAATCCGAACCCATCAAGAATGATGAGTGCAGCTGGTTTTTTACTCATATTGACCTTCCTCCAATAATTGAACGAATGACTGTGGCTCAAGGCTCGCGCCGCCGACCAAAGCACCGTCAATATCGGACTCTGCCATATATTCTTTAATGTTTGCAGGCTTTACGCTTCCGCCATATTGGATGCGAAGCTGGTCTGCAATTTCTTGGCTGAAGCTTTCAGCGACGGTTTTACGGATGTGCACACACACGTCGTTTGCATCTTTCGCTGTAGAAGATTTGCCCGTTCCGATTGCCCAGATTGGCTCATACGCAATAACAGAAGCAGCAACTTGTTCTTGAGAAAGACCAGCAAGGCCTTTTTTCACTTGGTCAGCAACAAGATCATTTGTTTTTCCGGCTTCGCGCTCTTCAAGCGTTTCACCCACACAGATGATCGGCACAATGCCGTGTTTGAAAGCAGCGTGTGCTTTTTTGTTAACTGTTTCATCAGTTTCAGCGAACATTTCACGGCGCTCAGAGTGGCCGATGACGCAGTAGTCAACGCCAAGGTCTTTTAGAGCAACCGGGCTGATTTCGCCTGTGAACGCACCGCTTTCCTCGAAGTGCATGTTTTGAGCGCCGACTTTAAGGTCAGTGCCTTTAACAGCAGAAGTAAGCTTTTCTAAGAAAAGCGCTGGCGCGCAAACAACAGCTTCCGCTTTGTCTGCTGCTGGAATGGAAGATTTTACTTCTTCAACGAAGCTGACAGCTTCGCCGAGTGTTTTGTTCATTTTCCAGTTACCGGCGATAATTGGTTTTCTCATCTGTTCCACTTCCTTATAGCAGTTTTAAGATTATTTATCGTTCAGTGCAGCTACCCCTGGAAGCTCTTTGCCTTCCATAAACTCAAGGGACGCGCCGCCGCCTGTTGAGATGTGGCTCATTTTGTCAGCAAGGCCGAATTTTTCAACCGCTGCCGCTGAGTCTCCTCCGCCGATGACAGAGTATGTATCTTTCGCCTCTGCCAATGCTTCCGCAACCGCTTTTGTTCCTTGTGCGAACAAGTCGATTTCGAATACGCCCATCGGTCCGTTCCACACGACAAGTTTGCTGTTTTTAATGACGTCAGCATACGTTTCGCGTGTTTTCGTACCGATGTCGATTGCTTCTAAATCACTAGGGATTTCAGAGATCGGCACCATTTTCACGTTTGCATCGTTAGAGAAATCATCTGCAACGAGTACATCTTCAGGCATGTAGAAGTTCACGCCTTTTTCTTTCGCGCGGTCCATAAATGACTTCGCAAGCTCGATTTTATCCTCTTCAAGAAGAGAATTACCGACTTCATAGCCAAGCGCTTTTACGAATGTATAAGCAAGACCTCCGCCGATGATCAGGTTGTCCACTTTATCAAGAAGACTTTCGATCACTCCAATTTTGTCTTTTACTTTCGCTCCGCCGATGATCGCCGTGAACGGGCGGTCAGGGTTAGAAACCGCTTTTCCGAGTACATCAAGCTCTTTTTCCATTAAGAAACCTGCAACTGCTGGCAGATGCTCGGCAATTCCAGCTGTAGATGCGTGAGCACGGTGGGCAGCACCAAATGCGTCATTTACATATACATCTGCAAGCTCAGCAAATGCTTTTGCAAGCTCAGGATCATTTTTCTCTTCACCAGGGTAGAAGCGTACGTTTTCCAATACAAGAACGTCTCCGTCCGTCATGTCGGAAACTTGTGCTTTTACAGCATCGCCGTAAGCTTCATCCGCTTTTTTCACTTCTTTGCCAAGCAGTTCGCCGAGACGTGCAGCGACAGGAGTTAAACGAAGCTCCTCAACCACTTCGCCTTTCGGGCGGCCTAAGTGGCTCGCGAGAAGGACTTTCGCGCCTTGGTCTGCAAGGTGTTTGATTGTTGGAAGCGCAGCACGGATACGTGTATCGTCTGTTACTTCCCCGTCTTTCATTGGAACGTTAAAGTCAACGCGGCAGAATACAACTTTGCCTTTTACGTCGATGTCTTTGAGAGTTTTCTTATTCATGCCTAGGAGATCCTCCTTCAAAGTGGTTTGCATACAGCACGAAAAACGTGAAACCGTCTGGTCAAGCGATAACGCCGCTAGGGCAGATCGCAGTCTTTTTCGGCACAGGGCAGTTCGTCTAAAAGCCAGGGCAGCGGCCTTAGGCGAAAGCGCCGGCAAAGCTGCAAAAAACGCGGCCGTTTCTCTGTCACAGAGCGTTTTCTGAAAGCCGGTCTTCATGGAAAAAGGGAAAGGGAGTCCGTCCCCTTCCCTTGTCCGCTTTCATTATAGCGCTTCTATTCAAAAGAACCAAGTCAGGTCCTTTTTTCAGCTATAAATTAAAGACCTTTTTTTGCGATGTAAGCTGCAAGGTCAACAACGCGGTTAGAGTAGCCGCTTTCGTTATCGTACCAAGAGATTACTTTTACCATGCTGCCTTCCATAACCATTGTAGAAAGGGCATCGATTGTAGAAGAGTTTTTGTTTCCGTTGTAGTCGCCAGAAACTAATGGCTCTTCGCTGTAGCCAAGGATTCCTTTAAGATCTCCTTCAGCCGCTTCTTTAAGAGCTGCGTTTACATCTTCAGCTGTTACTTCTTTGTTCAGTTCAGCAACCAAGTCAACTAGAGAAACGTTTGGAGTTGGAACACGCATTGCTCCACCGTTCAGTTTGCCTTTTAGTTCAGGAAGAACTAGAGAAACTGCTTTAGCAGCACCAGTTGATGTTGGGATGATGTTTTCAGCTGCTGCACGCGCACGACGGTAGTCTTTGTGCGGAAGATCAAGGATTTGCTGATCGTTCGTGTAAGAGTGAACAGTTGTCATCATACCGCGTTTGATGCCGAATTTATCGTTAAGTACTTTTGCAAACGGCGCTAGGCAGTTTGTTGTGCAAGATGCGTTAGAGATAACATCGTGGTTAGCCGCATCGTATTTATCTTCGTTAACACCCATAACGATTGTGATATCTTCTTCGTTAGCAGGAGCAGAGATGATTACTTTTTTCGCTCCAGCTTCTAAGTGTTTCGCAGCGTCTGCGCGTTTTGTGAAGAAACCAGTAGATTCAACTACGATTTCAACGCCTTGTTTGCCCCAGCTAAGTTTAGCAGGATCGCGTTCTGCAGAAACTTCAATTGTTTTGCCGTTAACAACAAGGTTGTTACCGTCAACTGAAACTTCAGCGTCTAATTTTCCGTGTACAGAATCATATTGTAAAAGGTGAGCCAGCATGTTAGCATCTGTTAAATCGTTAACCGCTACTACCTCAACTTCAGGATTTTTTAATGCTGCGCGGAATACGTTACGTCCAATACGACCAAAACCGTTAATACCGACTTTTACTGCCATGATTTGTTTCCTCCTTTAAATAAGTGAGAGATATTTATATTGAGGGATTATTCATCCCTTAATAACTTCTTTGCGGCCCCTTCGTCTGTGACGAGAACCGTGTCGCGGGGCTTTTTAAAGTAAGCCTCGATCGCCCCGGCTTTTGATGATCCGCCCGCTACCGCAATAATATCGGGGATGGCGTCTATGTCATCCAGCTGCATTCCGACAGAATGCACTTTGTGGACCACTTCTCCGTCCGCGTTAAAATAGTAGCCAAACGCTTCTGTGACAGCGTCATTATCATCTATTTTCTTTAAGTCTTCTAAAGGTGTGTTTCTCCGCTGAGCCATCGTTTTAGCTTCACCGATTCCGTGAACCAGCATACTCGCCGATTTGATCGTGTTCAGCACCTCTTTGACAGAAGGCTCTTCAATAATAGATGAATAGGCGCCTTGTGACAGCTGTCCCGGAACAAACAAAAGCCGGTAAGTGCCTGAAGCCTTTTCCGCCATATGCGCGCATATGGTGTTCGCCTGATTTTTCACGTCTTCGCCTAAACCGCCTCTTGCAGGCACAAACAAAAGCTCGCGGTTTTTAGAATCCGGCGTCATCATTTCAGCCACAGCTTCAATTGTCGTACCGCCAGTTACAGCGACGATATTTTTGCCTGAAAATCTTTTTTTCATACATGCGACAGCTGCTCTTCCCATTTCTTTTTTGACCCATGGGGATTGATCACTGTCTCCGGACACGATAATGGCATCCTTTAGATTTAAACGTTCTTTTAATGTCTTTTCCAAAAGAGTCAAACCTAAAACATCTTTCATCGTATCTTCCAAAACCGAAAGCAGTTCATAGCCCTCTTCTGTCAAGGTCATGCCGTTTGTTTTAATATCGACCAGGTTCTGTTCCTTTAAAAACTGAACCTCGCCCCTCAACACACGCTCGCTGATCTCGAGACTGGCAGACAGGCTTCTTCGCCCGATGGGTTCCGTCAGCCTGATATACTGCAAGATTTCAAACCTCTTTTGCATAACGAGCAGAAGATCAGGCAATAATTTTTTTTGAGCTTGTATTAACTGGTTCATGACTCAAACGTTCCTTCCTTTTTTTGCTGGACATTATATGTCCCGCTATGACAAAAAACGTCCCATCATAGCCAAAAAAAATTACTTCTGCTTTCTTTAATTATTTTAACAGGGTGAAATTGTTTATTCAACTGTTAAGAGCTAATTCATCGACAATATTCGCAGAGTTTTCATGCAGCGGTGTTTATCCAGCTATATTTTTTCCTATATATCTTTATCTTATACAGAAAACGCCAAAAGGTGCATCCCAACATAAACAGCCCTTCCAATCGAAAGGGCCTGATCCTTTAAAGCGTTTTCATTTTATCCAGAGCTTTTCAATTTCTTCGAGCGATTTGTTCTTCGTTTCCGGGCAGATCGTAACGACAAACAGGAAGCAAAGGATGTTAATCACCGCAAAAATCCAGAATGTATAGGCGAGTCCGAATGAGTCGATCATCATCGGTACAAACTGTCCGATCGCCCAGTTTGCTCCCCATAAAAAGATGGTCGCAATGCCTGCGGCCCGCGCACGCAGATGGTTCGGGAAGATTTCAGAAATCATAATCCATGTGATCGGCCCTACAGATACACAAAATGCCGCCACAAAACCTAAAATAAAGAAGATCAGCATAAGTCCGCTTGTTAACTGAAAGTAGAACGACGTTCCGATTAAGATCATAAAAATAGCCATAAAAGCAGATCCGATGGACATCAATTTTTTTCGTCCGACTTTATCAATCAACAACACCGCAATAACGGTAAAAATAACTTCTACAACACCGACGATACAGGTTGCCACAAATCCGGCGTTTTGACCGTATCCCATCATTTTAAAGATTTCCGGCCCGTAGTAAGTAATCGCGTTCATGCCGATGACTTGGTTAAACAACGCCAGCAGGATTCCAATGACAAGCGCCTTTCTGAGACCCGGCTTGAACAGCTGGGACAGCGACCCCATTTGTTCTATTTTTAAAGAGTTCTCAATGTTCTTTAATTCTTCTTTTGCGACTGTTTCTCCATTAATACGTGTCAGTATCTTTAACGCTTCTGTTGTTTTGCCCGCTTTCGCCAGCCATCTCGGGCTTTCCGGCACGACGAGCAATACGAGGAAAAAGATCACGGACGGCACCATTCCATAAGCGAGCATCCATCTCCAACCGGTGTGCACGCCCCATTCGTATGTTCCGGACCGCTGCACAGCGAGATTAATAAAGTACGTAGCGGATATACCCAATATCGTAAAGAGCTGATATAAGGAAGAAAGGCTTCCGCGTATGGCAGGCGGCGCCGCTTCTGTAATATACGTAACAGAGAGTGATGAGCCCATCCCTATTCCGAGGCCTCCGATAACCCTTGCAATGATTAAGGTCGATACGTCTTGTGATAACGCTGAAACGATGGCTGATATCGCAAATAACAAAGCAGCTGTCATTAAAATTTTTCTTCGGCCGAACCTGTCGCTTAAAAATCCGGATATCCCGACGCCCGCAACTCCTCCGATCATAATGCTGGAAATCACGAGTCCTTCCATAAACGGAGTGAGGCTGTATAAATCTTTCAGAAAACCGATGGCGCCTGAAATCACTGCCGTGTCATAGCCGTACAGTAAGCCGCCAAGTCCCGCCGCGCATGAGATTAAAATGACAAATCCCATTGAATGGCCTCTTGTTACAGGAGCATTTGGTTCTAATTGAGTTGGAGTATTCTTCATTTCCCTGCCCTCCCGAATGTTAAGTAAAGCGTTTACATTTACTTCTGTAATTGTACGTACTTCTATTAAAATTTAACGAAAATTCCATTTAATTAGTACGTACAAATATAGAATAATCCTGTTTGTATTTTCTGTCAATGTTTTATTACAAAGAACGCTGTGATATACTAAAATTTGTCCGTATACATTTTGGAGGAATAGATATGTTACCAAAATACGCCCAAGTAAAAGAAGAAATCAGTTCATGGATTAATCAAGGCAAAATTCTGCCCGATGAAAAGATCCCTACCGAAAACGAATTAATGCAGCAATTCGGCGTCAGCCGGCACACCATTCGCAAAGCGATCGGAGACCTCGTATCACAAGGTCTGCTGTACAGCGTGCAAGGCGGAGGAACCTTTGTCGCTTCACGCTCTGCTAAGTCAGCGCTGCATTCCAATAAAACGATTGGCGTTCTGACAACCTACATATCAGACTATATTTTCCCGAGCATCATTAGAGGAATCGAGTCTTATTTAAGCGAGCAAGGATATTCTATGCTTTTGACAAGCACAAACAACAATCCGGACAATGAACGAAGAGGATTAGAAAATCTGCTGTCACAGCATATTGACGGACTTATTGTGGAACCGACAAAAAGCGCCCTGCAAACCCCCAATATCGGCTACTATCTGAATTTAGAGAAAAACGGCATTCCTTTTGCGATGATTAACGCATCATACGCCGAGCTTGCCGCACCGAGTTTTACCTTGGATGATGTGAAAGGCGGCATGATGGCGGCGGAGCACTTGCTTTCTCTCGGCCACACGCATATGATGGGTATTTTCAAAGCTGATGACACACAAGGTGTGAAGCGGATGAACGGGTTTATACAGGCGCACCGGGAGCGTGAGTTATTCCCTTCACCGGATATGATCGTGACATTTACGACCGAGGAAAAGGAATCGAAGCTGCTGGAGAAAGTAAAAGAGACGCTGGAGAAAAACAGCAAAAACATGCCGACTGCTATTCTTTGCTATAATGATGAAATTGCACTGAAAGTGATTGATATGCTTCGGGAAATGGATATCAAGGTGCCGGAGGACATGTCCATCGTCGGATATGATGATTCCCATTTCGCGCAAATCTCCGAGGTGAAATTAACCTCTGTGAAGCATCCAAAATCCGTGCTAGGAAAAGCGGCTGCGAAATATGTCATTGACTGCTTAGAGCATAAAAAGCCGAAGCAAGAGGATGTCATATTTGAGCCTGAGCTGGTCATTCGCCAGTCGGCCAGAAAACGGAATGAATAAAAAAGCAATGTACGGGTCTCCCCGCTGCATTGCTTTTTTTATGGCTGTTATCTGTTTTTCCAAACGTCTGCAATGATTTCAAACGAACGCATTCTGTCTGCGTGTTCATAGGTTTCTGAGTTGACCATTATTTCGTCCGCCTGTGTCGTTCTGACAAAGTCTTCAAGCTTCGCCTTCACTTCTTCCGGACCGCCGACAATCGTCGAGCTCAGCTGTTCATTGACCATCGCTTTTTCATACGGACTCCAGATTTGATCCATGTCTTCTACAGGCGGCTTCAACTGGTTCGGCGTGCCGCGGACGAGATCAAGAAATCTTTGATAATGTGAAGTCGCAAGGTGCTGCGCTTTCTCGTTTGTATCTGCCGCGATAATGGTGACGCCTACCATTGCATACGGTTCATCAAGCACGTCTGACGGCGTAAACGAATTGCGGTACAGCTCTAAAGCTGGAACTGTATTCGCCGGCGAAAAATGAGCGGCGAATGCAAATGGAAGGCCTAGTTCGCCTGCGAGACGGGCGCTGAAGCCGCTTGAGCCCAGCAGCCAAATCGGCACATCTATGCCCTCTCCCGGAATGGCGCGGACTTGATTCCGCACATTTCCTGATGGTTTAAAGTAATTGCGCAGTTCCTCTAATTGTTCTGGGAAATCTTCACCGCTGTTGATGTTTCTGCGAAGCGCTCTTGCTGTCAATTGGTCAGTTCCCGGAGCACGTCCGAGCCCCAGATCAATCCGCCCGGGATACAGCGTTTCCAGTGTGCCGAATTGCTCGGCAATCACTAGAGAAGAGTGGTTCGGCAGCATAATGCCGCCGGAACCGACACGGATTTTCTTTGTGCCGCCGGCAATATGGCCGATCAGAACCGCGGTGGCAGAGCTTGCGACACCTTCTATATTATGATGCTCAGCGAGCCAGTAGCGATGATAGCCCCATTCCTCCGCACGGCGCGCCAAGTCCATGCTGTTTCGGAATGATTCAGCAACCGTTCCTCCCTGAACAACCGGAGATAAATTCAAGACAGAAAGCAAGGTATCTTTGCGTTGGTTGTTAGACATATTGTTCTCCTTTGCAAATGTGTTATCAGTAAACAGCCTCAAGCTGTCAAGTATTAATGAAAGGACTTCTCTCACACCATAACACAACTGCTTTCAGGAATAAAAGAATTTGATTCGATGAAATTCGAACAATTTAAAACGAACGGTTTGCCCCGTTATTCTGCCCCAAACAGGTTCTGGGCCATATCAATGAGTAGTTTAGCCGCTAGAGAAGCGTCCTTTAGCGACGGAACAGCTAGCTGCACATCACGGTACACCTGCGGGTCCAGATCCCGCGTCACCACATGCTCCGGCAGCGGCATGCCCGACATGGACATTTCTGATAAAATCGCCAGGCCCAGTCCCTCTCTGACCATACTGATCGAGGTGTTCATGTTATAGACTGTGAAAGCGGCGTTCAGCGTAGCACCCGCCTGCCTGAACATATGGTTAAAAGGCGATTCATAGCCGCCGTCACAGACGATCATCGGTGCATGATCAAGATCTTTCAGCGTAATGGCTAGACGGCTGCAAAGCGGGTGATCATCCCTGAGCACGACGGCCATTTTGTCTTTTTTCAGATGAATGTACTCCATCTCCTCCGTTGGATACAGAAGAATGCCGACATCTATCATTCGCGTGTGAAGCCACTCCTTGACTTCATTTACAGTTCCTTCGTGCAGCACGAGTTCCAGTTTCGGGTATTTTTGTTTAAACTCACTGATCAGCTTCGGCATAAAATAAGCCGAGGCAGTTGAGAATGTGCCGATATGGACCGTTCCCAGTTCTAGCCCTTTTTCCGCGGCTGCGACTTGCTCAACTTTTTCAACGCCTTTCAAGACTTCTCTGATGTGGACTAAGATCTTTTTACCTGTCTCGGTCAGCATCAGGCCATTCCGGCGGTCACGGATGATCAGCTTTACGTCAAGTTCAGCTTCAATCGCAGAAATCGCATGGCTGACAGCCGGCTGTGTCATGTTCAGCGCCTGCCCCGCTTTTGTAAAGCTTCCCGTTTCAGCTATTTTCACGAAAACCCTTAATTGTGTAATAGTCATAACAATTTACTTATGCTCCTTATAAAAAAGATTCATTTTATTTATCTTATATTCTACAGTATCATAATGGAAAAGTTCTACAAGGAGTGATTGAAATAGTGAAACAGCTCTCAAAAACGCGGACAGCGCTCCTGCTCGCCTTTCTCGTCATCATGTGGGGCATCAATTGGCCGCTGTCCAAAGCAGCGCTCGCCTATTCGCCGCCGCTATTGTTCGCGGGCATCCGGACGCTGATTGGCGGGATTTTATTAGTCATTGTCGCACTGCCGCGTATTCATAAATTGCGTTTTAAAGAAACGTGGCCGATTTATCTTGTTTCTGCACTTTTAAATATTACGTTATTCTATGGGCTGCAAACGATCGGGCTGAATTACCTTCCGGCCGGCCTGTTTTCCGCAATCGTCTTCTTTCAGCCGGTGCTGATGGGCGTGTTTTCTTGGCTGTGGCTCGGTGAATCGATGTTTGCAATGAAAGTGATCGGGCTGATCCTCGGTTTTGCGGGAGTAGCTGTCATCAGCGCCGCGGGTTTTGGCGGGCATATTTCTGTCATTGGGGTTCTGCTGGCCCTCGGCTCCGCACTCAGCTGGGCGTTAGGAACAGTATTTATGAAAAAAACAGGCAGCCGCGTCGATTCCATCTGGATGGTCGCTTTGCAGCTGACGATCGGAAGCGTGTTTCTGCTTTTATCCGGATTTTCGACAGAAAGCTTTTCGGCGATACAATGGACAGTTCCGTTTATCACCAGCCTGCTGTTCATCTCTGTCTTCGTTATCGCACTCGGCTGGCTTGTCTTTTTTACGCTTGTCGGTTCAGGGGAAGCAAGCAAGGTCGCTTCCTACACTTTTTTGATTCCGCTCATTTCGATCGTGGCCAGCTCCATTTTCCTGCATGAACCGCTGACCTTAAGCCTCTTGGCAGGGCTGCTGCTGATTGTAACGAGTATCTGCCTCGTGAATTCAAAATCAAAAGCACAGAAAGCGGCGGCGATTGGTGTAAAAGAGAAGGCTGCACAATAGTAAAAACCTCTTGTCGGATGTGACAAGAGGTTTCTTATTTACTGATGCTTACGTCCTTTGATCAAATACACAATCGTAATCAAAAGATAGATCGCCGCAGTAATGCTGGTCATCACAATTGACGTTGTCATAATGACTCCAATCAGAATAGCGAGTAATGCCAGAATCGCAAACCATGTCGTGTATGGGAACAACTTTACATAATAAGCCGGTGTTTCTGTTTGGTATTTTCTTGATTTCAAATGGGCGAATCCGATGATCAGCCAGATGAATAATACGGTATATCCCAATGACCCCATTAAGTAATTAAACGTTTGGCTTCCCGCGAACAGAGAAATCAATACGCCAATATATAGGGAGGAAGTGCACATCAGAATCGCAAACATCGGTACGTTTTTCGATGAAAGTTTCGAAAAGATTTTCGGGAGCCTTCCGTCACTTGCCTGTGTATACAAAATGCGGGACGACCCGTATAAACCTGAATTCATTGAAGAAATGATCGCAAGCAGGATGACTGCGTTCATGATATGATCCGCACCCGGAATGCCTACCATTTTAAAGACCATGACGAAAGGACTTTCCGGAACGGAGTTGACTTGATTCCATGGAATCAGGCTGACAATGATAAAAAACGGCAGCAGATAGAACGTGACAATCCGTGTTAGAGTGCTGCGGACAGCTTTCGGGACAACCTTTTCAGGATTTTTTGTCTCAGCAAGCGTTACACCAATAATTTCTGTACCGCCGTAAGAGTAGATCACGACTAGCATCGCCGTAATCAGCCCTGTGCCTCCGTTCGGGAAAAATCCGCCGTGCTCTGTCAGGTTTGAGAACCCGGCAGCTGTATGATCACCGAATGATACAAATAAGAGCAACAATCCTAATATAATAAAAATAATAATAACGGTAATCTTGATCATCGCCAGCCAATATTCGGTTTCGGCGAAGATTTTAACAGAAAGCAAATTCACAACCGTGACAATAAGAGATATCCCTAATGCCAGGACCCAAATCGGGCAGCCCGGCAGCCAATATTGAATAAAGATCGCAGCGACAACAGCTTCAGCCGCAATGTTGAGCACCCACATTTTCCAGTATATCCAGTCCAAGAAATAAGCAGCGTAATTTCCTAATACCTGCTGGACAAGATCCCGGAAGGTTCTTGCGTTTCGGTTGCGCACAGCCATTTCCGCGAGCCCCTGCATAATAAACAGCAAAATAATACCGCCGAGCAGGTATGCGATAATGACAGATGGCCCCGCCACATCGATCGCCGAACTGCTCCCTTTAAATAAACCTGCGCCGATTGCTCCGCCCAGTGCCATCATCATAATATGGCGGGACGTCATCGTGCGCTTTAACGTCTGATTGTCTTTTTTCATCCTCTACTACCTCTCCTTCTCGTTTTCAAAAACAAAAAAGCCCGCCGCCTCTTATCTAATAGATAAAGAGACGACGAGCCTTAGGCTGACCGCGGTACCACTCTTGTTGATTCTTATGAAGAATCCAGCTTTTGACCTGTAACGAAGGTTAGCCGTTAAAACATGGGGAATATTCAATCTATTCCGTTTCGTCTTACCACTCCCGGGCGAGTTCAAAGAAAAATCAGGCTGCGTCACACCGCCCCGCAGCTCTCTTTTCTGATTACTTCTTTTACTGCTCCCAATCTATGTGTTTTCGTTTTCTGAAAAACTGAAATTTTATGTTCTGAATATACTAACATAATATACGTGCTTCTTTTTTCCCTGTCAATAACCTCAGAGAAAAAAGAAATGGTTATTTTACCCCTTTTTGAATGGCTTTCCAAAAGGATTCTGACTCGTTTCCTAATGCATAGACTGAGACACCTGCTATTTTGTATTGCTTTGCCAGATGGCTTTTCGTTTGGACGGTTTTTTCATTTTCATACCACACGACATGTTTATGCTGCTTTTTGTCAACGTAAGAAAACGTCATCGAACCTGATTTTTTGTTGAATATCGGCTTTACTTTCTGCTTTTTGATCAGGGGCTTGAGTTCATTCCATGCTCTCATTGTGCTGCCGCTTCCGTCTTTCACATCCCAGTCATAGCCGTACGCAGGGATTCCCATGATGACTTTATTGGCTTTGATCTTTTTAACTGAAAACTGCAGGGAGCTTTTGATCCAGCCTGTGCTCGCCACCGATCCCGGCTCGCCCCAAATGCCGTGTTCGTCGTAAGTCATGACTTGCACATAATCGGCATATTGACCGATTTTCGCATAATCATACGGCCAGCTCCAGTCATCGTTTTGATCATCGGCGCTTTTGGCCGGAACGGAAACCATTGTTTTGATCTGTTTCTTTTTCAGCGCCTGTGAGACATCTTGAATGAAGCGTGAATATTTGGACCGGTCTTCTGGATTCACCGCTTCAAAATCGATATTGATACCGTAGTATAAGTGCTTTTTAGCCAGTGCTATCAGCTGATCTGTGAATCGTTTTTTCGCTGTTTTATTACTCATGACCCGGCTCGCTAAATCACCGTCAAAATCATAAATGGCGTCATTATAATTTGAAATCACAGCCCATGTCTTGATTTTATTCTTTTTCGCATAAGTCAGCTGCTTGCTTGGGGCATCGCCAATGATGTGTCCGTTTTTTTCAAACGCAAACGTATCTGTGGCGATCGAATTCATGTATGTATGATATTTCACAAGAGAATTGTATGAGTCCGTATCCCGAGTTGTGTAGCCTACTGTCATGCCAGCGGCTTTCGCTTCTGCGTTTGAATACATAAACAGAATGATCGCAATCGCCAGTGAAACAGCTGCGATCAGCCATTTTTTCATCGCATTTCCTCCTTTTTCAAGTCATACTCTTCTCATCGGCCAAACAATTGGAAGTTGAAGTTTTTTCAGCGTGATTGAAAACCTTTGAAGTCTAGGAAGAATGAGCATTGAATCAGACTTCCGCAGGATGCGGTGACAGAGGCGTTTGAGCAGGACGCTGCCTGACAACGAATGCGAGGGTTTGTCGACACGCTGAAAGCCCGGCATATGCCGGGCTTTTGAGGTTAGCGGTCAGAGACGAGAATGTATGCTGCTTTTACAGGTCCGTGCACCCCGACGACCAAATCCATTTCGATATCGGCTGAGTTGCTCGGTCCGGTAATGTAGTTGATGCAGGAGGGAACAGTAACGCCGTCCGCAATATTTTGGCGGATGATATCACTGGCTTGCGTCATTCTCGGCACAATGCTTGACTTTGGCATAATCGCAATATAGGTCGTCGGCAGAAGGCTGACAGACCGGCCGATATCTTTTGAGGAGAAGAGGACAACCGTCCCCGACTCGGCCAGTGTGATTTCACTGAATGTAATTCCTACATTGGCTTGCTCCGCTTTTTTGATATTTTCTTCGCCTTTGTCAGCATCCCACTCCCAGACCGGCGTTCCATCGCTCGGCCAGTCTTTGGTGAGCAAGCTTTTTAGCCCGTATGCTTCAAAGCGGGGGTCCTTTGGAAGGATAACAGGACCTCCGGAAAACCGGCTGACTTGCTCGCGCAGGGCATCGCAGAGACCGGTTGAATCGGTTTCAATCAGCTCTGTATGGATTTTGACGCAATGGTTTTTGAGCACTGTGACCAAGTCATCCGCTGAGTATCCTTCAAGTGTTTGATATTGCGGCTGATGCGCCCACTCTGGGACTGCCACGCCTCCTGTTCTTCTTTCACGGCCAAGGCGTGATGCGATCCGGTTTAAAAAGCTCTCCTGATTCTGAACGGTTCCCTTCGTCATCACTGTTCCTCCTTCGTGCGTTCACTTGTTTCTCTGTCTGTAAACCAGTCTCTGAATCTCGATTTATGCGGTGCCGGGAAATCGCGGATCTGTGTCCAGCTTTTGAGCGGGCCGGGTCCTTTCGACATTTTTTCACCCTCTGTAAAAGGCGTCATCGCGGCCGGCGCCCATTTTGAGCCCATTTTATAAAGCGGCAAAGAGGATGCGCCAAGCCCAAATGCTTTCATCGCAAGCTTTTCACTGATCGGCGCCCTGCCTTCTTTTTCGACGATGTTCTGGCGATGCTTGAGGAGCAGCTCATGAAGCGGAATTTTGACCGGGCAGGCTTCTGAACAAGCCGCGCAAAGTGTAGATGCGTACGGCAGCTCCTTATAATCGTCATAACCGCCAAGCAGCGGCGATAAAACCGCTCCGATCGGCCCCGAATAGATTGAGCCGTAAGAGTGTCCGCCGACATGGCGGTACACGGGGCAGACATTGATACAGGCGGCACAGCGGATACATTGCAGCACAGACTGGAATTCCGTTCCGAGAATGTTGGACCGGCCATTATCAACAATGACAAGATGGAATTCCTCCGGCCCGTCCACCTCCCCTTCCAGCTTCGGGCCTGTCAGTGCTGTAATATAACTTGTCAGCCGCTGCCCGACAGCACTTCTTGTCAGCATGCTGACAAGCACTTCAAATTCAGAAAATGACGGGACAATCCGCTCCATTCCCATCACGGTGATTTGTGTTTTCGGCAAGGTGCTCACAAGCCGTCCATTTCCTTCATTGGTCACGAGGCTGACAGAACCCGAGTCAGCGATGGCGAAGTTACAGCCGGTAATGCCGATATCGGCTTCCAGAAACTTTTCCCGGAGGATGGCGCGCGCATGCATCACAAGCTCTTCCGGTTTTTCTGTATGTTGATAATCCAGCCTTTCTTTAAACACATCGCGTATTTGCTCTTTATTTTTATGAAGGGCGGGCGCTACGATATGTGACGGCGGATCGTGATCATCAATCTGTAAAATATATTCGCCGAGGTCGGTTTCGACGACTTCACAGCCTTCCTGTTCCAGCACCTCATTCAGATTGATTTCCTCTGTAACCATTGATTTTGATTTAACGATTTTCTTCCCGTTCTTCTTTTGAATGACATCGCGGATATAAGAAGACGCCTCTTCCGATGTTTCCGCGAAATAAACATGCCCGCCTCGTTTCGCCACATTTTCGGCAAGCTGTCCGAGATAGAAATCGAGGTTTTCAAGGACATGCTTCCTGATTTCCTCTGACAACGAGCGCCAGTCTTCCCAGTTTCCCAGCTCTTCGGCTGCTTCAAGGCGCCGTGTCCGCAGACGTTCCTGCGCTCCTGAAACAGCGCCCCTCATAAATTCATTATCGATCCCCTGTGATACCCGCTCATTGAAAGCGTCAGTACCGATTTTCATCGCCATGATCCTTTCCCCCTCTGAATCCAGTTTTATCTGCTGTTGAGCACTTCGGCGATGTGCATCACTTTGACATTCTTGTCTTTTCGGTCAAGCCGCCCCCCGATATTCATCAAACAGCCGCAGTCAGCGCCGATCAGCACCTCTGCTCCCGTATCCTCCACGCATGCGACTTTTTCATCGACCATCTGCTCAGAGATCTGCGCCATTTTGACGGAGAACGTTCCTCCGAATCCGCAGCAGTTGTGTTTCCCCGGAAGCGCTGTGAACTCTAAGCCCTTCACATGGCTGAGAAGCTTCATCGGCTCCTCCCGAACTCCGAGCAGCCTTGTCATATGGCACGACGTATGTAAGGTCGCTCTAGTATGAAGGCTTGCGCCGACATCTTCGATCCCAAGGACGTTCACGATAAAATCAGTCAGTTCATACGTTTTATCCGCGAGCTTTTGCGCTTTGTCGGCCCATTTCGGATCATTCTGAAACAGGTGCGGATACTCCCTGAACATCGTGGTGCAGGAACCGGAAGGGCTGACGACATATTCTGAATCCTGAAACGTTTCGATCATCCGTTTCATTGCTTTTTTGGCGTCATTCACATAGCCGCTGTTATAAGCCGGCTGCCCGCAGCAGATCTGCCCCTCCGGAAAATCCACCTCACATCCAAGGCGCTCCAGCAGTTCCACCGTTGCTTTTCCAACATTTGTTTGAAACATATCAACAAGACAAGTGACAAAAAGTGAGACTTTCATGATGAACCCCTCTTTCATCCCCAATATGTGATCTGGTCATCTGATGACCTGAACATAACAACTTCTATCAATATCGTACACTATTCTGACAAAGGAAGGAAAGGGTTTTCTGGGTATAATTTCATTTGCAGGCTTATAAAAACACCCCTGATCCCTCAGGAGTGCCATGATGCTGAAAACATATGGTTAAATCCAGCCCTTTTCCTCAGCGATGCTGGCGGCTTCTGTCCGATTTTTCGCATTGAGCTTTTGGATGATTTCTGAAATGTAATTTCGGACTGTGCCTTGTGATAAATAGAGTTCGAGCGTAATATCTTTTGTTGTCTTGCCTAAAGCCGCCAGCCGCAGAATTTCTTGTTCTCTTACGGTGAGCGGATTTTCGTCTCGCATCATATTAAACGTCAGCTCCGGGCTGAAGACCCGTTTTCCCTTTACACACTTTCGGATGGCGTCGGCCAAATCGTCAATTTCGCCGTCTTTCAGCAGATAGCCATGTACGCCGGCTTTGACGGCGCGTTCAAAATATCCGGGACGGGCAAAAGTGGTTAAAATAATGACCTTGCTGCCGCAGCCTTTTTGCATTAATTCCTCTGCCACATCCAGCCCGCTTCGAACCGGCATTTCAATGTCCATGATGCATACATCCGGTTCCAGCTTCAGAATGGCTTTTAACGCTTCTTCCCCGTTTAGTGCTTGTCCGATGACTTCCATATCCTCTTCTAAATCCAGCAGAGATCCCAGAGCGCCTAAAAGCATTCGCTGGTCCTCAGCAATAAACAGACGAATCATTCTTTTCGTCCTCCTATCAATCTGCTTTTTTAATAAGCGGAATCGTCAGTGTCAAAACCGTTCCGTTCTGTGCTGAAAGCGTTAATCCTCCTTCAATGAGCATCAGCCGTTCTTCCATTCCCCGCAGGCCATTCCCAAACGTATTCTCCTTTGCCGCTCCCTTTCCGTCATCCCGTATCACAACTCTCATTTTGTCAGCAAACCGAGAAATGGTGATGGCGCAGTGGGTTGCTTTGCTGTGCTTGATGATATTGGTCACTGCTTCCCGCATACACATGCTGATAATATTTTGCGTGACGGGAGATATTGCTGAAAAGTCTTCGTCACCTTCATATTGAAAGGTAATGTTCCCCGTTCTTAATATGTGCTGAATGTTGGCGAGTTCCTCCGCCATCGTGGCCGTTCTCATATCAGAAACAAGCTCACGAACCTGCTTGAGTGCGGCGCGTGAACTGATTTCCATTTCTTTTGCTTCAAGCCGGGTCCGTTCTGAATCAGATGTTGCCAGCCGCTGAATCAGCTGGCTTTTTAACGTAAGGAGCGACAGGGTATGGCCGAGGGTATCGTGAAGATCACGGGCGATTCGAACACGCTCCTCCCTTTTGGAGAGTTCTTTTATCTGTTCGTTGGCTTGGGCAAGTTGGGTTTCAAGTTCAATTCTCCGAAACATAGAACGGATGCCGAATGGAGAAATGAGCATGATGACGAGAAACGGGAGAACAGAAAAAAGCTCCCGGAGCGAAACCGAATTCGCGAGAAATTGATAAAAACACGGAAAAAGCAACATAAAGATTAAACCGCAGAACGCACGGTTAAACTTTGTTTTCTCTTTGTAATAACCAACAAAGTTTGCCGGAAAAAAACCTAAATAGATATAGGTGATATTGTAAAACACACTATAGATGAAAATAACCGCCATTTGCACGAGAAGCCAATACGTAAATGAATCTCTGCCCGCGCTGCAGAACAACTGGCGATATGCCATGACAAAAAAGAGCAGCATGCCATATCCAATCACCTGTTTGACGCCTGTTTCTCTCAATAAAGAAAGAAACGGCATGATGGTATACACCAGAAAGATATAAGGGAAAAACCCGAATTGCTTAGGGAATATAGTTCTTAAGATTTTCATGTATTACACCGCTTCTTGTTTTCTTCTTATATACTTAGATAGTAGCATGAAGAGCATCAAATAAGCGATTAGTATCAGAATATTTTCCCATGATGGGCCCCCGCCCCGGACAAGTTCCCACGCTCCGTTCCCGAAATGATAAGACGGAAGCCACCGGCCAATATTCTGCATCATGTCAGGCATAACCTCAAACGGCATCCACATGCCTCCGCCTAAAGCCAGCAGCATGTAAAGCACATTACTGATTCCAGCTGCTGTTTCTACTTTTCTCATAAGGCCGATTAGTGTGCCTAATGCTAAAAACGGCAATGCGCCAAACAAAATCCACAGTCCGCTCATGATCCATTCAAACGGGGACAAGTCGATGTCATTGATAATTGCGCCGCAAAGAAAAATGACGGTAATAGATAAGATGTGAATCACACTTTGACCGATCATCTGAGCTGATAAATAGATATGATCCGGAAGAGGCGTAATGCGGATAAAGGCAGTCCAGCCTTGCGACCGTTCTTGAACCATACGGATTCCAAGCGTCATGATAGAGGATCCCATTACGCTGAAGACTGTCATTGACATTAAGTAATGAGCGTCCCATGCACGTTGATCAGAGGCGCCCGTATTCACTACATTAGTAAAGAGATAATAAAAGGCAATCGGCATCATCAGAGACCAAAACACAAAATACTTATTCCGAAGCACCCTTTTCATTTCGGCTGCGCTTTGCTTTTGCAGCATATTCACTCACATCGCCTCCCTATTTCCGTCAGCCAGCTGGCGAAATGCCTCATCGAGCGTTCCTTGCTCAATTCGAATATCGCATGCTTGTATGTTTTCTTGAAAAATCAGTGCTAACACTTTGTCTGTATTTGATGTTTGGATGATGGTTCTCTGTTGCTTTTGGATCACTCGCTCTACGATCGGATGACGAGACAGCTTTTCCAATGATTCATCTGAATGCAGCGTAAAGGAAACAGACTGTTTTTGGATCCTTGAGCGGATTTGCATTGGCGAGTCGTCCGCCACAAGCCGTCCGTCAGCAAAAAATAAGATTCGCCGCGCGGCATCATCTGCTTCCTGTAAATAATGGGTTGAAAAAATAATTGTTTTTCCTTGGTCCGCGAGCCCATGAATGGTCTGCCAGAATCGATGTCTTGATGATGTGTCCATTCCGACTGTCGGTTCATCGAATATGAGCAGCTCGGGGTTCCCGGCAAGAGCCAAAGCAAAGCTCAAACGGCGTTTTTGTCCGCCGGATAATTTTTCTGCCCTCGTTTTCAAGTCTTCTTTTGTGAGTGCTGTTAACGAAACGAGTTCTTTCATAGACAATGGATTTGGATAATAGCTTCGGAAGAGCTCGAGGATTTCATACACCTTCAGTCCAGGCATGACGCTCACTTCCTGCAGCATCACCCCTATTTTTTCCCGCACCTGTTGATCACCGGGAACCCGGTTAAATAGTTTGATGTCTCCCTCGCTTGGTTTCAGCAATCCTAATATCATGGAGATAACGGTCGTCTTCCCTGCCCCATTCGGCCCGAGAATGGCTGCAATTTCTCCTTTTTTAATGCTGAAGCTGATGTTGTTTACAGCTGTTTTTTGCTGGAATTGTTTTGTCACATTGCTTACTGATACTGCCTCATTCATCACATGAACACCTCCTGATAGCTTATAATGATTGTAAAATGACGGAGAAGATGATGTTAGTATGAGGTGTCATGATGGTGGGTGACAAATGTCATATTCTTTCTCAAGTCTAGGTCATCCCTCCTCTACATCTTCCAATTTTTCCAGCTCGCCTATGCCGGATGTCCTCTTTCTTTTAAACTGCTATATACTTTCATAGAAAGACACACTCTTCAAACCGTGAGTGTTATGATATACATATTGAAATTTATTTTACTTTCCAGCTGAAAGGAGCCAATCATGAACGATGCGATTTTGTCTCGAAATGATGTGAAGATGAAGGGAAGCGGCAAAACATCTATCATTTTCGCATCTGGTTTTGGATGTGATCAAAGTGTGTGGAATGCCGTGGCCCCGGCCTTCGAAGAAGATCATCGGGTCATTTTATTTGATTACGTCGGTTCGGGACATTCAGACTTGCACGCATATGACCCGGATCGTTACCAGACACTTGAAGGCTATGCCCAAGATGTTCTTGATGTTTGTGAAGCTTTAGATCTGGAAGACACCGTGTTTGTGGGGCACTCTGTCGGGGCTGTGATTGGGATGCTTGCTTCCATCCGCCGTCCGGCGCTTTTTTCCCATCTGGTGATGGTGGGGCCTTCTCCTTGCTATTTGAATGATCCGCCTGAGTATTACGGAGGATTTGAGGAGGAACAGCTCCGTGGTTTGCTGGAGATGATGGAGAAAAATTACATAGGCTGGGCAACTGTATTCGCAGCAACCGTTCTGAATCAGCCAGATCGGCCTGAAATCAGGGAAGAGCTTGAAAACCGTTTTTGTTCTACTGACCCTGTAATTGCCCGCCAATTCGCGAAAGCCGCGTTTTTTTCTGATCACCGGGAGAATCTTTCGAAGGTAACGGTTCCCTCTCTGATTCTCCAATGCGCGGACGATATCATCGCACCGGCCGCAGTAGGCGAGTATATGCATAAGCATCTTCCTTATAGTACACTGAAACAAATGGAGGCTCGCGGGCATTGCCCCCACATGAGCCATCCTGAAGAGACGATCCAGCTGATCAGCGATTATTTGAAAGCGCTCGTGATATAGGAACGAAAGAGATAGAGGTGACCCTCTTAATGGACAAACAATTGAATGATGCACCATGCGGTTTCCTCACTTTGTCAGAAGAGGGTTCAATCATAGCTGTCAACCGCACCCTGCTCAAGATTCTGAATTATGAGCCGAAAGAGATTGTCGGCCGGCATATGAATATGATCCTGACAATTCCCGCACAGCTTTTCTGCCAGCTCTATTTTGAGCCGCTTTTAAAACTGGAGCAGCACATTGAAGAAATCTACATTTCTCTGCAAACTAGAGATGGAGAAGAAATTCCCGTCCTTGTCAATGCTGTTGCAAGAGCTGATGGCGGATTATCTGTCACCGAGTGTGTTCTGATACCGATGCGAAAGCGAAATGAATATGAAAATGAGCTGCTGATGGCCAGAAACACGGCTCAGGAAGCTTTGCTTGCCAAACAGAAAGCCAATGCGGAGCTAGAAATGGCCTTGGAAGCGCTGAAGGCAAAACAAGAAGAACTTCTTGAGATCAACAAACAAAATCAGCAATTTAAACTAAACACTAAAAGAGAGCTCGAGCTTGCCAGAAAAACACAGGAAAACTCGTTGACTGAACCGATTGTAAACGACCAGATCCAGATTGACGCTTATTACAAAGCATCCAGTGAATTATCGGGTGATCTATACGGATTTTATCAAATCGATGAACATCGATACGGCATTATTATTCTTGATGTGATGGGGCATGGGATTTCATCTGCATTGATTACGATGTCTCTGCATCCTTTGTTCCAGCGCCAGATCACGCAAGGTCTCAGTCCCGGCAAAGTCATGAAGGAATTAGACCGCCACCTTCACAGCTTGTTCCAAAATGATGAGGAAGCAAGACATTATTGCACAGCCATTTATCTCGAGATTGATACAGCCCGGCAAAAAATTGATTATGTCAATGCAGGGCATCCGCCGGCATTATGGCAGGGCGCCGGCGGAACCCAAAATCCGCTGCATACAACCGCGCCTCCGATCGGGATGTTTGAAGATACAGTCTTTCAGTCAAGCAGTCTTTCATACACGGAGGGCGGAAGGCTCCTGCTGTATACAGATGGCGTGATGGACCCTACAGCGTCATGTTATTTATTTGATTTATTAAAGGACCATCCCGATTTGCCTATCGCTGACTTGAAAGAGCAAATTCTTACATCCCTGCATGATCATAAGGAAGCCCATCATAAAAGTGATGACGAATGTTTTATATTAGTTGATTTGACATAAAATGATCCCTGAGACGCAACAATGATTTGTTACATCTCAGGATTTTCTGTTTAACGTTTTTTCGGAATATGGCCTGACTCCGCATATTGAAATACCTGCAAGGAAGGCAGCGGGTGTCCGTTAAAATCAAACAAAGCTTGGTTATCCACAGCACTTCCCCCATACCACTTCCCGGCATCTTCTGGGTCATATTCAGCGGCATAGCTCGAGGCCCATCCTGAACCGAATGTTTCCCATAACACTTTGTTTTTCTCCACCTGTGTTTTCGGCCCGACTGGAATCCACGCAGGCTCCCAATAGAACACGCCAAGTCCCGCCGTTCCTGTATTCGCTACGGCCTGCATCACATCTCTTATCACATTCGCCTGGCCTTGAACGGAAATAGGATATGGCAGCGTCTGCCCGCTTTTTGGCGTTGTATTTTCATGCCCATCACCGTCCTCAGCGGTATAAGTGTACGATGTCTCCGCCACCATGACTTTTTTGCCGTACGTCCCGGCAACTGCCTTCAGCACAGAGGTCAAATTCTGCAATGTGCCGTGCCAGAAAGGATAATAAGAACTGGCAAACACATCATAATCCACTTTGTTTTTGCGGAGTGTTTCTGCAATAAATGAATACCTTCCAGTTGTTTCAGGATTGGTAAAATGCAGCGCGACCAAGATGCCTGGGTCTGTTTCTCTGACCGCCCGGCTTCCTTCATTAAATAATTGACTCATCTTCGCCCAATCGGTTTCGCCCGCAAATGCCCCTGTTGTTTCATTTCCGACCTGAACCATGCCGATGTCGACGCCTTCCTTGATCATTTTTTGCAGGCTTTGTTTCGTATACTCATAGAGCTTTGTTTTTTTAGCTTCAAAGCTTAAATTCGCCCAAGCTTTGGGGGCCTTCTGTTTCGCAGGATCGGCCCAGAAATCAGAATAATGAAAGTCGGCCAGCACCTTCATTCCATTCGCTGTCGCTCTTTTTCCGATCTCAATGGCTTTTTGAACATCATTGTTTCCCCCTCCATATCCACTGCCATGTGAATCATACGGATCATTCCAAATGCGGACGCGAACATAGTTGACGCCGGCTTGTTTTAGGGTTGTAAAGATGTCCTGGCGTTTTCCGCTTGTATTGTAAAAGGTGACTCCGCTGTTTTCTAAAGCAATAACACTGGACACATCTGCCCCTTTGATAAAGTCCTTGTTCATGCCCTCTACTTTTTTAACGAAAAGATCCTCTGTCCGAGGCTTCGGCACATGTTTCTCCTCCCCAATGGCAGCGGCATATCCCGTAGAACTGAATACACTCCACACGATGGCAGCTGCAAAGAACATTTTCACGCTGCATTTCATGACACTTCTCACTCCTTGGTAAACGCTTTCAAAATACAATAAAAAAGAATCCGCCCATATCGAGCGGAGGCATCAGCCTAATGTGTGTTTACGACGATTCTCACTTCATATTTTTCCATCGTCAGGTCGCCAGATACTATCTCTCCGGTCATCATATCTTTCACACTCTGATTAAACGTGACCAGCTGTTTTTCTTCCGTGAAATTCATTACAAAAATGTAATCATTATCCTGATCCTGCCTCGCTTGTACGGAGACGCCTTTTCCGTGCCGAACCGGAAAAACAGGAGAAAGAGACAGGTCTGTGATCAGCCCTTCATAGAAATCCCGATGAAATTGATCCTCCAAACGCGCACCGATAAAATACGCCTTGCCCCGCTGATATTGATGGCTTGTCACCGCTGGCGTACGCGCATAAAAATCTTCTTGATACAAAGCTTCTGCAGACGCCGTCTTTACATCAATCACCGTTGCATAATCCTTCATTTCATATGATTGGCTGCGATAACTGACAGCATTTCGATCCTTTGGGTACAGCGTATCGGTTTCAAGAGGCTCCATTCCGAAAATGGCTTGCAAATCCGGATGCCATCCGCCTGTGTACGTTAAGTCATGTTCGTTCACAATTCCGCTGATATATGTCATGACTAAGGTGCCGCCATTAGCCGTAAACGCTTTTAAACGGGAAATGGTGTCTTCGCTGATTAAATAAAGCATCGGGACGATCAGCAGTTTATATGATAAAAAATCTTGTTCTTTTGTGATGACGTCGACAGGGATATCGTGTTCCCAGAACGTGCGGTAATGCTGCTGAAGCGTTTGCGCATAACGTTTTGTCGCCTTCGCAAAACCCTGAGCATCCTCGAGCGCCCAATGATTTTCCCAGTCATATAAAATAGCAGTTTCAGCGGGCCGATTCGTTCCGACAATCGCGGAAAGCTGTTCTAATGTTTCGCCGACTTTGGCCACTTCTTGAAAGACCCGGTTCTTCGGGCTATTATCATGATCAACAATCGCCCCGTGCAATTTTTCTGATGATCCGCGCGATTTACGGTATTGGAAATAGAGTACGCTGTCTGAACCGTGGGCAATCATTTGCATAGACGACAGCAGATTCATGCCCGGGCGCTTCGCCTTATTGACGTTATGCCAATTGACCGCGCTTGGCGTACACTCCATTAATAAGAAAGGCTGCTGCTTTAGGCTGCGGTACATGTCATTGATAAAGCCGGCCTTCATCGCCAAATCGGCTGTGCTTTCCCAGTCATTGTGCCAGACCGGATAAGCGTCCCAGCTGATGACATCGACATGCTTCGCAAATTTGCTGTAGTCGAGGCCCTGATACGGAATCAAATCCGGTGTGTCAGCCATAAAGTTCGTTGTGATAGGGATATCAGGCGTCAGTTCTTTCAGCGGGATGATTTCATTTTCATAAAACGAAATCGTTTGATCAGTGACGAACCGGCGCCAGTCTAAGTTCAAACCGTGCAAGCCATTTTCACCGATCGGCGAAGGGCTTTCAATTTGTGACCAATCATTAAATGTATGGCTCCAAAAAGGAGTCCACCACGCATGGTTCAATGCCTTGAGGCTGTTGTCATATTTCGATTTCAGCCACACCCTGAAAGCATGCTGGCATTGGTCGCAGTGGCACTCTCCTCCGTATTCGTTGGAAATATGCCACATTAACAGCGCCGGATGATTGCCGTATCGTTCTGCTAATAACCGGTTGATGTGACGTGTTTTTTCACGGTAGACTTTAGATGTAAGGCAGTGGTTGTGCCTTCCGCCGTGCAGCTGTTTGACGCGGGAGGCATTGACCCGCAGCACTTCAGGATAGGTTTGTGACAGCCAGGCAGGACGGGCTCCGCTTGGCGTTGCTAATATGACCCGGCCGCCTATGCTGTGAATCCGTTCAAAAATATCATCAAGCCATTCAAATTGATATACGCCCTCTTCCGGCTCAAGCGCGCTCCATGCAAAAATGCCGACAGAAAACGTATTCGTATGAGAAAGCTTCATCAGCTTAATATCATCGGCTAAAATATCAGGCCGATCCAGCCACTGATCAGGATTGTAGTCTCCTCCGTGGAGCATAAACTTCGCTTTAGTAACGTACGTTTTTTCAAGCTTTGCCATTATTTTCTCCCCCTTATTCTCTTACCCTTTTGTTCCCCCAGCGGTTAATCCGGACACAAAATGCTTTTGCAGCATGATAAAGATGATGGCAACCGGTATGCTGATAAGCAGGGCTCCGGCTGCAAATGTTGTATAGCTGGCTCCCATAACATCATTCACTAAATTGAATAGACCTACGGGCAATGTATATGATTCTGGCGTTCTCAATATCGTTGAGGACAGCACAAAATCTCCGAGCGGGCCGGTAAAGCCGTTCATGGCGACTACTGCCGCCATCGGTTTTGATAATGGCAGAATGATCTGGAAGAAGATTTTTGTGCTGCCGGCCCCGTCAATCTTGGCGCTTTCGTCTAAATCCATCGGAATGGAATCCATGTATCCTTTCATCAAATACGTATTCATCGGGATCAGGCCGCCGATATAAAGCAAGATTAACAGCCAGTGGCTATTGATCATCCCCAAGATTTGCGCCAGCACAAACAAGGCGATTAAAGCTGAAAACTGAGGAATCATTTGCAGCAATAAAAAGAGGGTTAAAGCGTATTTCCTTCCTTTAAATCGAAAGCGCGAAAATGCATAGGCGGTAAACGTCACACAGATCAAAGATCCCGCCATCGTAAACAGGCTGATCTTCATTGAGTTGAGATACCACTGCACATATTGAAGGCTTTCTTCGCCCGCAAATAACTCCTTGTAATGATCGAATGTCGGATGCTTCGGAATGATGGATGTGCTGATTAAGCTGTTGCCGGGGTTAAAGCTTGCGCCTGCCGTCCAAAGGAGAGGATAAACAATGATGGCCGCCATACAGGCTAACAACAAGTAAGACAAAAGGAGACGAATACATTTTCTGACCTTCATATCTGCCAGCATGCCTCATGCCTCCTCTTTAAAAGACTTCGTCCGTCTGAACTGCCACAATGCGATAGAGATGACAAACACAGATAATAAAATCGTTAAAGCCGCGGCGAGTGAATATTGACTGGACTGCATTGTCAATTTGTAAATCCACGAAACAAGGATATCTGTCCCGCCGGCTGTTGACCCGGTTACCGCCGGACCGCCGCCATTGAATAGATAGATAATATTAAAGTTATTAAAATTAAACGTAAACTGAGTAATGATAATCGGAGCCATAGCAATGAACACCATCGGAAGCGTGATGTATCTCAGCTTCGAGAAAACAGAAGCGCCATCAATCGTGGCTGCTTCATACAGATCGTCCGGAATGGACTGCAAGACGCCTGTTGAGACGAGAAAGATGTACGGAAACCCGAGCCAGCCCTGCATAAGAATCAGCGCAAGCCTCGACCAATTGGCATCTGTCATCCATGGAAGAGGCTCTATGCCGAAGAAAGCCAAGATATCATGATTCATCGCACCGAAGCTATCATTAAACAGCCCTGCAAAAATTAAAATCGTCACAAAACCGGGAACAGCCCATGGCAAAATCAAAATCGTCCGGAAAAAACGTTTAAAACGAATGTCTTTCTGATTGACAATAATCGCGAGAAAAATCCCCAAACTGACTTGCAGTGTGGATGCAGCAAGTGTCCAAACCACCGTCCAAGCCAGCACATCAAAAAAAGTCGACCTCCAAATATCAACTGTGAAAATGTTTGAGAAGGTTTGAAAACCGACCCAATCAATTAATTTAGCAGGAGGCGAATGATATAAATCATAGTTCGTAAAGGCTAGTGCAAAGCTGAATAAGATGGGGAAAATGACGGCGAAAATTAAAATAAACAAAGATGGTCCGCTGACGACATAAGGGTAGCCATGAGAAATGATATGTTGGTATTGTTCCTTGAGAGAGCTCAATGGCTTGTTTTCATCGCGCTGTTTTCCGCTTTGAAACGCATCGCGAAGATTCACATAATACACCGCAAGGCCAAAGCAGGTCACGATTACAGCGATAATCCCTTCCGCCAGCAGAAACACGGAATGATCCCGCGGCACCTCTGTTCCCAACGTGAAAATTCCCCAAAACCCCATATTGAGCAGATCTCCAAAGACCGCAAAAAACGATACGCCTAGGAAAAGAAAGACCAAACCTTTTATCCATTGCTTGTTATAAAATTGCCCGAACCCCGGGATGATAGACAGCAACAAAGCGATTTGACGATGCTGCACCGTTTTCACCTCTCTCACAATACAAATCTAGCTTTCTCTTTATTTTCCGCTGTGCTTTGCCTTGATTTGTCCTTTAGCCGTTTCAGCCGCTTGATCCAATGCTTGTTTCGGATCTGCTTTTCCTGTTGCAATCGTCTGTAATGCTGAATCAGCCGGCGTCCATATTTCATTCATTTCCGGAATATTTGGTGTCAGCTCTGCGAAGCGGGTTTGTTCCGTAACAGCCCGTGCCGCCTCGCTTTTCATAATAGCCGGATCATTGGCTAAGGATTTCACAGCAGGAACTTCTTTCGTTTTTTCATAGCGTGTTTTAGCATTTTTTTCGTTTGCAAGAAAAATGGCTAATTCCTGCGCCAGCTCCGCATTCTTTGAAAACGCACTGACATTGTAGCTTTTGACGCCGATAAAGGAACTCATGTTTTTCCCCTTTTCCAGTTCCGGCAGTTTCGTTATGCCATAATTGATTCCTGCTTTCGAAAAGGCGTCTACATTCCATGGGCCCGAGATAATCGCTGCGGCTTTTCCTTCTGTGAACAGTGATTCCAGCACGTTTATCCCTTGTTCTCCAATAATGCCTGCCGGGAATAAACCATCCTTGTAAAACTTTTGAATCTGCGCCGCACCTTTGACAGCGCCTTCATTATTGATCCCGATGTCTGACGGGTTATAGCTGCCATCTTTGTCTTTTCCGAAAATATATCCGCCGTAACCGCTCATCACACTTTCCGCGTAATAAATTTGATCAAATAACGCTAAAAAGCCAAATTTGCTGCCGTCAGCAGTCTTTTTGGAATAGTCGTACCACTCCCCCAGCGTTTGCGGCAATTCCTTCTCTGAAATAAGATCTTTGTTGTAAAAAAGCACTGTCGTTTCGACCGCTTTAGGCAGCCCATAAAGCTTTTGATCTACCATTTGAGATTGGATGGAAGTGTCAGTGTAAAGCGATTGCACGTCCTTTTCAACATGTAATTCCTTGAGTAATCCCTCCGTGACAGCCGTTCCGATTTGGTCACCCGGCATGGTTAACACGTCAGGACCCGTGCCGGCCGGTCCGTCCATTCGCAAATCTTCAATCTGCTTGGCATACGGTTTTTCAACGACTTTGACCTTCACATCATGCTCTTTTTCAAACGCGGCAACGGCACCTTTAATGCCGATGCTCTTTTCTTTATCCTCCCACACGACAAGCTTTGCCCCTTTTGAGCTTGGTTTGGTGCTGCCGCTTTCCTTTGGGCCGCAAGCCGCCAAGGATAAACTGACAGCCGCACAGAGCATGAGTGCGGAACACTTTTTCGCCATTTTCATTGTTTGTCACCCTTTCGCTAGTAATGAAAGCGCTTAAAAAAATAATATAGCACGGCTGAGAAAATATGTAAACAAACTATTTACTTCTATCAGTAAATTTTTTCACCAATAAAAAATAGCTTAGTGTCCTAAGCCATTCTTAATTCATACTCTTTCTGACGATTAATTCCGCGCCCACATATAATGTTTTTACCGTTCTTCTCTTGTCCTGCACTTGTTCAAGCAGCATTTCAACAGCATTTTTGCATAATTCATGTATATCAATATGAAACGTTGTCAGAGGGGGTGAGACATACTTTGCAAAGCTGATGTTGTTGATGCTCACAATGCTTACCCTGTTCGGTATGGCAATTCCTTTTTCGTTCAGGGCTTGCAGACAGCCAACTGCAATCGGGTCCGCCGCGATCAAAAAAGCCGTTGGAAGCTGATCGCCTAATGTGTCGATCGCTGCTGTCATCAGACGATAGCCGTTTTCTACAGAGAACCCGCGATGACAGAAAATATAGCACTCGTCCAGCAAGTCTTTTTCCCTCATATAAGATCTAAAGGTTTGTTCACGGATGTCCATTTCGTCCTGATTGGTGTTCGGATTTTTGTATGTGCCGCCGATAAAACCGATGCTCTTATGCCCTTTCCCGCTCAGGATATTTACCGTCTTCCTTGTCATTTGAGCTAAATCGGGCCTTACCGAGTCAAAATAATCGGGATCAGGAGTTGAATCGATAAACACACCGTTTTCAGTGAGATTTCTGAGAAAAGCCAGCTCTTCATCAGAAAATGTTCCGACGGCAATAAACCCTTCTAAATGTGCAGGAATGCTTTCGATTCCATCCGATATTTTATAAGTGGTCATGTCGACATTGAATGCTCTCGCCAGTTTCTCTACTTCTAATCTCATCGTTTTAAAATAGACATCTTCTAATTCTTCTTTATCTGTCAGCCAATATAAAAACGCAATATGTTTCACTAGCGGCCTTACTGTTTTCTTGCGGTAATTGAGTTTTTCCGCGGCTTCATAGATTTTCTCCCGTGTCTCATCAGGAACAGAAAGGCTTTCATCGTTATTTAAAACGCGGGAAACAGTTGAAATCGAAAATCCCGCTTCCTGCGCGATATCTTTAATTGTCGCCATTGCATCTGCCTCCATTATTCAGCTCATATTCATTTTAGTAAAATATTTTACTTTGTTTTTCGCAAATGTCAAGTGCTGCTGCAAGCAAAAAGACTGAACCATTTCCGGCTCAGTCTCGGTTTTTCATTCGGCACCGGCAGAATTGCCCGGGAAATGAGTTGGTTATTGCACATTTTCCTCGAAATATCCCGAAAGCACATCTTCCACATTCGTTAAATGCGCCAGCATAGCAGCCTCCGCCTGCGCTCCATCCTGTGCAGCCACGGCATTGTAAATCCGTTCATGCTCTTCATAAAGCCGCTGAACTGAGGTCTTCTTGGAAAACAGCCAGATTTTCCGTGTTTCTCTCATCGTTTCCAGCAGCAATGATGAAACGTGGTTCATCAGATGTTTGAGAAGATCGTTTTGGGAAGCGTCAGCCAGCGCCAGATGAAACGCGAAGTCTGCTTTCTCTCCAAGCTCTCCGTCGGCTTCAATGCTGCCCATTTCCTTTAACGCGGCATTTATTCTTTCGAGATTCTCTTCTGTTCTTTTTTCAGCAGCTAATGAAGCCACGCCGATTTCAAGCAGTTTTCTAACCTCGAGCAGCTGCTTGACGTCCTCTTTTTTCATAAGAAGGGCGGCTGAGAGCGGCTGAGAAATTTGATTGAGCTCAAATTCCTTTAGGTATGTGCCTTCTCCCTGTTTCATTTCGACAAGCCCCATCGCTTTTAGCGCGGAAAGTGCTTCGCGAACCGCTGAGCGGCTGACTTGAAAGCTTTCGGAAAGCGCTTGAACGGAGTCCAGTTTATCTCCCGGCTTCAATTCGCCGTTTTTGATCATGTCTAATAGTGCGTCCGCCACTTCTTCATATATTTTCTTTGTTTTAATTTGTTTGTATTTCAATGCAATTCACCCCGTAACTTGTAGGTCTGGCTGTTTACGATCTATTATACTCTGTTTTTGGGGAAGCCAAAAGATTTTGACAATTTTGTCAAAAAGTCTTGTACTTTGTTTTTTTTCAAAATATAATGCTAGGTAACTGGTCTTATTACCCAGTCATCAGATGATCATACTACCATCTATAGAAAACGCTTACACACAACGCCAGTTTATGTTTCTAGGAGGGGTTTGGGATGCAATGGACACAGGCATATACGCCTATAGGGGGAAATTTGCTTTTATCAGCGCTTGCGGCACTTGTACCGATTATTTTCTTTTTTTGGGCACTCGCGATTAAACGGATGAAGGGGTATACAGCGGGCTTGTCCACATTGGGGATCGCACTTTTCATCGCTGTATTGGTTTATCGGATGCCGGCGGAAAAAGCGCTGATGTCCGCGACACAAGGAGCCGTATACGGGATTTTGCCGATCGGCTGGATCATTGTGACGTCTGTTTTTTTGTATAAAATCACTGTGAAAACGGGACAATTTGATATCATTCGCAGTTCTGTTCTCTCGATTACGGATGACCGCCGGCTTCAGGCGCTCCTGATCGCTTTCTCATTCGGGGCTTTTTTAGAAGGAGCGGCGGGCTTCGGAGCGCCGGTCGCCATTTCAGCCGCGCTGCTGGTCGGCCTCGGCTTTAATCCTCTTTATGCGGCGGGAATCTGTTTGATCGCCAATACGGCGCCGGTCGCCTTTGGCGCGATTGGGATTCCGATTACAGCCGTAGAAGGGCCAACAGGAATTCCGGCGATGGAGATTTCGCAAATGGTCGGGCGGCAGCTGCCGTTTTTATCCGTATTTATTCCTCTTTATTTACTCATCATCATGAGCGGGTTCAGGAAAGCCTTTGAGGTCTGGCCGGCCATTCTCGTTTCCGGTGTTTCCTTTGCTGTCGTTCAATATCTTAGCTCCAATTTTTTAGGGCCTGAGCTGCCGGATGTTTTGTCAGCGCTTGTTTCGATGGCAGCGCTTGCTGTGTTTTTGAAATGGTGGAAACCGAAAACAACATTCCGGTTTGCCGGTGAACAGGAATCGGCCGCAGCGATTGAAACGGCGAAAACGAGTCAGGCAGCGCCTGCATACAGCGGGGGACAGATTTTTAAGGCCTGGTCGCCATTTTTGCTGCTGACGGTGATGATTTCTATATGGGGCATTCCCTCTGTCAAATCCGCGCTGACCGGGCATTATGAAGGCGCTTCTGTTTTCTTGAAGTGGCTGAATGGTATTGGAGAAAAACTGACTTTCGCCCCTGGTGTGCCTTTTTTGAACAATCAAATTGTCAATGCTGACGGTACGCCGATTGAAGCGGTTTACAAGCTTGAGGTGCTTGGTTCGGCCGGCACAGCGATATTGATTGCGGCCGTGCTGTCAAAGTTCATCACGGCGATTGCATGGAAAGACTGGGGAGCTGTTTTTAAAGAAACGATCCAAGAGTTGAAGTTTCCGATTTTGACCATCGCTTCTGTCGTTGGTTTTGCCTATGTCACCAACTCTTCGGGGATGAGCACGACCCTCGGGATGACACTTGCGCTGACAGGTTCGATGTTTACCTTCTTTTCGCCTGTTCTCGGCTGGCTCGGCGTCTTCATTACCGGCTCGGATACGTCTGCCAACCTGCTGTTCGGCAACCTGCAGAAAGTCACCGCGTTATCAGTCGGCATGGACCCTGTTCTGTCTGTCGCCGCCAATTCATCAGGCGGTGTCACAGGAAAAATGATCTCGCCGCAGTCGATCGCGGTCGCGTGCGCCGCGGTAGGGCTCGCCGGGAAAGAGTCGGATCTTTTCCGCTTTACGATTAAGCACAGCTTGTTTTTACTGCTGCTCGTTTGTATCATCACTTTTTTACAGCATCACGTGTTCAGCTGGATGATTCCAGCTGGATGATGCAGTATGAACAGTCAAGATTATCAAGAAATAAAAACAAAACTGGCAGATTGATGTTCTGCCAGTTTTATTTCTTAATATTTTTTTGATAATATCACCCACGAAGTGAAGGTTGTAATGATTGTTAAGGATATTAAAATCCTCATGATTTCAACTGCCGATAACGCCACTGCGCTGAACTGAATACTGAACAAGATTATTACGCAATAAATCAATACAGA
This sequence comes from Bacillus vallismortis, assembly GCF_040784915.1. Taxonomy (GTDB): domain Bacteria; phylum Bacillota; class Bacilli; order Bacillales; family Bacillaceae; genus Bacillus; species Bacillus subtilis_G. The sequence continues at coordinate 3,539,320 of NZ_CP160797.1, forward strand.
ATAAAGTGCGTACTGCATTCCTTTTTGCTTAATCAAGTTTGCTCTTTCATCTTTTTCTTTGAAATGCGGATAAATATAGCCCGCAGCAAAACTTAAATAAGACAGTGCTCCCCACATTAATAATTCAGTAATGGAAACAGAATGAGTCACAATTTGAAAAAAAGCTTTCATCAGTAAAATCATTGTGAATAAAGCGCCAATGATGAAGTAAACTTTTCGTAATGCCATGATTTTCACCTCTCGTTCTCATCTTCATAAAACATGTTTTCGACAGTTGTATGAAACGTTTTCGCGATTGCTAATGCCAGCGGCAAAGAAGGATTATATTTTCCTTTCTCAATTGATATAACCGTTTGTCTGCTAACGTTTAGCAGCTCAGCTAATGTATCTTGGGAATATCCATATTTCTTTCTGTATTCTATTAACCTATTTTTCAAAGGGATTACCTCTTTTTCCATTAATTGTACAATAAATTCATTATAACGTAAAGCTTACTTTACAATTTGTGAATGTAGCACCGCAATTACGCAATAAAAATCCTCCCTTTTCGGGAGGATTTTATTTATACCGTTTTCTCGCTGCCGATGACGGAATGCTCATTTGATCGCGGTACTTTGCCACGGTGCGTCTGGAGATTTGAATGCCGTGCTGTTCATATAGCAAATCGGCAATCTTTTGATCTGAAAGCGGTTTTGTTTTGTCCTCTTGATTGATCAGGTCTTCAAGATGTGTTTTGACTGCATAGTTAGACGCATCTCCATCTCCTGAGGCCTCGGCTTTTGCTGAGAAAAAGAGTTTCATCTCAAATAGTCCGTACGGCGTTTGTAGCGTTTTTCCTTTGATTGCCCGGCTTACAGTTGATTCATGAAGGCTTAGGCAGTCGGCTACCTCTCTGAGGGTCAGCGGCTTCATTGCGCTTCTCCCTTTCAGAAAGAACTCCCTTTGCCGTGTGATCAGCTCATTGACAATTCTTGTGATCGTCTGTTTTCGCTGTCGCAGCGCGCGGCTCAGCCAGCGCCATTCCTGATATTTCGCGGATAAATAAGAGGCGGTATCCTGACAGGAGCCCGACGATAAAAGCGGTCTGTACTGCGAATGCAGTTCTATTTCCGGAAACGAGCGGGTATTCAGCTCCGCTGCGATGTGCCCGTTTTTCACAGAGATAAAAATGTCAGGCTCGATATACATATCTTGCTCTGGCCGGGCAAACAGAAGGCCTGGTCTCGGATGAAGAGCCGCGATGTCATCAGAGATATCTTGAATGGTATGAAGCGGAATCCCGGTCTCATTTGAAAGCGCTTTCCACTTTTTTTGCGCAAAAGCATCAAAATGAGCTGAAACAAGCATTTCCGCTTGCTCATTTCTGTCCGGCAGCCGCTGTAATTGAAGAAGGATACATTCCTTCAGAGATCTTGCGCCGATTCCAGCTGGCTCTAACGACTGGAGTTTTGCCAAAACAGCTTCCGCTTCCTTGGCCGAAACAGATAGGCGCCGGGCTGCCTCCACCACCTCTTCTTCCAAGTACCCGTTTGAATCAAGCGAATGAATCAGATAATTGAAAATCTTTTTTTCGGAGTTTGTCAGATTCATATCGAGTGACTGCTGTTTTAACACATCCTGCAATGTTTTTTGCGGATCACTTAATTGAAGGCCTGCTTCCTGTGGATTCATCCTGTTTTTATTTGTTTTATGGTAAGATAGTGGCGGTGTGTCTGTTTCCTTTCGTTCAATAAGAGGGTTTTCCAGTGAGAGCTCATCAATGTATTCGGCGAGTTCTGCCGAATGATAGCCAAGCAGCGTGATGGCCTGCCTGAGCTCCTGTGTCAGTTGAGGCTTTAATACTTGTACTTGCTGAAGTTTCATATCCATCTTGCTCACTCCCCTTTCTTCATTGTACATGATTGAGATCACACCGTATACATTTATGAAAAAGGAGCTGCCAAAAGAATGTCTGAACTTTTTTCCGTCTCTTATTTTATTGAGAATTTAAAACAGCATATTGAAATGAATCCGTCTGAGGATAAAATCCATGCGATGAACAGCTACTACCGTTCCGTCGTCTCAACGCTTGTTCAGGACCAGCTGACGAAAAACGCGGTTGTCTTGAAACGGATTCAGCATTTAGATGAAGCGTACAATAAAGTCAAACGGGGAGAAACAAAATAAACCTTCCGCTCACATGTGAGCAGGAAGGTTTTCCTTCTTTGAGGCGTTCTGGATGAGTCGGGTGTTCGGTACTTCTTCCATCCAGGTGTGATAGTAATTGGCGTTTTTCCCATAGGAATTATCAATAACCGTGTTTTCTTTTTGAAGAAGAGATGAAAAGATGTGGCCGTGCAGCCTTGACGTTTCCACCGATTCGTAACGGCTGAAGAACCGAATCGCTTTTTTGACGATATAATCCGAGTATTTTTCCCATATATACGCGATGGGCAGAGGATTGCCCGCTTTTTTGTTCAGGACGTTCAGCGTTTGCAGAAAAGCGATTGTCCGGCGGTCTGAAGCTGACAGCACCGTACGCCAGTCGTAGCTTTCCGCTTTAGCGTGTTCCTGAAGCTCCTTATTCGCTTCGTGATCTGTTCTGATAAATCTCAGCTTTTTATTGAACGGCTGCTGGGTGGGAACGACGGGAAACAGCTGATGAGCCATATCAGGCAGAAGCTTAATGTGATTGCTTGTAAAATAAGCCTGCGCCGTAGCATAGGAGGCTTTTTCCCTTGTGATGATATGGAGATTCGCATGTGCAGAAAATATCTCCGCCGTCCGTTTAAGATTGTCTTCGTTTTGAAAATAAATCGATTGCGGCAGGATCACGATTTTATGGTTCGGATAGGTTTGGACGATTTTCTCTCTAAAGCCTTGGTAATACGGATACAAATCTCCGAAGTTGCCGCCTCCCTGGCAGACGATGATGAGATTCGGGTCCAGCGTTCGACCGACTGGAAAGTTGTCGGGATTCCAGCGTTTTCTGACCTGAATCCCATGTTCTTTAAAGAAGGCTTCTGTTCCCTTCATAATAAATAAATCCCCTACATTTCCGTATAGAGGATAATCGGCATAGATGATCTCGGATTGTTTCGGAATGACGTCGAGCAGCCCGGACAGTTTCTGTTTCAGGCTGATCATCGAATGCTTGCTGTCCATTTCTTCACCTCGCCAGTTTGGAATAAGTGTACGAGTACATCAATAACCCGGTCTTGCTCTTCTTCCGTCAGATTTGACCCTGATGGGAGACAGATTCCCCGCTTGAAAAGATCTTCGCATATGCTTCCTGTATCTTCATGAGCATAAAATAAAGACGGCTCAAACAGCGGCTGGGTATGGAGCGGCTTCCACAGCGGGCGCGCTTCAATGTTTTCTTCCGCAAGACGCTGAACCGCGTCATATGGGCTCAGCCCGTTATCAAGTGTAAGTGTGGTGAGCCAGCGATTGGATACACCTGCTGCATGTTCTGGCATAAAGCGGACTCCGTTTATGTGACCGAGTGCATTCTTGTATCTCGTGAAAATGGCCCTTCTTTTCTCCACCCGTTCATCCAGCACCTCAAGCTGGGCAATGCCGACGCCGGCCAAGATATTGCTCAGCCTGTAATTGTGCCCGATTTCGCTGTGCTGATAATGTACAGCCGGCTCACGTGCCTGTGAAGCGAGAAATCTTGCTTTCTCAATGGCGGCTTCATTGTCTGAAACGAGCATCCCGCCGCCTGATGTGGTGATGATTTTGTTCCCGTTAAATGAAAAAATGCCGAAGCGCCCGAATGTCCCGCTTTGCTTCCCTTTATAAACTGTGCCGAGCGATTCGGCTGCGTCCTCAATGACAGGAACTCCATATGTATCACACAGGCTGACGATGTCATCCATTTTCGCGCTTTGCCCATATAGATTGACGGCAATAACCGCTTTAGGCAGCTTTCCGTTTCTTTTCGCTTCCTCCAGCGCTCTTTCAAGGGCTTGCGGCGACATATTCCACGTATCAGGCTCGGAATCAATAAAGACGGGCACCGCTTTTTCATATAAAATCGGATTGGCGGTCGCCACAAATGTGAAGGACTGGCAAAACACGCTGTCTCCTTCTTTTATTTCAAGCAAACGCAGCGCCAGATGAATCGCCGCTGTTCCTGAGCTGACAGCCGCCGCCCCTTTTACGCCGACACGTTCAGCCAATTGCTCTTCAAATGAATTCACGAGAGGTCCAAGCGGCGCAATCCAATTTGAGCGAAAGGCTTCTGAAATATAGTGCTGCTCTCTGCCGCTCATGTGAGGGGGAGATAAATAGATTCTTTTATGCATATAATCATCCTTTGTTTTATGTTTGAATGGGAGAAATAATGCGCGCCGGGGCACCGGCCGCCGTTACCCTGTCCGGTATGGAACGGATCACCGCCGAGCCGGCGCCGACAACGCTCCAAGATCCGATTGTGAGCTGCGGTATGACATTTGCGCCGGTTCCGATGTGAGCGCCTTCCTGAACGGCAACCGCTCCTGACAGCGTGACACGCGGGGAAAGATGAACATAATCGCTGAGTTGATTGTCGTGCTCTGCCACTGCGCCCGTATTGATGATGCAGTGGGCGCCGATCCGCGCATCCGCCTGAATGATCGCGCCCGCCATAATGACTGTCCCTTCCCCGATGACAGCGGACTTGCTGACGATGGCTGACGGGTGAATCAATGTAATAAAATCTTCTTTTTTCAGTCCCAGCCGCTCCGCCAGGTGTTTTCTGACACTGTTGTTTCCAATGGCGATCAGAAACAACACGTCGGGAACCAGCCTGCGTACTTCAGAAATGGCTTCCAGCGGGCCTGTGTACCACTCTTTTCCGGCTTCAAATGTTCGGAATTTATCATCCAGCACCGCGGCTAAGCGCGTATCTGACCGGGCGTTTATCAGCTCTCTGATCACCTTTCCGTGCCCGCCGTCACCCACAATGGCAACGTTTCTCATGAGGACACATCTCCGCTTCCTGTAAACCGTTCCGCGGTCACATGATTGGTTTGCTGAACCCCTTCTGAAACAAGCACTTTTCGCACCGTCAAACACAAAATTTTCAAATCGAGAAAAAATGACCGGTTGTCAACGTACCACACATCTAATTCAAATTTCTTTTCCCAAGAAATCGCGTTCCGGCCGTTGATTTGCGCCCAGCCTGTGATGCCCGGCTTCACCTCATGGCGCCGGGCCTGCTTTTCTGTATAAAGAGGCAGATAGTCCATCAAAAGCGGGCGCGGGCCGACAAGGCTCAAGTCGCCTTTTAGGACATTCAGCAGCTGCGGAAGCTCATCAATGCTCAGTTTTCTGATCAGCCTGCCCGTTTTCGTCAGCCGAACTTCATCAGGCAGCATATTTCCTTCACTGTCCCTTTGATCCGTCATCGTTCGGAACTTATAAAGGGTGAACGGCTTGCCGTTCAGGCCCGGCCTTACTTGCTTAAAGAAGACAGGTGATCCTATTTTCAGCCTGACAACGGCGATGGTGAATAGAATGATGACACTTGTACAGCACAATAAAAAAATGGCGGCCGTCAGATCAAAAAGTCGTTTCAGGATCAAAGATTCACAGCCCCTTTCGTTTTTCGAAATCGTTTCAGTACCAACTGTCTTTCCTCTTTCGTACAAACGAGCGCAAACGCGAAAATGGCGTAGCAGCAGCTGACTGTTATTCCCGTCGCAATCAATGATGTCCAGTCGTCAATCTTCACAGCGAACCTGATTGCCTCACAGACCGCCCAGGCAAACACAGCCGCTGAAAGAGGCCCGATTATGCCTTTAAAAAACACGTGCTTTTTGTAGCCGGTCATGCGGGATACGTAAAGCGGCGTAAAAATGGCGTTTTTCAAAATAAGGGAAATCGCTCCGGCCAACGTAATGCCGTACAGACCGAGATGAGCCGGCCCGCTCAGTGTGACGGCCAGCACTACATTTAACACGCCTAACAGCAGGGTAATGATCGCCGGTGTTTTTTGTTTATTAAAGGCGGTCCAGATATAAAACAGCGGCATAAAGGCGAGGCTGACCACCAAGTATCCGGCATGAATATATAAAATCGGTGCGATAGACGAAAAGGACGGTCCGAGCCAGATCGTCAGAAAAGGCCCAGCCAGCCCGCCCAATAAGGCAGCAGGAAGCGCAAGCAGAAGACCGTTCAGCCTTACTGCCTTGTTGGCGTAATTCACCAATCCGTCCATATCGCCTTTTGAATAATACGACGTCATGAGAGGCGCAAACAGAGATGCGACCGTTCCAGCCAAGCTGCGCAGCAGCAGCGGAAACTGGATAATCGCCGCGTATTTTCCGGCTTCAGACGCTCCCAGCACCAAATTGGCGGTTAATAGATCAATCTGCAAAAAAAGCAGGACGCCGATTTGATTGACGGAGCTCCATGTGCCCGCCTGAAACAGCTCTTTGCTTATGCGGAATGAAAGATCCTTCACCCGAAACGTAAACCACGGAATCAGCTTTTTGAAGAAATAGAAAGACAGCACAGCCGCGATGACAGCACCAGCTAAAGCGGCAAGCTGGATCTGCCAGATTTTCGGTGTGAAGCATGCAAACAAGAGCAGCACAGACAGCACGCGTACAAGCATTTGCACCGCCTGAATGGAGCTGGTGATGTAAAGGCGGTTGGCATAAAATGGGGCAGCGCCGAAACCCGCCATCAGAAACGTTAAAATAAACAGTACACTACCGATCAAAATCGACAAACGCACATCAGCCAAAATCGCCTGCGGCACGTTCATGACCCGGTCAATATAGAAAGCTGAACCCGCAAGAGGCAGCAAAAGAAGCAATGATATCAGAACAGAAGCCGCCAAATAATTGCTGATATACGCATTTGCTTTATCCCGCTCCCCCCGGTGTGCGGCGACAGAAAAAAAACGCACGACAACCGAGCTGAGCGCGACGGTGATGATTGAAAAGTAATTAATCACGTTTTGGGTCAAATGAACAAAACCGAACGCTTCCACACCAAGCGTTTTGACAATAAAAGGCGTCATCCAGACCGACAAGAAAACGGACAAGAGAAAAGCCGTGAGATTTGCGCTGAAGTTGATCGTGAATTTCATGCCTGCTTCGCACTGCCTTTCATCGTTCCCCGCTGCTCGAAAAACAGCTTGATGAGAAAAATGAGCCGCAATTTGCACAGTCCTAATACCAAACGCTCGCCTCTTAATAATTTCTCATGCTGAAACGGTGTATGTCTGACGGCCTGCCGCACCATCTCATAGGATAAAATGTGTTTGATCTGCTTTTTAATGTCTTTCGGCGAATTTGGAGAAGCACAGGCGTTTGCCAGAAGCATCGGAAGCTGGTGCTTGCAAATGTACACATTCAAATCTTCTTTGCATGCGCCTGCTATACCGTAATGATTGTAGAATGCGATTTTCGCCTGATATTGCTTTTGAATATGTTCATCCATCGCCGGCTTATAAGGGACTTCTGTCAGGCTGTTCGGGTTTTCGCGATAGACGTACAAGCCTTCATCCAGCATTTTCACCCGCTCCGCTTCGCAAAAAGCGGACAAATTGAAGGGAGAGTCTTCAGCAAAACGGATGTCTTCATCAAACATCAGATTGGCTCTCTCCAAAAGCTCACGGCGATAAACATAACGCCATACATACCAGATAAATCTCGTTTCGTGAGCATATTTGAGCCATTCAGCCATTTCAAATTTTGTCAGCACGCGGTTTGTGTCAAGCTGCGGCGGCACATAAGTCCGCCTGTCCGCTGACTGCTTGTAAAAACCGCAGCCAACGATGTCGAGCCGGTGCTGTTCCGCTTCTTCAATCAACCTTTGGAACATGGCGGAAGATACATAATCGTCACCGTCCACAAAGCCGATGTAAGTCCCCCGGGCGGCCTTTATTCCCGTATTACGCGCTGAACTCAACCCGCCGTTTTTCTGATGAACGACCCGGATTCTCGCATCCCGTTTTGCATAATCCTCTGCAATCTCGCCAGAACGATCCGGCGATCCGTCATTCACAAGGATGACTTCCATATCAGAAAGCGTTTGGCGAAGCAGTGAGTCAATGCACTCTTCTATAAATGGTTCAACGTTATACATCGGGACAATAATGCTGACGAGCGGGGTCATTGCGCTTCACCGCTGATTTTGTCACGCAGCCCTTTAAAATACACGTCTCTCGGAAAGCCGGAACGGATTGTTTCTTTTGTTAACAGCTCTTTTACTGCGACTGTCACGCGCTCCGGGTCCGGATGTTCAATCAGCTTCATGTATGGGATGTCTTTGAGCCATTGATAGCCTTCCATCACCTTATGGTCAAAGGAGCGGATGACGACACACGGCGTTCCTGTCAGCGCGCAAAAAATCATGCCATGAAGCCTGTCAGTGACAACAGCTTCTGCACTTTGCAGCTTAGACCACAGCGCTTCAAGCTCCCGCTCCCGGGAATCGCGGCTGACCCGGCGCCCGACCGTTGTCGTAAAGGCTTTAATGTCGCCGAATTCTTCAAATAGCGCAGCCTTCACATTGTTTCTCTCATCTTCTTGAAGCACGCTTTCCTGATCCTCGCGCAAACACATATAAACCCCTTCGCGCTCTGCGGGGGTCTTGCTTCTGTCTAAGTACAGCACCATGTCCGGCTGCTTCAAAATCATTTTTTCTTGAAAATGCTGTTTCATAAATTGATACGTTGTTTCATCCCTGGCCATCAGCAATAGGCCGGGGTGCGCGTTATAAATTTTTTGCGCCCGTTTCAGCTCTTTGCGTCCCTTTTTCGTGTCAGAAAAATGAGCCGTTGCGGGAAGCTGGACAACTGGATAGTCGTGAAATGTTTTAATGATGAAGCGGCGCGTCCACTCCTCATAACGGTATAAGTCCCCCATGTTTCCGCCTCCGATGATAAAGACCATGTCCGCCGGATGGCGCGAGCGGAGCAGCGCTTTTGCTGATTTATAAATGTCCTTCATATCAACCTCAACGATGTTAAAATCGGGGTATTCCTGCTCAAGAAATGCCTTGCTGGCATAAGCAATCGCGTGATCCCCCAAATTGTCATGGGACGGCAGCAGGGTCAGTATGATTTTTTTCTGATGTGCTGCGGCCTTGACCGGCTGATCGGCCGCACCCAGCCAATATTGGGACGGGTATTTGACCTTAAGCAGCAGCCATTCTGCAAGATTGATTTTCAACGATTGTAACGACATGTCCTCACCCTCTGTTTCTCATTTTGTACTCGATTACCCGCTGATACACGGCCGACGCCATAGCGACGAACGGGATCATTCTGTATTTCGCCATCAGAAGCAGGCATGACCGTTTTGCGTCAAAAGGCGCGGTACCCGTTTTTGAGAGGCTCTCTTGAAATATGGGATCCCCGCAAATCACGCCGACATTTCTAAACTTGTCAAACAGCCGGCAGCTGCCGCTTGTTTTCCATTCATTCAGCATACAGATGCTGCTGTGAAGCACGATAAAGGTATCAAGCTCCTTACCGTACTCCTCCAGTTTGTTGTTCTCCTGTAAAAACGCCGCATTCGCCTCATACAGTGCAAGCCCCGATTCAAACAGTTTTTTCTGATAGCGCTGCACGATGGATGATAGGTGAATGCGGTAATGATAGAGCGGCGCTTTGACATAGGATACTGTACGGGCGAAAAAATGAGTCCTGAAGCTGAAAAACTGATCCTCGACATGCTCCAGCTCGCCTCGAAGCGGAAACGACAGCCGATGTGCTTTAATCATGCTTCTTCTGTACAGTTTGTTCCACGAAAACCCTCTGACCTTCCCTTCGAATAACGCCTTAATATAGTTCTCTTTCGGCTGATCCTGGTAGGTTTCCGCAATGTCAGAGATCATCGTTTTTCCAGTGTCCTCAAACTCCGCGGCGTAGTTGCAAATAATCAGATCAGTTTCATCACCCGCTGCTTGGAGCATCCGCTCGCAATAATCAGGCTCGATCCAATCGTCTGAATCGATAAACGCGATAAATTCGCCGCGTGCCGCCTCTACGCCTTTATTTCGAACCGCACCGAGGCCTTGGTTCTCCTGATGAATCACCCTGAACCTGTGATCCTTTTTGGCGTATTCCTCCGCGATATCCGGGCTGGCGTCTGCCGAACCGTCATTGACGATGATGATTTCAATATTGTCCACCGTCTGGTTCCGCAGCGATTCGAGGCACGTTTTGATATATGTTTCTGTATTATAAACAGCGACTAGCAGACTAACCGCAGGTATTTCCATAATGACCGGCTCCTCTTGCGTAAATTACCGGGAAAAAATCGTTCTGTAAGGCAGAACGGACGAATCAACCGGCATAAGCAAATAACTATAAAGAAAATAACAAACAACGATCGCGATATAGATAAGGGCATTCGATTTTTCATCAAATATCCTGACGAAATAAGGGACTAGGATCAATTGATACAGGCCGAAATAAATATTGAATCTGGCAAAGATCACGTCTTTTGTGGCCAAAAGCCCGAATAAAAAACCGAGCAGGCACAAATTGACGACGATGTCGATTTGCGGCCACAGCTTCCGCAGACGCGCCCTGTAGCAAAAGGCGAGAAACAGCGGCAGAACCAAGACAGCGATTTTGATCACATTCATTCCATTTGTGTTCGTCATCAGCCATTTCTCATAATGGCTGTATGAGCTGTTTTCAAGCACAACAACAAACACAGAAATGAATTTTTGATATAAAAACGTCATGCCGAGAAATAAAGCGGATAGCCCGAATATCGCCGGTGACCAAGCTTTTCTTCTGACAATAAAATATACGGGAATCATAATTAGCGCCGAGGAATGAAAGAGCGAGCTGATCAGCACGATCAGAAAATATCGCTTCCAGTTCCCGCTAATGATGTAACGAATCGCCCAAAACAAACCGGCTGCCACCATGTATTGCCTGATGCCGTTAAAAGACGCGTAATAATGAAAGGTTCCTAAAAATAAAAAGACACTCAGCTCAAACGGCCTTCCGTAATCAGCAAGTGTCTTCATAACCAAACTGTAGGTCACGGCCGCAACTGTTATATACATGATTTGCGGATCTGCCGTGATGACATTCATCAGCCAAAGGAGTGCGGTAAAGCCCGGATCCGTCGCCATTTTAGCTGTGCCGAAACCGAATATCTGCCACACATTTTGATAATCGCCCGCCAATTCATACAGCAGCGTGTACGTCTGAAAATCCGTGCCGACTCTGTAACGGAGACCCGACACAAGCACAAGTGAAGCTAGCGGAATCCAGATTAACAGCTTATTCGGCCGATATCCCGTAGCGAGCGAATCGTCACGGCCGCCGCACATTTTGGCAAACCAAGACCAAATATATACAATTCCCATATTGACGGCATATACAATCATCGTTTATTGTCCTTTTCCGCTGCTAATGTTATATACATTCAGCAGCGCTCCTACATTTTGCTGTGCATCGTAGCCAAGTTCGGCGAGTGTTTCTTTGATAAGCTCCCGCTTCGGCCTGCCTGCGGCGGCCGCCCTTGCAATGGTTTCAGCCCAGATGCCGATCGGCTCAGAAAGATTCAATCTTGTCACAAGTCCTAGACCGGCATCGACTTTTTCTGTGATGGTGTCTGAAATGATGCATGGAAGCCCCGATGCCTGCGCTTCCACCAGCACAACCGGCAAGCCTTCGTACAGAGACGGCATGACAAACACATCAAATGTGCGCATCAATTCATGAATGTTGTCTTCAGTGCCTAAAAAGAGGACATCTGAAAGCAAGTTCTGCCGCCGCGCCTCCTCTTCCATTTTCTCGCGCAGCGGCCCGTCTCCTGCAAGTACGAGCTGAAAGCGAACCCCGCGGTCTTTGAGATGTGCGGCAAGCTTCAGCAGAAACGCATGGTTTTTCACTTCATGAAACCGGGCCACATGGCCAATAATGAGACGGTCAACTGCAATGCCGCGTGCTGTTTTTTCTTCATCATCCCACTGCACATTTGGGGCGAACAAATCAAGATCAATCCCGTTTGGAAGGAGATGAACACGCTCCATGTTGGACGGTCCGAATAAAAACTTGCCCGCATCCTCTCCGCAGGCACACAGTGCTGTCGCGTTCGCCAAAATCAGCCGCCTGAACACCATCAGCTGCAGGCGATCCTTCCAATTGAAGCCGGTCTTCCACGACGTATTATGGGAATGACATACCCTGACCGGCACTCCGGCTAGCCTTGCCGCAAGGGCGATAAAGCCCGTTTGGAAATCCGTGTGCGCATGAACCGCGCTGAACGGCCCGTTTTCTGTTATCGTATGTCTTACATTCCTCACAAATGTAAGAGGATTGCTTTGCCCGATGCTCGGGACATAAAAAAGCCGCCCGCCTAAAGATAAAATTTCTTCATCAAAAGCGCACGGATCATTTCGATACGTTAAAAAATCAAATTGTACTTTGCTTCTGTCCATTTTCCGATATAAATTCATCACCATGGTCTCCGCGCCGCCCCTGTTCATGCCGCTGAGAACATGGAGCACGCGTTTTTGGCTGCTATTCATGTTTGACAAGCCCTTCCTTTTGGTTCATCACTCTTTTTTTGTGGTAGCGATTCATCACGGCTGGAGGCATAAGCGCGCGGATTAACGGTTTTGCGATATATAGGTAATCAGATAATGGAAGCTTCAAGCGTCTGCATGCCTGATAGACAAGGATGGCATTGTCAATGGAATACGTAAATGACCGCCGTTTGAAAGCATCGCTGTCTTCCCTTACTTTATACAAGGCTTCCTGGAGATTGTAGCCCCTGAAGCCCTCTTCAAAAAAGCGAAGCCATAAATCAATATCCTCCATCCGTCTCGTCCGCCGCACCGAACGGTAGCCTTTCAGCGTGCGGTAGGCGCTCGCTCTCATCATAATCGTTCCGTGGCAAAACGGGGTCCCTTTTGCCATGATGCCCGGCTCCGGAACAGAAGGCAGGATGCGTGTGCCCCTTACGCCACATTCATCAAATACAAGCATGCCGGTGCCAACCACCTGATAGTGGCGGTGCTTTTCTAAAAATGCGACCTGCTTTTCCAGACGGCGCGGAAACGAAAGATCGTCTCCGTCCTGGCGGGCGATATACTCGCCTGTGGCATTTGAAAGACAATGATTTAATGAAGCGGCAAGCCGCTTGTTTGTTTTGTTTTGAATCACCTTGATGCGGTCGCTGTAATGAGCGGCATACTGCTTCGCGATGCGGAGCGTGCCGTCTGTTGACGCATCATCGCACATAATCAGCTCCCAATTTTTATAAGATTGGCTGAGTATGGATTCAATACTTTCCGCCAAAGTGCGTTCACAATTATAAATGCCCATAATGACAGAAACTTTCGGTCCTGAGTTCATACGCTTTTCTCCTTTGTATCCATATCCATGTACGCGGAATAAATATCTGCCATTTCTTCTACCGTGCGCGCCTCCGAAAAGCGCAAGGCTGTTTTTCGGCCTTCCTGCCCCAAATTTATGCAGAGTTCCGGTTTACGGTAAAGCTGTTCGATCCGGCGGGCAAACGCGGCACTATCACCGACTTTGATCAGAAAACCGTTTTCTCCGTCCCGGATGATTTCCCGGTGCCCGCGGTTATCCGTGGCAATCGCCGGTTTTTCCGCGGCCATCCCCTCAAGCACATTCATGCCGAGGCCTTCTCTCATGCTGGATGCCACAGATACATCTGCAAGCTGAATCAGCTCGTGAATGTCTCGGCAAAAGCCGTAAAAGCAGACATTGCCGGAAGCGCCAAGCTTTTCAGCTAACGTTCGATACGTTTGTTCCATCGCCCCTTCTCCGGCAAAAACAAGGCGAAGCGACGGTATTTTTTCTTTCAGCAAGGCCGCGGCTTCAATTAACAGCTTCTGATTTTTGTTGAAATTAAGCTCAGCCGGATAAACCAATATAAAATCGTCTTCGCTGAATCCGTGTTTTTCTCTGAGGCTTTGCTTCTCTTGCAGGCTGACAGGCCGAAACCGCTCTGTATTCACCCCGATGCCGTGAATTTTCCGCGTCATGCCGCCCGGCCTTTGAAGTCCTTTCGCCCGTATGTAATCCTCTTCATTGATCGTAATCAGACAGTCCGTATAGGCCGAGAGCCATTTCTCAACCGGATAGTAAAGAAGCCAATTTTTGACCGGCGCTCCGCTGCAGAAGTGAAATCCGTGCGCGGTGTACAGCACCTTTGTTCCATGCCGCCTCGCTTGCCTCGCCGCTAGTCTGGCAAGCACGCCGCCAACCGGCGTATGGCAATGGACAATGTCGTATTGATTGGTGTCAATCACTTCCTTCAGCTGTCTGTAAACGGCCAGATTCTGAGGATGAAAGGGTGACCTGCGAATCGCAATGGAATATTTCTCGTCCACATACGGCAGTTTGGTTTGTCCGCTCGCCGCGACATGAACCTCCCAGCCCATTCGTTTAAACCATTTAAAGTAAGGAAGATGAAAGGCCTTAAAATGATAATCAACAGTCGCACAAAACAAGATCTTTTTCGTCATCTTCACTCCCCCTATTGAACACTGGCAGCCGTCATTTTGTCTGATGTATCAATCGCCGCAAACAGCCTCGCTCTCAGATCGTCTTCCGGCATCTCATGAAAATCCTCGATAAAGCGCATCAGCACTGGCCAATCGCCGTCAACCGCTTTGCCGATATGAATTTTCGGAAAGATTTGTTCAGTGTGTACTTCATTTTGGTTCAGCAATTCCTCATACATTTTTTCACCGGGACGAATGCCTGTGAATTCGATTGGAATCTGCTCAGTCGTATAGCCGGACAGATGAATGAGATTTTTGGCAAGGTCCACAATCTTTACGGGCTCTCCCATGTCGAGAACGAAAATCTGGCGCCCTTTCGCAAGTGCCCCGGCCTGAATGACAAGCCTTGAGGCCTCGGGAATCGTCATGAAATAGCGGGTCATCGCCGGGTGTGTGACCGTCACCGGTCCGCCTTTTTCAATCTGCTTTTTAAAAATCGGAATGACGCTGCCGCGGCTCCCGAGTACATTGCCGAAGCGGACAGCGACAAATTTGGTTCTGCTCATTTTACCAAGATTCATAATAATCATCTCGGCGAATCGTTTTGTCGCCCCCATTATATTGGCCGGGTTCACCGCTTTGTCCGATGAAATCAGCACAAACGTCTCTGTCCCCGACATATCGGCTGCTTCCGCGACATTTTTTGTTCCGATGATGTTGTTTTTGACAGCCTCTTCGGGATTGTGCTCCATTAAAGGCACATGTTTATGGGCAGCTGCATGGTAGACCACGTGCGGCTCGTACTTTTTCATCAAGGTAAACATTTTATCGCGATCCTGCACATCCGCAATTTCCGTATGGAACACAATGTGTTTGCCGAATCGCCCGTTCAGCTCTGTATAAATCGAATGAATGCTGTTTTCTCCATGGCCGAGCAGAATGATTTCTTTAGGCTGAAACGCGCTGATCTGCCGGCAGATTTCCGAGCCGATTGATCCGCCCGCTCCCGTGACGAGAACTGTTTTTCCTTTGATGCGGTTCGAAATTTCGCTTGTGTCGAGGGTTACCGGCTTTCTGCCAAGCAAATCCTCAGCTTTTACATCTCTGATTTGCCCGGCAGTTCGTGTGCCGAGCAGCATTTCATCAAAGTGAGGCATAATTTTGATGTTGACTCCAGTCCGCACACATTCTTTATATAAAACCTGAAGCTCATGGGTGTGGAGTGAAGGAATCGCAATAATAATATAGTTAATTTTGAGCTTTTGCACCGCAGGCATGATACTTTCTTTTCCGCCGATCACGGGCAGCCCCATCATTTCTAATTTATGTTTTGTCTGGTCATCATCAATAAAAGCGACAGGCGTGATGTCAGGATCATCTTTTGAAAGCAGCTGTCTGACCATCAGAGTCCCGCCTGAGCCCGCCCCGATAATCAGCGCGCGGGATGAGGCGCTGCGGTTTTTTCTGATGCTTTCTTTTAACACTCTCGACAAAACACGGGTTCCTCCGATGGACAAAAGCTGCAGCACCCAGCACGCGATTAACAGACGGAAGAACATCGTATGATACACAGCATACTGAATGAAGCCGGTCACAGCGGCCGAAAGCGTGATGCCCTTAAGCAGGACGATCAGCTCGCCGATTCCGGTGTATGTCCACACCTGTTTATACTGATGGAACAGAAAAGCACATACATGATAGCTGAGGAGCAAGCTGACAGCGGTAAGCAATAATGCTCCGGAGTCATAAAATTGATAGGAATCTTTTAAAAATTGATATCCTGCAATAACTGAATTTAAAACGAGATAAGTGTCCAGCGCAATAATCATTGACAGTCTTCTCCGGTAACTCAACCTTTTCCCCCCTAATTCTTTTATCGGTTTAGCTGCGGCGGCTTTCGTCCTCCAAAACATCGGCAGCAGCTAAACCGACAACACGTCCTATGTATATATCAAATAAGTGGGCATTTAACCCATCCTCACGCCCCGCCAGTGACGACCAGCATCTAAGGCAGCAACACCAGCTGCCCACAGCAGAGCCGAGTGCCTCCATTGATACAGGTCAGGAGACATCACCTTTACCATCTATTTAGTAGGAATAGTGTTCCGATTTTTTCATTTTCTTTTTGTTTAAAAGAGCGCCTAACAGCTTTGCGTTGGATTGTTCCAGTGCATCCTTCGCTTTTAGGATGGTATCGGTTTTTGTTTTTCCGCTTAAAACGACGAGCACGCTGCCGTCTGTCTGGTTTGCTAAAATCTGAGCATCCGCAACAGCCAAAAGCGGAGGAGAATCAAAGATGACAAGGCTGTATTGTTTATAGATCTCAGATATTAAATCTCCCATCGCTTTTGAAGACAGCAGTTCAGCCGGATTCGGCGGGGTCGGTCCGCTTGTCAGCACATATAAGTTATCGATCGGCGTCTTTTGCACCGTCTCACTGAGTGAAGCATTACCGACCAGCACATTTGTCAGCCCGGTTACATTCCCAACCTGAAACGTCTGATTGATGGTCGGCTTTCTTAAATCGGCATCCACCAGCAGCACTTTCTTTTCCTGCTGCTGCGCAAAGACAGCCGCAAGATTCGCCGCACTGAACGATTTACCTTCTCCAGGCACAGAGGAGGTGACGAGGATAGACCGCAAGTTGGTCTGAACGGATGAAAACTCAATGTTTGTCCGAATGGTGCGATATTGTTCCGCAACAATTGATTTATTGTGTAAAACGGATATTTGAGCCAAACCACGCCTTGCTTTCTTTTTTCTAAAGATCACTCGCTTCACTCCCCGAAGTGTTTTATCCCGCGATTCCGCCCTTTTTGGACATCAGGGACGGAGCCTAAGCATGGCAATCCGGTTCTCTCGCTGAGCTGCCGTGCGCTTTTGCACGTATCATCGAGAAAATGCAGAAAAAATGCCAGTGTAATGCCGCCCATGACAGCAGCGCCAAAAGCCATGACCATATTTCGCAGCCGGGCCGGCTTTATCATTGGGCTTTCAGAAGCCTTTGCCTCTGATAAAATATGTACGCCTTGTATGTTCAATCTTTTATCTACTTCTTTTTCAAACTTGTTCACTAACGTGTTCGCAATCTCAGCCGCTTCCGCCGGATCGTGGTCCCGGACGGCAACGGTGATAATTTCTGATTCATTTTCACTGCTGGTTATCACTTTTCCTTTCAGCGAGGAAGCCGATTCAGAAAGATGCAATTCCTCCTTGACCTCTTCCATCAAGGCCGTGCTTTTCATGATCGCTTGGAACGTGTTGCTGTACTGAAGATTTCGCTGGATGTCACTGAGATTCGAGTTTTTTTCACCATCTGATTCATGAATCAGCACTTGCGTCGACGCCTGATAGGTCGGTGAAACGACCTTAAATTGCATAAAACCCGTCATAAGGGTGACGCCGATTGTGATGAGCAGGATCAGCACGAATCTGTGTCTGACAATCGCATATAATTCTTTAAAACTCATATTCTCATTCATGTATTCATAGCCTTCGGCTGGCTTCCCGCGCCCCTTTCTGTTAATGATTGGATTATAAAAGAAAAAGATATTATTTAAAAATTGCAAAATAAGCCAATAAGTTCTCTTTAGAGAACAAATTCATGATTTTCCTCTTATTTACTGCACTTCCCTTATTATTTTAAATTTTATAAAGAACGAACAATTCCTTATAATGAACGAAATAACGACAGGAATAGAGGAGAATTTTAATTATGATTGGAAGAATTATCCGTTTGTACCGCAAAAGAAAAGGCTATTCTATAAATCAGCTGGCCGTTGAGTCAGGTGTATCTAAATCCTATTTAAGCAAGATTGAAAGAGGCGTTCATACGAATCCGTCCGTTCAATTTTTAAAGAAAATTTCCGTCACGCTGGAGGTGGAATTAACAGAATTGTTCGACGCGGAAACGATGATGTACGAGAAAATCAGCGGCGGTGAAGAAGAATGGCGCGTGCATCTTGTGCAAGCCGTACAAGCCGGAATGGAAAAGGAAGAACTGTTCACTTTTACGAACATACTAAAGAAAGAACAGCCTGAAACCGCTTCCTACCGAAATCGTAAACTGACGGAATCCAATATAGAGGAATGGAAAACGCTGATGGAGGAAGCAAGAGAAATCGGCTTGACCGTGCAGGAAGTCAAATCCTTTTTCAAAACGATGGGAAGATGAATATCGGCTAAGGGCTGACGTTCGCATGATCAGGGTAAATCTGTTTATAATGGGGTAAAAAGGGAGAGAGAGCGATGTCACATACAACAGTAACAACTTCATACGGGAAAGTAAAAGGCACAACAGAAAACGGCGTACATATATGGAGAGGCATCCCCTATGCCAAGCAGCCTGTCGGACAGTTGCGTTTTAAAGCACCGGAGCCCCCGGATGCGTGGAAGGACGAATTGGACACAACAGCGTACGGCCCGATTTGCCCGCAGCCGCCGGATTTAATGTCACTTTCGTATGCTGAGCCTCCCCGCCAGTCTGAGGATTGTCTGTATCTCAATGTATTCGCGCCTGACACTGAGAATCAAAACCTGCCTGTCATGGTGTGGATTCACGGCGGCGCTTTTTATCTCGGAGCGGGCAGTGAGCCATTATACGATGGATCAAGCCTTGCGGCGCAGGGAGACGTCATTGTCGTTACATTGAATTACCGGCTGGGGCCGTTTGGATTTTTACATTTGTCTTCGTTTGATGAGGCGTATTCCGATAACCTCGGGCTTTTGGACCAAGCCACCGCGCTGAAATGGGTGCGAGACAATATCTCAGCGTTTGGCGGTGATCCGGAGAACGTAACGGTATTTGGAGAATCCGCAGGCGGCATGAGCATTGCCGCGCTGCTCGCTATGCCTGCGGCAAAAGGCCTGTTCCAGAAAGCGATTATGGAAAGCGGCGCTTCCCGAACGATGACGAAAGAGAAAGCGGCAAGCACCGCGGCAGCCTTTTTACAGGTCCTTGAGATTGATGAGAGTCAATTGGACAGATTGCATACGCTATCGGCGGAAGATTTGCTTAAAGCGGCCGATCAGCTTCGGAAAGCAGAAAATGAAAGTATCTTTCAGCTGTTCTTCCAGCCCGCCCTTGATCCGAAAACGCTGCCTGCTGAACCAGAAAAAGCGATCGCAGAAGGTGCTGCGGCCGGCATTCCACTGTTAATCGGAACAAATCGCGATGAAGGATATTTATTTTTCACCCCGGATTCAGATGTTCATTCTCAGGAAACGTTTGATGCCGCGCTCGAGTACTTATTAGGACAGCCGCTGGCGGAGAAAGCCGCCGATCTGTATCCGCGTTCGCTTGAAAGCCAAATCCATATGATGACTGATTTATTATTTTGGCGCCCGGCCGTCGCCTATGCCGCCGCCCAGTCCCATTTCGCGCCTGTCTGGATGTACCGATTCGACTGGCACTCGAATAAGCCGCCGTACAATAAAGCGTTTCACGCATTAGAGCTTCCTTTTGTTTTCGGAAATCTGGGCGGCTTAGAACAAATGGCAAAAGCGGAGATTACGGATGAGGTGAAACAACTTTCTCACACCATACAATCAGCATGGATCACGTTCGCCAAAACAGGAAACCCAAGCACTGAGGATGTAAAATGGCCGGCGTATCATGAAGAAACAAGAAAGACGCTGATTTTAGATTCAGAGATTACGATTGAAAACGATCCTGAATCTGATAAAAGGCAAAAACTATTCCTTCCAAAAGGAGAATAAACATGGGGAAAACAGGGTACATTGGTGCTGTCATCGTTGTGGCAGCTTGCATCATCATTTCGTCGGCAGTCGTATTATTGCGGGGGCACAGCCTATTACGATCCCTTCCGCTGGACTGGAATCATACTGTTTTTTACGGGAATTGTAATGGTTCCGGCATACGCAGCAAAAAGAAAACCCGGAAAAGAGAAGTAATTTCTCTCTTTCCCGGGTTTTTGTTTTTTACAATTTTCCGGCGCGAATATCGTCTGTCATTCCTTCATAAGGAGCTTTCGAAATCACTTCTTCATTGTCGGCTCCCTCATTTTTCAGAAATGTAATCTCCGCAAATTCAGGTACAACGTATTTCGGATACGTTTCATATTTTTCGCGGGATTCTTTCATAAGATCAATGTGGTCATTTTGATAGCAGACCGTAATTTCAGGGTGTTCATGCACCCATTTCGGGAAGAAAATAATGCCGTGCATGCGTTTTTCATTCGGCATAAAATTTAATGAAACATCTGTGCCTGTCGGTTCTGTCCAAGACACTTTATATACGCCTTCTGTCAGTTTAACAATATTGACTTCCTGATCCCGAACCCAGCGTCCGGCAACCATTCCGCTATGAATTCTATAATCGATGGTATGATCGTTTTTTATATAGATCTCGTATTCCCATCCGTTTTCATAAGTATAAATCATGTGGCTTCCGATAAAGTCTTCCATCTTTCACACTCTCCTTAGTCTTTACTGTACTTCATAAATGTCTAGTCGAACGCAATCAGGGGTTCTTTCTGCGGAACCGATAAACAAGCGGTCATGCAGCCATTGATAAGCTTCACTACCTGTTTCAAATGTCGGCACCGTACGGAAATAAACATGTGCCGGATCAATGATGTCCCCGGCTGCGGCTTGTTTTCGAAACGGCTCGCTGACTTGCCGTATTCCATTGTTTTCAATGTAAATCAGTTCATGATCGGCTGTTTCGATGGCATACCTGGCAGATAAATCTGTTCTGCCGTCAGCGCGAATGATTTGTGAATCGGCACCGCCCGGCAAAATACGCCCTTTTACTTTCCCTGTTATTGTTCCCGAACGAATCGGAATCCATCGTCTCATTCCCAGGCCTGTCTCACCAATGGTGATAGGCGGCTCTACCTTGATTTCTAAAGAGGCGAATAATGTTAAAATCGGCTTCTTCATGAGCACCACCTCACATCCAGAAAATCATGTAACTATTTACATGTTAAATTTAACACTGTTTCTTACAACTGTCAAACAATAGGAACATAAAAAAAGGACTGGTTGAAGACAGTCCTTGTTTGAAGCTAGCTTTGATTGGCAAGATATATGCTGACAGTGCTTTTCGCCAGACACTCAGAGGAATCTATAATCGGAATCTCGCTTTGAACATGATCTAACACCGCATTTAAATCCGTGCAGGCTGAAATGATGATGTCTGCATGCTGGCTGATTTCGGTATATAGCTTCTGCCACAATGCATGTGTATGCATCATATTGTTCGGCTGTTTGATAGCGGCGATGAGCTGATTCACAGCCTGCTGCCAATGATCCTTGTGAACAACTTCTTGCCCGTTTGCCTTCAGCCCTTTTTGGTAGATGCCCGATTGGATGGTTGAATCTGTTCCTAAAACAGCCGCTTTTTTTGCAGTATGCGGAATTTCCTTTACCGTTTCCTTTATGATATGTAACAAAGGAACCGCCAACGCCTGCTGAATCTCTTCATAATACACATGTGCCGTATTACAAGGAAGAGCGATAAAATCAACGCCTGTCTTTTCAAGCTTTACCGCGCCATCGATAATCGCTCTTTTCATCCCGTCATGATCGATGGGACGATCTGCATAGAATGGGGTCGGGCACGAATAAATCATCATGTGTGGAAAGTCGATATCATTTGAAGCCCCATACAGCTTCTGACAGTAATCAATCACCTTATCAATAAACGGCGAGGTTGATTTCGGCCCCATTCCGGCTAATATTCCGATCATCACGTTCATTCCTTTCTCTTTCTAATTCGTACGGACTACTACTTCTTCTGTGCCATCTTCATAGAGGATAAAGCTTTTCGCAACATCATCGCCTAACAAAAATTCGATTTCAACAGACAATGACCGCAAAAAGAAACGGGTTTCCGAGGAAGGAAATAATTCAAGCCTCATCTGTCCTATGATCTGCAAATAAAGCTTTTCATTCTCGGCTGTCACCCGTGCAGCCGTCCCATCCTGAAACGAGTAGCTGCCAACATAGCGGCTGTATATCGCCGGATCAACTTCTTTTTTCTTTTTATCAGCAGGACGTTCCGGGATCTCATACGGCTGGCCAAATAAAATATGTTCCGCCGCCTTCAGAATCGCTTGTTCATATTCCGCATCCTCTTCCTTGTTACTCAAATAGATCAGCGTTTTACGCAGATCTATATACCGGATCATCATCGTCAAATAACCTGGCCACCCACCGCTGTGGCTGACAATCTTCCCTTTTTCAGGACTGTGTTGCAGCACCCAGCCAAAGCCGTAATCGAACGTTTCACCATTGTTCAGCCGCACCGGAGAAAATGCGGCCTCCTTAGAAGTGTTACTAATTAAATCGTCCTGATATAGAGCCTGATCAAATCGAAACAAATCGCTTGTGACAGAGTTCACCGTACCGTCTCCCTGTATGCCATCGAGGTACACAACATAGTTCGTTTCTTCCAGATCATCAGGAAGGACGTACGTTTCGGAATGTACATCATACACGTATCCATATGCATAATGATCCATGTGCTCAGGCCGAAGCCTCCTATTATGCACTTTCGTTTCATTCATGCCGACCGGTGAAAAAATATGTGTTTTCATAAAATCCGAATAGCTCATGCCGGAGGCTTTTTCCATGATAACCGCCAACAGCACATACCCCGTATTGCTGTACTGCCAGCCTTCGTTCGGCTCAAAATAACCAGGCAGCCCCTCATTCATCAGCATATCCACAATATCCTGATTCACCGCAATCTTGTGTTTGTCCCAATTGGCAAGAAACCATTCAAAATAATCAGGCAGCCCTGACGTATGGTTCAATAAATGTCGAATCGTGACGCCCTGATATGGAAAACCCGGCAGCCAGCGCTCGACTTTGTCTTCATATCCAAGAATTCCTTTCTCCTCGAGCAATATGATCCCTAAAGCTGTAAAAGGCTTTGACAGAGACGCTAACTCAAACAAAGAGCTGGTTTGCAAAGGGCTTTTTTCCGCCAGTTCCGCATAACCGAAAGAGTGATGATATAAAATATCGCCATCCTCCGCAGCCAGAACCGTCCCGTTGAACTGTTGTTTTTCCGCCAACACAGAGAATAATGTGCCAAGATGTTTCCTTTTTTCTTGCTTCATTTTTACACCTCCCTTAATACCTACGATATTTACCCTTCTATGTTTCAAAAATTTGAAAAATATGAGAGAAAGAGTGATAATGGCCTGTATCCTGAATCCGTTTCACAATCGCTTCCGCAAACCCTGAAGTCGAAGCCCCCGAATTCAACGGTTGCGAAAAGACCCTTTGACATCTGACCCGTGCGACCAGTCTCTAAAACAGCCGATCTCCCAGAAAAGAAAAGAGCTTTCACCACATTGTTATAGAGAATCCCCCTGACTTTCCGTAACACCCATTAGTCTATTCGACTCATATCCGCGAAGGTCTTTTTTCATTTTCTATCAAACAAAAGAGGAAAATAGACCCGTTGTAATCTAAACGAGAGTTTAATAGAATGATGTCGAAAAGTAAATCACGCAGGTTTGTTACTGATAAAGCAGGCAAGACCTAAAATGTGTAAAGGGCAAAGTATATTCTTTGGCGTCACCCCTTACATATTTTAGGTCTTTTTTTATTGTGCGTAACTGACTTGCCATCTTCAAACAGGAGGGCCGGGAGAAGCAAACCGCTAACACAGTACATAAAAAAGGAGACATGAACGATGAACATCAAAAAGTTTGCAAAACAAGCGACAGCATTAACCTTTACAACTGCACTGCTGGCAGGAGGCGCGACTCAAGCGTTTGCGAAAGAAACGAACCATAAACCGCATAAGGAAACGTACGGCATTACCCATATTACACGCCATGATATGCTGAAAATCCCTGAACAGCAAAAAAATGAAAAATATCAAGTGCCTGAATTCGATCCATCCACAATTAAAAATATCTCTTCTGCAAAAGGCCTGGACGTTTGGGACAGCTGGCCATTGCAAAACGCTGACGGCACAGTCGCAAACTATCACGGCTACCACATCGTCTTTGCATTAGCCGGAGACCCTAAAAATGCGGATGACACATCCATTTACATGTTCTATCAAAAAGTCGGCGAAACGTCTATCGACAGCTGGAAAAACGCGGGCCGCGTCTTTAAAGACAGCGACAAATTCGATGCAAATGATTCTATCCTGAAAGACCAAACACAAGAATGGTCAGGTTCAGCGACATTCACATCTGACGGTCACATTCGTTTGTTCTACACTGATTTCTCCGGTAAACATTACGGCAAACAAACCCTGACAACGGCACAGGTTAACGTATCAACGTCAGACAGCTCTCTGAACATCGACGGTGTAGAGGATTATAAATCAATCTTTGATGGTGACGGCAAAACGTATCAAAATGTACAGCAGTTCATCGATGAAGGCAACTACAGCTCCGGCGATAACCACACGCTGAGAGATCCTCACTACGTAGAAGATAAAGGCCGCAAATACTTAGTATTTGAAGCGAACACTGGTACTGAAAACGGCTACCAAGGCGAAGAATCTTTATTTAATAAAGCATACTACGGCAAAAGCACATCATTCTTCCGTCAAGAAAGCAAAAAGCTTCTGCAAAGCGATAAAAAACGCACGGCTGAATTAGCGAACGGCGCACTCGGCATGATCGAGCTAAACGATGACTACACACTGAAAAAAGTGATGAAACCACTGCTTGCATCTAACACAGTTACAGATGAAATTGAACGCGCGAATGTCTTTAAAATGAATGGAAAATGGTACCTATTCACTGACTCCCGCGGATCAAAAATGACAATTGACGGCATTACATCTAATGACATTTACATGCTCGGTTATGTTTCTAATTCCTTAACCGGCCCATACAAGCCGCTGAACAAAACAGGCCTTGTGTTAAAAATGGATCTTGATCCTAACGATGTGACCTTTACTTATTCACACTTCGCTGTGCCTCAAGCTAAAGGAAACAATGTCGTCATTACAAGCTACATGACAAACAGAGGCTTCTTTGCAGACAAAAAAGCAACGTTTGCGCCAAGCTTCCTATTAAACATCAAAGGCAAGAAAACATCTGTTGTAAAAGACAGCATCCTTGAACAAGGGCAATTAACAGTTAACAAATAAAGACGCAAAAGAAAATGCCGATATCTTATTGGCATTTTCTTTTATTTCTTATCAACATCATAAAGGTGAATCCCAGATGAACTATAAAAAAACAGGCAAATGGCTAACAGTAATCCTGAGCTTTTTAGGAATATTGCTGTTTATCAACCTATTGCCAAACGAAGAACCTGTCAACAAAACAAAATCAACACAGAAGCCGGACTACCGGGCGGCCTATCATTTTACGACGCCGGATAAATGGAAAAATGATCCCCAAAAACCGGTCTATTTTGAGGGCAAGTATCATTATTTCTACCTTTATAACCGGGATTACCCAAACGGGAACGGCACAGAATGGCGCCATGCCGTATCAGAGGACTTGGTGCACTGGACCGATGAAGGCGTGGCGATCCCGAAATACACAAACCCAGACGGGGACATTTGGACCGGTTCTGTCGTGCTCGATAAAGAAAACACAGCCGGATTCGGGAGAAACGCGCTCGTCGCAATCGTGACCCAGCCTTCAGCCAAAGATAAAAAACAGGAGCAACATTTGTGGTACAGCACAGACAAAGGAAAATCATTTAAGTCCTATAGTGATAATCCCGTTATGCCTAATCCCGGCACAGACGATTTCAGAGACCCGAAAGTCATATGGGATGACCAGAATAACAAATGGGTCATAGCCATGGCTGAAGGAACAAAAATCGGCTTTTATGAATCCGATAATCTAAAGGACTGGCATTACACAAGCGGATTCTTAACGGAGCAGGCGGGAATTGTGGAATGTCCTGACCTCTACATGATGCGGGCAAGCGATGGAACGACTAAATGGGTTCTCGGCGCGAGCGCGAACGGCAAACCGTGGGGCAAACCAAATACGTACGCCTACTGGACCGGAAGCTTTGACGGAAAAGAATTTACAGCGGATCAAACCGAAGCCCAATGGCTTGACTACGGCTTTGACTGGTACGGCGGCGTGACGTTCGAAGACGGCAAAAGCACAGATCCATTAGAAAAGCGGTATGCACTTGCCTGGATGAACAATTGGGATTACGCCAACAACACACCGACAATGAAGAACGGCTTTAACGGCACAGATTCTGTCATACGCGAACTCCGGCTGCAGGAGCAGGACGGCACATACAGCCTCGTCTCACAGCCGACCGAAGCTTTGGAGCAGCTGACCGTTTCAACTGACAAAGTAGAGGATCAAGATGTGAGCGGATCAAAAACACTGTCGATCACTGGTGATACGTACCAGCTTGATATGGATCTTTCTTGGTCAGAGCTAGAGAACGCAGGCGTCAGACTGAGAGAATCGAAAGACCAAAAACGCCATATTGATGTCGGCATTTTCGCCGAAGACGGCTATGCATATGTCAACAGAGCGGCTACAAATCAGCCTGACAAAAGCAACACCTATGTTGAAAGCAAGGCTCCCTTCGATGTAAGCAAACAGAAGGCCCATTTGAAAATTCTCGCCGATAAAACAACGATAGAAGTATTTGTCGGCGACGGGAAAACCGTTTTTTCAAATCAAGTGTTTCCAAAACCCGAAGATAAAGGCATTACCCTTTATTCTGAAGGCGGCACAGCCTTATTTAAAAATATAACGGTGAAACACTTCGATACGATTCATGAATAAAAAACAGATGCAGCGCAGGCTGCATCTGTTTTTTATTAGAGCGGTATTCTCTGTTGCATATTGGGCATTGTAAGGAATATAAGGCTGGTTGCTAAGGAGGAAGCGGATGTCTAAACAAGGAAATTTTCAAAAATCAATGTCGCTGTTTGATCTGATTCTGATTGGGATGGGAGCCATCTTTGGATCAGCGTGGCTGTTCGCTGTCAGTAATGTCGCATCTAAAGCGGGACCCTCCGGCGCTTTTTCCTGGATCATCGGCGGAGCCATCATTCTGTTAATCGGGCTCGTGTACGCGGAGCTTGGAGCCGCCCTGCCCCGTACCGGAGGCATCATTCGATACCCCGTTTATTCACATGGCCACCTTGTCGGCTATTTAATTTCATTTGTCACAATCGTCGCTTACACAAGCCTGATTTCGATTGAAGTCACGGCAGTCCGGCAATACGTGGCCTACTGGTTTCCCGGCCTGACCAAAGAAGGCTCTGATTCACCGACCATTGCCGGCTGGCTCTTACAGTTTGCCTTGCTATGCTTGTTTTTCCTGCTGAATTATTGGAGCGTCAAAACATTCGCTAAGGCAAATTTCATCATATCGATTTTTAAATATATTGTACCGATTACCATCATTATCGTGCTGATCTTTCATTTTAACCCGCAGAATTTATCTGTTGAAGGATTTGCGCCGTTCGGTTTTACAGGTATTCAGGCTGCGATATCGACAGGCGGCGTAATGTTTGCGTATCTTGGCCTGCACCCGATTGTGGCTGTTGCAGGCGAAGTGCGAAATCCAAAACGCAACATCCCGATCGCTTTAATCGTTTGCATCATTGTTTCCACCATCATTTACACTGTTTTGCAAGTCACCTTTATTGGTGCAATTCCGACAGAAACGCTTAAAAATGGCTGGCCCGCAATCGGACGGGAGTTCTCATTGCCGTTTAAAGATATTGCGGTCATGCTCGGTTTAGGCTGGCTTGCAACGCTTGTCATTTTAGACGCCATTCTGTCTCCGGGAGGAAACGGGAATATTTTTATGAATACGACATCTCGCCTCGTCTACGCCTGGGCGCGGAACGGCACATTATTTGGCATATTTTCAAAGGTCAATAAAGAAACGGGAACCCCCCGTGCTTCACTCTGGCTTTCATTTGCCTTGTCCATTTTCTGGACGCTCCCCTTCCCTTCGTGGAACGCACTCGTCAATGTCTGTTCTGTAGCGCTCATCCTTTCTTATGCGATTGCACCCATTTGTTCAGCAGCGCTGAGGGTCAATGCGAAGGATTTAAACAGGCCGTTTTATTTAAAAGGGATGGGTATTATCGGGCCGCTTTCCTTTATTTTCACGGCGTTTATCGTTTACTGGTCAGGATGGACGACCGTTTCCTGGCTGCTCGGTTCACAGCTCATCATGTTTTTGGTCTATCTCTGTTTCAGCAAATATGCGCCTCAAGAAGATGTCAGTCTGGCCCAGCAGCTGAAATCAGCGTGGTGGCTTATCGGGTTTTATATCATGATGCTGGTCTTTTCCTACATCGGTTCTTTCGGACATGGTTTAGGCATCATCAGCAATCCCGTCGACCTTATTTTGGTCGCCATCGGCTCACTTGCGATTTACTACTGGGCAAAGTATACCGGGCTCCCGAAAGCCGCTATTGATTATGATAAATAAAGAAGCAAGAGGTTTTCTTGCTTCTTTATTCTTTACAAACGCACATACCCGAGATAAAATGAATGATAGTCAGTCATTACAGGAGGTATTCCTTATGCCAAAACAAACTTCGGGCAAATATGAAAAAATTCTGCACGCTGCCATTGACGTTATATCTGAAAAAGGTCTCGACAAAGCCTCTATTTCTGATATTGTCAAAAAGGCCGGCACTGCACAAGGAACGTTCTATTTGTACTTCTCATCTAAAAACGCCCTCATTCCGGCAATTGCAGAAAATCTTCTCACCCTTACGCTGGATCAAATCAAAGGAAGGCTGCATGGAGACGAGGATTTTTGGACTGTTTTAGACATATTGATTGATGAAACATTTCTCATTACAGAACGCCATAAGGATATTATCATCCTCTGTTACTCCGGGCTTGCGATCGACCACTCCATGGAAAAATGGGAGACGATCTATCAGCCTTATTATTTCTGGCTCGAAAAAATCATTCATAAGGCGATTGAAAGCCGCGAGGTAACTGAAGAAATCAATGCAAAATGGACGGCCAAAACGATTATTAACTTGGTCGAGAACACAGCAGAACGATTCTATATCGGGTTTGAACAAGATGAAAATGTTGAAGTGTATAAAAAAGAAATCTTTACTTTCTTAAAACGAAGCTTAGCTGCAGCGTAAAAAATGACTGGGTAAAACCGCTCATTTTTTAACGCCTCAAAGATGACTGACGTTCATTCATAAAAATAGAGAGGTGTTTCATTTGAATTGGGTGCTTGTTTTCATTGCAGGGCTTTTAGAAGTTGTTTGGGCCTCTTCCCTCAAACATGCCGATTCGCTTTTGGATTGGATCATTATTTTTATTTTGATCGCGGTCAGCTTTATCCTGTTAATCCGATCTTACCAAAAAATCCCGATGGCCGCGGCGTACACTGTATTTGTCGGAATCGGAACCGTCGGAACATATATCACCGGAATTGTTTTGGGCGAATCCTTCTCAGCAGCCCAAATGTTCTTTTTAGCTTTATTGCTGGCCGGCATTTTAGGAATGAAGCTATTCACGAAAGAAAGCAAAACGCAGTCGGGAGGTGACTCGTAATGGCATGGTTTTTATTAGTGATTGCCGGCATAGAAGAAATTATAGCTGCCGTTGCCATGAAATATGTAGACGGAACAAGAAAAAAATGGCCGATTATTGTGATGACTGTTGGATTTGGCTTATCCTTTTACTGCCTTTCACAAGCGATGCTGATCCTGCCTGCCGGAGTCGCTTATGCCGTCTGGACCGGCATTGGCAGCATTGGCGTTTCGGCGGTTGGCTTTGTCTGGTTTAAGGAGCGGTTTCAGCTTTCACAAGTGATTTCTCTTTGCCTTATCCTCGCTGGCGTCATCGGCCTGCGTCTTACGGCTTCATCATAAGATAAGGGCACATACAGCTGTATATGCCCTTGCCATTAGGCTTCGTCTTGATGGTTGTGAAGATGAAGCGGCGGCGGGATGAGCCAGCCTTTGTTTTTTAGCAGCCTTAAGTATTTTGCTCCCATTGCCGCTTTCGATAAATGGAATTGCCCAAACATCATGGCAATATCCTCACGTATTGACTCACCCATAATTTTGCTGCATGCCATAAGGCCTGCAGCATTTTGCGCTGCCGCAGAGACCGCCACATCCGGATCGAGAAACCGCGCCCCCGTCGGAATATCTTTAAGATCCGCTGCCGGCGGTTCAGGAGAAGCCGGCGGGAGCGCCACACCGTTTTCCTTCAGGATGTTGCTGACTTGTTTCATTTCATCCTGGCACTTCTCAATGGCCTCATGAAGCAGCTTTTTCAAATCGTCATCACCGACATGATGCAATAACATCTGGTAATTGCCGACCATTTTATTGCCTGCCATTACATAACTCCACAAGCTGAAAACCTCACCGTAATGCATCGGTTCCTCTTGCGGATTTCCGCTTAAAATACCCAATTTCATCCTCCTTGTAAATTCAATATCGCACATTTCATAAAGTGCCCGGCAGGAGGAAAATTTATGTTCCGATGAGAAAAGATTTTTAACATAAAACAAAAAAGACAAGAGCGGCAAAGTGCCAAACCCTTGTCTTTCCTGTTGTTCTATTGGACGCGCTCGGAGGGATTCGAACCCCCGACAGACGTGGTACCGGAAACCATTAAAAAGCTTCATAAATATTATAATTTCCCCTTTAAATCAGCTATTAATTGTTTTCGAAATAAGGGGTCGTTAGTTATCTTTTGAAGAAATGACTGGTAAACATGATCAATCCATAACATATCTAAACGAGTCATGTCCTCAATAAAAAAGGCCAATGAGATGGAATCTGACGCAGTTTCTTTAAAAATAGCCGACGTCATAACAAACAAGGTAGAGCCTCCTTTATACCAAATACGGTTTTCAGCTTGAGGGTTCGGCGGCCCTGTTATCTCATCTAATATTCCTTTTTCCACTTCACTTAAAAGGTCCCCAGTCCCCAGACGGTACATTAATCTGGCGTAGTTTTCGCTGGATGAAGATGGAAGTTTCCTCGTGAACTCCCTTTGTATGTCAATATGATTAGCAGAAGAAAGTGAGGATATTAACGGAGCAGCTTTACCATGCACAAGGGCATCGAAAGTTTCCCCTGAAATATCCATGAAATATTTTTGCTTCATCTCTTTCATATAACCAGAGATTTCTTTCGTTTTTTTATTTTCATATTTTTTCAGATAAGGAGCGACTAACATTGATGAGTTTATAGAAAAAACAGGTGTGTGATTATCAGGCAAATATTTATCAATTATTTTTTGGATATTGTCTTTTCCGACCCTTAAGTAAATATAATCGGTACATGCATTTGAACTGTATCTCATCATACCAATGAGTACTTCTTTCATCGTCACAGTTTGACCAATATTCTCTTTGCTCTTCCAATTATCGTGTGCTCCTCCGTCAGTATTCGGAATATAAAATTTATCTATTTCAATGATACTGGCAGTATCATTGAAACTTATCTGATTTTTTCTGGCCTCATGCACAAATGCTAGCAAAAAAAGGATTTTCACTGTGCTGGCTAAGGGAAACATCTTACTTCCATTATGATTTAAAAGGATTTGATCATTCTGTATAATAGTGAGCGAAAAGCGTTCAGGATGAGAAAACATAAAACGTGTCAAATCCTCAACCGTTCTATTTCGATCCCTTCTTTTCAAAAATGCCGCTAAACCAAAAAAACCGAATATAAAAACAGCTACTATCAATATTAAAACAATGAGGAACAAACTATTACCCCTTTCTTTGTTGCTGATTAAGGCCGCATGCCCCATGATTACATTGCCCATGAGGAATTATTTTTCTTTTTGAGGCAATCAAATCATATATCCTATCGCTAACATGAAACAACTTAGCTAAGAGCAATATCATATACAATACCCATAGCGGAATAACCCGCTTGCTTATTTCGATAAAAGTATCTGCACCAGAGACGATGCTTTTTTCCAACGTCTTTCCATGCATCCGCTTTTCTAATTCCTCTATATCCACCTCATCAATAATAGACGATGTCCCATCACGAAATGACTCGAAAACAATTAAATTGAGCCAGTCCGCCCTCTCGATACGTTTTTTCGTTTTGGTACATAACGGGCACCATGCATCATAGTATACAGTCATTTTCCAGTGGGCTTGAAATTTTCGCATTAATTTTTTCCTTACCAGCCAATTAAGATTATGTTTTAATTGCTGATAAGTAGAGAATATGCGATTGTACTCCTTATCGGTAAAAATCACCAACTCAATCGCGATCATGACAATAGAAAAGGAATATAATCCCATTCCAAATGCAATACCCAAATGCAGTAAACAAACCATTAAGACAGCAAGCCATCTTGTTTTTTTGTTTATAATTAGAAAAGGAAAAGCAATTTTTAATAACACACTAGAATAACAAATCACAACACTTAAATAGATGTGTTGAGTGACTAACGACTCAAGAAAAGGCATCGCAACCGTTTTAACTTGTGATATATAGTATAAGGCTGTTCCATTATTCCAAGTTTCACCCATAATCTGATAAATAGCAGACGTAACATATACAATACAAACTTGCATAACACAAAACAAAACAACAAAGTACTGAATAATATTAGCGATAGTTTTCTTACAGTCAGATACATAAGTCTCTTTTTTTCGCAACACTGCATCTATAGAAAAATATTTTGTAGTATTTGCAAACAAGAGATAAAAAAGTGTAATTATCATTAAATTGTCGCCACCGTCTCCAATATATGAGAAACGAACATATAATGAATAGAACAAAACATAATTCAAGATTCCCATAAGCCGGCCTTTAAAACCAAGAGTAAATAGAATGGCTGACATAATGCCAACGTGATATACTGCATCAAAGTAATTTAAGGATGAAGTTACATTATACAATGAATATGTAGTTGGTTTCATAACATTATGAAATGTATTAATACCATAATCGGAAAACAAGAAATGCCTTTGATTGTAATGGATTAAATAAAAATATAAAATGAGTAAACCAAATACGATGCGAAGCAAGCTTACCCCAATATAAAAACGTTCTTTTGAAAAATAGTCGATAACTCTGTTAGTGATACTGTTATTCATAATATTGTTCCTCCACTCTCATTAAAAAAATGGAACCACTTTATTATTGAACGTTTTCCATTCAAATGTAGTGCTTTGTTCAAATTTTTCTTCTTTATCATCATTGTTATCTCGTAGAGAAAACGGAATCGGTTTCACTGTATCTATTCTTACTCTTATTCTTTTTATTGTTTTAGGATTGTATATAGATTTAGCATACGAACTTGCATAACGATATACATTTTCCTCGCCAATTTTTTGACTCTTCTCTATTTCCTTTGTTATAGCTTTTACCTGTTTATCATTTTCATTTGCTTTTTTAACGTATTGAAAAATGACATCATCTTGATTATTCCCAAAAATATCAGAAGAAAGCCCATCTATAATTCTAACAATTCGATTGTAAGGGGTTACGATTTTAGTGTGATTTTGGTCTTTTAAGGGGGTTGAAATGTCAATCCACTCGTTCTTTCCCCTCTCTTTTCCAGTATCAACCTCCATATATATATTTGTATTAGTTGTAATAGGGTCTGGCGCAAATAGGTGCCAATTCTGTTGGAATAAAGTATTTGTGTAACGATCAGAAACAGGTTTGACCGCAAGAGCTAACGGATTAGGGGGTAATACAGTAGATAAAATTAAAAAGAAATGTGCAATGAAAGTAAATAATAAAATAAACAACAAACCGATAATTAAAGTTTTATTTTTTCTCATCAAAATCCCCTCTATTAAAAAAAGGGAGACTATAATAATCCCCCTTTCTTATAGATTATTTTTTGTCAAAGATAACATCCATATCTTGTACCTCTTCGTTTGAAGGTTTAGCTATACCTAACCCTCCATTATCTAAAAACATATTCAAAGCTTTTCCTCCATAATGCTTTGCTGCTTCAGTCCCATAAACCCAGGCTTTTTGAGCTAAGTTCCCAATACCTCCTGCTGCATTAGCATCTTTGCCCTCCTGAGAGACATTTTCCAGTTCAACTTTTTTTGTTTCTAATGTTGCTGCTGAAGCCGATGAATACATTACAGATCCCAGAATTCCAGTTCCAATAGTAACAGCTATAACAAATCTTTTAAGCTTCACAAAACTCCTCCTTTTATTTGTAATCGAACCCAATATTAGGGAAAAAATTCGATATGTCAAATCTTTGTAATTGATATCAAAATACCATTCTATAGGAAATGATGATCCTATTTTTTTATAATAATTATATTTTTATTGTTTAATACTAAACTAAAGTAAAGTTTATTTGAATATATTTTATTCTCTGAAAATAGTTTTGAATTTAAACTGGGTATTAAGAACTTTTTTTATTCAGACATCAATTCCATAGGGATGGTAGTCGTTAAAATAGTACTAACAAATCATTACCTTTAGGATTTTCCATTTAATCTGCGGTATGATATATTTTACATCGAATCGCGATACTAAGGTGAAGTATTAAGTTATAAAGGAGTCATTTAATGAGGAAATCAAGTAATATCTGGGCAGTTGTAGTGATTATCGGGACAATCATTACTTTATTTTCATTCGTCTTCCTGCGTGATACTGATTTTTATGCCGTCCGGTGGGTAGGAGTCGTTATTATGGTTATAGGATTTGTTTGTGGTCCGACCTACATAGCACCAAAAAATAAAAATAATCGTAAAAAAGATACCCGGTAGATAGGTCTTACCCCTGTCAAGTCGATAGCTATAAAAAGCCTAAACAGTCAGTGTGTTACGGTATTCAACCGGAGCACACTGGTTTAATTTTTTCTGGTTTCGTTCGTGGTTAGAAATGTATGTAATCTTCTATGCTATTGTGGAGCTCTTTCTCGGTTTGCCACGAAGAAAAATATGCGTTCTCTGTTTTTGACATTGAGAAAAACAATTCGATACAGGCAATATCCAGGCAGTTCCTCTTTCAAGCGTGACTGCCTTAGAGCCAACAGTTTTGAGGCGCTTTTGATTTTGTTAGGTATTGAAAGCCTTGAGCTGAGTGAAGAATAGCCCTTGGACATCCTGGAAGCTGTAAACTTCCCACTGTCTTCATGACCAGTTCAAGATTATTATTTCGGTTAGGAAGTTTCCATATATTGTTGTAAAGATCTTGTACGACAGAAAGATAATAGAAACGCTGTCCGCAAGCAATATAGGATAATATCGGTTACATAGCTGGTTAGGATAATTGGTTTGAAATTCTAGGTTAAGTCCGGTTTGGAAAATAACCGATGCCTTTCTTCCAAAATAATCCTTATATTTTCGAATATTCGAGTTAATATTCATCTTTTCATCAATCTATAAACACGCGCTTATGGTTGATGAAAAAGCCTTCCTTCTTAGTTGCCTTGCCATTCGAATTCTTTGCGTCTTGCGCCATTTATAGTACCCCACCCCATCTTGATACTTTGGCCTATACCCACCAGCCATGTCATTGGAGAAGGTTCTTCATTTCGTGAATAGCTACAAAACGTGCCCATGCAGATTTAGATGACGATTTTCAGGACTCGACTATGTTTCTTTAAATACTCTCATTCTTCCTCAACGCTTTCAACGTTGTCTTCCAGCGTCCAGTAAAAGGATTGTCTGACTTTGTATCTTTTCCCCTTTGATCCAAAAGGCTTGCCGTCCCAATATGTACTCACCCAATTTTTAGCTGAGTTACACTCCGAAGCCCTCATGAAATAAGTGTTATAGATTTTGTTTCCTTTCTCATATGGCGGCTTTCCTTTTAAATTTTTTCATATCGTGCTGAAACGTTGTCCTTTCTCTCCCTAAAAAAAACCCCTCCAAGTGAAACAGGCACTTCCGAAAAGCCGGCTGTTTCACTTGGAGGGGATAACTATCAGGTTGTCGGGTTTTATTTTAGCACATTAAACTTAATCTTATTGTATTGATCTCTTCCCCCTCATTGGTAAGGAAAAAATGATTTCGAAAATTATATAAGTACTCTAAGACTTTAGGGTTGCAGGCACTCTATAACATTTAATGTTATTTTTGATGTATCAGAAAGCTTCTCTAATATGTAAAGGGAGCTGAATCCTTAGTTTTTCATTATCTCTCACAAAAAAGACAAGAGCGGCAAAGTGCCAAACCCTTGTCTTTCCTGTTGTTCTATTGGACGCGCTCGGAGGGATTCGAACCCCCGACAGACGTGGTACCGGAAACCACCGCTCTATCCAACTGAGCTACGAGCGCATATTCACTGCGTGATGAGAACGTCAGCACAACTCATTATACGATAATTCCCTTCAAATAACAACCCTCTATTTCAAGAGGCCGTTTTTCACATCTAACACATCATCTTATTTGGCAATCTGACATACGATGGTTTGAACCCATATAAATTTGGGGAAAATGGGAAAAAGAGAAGACTTTGCGTGTCAAGCCAGCTTTTTGTTTGACCTTTATTGACCAAAAATGTATCATGTAACTACATACTTACCTAAAAGGTGAAGGAGGAGCATTATGAATTTAATACCTACAGTCATTGAACAAACGAACCGCGGGGAAAGAGCGTATGACATTTATTCTCGTCTATTAAAGGATCGTATCATCATGCTTGGATCTGCGATTGATGACAACGTTGCGAACTCCATCGTGTCACAGCTTTTATTCTTAGAAGCGGAAGACCCTGAAAAAGATATTTCTATTTACATCAACAGCCCGGGCGGCTCTATTACAGCCGGTATGGCGATCTATGATACCATGCAGTTTATTAAGCCGAAAGTATCTACCATTTGTATCGGTATGGCTGCATCAATGGGCGCGTTCCTGCTTGCTGCCGGCGAAAAAGGCAAACGCTATGCGCTTCCAAACAGTGAAGTCATGATTCACCAGCCGCTTGGCGGTGCGCAAGGTCAGGCGACAGAAATTGAAATTGCCGCGAAACGCATTCTCTTGCTTCGTGACAAATTAAACAAAGTTCTTGCTGAACGTACTGGCCAGCCGCTTGAAGTAATCGAACGCGACACAGACCGCGATAACTTCAAGTCTGCTGAAGAAGCGCTTGAATACGGCCTGATTGATAAAATTCTGACTCGCAACACAGAAGAGCAAAAGTAATACTGTAACCTGCAAGAGCTATGTCTCTTGCAGGTTTTTTCATTTATGAATTCATTCTTTAATCTTTCTTATTCCATACTGCACCCATTCTTCGTTCAACAGTTCAAGCGTCAAATCACTGGTTTGTCTCACAATCAGATCAGCATCAAGCATTGACTGTTCATGACCGACTCCCACCGCAAACATCCCGGCAGATTTAATTGCGGAAATCCCTGCTTCAGCGTCTTCTATTGCCGCACAATCAGCAGGGGAAACGCCGAGCAGCGCTGCGGCTGTCAGAAAGATTTCGGGATCAGGTTTTCCCTTCGCGAGAGCTGTCGGGTCAACAATGGCATGAAAATCATCCATAATCTCCAAACGTTTTAAAATCGCAGGAGCATTACGGCTTGAAGACGCTAACCCGATTTTTATATTTTCACCTTTTAATTCACAAAGAAACCTGCCGATTCCCGGCAAAAGATCTTCCGGCGTCAATTTGCTGATCAACATTTGATAGTATTGGTTTTTTTGATCCATAAGTGCTTGTTTCTCCGCATTTGTATACTTTGTTTGCGCACCGCCAATGATAAGCATGCTTTCAAGTGACTCTGCTCTGCTGATTCCTTTTAGGCTTTCATTCACACTTCTGTTAAAGGGAATATCGATTTGTTCCGCGATATGCTTCCAAGCGAGATAATGATATTCAGCGGTATCTGTTATCACACCGTCTAAATCAAAAATGGCCGCTTTCATATGCGAATGCCCATCACAGCTTCATAAGGTTCGAGGCAAATGCGTTTTAAGTCAGCCCGCTCCTCCGGATAGTTGGAAATCAGCACTTTCCAATGCTCACGGGCCAGTTCAGGAGGCGCTTCGAACAGAGCCTTATCTTCCGACAAATTCACAACGACGAGAAGCTTTTCTCCTTGGTATTCACGGAGATAAGAAAAGACTTGCGGATCATTCTCATTCAGCAGCTGATAATCTCCATATATGATGGTCTTGTATTGCTTTCGTAATTGAATGAGTTTCTGATAGTAATAGAAAATCGAATCTTGGTCTTCCAAGGACTCCTTCACATTTATCTCTTGATAGCGGGAATTTACTGCTATCCAAGGGTCTCCGGCTGTGAATCCCGCATGTTTTTCGCCATCCCATTGCATCGGTGTTCTGGCATGATCCCTTCCTTTTTTCATCACGGCTTGTAAAAATTCTTTTTCCGGCATCGTTTTGTTTTCGACGACTAGTTCACGATACGCATTTTTTATTTCAAGATCATCATACATCTCCAGCGGCATATCACTGTTGACCATGCCGATTTCTTCTCCCTGATAAATAAACGGCGTTCCTTTCATGCCATGGAGAACCGTTGCAAATGCTTTTGCACACTGCTTTCGCAGCTTGCCGTCATTGCCCCAGCGGGATATAACCCTCGGCTGATCATGGTTTTCAAAATACAGGGTATTCCAGCCGACATTCATTAACCCGGTCTGCCACCTTGTCATCGTCTTTTTTAAAGCAATCAAATCAAACGGCTTGATCTGCCATTTCCCGTTTGGCGAGTTTTGTTCTGTATCAATATCCATATGTTCAAATGTGAAAATCATATTCAGCTCTTGCCTGCTTGCATCCGTGTACTTCATCGCCTCTTCAATATCAGAGCCGTTTGCCTCTCCGACCGTCATGCAGTCGTAATGAGAAAGCACTTCCTTGTTCATCTCCTGAATAAACTCATGAAGGCGGGGGCCATTCGAATGATAACGGCCGACGATATAGCTGCGGATGTTATCTGTTTCGTAGTTCGGAAAATCAGTATACTTGGAAATAGAGCCGATCACATCCATCCGCCAGCCGTCAACGCCTTTATCCATCCAAAATCT
Organism: Bacillus vallismortis; assembly: GCF_040784915.1. Taxonomy (GTDB): domain Bacteria; phylum Bacillota; class Bacilli; order Bacillales; family Bacillaceae; genus Bacillus; species Bacillus subtilis_G. Next base: position 3,578,655 of record NZ_CP160797.1, read on the forward strand.
CATCACATCATAAACTTCCCGGCGCACCGCTTCATTTTCCCAATTTAAATCAGGCTGCTTTTTTGAAAAGTAGTGCAAATAATACTGCCCTGTCCCTTCATCAATTGTCCACGCCGGGCCTGAGAAGATCGACCCCCAATTATTCGGCTCTGAGCCGTCCGGTTTCGGATCTTTCCAAAAATAATAATCCCGGTAAGGATTGTCCTTCGACTTGCGGCTTTCAGCAAACCAGGCATGTTCATCCGACGTGTGGTTCACAACCAAATCCATGATGATTTTCATTCCGCGTTGGTGCACTTCATCAATCAGCTGAAACATATCTTCATTTGTCCCAAATTTTTCGTACATGTTTCTGTAGTCGCTGATATCATAGCCGTTGTCATCCTGCGGGGAATCAAACACCGGGGAGAGCCAGATCACATCCGCCCCGAGATGTTTGATGTAATCCAGCTTTTGAATCACTCCTTGCAAATCCCCAAATCCATCTCCATTGGCATCATAAAAACTGCGCGGGTAAATTTGATAAACGACAGCTTCTTTCCACCATTCATTCATCAGGCGTGCTCCTTTCACATCGTCCATTTAGGACAACTGGTTCCTCATACACTTTCATGTGCAGCGGCTCGCCTTTTACAAGCTCAAAGACGGCGCTCAGTTCATCAACCGTAATATTGATTAACCTGTTTCGATAATTGATTTTGAACGAATATCTGTCCCATTCTTTCGGCAAAAACGGGGAAAATGACAGCGTCTCATTCGCGATGCGCATGCCTGCAAAGCCCTGAACGATCGCGAGCCAGCTTCCCGTCATTGATGTGATGTGCAGACCTTCCTCCGTGTCATGATTATAATTGTCAAGATCAAGCCTTGCTGTACGCTTATATAATTCAAGCGCTTTCTTTTCCTTTTTGAGTTCGGCGGCGAGAACGGCATGGACAGAGGGCGACAGGCTTGATTCATGAACAGTCATTGGTTCATAAAATTCAAAGTTTCGCCGTTTTTCTTCCATTGTAAAACGGTCATGAAAAAGATAAATGCCTTGAAGCACATCTGCCTGTTTAATAAAATTGGAGCGGAGAATCTTGTCCCAGGACCAATTCTGATAAAGAGGCCGCTCAGCTGGATCTAATTCATCCGCTGATCGCAGGTCTTTGTCCAAGAATGTGTCATGCTGAATGAAAATTTGCAGTTCATCACTATACGGATAGTACATGTGCTGGATGATTTTTCTCCAGACGTTCAGTTCTTCTTCCTGCACATCAAGCAGGCGGCGTTTTTCCGCTGAAACCCTTTCGAGATTTTCCAATGTATATTCCAACGTCCAAGCCGCAATGACATTTGTATACCAATTGTTGTTGACATTGTTTTCGTATTCATTCGGCCCTGTGACGCCGTGGATCATATACTTGTTTTTTCGTTTCGAGAAGTGAACGCGGTCTGCCCAAAACCTGCTGACTTCCACAAGAACGTCTATCCCGTATTCCTTTATATAGTCATGGTCACCTGTATATTGGACGTAATTGCAGATCGCATAGCAGATCGCGCCATTGCGGTGAATTTCTTCAAAGGTGATCTCCCATTCATTGTGGCATTCATCGCCTGTAAAGGTCACCATCGGGTAAAGTGCCCCTTTCATCCCCAGTTTGGCGGCATTCCGTTTCGCTGCCTCCAAATGATGATAACGGTACAAAAGCAGGTTTTTCGTGACCTCTGGTTCGGCTGTCGCCAAATACATCGGAACCGCGTACGCCTCCGTATCCCAATAGGCGGCGCCTCCGTATTTTTCGCCAGTAAATCCTTTCGGCCCGATATTCAAACGGGCATCGCCGCCGTAATATGTCGAGAATAACTGAAAGATATTGTAGCGGATTCCTTGCTGAAGTTCCTCATCCCCTTTAATCTCTATGTCCGCTTTTGCCCACCTTTCCTTCCATTGTTCAATGTGCCTTCGTTTTGCTTCTTCATATCCGTTCTCAAGTACACCCGCCAAAAGCTCCTTGGCTTTCGCTAAAAGCTCTGCCTCACGACAATCACGGGAAGTCGTGACAATAATAAACTTTTTCAAAGAAGCCTTCGTTTGATAACTGTAGCGGTTCTCGACATACATTTCAGCTGTTTTATAGCTTTCATTGACAAACCCCTCTGTTACGTTTGCCATTGCGGCTGAAACGGTAAAGCGCGGTGTTTCAAATGGATTTTCGATCGTTTTTGCCGCTAAATGGCCACGGTAGGAATCAGCCCCTTTCGCTTCTTCCTGCCAAAATTGTTCTTGGTAGTTCGAATCTTCATTTGCGACATTTCCGTCCAAGTAAGGAACAAGTGTAATGACAGCATCTTCTGTCAGGCACTCCGCTTCATAATGAATTGCGCAAAGCTCTTTTAGTGCAAGGCTAATAAATCGCTCCGCTCTGATTCTAACGGCTTTATCCTGAATACGGACAACAGCGCTTCTCCGCAGTATCCCCTCTTTCATATTAAGTTCTAACTCAAATGATTCGATTGGGTTTTGGTAAAGGTCAACTTTTTCACCATCAATATATAAACCTATGCCTATAAAGTTCATCGCATTGATCACTTTTCCGAAATATTCAGGATACCCGTTTTTCCACCAGCCTACTCGCGTTTTGTCAGGGAACCACACGCCTGCAATATATGTGCCTTGGTGACTGTCGCCTGAATAGCCTTCTTCAAAATTCCCTCTGACTCCCATATAGCCGTTGGCAAGAGAAGTCAGGCTCTCCTGCAGCCGTGTATGTTCCTTTCGAAATGTATTTGTTTTGACTTTCCATTCATCAATCTCAAATAACCGCTGATTTGTCATAATTTCCTCCCGAATGTAAGTTTCCATGATCACGGCGGGTTTTCGTCAAATATCTAAACGCAAAAGAGATCATCAAAGTAACGCCGCACGAATGGATCATCAATACAGTGATCAAGTTAAAATGAACCATACCGATAACAGCTGCCGCAAATGCCGGCAGTGCGGATGCGCAAACCGCCGCAGATGCCGCTTCCTTGAATGACGCAATAGAGATCATGTTTGATATTTTTGTGATCCAGAGGCCCCCCGCAAGAACAGCCGTTACAAATAGCTGAATCACAAAAATCACCGCGTATGCCAGCATCATGATCATCGGCTTATACTGTGCCAGCCACAATGTATCGATCAAAGCCTCTATATCATGGACGTTCGGTTTCTTAAACTCAGCGTCCATTTTCGCATAGCCAACAGAAAACCCCGTTCCGTTTTGATCGGTGATCACCAGTTGATCGGATTGAAAGACGATGGCGTTATCATATCCGGTTACTTTCAATCGCCCATTTTCACCGCTTGTCTGATATTGATGCTTCATATCAATCGCCAGCAAACTCTCTCCCTCTTCAATTCGATCAGAGCTCTTCCCCCCCGTCAGTTTTCCGTTTCTGATTTGATAACCTTGTAATTGATCAGCAAATTGATGATTAAGCTTTTGAATCGCTGACGGCATGAAAGATGCAACACTGAAGCGATCCATTTTCATAAACGAAACCGTAATCGGCGCCATCAAGCAGGCCGTTAAAAACATAAAGAGAAAACAGAGCTGCAGCCAGCTGAATGTATTCCCGTAACGGCATACACCTGATGGAGACGCAGCCGCTTTTAGACAGCGGATCATAAAACTTTCTTTTTGTAGATTCTTCATCGAATTACCCCTTTGTTCCGCCGGCTGTCAGCCCGGACACAAAGTTCTTTTGGAGAAAAAAGAATAAGACGCATATCGGCAATGCGGCCAGTATAGCTCCGGCTGCAAACAGGGCGACTTTTTGCTGCTGCGGATTTGAAATAAAGGACTGCAATCCTACAGCGATGGTCAGCCTTTCCGGTGAGCGGAGCAAAAACTTCGCCAGCAAATAGTCGCCGAACGGCGCCATGAACGCCCAAAGCGCTTGTACTGCAAGCATCGGCTTAACAAGCGGGAGAACAATTGATGCGAAAATCCTCAGATGTCCCGCTCCATCAATTCGCGCCGCTTCATCAATTTCTCTCGGCACAGTATCAAAATAACCTTTCATCAGCCACGTGTTCATCGGAATTCCGCCGCCGATATAGATCGCTGTCAAAAACCAGTACTGATCGAGTGCGCCTATCAGCATCGCTAGGACATAAAAAGCAGTAAGCGCTGCCATCGTCGGCACCATTTGAATGATGAGAAAGAAGACCAGGCTCTTTTTTCGGCCTGCAAACCGATAGCGGCTGTACGTATATCCGGCAAGCGTCACGATCGTAACCTGCAAGACCATGACCGATAACGCGATAATAAGTGTATTACTGTACCAATGAAGGTAAAGCGTCTCGTCAAATAGCCGCCTAAAATGATCTAAAGTCCACGAACCCGAAAAATCAAGCTGAAAAGCCGCCGCATTTCCCACACGGAAAGCGGATGATGCCGTAATCAGCAATGGATATATAATGACTATACTTAACAGCGTCAAAAATAAATAAGTACAGATTCTATTCAGCATTCTGGCCGTTCCCGCGTTCACTTACATAACCTCCTCATTGCCAAAAGCATTCGATTTTTTGAAAGCAATCAGGGAAATTCCAATGACAATGAAAGAAATTAACAGTGTAACAGCCGCCGCAACGGAATATTGCGGTGATGTGCCTGTTGTCAGTTTATAAATCCACGAAATTAAGATATCGGTCGACCCGGCCCCGGCTCCCGCGCTGCCCGGTCCTCCCTCATTAAATAAGTAGATAATCGAGAAATTATTAAAATTAAACGTATACTGGGTAATCATCACGGGTGCTGTCGCAAATAAAATCATTGGCAATGTAATACGTTGAAAACGCTGGATAAAAGTGGAGCCATCAATCTTTGCCGCTTCATACAGTTCACCTGGAATCGCCTGAAGCACTCCCGTTACCATGACATAAATATAGGGAAAGCCAAGCCAGGTCTGAATCATAATGAGGGCTGTCTTTGTCCAGAAAGGATCAGTCTTCCACGCGATCGCAGGCAGCTCTACAAACGGCAGGTGATTTAATAAAGGAATCACCTGTGCATTCACCGCCCCTATGCTGTCGTTAAATATGTTGGAAAAACTCATGATTGTAATAAAAGCCGGAACAGCCCATGGCAATAAGAAAATCATTCGAAATATCCGCTTGCCTTTTATAAAATCCTGATTAACGAAAAGTGCCGTCACGATCCCCAGAATGATTTGCAGCGTTGTCGCACAGATTGTCCAGATGATCGTCCAGCCAAGTACATTCAGAAATGTTTCACGATAGGAGCCGAGGAAAAAAATATTCAAGAAATTTTTAAAACCGACCCAGTCAATCAGACTGTTAGGCGGGATATGATAAAAATCATAGTTTGTACATGCAATAAACAGAGTCACCAAAACCGGAAAAATAATCACAAACACCATCATGATATACGCCGGCAGTGTAAATAAATATGGAAACCCTTTATCACCCGCATGACAGATCATATCCTTGGCCGTTGTATTGACTTCCAAACCCGCCGCTTTCATAGCGGCGATCTTACGCGAATCATAAATAGTAAAGATATAGAATACGAGGAAAATCACTGTCACGATCAATTGCAGCGTGCCTTCAATCAGCATAAACAGTGAGTGGTCAACACCGGGAACACTTCCCAATGTAATCAATCCGGTGAGCGCCTGAATACCGAAAACGTGTAATTCAAAAGCAAACAAGCCTGTGACGGCAAGAAACAAGATCCCCTTTAAAAACTGCTGATTCGCAATCTGCCCAAGTCCTGGAAGGATTGATAAAAGCCCTGCCTTTCGTTTTTGCTTTGCAAGTGTGTAGTGTTTATTCATTTTTTCGCCCTCTATTCTTCCGGACGCTGTCCCGCCGTTTATTTCACATATTTTTCTTTGATATTTTCCTTTATGACGTTTACAGCATCATTCGCTGACGTTTGCGCCGCTTTTTTTCCTGAAGCCGCATCAAAAATCAAACTTTCCGCTCCTGTCCATACCTCAGCCATTTCCGGAATATTCGGAGTCGGTGTCGCTGTTTCATATTGTTTAATCACAGCTGACGCCAGCTCATTTTTTTGCTCATCCGCTTTCTTTCTCGCAGCTGTGTTGGCCGGAACTTCGTTTGTATTCTCATAAAAAGCGTAAGCATTGGCATCATTTGCAGCATACTCAAGCCATTTTTCAGCCAGTTCGGGTTCTTTTGTATATTTTGATGCAACCCATCCCTTCCCGCCGGCAAAAGGGGCATATTCTTCTCCATTTGGCAATGTCGGAATGGGAGCCGCTCCGTAGTTTAATTCAGCCTCTTTATAGTTGGCAGCTGACCAAGGTCCGCCGATGATTGCAGCCGCTTTGCCATCTAAAAACATCTGCTGAATAAAATCGTCTGCGCTTGAATTGTCTTGCATGCCTTTTGGCCAATAGGTTTTAAACCATTTCTCCGCATATTTCACCGCTTCTACAGCCCCTTTATTGTTTAGGCCGATGTCCCCGGAATCTGTGCCGTTTTTTCCAAATACATATCCGCCGTAACCGGCCAACAAACCGTACGACATATAAAAGTCAGTCCATTTTGCCAAAAATCCGGTTGATCTCCCTTTTTCCGAAGCAAACGCAAACCGGGAATCCTCTGTTAATGTTTCAAGATCTTTAAATGTTTTTGGTGCTGTTTGTAAGAGATCTTTGTTGTAATACAAAACAAGTGTTTCAATCACTAGCGGCATTCCATACACCTTGCCGTCAACCGTTACTTGCTGCATCTCTTTATCTCCAAAACTTTTTGTGTGAGATGGCTTAATATCAAGCAAATGTCCTTGCTGGCCCAAACCGCCTATCCGGTCGTAGGCAGCGAGCATCACATCAGGTGCATTCCCCGCCGGGCCATCAAGAGGAAGCGCTTCCAACTGCTCAAACATTTGCTTTTCAACCATTTTTATTGTGACATCATTCTCCTTTTCGAATGTTGCTTTGATGCTTTCAATGTAATCTTTATAGGTTTCTTCAACAGATACAGTCAGTACCTTTTTGCCGTCAGAGCTTGCCGGATCTTTTGAACTTGAGCAGGCGGCAAGGCCGAATGTCAGGACTGATGCCGCCAATAAGACGAACCCCTTTTTAACAAGTATCATCCCTTTTCCCCCTTTATTTATGAATCTACAACAATTGTATGGTTCTCCAGAAAGCGGTTACAACATATTTTAACTTGTTACCGATAACAGAATTTAAACAGGAACGGCAGCACCCAAAATAAAAAATTCTCCCGGCTGAACGGCAATGACATCGTGATGATGAAGCGGCTGATCTGTCCATACATCGTAGATTTTCTTATTCCTTTCAATATCCAAATCTCGCAAACTGACATGTCGAGCCGCGTCCCCCTGGTTAAAGAAATAAATCAGTGTTTTTTCCTCAAGAGTCCGCGAAAAACGAATAAAATGGTTTTGGTCATCCAGCAGATTCCACTCAAGATGTCCCTCAGTCAATAAAGTGTTTTCCTGTTTGCGCAAAGCAATTAACCGTTTCATAAATCGCAGCATGTCTTGGTTCTGCTTCTCTTTTTCCCAAACCATACATTTCCGGCATAATGGATCATTTTCGCCGTCCAGCCCGATTTCCGTTCCGTAATAGATGCATGGTGAACCTATCTGGGCAAACATAAAGGCCAGCAAAGCGCGTGCTTTTTTCTCGTCATTGCGGCATCTGGTCAAAAGGCGTTTTGTATCATGGCTATCCAGTACATTAAACATCACCTCATTGACCTGCTTCATTCCATTCATCAAATGGGCATTTACACGGTGGGCCATACGCGAGGCTGGAATCGTCCCATCAGCAAAATATTCAATCATAGGCTCTGTAAAGGGATAGTTCATCACCGCGTGAAATTCATCTCCTCTAAGCCAAGGTTCGGCGGAATGCCAAATCTCTCCTACAATATAAACATCCGGCTTTTCCGCTGATACAGCTTGCCTGAATGTCTTCCAAAAAACGTGATCCACTTCATTTGCCACATCCAAACGCCAGCCGTCAATGTCAAATTCGCGAATCCAGTACAAAGCAATATCTAGCAAGTATCTCTGTACTTCGGGATTAGCCGTATTTAGCTTCGGCATATCGGGTGTAAACGCAAACCTATCATAATTGTCTTCTTTGACAGGAAAGGAGTGAATATGAAACCAGTCTTTATAGCGTGATTGAGCTCCGTTTTTCACGACATCCTGCCACTGCGGAGAAGCGCTTCCTATATGGTTAAAAACAGCATCAAGCATCATTCTCATCCCCCGCTGATGAAGCTGGCTGACCAATGTGCGAAAAAGCTCCGGATCTCCAAAATGCGGATCAATAGAATAGTAATCCAGCGTGTCGTATTTGTGATTAGAAGGCGCGGAAAAGATCGGCGTTAAATAAATCCCGTTCACCCCTAAATCCTCTAAATAATCAAGCTTGTCAATAATCCCCTGCAAATCTCCTCCAAAAAAATCATTGACGTCCGGATCCTTGCTTCCCCACGGCAATGCATTCTCCGGTGACAAGTCTTCTCTTCCATTCGCAAAACGCTCGGGAAAAATTTGATACCAAACCGTTGATTTGGCCCACTGAGGCGCTTGGAATGTATCAGCTTCGTGAACAAATGGAAATTTAAAATAATAATGGATCGTCTCCAGCGTTTTTTCGTTATAAGGGCATACACCTGAACTTCCGAAAAAGATGTCTTCATGACGGTCTGAAACAACAAACGCATATTGCAGACGCCTAAATGGCGGCACCACTTCAGCAAACCAATAATCATGCATGTCTGTTGCGGCAATTTTCCTCATCGGCTGCTCGTTTGCCGACCACCTGCCGCCGTTGTACTCATAAGGATCACCCCAAATGAATCGAATGTGATCTGCATCACCTTTTTTTGTCCGAATCTTGATATGCACCGTCCGCCCGTCATAAGAATAAGCATCAGAACTGAACGGCTGATGATGAATCGCTGCATATTCCATCATGTCTCCCCCTTTGAATTCCGTTTTCATTAGGCCGGCTCTTAGCTTGAAAGTATCATGATGAAATATCAGGAACAATCCTTTTCACCTTGTTACCGATAACAGAATAATCCGCTTACAGTGTTGATTCCCGTACAATCAACTCCGGCTCAAAAAATAGATTTCCTTGAGCGGCACCGTCTTCATTCATTTTTTTCAGTAACATTCTCGCACAGGCTTCCCCCATTTCAACAACAGGCTGTCTGACCGTAGTCAACCGGGGCGAGGAGATGCGATCAAGAAAAACACCGTCATTCCCGGTCACCGCGACGTCTTCCGGTATTCGTTTTCCAAGCGACTGCACGGCACGAATGACGCCGAGCGCGATCCGATCGGATGCGCAGACAAACGCGGCCTGATGATCCAGAGATTTCAGCACTTCGCTTGCAAGGCATTCACTTTTCTTAGAACTGTTGTCGATCCGAAATATTTTCGTTTTTCTAAAGCTTTCATTCATTGCCCGAATGTATCCCTGTTCTCTTGAACGTTCAAAAGGCTCATCTAAATCAATACCAATAAAGACAATTTCCCGCTCCCCCAGCCCCATCACATGACGTGTTGCCATAAAAGTTCCTTTCTCGTTATTTACATCGATAAAGTCATAGCCCATTTCATTTTGTCCAAATACGACCAGCGGCTTCTCAAAAGCTTTGATCACACCTTCAAAATCAGTCTTTCTCAAGCCGGTGGCAATAATGCCGTCGCATTGGCCAATATTGAGAGAGTTTCTTGTCACAAGCTGCAGAGCATAATGATTGCGATCCAGCTCCCGGCTGATTCCGGTCAGCAGGTTCATGTAATATGGTTCTGTCGTATCCATTTCCTCAAGAATCAACAGTTTGACAACCTGTGTTCTGTTTTGCACGAGCGCTCTTGCCGCATAATTAGGGATGTAATTCAGCTCTTTCATCGCAGAATGAACAAGCTTTTTCAATTCATCTGTCACCGTCTCAGGATGGTTTATCACTCGTGATACCGTCATTTTCGAAACATTTGCTTTTTTCGCCACATCTGACAATGTTGCCATTTTCATCCCCTCCTTACCTGTGCATATTATCCAAACTAGTGAAAAAGTCCTTTATTTACAACTGAATAGACTAGCAGCAAAAAGAATAGAAAAAAGGAGATTTCCTTCAGGAAACCTCCTTTGTTGAAAAAACTCGATTTTCAGTTCATTTTCCACCTGAAATACTCCCATAGAATAGAGGATCAAGGCCGTGGATGCACGGCCAGACTCAGACCAAATACGGCAGGTGGCTCACTTGAAGGTTTTTAAATTTCCGTCCACTTTTTCTCTAAAATCGGATACGAGTAGTTTTGCATTTGCTCAATTAACTCATCCGGCCGTGAAGAGCTGTGGATCAGTTTAAGGTGCGAGTCGTTAGAAAACCCTTCCTGAATGCTGTATTTGATCATTTTCATCATCGGTTCAAAATATCCATTCACATTGTACAGTCCGATCGACTTTTGGTGAATGCCGATCTGCGCCCAGCAAAGCACTTCAAATAATTCTTCATATGTACCGAAGCCGCCCGGCATGGCGATAAAGCCGTCCGCCAGCTCGCTCATTTTGGCTTTTCGTTCATGCATGCCGTTTACTTCAATCAGCTCAGTCAGGTTTTGATGGACGACCTCCCCGCTGAACAAACCGCTCGGCATGACCCCGATCGCAGTTCCGCCGTTTTCCATTATCGCGTCGGCAATCGCGCCCATCAAACCTACGCGGGAGCCCCCATAGACAAGGCCGATTCCCTGCTCAGCCATGTATGCGCCTAGCTCTGCCGCTTTTCTTTTATACGCTTCATTTCCCCCCGGGTTTGATCCCGCAAATACACATATTGTTTTCATTTTTTCATCTCCGCATCTATATATCGTATCAAATGTTCAAAAAACACACTATATATTGTCCCACCTTCATGTGATAATATCAATATGAAATACATAAAGAATGCAGGAGTGATAATGTTGCAGCTGACTGATGCAGAGAAATGGATGAAAGATTTTTACGAAAAAAGAGGCTGGACAGAGTACGGACCGTTTATTCGGGTGAGCTTTTTAATGGAGGAAGCAGGAGAGCTGGCCCGGGCTGTCAGAGCATATGAAATCGGCAGAGACCGGCCGGATGAGAAAGAATCATCACGAGCTGAGCAAAAACAAGAATTGATTGAGGAAATGGGAGATGTCATCGGAAATATCGCCATTCTTGCTGACATGTACGGTGTATCCTTAGAAGAGGTGATGAAGGCACACCAAGAAAAACTGACAAAACGATTTGAGCATGCATAAAAAAGCGGCCGCAACGGCCGCTTTTTTTTTAACCTCTGATTTCATCGTGGTGATCAAAGAAATGCTGTTTCCCTATTTTGTGAAATAGGCCTGTTTTATGCAGCAGTTCCTTCGGCTGCGATTGCAGTCCTACAATCATCAGCTTTCCGTTGTGGCGTTTAATTCGGTTCATAATGTTCCCAAGCACAGCTTCGGCCGACGTGTCCATGTAGTGCACCTTATTCATGAGCAGAATAAGGGTCTTTGGCTTTTTCTGTACATGCTCCAGCAGTGAAGATTCAAGCGAATCAATTGACCCGAAAAACAACGGTCCTTCTATGGCATACATGCTGACAGATGGGTCTTCTCTCTTTGTTGTCTTCGCCAAAAAAGGATGCGATTCCTGATTGTGGATGCGGGTTGCTTCACTCATTCTTCTGATGAAGAACACAAATGCGAGCAGCAAGCCAATTCCCACACCGACGATTAAGTCAAACAGAACGGTTAGCGCAAAGGTTGCTGCCAAAATAAAGGAATCAGCGGTTTTCAGTCTCAGCATGTTTGCGACTTCCTTGCGCTCACTCATATTCCATGCGACAACCATGAGGATCGGCGCCATACTGGCAAGCGGCACATGGGATGCATAAGGCGCGAATACGAGCAGGACAAGAAGAACGACTACACCGTGAACAACGCCTGAAACAGGAGACACCGCTCCGTTTTTAATATTGGTCGCCGTTCTGGCGATCGCTCCTGTTGCCGGGATTCCGCCGAACAGCGGCGCAGCCATATTCGCAATTCCCTGGCCGACAAGCTCCTTGTTGCTGTCATGCTTTGAGCCCTTCATATTATCAGCGACCATCGCGGACAAAATCGACTCAAGGCCGCCAAGAAGCGCGATGACAAGGGCTGCCGGAAACAGCATGACCATTTTATCGAATGTAAGCTCAGGAAACTGAAATTCAGGCAAATGGCGGGGAATTTCTCCATATGTTGACCCGATCGTTGCCATACGGTCAGGGAAAAAGACAACCGCGACCAATGTCGAAATAAGAAGCGCCAATAAAGCGCCAGGTACTTTAGGCATCACCTTGGCGGATACAAGCAAAATGACGAGCCCGATCACCGCTGTCAAAATGGCATACACATTGAAGGTGCCGAGATTCTGTGCAATTTCAAACATGTTGTGATGAAAATTCTCATGTTTCTCAATATTACTTAAACCAAGAAAATTAGCGATTTGCTCTGTAAAGATCAGCACGGCAATCCCGGCTGTAAAACCGACGATAACAGGTTTCGGCACGAATTTCATGATCTTTCCGAGCTTAAACAGCCCGAACAGCACCAGCATGACTCCTGCCATAAACCCTGCAATCAACAGGTTCTCAAAGCCGTACTGCATCACAATGCCAAATAGAATCGGGACAAAGGCGCCTGTCGGACCGCCAATTTGATATTTGGAGCCCCCAAACAAAGAAATACAAATCCCCGCCACAACAACAGTGTACAGCCCGTATTCAGGCTGAACTCCCGAAGCAATGGCAAACGCCATCCCTAAAGGAATTGCCACGACACCTACTACGATACCTGCAATCAAGTCTTTCTGAAATTTCTGTAAATTATAGGACTTGAATCTCCCTGAGAATCGCATATTTTGCTATAACCTCCCTTATGATTGAGTGTTTATGAGCTCAGTTTCATAACCGTTAATGACGACATCAAGTTTTCCTGTTTCAGGGTGAATGACAAGTCCGTGAACCGGCACCTTTTTCGGCAGCAGCGGATGATGCTTGATCAAATTCACACTATGGGAAACGCTTTCTTCTACGCTGTGAAAACCAGTCAGCCATGTTTTCAAATCAAGTCCGGCGCTAGCCAGCAAGTTCAGGCAGCTTTCTTCCACTCCGCGTTCCTTTGCTTTCTCGAGAATCGAGGACGCATTCAGTCCCGACATCCCGCATTCATGGTGGCCGACAATGCACACCTCTTCAGCCTGCAATTCATAAATCGCGACCAGTATGCTGCGCATCACGCTTCCAAATGGGTGGGAAACGATGGCTCCCGCGTTTTTAACAATTTTAGCATCGCCGTTTTTAAGCCCCATTGCTTGCGGAAGAAGTTCGGTGAGCCTTGTATCCATACAGGTGACAATGACGAGCTTTTTTGAAGGAAATTTTGTCGTTTTGTACGGTTCGTACTTCTTCTCTCTGACAAACCGCTGATTGTGTTCCAAAATTGATGTTAAAGAAACCATTTGATTCATCTCCCATCCATATGATTTCGCAAGCCTTCTTACCCAGCTTACAGTAAGGAATTATAGCATAGGAATACGCCTCGAAAAGGCTTTCACAAAAAGACACTATAATTGAACTGTAGAATAAAAACAGAAACATTTATATCTTTCAAAGATAATAAAATTTATATTTATTGATCCCTATAATCTGGCTTCAACTCGATATGGATGATTTGTCTGACAAAAAATATAGGTGAATTCAGATAATTAAAAAACTTATTTAAGCCAATTTAGCTGTTCATCCGATTTTCATATCCATTTTAAGTTCAAAAGAACCAGAAACCAAAATGAACATAGCTATATTTTTAACATCTATTTATTTCCGATATAATAAAAAAGACAACAGCCATAAAGGGGGAGCCTTGTTGAAACCATTTGTATTCATCACAAAACCGATTCCTGAAGAGATTGAATCATTCATCGATGAACATTGCCGTTATGAAATATGGCAGGAAGATACGCTTCCGAGTGATGTGCTATTTGAGAAATTAAAAGATGCGGAAGGGCTTTTAACTACAGGAACGTCCGGACCGTCCATCAATCGTGAACTGCTTGAACATGCGCCAAAGCTCAAAGTGGTCAGCAACCAATCCGTCGGCTATGATAACTTCGATATAGAAGCGATGAAAGAAAGTGGAGTCGCCGGCACTCATACGCCTTATACACTGGATGATACCGTCGCGGATCTGGCCTTTTCTCTCATTCTATCTTCCGCCAGACGTGTTGCCGAACTGGACCGTTTCGTCAGAGCCGGAAAATGGGGAACCGTTGAAGAAGAAGCGCTTTTCGGCATTGACGTTCATCATCAAATGTTAGGCATTATCGGCATGGGCAGAATTGGCGAACAAGCCGCAAGACGCGCCAAATTCGGTTTCGATATGGAAGTGCTTTATCATAACCGCCATCGCAAACAAGAAACTGAAAACAGCATCGGCGTCGAGTACGCTGAGCTCGATACATTGCTCAAACAATCTGACTTTATTCTGCTCATTACGCCGCTGACTGATGAAACGTATCATATGATAGGGGAACGCGAATTTAAGATGATGAAGGATTCAGCAATTTTCGTCAATATTTCCCGGGGAAAGACAGTTGATGAAAAAGCGCTGATTCGCGCCCTGCAAGAAGGCTGGATCAGAGGAGCCGGCTTAGATGTATACGAAAAAGAACCTGTCACACAAGATAACCCGCTCTTACAGCTGGATAACGTGACACTGCTCCCGCACATCGGTTCAGCAACAGCAAAAGTGCGCTTCAACATGTGCAAACAGGCTGCCGAAAACATGATCGCAGCCATCCAAGGACAAACGCCGAAAAATCTCACAAGAGAATTTCAATAATAAAAAAACAGCCGGTCTGATACAGACCGGCTGTTACAGATTGTTGACAAAGACCTAAAACGGTTTTCGTTTTAGGTCTTTGTCATCTTTTCAGCGTGATGGAAAACCCTTGAAGTCTAGGAAGGACGAGCATCGGAGCAGACTTTCATAGGATGTGATGACGGCGGCGTTTAGGCAGGACGCCTAAGCATTTAGCCGCCGTTCCTTTCGTAAGTCGTGAGCACCGACGCGCAGGCCTGACAACGAATGCGAGGGTTTGTCGACACGCTGAAACATCCGGTCTGAAACAGACTGATGTTAAAATGTGATATGCTGCAGAACAGCACGCTTATAGATGTAGCGGGTGACAAGATAGTATACTGCCTGAAACACAAAATAAATGATGATGACCAGTACAGCCTCCAGAAATAAGTTGGAATGCAGCATATTGCTTAACGCTGCATACGCAAAGCCTGCATGAATGGTACCCGCGATAAACGGGATGAAGAATAAAAATCCAATTTGTTTTCCAAGGATGGAGTGAATTTCTTTGTCCGTAATCCCTATCCTCTTTAACGCTAACACCTGCAATCTCGTATCCTCTATTTCCGTAAACATCCGCAAATACAGCATGCTTCCTTGCACGATAAAAAACAACACGCTGACAAACATTCCTATAAACAGCGTTAATGCCACGGCCTGCTTTACAATCTGATAACTTGGAGCACGTGTTTGAAAATCAGATGTATGTTCTTTCGGCACCATGTTTTCAAGTTTTTCAGAGACATCCACCGTCTCCTGCCAATGCTCGAGCTCGTAACCTACCACTCTCATCTGTTCCTTCAGCGGCACATCCCGTGTCAGGCTGTCAAAGCTTTTTTCGCTGACGACCAATAAACGGCTGACTCCTCCGACTGACATCAATACCCCTTTGTTTTGCTGCTTTTTCATGACATAGGAAAGTGTTTTTTCTGACTTCATATGAAATGCTGCTGTTTCCCCTTCTCCAAATGTATCTTTCACCATCATCTGAAAAGGAACATTGATAAACGCTTCATTTTCTTGTAAATGAATAACAGGGTAACCTTTTTCCTTTGCGACTTGATTATAGATTTTCTCTGAAATCAGCAAGGCTTCCGCTTCCGTTTTCTTGTTTCCATACGGCAGGTCTGATTGAAAAGTGACAGGAATCCCTGTGGCATTCACCTTATACTTAATCTCAGCATCTGCTTTTCTCAGTGTGCTCTCCGCTCTCGCAGGCTCCATCACCTGAAAACGGGAAGCGTCTTTTTCCACCCATGCAACAGACTGAGGAATGCTTTGCTCCTCCTGCCTTTGCAAATCGGCATAAAACATATAGATGACACCTGTAGCTGTGAGTATAACCGCTGTAATGATAGAGGTTAAAAACAGCATGCTGGCGTGATCCTTCAGCCGGAAGATCATGTTGGAACGCACAATGATATTGGTGCCATTATAGAAGCTGTGTTTTTTTCTGTACAGCATCCGGAAAAACGCCACACTGCTTTGGGTAAAAAAGAAATACGTGCCAATTAACACTAAAATCAGAATCGGAAAGACCCGAAACACCATGTCGATCACATTTGCAGTCGCAGCGAGATAATAACCTCCGCCGAGGCACAGCAATGACAGCACAGTGAGCCATTTCGAATAGGCCGGCAAGCTTTTCGGCTTTTGAGCCGATTTCATCAACTCAATGATTTCCAGCTTGCGAATCCGCCCCAGCGATAAAATGAGCAGCGTCTGAAACAGGATGAGAAAGCCCGCAGCCGTCAGCACAAACGCTTTCGGCACAATGACAAACGAAATCGGCACCTTCACGCTGAGCATCCATGTCATGATCATAAAAAACAGCTTTGAAAATAACAGCCCTGCTCCAATACCTGCCGCAATCGCCGCAAGAGAGATCAGAGACTGCTCATAATAAATCATCTTGCGGAGCTGCTGCTTTGATGTTCCGAAAAGTGTCAGCAGCCCAAACTCTTTCTTTCTCGCCTGCAAAAACGCCGAATTCGAATATGAGATAAAAAATAGACAAAACACAATGATGACGACAAGGGCTGCGCTTAAGCACGTTTTGACAAGGCTTCCGCCATATATATTGTCTTCATTGACATCCGGATGAAAAATGAAAGATGTGAAGACAAAAAACACGGAAACGGCAAACACACAGCTTAAAAAGTAGGCGACATACCGTTGCAGATTCCCAAGAATGTTTTTACGGGCGATGGTTCTCAAATTCATGAAAATCGCCTCCCAACACACTCAAGGTATCCAATATACTTTGATAAAACACCTGTTGATTTGTCCCTCTGTGAATCTCTGAAAAGAAACGGCCATCCTTAATAAAAACAATCCGTTTACAGAAGCTCGCCGCTGTCGCATCATGCGTGACCAATAATATCGTCGCTTCCTTTTCTTCATTCAGCTGAGCCAGCGTGTTCATCACTTGCTTTGCCGATTTTGAATCAAGATTTCCTGTCGGTTCATCAGCTAGAATGAGCGCCGGATTGTGAATAATAGCTCTGGCGCAAGCGGCCCGCTGCTGCTGCCCGCCGGACACCTCGTATGTCCGGTGATCGAGAATATGCTTGATTTGCAATGCATTGGCCAATTCATCCAGACGGGCTTCCATTTCTCTCAGCTTTACTTTATCCAGTGCGAGCGGCAGCAGAATATTTTCCCGAACCGTCAGCGTATCAAGCAGATTAAAATCCTGAAAGACGAAGCCGAGTTCTCTTCTGCGAAACAGAGCCAGCTCCTGGTCCTTTAACGCTTTCGGCTGAATGCCGTTAATCATCAACTCACCCTGGGTCGGCTTATCAATGGTGGCCAGCAAATTCAGAAGCGTGGTTTTTCCGCTTCCCGACGGCCCCATAATGCCGACAAATTCTCCTTTTGCCACACTGAGGTCAAAGTCGCTGAGCGCTTGATATGATATCGTTCCTTTATTTGAATAGTACGTTTTCGACAGGTTCGTTGTTTGTAACACGTTCATGTTCTGCTCCTCCTTTTTCTTTATTATAAAAAGGAAGTCAGCAGCCTCCCATCGAACTTTCTTGCAATTCCGCGCTCCAACCTTACAATGCTGTCACATTCACTAGGGTGTCACTTGAAAACACGATGGTCATCACCGTGCCAGCCCCTTCTTTTGATTCCGCATACAGGTGGTGGCCAAGCCGGCTGCATACCTGTTTTGCTAAATAAAGACCCATTCCCGTTGCCTCTTTCATGCTTCGTCCGTTTTCTCCGGTAAAAAACGCGTCAAAAATCCGCGGCAGATCCTGCGGCGGTATGCCGATGCCTTCATCAGCAACCGACAAACGCGTCTCACGCCCCTGCGTTTCTATCCGGATTGTAATATGGTCTCCCACCCCTTGCTTTGAGTATTTCAAGGCATTGAAAAGGATTTGCTCGACGACAAAGGAAAGCCATTTTTGATCACTGGAAATCTGAACGGCGTTTGGCGGCACATGTAATGTTGGAAAAAGGCGCCGTTTGATAAACTGCCGTTTTTCCTGATTAATAAGTGAACGGACCAGCTCGGCCAAATCAAAGGTTTGCGGCTTTACATCAAATGCAAATTCCTCCAGCCGGGCTGTTTGCAGCATCATATCAAGACCGTGGCGAAATCTCTCATTTTCATCCTCAAGCTCCTCTAAAAACGTCGAAAAAGAAGAAGAGGCTCCGTTTTTTCCTTCTTGAATCATTAAGGAAATAACAGAAACCGGTGTTTTCATATGGTGGACCCACTGATTGGTGAAAGTATAATGCTGTTTTTGCTGATTCATATATTGTAAGAGCCTGCCTTCGTATTGCTGCCCGAGTGTGTTGATCATTTTCGTCCAAAGCGCCTGCTCTCGAGTTCTTGGGTTTCGGGCTTTCAAAGCCTGTCCGATGTCATTCGAAGAAGGCGCTCGTTCTGCAAGCTTTTTGACATAAGTCAGAAAGGAAAATTGCCGAACATAATCAGCAGCAAAACCGGCGGCTAAAAGAACACCGGGCAAAACCCATATGTACATCATATTTTCTGCGGGAGGTTCTGCGCCGCTCTCTATGATGCTTAAATACGCAATCAGCATAGCCGTCCCTATCCCTAATAATGAAAATAAAATTATGGCTAAGCGGTCAATGAGATACGTCTTTAACACTCCGGTTCATCCTTCCGATTGACTTGAAATTGATAACCTTGTCCCCTTATCGTTGAAATGCAATCTTTCAGTCCTGCATTCTCCAGTTTTCTCCGCAGCCGATTGACATTGACCGTTAACGTATTATCATCGACAAAATCAACGTCATCCCACAACGCCTCCAATAATTCATCACGAGAGACAATTTTTTTATGTTTTTTCACGAAAATGGATAGGAGCTGAAATTCTTTTTGTGAAAACAAAATGCGGGTGCTGTTCCACTCCGCCTCGTTCTGTTCCGGATAAATCGTGAGCCCGCCCAGCTCCATTATTCTTGATTCCTGTGACAAAGAGGGCGAGTATTCACCATATGTGCGGCGCAGGACGCTTTTGATTTTGGCCACCACTACCTCTAAATGGAATGGCTTCGTGATATAATCATCGCCGCCATTTTCAATCGCCATCACCTGATTCATCTCATCGGTTCGTGCCGATATAAAGATAATCGGCGCATTGGAAATGGTACGGATTTGCCTGCACCAATAAAACCCGTCAAAAAAAGGAAGATTAATATCAAGCAGCACAAGATCCGGCTTCATTTCTATAAATTCCAATTTTATATCATTCAGCTGTTCAGCAATTTTCACTTCATATCCGTATTTTTGAAGATGACCGCCCAGCAAAGAAGCAATGCGTTCATCATCTTCCACAAGCAAAATCCGATACACGTTTATCCCCCCTTACATGTATTTCGTGATGACTTTTCTAGAAGATTCCAAAATTCATTATAGCATGTGTCGGGATCGTAAATCGGTCTTTTTCTATTCGTTATGGTAGAATAAAAAAAGGAAAAAACTTCTTGATAAGTAGGTGTCATTATGAAGAAAATCATGCTCTTTGTCACCATTACGTCAATTCTTTCAGCATGTCAGCCGAACTATACCGGGAAATACATAGAAATTGGGGATTCACTAACTGAATACGAAAAAGAGTGCTTTAAAGAGCATCAAATTCCTTATCAATATGAAAAAGGGAAACTGTATATCCCGGAAGATGCATTTGATGTAGTTATCAATACTTGTTCATAAGAAAAAGCTTGCAGTATGTCTGCAAGCTTTTCATGTTACAAAAAATAAGTATTTAATTTCTCTTCAAACTCTGAAGAGACAATATCACTTTTTTGGCTCTCTCCGCCGTTTTCCTGAATCGTCAAATGGCGGTCAGACATGACCATCCGTCCGTTCGATGTCAGCTTTGAAGCGAGCAGTGATTTGTTAAAAGGAGATTTTTCATGAGAATGAATCATGTCCTTCATGTCATCTAAATCACCGGCATCGCTCTCATCAAGGGTAAAAGCGTAACCGATTTGCCAACCTTCGCCTTTATCCATCCACAGCACATGACTGCCCTTTTCTGTCTCTTCTTCTATGATTCGGAATGACCCGACAGGTGATTGTGCCGTTTCTCCGGAAAGCGGTATCGGCTGGAGCGCCAGGTTGATGCCGAAGCCGATATCTAAGATATAATCACCTTTTTCCGCAGAAAGCAATACAGCGGCATGCGTTCCGTCTAACGCCCACTCTTCTTGATGTCCTGCATAAACCGTCCCCCGAATGAGCTTCACTTGAAACCCGGCCTCCCGCAGGACAAAATAAAGGAAACCATTTAAATCGTAGCACAGACCGCCGCGCTGTTCTTTGACCAGACGGCGCCATAGCTCTTCTTTTGTTACCTTATAATCCTCATTTGCGAGTACGGCACGATTTTCAAATGGGAAACGGTATGCCATTGCTTCGAGAAAAAGGGGGAGATCGCCGAAGCTGACATGGTCTTTCTCCCAGCCGATTTTCTGAAAGCAGTCATTTAGAAAGTCACTCATCTTTATCACCTAAACTTCTTCTTGAACATAAGCAGCCAGCTTTTCCAGCGCCTCTTGTTCGTCTTCTCCCTGGGCAATCAAGGTCACCTCAGTGCCTGTGCTTACCGCAAGGCTCATCAGTCCCATGATGCTTTTTGCGTTTACTTTTTTCCCATCCTTCTCAAGAAACACATCTGACGTAAAACGGTTTGCTTCTTGCACAAACAAAGCAGCAGGACGCGCCTGCAGTCCTGTCTTTAATCGAACTTCCACTTTCTGTTGAACCATAAGATCTCCCCTTTTCTTTACGGTTATTTTAAAGTGACGGTTTGCCCTGTCCGCAGCTGTTCCGCGATTTCATCAAGTTTTCTCAGCCTGTGATTGATCCCTGATTTGCTGATTTTTCCGCTTGTTACCATTTCCCCTAGTTCTTTCAGCGTCACTTCCTGATAATCAATCCGCAGCTGCGCGATTTCCCGAAGTTTTTCAGGAAGTGCATCAAGGCCGATCCGTTCATCGATGTATTTAATATTTTCCACCTGTCTGAGCGAAGCGCCGATCGTTTTGTTTAAGTTGGCTGTTTCACAATTAACGAGGCGATTGACCGAATTTCTCATATCCCTGACGATTCTGACATCCTCAAATCGCAGAAGCGAATTGTGGGCGCCGATTACGTTAAGAAATTCGGTAATCTTTTCAGCCTCTTTTAAATAGGTGATATAGCCTTTTTTACGTTCGAGCGTTTTGCTGTTTAACTGAAACTCATTTAACAGGTCGCATAATGAATCGTTATGCTCCTTATAAAGAGAGAAGATTTCTAAATGATACGAGGAGGTTTCCGGGTTATTGACCGAACCTCCCGCCAAAAATGCCCCTCTCATATAAGAGCGTTTGCAGCATCTCTTTTTGACCAGCTCTTCCGAAATACTTCGTTCAAACACAAAATTCTTCTCAAGTATTTTTAAATCCTCTAAAATCGCTTTTGCATTTTCGGAAAAACGCACAATATAGACGTTATTCTTTTTCAGCCGCATTTTCTTTCTGACCAGAAGCTCGACCGACACATCATATTGTTTTTTCAGCAATGTATAGATGCGGCGGGCAATCGCCGCATTTTCGGTTTGAACATCAAGTACGAGATGGCGGTTTGTAAATGATAATGCTCCATTCATCCGGATAAGAGCAGACAGCTCTGCGTTAATGCAGCAGTCTTTCACTTCCAGATTCGTTAATTCTTTTTTTGTTTCCGATGCAAATGACATATAGCCACCTCATTTCAAGGCTTCATTCTTTCAGTAAATCGACAAGAAGAGAAGCCACTTTATGTGTATCGTGACGAATTACGTCATTTTTATACGTTACGATTTGATCTCTGATGACTTCCAGCTCCATCGCTTTCAGCTCTTCGATATCAAAATCAACAGGGCGCGCCGATTCCATTTCGTACTTACGTTTGATTTCGTCAGGAATGTCTTCGCTGTTCACTAATATCGTATCAATAAAACCGCAGCCCATATGCTGATTGAGCGCTTTCACGTGATCAGCAGCGGTGTAATGAAGCGTTTCGCCGGGCTGAGTCATCACGTTGCAAATGTATACCTTTTTCGCCTGCGCCTTTATCACTTCTTCCCCGATTTTTGGGACGAGCAAATTGGGAAGAATGCTTGTATAGAGGCTTCCCGGGCCGATGATAATCAAATCCGCTTCCCTGATTACGTCTATCGTTTCCGGCAGCGGGTCAATATGTTCAGGCGTGAGAAAAACACGCTTAATGCGCTGTCCGTAAGCCGGAATCGTGGACTCGCCTGAAACCACGCGGCCGTCTTCCATCTGAGCATGCAGAACGACACTGGCATTGGCAGCCGGCAAAACTTTTCCTCTTACATTCAGCACCTTGCTCATTTCTGTGACAGCGTGAAAAAAATCACCGGTTATATTTGTCATCGCTGCCAAAATCAAATTCCCGAGAGAATGGCCTGTTAAGTCATTCCCCTTATTGAAGCGGTGCTGAAAGAGATCTTCAACAAGCGGCTCCACATCGGATAAAGCGGCAAGCACATTTCTGATGTCTCCGGGAGGCGGAATTTTCAGTTCATTCCGCAGACGGCCAGAGCTCCCCCCATCATCGGCAACTGTCACAATGGCCGTAATGTCAACTGGTTTATGCTTTAAGCCTCGAAGCAATACAGAAAGACCCGTACCCCCGCCAAAGATTGCGATTTTCGGTTTTTGTCCCATCTTATTTCCGGCTTCTCTTTTCAATGTCCCGGTGAGTAACATGAGTATAGTAATCCTTCTTGAAATAATCAGCTAAATGTTCGGCAAGTGTCACAGAGCGGTGCTGGCCCCCTGTGCAGCCGATCGCAATGACGACCTGGCTTTTTCCTTCTCTTTTGTAAGATGGAAGCATAAAGCTCAGCAGATCGATCAATTTTTCATTGAACTTCTGCGTTTCATTCCACTTCATGACGTAAGAGGAAACCTCTTCATCCTTGCCAGTCAGCGGCCGCATGCTTTCGATATAATAAGGATTCGGCAAAAATCTGACATCAAAGACGAGGTCTGCGTCAATCGGGATACCGTATTTAAAACCAAATGACATGACATTCACAGTAAATGTTTCTCCTTGGTTTGACGCAAAGTGATTTACGATTTTTTCACGCAAATCACGCGGCTTCATGTCTGACGTATCATAAATCATTTGAGAGCGGCCTTTTAATTCCTCAAGCAGTTCACGTTCCAGGCCGATGCCTTCAAGCGGAAGGCCAGTCGATGCCAGCGGATGTGAACGTCTCGTTTCTTTATATCTCGTGACGAGAATGGAATCCTTCGCGTCCAAGAATAAAATTCGCGGTGTAATCCACGGATTTTCCGCCATTTCATCCAGCGCTTCAATCATTCGGTCAAAAAATTCACGTCCTCGCAAATCCATCACAAGCGCAACCTTGCTCATTTTCGAATTTGATTCCTTCATCAGCTCTAAAAATTTCGGAAGTAATGAAGGCGGAAGATTATCGACGCAGAAATAGCCGAGATCTTCAAAGCTTTGAATGGCGACAGTTTTTCCCGCTCCCGACATTCCGGTTATAATGACAAGCTGAATATCATGTGATTCACTAACACTCATCTAACTCCCCCCTGACTTGTACTTTCTATTTAATATGCTGCGGGTCTAAACGATAACTGAGCAGCTTAAAGTCCGGTGTATACGTAAATGTACCGTGCAGCAGCCCTTGTCCCTTCATCATAAAATCAAGAATATGGCCGTCTCCCGGGGCCATTGGGAGGTTTTGAATCTCCTCGACATTGTGCCACTGCAATTTGCCTTCCTCTGATTCAGATACATTTTGTCCGGTATAAGAATCAGCGACAAACGTAAACATCATCCACTCAGAAACTATCTGGTCACCTTCTTTAATGATAAAGGTAAAAACGCCTTTTAACTGAGGGTTTATGATATAGATACCAGTCTCTTCTCTGTACTCTCTGATGACGGAGTCTCTGACTGATTCCCCGCTCTCCATTTTGCCTCCCGGCGCGACCCACCAGCCGCGTCTCGGCTTTTGAAGCAGAAGGACTTTGTCATCCGTCTGAAGCACACAATTTGTCACTCTTTGCAAGTACGTTCACCTAACCTTCTCGTCCTGTCATCGTCTCTTTATTATACCGCTTCAAGATGCCTCCCACAATGAAGAGACATTGACAATCTTTCCTTCTATTTTACAGTATATTCATTTCTGAGCTCAGGTGATTTTGCTGTAACAGGCATCCGCCTTTATTTTCACACAAAAAAAGGACACGGATAACTGGAGAATCCGTGCCAAAAAAGTGTATTCATTATAAAAAGGGGGTCAATTACGTTATTAATCATAACCGAAAAGCATTACACATGTGTTACAGCGGAATTAAAACCCAGTAACGTAATATGAAACTCGTATGACAGCCTTTTTATTTTAAGGTTTTCAGCGTTTCTTGGAGCTCTTCGACATAATGCTGGACGCTTTGTGCCGCAATACTTCCGTCTCCTGTAGCTGTTACGATTTGGCGCAGTGATTTTTCGCGAATGTCTCCGGCAGCGAAAATCCCTTCAACCTTTGTTTCCATCCGGTCGTTTGTTTCGATGTAGCCCTCTTCATTCGTAATGCCCAGATTTTCAAACGGTTTAGACAGAGGAAGCATGCCGATGTAAATGAATACGCCGTCTGTTTTGAATTCACTTTCTTCACCGGTTACCGTATCGACAAGCGTTACGTTACCGACTTTGCCGTTTTCTTCATGAATTTCCTTCACAGTTTTGTTCCATAGGAAATCAATTTTTTCATTATCAAATGCTCTCGCTTGGAGAATGCTTTGCGCACGGAGTTTATCACGTCTGTGAACAATCGTTACTTTTGAAGCGAAACGTGTCAGATACACGCCTTCTTCCACCGCGGAATCTCCCCCGCCAACAACGACAAGCTCTTTGCCTTTAAAGAAAGCGCCGTCACATACTGCACAATAAGAAACACCGCGGCCGCCTAATTCTTTTTCGCCAGGCACGCCTATTTTCTTATACTCCGCACCCGCGGAAATGATGACTGCACGTGCTTTATATTCTTTTGAACCGGCTTTCACCACTTTGTACTCTTTGCCGTCAACGACTTCTTTAATATCGCCATAAGCGTATTCAGCACCAAATTTTTTCGCGTGTTCAAACATTTTGTTGGAAAGCTCAGGTCCGAGAATGCTTTCAAACCCAGGATAGTTTTCTACATCTTCCGTATTTGCCATTTGCCCGCCAGGA
Organism: Bacillus vallismortis; assembly: GCF_040784915.1. GTDB lineage: Bacteria > Bacillota > Bacilli > Bacillales > Bacillaceae > Bacillus > Bacillus subtilis_G. Next base: position 3,604,347 of record NZ_CP160797.1, read on the forward strand.
ATTCCTCTTTCAATCATTAATGTCGATAAATTTGCTCTTGATGTGTATACAGCGGCCGTCATCCCAGCTGGACCCGCGCCGATAATAATCACGTCATATACTTTTTCTTCTGACACACTATTCACTCCTTAACACGTCTTTTTCAAGTTGGGGCGCTTCTTTATATGATAAGAGTCCCCATCTAACGTATTCCTTACCCATATCCTATAAAATCTCACGGTGATACGCTATTTTTTTGCTCATTTTTTTCTGATCATGATTAAATGTTTTTTTTAGGGGTATATGTATTAATAAAGAAAGAGCCTTCTGTTCAAGAAGGCCCTTGTCTTATTTATTATTGAACAACACGTCTTACAACGCCTTTGAATGCATCTTTCCAATAACTATTGCTCATAGAGTCAACTGATACACCATGAGATGAATTGTCATTAAGGAAAGTACCGTTTCCTAAGTAGATTCCTACGTGACCGTTCGTTTTGTATGTGTCAAAGAAAACTAAGTCTCCGCGCTTCATTTCTGACGCGCTGACAGCTTTTCCTCTTCCAACTAACGTGTCAGTTGTTGTTCCGCCGACAGGTCCAAGGTTGACACCTGCAGAAGCGTATGCCCAGCGTACGAATGATGAGCAGTCAAAAATACGGTTGTTGATATCAGACTGAGAGCGTCCGCCGCCAAATTTGTACGGAGATCTTCCGACAATGCTTGAACCAACGCTGATCGCGCCTTCAATTCCGCCTGAGTTACTGATGACAGTGCCGCCTGAATTGCTGTTTGAACCGCTGCTCTTCTTAGAAGATGAGCCGTTAGACGAACTGTTTGATGAACCCTTAGAAGAATTGTTTGAAGAATCATCATGAGATGAGCTTGCTGTTGCTGTTTCAGTTGTAGCTGTTTGTGTCTCATCAGATGCTTTTTGCGCTTCTTCCTGCTTTTTGATCAAAGCAGCCGCTGCTTCTTGTTCTTTTTTGATGCGTGCTTGTTCTGCTTCGGTATCTGCTTTTTGGTTAGCAAGCTCAGACGCTTCTGATTTTAATTCAGAAATCGCGTCAGCCGTTTTCTTCTGGCTTGCTTTTGCTTCTTCAAACAGCTTGTCTTTATCATCAAGCTGTTTATCAAGGTCTTTTTGCATGGTTTCTAATTTAGCCAATGCAGCTTGAACTTCTTTCAGCTTGTTATTCAAATCCGCTTCAGAATCTTCAAGCTTCGCTTTATCCTGCTCTTGCTGCTTGATTAAATCTTTGTCTGCATCCACAATAGATGAAACCGCAGTCGCGCGAGAGATAAAGTCACCAAAGCTAGTTGATCCTAAAAGGACATCTATGTACCCTTGAGATCCGCCGCTTTCCTGTAAAGAACGAACGCGTTTTTTCAAGATTTCGTTGCGCTTTTCAATGCGGGCTTCTGTCTCTTTAATCTCTTTTTTCAGTTTTTTGATTTCTTCTTTTGTTTTATCGTTTTCTTCTTTTTTATCTTCGATCTTGTTGCTTGTATCAAGCGCCTTATCGTTAATGTCTTTCAGTTCTTTTTCAATCTTTGATTGATTTTGCTGAAGCTCAGTTAATTCTTTTTCCTTCGCTTCGATGCTGGAAGCAACCTCAGATTGCTTGCTTTCGATATTTTCTTTCTTTTCATCTAATGTTTCCGCCGATGCAGTTTTACTTGTAAATGGGATCAAAAAACTGCTTGTACCGATGACGGAAGCCAAACCAAGTGTCAATAAACTCTTTCTCACTTTTTATATCCTCCCTTTACTGTGAACCTGTTCTCATGTGGAATCGTATTTTAAACATCAAGTTTCGTTCCTCATACTCTACGAGGAATGATGGTTGTTTATGGTTAATTATTCTGCGCATCTCTTATTCTGGCTGTATAGCGTTTATTTCACATCATATGTAAAAAACACTAATTCCTTATGTACGAGAATCATTATACCATCAAGTTTCGACAAATTAGCGATAAATTTTATTACATTTGTGTTTCAAACAGATGTCAAGTCGTTCATCATTTGTCATTTTTCTTAAACGAGTAAAAAAACTGTCGATATTATTTTCTTAATATAATCTATCAAACCAAAAAAAGAGTCGATTCTAAGAATCAACTCTTTAAAATATTCTATTCTAGAATATCATCAATATATTTCATATATTTCGTCAATGTTGCCGGAGAGATGCCGAATCGAGCTGCTGTGTCTTTTTTCGTATCATGTTTGCCGTGCGCTTCTTTCCAAATATAACAAATCGCGGCTGCCCAGCCTTTCTCATTTTTCAACGGAGCGGCTGCGCGGATTTGCTGGATGACATGGAACACCCAACAGCTCATGACTTCTGTTTTCATCTCTTCTTTTTCAGCTTGCTCTAATAATTTGACGGTTTGATAAGCGAAAAGTGCATCCTCTGATACGTCAGCAGCCGCGGAATCTCCATTCAAGAGCAGCTGCACAAAATGATTTTCGAAAGGAGCGGTCATTCTCTTCGAGTGTATCACCGCTTCTAGATGCTCCGTTTCACCCTTTGTGCTGCTGATATAATAGGCTGCGAGACGTTGTTCTACGGATGAAGGAAGTGCTTCCCTCCGCTCAACCCAGGGAGCCGGGCGGTCCTCTCCGGGATATTGCGACTCGGCTTTTCTCCAGATCGTCTCGGCAAATTCAGTATGCCCTGTAAAATAAGCGGAGCACGAGAGCCAGTAAAAGAATGTATCGTCACCTTCAAAGCCGCTTTTATATAATGATTTGAGCCATTTATATCCGAGCTCATAGCGGCCGACAAGCGCCAAAGTAGCTCCCAGTTTGTATCGCTGTTCCAATAGCATCGGATACACATTGGAAAGCCGGTCACTCAATTCCGCCACTTTTTCGTCTTCTCTTTCATAATAGTAGAAAACGAGAAGATTGCATAAGGCGTGAAGGTTTCCTTCATTATGACTGAGCACTTGATAAGCGGTTTCCTTTGCTTTAACGATGTTGCCTGAATAGAAATAGGCGAGCGCCAGATTGTTGTATGCTGACCAAAGCTCCGGATATTCAGCTGTGATTTCCTCAAGCGCCGCCACAGCTTCAGCAAGCTGGCCGCTTTCCAAGAGGGACTTTGCCCGATCCTGTTTCACCAGCAATTCATCCTGATCATACAAAGAATCCTCAGGCCCGCCGTCTCCTAAATCTAGCAATTCAAGCAGACTATCGTTTTCTTCAGCGAATTCACCGTCCGGATCCGCATCTGAATAAGCGGCCGCTTCTTTATAAGCTTCTTGAAAGAGCCCCAGGTGGGCAAAGTTATTCGCTTTAAAGTAATGGCACTCCGGCATTTCGATCTCCAGATTTGCCATAATATAATCAAGAAGATCGTTCGACTCTTGATATTGGCCCATTTCTGAATAAATGACCGCAAGCTGCGAAAGCATCTCTGAATCCTCCGGCTCCAAATGAACCGCGCGCTGAATCAGTTTGCTTGCCCGTTTCAGATTGCGCTCTTTATACGCTTTCAAGCCTTTATGAAAAAAATATTGTCCATCTTGAAGCAGCTGGACAATTTGTGCGTGATTTTTATGTTCAGAAGTGTGTTTTCCCACAACTACCCTCCGTTTTATACAATGTTACCGTCAGTAGTATACCATAAATCATCAGCTCCTCAATAGTTCAAAAGGAAGGATCGGGAAAATCCCTCCGTTTTTTTACTGGCTGATTCGACCAAAATTTACCCGGCTTTGTTTTCTAAATCTGAATTCATTTTCAGCTGCTGTTCAGCAAAATCTTTATATAGATCATGCGAAGCCATTAATTCATGATGTGTGCCCCGGCCGGTAATTTCTCCTTTTTCAACAAACAAAAGCTGGTCCGCGTCTACAACGGTAGAAAGGCGGTGAGCGATGACAATCGTTGTGCGGCCCTCCATCAGCACCTCGAGCGCCTGCTGAACTGATTTTTCAGATTGGCTGTCAAGACTTGAGGTCGCTTCATCAAGCATGAGAATGCTCGGATCTCGGAGAAGCGCTCTCGCAATCGCGATTCTTTGCCTTTGTCCGCCTGACAGCATAATGCCGCGTTCGCCCACCTCTGTATCAAGCTGATTCGGAAGCTCCTTTATAAAGTTGAGCGCGTATGCCATCTCCGCGGCTTTTTCGATCTCGGCATCCGTAACATCACGTTCTAACCCGTAACAAATATTTTCTCTGATCGTTCCTGACATTAACGGGCTTTCCTGTGATACATACCCGATGTGCTCCCGCCACGATTCAAGCGAGTAAGTATCAACCGGCTCTTCCCCCAGCCGAATGGTCCCCGCAGTCGGTGAATAAAAACGTTCAAGCAGCTTAAACAGTGTTGTTTTCCCGCCGCCGCTCGGACCGACAATCGCTGTGACTTTCCCTGCTTCAATCACGGCGCTGATCTCTTTCAAGATCAGCTGATCGGGCTTATATCCAAAAGACACGCGATCAAGCTGAATAGGCAAATGTGCGTCTTCGATTTGTTTTCCTGTGACAGTATCTTCCTCTTCTTCTGCCAAAATCTCAATCATCCGTTCTGTTGCGCCGATTGATTTTTGCAGCTGTGTGAAAAACGTTGTAATCTGGCCCATCGGCATAATAATTTGAAACAAATATAAAATAAAAGCCACGAGTGCTCCGGCGGTAAGCTCGCCTGATGAGACCTGCATGCCGCCGTATCCAATGACTGCCACAAGCGCTGCCATTAATACAAGTGAGATGAGCGGACTGACAAGCGACTGAACCTTGGCTTCACGAACTCCTAGTTTAAATAATGAAGAAATCCCCAGTTTCCCCCGCCCATATTCGACAACCTCCGCATTTGAAGCCTTGACGAGTCTGATTTCCGGAAGAATTTGATTCAGCAGGCCGGTAAAACGGGCTGTTTCATCTTGCGTTTCGCGGGAAATGGTGAACATCTTCCGGCCAATCGGAATTAAGATTAGAGCGGCAAGCGGTACAACAACTAATACAAGCAGTGTCAGCTTCCAATTCATAATAAACAAGATTGTCAGTGATCCAATGACCGAAATGATGCCTGTAATAAACCCGCTAATATGGGTTGTGATCAGTTCTTTGACCACCATCGTATCATTTGTCACACGGCTGACGGTTTCTCCGGAAGCGTTTGTATCGAAATAAGGGACAGGGAGCTTAATTAATTTCTTCCATAATAAATCCCGCAGCCCAGAGATGATTTTTTGCCCATTATAGTTAAGCGCATAGGTGGCATAAGCGCTCAAAGCGGCCTGAACGAAAAAAACAAGCGCGATCAGCCCGATTTGTGTCCCTGAAAGAGCTGACATAGAAAAGCCATCGACAAGCTGCTTCGTTAGTAATGGAATGAGCAGGCTGACCAGTGTCGTTACAATACTAAGAACCAGCGCAAAAGCAAGCTTTCCATAAGAAGGATTGGTCTGCTTCACTAATGCAAAAAAGGGTTTTAATTTACTTTTCGATTTTTGTTGCTGGGTTGGCATATACTTTTTCCTCCTGTTTCAGCGTTCAGAAAGGTGAAATGTCGTATCAAAAGGATGTTTTTTACTCTTTCTCAATCATATCAATGGAGAGAGACTTTTTCAGTATATTTTTGCCATAATAAAAATAAAAATCTCCCACTCATGATTTGAATAGGAGAGGTATGGTCTTATACATCCTTAACAGGCTTCTTTTTCCTGTAAGTCAATGTCACATCCTGCTTTCGCAGGTCTTCAACTATCATTTTGTACCGATCCACTTTTGCTGTATGTTCTTCTTTTATCATTTGAAGTGCGGCTTTTTGTTTTTCACTTTTTGATTCAAGCTCTTCTTTTATTTTTTTGACAATCAATCCTTTTTGTCCTTTGATTTCTTCTTTTAGCGAAGACTCAAATTTCTTTGTCAGGCTGAGGATGTCGTTGATCGGTTGATTGAGGCTGCCTGCTTTCCCCTTCATTTCGTCCTGGGTAAGAAACATATAGGTGGTTGATACAATTTCTGTTTCACTTTCTGAAAATAAGGAAGTCACTCTTCATATTCCTCCTAAAGCTGAAAATCAAATAACTGAGAAATCATTTCTTCTTTTTCAAACAGCTTTTCAATACTCTCGCGGATGTTTTTGCTGAAATCTCTTTTTTCTGTTGCCTGTTTTTTTAATTCAGCAACAATCCCATCGTTAGCAGGGAGCGCACCTGTGTGGAACGATTCATGAACTGAGATTTTCTCCAATTTATCAAATGTGTGACTGAAACCGGCCGCAAGCCGGAATTGAAGATCGAAGGCATAATGCGAAGGATTTTCTTCCATGTGATGAATAGCCGTGATGATCGCCTGTTTTTTGTCTATAAAGTCTTCATTGATTTCCTGGCTGTAAACCTTCTGGTACTTAGAAATCGCATCTTCCATATCTTCAACGATCCTCATACCGTTTTGATAGATTCTGACAGCAGATGAGATATTAACTTTAATCGTTTCTCCCGAGCCGCTCTTCCCTGTAAAGTAAATATCGGAGCCTTTATAGCTGAAGCCTTTTTCCTTTGATAATGCGTTCAGCATTTGCACGATGCTGTGGCCGTCGACGATGAGTTTTAACGCGTCTTTTGTTTCTGTGTCGAGTGTTTCTATAGAGGACAAAATTGACTTTACGTAATCTACTATTTCACCAACATCTTTTAAAGCGTGCGTAAATTGACCATGCTTTAGATGATCAATAAAATGTTCATACCGTGATTCTATGCCTCGCATACTCGCATTAATATTCGATAATTCTTTTTTGATCACTTTCTTTTGCGTTTCATCGATATACCCATTTTTAGCTAGCTGATCTACGACCGGTCCGCTGTTTCCCAATAAGGTATGGAGAAAACCTAAAAACGCTGGCAAATTCTCTTTAATTCGGCCATACATTTGCTTAACGTCATCAAAGTTTTCATAAATGACACTCGCTTTCGCTAAAGCACCATCTGTGTACTTCACTTTATCTATCAGCTCTATGTCAATCCCGCTTGCAGCCTTTACAAAACCGTTCAAGCCGTCTTTTTTATAGTCACCCTTATATTTTTGAAGGAATTCTTGAATCGCTCTCACGTCTTCATCAGGGATCCCATCCATAATGTTTCGGATGCCTTCTACACTTGTATTTGTATCTGCCATCTTCACATCGCCGAATGTAATGAAGTCCGCCTTGCCGCTCGCACCGTACAGCGGGTCATCTTTTGAGATGCGCTGAGTGATATTTGCTGTTACGCCTTTGTCTTTGTAGTATTTTTGGATCTCTTTTTTTAGCTTTTCTGGTGGGATCTCATTAATATCTTTTAAGCGTCTAATATGAAATTTATGCATTATCGTATCTCTCAAATTTAAATCAGTTGCTAAAAGGTGATCAACGCTTATTTGAGCTCCGTTAACTCCATATACTTCATCAAATTCTCCATCAATTAATTGAACCATCACCTGATTATTATTAGCCAGTGAGTGACCCATAGCAAAGGTCTTTAAATCATTAGAGTCATTTGTTTCTTTTTTTGCATTTCTTGTAAACTCTTTTGTCGCTTGATACTGGCTGTCATCCATCCCTAAAAAGAGACCAAAAAAATTGTATGACCAGTCCTCGTTATCAGCACTGCCCTCTGAAATAATATGAAGCTGATTAATGTGTTGTTTATCGTCCTTAATATAAATAGCTGTACCATCATATCCGGACTCTCTAATTGATGTATCTACTTTTGAATTTTTTTTAATAAGTTCATTAGATGTGTATATTTCCACATTTTTTGGAAGATCTTTATGTGTTTCTTCTTTGTATATTCGGCGCACATCGGCTTCAAAATCTGTTTTAGCTTTCTTTATTTCACTTTCTTTATCAGAAGCAAATCTTTCTTTATAATCGTACTCTAAGTTAATTAAACGCAGTTTTACATTTTCATTTTCAAATATATTCTTATGTTCCATTTCTTCTATTTCTCCTTTTTAACTTTTAAAAAGGTAATAGAGTCTATTATTTTTTGAACTTTTTTTCTGGCATCTTCTTCTTTTAGTGAACAAGACTCTTTATCTTTATAGCAGGCAAATCGAAAAGAATACTCTATCCCCAGATAATCCTCTTTTGTCGATTTAACATAACCAAAAAATCTATAAGAAAAATTATTCTTTCCCTCTACATCATCAAAAACACTTTTCTTTTGAGCAGAATATACAATTTTGTCAGATAGCTCTCTTTCTTCGTATTTTCCTTTATAACTATTTCTACCGCTTACAATATCCAGCATTGTATCCTTGTCATTTGCAAAACTTTTGTCTTGATGATAATCCAGTTGACCATCATATTGAATGTCAGTTTTTTTATTAAAACTATCAAATACTATTGTTTCTTCATTTTCTCCTGTACTCGAAAGATCAGGTGCGTACTCCCCATCCTCCGGAAACAACATCCTAAATCCTTTCAGCTTTGACTCAAGCAAATAATACCCTGGCTCCTCTTCTTTCGTTGACACCATGTACTCTCTCGTTTTTTCGTCCTGAAATGCCGGAACTTGCGGCAAGTCTTTTGGATCCATGTCTTTTGGTTTTACGACTTCCGTTTTATTATCATTTGTGCTGTTTTTTTCATTGTCGTTCATACTGCATCCTCCTGTCAGAGCAAGTAATAAGCTAAAACAAATAAATAGGATCTTTTTCATTACGAACCTCCACGGATTTTTAAGCTGATTTATCAAAATCATACTAATGACCCTGTCAAAAAGTGATTATTTTATCCTTGTTCATGTTACAACATGGAATAAATTTGATAAATAGGGAATTGGACTTGGTTTACACTAATAAACATAAGGGAGGACTTAAGAAATAGGCTAAATAACTCACATACCAAAAGACCACTGTTTTCCCTCGGCAATCTTAGACAGTCATTACTGTCCTTTTTTCAAAAACATCTTTGAGATAAACAAACCTTTGACCACTAACAGGATCACAAAACAATCACAATGGAACAGCCACGACAAAACTGTTTTAGCCCCTTTTGTAGTTACCCTAATACTATCGAAAAAAGTTTCGGGTAGGTGAACACGCGCATATCGGGAATCTTCAACTATCTTCTAATATTTAATACATCAGTGTTTGTATTTTTTTACACATCGCAAAAGATAACAGAGTTTAATATTTTTCTAACCTTTTCTTCATTGTCTTTTGAATTTTGTTTACAGGCCTGAGCATTTGCAGAACAGCTAAACATAAAAGAGTATTCCATCCCTAAATAATCTTGTTTTTTTGATTTTATATAACCAAGATAGATATAAGATGGTTTTTCTTCGTTGTCAAAGTTTTCTTGTTTTAAAGCAAAATAAATATCCTTATCCTTTGCTTCTAATTTTTCAAAATTACCTTTGTATTCACTTTTACCGCTAACGATATCCAACATAGTCTCCGGATCGTTTATAAATGATTCATTTTGATAAAACTTTACTGAAGCATTCATTACTATATTCGTTTCTTTATTCATACTGTCAAAAAATAGTGACTCGTTTTTCTTTGAAGTTTCAGAGTCTGAGTACTCCCCATCCTCCGGAAACCACATCCTAAACCCTTTCAGCTTAGATTCAAGCAAATAATACCCGGGCTTCTCTTCTTTCGTTGACACCATGTACTCTCTCGTTTTTTCGTCCTGAAACGCAGGAACTTGGGGCAAGTCTTTTGGATCCATGTCTTTTGGTTTTACGGCTTCTGTTTTATTGTCATTTGCCGTATTTTTATCATTGTCATTTATACTGCATCCGCCTGTCAGGGCAAGTAATAAGCTGATGCAAATCAAGATGATTCTTTTCATGACGAACCTCCATGGGTTTTCGGCTAATTTACCTAAATCATTTTATGACCTTATTACAAAGTGATTTTTATTCTTAATTTTACATTCTCATCTTCCAATATATTTTTGTTTTTCGTGTTATTTCTCCTGTTAATGATTTAAAAAGGTGATGGATTTTACGTGCTTTTTAACCTTATCTCCTAAATTGTCTTTATCTAACGTACAAGGCTTCTCATTATTTGGACATCTAAACATAAACGAAAATACGATACCTGCTTGTTTTTTCTCGGGTGACTTGATATAGCCGAAATATCTGTATGAAAAGCTGTATTTATTTTTATCGTTTTGAAAATGATTTTTCTTATGAGCAATATAAATATCTTTATCTTCGTTCTTTAGCTTTTCAAAACTGCCTTTATAACCATTTTCACTACTAACTTGATCTAACATTGTCTCAGGATTGTTAATAAAAGATGTTCCTTGATAATATTCTATATGCGCATTTAGCATTTTATTTTTTGTTTCATCATAACTATCAAATGGAATGATTTCTTCGTTTTCATCACGGCTAGACAAATAGCTTGAGAACTCCGCATCCTCCGGAAACAACATCCTAAACCCTTTCAACTTAGACTCCAGCAAATAATACCCCGGCTCTTCTTCTTTTGTTGACACCATGTACTCTCTCGTTTTCTCGTCCTGAAACGCAGGAACTTGCGGCAGGTCTTTTGGATCCATGTCTTTTGGTTTTACGGCTTCTGTTTTATTGTCAATTGTACTGTTTTTTTCATAGTCGTTTATACTGCAACCGCCTGTCAGGGCAAATAATAAGCTGATGCTGATCAAGATGGTTTTTTTCATGACGAACCTCCGCAGATTTTCGTTGTTTACCCGAATAATACAATCACCTTATTGGGTTTCTATCATTTCCTTGCATTCATTGAGGCAAACTGTTGTTAATAGTCATATTCTAAATCAATTATCCGTAACTTTACGCCCTCATCCTCATTTCATCTTATTTGTCCTTTTTATCTATTAAAAAGCTGATAGAATGTATTAATTTCTCAACTTTATTTTTAGCCTTTTCTTCTTCTAGGGAGCATGGTCGATTTTCATTTTTGCATCCGAAAGTAAAGGCGTATTCAACTCCTAGGTTATCTTCTTCTAGAGATTTCACATATCCAAAGTAACTGTATGAATCATTATATTTTCTATCAATATTTTCAAAGATGTCTTTTTTCTTACCAAAATAGATATCCGTGTTCTTGTTACTACTTTTCTTGTATTCACCTTTATAATCATTTTTTCCACTTACAATATCTAGCATTGTTTCAGGTTCATTCACAAAACTTTCTTCTTTGTAATATGTTACATGACCATCAAACATTACATTGGTGTCTTTCTCATAACTATTAAATCCAATACTTTCTTTATTTTTCCCAGTCAACGAGGATCTTCTTGATAGATATTTCGCATCCTCCGGAAACAACATCCTAAACCCTTTCAGCTTAGACTCCAGCAAATAATACCCCGGCTCCTCTTCTTTCGTTGACACCATGTACTCTCTCGTTTTCTCGTCCTGAAACGCGGGAACTTGCGGCAGGTCTTTTGGATCCATGTCTTTTGGTTTTACGGCTTTTGTTTTATAGTCCTCTGTGCTGTTGGTTTCATTGTCGTTCGTACTGCATCCGCCTGTTAGGGCTAGTAATAAGCTGAAGCTGATCAAGATGATTTTTTTCATGACGAACCTCCATATAGTTAACTGATAGAATCAAACGAACAAAAAACCGCCGAGTTCTCTCGGCAGTCTTGGCCAGGCATTATGGTTTCTCTTTTTTCGAATAAAATATTCTGGAGATAAACAGTCCAATGACCCCTAACAAGATGAATAAGACCGCTCTCCAAACAATATCAATCGAAGCAGAATCTATTAAAATCATTTTGGCCAGTGTAATGAATAAAAATATCAGCCCGATTCGGTTCCATGTCTTGTCTTTGGTTGCGTAATAAACAGCGTACATCACGATGACAAATATAAACCAAGACAGAGATACCCCGACATTACTGGATAGGCCGTCAATCTTAGCCGTCATCCAAATGGATAATTTGCTGAAGAATACAAGCATCAGGAATGAAACGGTGTATGAAACAACAATCTTGACTTGTTTATATTGTATTTTTTTCGAATACAGATAGGCGGCAAAAAGTGAGCTGATCAGCAGCAGCCAAGAGACAATGCTGAGAATGTGTAATGAGCGTGCCGGGTATTGCATGAGGCCGCACGATGCCTGTAGTACTACAATCGCCCCGGCAATGCCGATCAGCCAGCTTTTTTTGCGGTATGACACGTAACACATCATGATTCCTTGTAACGTGAATATGATGTACAGCAAAATCTCATTTTCATCTAATACATCCGCTGCTAATATATTGAAATAAATCATAGAAGTGAGAAAAAACGTATGTTTGATTTCGGCAAATTCTTTTCTTTTCCATAAGCTTAACAACAGGTACAACACAAAAGCAGCAGTATAAAAGGCGTATAACGCCGTATCGTTTTTTAGATACAGGACTAACCCTGTGATGAAAACGACAAAAGCTCCGATTGAAACGGCTGTGAGATAGACGGCTTTTTTAAATGGGCTGTGCGATCGTAAAGCCGAGAAGATCATGATCGCCTGCTGCATCGTAAATACAGCAAGTGTCCAAACCGATACCTGTGCATCGGTAAATGATAAGAAAGCAAAAATCGCTAATATGAACGCATAGTTTGCTATATTCCATGCCACACTGTACTTTTGTTTGACTGTCTCATACATTAAGCCTGAGAAAACCAATGACTCATATATATAAAAGATGTATTCGTTTCCTTGTTCCCCGCCAAATAAAAACGGATACAGGTAAACACCTGCGCCGATAATCGCAATTAGTGTTTGTGACCGATATTTTCTTGATATGTACACACCGCCCGCAACGCCTGCAGCAAGAAGGATCACTGTAAGCGGGGTCGGGATAATCTCGTATAGCATGTTCCCCGCAAATAAGGAAACGATGTAGACAATATTACTGCCCGCCAATAATGAAACGCCCAGCACACTGGCATTTTTCTTATATTGCCTGCTGCCGAGAACATATAGCACAATGGAGACCATGAGTCCTGCCGCCACCCTCATATATGTATTGATCCAACCTTTTTCAGCAGCCGCTGTAAACGCCCAAATCATACCAAGAAGAAAAACAAAAATAAAGATTTTTGGAAGCCAATTTCCTGCCATGTTTTCTAAAGTTCGTTTCTCTTCCTTTGACGGAGCCGGTGCCTGTTTTGGCACTTCGGTTTCTTTGCTGATTTTTGAATGCTCTTCCGTTTTGACTATAGTTTGTTCCTGCGCGCCTGCCATGAGATATGCGATCTCTTTTTTGACATTGGCCAGTTCTTGTTCCAAACGTCCAACTCTTTTGTTCAGTTCATCAATTTTATCGTTCACCATTCTCTCCCCATTTTCGAATTTACTTGCTTTTTCATGATATGCCTTTTTTTACTCTCCTTACCAGTTTCCACAAAATCATGCTAAAGACCTGCTATCCAACAGGGATTTTCATCCTTAGTTATGTTACATCATGGAAAATTTTCGATGAATAGGGAATTCGATTGGTTTTTTTATGTAATTTTTATGTGAACATTGCTTTTTTTCATTTCATTTACTGGAACACGACAAATGGATCAGGCGAAAAGATGCATAAAAAAAGGAGCTGCCATATGTACAGCTCCAATCCTCTTACTTGTCAGAATGTCGTTTTTTCAAAACGTCAAGCACATCATCCAGCGGCAGAGCTTGTTCTCTGAGCAGGACAAGCAGGTGATACAGCAGGTCTGCCGCTTCCCATTTGAGTTCCTCGCGGTCTTGGTTTTTCGCGGCAATGATCACTTCGGATGCTTCTTCACCGACTTTTTTCAAAATCTTATCGACACCTTCACGGAAAAGATAAGTGGTGTAAGCTCCTTCAGGCATTTCCGCTTGGCGTTCCGCGATCACGCGCTCCAGCTCGTTCATGATGTCAAATCGGCCCGCAGCCTGCTCTTCTGTTTGTTCCTTTGTAAAACAGCTGTAGCTGCCAGTGTGGCATGCCGGACCTGACGGCTCTACGAGTACGATCAACGCGTCTTGGTCACAGTCATACCGGATGCCCTTAACGGCTTGCGTGTTGCCTGAGGTTTCTCCTTTATGCCATAACTCTTGGCGCGAGCGGCTGTAGAACCATGTTTCTTTCGTTTCCAATGTTTTTTCGTACGATTCCTTGTTCATATAGGCAAGTGTTAGCACTTCTTTGCTTGCCGCATCCTGCACGATGGCGGGAATTAATCCATTCTCGTTAAAACGCAGTTCATCTGCCTGTTTCATCTCACATTCACCCCGTGCTCTTTCAAGTATGATTTCACTTCTTTAATCGACGTTTCTTTATAATGAAAAATAGAAGCGGCCAGCGCGGCGTCGGCTTCTCCTTTTGTAAAAGCCTCAAGCATATGCTGCGCGTTTCCCGCTCCTCCCGAGGCGATAACAGGTACGGGAACAGCTTCAGAAACTAGCTTTGTCAGCCTGTGGTCAAAACCTTTTTTCTCACCGTCAGAGTCCATGCTTGTCAGCAATATTTCTCCTGCTCCGCGTTTGACGCCTTCTTTTGCCCATGCGGTGACTTCCCAGTCTGTTTTCTTTCTGCCGCCGTGCGTGTAGACCTTATATGCGGCAGATTCCTGGTCATACTTGGCATCAATGGCAAGTACGATGCATTGAGAACCGAAAAACTCGGCTCCTTCTGTAATCAGCTCAGGGCGGAGAACAGCTGCCGTGTTCACTGAAACTTTATCCGCGCCGGCACGCAGAATCGTTTTCATATCGCTGAGCTGATTGATGCCGCCGCCGACTGTAAACGGAATCGCAAGCTTCGCGGCAACCTGCTCCACAACGTCAACCATCGTTTTTCGGCCTTCGTACGAGGCGGAGATATCAAGAAAAACCAGTTCATCCGCGCCTTCCTGGTCGTACACTTCCGCCAGTTCAACAGGGTCACCGGCATCCTTTAATTCGAGAAATTGAATTCCTTTGACAACGCGTCCTTCTTTGACATCAAGACATGGAATAATCCGTTTTGTGATCATTTGCGTTTCACCCTTTCAAGCGCCTCGCTCAGTGTAAACTGATTGGTATATAGCGCTTTTCCGATGATCGCTCCAGAAACGCCATCCGCCTGATAGCGGGCGAGGGCTTCGAGATCCTCCACCGAGCTGACGCCGCCGGAAGCAATCACAGATTTCCCCGTTTCCTTTGCAAGCTCGACCGTGCTTGCAATATTAGGGCCTGACAGCATTCCGTCTGTCGAGATGTCTGTAAAAATAAAGATCTCCGCTCCTTCATTGGCAAGCTCTTTGCCGAGTTCAGTTGCTCTAAGGCTTGATGTTTCCAGCCATCCTTCAGTTGAAACAAAACCGTTTCTCGCGTCCAGGCCGATTGCAATTTTTCCCCCATATTGTTTCAGCATTTTTTTGACAAACGGGGGGTTAGAAACAGCTGAGCTTCCGAGGATCACCCGATCGACTCCTGCCGATAAGTATTCATAGACGTCACTTTCGGAACGGATCCCGCCGCCGATTTCCACCTTCAGCTCTAGCTTTTGCGCAATTTCGATCACGTGGCGGTGATTTACTCTTTTTCCTTCTTTGGCACCATCAAGATCAACAAGATGGATCCATTCGGCACCCTCACGCGCAAATAACGCGGCCATGTCGTACGGTGAATCGCCGTATATCGTTTCCTGACTATAATCTCCTTGAACAAGACGGACACATTTGCCGTTTCTCATATCAATTGCCGGATATAATGTAAAAGCACTCATTTTTTCACCTTCTGTTCTGCTGCCATTTTCGTGAATTGGGTTAAGATAGACATTCCGACCGTGCTGCTTTTTTCCGGATGAAATTGGGCGCCGAAGACATTTCCTTTTCCGACGACAGCAGGCACTCGCACACTATAATCAGCGCTTGCCAGAAGCGCATCCTCCTCCATCCCGTCAATGTAATACGAATGCACAAAATAAGCGTAGCCTTCTTCTGTTTCAGCCAGCAGCGGAGATTCAGTATGAAAGGAAAGGCGATTCCAGCCCATATGCGGAACCTTCAGCTTGTTTCCTTCCTCATCTTCTGCTTTCAGCCTGACTGCTTTTCCTTTTAACAGCCCAAGGCCTGACGCGGTGCCGTTTTCTTCGCTTTCATCAAATAAAAGCTGCATGCCGAGGCAGATCCCGAGCAGCAATCGCCCCTCTGAGACCATATCATGAATCAATTGATCAAGCTTCGCGTTGCGCAAATTGTCCATCGCGTCTCCAAATGAACCGACGCCCGGCAAAATAAAGGCATCAACTTCTTTCAGCTCCTCCGGCTTTTCAGAAACAAAGTACGGGACGCCGACGCGCTCAAGCGCCTTTGAGACACTGTATAAATTGCCCATTCCGTAATCTATTACGCCGATCATTTACAGCATCCCTTTCGTTGATGGGATTCCTTTAACACGCGGATCGATCATTGTCGCTTCATCAAGCGCACGTCCAAGCGCTTTAAAAACGGCTTCTATCATGTGGTGGGTGTTTGTCCCGTAATGAACGATGACGTGCAGGTTCATCCGAGCTTCAAGCGCCAGCTTCCACAAAAATTCATGTACAAGCTCCGTATCGAATGTTCCGACTTTAGCCGCAGGGAAATCCGCGCGCATTTCCAAGTGCGGCCGGTTGCTTAAATCGATGACGACTTGGGCAAGCGCCTCATCCATCGGCACAAACGCCGATCCGTAGCGTTTGATTCCTTTTTTATCGCCCAAGGCTTCGAGCAGCGCCTGCCCTAGGCAGATGCCGATATCTTCAGTCGTGTGGTGATCATCTATATCAACATCGCCTTTTGCGTGAATGGAGAGATCGAATTGCCCGTGTTTCGTGAATAAATCCAGCATATGCGTCATAAACGGCACGTCTGTTTTGATATCAGCTTTTCCCTCGCCGTCTATTGCAAATGCCAGCTCAATATCTGTTTCGTTTGTTTTTCTGGCGCGTTCCGCTTTTCTCATTTTGAATTCCTCCGTTCTCTCGCTTCGATTGATCTGGCATGGGCGTCTAACCCTTCAAGTCTGGCAAAAGCCGCGATGCTTTCGGCATATTCTTCAAAGGCTGTTTGACTGTAAGAAATAATGCTCGATTTCTTTTGAAAATCCGTTACGTTTAATGGACTTGAAAATCTGGCTGTTCCGTTTGTCGGAAGCACATGGTTCGGCCCGGCAAAATAATCTCCGACAGGCTCAGGGCTGTATCTGCCTAAGAAGATCGCACCCGCATGTTTGATGCTGCCAAGCAAAGCTTCGGGAGACTGTGTGATAATTTCTAAATGCTCCGGTGCGAGCGTATTGACAGTATCAATCGCTTCATCCATTGTTTCCGCCACATAGATACAACCGTAATCGTTCACTGAAGCTTCCGCTATTTCTCTTCGCGGCAAGGTTTTCAGCTGCTCGTTCATCTCTGCTGAAACCGCCTCGGCCAGCGCCACGGAATCTGTGACACACACACATGAGCTGAGTTTATCGTGTTCCGCCTGTGACAGAAGATCGGCTGCGATTTCGCTCGGAATCGCAGTTTCATCAGCCAGCACGACGATTTCACTCGGTCCGGCAATCATGTCAATATCGACATCACCGAACACCTCTCGTTTGGCAAGCGCGACATAAATATTTCCCGGACCTGTGATTTTATCCACCGGCTCAATGGTCTCTGTTCCGTACGCCAGCGCCGCAATCGCCTGAGCGCCGCCCATTTTGTAAATGTCTTTTATCCCTAGCTCGGCAGCAGCGACTAAAACCCCTGAAGACAGCCGCCCGTCTTTCCCCGGAGGCGTCACAAGAACGATTCTTTCCACACCGGCTGTCAGCGCCGGAATGACATTCATCAAAACAGATGAAGGATATGCCGCTGTCCCCCCCGGCACATATACGCCCGCGGAATCTAACGCCGTCACTTTCTGCCCCAGCATTGTGCCATCCTTTCTGTGATAAAACCAGGAGGATTGCAGCTGTCTTTCGTGATATTCCTTTATATTTTCAATTGCCTGCCTCATCACCTGAAGCAGCTGTGAATCCAGCAAGGTGTATGCTTCCTCAATTTCTTCTTTTGTGACCAGCGGGCTGTCTATTTCGATGCCGTCAAATCTCGCCGTGTAGCTGCGGACCGCCTGATCACCGTTTGCTTTGACATCTTCAATAATGGATCGAACCGCTTTTCTTTGCTCTTCCGTTCCGGCATCTATGGACCGTTTGAGAGAAAGCCGTTCTGTGCCGCTGATGGATTTGATCTTCATTTTGCCGTTTCTCCTTCCACAACGAGAGATAAGCGGGATGCCATTTCGTCTATCACATCGTCTTTCATGCGATAGCTTACCGGGTTCACAATAAAGCGGGAAGTAATGTCACAAATGTGCTCCGTTTCAACAAGCCCGTTTTCTTTCAGCGTCTGTCCTGTGGAAACGATATCCACAATCCGGTCTGCGAGCCCAATGAGCGGGGCCAGCTCAATTGAACCGTTGAGCTTGATGATCTCGACTTGTTCTCCCTGCTCTCTAAAATAGCTGGAAGCCACATTCGGATACTTTGTCGCGATTCTCGGGGCTACGCCGCTCCAGTCTGTATTCGGAAGTCCGGCGACCGCTAAGTGGCATTTGCTGATCTTCAAATCCAGCACCTCATACACATCGCGTTCCTCCTCCAGCATGACATCCTTGCCCGCAATTCCGACATCGGCCACGCCATGCTCCACATATGTGGTCACGTCCATCGGCTTAGCTAATATAAAACGGAGATTTTCCTCCGGCACATCGATGATCAGTTTTCTTGAATCTTCAAACTCCTCAGGGAGCTTATAGCCCGCCTGACGAAGCAGCCCTGCCGCTTCTTCAAATATCCGGCCCTTCGGCATCGCCATTGTGAGTAACTTACCCATTTTGCTCTTCCTTTCTGGCACCGATAAAATAGGTGACGTGTGCAAAAGATTTTGTCATCTGATCGATATTTTCGATTCCCGATAAATCTTGAAGAACCACTTTGTTCCCTTTCATCCGTTCTTCATTCGCATAAGCGATGGCTTGTACCCGCTGCTCTTTGCTGAAAATAACAGCGTCTATTTCACAAGCTTCGTCTTTCATATGGAGCGCTTCAATCAGCCGGTCGACCCGAAGCCCGAAGCCTGTCGCCGGCGCGGGTGAATCGAAATAGCCGAAGAGCTTGTTATAACGGCCCCCGCTTCCAATGACAAAGCCGACATTTTCGGCGTACACTTCAAATAAAATCCCCGTGTAATAGCTCATGTGGCTGACCATATTCAGATCCAGACGGACATTTTCCGTACATCCATAATCCTCAAGAATGTCCCATAGCGCCTTCAACTCATCAACAACGCTTTTTCCTTGCGCGGAATCGACGATTTCCTCAGCACGTCCGCATACTTCTATGCCGCCCCGCAACTCAAGAAGCTCAAGCAGCCTGCTTTTATCAATGGAGGAAAGCGGGAGAGACTTGACATGTTCTCTGTAGCCGACGTAGTTCTTCTCATACAAAAACCTCCGCAGCACATCGGCACGTTCAACGTTTCCGAGCACCTCAACAAACAAAGCATCCGCAATGCCGGCATGGCCGATGGCAATTTTAAAGGAAGCCAGCCCCGCGCTCTTTAAGGCGCCGACGACTAAGGCAATGACCTCCGCATCCGCGCTTGTCGTGCCGTCACCGATTAATTCCACTCCGACCTGCTCGAATTCGGCGGGACGTCCGCCTTCGCGTTCCTGAGCCCTGAAGACATTTGCCGCATAGCCGACTCTGAGCGGATGATCGTGTTTCAGAAGCTTGGATGCCGCCACCCTTGCAATGGGCCCTGTCATATCCGGGCGAAGCACCAATGTTTTGCCGTCCTGATCAAGAAGCTTGAACAGCTGCTGCTCTTCAATCGCTGACTGCACACCAACGGTATCGTAAAACTCCAATGTCGGTGTTTCCATAAATCGGTATCCCCATTTATCGATCAAATCGGTTAACGATTGTCTCACCTTTTTTTTCGTTTCGTATAAACCGGGCAGTGTATCTCTCATGCCGTGCGGTTTTTCAAACATAAACATCAACCCGTGCACCTCCGTTGCCATCGTTTGAAGGAAAATTCCGAATCCTTTAGTTCGCTAATATGATAATATGTTAGCAGATGAAAGAGCGAAAATCAATGCTTAACTTTAGTCAGGATATGTTATCTCAGTTGTCCTCCTCCTAATTATGAAAAAATCATGAACAAATCATTAAAGGTGCGTCATATCTCAAATTCTTATGGTTGGCATGCTATAATACAAATCAAATAGAGAACAAGGAGATAAAGATGAAAACACTGCGAACTCTATGTGTCATGATTATTCTTTCAGGCGTCGTTTTTTTCGGACTTAAGATATATGCAAAAGATATAGATATCCCTTTTTTCAATAGCGATAAAAGAGAGGCTGAAAAAGAATCAACAGCCGCAAACAGCACAAACGAGCTGAAAGGAAGCGCAAAACCGCTGGATGTCGTCCTTTACAATCAGATGGACGCACCTCGGCTCTATAACGGCTGTGAAGTAACAAGTCTTGCGATGGTGCTGAATTACGCGGGATACAACGTGACAAAAAACACACTGGCAAACCAGCTTGCCACAGTGCCTTTGACGTACAGCAGCGGATTAAAAGGGGATCCGAATGATGGGTTTGTCGGGGATATGGCGAATGGCCCGGGTCTCGGTGTCTATCACGGACCGATCTATCAATTGGCGAAAACCTATGCCGGAGACAAAGTGTCTGACCTGACTGGAAAAAACATTTCTTCTGTTTATGAACAGCTTGAGAAAGGCAATCCTGTTTGGGTCATTACAACTGCCAACTTTACGCCAGTTGACAACATGCAGACGTGGAAAACGCCAAACGGAACGATCGATATCACGTACAGTGTACACAGTGTCGCCGTTACGGGATATGATGAAAAATACGTGTATCTCAATGATCCTTATGGCTATAAAAACAGAAAAACCGACAGAACCAGTTTCGAAAAAGCGTGGGAACAAATGGGCAGCCAGGCCATCGTTATTCAAAAGTAAACAGCTGGTACCTCCCGCCTTCCCAGTGCCTATGTTCTATCTTGAGCAAATACGACAATATTCATGTTTTTTGTTTCAATCGGTCATATCGATTCATTTTCCATTTATCATCCAAAATTGTCTTTACTTTCAGGCTGTCTGTTTTTATGATTAAAGCAGATTCAGCCTTGCCCCGATCTATGTGAGAGAAGCCGGA
Organism: Bacillus vallismortis; assembly: GCF_040784915.1. Taxonomy (GTDB): domain Bacteria; phylum Bacillota; class Bacilli; order Bacillales; family Bacillaceae; genus Bacillus; species Bacillus subtilis_G. The sequence goes on from NZ_CP160797.1 coordinate 3,625,490, forward strand.
GCAAGACGCTGAGGCTTCTCTTACAAAAATCATAGATATCCGGGGAGGATTTTATCTTTGAAAAAAATCGTGTCTATCCTATTTATGTTCAGTTTGGTTATCGGTTTCAGCCAGTTTCAAACATCAACTGCTTTCGCAGCTGACAAAGTGGTTCACGAAACAATTATCGTACCCAAAAATACAACATATGACGGGAAGGGACAGCGGTTTGCAGCAGGGAAAGAATTAGGTGACGGAAGCCAGTCCGAAAACCAAAAACCTGTTTTTCGTGTAGAGGATGGCGCAACTCTAAAAAACGTGGTGCTCGGCGCACCTGCTGCTGATGGCGTGCACACTTATGGAAACGTTAACATTCAGAATGTGAAGTGGGAAGATGTTGGGGAGGATGCGTTAACAGTAAAGAAGGAAGGAAAAGTGACCATCGATGGCGGCTCTGCCCAAAAAGCGTCTGATAAAATTTTTCAGATCAATAAAGCCAGCACATTTACAGTGAAAAATTTCACGGCGGACAATGGCGGTAAATTCATAAGACAGCTTGGCGGTTCAACCTTCCACGTTGATGTGATCATCGACAAGTGCACCATCACGAATATGAAAGAAGCGATATTCCGGACCGACAGCAAAACAAGTACGGTCGGAATGACAAATACACGCTACTCCAATGTCGGCCAGAAATGGATTGGCGTTCAGCATATTTATGAAAATAACAATACTCAATTTTAATATAAAAAAGTCCGCTGATGTTTATTCAGCGGGCCTTTTCAATCTTTCTTTCATTTCTTCCTTCGTATAGATGATCCGCATCGGGTTTCCGCCGACAAATGCGCCGGCAGGCACATCCTTATGGACAAGCGTTCCGGCGGACACAACTGCGCCATCCCCTATTTCCACCCCGGGCAAAATGGTCGTGTTGGCACCGATCATCACTTCGTCTCCGATCAGGACTTTGCCGGTCCGGTATTCCTGAATCAAATATTCATGGGCCAAAATGGTCGTATTGTACCCGATGATTGAATTTGCTCCTACTGAGATCTTTTCCGGAAACATAATATCCGGCATCACCATCAGGGCAAAGGATGTTTGCTTCCCAACCTTCATCCGCAGAAACGTACGGTACAGCCAGTTTTTCATCCCTATAAACGGTGTATATCTCGCCATTTGAATGACAATGAAATTTTTGACAACTTTTAAAAAAGGCACCGTTTGATAGACATGCCATAGTGAGTTAGCCCCTGAGACCGGATGACGATCTGTTTTTCTCACAGATTAATTCACTCCAACGATTTGTAATAGATCACTCATTTTCTCAAGCATATAATCTGGCTCATGCTTCGCCAGCATTTCCGGCCCTTTAATCGTCCATGCGACTCCGGCCGTTTTTGTTCCGGCGTTTTTCCCCGACAGCACATCGTGGTAATTATCTCCGACCATAATGGCTTCCGCAGGCTCGCTTCCAAGCTGTTTCAGCGCTAACAGAACCGGCTCGGGATCAGGCTTTGCATTTGTCACATCATCGAGGGTGACGACCGTTTCAAAGAACTCGCCGATTCCCGTCAGCTTGAGGCCCATATTGACAGTATCTCTTAATTTCGTTGTTACAATCCCTAATCTAAACCCGGCTTTTTTCAATGCATCCAGGGTTTCATACACGGTTTCATATTCAGTCACAAGTGAATCATGCATGTCATGATTGTACGCTCTGTACATGGCGATCATATCATCGCATTTATCAGCGTCCATCGAAGAGAATGTGTCAAAAAGAGACGGTCCGATAAACGCGAGCACATCTTCTCGTTTATACTTGCTCGGGTAATAATGCTCCAGTGTATGTAAAAAGGACGCGATAATTAATTCATTCGTATTAATTAGAGTTCCGTCTAAATCAAATAGAATCGTCGTTACTTGTTTGTGACTCATATTGCTTCCTTTCCAACCGCTGAGGGTTTCCATTTTTTCCATGTGCGCGCAATGACAATTGTCAGCAGCACTGCTGTAGTGACACGTATCAGAAGAAGAGGCCAAACCGGTATGCCGAGCGGAATAAAGACGAGCGTATCTTCCACGACCGCGTGGCAGGCGACGAGAAAAATAAATGCCAATGTCATATCCCGTCTGCTCACGCCGTCATCCTCGACAGCTTTGATCATGACACCCGCTCCGTAGGCCAGACCGATCGTCAGTCCCGCCACCATCGTCATGGACGTATTTTTATTCATGCCAAGCAGCTGCGTAAACGGAGACAGCCACCTCGAAAACCGATGCAGCCAGCCTAAATCTCTTAAAAACTGAATGATGATCATCAGCGGGATCACAATGGCCGCCAGTTGCAAAACACCAAGTCCGGCTTTCATTAAAGCCTCGGCCAGCATTGCCAGCCAGCCGTCAGGCGCCGTGCTCTTCGCAGCGATAAAACCGTACTGCGCCGTTTCCTGTCCGCCATGCCAAATGAGATTGATGACAATTGCTGACACAGCGGCCAAACCGATGCGCACCGCCAAAATGACACCAATTCTGATGCCAACCTTTGCGGCGACTGTCGATTCGATAATCAAGTTATGACAGAATGAAAGCATCACAGCTAAAATAAAGACTTCCTTCACAGATAAATCCAATGGTAAAATCCCGGCAATTCCAGCATACAGATTCAGTATATTCCCCAGCACAAGCGGAATGGCCGCTTCACCAGAAAGCCCGAACAGGCCCATAACCGGTGTGATCAGCCGTACCAGCCAATCCATGACAGGCGTATGCTGAAGCAATGTAACCAGTAGTGTTACCGGGAAAATGACTTTACCGAGTGTCCATGTTGTTTGAAGACCTGCCGCTAGACCGGCCAGAAAGATCTTCTTCATCCCTCATCCCCCTTTGTTGGCGTCTACTCCGTGTACCGCTCCTTCGAGTATCCTTTGACACGTCTGAAAATGATGGCTGCCACAGCCAAAACAATCAATACGATTGAAATCACCTGAGCGATGCGAAGCGCATCAGTCAGCATTAAGCTGTCCGTCCGCATTCCTTCAATAAAGTATCTTCCGATTGAATACCAGATGATATAGATCAAGAACATCTCGCCTCTCCGCAAGTTGGCTTTGCGCAGGAACAGCAAAACAATGACGCCGACAAAGCTCCATAGTGATTCATATAAAAAAGCAGGGTGATAATATTGTCCGTCGATGTACATTTGATTGATGATAAAGTCAGGCAGATGCAGGCTTTCCAAAAAGGCTCTGCTGACTGCCTCGCCGTGTGCTTCCTGATTCATGAAGTTTCCCCAGCGGCCGATCGCCTGTCCGAGTAAAATGCTTGGCGCGGCAATATCCGCAAGCTTCCAGAACGAAAGGTTTTTTACTCTTGAAAACACATAACCTGTTAAAATGGCCCCGATTAACCCGCCGTGAATGGCAATGCCGCCCTTCCAAATCTTAATGATTTCTCCCGGATGCGCCGCATAATAATCCCATTCAAATGCAACGTAATAAATTCGGGCACAAATAATCGCAATCGGAATGGCAAACAGGACAAGATCGATAAACGTATCTTTCTGCAGCCCCAGTTTCTCACTTTCCCTCATCGCAATCCAAAGTCCAAGCAAAGCACCGAGACCGATAATGATTCCGTACCAATGGACGGCTAACGGCCCCAGCTGAAAAGCTATTGGATTGAGTGGTTCTATCGCTTCATTCATTTAACGCCAACTCCTATTCGTCTTGTTCACCGTCTTCAATGACGTCCGCCAGCTTAGTGGTAAATTGCTCAGCGGCATTCAGACCCATCCGTTTCAATCTGAAGTTCATTGCTGCCACTTCAATAATAACTGCGAGATTTCGGCCCGGACGGACGGGAATCGTCAGTTTTGTCACTTCCGTATCAATGATTTTCATGGTTTCTTCCTCAAGTCCGAGACGGTCGTATTGCTTGCCCTGCTCCCAGAGTTCAAGATTCATGACAATCGTGATTCGTTTATTGCTTCTGACAGCGCCGGCACCAAACAGCGTCATCACGTTGATAATGCCGAGCCCCCTGATTTCCAGAAGATGCTCAATTAATTCCGGAGCGTTTCCGACAAGGGTATCCTGATCCTCCTGCCGAATTTCAACGCAATCATCGGCAACGAGGCGATGTCCCCTTTTCACAAGCTCCAGCGCGGTTTCACTTTTCCCGACACCGCTTTTTCCTGTGATCAGCACGCCGACACCGTATATATCAACAAGAACGCCATGAATCGCCGTGGTAGGCGCCAGCCGGCTCTCTAGAAAGTTGGTTAAACGGCTTGACAGCCTAGTCGTTTTCAGAGGCGATCTGAGGACAGGCACACCGTTTTTCTCGGAAGCGTCAATCAGCTCCTGCGGGATAGGCATATCTCTAGAAAGAATAATAGCTGGTGTTACATCCGTACACAGAGATTCCATTCGCTGCTTTTTATCCTCTTCCGGCAGCTGCTCAAAGAAAGAAAGCTCTGTTTTTCCGAGAAGCTGCACGCGTTCTCTCGGGTAATATGTAAAATATCCGGCAATTTCAATGCCTGGTCTTGATAAGTCACTCATGGTAATCGGGCGGTTAACCCCTTCTTCTCCGCTGATTAGTTCCAAATTGAACTGTTCCATTACGTCTTTTGTGCGAACTTTTGCCACGATCTGTTCCTCCTGTTCCGGGCTGCCCCGAGCTTGCTCACAATACTTTCATTTTATCACTTTCGGACTTGAACCCAAAACAGATTTTATAAAAGACAGGAAAACACCTCAGCTGGTCTAGATCACTAGTCTGAAAAGGAGTAAAATAAGTGTATTCATATTCCAGAAAGGCGGATGACCTATGGCAGAAAGTCTTCTTATCAAAGACGTCGCGATCGTGACAGAAAATGAAGGAACCAAAAAAGGCTATGTCGGAATCAATGACGGAAAGATCAGCACAGTCACAACAGAACGGCCTAAAGAGTCTTATTCAAAAGAGATTCAAGCACCGGCAGATTCCGTTTTGCTTCCCGGCATGATTGACATTCATATTCACGGCGGCTATGGCGCAGATACGATGGATGCAAACTTATCCGCCCTCGACACCATGTCGTCGAGACTGCCCGAAGAAGGAACGACGAGCTTTTTAGCAACAACCATTACCCAGGAACACGGGCACATATCTCGAGCTTTGGTGAATGCAAGAGATTGGAAAGCAGCTGAAGAATCCTCTTTATTAGGTGCGGAACTGCTCGGCATTCATTTAGAGGGACCCTTTGTTTCACCTAAAAGAGCCGGAGCGCAGCCAAAGGAATGGATCAGGCCTACGGATGTTGCCCTTTTCAAAAAGTGGCAGCAGGAGGCGGGCGGACTGATCAAAATTGTCACACTTGCGCCTGAAGAGGATCGGCATTTTGAACTGATCCGCTATTTGAAAGACGAATCGATTATCGCGTCGATGGGGCACACAGATGCCGACTCCGCATTACTGTCGGAGGCTGCGAAAACAGGCGCGAGCCATATGACTCATCTTTACAACGCGATGAGCCCGTTTCATCACCGAGAGCCCGGAGTGATCGGAACGGCGCTTGCCCATGATGGGTTTGTGACAGAGCTTATTGCCGACGGCATCCACTCCCATCCTTTAGCGGCAAAGCTGGCTTTTTTGGCAAAAGGCAGCAGCAAGCTCATTTTAATTACTGATTCAATGAGGGCGAAAGGCCTGAAAGACGGTGTATATGAGTTCGGCGGCCAAAGTGTGACGGTAAGAGGAAAAACAGCTCTTCTTTCAGACGGAACACTTGCCGGTTCAATCCTCAAAATGAACGAAGGCGCACGGCATATGCGTGAGTTTACAAATTGTTCTTGGACGGATATAGCTAATATAACTTCTGCAAACGCGGCCAAACAGCTGGGCATCTTTGACCGTAAAGGCAGTGTGACAGAGGGAAAAGATGCGGATCTTGTGGTTGTCAGCAGCGATTGCGAGGTCATTCTCACCATCTGCCGCGGAAACATTGCATTTATATCCAAGGAGGCTGACCAGATATGAAACTAATGGAATGTCAAACATATGAAGAGCTAAGCCAAAAAGCAGCCAAAATAACGGCAGACACGATCACGCAAAAACCAGGCGCCGTTCTCGGTTTAGCGACAGGCGGCACACCTGAAGGCACGTATCGCGAGCTGATCCGCCTGCACCAAACTGAGAACCTCTCATTTCAAAACGTCACTACGGTTAATTTGGATGAATACGCCGGACTTTCAAGTGATGACCCGAACAGCTATCACTTCTATATGAATCATCGTTTTTTTCAGCATATTGACAGTCAGCCAAGCCGGCATTTTATTCCCAATGGAAATGCAGACGATCTGGAAGCCGAATGCGGGCGGTACGAACAATTAATCGAATGTCTCGGCGGCACTGACATTCAGCTTCTCGGCATCGGCCGGAACGGACATATCGGCTTTAACGAACCAGGAACGCCTTTCAAGTCGCGAACACACATTGTGACATTAAATGAACAAACCCGTCGGGCGAATGCCAGATATTTTTCTTCAATAGACAGTGTGCCGAAAAAAGCGCTCACAATGGGCATACAGACGATTCTCTCAAGCAAACGCATTCTGCTGCTTATTTCCGGCGAAAGCAAGGCAGCTGCCGTGAAAAAGCTGTTAGTAGGAGACATAAGCGAAGATTTCCCCGCATCTGCTTTGCACCTGCATTCTGATGTTACGGTTTTAATAGATCGTGAAGCAGCGGCATTAAGATCTTGAAAGGAACATGCTGACTTATGAATATCGATAAACAATCGCCCATTCCGATTTATTATCAAATTATGGAGCAATTAAAAGCCCAAATGAAGAGCGGAGAGCTGCAGCCGGATATGCCTCTTCCCTCCGAGCGTGAATATGCCGAACAATTTGGAATCAGCCGGATGACGGTTCGACAGGCGCTTTCTAATTTAGTCAATGAAGGCTTTCTCTATCGCCTCAAAGGCCGGGGCACCTTTGTCAGCAAGCCAAAAATGGAACAAGCACTACAAGGTCTGACAAGCTTTACCGAGGATATGAAAAGCCGCGGGATGACACCCGGCAGCAGGCTCCTTCATTATCAGCTTATTGATTCAACGGAGGAGCTCGCCGCTATATTAGGCTGCGGGCACCCCTCCCTTATCCATAAAATCACTCGGGTTCGGCTGGCAAATGATATTCCGATGGCGATTGAATCCTCGCATATTCCGTTTGAGCTTGCGGGTGAGTTAAACGAATCGCATTTTCAGTCGTCGATTTACGAGCATATTGAAAAGTACAACCGTATACCGATTTCCCGCGCAAAACAGGAGCTTGAACCAAGCGCTGCAACATCTGATGAAGCAAGCATTCTCGGCATTCAAAAGGGGGCGCCTGTCCTCTTAATCAAACGAACAACGTATTTACAGAACGGAACTGCTTTTGAACATGCAAAATCTGTATACAGGGGCGACCGTTATACATTTGTCCATTACATGGATCGGCTTTCATAAAAAAATCTCCAACCCTTTTTAAGGATTGGAGACATGGCGTAAATCAAACTGGTCTGGCGCGGGACGATAGGTCTCTTTTTTCGTCTTGAACTTCCAGATCGGTGATTTCGTTTTGCCGTTAAAACTGTCTTCCACAATGGTGTACCAATAATAAACAGAGTGCGGCTCAAGATGATCCCAGCGGAACTCAGCAGTATCCCCGCTCTTCACTTGCTCCCGTTTTCCGAGCTCTTCATTGGTATATACATTACATTCAAAATAATCGGTTTCCACCTTTTTGATCCTCGGCTTCAAATCAAGTGAAAGAGAAAACTCATCCTTGTTTCCGTAGGTATCCGTATCATAGAAGTTCTTATCATGTAAATACGGAGAGTACGTCGACACATGCACCATATCATTCGCCTGGTCAAATTGCAGCAAACGCAAATATCCTTGTCCGCCTTCCGGTCCGCCCTGATAATCGGCCAGCATTTGATGCACGAGGCGATCCGGCTTTCCATCACCATCATCATCAAGCTCATCTGTTTTTCTCATCGCACTATGATAATGCCCGCTCAACACCATCACGACATTCGGATTCGCCTTAACCACTTTTTTGAATATTTTCTCTCCGATCGGGCTTCTGTTTCCGCTGACCAGCAAATACTCATGAAAAGATAACACAGCCATCCGGTCAGGGTGCTTCTTCAGTACCTGATTCATCCACGCGATGTCTTCATCGGTAATGCCCCACCCCATGTACAGCATGATATAATCATTGCCGTTGCTCGAAATCAAGTCATAATGTCCGCGGTTATTTTTATAGGAACCGCCATAATGCAATTTTTTATCAAAACGGTGGCTGCCAAAGTATTTGCCAAACGCCCTATAGGAGCCGTCCTTATGCCCGACATCGTGGTTGCCAGCCAGCACGCCGTATGGAATTCCGTTCTTATCCAGAACAGACATTGACCGATCAGCGTTTTTCCACTGTCTGATATCGGCAGAATCATCTACAATATCACCCGTGTGAAACACATATTTGACATTGAGCCGCTTTTGATTATTTTTGATCCATGCGGTCTGTTTATCAAAAATATGCGGGTAGCTTTCGGCGTAATACTGTGTATCAGACATCCAGACAAATGTATACATATCCTTCGCTGGAGGAATTTCATCCTGGACAATCACATTCATCTTCGACTGCCGTACAAAATCTGAGACGATCACAGACGCCTTCAGCGTAAACGGTTTGTCATCTTTGGCAACGCAGCTGTCAACCGTCTGCCACTCGTTTGTCCGGTAATTCCAAGCATACATCGTCACCTTTCTCCCCGATAAAGAACTCCCCTGCCAGACCGCTTCCGCCAAGTCATTCTCATCAACTGACGGATCAACCGTCACTTCAAAGCGATGATAAGGGAAAAGCTCCTTCTTTTCTGTCGATACTGTTTTTCCGTCAGCGGCTGATACCCGCTCCAATTCTTGATTCGTAAACGGGGTCTCACTTTCCGGCACAAAGCTTTTCGGCGGTTCAGTCAGTGACGCGTGCTTGAATATCTTCACATTGTTTCGCGCTGTATATTGAAATCCTCTATAAAAAGCGACATTCATGGCGTCATTCGTCGGGTCCTTCACCCGTACAGAAAGCTTTGCCCTATGTGTATCGGCTTCACTGTCTATGACCTCCGGCTGATCCGGATGCTCCCGTTCTGTTTTAAACGTGCGCTCTATGACCGTTTTATTGCCCGCGAGGTCCGTTGCTGTCACTTTTAGAGAATGTTTTCCCGGCGATAGTTCAGAAGATGACGTATGATATGGGAGTGTAATGCTTTCGCCATCTAAAGACGCCTCCACTTCCTCAATTTTGCTCCATTTATCATAGATATCCGCCTGCAAGATAAGATTTCCTTTATACGTTTGTCCCTCGGTGACATTCGGCTCAATGTGAGGCCCTGAATTATCCACCCGCACAACCAAACTTACATTTTCCTTGCCGTCGCTTGCTTGAATATGGTGAGCACCTTCAGAAAGTTTTGATGTATCCCACTCCAGCAGCTGTGACGTAAACAGGCCGTCAGGCAGATTGAATTGAAATTGCCAGCTTTTTTTCGAGCGCTGATTATCTCCAATAAAGAGTTCCTTTTCGGGAGAAACCCTCGGATCCCTGATAACCGTCCCATCCGATAACACCAATCGGGCGTTTTTGACTAAGAAATCATCACGGTTTTCAGCCGTATCAAATGGAGACACCTTCGAACCTGAACGTATGGTAATACGCTGCAGCTGCTTTCCTTTCCGAAGCAGCGTTTCTGGCAATGGAACAGAATAGGTGCGGTATTTATTTGTCGTATCATCAAACACCTTTAGCACTTTGCCATCCATTGTGACTGCGTTTTTAAAGTAGAGATTTGTTTTTCTCGTATCGAACGCAAAATACACTTCTTTTTCCATAGCAGGCTCTGGCACTTGTTTTTTTCCGTCAATCCATAGCTTAATGCTGTCAGTGTGCCCGTCTGTTGTCGCTTTGAGGAACTGGGTTCCCGACAGCGTGTCTCTGTTTTCAATGTTCATACGCAAACCGTGCGATTTGCTTGTTTGTTTAATATCAATCATTTTGACCGGCGTTTTCGCTTCATTGCTCCCGTCCCCAGCCGCCACGTAATACTCAAGCTGATCCTTCCCGATCAGTTCAGGCGAATACACAATATAATGGTAGAGATTGTCGTTGCGGTCTTTTTCAGCGAGAATGCGCTTAAACGGTTTGTTTTCATCTGTTCGATAGTAAAAGGCCGCAGTTTTCACAAGATTGCGATCCCGTATGTCAGCCCGCAGCTCAATGCTTTCAGCAGGACGGACAGGCTTACGGTCAGTCAAATCCTCAATAACCGGCTTTTCTTTATCAAGCTTGATTTTTCGTTTCTGCTCAGGCACCTGCGCCTGTAATACGGTTCCCGGAGACGGATTCTTTTCTCCGATTGAAATATTGAGAAGTTCTGCGGTTCCGTCCAGAGGATATTTGTAAAGCACAGACGAGAGCCGGCGAAGCGCATGTTTCCGATAATGCGCAACTGAGATATCTTTTCCTGTATTCGTTGATATCACAACTGCCCGCGGCCTGGTATTGGCCATGCCCTCTGTCTCTTCTATCACCGCCAGATTTTTCCCTTCCGTTAATTGTGTCTGGTAATATCGATTGAAATCCCCCGCCGTCAATTCTGGATGACCGGCAGGCTTCAGCCAAACCACAAACGTTTCACCGGATGGAATCGTGATCCTTTCTTCAGGTCTCCAAATCAGATCCGAATCAGGCCCTTCTTTCGGATAGCGGTAACGGATATGATAGTCTTTAAAATCAATCGTTCTGTCAGTCGTATTGTAAATCTCAATAAATTCATAACCATCTGCACGTCCCGTATTCTTCGTATCAACCGCCAGCTCTGTAATCAGAAGCTCCGGAATATGGGCAAGATCCGCTTGATAGCCTTCAAGCTTCAGTTTTTTCGTTCCCGACTCGGCCCGCTGCTTCCCATTCGAAATCACAATGTAATACTCAAGCTCGCTGTTCCAAATCAATCGTTTTGGAATTTGCGTCAAAAACTTGTGAATCGCTCCGGGTGTCGGGTCCATCGGCACCATTTTGTAGCCCAGCTCATTACTTTGTTTATAAAAAAGAAAGGCAGAAAATGCTTGATACTCATTGTCACGCACTTGAGCCTCAATCATCAGATTGCTTTTCATTTCAGCTTTCACATCGATTTGAGGAGGATTTTCAAGCAAGGGTATGTAATGAGGCGTTTGGAATGGTTCCTGTTTTGTAACAGGGAAAACTTTCGGTTCATGATGGCCGCCAGACAAAACTGAAAGAAAAGACAAGAATAAAGAAGCGATAACTGTGTATTTCCTCATCAAAGCACCTCCCTTTTCATGTATTTTGCGTCTGAACAGGGAAGCTTATGAGTTCATTTTTGTGCAAAAAGAACAAAAAAGCGTCTGCCTCTTGAAAATCCCACTATTACCCAGTAAACTAAGGATAGTTAACCAGTTAACAATTAAATCAGAGAGGCAGATTGATGAACAACAGCATTCATGATGAATTATTTCAAGCGATACAACAATTCGCATTTAAAAGGGATAAACGCGTCTTGCAAAAGGTGCAAATACCGTCCAGCGATATGTCCTCAGAACATCTTGGTCACCTCAAAAAAGACTGGACATTGACCCAGCTTCATATTGTTTCCTGCATACACACCAGCCAAAATGTGAATAACAGCTTTCTGGCATCCCGCTTACATATCTCAAAAGCAGCTGTTTCAAAAGCGGTTCAAGCTTTGTTGAAACACAATATCGTCACAGTGAAAAAAAAGCCCGGCAATAAAAAAGAAACTTTTTATACGTTAACTGAAAGCGGCAGAGGACTGGCGGCATTCCATGACCAGCTTCATGAAAAAGCTAAGGAGCAGTACAAGCGGCTCTTCAATGAATTTTCGATTGATGATTTAAAAACAGTGACTGCGTTTTTCAACTTATGGGTAAAACATATGTAAAAAAGCCTCGCCCGCATGGGAGAGACCTTTGAATCTTATTAAACTCTGTCAAACGTAATATGAAGTGAAACGGGTCCGCGTGTATACAAACCGGACTCAGCATAACGAAAACCTTCCTCTAATCGGATATTCCGCATGTTATCCAGTACAATATTGGCTACAATCTCGATTTCGGTTTTGGCAAAAGCTGCTCCTACACAGTTATGGATGCCGGATCCGAAAGCGAGATGCCGGGCGGCGCCGCTAAAAGCGCTCTTGATACCGAGGTCTTCCCGATGAATATTAAATACGTCAGGATGTTCAAACGCTTCAGGGTCCCGGTTAGCTGCTCCGATCATACAAAAAACAATCGTATCTTTTTTGATTTCTATACCGCCGACCGCCGTTTCTTGGGACAGCTGCCGCGGAATCAGCTGAACCGGCGGTTTATAACGCAACGTCTCCGCAATGGCTCTTGACACTAACGAACGGTCAGCCAAAACATCATTCATCTGCTCAGGATTGTTGAGCAAATGATAGATCATCAGCGCCAGCGTCTTATCCGCCGGTTCCGTTGCGGCTAACAGCACATTGAGAATCAGGGCCAGTATATCCTTGTCCGACATCGCCATGCCTTCATATTCAGAAGTACATAGGATAGAAATTAAATCTGATCCCGGATTGAGGCGGCGTTCTTCGATGACAGGCATCAAGTATTGGGAAAGCTGTTCGCTGCACCATAAAGAATGCGCCCGCGCTTCAGGAGTCTGAGAGATACTCGTAATAAAATCGGCAACTCCGCTGTGCCACTCGGCGATTTTTTCATGATCTCTTTTATCCAGCCCGAGCATGTCCATCGTGACACACACCGCAAACGTCTTTCCAAAATCATTGACGAGATCGATTCTCCCTTTTTCAAGATAAGGAGCTAACAAGTTTTCTGCATTTTGTTTAATCAATGGAGACAGATGATCCAATGCGTCCCCGACAAAGCTTCTCACTACAATTCTTCTTTTTGCGGAGTGTTCTTTTCCATGCATTTGGGCGAGCACAGGGCCGCGCATGACCGGTTCAGCACGCTCAACAAGTGATTTTGTCGTAAAGATATCCGGATGCTGAAGGATATAGCGGACATCGTGATAGCGGCTGATAAAATAGCTGTCTATCGACTCTTCATAATGAACAGGATCTTCCTCCCGCAGCTGTGAAAAATAAGCATATGGATTTTCTTGAAATTGATCAGAAAGCACACTAAACAATTTAATGGATTGACTCATGTTTACTCCCCCTGTCATCCTTCAGATGTGATCCGTGATTCAGAAAGCATCTGCTCCATTTCCTGCACAATGAGATATCCTTGGTTCGGCCGCATACGAATAGAAAATTCATGATTACTGATCTGCTCACCCAGCTTCCACGGACGATGATAAGCAAGGAGCGTCTCTTCCACCTCTAAAATATCCGGTGCTCCAATAAAAAACGGCATCTCTGCTATGACATATTCCACAGCAAGATTCAGCATATCCTCACTGACTTCTTCCATCATCAAGCTGATGCCGCGCGCACGCCCGATCATCGCCTCACGAGACATGTCCAAACAAGCCTGCCGAAAATGAGGCTGTTCAAAAAACGCATGTTCAACTTCTTGTCTCATCAGCTGGTAGGCTTTGTTTTCCGTGAAATCAGAAAATGTATGAATCGCCTTCGGGTCCCCGCCATGAGCTGCAAGAGCCCTTTCTGCAAACCTTCTGTTTCGCGATACCTCTTTCCTTACTTTTCGTTCCGCCTTGCCTCTGGGAGTTCCGAGCGCTTCAAGAAGATTAGCCGCCTCATGCCCCGCAAGCAAAACAGAAACACTCTTAAATTCAGCGGTTGCCCAACCAATCAATCTGTAAATATAATCCTCAGAAAATCTGCTGTTAAACGGGCTGATACCCACTAAAACATGCCGGCGCCGTTCAAATATTTCTCTGCAGTTTTGTGTCAGAGACTCAGCAGTAAAATACACAGGCTTTTTTTCCGTCACCATTTCAGTCATCTCATTCACCCCTAAAAAACTTATCCCGCTTTAAGTCTTCACCCTCAAACATGGGATGGAACAACTGGTACAACTGAACAAGACGAATGGCAGGCAGCACTTAAAGTTTCCAAATGAATTTTGTTCAGATTTCAACTTCTTTTTGGATTCATTACAATGTACGCCTAATAAATGTTTACTAGTAAACATTAGTTATTTTATCCCTTATTTTTCCTTTCGTCAATACGATCAGTACCCAAACAATTGAAAATAAATGTTAATGTCACATTTTTCACACACTTTTTACACTTATATTCAGCATGACTAACAGCAAATAAAGTTTAAACACCAGCAATTGACAACGAAAGCAAGAAAAGATAAAATTGAATCGTTCACCAGTAAACAATATTATTATTATTTCTTTGTAAACTATAATTTCCAAGAAAGAAGGTTGCCTATGTCTAATTTGACAAAGCAGATGATATACGACATATACGTGAGGCTGCTGCACCTTAATGAACAAAAAGCGAACACTTCACTTCAGCAGTTTTTTAAGGAGGCCGCAGAAAAGGATGTGATGGATGTTCCTAAAAACATGACAAGCATTCATGTCATTGACTGTATCGGCCGGCATGAACCCATTAACAACGCAGGAATCGCCAGAAAAATGAATTTATCGAAGGCAAATGTAACGAAAATCAGCACAAAACTGATTAAGGAAGAATTCATTAACAGCTATCAGCTGACAGATAACAAGAAAGAAGTGTATTTCAAGTTAACTCGTAAAGGCAGACGGATTTTCGACTTGCATGAGAAACTGCATAAAAAAAAGGAACTGGCTTTTTACCAATTCCTCGATTCATTCTCACAAGATGAGCAAAATGCTGTATTGAAATTTTTAGAGAACCTGACGTCTTCACTTGAAGCAGAACAAACCAACGAGGCTCCGGATAAACCTGTAAAGTAAACAAAAAGGCGGTGTACACAATGGCTCAAACGAAATCAAAGGCGGTATTGATCTTATATATTGTTTGCTTCAGCGCATTTTTTGCGTCTTTAAGCCAAAACATTTATTCACCTATTATCCCGATTATTAAAGAATCGTTCCACGTTTCCGCAGCAATGGTCAATCTGTCAGTCTCAGTCTTTATGATTGTGACAGCGATTATGCAAATTATATTAGGGACTATCATCGATTTTAAAGGCGCGCGGTTTGTATTGATTGCCGGTATTCTGGCAACGGCAGCCGCCAGCATCGGCTGTGCGGTGACCACTGACTTTACTTTGTTTCTGATATTCAGAATGATACAGGCAGCCGGGTCCGCAGCACTGCCTCTTATTGCTGCCACTACGATCGGACAGCTTTTTACAGGCAGGGAACGCGGAAGTGCCATGGGAACGTATCAAATGCTCCTTTCCGCCGCGCCGGCTATCGCACCTGTCCTCGGGGGATTGATCGGCGGAGCAGCCGGGTACGAAGGGATCTTTTGGATGCTTACGGCCATCTCTGTCATTATGCTGGCGGCAAACAGCATGATCTTTCCCAAAGATTCTCCCGCTGGCTCTAAGCAGCAAACTAAGGGCAATGTTTTTACCCATTACAAATCAATATTTACAAACCGAACAGGAAACGTCATTTTAACCTTAAGCTTTGTCCTCTTTTTCATTTATTTTGCGGTGATCGTCTACCTCCCGATATTACTGACGGAGCATTATCATATTGATGTGAGCATTGCAGGGCTGTTGTATTTGCCACTGGCCTTAAGTACAATCGCAGGTACGTTTCTGTTTAAAAGAATACAGGCAAAAGTCGCGCTGAACACCTTGTTTATCGGCAGCAATGTGATAGCTGCCTGCAGTATCATTTTGTTCGCCGTTACACATTCTGTTTCTCTCATTCTCATGGCACTCACACTGGCATTGTTTGGCATCTCAATGGGGGTCATCCCTCCCTTGTACTCCACAATGATCACCAATGAATTTGAACACAACAGAGGGAGCGCCATCGGAATGTTTAACTTTATCAGATACACAGGCATGGCGGCAGGTCCGATGATATCTGCTTATCTGCTCACAATGATACCGTCTGCCATGTCGTTTGGCCTCTTAGGCCTTATATTTGCCGCATTGAGCTTTTGCCTTCTGCCGCAACTGTATCCGCCGCAGAAGCGCATGAAGCAAAAAAAACACCACATGTAAAAAAGCTGCCCTTTGATGGCAGCTTTTTTTATTTCTTTTGCAGAGGTTCTAAAATCCCTTTTTGAATCAGCAAATGGAACACCGATAGGATAACGGATGCCCATATCGCTGTGCCGAAGCCGCCAATTTGAAAACTGTCACCCATAATGGACGCGGTCATCATAAGCGTAATGGCGTTAATCACAAACAAGAAGAGACCAAACGTCACCATGGTGACTGGCAGTGTGAAGATAATCAACAGCGGTTTAATCAGCACGTTTAAGATCGATAATATGAAGCTGGCGATAACCGCTGCCCCGATGCTGCTGACATGGATGGAGTCAATGTATCCATCAATGACGATTAATAACAATGCATTGACTAAAATGCTGACTGCCCATTTTATCATGTCATTTCATTTCCCTTTCTGACGGGACGATAAAAATCCAAATGATATATATCAGCAAAACAGGTAAAACACTTGTCATAACCGCTAAAATGACAGTTATGACTCTTAGGAGTGATGCGTCCCAATTGAAATATTCCGCGAGACCGCCGATGACACCGGCCATTTTTTTGTTTTTCTCTGAACGATAAAGCCTATTCATTCGATCACCTCTGTGAGTACTTTAGTTTGATGGCGCCTGTTAATGATTCTGAGAAGACGGTGATGTTTTGATCATGTGCCTGATTTGAAGTGAACATCATTTCTTTTTGAATAGTATCATTTTTTTCTTTCAGCATCTCAACATCCATTAATTCATGAGACAGCGAACCAAGATTGCTTTTCAGCTCTGCCTTCACGGCAAGATCGTCCGGAATCGCAAGCTCCACATTTCCAGTCGTCGTTTTTGCATAAATGGAGCGGCAATCCGATTCTGTTACGTTCATCGCAATATTTCCGTTAAAGCTTTGAACGTCAATCGATTCGCTTCTCCCGCGGAGATCGATCAATCCGTTAATGGTTTCCGCTTCTATCGTGCCGCAGTTGTGGCTTGCAAGCTTAATTTGCCCGTTGGCCGTTTCCACTGTGGCTTTTTCAGCTGTTAAATGCGAGAACGACAGCACGCCGTTTGTCGTTTTCGCCGAGAACTCTTTTACATGTAAATGTTCCCCTCTGACAGGACCATTAAACAGCTTCACCCGAATCTTATCATACTCCTTCTGAGGAATATATAAAGTCACATTGGTTTTCATCGTTTTCTTCTCAGTACGGATAAAAAATTTATTACCTTTGATTTCACATTCAATATGCTGAAGAAATGCATGTCTCGCCGCATCCTGGCTGTCAACGCGATATACCTTCGCCTGACATTCCGCTCTGATATCCTCATCATCCCAAGGAACGATATTCACACTGCCATTGGCGATTTGCAAGTCAACACTGGAAAGGGCAGTATCTTTAAATTGAAAAATGTGCTGAACATCATACGCATGGCCAAAGTTCAAATCAAGGTCAACTTCCTTGACCTTTTTCACCGCAGAATCAATCCAGTCAAACAGCTTGGCTCCTAAAGACGGCTTGCCTTTTGCTGCTGTAAACGGCTCTTCCTCATCATGTACATAAACTGAGAGCGCTGTGATTTTTTCTTCTTTTTCCTTGTAGTCGCTGTCAAGCTTTTCAATCAGTGTCAAAGCCTCTTGTGCTGTCAGTTTCCCTTCTTCCACAAGCTTAAGGATTCGTTCCTTTTCTTGCTTCATTGCGATCTCCTCCCCATTGTCTACTTATGCTGCGCGCAGCACCTTAATACCCTGAATCACATTCCAAATCATAATGCCAATGACAACTAAGAAATAAATAACCGCTCCACCAATCATCACAAATACAGGCAGCAGGCTGTCTCCATCAATTGCAATGGCTCCGCCCAGAAAAGCGATAAAAAGGACCAGCCAGCCAGCAAAAGGAACGATGTGAGAAATAAGAGAACGTATCGCATGACGTTTTGTTTCTCTCTCATCTACAACAAAATAAGCGACAATCGGCACAATGATCGGCGCGATGAACACACTGAAATAACAAAGTGATGCAATAATAGCTTGATTACGGTTCAATTCATTCCACACTCCTATAGTGAATTACCCATGACAAAAGGTCAGGGACGTTTTACTTATTCATACGTTTAAAACCTCTTCAGGTTTCACATTCATTCTTTAGACATGCTCCGATTTACGGAAATTGGATTTTAAAAAGTTTTAGAAGTAGAATCTTAGAGCTGTACCGATTACAATATGTAAAAAGCTTACGGCAATCAAGGAGGCTGGACAAGCAATGGATAAAGATCCCAGTGACTATACAGTAACACAAGAATCGGTGTTAAAGCTGATTCATGAACAAAAACGAATGAATCGTGAAATGATCGCTGAGCTTGAACAGATTCACGGACCCATTCCGATCTCTCACGATATTCAATATATAAAAGTGCTGCTCGACAGCAGTAATACGCATATTGTTCAAGATTTAATGAGTGTAAGCAAACAGTTGTATAAGAAGACGTTGTAATGGCAGAAAAAGCTGCAAATGATTATAACTGAAACAAAGAAAGGTTAGATGACAATATCTTGCCTTTTTTATTTTGAAGAAACAAGTGACACACAATGATTATAACAAAAAAAGCCTGCCGGCATATCCAAAGAATGGACACTGCCGGCAAGCTGTGACTACCAGAAAGAACGATAGCCGTTCAGAAATTAACGTAATAATTGAAGTACATTTTGCGGCTGTTGGTTCGCTTGAGCAAGCATCGCTTGAGAAGCTTGAGAAAGAATGTTGTTCTTTGTGAACTCGCTCATCTCTTTCGCCATGTCAACGTCACGGATACGAGACTCAGCAGCTGTCAGGTTTTCACTAGAAGCGCCTAAGTTGTTGATTGTGTGCTCTAGACGGTTTTGTACCGCACCAAGTTTAGCACGTTGTTTAGATACGTTATTGATTGCAGTATCAATACTTTCAAGTTGAGTATCAAAAGGAGTAGTAGCAAAATCTTTTACATTAAGTGTGTCTACTCCTAAAGCATTTGCTGACATGCTGTCAATGTTAACTGTAAGCTGTTGGCTAGCATTTGCACCAATTTGGAAAGTGAAACCATCAGTTTCAGTTCCATCTAATAACTTTTTACCGTTGAATTCAGTACGGTTTGAAATGCCGTCAACTTCTTCAATAAGTGCATCCATTTCATCTTTAATCGCACCAAGATCTTCAGCTTGCTGTGTTCCTGTGTTTCCTGCTTGAACAGTAAGTTCACGCATACGTTGAAGGATTGCATGTGTTTCAGTCAATGCACCTTCAGCTGTTTGGATAAGAGAGATCCCGTCTTGAGAGTTTTTAGAAGCCATTTCAAGACCTCTGATTTGTCCTCTCATTTTTTCAGAGATCGCAAGACCTGCTGCGTCATCCCCCGCACGGTTGATACGAAGGCCTGAAGAAAGCTTCTCCATGTTCTTTTGGGCTGCATTGTTGTTTGAGCCTAAACGGTTTAATGTGTTAAGCGCTGCGATATTGTGGTTAATTCTCATGTGTAAAATACCTCCATGTATATATGTTTTTTGAAATCAAAGACTTCCTTTTCTTCGATTTCTGGCGCGTGATTCCAGTAAAGCGTCTGGCTGTTATATAGACCATCCATAAAGGATACCTTCAAATCCCTTCATATAAAGGACTTTTTTGCTTAATATGGAATACATTGTACGCCCTTCAATCCATATATCGGCAGTATTATGTAAATGTTTAGGCGTTTTCCCAAAGAAATTTTCCCCATTTGAAAAAATGCCTCTAAAGATCGCAAATTTTTTCTTTTCTCGTTATACCATAAAGTCAGCTTGCCCTGCTAAGTCCAATAATGGACTTGCTGACAAGCTTCCTCTGAAAAGAATATTGTTAAGATGTAGCCGTTTCTTTCGCTTCCAAGAGCGTTTTCATGCGTTTTTTGTCTCGCTCTATAACAGGCTTCAAATAGCGGCCTGTATATGATTCTTCGACTTCCGTGATTTCCTCAGGCGTTCCCGACGCAACAATGGTTCCGCCTCCGGCTCCGCCTTCCGGCCCCAGATCCACAATATAATCCGCCGTCTTAATGATATCAAGATTATGCTCAATGACGAGTACTGTATCTCCGTTGTCCACCAATCGCTGAAGCACGACAAGGAGTCTGGCGATATCGTCGACGTGTAAACCTGTCGTCGGCTCATCTAAAATGTAAAGCGTTCGCCCTGTGGACCGTTTGTGCAGCTCAGACGCAAGCTTCACGCGCTGCGCTTCTCCACCCGACAAGGTTGTTGCCGGCTGTCCGAGCGTAATGTAACCTAACCCAACATCATAGAGGGTTTGGAGCTTACGCTTGATTTTCGGGATATTTTCAAAGAAAGAAAGAGCGTCTTCAACCGTCATATCAAGCACATCAGAGATGCTTTTTCCTTTGTACGTCACTTCAAGCGTTTCCCGGTTGTAGCGTTTGCCGTGGCATACCTCGCATGGAACGTACACGTCAGGAAGGAAGTGCATTTCAATTTTAATAATTCCGTCGCCGCGGCACGCTTCACATCTGCCGCCCTTCACGTTAAAGCTGAAACGGCCTTTTTTATAGCCGCGGACCTTCGCTTCATTTGTCTGCGCGAATACATCGCGAATGTCGTCAAACACACCGGTGTATGTCGCGGGATTGGATCTCGGCGTTCTTCCGATTGGCGCCTGGTCAATGTCTATGACTTTGTCCAGGTGATCCAAGCCTTTAATCTCTTTATGGCTGCCAGGCTTCGCTTTTGCTTTATGGAGCTTTTGCGCCAGCGCCTTGTGCAAAATTTCATTGACGAGTGTGCTCTTTCCTGAGCCGGACACCCCTGTAACCGCTGTGAATGTTCCTAGCGGAAACTTGGCATTCGCCTTTTTCAGGTTGTTTTCTGTAGCGCCTTTAATCTCAATAAAACGTCCGTCCGGCTTTCTTCTTTCAGAAGGCAATGGGATGAACTTTTTCCCTGATAAATAGCTGCCCGTTAATGAGTTTGCATCTTCCATCACTTCATCCGGCGTACCCGCGGATGTCACCTGTCCGCCGTGGATGCCGGCGCCGGGTCCAATATCAATTAAATAATCCGCTGCCATCATCGTGTCCTCATCGTGTTCGACGACAATCAGCGTGTTCCCAAGGTCTCTCATATTTTTCAGGGCGCTGATCAAGCGGTCGTTATCACGCTGATGCAGGCCGATAGACGGCTCGTCTAAAATATAAAGCACACCCGATAAGCGCGAACCGATTTGAGTGGCCAACCTGATACGCTGCGCCTCTCCTCCGGACAATGTTCCCGCTGCCCTGCTCAGTGTCAGGTAATCAAGGCCGACTTTGTCCAGAAAGCTTAAACGCTCCACAATTTCACGCAAGATCAAATTGGCAATCTGCATATCTTTCTCAGAAAGGGTAAGGCCTTTGAAGAAATCAAGCGCGTCTCCGACAGACAGCTCGGTAATTTTGCCAATGTGGCGTCCGTCAATCAGCACGGCAAGCGCCTCTTTCTTTAACCGATAGCCTTTGCATGTCGGACAAGACTTCTGGGACATATACTGCTCCATTTGTTCACGAATGTAATCGGAGCTTGTCTCCTTATAGCGTCTTTCAATATTTCGCAATACGCCTTCAAATTGAATTTCGCCTTCACGTATTTGCCCAAAATCATTTTCATAACGGAAATAAATCAGGTCGTCTCCGCTGCCGTACAGCACTTTATCCAGCTGCTGCTTCGGCAGATCTTTTACAGGCACGTCCATATCAATGCCGTAGTGGGTGCAGACCGCCTCAAGCAGCTGCGGATAATATTGTGAGCTGATCGGTGTCCAAGGGGCGACTGCATTCTCCTTCAATGACAAATCTTGATTGGGGATGACGAGATCCGCATCCACTTCAAGCTTCATTCCGAGACCGTCACACGTCGGACACGCTCCGAACGGGCTGTTAAATGAAAACAGGCGCGGCTCCAGCTCGCCGATTGAAAATCCGCAGTGCGGGCAGGCGTGATGCTCACTAAACATCAGCTCTTCCTCACCGATGACATCAATCATAACTCGTCCTTCACCTAAACGGAGCGCCGTTTCCAATGAATCTGACAGACGGGCCGCCACGCCTTCTTTCACTACAATCCGGTCAATGACAACCTCAATCGAATGCTTTTTATTCTTTTCTAATTCAATATCATCAGAAAGCTCAGCCATTTCGCCGTCAATTCTGACTCTGACATAGCCTTGTTTTCTAATCTGTTCAAGCACTTTGACATGAGCGCCTTTCCGGCCAGAGACAATCGGGGCCAGCACCTGAAGCTTCGTCCGTTCCGGGTATTCCAGAATTCTGTCGACCATTTGCTCGATGGTTTGCGATGTAATCTCAATTCCGTGTTCCGGACAATGAGGCTTCCCTACTCTCGCATACAAAAGACGCAGATAATCATAAATCTCAGTTACCGTACCGACAGTTGACCTCGGGTTGCGGCTCGTTGTTTTCTGATCGATGCTGATGGCGGGAGACAGCCCCTCAATTGCATCAACATCCGGCTTATCCATTTGCCCTAAAAACTGGCGGGCATAGGCAGACAGCGACTCAACATACCGTCTCTGTCCTTCTGCATATATGGTGTCAAAGGCCAGGGAGGATTTCCCTGATCCAGACAAACCCGTAACAACGACAAGCTGGTCTCTTGGAATCGTTACATCTATATTTTTCAGGTTATGCGCCCTGGCTCCCTTCACCTCTATCCGATCCATAGCCATGTGTTCATCATCCTTCCGCTTTTAGCTCTAAAAGTAAATCGCGAAGCTCCGCGGCTCTTTCAAAGTCAAGCGCCTTGGCGGCTTCTTTCATTTCGTGCTCCATCTGTTCAACGACTTTCTGGCGTTCTTTCTTCGTCATTTTCGACAGCTTCGGCGCGGCTTTTGTTTTGTATTCGGCTTTATCCTCAGCTGCTGCTGTGGCGCGAATGACATCGCGAATTTCTTTATTTATGGTTTTCGGCGTAATGCCGTGCTCTTCGTTAAACCGCTCCTGCTGCTCACGGCGGCGTGTTGTTTCATTCATCGCAATTTCCATAGACTTCGTCATTTTATCTGCGTACATAATGACGCGGCCTTCAGAGTTTCTCGCTGCCCGTCCGATGGTCTGAATCAGAGAACGCTCCGAACGAAGGAAGCCTTCCTTATCCGCATCCAAAATCGCAACGAGAGATACTTCGGGAATATCGAGGCCTTCCCTCAGCAGGTTGATGCCGACAAGCACATCATGCTTCCCAAGGCGCAGGTCGCGGATAATTTCAATCCGTTCAAGCGTCTTAATCTCTGAATGCAAATAGTTTATTTTAATGCCAATTTCCTTCAGATAATCCGTCAGGTCCTCTGACATTTTCTTCGTCAAGGTTGTCACGAGCACCCGTTCATCCCGTTCGACTCTTGCTTGAATTTCGCCGATCAAGTCATCAATCTGGCCTTCAATCGGGCGCACATCAATAAGCGGGTCAAGAAGCCCCGTCGGACGGATGATCTGCTCGATCATTTCATCCGTATGCTCAATCTCATACGGTCCTGGCGTTGCTGATACATACACGATGTTGCGCATGTGCTTTTCAAACTCTTCAAAACGGAGCGGACGGTTATCAAGTGCTGACGGAAGACGGAAGCCGTGATCCACGAGCACCTGTTTCCGCGCCTGGTCCCCATTAAACATGCCGCGCACCTGAGGAATCGTCACATGCGACTCATCTACCACGATCATAAAATCGTCAGGGAAATAATCAAGAAGCGTATACGGCGTTGAACCCGGAGGCCGAAGCGTCAAATGTCTTGAATAGTTCTCAATGCCGGAGCAGAAACCCATTTCCCGCATCATCTCAAGATCATATCTTGTCCGCTGCTCTAAACGCTGCGCTTCAAGCAACTTGCCATTTTCGTGCATGACCTTCAGCTGCTCCTCAAGCTCCTTCTCGATATTTTGAATCGCTTTCTCCATTTTCTCGGCCCGCGTTACGAAGTGGGACGCCGGGAAAATCGCAACATGATCGCGGTCGCCGAGAATTTCTCCTGTCAGGGCGTCCACTTCCCTGATCCTTTCGATTTCATCACCGAAAAACTCGACTCTAATACAGTGTTCATCACGAGATGCAGGGAAGATTTCCACTACATCTCCGCGCACACGAAATGTCCCGCGCTGAAAGTCGATATCATTGCGGGCATATTGGATGTCTACAAGTTTTCTGAGCAGCTCATTTCTCTCAATTTCCATTTCAGGCCGCAGTGACACGACCATTTCCCGGTATTCTTCAGGCGAACCGAGACCGTATATACAAGACACACTTGCGATAATAATGACATCTCTCCGCTCAAACAGAGACGATGTGGCGGAGTGTCTCAGTTTATCAATTTCATCATTAATACTGGCGTCTTTTTCTATAAACGTATCCGTTTGAGGCACATACGCCTCCGGCTGATAATAATCATAATAACTGACAAAATACTCGACAGCGTTGTTCGGAAAAAACTCCTTGAACTCGCTGTAAAGCTGTCCGGCAAGGGTTTTGTTATGGGCAATCACGAGAGTCGGCTTATTGACTTCTTTAATCAAATTAGACACTGTAAATGTTTTACCCGTTCCTGTCGCACCCAGCAGAGTCTGATGCTTCTTGCCCTCCTGAATTCCTTTTACAAGTTTTTCAATGGCTTTCGGCTGATCTCCCTGGGGCTGGTATTTCGAGACTAACTCAAAGCGATCTTTCACAAAATAAGCCTCCGTTTCTTTAACGAAATCTTCCTATAGATATAGTAACACAATGGAATGTAAAATCACTAAAAATACGAACTAAAGTTCGGTGGTTTTTTATTTCCAGCTGTTTTCATGTATAAAAAACCTGCTTTTAAAACGTAAAAGCAGGAATTCGTCGTTATATTCATTATGTCCGTTTTACTCTTCTTTTTTCTCGGCAGTTTTTTTGGCCATGTACAGTCCGCCAGCCACAAGAGACACAACATCCAATCCTACAATAAAATACGTTTCTGTATAGCCTTTTAAATAAGAGGCAAACAGCAATGCAGCTGTCAGGGCGATCGCCACATAATGATTAAAAGTGACTCTTGAAAAAAGGACAACAAGCATAAAAGGGAAAAACAATGCAAAAACGGCTTTTGTAATCAACAAAAACCCTCCTCAGGGATTCTTCATCTGATCTGATTATAGTAAAAAATGAAGAATCGGACAATCGTGCAATCGTTCCCTCTTTCTACACCATACCCTTTTTCAGGCGACATCAATCACCATCTTTGCACTTTGCCCCGGCCGACAGAAGCATTTGCGGTACTTTTGTATGAAGGGCAGTAAGCCTTAGCTTGATATTGAAGCCCGCCGGCATAGAAGAGCGCCCCCGAGAATAAATAGGCGGACAGCACTAGTTAAGCTGCACTTTTGATGATATTTTATTTAGGACTTTCTGCTTTTGACATCATTTTCCTAAAAATCTACAATTGAGCGATAGTGTTCACTATCATTTTTTGACCACAGGCTCCGTCATAAAAGACTAGAGAGAAAAAAAGGAAGGAAAGAGGGGTTTCAAATATGTATTCTTTTTTATTTCGCCAAGCAGAAGCGTCCAGCCAGCTGGCTGGCGCAAAAGGCATGAATTTAATTAAACTGACCAAACACGGGCTTCCTGTTCCGGACGGCTTTATCATTCAGACGAATGCGCTCACCCGTTTTATGGAGGATAACCAACTTCATGAGACTAGCGAAAATATCGAAAACGAGATCATCGGCGGAACATTTTCTGAAGAACTGAAACATGAGCTGACAAGTTCCTTTTACAAGTTAAGAGAATCATATCGCTCCGTTGCCGTTCGCTCTTCGTCTGCCTCGGAAGATTTAGAAGGCGCTTCATTCGCGGGGCAATATGAAACCTATTTAAATATCAAAACAGAGGAAGAGTTTCTAGCTAAAGTGAAAGAATGCTGGGCTTCATTCTTCTCCGGCCGAGTCAGCAGTTATAAGAAAAAAATGAACAACCAGATCGCAGAGCCGTTAATGGGTGTTGTCGTTCAGGGCCTGATCGATTCAGACGTATCAGGTGTAATTTTCAGCCGCAATCCTGTTACCCATGATGATAGAGAGCTATTAATCAGCGCCAGCTATGGTTTGGGGGAAGCTGTTGTATCAGGAAGTGTCACCCCAGACACATTTATAGTCAATAAATCTTCGTTTGAGATTCAGAAAGAAATAGGTGCAAAAGAAATCTACATAGAGTCCGCGGCAGAAGGAATTACTGAAAGAGAAACGAGCGAAGACATGCGCAGCCGTTTTTGCCTTACAGATGAACAAGTGTTTGAACTGACTGAAATCACAAAAAAAACCGAAGACCTGTACGGGTATCCAGTCGATCTAGAATTCGGAATTGCAGATCATCAAGTATACCTTCTGCAGGCTCGCCCGATTACAACGATTGAACAGGACAAAAAAGCGGCAGAGGAAGAACGCAGCTTCATGATTACCGACGCTGATATGAATGATTTTTGGCTCAACATGGAGTCAAATATTGAAGGTCCGGTGAGTCCGCTATTTTCTTCGATCATTGTACCGGCCATGGAATACGGCTTGAAGAAAAACATGCAAAAGTTTCCGATCGGGGCAGTTACAGAAGAAGTGAAGCTTTATCGCGGGCACATTTATTCCAAAAACCAAGGCGGGCAGCAGCCTGATGAGGACTGCGGCAAAGAGCTTTTTCCGATATTATCGGAGCGTATGTATGACATCATCAAACACACGTACCTTCCATTTTACGAGATACTGGATCAGCTCGCACAAACTGATCATACTGCTGAAAGCGCACTTGATGCTTTTCGGAAATTAAAAGCCTTTTATCTCACGGCTTATGATGAGCATTTCAATATTGTTTTCCCGCAAATGCTTCTGACAAACAAATTGCAAGCGATGTACCAGCACATTCAAGGCGAGTCCGAAACCGCTCATTTTTACGAGATGCTGACAGGCAAAATGAACAAATCACTGGAAACTGACCGCTGCCTGTGGCTCTATTCCGTTAAAGTGCAGGAAAACCCGAACCTGCTGTTCATTTTTGAAAACACTGAGCCGGAACAGCTTCAGGAAAAATTGGAACAAACTGATGAGGGCAGACACTTCCTGAGGAACATCCATGAATTTTTACAGGACTACGGGTGGAGGTCTGTAAAGAGCCATGATCTGATTGAACAGATCTGGGCAGAAAATCCGTATTTTGCTCTGGCCAATATTCAAAATTACGTCCGCAATGGCTATCATTTTGACAATGAATTTCAGAAAACGAAAGAAAAACGAGAGAAATTATACCATGACTTCTTGAAAAATATAGAGGATCCCAATTTACAAGAGGAATTCAACCGTTATTATCAGTGGACGCTGAACGCTGCAAATATAATGGATGACCACCACTTTTATATTGACGCCATGCTGGATGCCAAGGCGAGGGTCTTTTTGCTGAAGGTCGGTGAGTTACTGGCGGAAAACGGTGTCATTCAAGATCGTGAAGACCTTTGGTTCCTATATGATGATGAAGTGGAAAACGCGCTACTTCACCCTGTATCCCTGCAAGAAAAGGCTGAAAAACGCAGACAGGCCTTTCACGAGTATGAGCTTGCCAAAGCCCCTGCCTACCTCGGTACTCCGACAAAAGAACAGCTCAAAGTCGCTGAAGAAATTGTCGGCGCCGTGATAGAGGATGAAAAAAACACGGAGGATCATATCTTTGGCATTGCGGCATCAAGCGGCATGGCAACAGGTCCGGTGAAAATGATTCGGGACGCCAGTGAATTTTCTCAATTCGCTTCTGGTGAAGTGCTCGTTTGCAAAATGACCACACCGCTATGGACCAGCCTGTTTCAAGACGCCAAAGCGATTATTACAGATACAGGCGGCATATTGTCTCACGCTGCGATTATAGCTCGCGAATACGGCATTCCCGCCGTTCTCGGCACACGCACTGCAACAGAAAGACTTCGAGACGGAGACATCATCACTGTTGACGGGAGCAGCGGCAAAATCACAGTTGTCAGCCGGGCCTAACGCCTTCTCCCCCCTTTCTTATGCAAGCGGGGCAGGTGTATACTTGTCCTGCCAGTATATTCGCGAGGTGAAACGTATTGAGACCGACAAACAAGAGAATCCTTGACGCTGCCATGCAGCTGCTCGTCAAAAAAGGATATCGCGCAACGACTACAAAAGAAATCGCAGAAAAAGCAAATGTCAGTGAAGCGACGATTTTCAGGAATTTTAAAAACAAACAGGGGCTAGTCGAGGCTTTGCTTTCTCAGCCTTCTCCAAACAGGAGCCGCATTTTGGAGCAAACAGAAGGCGATTTGCACAAAGACCTGCTGCATATCGGAACCTGTCTCTTGGAGGAGCTCGAACATAGAAAAGATTTGATTAAAATCAGCTTTCGTGAACCGGCCATGTTTCAGGATGTCATCAACCACGTAACTGAATATCCCCAATCTATGAAACAGCTATTGGTTGATTATCTCAAAGAAATGGGTGAAAAAGGGGTTATTCAGACAGGAAATGAAGCGGAGCATGCGGACGTGTTCATGTCGCTCATTTTCGGTTATTTTATTCACCGCCTCCATTTAGGAGACCGGGTGATTTCAATGCCTCAGGAAAAAATGCTGGAGCATAGCACTGCTTTATTTGTCAAAGGAATCTCTCGATGAACTCCTTGGCATAAAAAAAGGAGGATCCCAATGAGTTCAAGAAAAGAATGGGCGCTGATCGTCTCGTTATTATTGGGGGCCATCCTGGTTCCCATTAACTCAACGATGATCGCGGTCGCGCTCTCATCTATATCCCATACGTATAACGAGTCCATCACAAGCATCACCTGGGTGGTTACCGTTTATTTAATCATAATGGCCGTCACACAGCCGATCGCTGGAAAACTCGGTGACATGTACGGCAACAAAACAATGTATTTATGGGGCGTCGGTCTATTTCTTATCGCATCTCTAGGCTGCGCCCTCTCACCGAGCCTGCTGCTGCTGATTGTATTTCGGGCATTGCAGGCTGTCGGCGGCGCACTGCTTACGCCAAACAGCATTGCCATTATCCGTCACGTTGTTTCAGAAAAACGTCTTCCGAAAGTATTTGGGTTTTTCGGGCTTGGCGCGGGACTTGGAGCAGCACTCGGGCCTTTCATCGGCTCTATGCTGATTGACAGCTTCAGCTGGCATTCGATTTTTTGGGTCAACATCCCGTTTCTCGCCATTGCTTTATTTACGGCATTAATCATGTTCCCTCAATATAAAGAAAATAAATCTGAAGCGCCGCTGGATATTATCGGGTCTGTCTTGCTTGCGGGCAGTATCGTTTCAATTATCCTGCTGACGAAAAATGAGGCTTCATGGGGCTATGCGGTATACAGTGTATTGATACTTCTTTTTGTTCCGCTTTTTTTCAGAAGAGAAAAACGCACACAGCACCCAATTATCGATTTTACACTGTTTAAAAGCTCAACCTTTACAAATGCCAATCTATCAGTCTTGTTGAGCAATCTAATGATGTATGCCATCTTATTGATTATGCCATTATTCATGACGAACCAATTTGGGCTTAATACGTCTAACAGCGGCATGGCGCTTTCTGTATTTTCGATCTTTATGTCGGCGAGCAACTGGGCGGGCGCACAGCTCCATCACAAATGGGGAGCAAAGAAAATCATTTTTCTTTCATTTGCCATGATGGCTGCAGCCAATTTATTATTTATGCTGTTAAGCAGCTCGCATTCCGTCTTGTTCCTCATGCTCTCTCTTATCCTGGGCGGGCTGGCGTCCGGAGTCGGACTGACCAGCATGCAGGTGTCATCGCTTGCCACAGTAGATCCTGGCATGTCAGGAGCGGCGTCCGGAATTTTCTCGACCTTCCGTTATTTCGGAAGCATCATTTCATCAGCCTTAATCGGTCTGATATCGGGATATCACACCCTATTTATCATTCTCTTTGCTGTGTCCATCATTGGCGTTTTTGTTTCATTAGGCATCAAATCTGATGAAACGGCACGGTTGGAGAAAAACTCAGCGTAATTCAAAACAGCCCGGCACCGCATCTTCTTGCGGTGCCGGGCTGTCTTTTACGACCCAGACAAAGCGGCTGCTTCGTCTTCACGTTCATCCTTTACGAAAAGGATACCTAATTCATGATGTTCTCCCTCATAAGAAGCTCGCTGATCAAAACGAATTTCCCCGTTCAAACCGATAATTTCAAGCTTCACATACGCACGGTTATGCTGGAGCGCTTCATAAAAATCGGATACATTCTTAACGGGTATGCCATTAACCTTCGTAATGATTTCCCCAATTTTCAATTCCAGATCCTCAGCTGGCGTATTTGGTATAATACCAAGCACCATTAAGCCTTGATCACGTTTTGAGAAATAAAACGGTGCCGCGTTATCGTTCGCTCTTTGCTTAATAGACAGAAAGATACGTCCTAACAAAGCTGCACAGACGGCTGCTCCCGCAAGCGGCGCCCACAGTAAGCTCGCTGCACCGAGAGCTGTGACGGCAAGGCCCAGAATACAAATGCGTTTCGCTGTGATCCTTATGCTCGTTTCAGGCAGCGACCCCTGCACCCGTTGCCCAAACCCGACAAAATAAGGAATCCATAGAAAATGGAATGACCCGCCGGGAACAGTAAACACCGGCCACCAGCTGAGATGCGATTCTAATCCGTTCCCGGGCACGAGAAGGAACAGCGGCAAAAGCCATATCCGGTTTGCCAGCTGCTGGCCGATAGGCAAACCGCGGCTGCTCACGACAAGTGCCGGTGATGTTCTCACGTGTGCAGATCGATAAGCTACCGCTCCCTCAATAATAATCAGCAAGCCTAAAAAAACAGCCATAGCCGGCCAAACGACCGCAAACCCTTGCGGAAATCTCTCTAGAAAAGGTTCCGCTTGATTCATTTGCAGTCCAAAACCTATCAGCATACTCATACTGACGATATATGCAGCAGACATCCAGTTGGCGCGAAGAGTAAGCGCTGCCGCCGCAGTGATAACGGCAATAATTGCAAGTATACCGAGAGGAATCGAGATTCCGAGTATACCTAAAACAACTGACAAAACGAGACCGGGAATCAGTCCCTTTGTATAAGTGAATTTTAGATCATCATAAATATCCGCTATTTTTGTATGAAAGGTTCTTCGTTCCCGTTTGATTCTCACATAGCCGAAAGCAAGGCTTATGATGATAAAAAACCAGAAAAGCGGGTGTAAGAAGAACAGGCCCGCACTTTTTAACAGTTCAAATCCCCATTGAACAGACACTATCTTTTTCACCGCCTCAAGCCAAACATATTACTCATATTCTATCAAATATTAAATGACTTGGATATCCTCAGGATGGTTTATCCCTCCTGCGTCATCCACAGCGTGACATTCGATAGTGAAAAATCCTTTAAATAATGGTTCACATCCACATCCAATAAACCGCTGATCAGGTGCATCGACCTTTTGATATCTGTCAGATTGATTCCTAATCGCTTATGATTTTTCATTAAATAATTAAAATAATGTTTGGCACACTCTTCATCGATTTCATTTACTGTTTCGACATTGGTGTAATTGACCAAATACCTGCTGAACAGCATAAGAAGACTTAGTGCTTTTGTAGCCGAAAATGTTACATCTTGTGTTCTGTCTTTTAATTGTTCCACTAATTCATAATATTTTTTTTCACGCACAATACTTGCCCTCTTCAATTGTGAACCCCCATTTTCTTTATACAGATAAGCACGGGCCAGTATAAGCAGCAGTACTGGAGTGCTAACAAGCATTCTCGCTAACGTTACTCTTTAAATACCTGTCGTTCAGCTGCCTTAAACCTGATTACTGTTCTTTTTAGAACCTTCTTATATTGTATGAAGTAAACAAAGACTAGGCAACTTGCAAAAGTTTCATTTTAAATACATATTATCTCGTTAGAAAGTCTCTCTCTTCTATTGATATCGGGTAATACAAGTCCTTTATAAATGTTTATTTGTGAAAATTTTTTTAATTTCTTGTTAAAAACTCATTTTTTATGTGACTTATGATTCACTTTCTCGTTAAGTATAAAGAAATAGGAGATGGAACACCATCTCCTTTAATTGACAAATAATGATTTCAGCGCTGTTTGGAGCTGCAAATCATTTTTTTCATCGGATTTTTTCTTTTCTATCTGCTGATTTAATGACTCTGCAGTGCGCGTGTCGATTACGCCCGTTTTAACCAGCTTATTTTGTTCCTGAAAGGCCATAACCGCTTTTTTCATATCTTTGCTGAAATAGCCATCTTCACGTCCCGGATCAAAGCTGAGACCTTTTAATAAAACCTGAGCATGCTTGACATCCTCATTGTTCATATCCGCTTTAAGCGGCTCCTTCAGCTGCAAGGGGCCAGCGGAAAAATAATCAGGCTGCTTAATGGCAATGGTCGGCTCAATTCCTTTCTTATGAATCCAATTTCCCTTTGGCGTCAGCCACTTGTAAAGGGTTAATTTAATGTTGCTGCCGTCTCCCATCGGAACAGCCTGCTGAACCGTTCCCTTACCAAAAGACGTATCGCCTACAACATCATAATGGGCCGCTTCTTTTAATGCGCCGGCAAGAATTTCCGATGCGGAGGCGCTCCCTTTATCCGTGATCACATTGACAGGATACGCTTTTTTACGGGTCAATGTTGAAAAATAACGTTTTTTATCTCCATTACGTTCAGCAATCTGAATATACGGCTGATCCTTTGTGACGAAGTGTTTAAGAATTTCCTCTACACTTTGCAGATAACCGCCCGGGTTGCCGCGTACATCAATGACAAGCCCTTCAATTCCTTTTTTCTCAAGGTCGCCCAGCGCTTTTGCGAAGTCCTCCGCGGTATGCTCTGAAAAAGTAGAGATGGCGATATGGCCGACAGTATGCCCTTGCACTTTTTTCTCTGAAACAAAAACCGTTTCGAGCGGAATTTCAGCTCTCTTGATCCGGAATGACAGCTGCTTCTTCGTCCCCGGCCGCTGAATCTTCATTGAAACACTGGAGCCTTTCTTTCCTCTTATTTTTAGTACAGCTTGGTTTAAATCCTTACCGGCCATTGATTCTCCATTGATGCTGATAATTTCATCATTGGGCTTGAGTCCGGCTTTCTCCGCCGGCGATTGCTTAAATGGAGAAACAATAATAATTTTGCCGTCTTCCATACCAACTTCAGCTCCGATGCCTTCAAACGAGGAATCAAGAGAATCAGAAAATTGCTTAGCCGTCTGCTTGTCCATGTAGACAGAATAAGGATCATTTAGCGTTGACAGCATTCCTTGGATGGCTCCCTCGAGCAGCTTTTCTCTATCAACTTTTTCTACGTACTCATTCGAAATTAACTCATACGCTTTTTCGATTTTTTCCATGGCCTTATCCCGTTCAGAGTCAGCTTGTGCGGTCGCAGGAACAGCTGCAGTCTGGGGCTTATCCATCTCAAGCAGGTTCATTCCCGCATATACACCGGCGCCTCCGAAGAGCATGCTCCCCGCTGCTATCACAGCCATTATTTTTTGATTCATCCTATACTCCTCCTGTATGCCAGACTGTCTTTATCAAAACCTAGAGATAGTATATGTAAAGGATGGAGATTTCATGTAATCATAGAAGAAAAAGAAGGCAAAAGAAAAGCCGCCCCGGAAGCGGGACAGCTTTTTTTCTTTATACTCGCAGAAACTTGCGGATGGAAGTCAGACTTCCCCATACCCCAATCACTGCGCCGATTGCAACCAGCACTAACGAAACTTGGAATACAAATGGGTTATAAGGAAGAAGAGAGACAAATGATCCTTGAACTTTCGGAACGACCCATCCGATGACGTATTGATAAGTGCTCAGCACCAGTGCGATCGGAATCACTGAGCCGAATACACCAAGCAGCAATCCTTCAAGGAAAAACGGCCAGCGGATAAACCAGTTCGTCGCGCCGACAAGCTTCATGATTTCAATTTCTTTTCTTCTTGCGAAAATTGTAATTTTAATGGTATTGGAAATTAAGAACATCGCCGTAAATACCAAGCCGATAATTAAAGCGATTCCGATGTTGCGGGAAACGCCAACCACTTTAAACAAACGGCTGACCTCTTCTTTTCCGTAAGTGACTTTATAGACATGATCCATTTTTTCAATCTTTTTAGCCACGTTCGGCGTATCATGCGGATCTGTCGTTTTGATGACAAACGCATCATTAAGCGGGTTTTCCTGATCCTGCATTGTCAGGGATTCTCCGCTGTCACCAAAGCTGTCAACCAGCTGGTCAAGCTCTTTTTCTTTTGATGAAAAATTGACGCTCTGAATGCCCTTTAGTTCTTTAATATCGTTCTGCAGCTTGTCCTGCGCCTTCTGATCTGCAGTCAGATCAACCAAAACTTTGATTTCGACTTGTTTTTCAGCATTCGAAGCCATGTTATTCAAATTCAGCATAATCACTAAAAACACGCCGACTAAAATCAGCGTAACGGTTACAGCACTAATGGATGCAAACGTCATCCATGTGTTTCTCCCGAGAGATTTAAAACTCTCACGCAAGTGGCGCCCGAGAATTTTAATCATATGAACCATACTCCCCTCTTGACTCATCACGCACAATGATACCATCTTCGATTGCAATGACACGTTTCTTAATGGTGTTTACGATTTCTTTATTATGTGTCGCCATCACGACTGTTGTCCCGCGGTTATTAATTTCCTCGAGCGTCTTCATGACTTCCCAGGACGTATCCGGATCAAGGTTTCCTGTAGGTTCATCAGCAATGACAACATCAGGGTTGTTCACAATTGATCTGGCAATAGAAACACGCTGCTGCTCCCCGCCTGAAAGCTGGTCAGGAAATTGTCTCGCTTTATGTTTCAGCTGAACAAGATCAAGCACTTCAAGCACCCGTTTCTTAATGACAGACGGCTGTTCTCCAATTACTTCAAGGGCAAACGCCACATTTTCAAAAACAGTAAGTTTCGGCAGAAGCTTAAAATCTTGGAAGACAACACCTATTTTACGGCGCACGAAAGGAATCTCTTTTTCTTTAATGGTAGCAAGATCTTTATGATTAATTAAAATCTGTCCTTTTGTCGGTTTTTCTTCTCTGTATATCATTTTAATAAAAGTAGATTTACCCGCTCCGCTCGGACCGACAACATAAACAAACTCGCCCGGATGAATGGCAACAGACACACCATTGAGCGCTTTTACGCCATTCTGATAGGCTTTGTATACTTCCTTCATTTCTATCATGAAATCACCTAATCTTTTATATCATTTTATCTATCACACGGTCATACTCTTCGAATGCATTCGACAATTTATGACTCATTCATTTGTAAAAAGACGAAAAATCTGAAAGTTTCATTTTTCAACACACTTCATTATACGTCAAATTTAGACATAATACTATTACAGTTTCTTTTCATTCAAATTGTCATGGCATAAAAAAATCCTTGCCTGCACTGAGGCAAAGATTTTCTCAACTTACTTTTTTTCTGACAGCCATTTGGCAATAACAGCGGCTTCGTTATCATCTACAAGCCCTTTCGGCATATTGCCGCGTCCGTTTTTAATAATGCTTTCAATTTTGTCTTCGTCATATTTGCCTCCTACCTCTTGGAGATTAGGCCCTGACATACCTTCTAAATCCTTGCCGTGGCAGCCTACGCAACTTTGCTGATATAATTCTTCCCCTTCAGATGCAGAGGCTTCAGTCTTGCTGCCGGTGTCTGTCTTCTCTTCTTTTGCATCATTTGAACCGCAGGCAGCCAACAGAACAGAAAGCGCAAATACAAGCATTAGTATCGATAACTTTGATTTCATGTTGAGAAGCACAACTCCTTTACGATCTCTTCCATATTATAACCTCGTTTAAGCGCGTTTGAAACCCTCGCCCAGTACCTCACTTGCATCCGCCACAATCACAAAAGCTGACTCATCAATCTGTTTGACGATTTGTTTCAATTTGGTGAATTCAGTTTGCCCAACAACGCACATTAAAATCGGACGGTCATCGTCAGTATATCCGCCGACCGCGGAAATTCTCGTCACGCCTCTGTCAATCTTCTGTAAAACGGCTTCCTTGACCGCCTGCTCCTGCTTTGTAATAATGAGCGCCATTTTTGAACGATTAAAGCCGACTTGAACAACATCAATAGTTTTGCTGGATACAAAGACGCCA
Source organism: Bacillus vallismortis (assembly GCF_040784915.1). Lineage (GTDB taxonomy): Bacteria > Bacillota > Bacilli > Bacillales > Bacillaceae > Bacillus > Bacillus subtilis_G. The sequence continues at coordinate 3,661,885 of NZ_CP160797.1, forward strand.
AGCATAGCATATAAGCCTTGCTCAATATTAAATACGATCATAGCCGTAACGACAATCAAGCCGTCAATGATGGCAAGGCACGTTCCCAATGACAGACCGGAGTACTTATGAATGATCTGCGCAGCCAAGGCCGTTCCTCCCGTCGACCCTTTCCCTAAATACACAATGCCAATTCCGACACCGATACCGACGCCGCCAAAAATCGCCGCTAAGAGCTCATGATGGGTGACCGGCTGAATATCTCTTGTCAAAAACACAACAAGCGGCAAAAAAACAGAACCCGCAAGTGTCTTAAGCCCAAATTTTCCGCCGAGTAAAATGATACCGGCAATAAATAAAGGAATATTAATAATCCACTGTACATAAGCTGCTTCAAAACCATATGACTGCAAAATCGTGCTGATTCCGCTGACACCGCCGGCAGCAATCTTGTTTGGAAGCAAAAATACATTAAAGGACACACCTGTAATCGCTGCTCCTATCAGTATGTATACATAATCACGTAAAACCCGAAGTGTTTGATTCCGATCCATTGTATATCCTCCGTTTCTTCCAATGCTCTCCGATAGCATTTTAATCCTTCCCTGACCAGATGTAAATAACACCAAAATACAGTGGTAATATGCTAAAGCATCAGTGGAATCAAGGATATGAAAGAATGAAAAAACACACCTGCGTACATCAGGTGTGTTTTTCTGCTTATGAAAGCTTAGAACGCAGGTAGGCATCAATAAATGTATCAATGTCTCCGTCCATTACCGCTTGAACGTTCCCCATTTCTGTATTGGTGCGATGGTCTTTTACCATAGAATACGGATGGAATACGTAAGAGCGGATTTGGCTGCCCCAGCCGATTTCTTTTTGTTCACCGCGAATTTCATCCAGCTCTGCCTGCTGTTCTTCAATTCTGCGCTGATACAGCTTGGCCTTCAGCATTTTCATGGCTCTTTCACGGTTTTTAATTTGTGAGCGCTCCGTTTGGCACGTCACAACCACATTCGTCGGCAAGTGAGTAATCCGAACGGCTGAATCGGTCGTATTGACGTGCTGTCCGCCCGCTCCGCTTGCGCGATACGTATCAACTTTAATATCCTCCGTACGAATATCAATATCGATCTCATCGTTAAATTCAGGCATGATTTCACATGAAACGAAAGACGTGTGGCGGCGGCCTGATGAATCAAACGGCGAAATCCGCACGAGACGATGGACACCTTTTTCTGCTTTGAGATAACCGTAAGCGTTGTGTCCTTTAATCAGTAATGTGACTGATTTAATTCCAGCCTCATCACCTGGAAGGTAATCGAGCGTTTCCACCTTAAAGCCGCGGCGCTCTCCCCATCTGGTATACATTCTAAGAAGCATAGAGCCCCAGTCCTGTGACTCTGTACCGCCAGCACCAGGGTGCAATTCTAAAATCGCGTTATTTTTATCATACGGCTCACTGAGAAGAAGCTGAAGCTCAAACTCATTGAACTCTTTTGTTAATGATTTTAGTTCTTTTTCAAGCTCAAGGTGGAGGTCTGGATCCGGCTCTTCTTTCAAAAGATCATGAGTCATTTGCAATTCCTCATGGGAGTCACTCAATTTTTTATATGAATTGACATAATCCTTTAAACCGTTTGCTTCATTTATGACTGTTTGGGCTTTCTGCTGATCATTCCAGAATTCCGGATCAGACATCTGTTCATCTAGCTCAGCAATGCGGTCCTCCTTTGATTCGAGGTCAAAGAGACCCCCTAAAGTCCGCTAAACGAGAAGCCATATTTTCGAGCTCTGCTCTAATTTCTGATAATTCCATTCCATTCACCTCATTAAAAGATCCGCAGGCGCCTGCTGGCGCCGCGGTCAGTAACCTTGCCCGTACGAACTATTCAGCCCGGCCGCAGCAATTTTTATATTTTTTCCCGCTTCCGCAGTGGCATGGGGCATTTCGGCCGATATCAACCACTTTGCGAACCGGTGCTTTTTTTGCTTTTTTGTTATCGTCGCCTTCTTGCTGCTGATGAGCCGTCGTCTGGCCCTGTACAACCTCTTCACGCTCCAGATTGTTTTCAATCTCAGCTTTCATCACAAATTTTGCAACCTCGTCCTCGATCGATTCAATCATATGCTCAAACATCGCAAAGCCTTCCATTTGATACTCACGAAGCGGATTTGTCTGCGCGTAAGCTCGAAGGTGAATCCCTTGGCGAAGCTGATCCATTGCGTCGATGTGATCCATCCATTTTGAATCAACGGCGCGAAGGACGATGACTTTTTCGAATTCACGCATTTGCTCTTCGCCGAATTTCTCTTCTTTTTCATTATATTTGGTCATGATGCGATCCATAATGAGCTCATGCATTTCATCCGGCTCTTTCCCGAAGATATCGCTCTTCTCAAGCTTGCCTTCATCAAGATAAGTCGTGTTGACAAGCTCAACAAGACCGTCAAGCTTCCACTCCTCAGGAAGCTCTTCTCTTGGCGTATAGGCTGCAATTGCACGTTCGAGAGAAGACTTGATCATATTCTCAACGATTTCACGCAGGTTTTCAGAGTCAATGACTTCAAAGCGTTGCTTATAAATGACCTCACGCTGCTGGCGGAGAACGTCATCGTATTGCAGAAGCTGTTTACGTGAATCGAAGTTATTGCCTTCGACGCGTTTTTGTGACGATTCAACCGCGCGGGATACCATTTTACTTTGAATTGGAGTAGAGTCGTCCATGCCGAAACGGTCAAGCATCGCCATTGTCCGCTCAGCTCCGAATCTGCGCATCAATTCATCTTCCATAGAAAGATAAAATTGGGTAATCCCCGGGTCTCCCTGACGTCCAGAACGCCCTCGCAGCTGATTGTCAATCCGGCGTGATTCATGTCGTTCCGTTCCGACAACAGCAAGGCCGCCAAGCTCTTTTACGCCTTCGCCAAGCTTAATGTCCGTTCCGCGCCCCGCCATGTTTGTCGCAATTGTAATTGCTCCTTTTTGGCCGGCCTCTTCAATAATCTGCGCTTCACGTTCATGGTTTTTGGCGTTTAACACTTGATGCGGGATTCCTTTGTTTTTGAGCAGCTTAGAAATCAGTTCAGACGTTTCAACCGCAACCGTACCGACAAGAACAGGCTGTCCCGTCATGTAACGCTGTGCGACATCCTCCGCAACCGCCTTAAACTTCCCTTCCATCGAACGGTAAATTAAATCCGGACGGTCGTCACGGACAACAGGCTTGTTAGTAGGGATCGTGACAACCTGCATGTTATAGATGTTGCGAAATTCTTCTTCCTCTGTCTTAGCCGTACCTGTCATACCGGCAAGTTTCTCATACATCCGGAAGTAGTTTTGGAACGTAATTGTCGCCAAGGTCATGCTTTCGTTCTGAATTTCAAGCCCTTCCTTCGCTTCAATCGCTTGGTGAAGGCCTTCGCTGTAGCGGCGGCCTTTCATCAGGCGCCCCGTAAACGAATCAACAATAACAACCTGATCGTCTTCCACAACGTAGTCAACGTCCTTCTGCATCGCAGCGTGTGCTTTTAGAGACTGGTTGATATGGTGGTTGAGGGCGACATGTTTCACATCAAACAGGTTATCAATGCCGAACGCTTTTTCCGCCTTCGTCATTCCTTCCTCAGTCAGCTGTACACCTTTTGTTTTGATATCATACGTATAATCCTTCTCTGCTTTTAACGTGCGGACAAAAGCATTTGCCTGTACGTACAGCTTAGTGGATTTTGCAGCTTGTCCAGAAATGATAAGCGGCGTTCTCGCTTCATCAATTAAAATAGAGTCAACTTCATCTATTACCGCAAAATGAAGCGGGCGCTGAACCATCTGCTCTTTATAAAGAACCATATTGTCACGCAAATAGTCGAAGCCAAGTTCGTTGTTTGTGGAGTAAGTAATGTCTGCGGCATAAGCTTCCCGCTTTTCGTCTTTTGACAATGAGTTTAAATTCAATCCGACGGTCAAACCGAGAAACTCGAAAATTTCCCCCATTTGCTCAGCATCACGGCTCGCCAAGTATTCGTTGACAGTCACGATGTGCACGCCTTTACCTGTTAACGCATTTAAATAAACAGGCAGAGTAGACGTTAACGTTTTCCCTTCCCCTGTTTTCATTTCCGCGATATTTCCGTCATGAAGCGCCACGCCCCCCATGAGCTGGACTTTGAACGGAAACATGCCGGTTACGCGGCGCGAAGCTTCCCGAACAACGGCGAATGCTTCAACAAGAAGATCATCGGTTGTCGCCCCTTTTTCAAGGCGCTCTTTAAATTCAATCGTTTTATGTTTCAGATCATCGTCAGAGAGATTTTCATAGTCTCCGCGAATCGCATCAATATCGTTAGCTACTTTTTCGTATCTATTCAGCGTACGTTTTGTTGGATCAAACATTTTATTTAAAATTCCAAGCATTTATAACGCTCCTCTATCTTCACATGCCTGATTTGCAGGCATGTATAAATAATTTACTAGCCCATGTATACCTCTCATTATCATATCATACCTTGTGTTATTTCCAAAGAATTTGCAAATAAGAAAAAACAAAAACCTTCCGTGTAGATCACGGAAGGCTGCGCTTCATTATTCAGTCGGTTCAATCAAGCCATATTTCCCATCATTTCTGCGGTATACGACATTTGTAAGGTTTGTTTCCGCATTGGTGAAAACAAAGAAATTATGGCCGAGCATATTCATTTGCAAGATCGCTTCTTCACTATCCATCGGCTTTAAATTAAAGCGTTTCTGACGGACAATGTCCAAGCTATCCTCATCTTCTATTTCATCCTGAACCGCAATATCTGTATCAGAGCCGAGACCATTCGCTAATAGATATTTCGGAGAGCCCTGCTCACGGAATTTGCGGTTTACTTTCGTTTTATGCTTACGGATTTGACGTTCCAGTTTGTTTGTTGCGAGATCAATTGCGTTGTACATATCCTCGTTATGCACCTCGGACCGAAGCGCCAGATCTGTCATCGGAATCGTAACCTCAACTTTAGACTCCTTGTCATTGTAAAATTTCAAGTTGACGTTCACATCGGCATTCACGTTATGGTCAAAATAACGCTCCAGCTTGCCGATCTTCTTCTCGACATGATCCTTCAACGCGGGTGTCACTTCAATATTTTCTCCTCTGATGTTATAGTTCATCAAAGAACGCCTCCCTTTTATTAAGGATATGTATCTATTTCTCCTTTACCCTTCACAATTCCTGCCGAAACGTAAACTTTTTGTGAAAATTCAGTGAACTTTGTCGAATTATGTTTTATATGCTGTTGTTATTGGCGGTTCGGAGGTATATGTATATGCCGATTGTAAGAAACAAATACCTCACCCTCGCCTAATTGATTACAAAGGGCTCCATACATTGATGAATGGACTGCATCCATTTTCTATAATGAATCAGAAAATGTTCTTTTAAATACTCGCAAAACTCTTGAGAGGGAAAAGAGAAAGAAACCAATTGGTCAAACTCCGCAAAAATTTCGTCAAATGCTTTAATACACAATTCAGCACACCCGGTATTCATAATAAAAAGAAGTGTTGAATGTGTTGAATCCAAATAAAAAAAGGCTTGGATCAGATCTTGGTAGATCCGATCCCCTTCTGTTTTTGATAAATTTTGTTCAGCCTCTATCAAATAACACAGCCCTTCCTCAATGGTAAAAAGAAGATGATAATAAGCTGATAAAAGCGTATAATCTTCAATGCTCTTCACGGCACTCACCTATTTACGCTTGTCATAATATCTGCCGTCAATCGTGATGTTGTTATAAGGGTTTAAATACGTCGTATGCATCGCGCGTTTTCTTTTTACCTGCTGAAGCTCGCCTGCAATTGACTGCTTCAGTCTTTCCATTTCCTTCACAATAAGCTGATCCCATGTCAGGACAAGCCTCATCTGCTTTTGTTCCTCTTCTGAAAGCGGCAGAGATATCTTCTGAATAAGTTCAGACCGTTTAGCCACAAAGTCTTCAATTTGCGCTAAAAGTTCATCGCTTTCCGGTGTATCTTGTATGTGTGACAGCATACTCTTCGTCTCAGTGTATAGTCGATCTATGTTATTCATGCCATCCCGCCTGATCCGTGCCGATCCTTCCGTTCAGTTTGAATGGCTTGTTTCCATGCATCGCGAAAATCTGTTACATAGCCTTCAACCTCAGCCAGCATGCTCGTATCACTTTTGATATTTGCCTGCACCAATCTTCGATACATATAGTCGTACATCGCACCCATGGAATTGGAAAGCTCAATGTTACGGTTCAGTGTAAAATTTAATTCCTGAATGATATTTTGCGCCTTAATCAAATTTTCATTTTTACGTTCCATATCATCATTCTCAATGGCCTGGGATGCAAGTCTTATAAATTTCAAACAGCCATTATACAGCATAAGCGTCAGTTCACCAGGTGTAGCGGTATTCACTGAATTTTGCTGATAAGCTGTATAAGGATTTTGGATCGCCATGTGTCATCCTCCAAATTACTTTTATTGTACAAGAAGCTGTGATAAATAGGACGATTGTTCGTTCATTTTTTGAATCGCAGACTCCATTGCACTGAATTTTTTATAGTAGCGGTTTTCAACTGTATTCAATCGGTCCTGCATTTTAGTGATATCAGTGTTGATCGTGTTTAAATTTTTACCGATTGAGTAGTTATCAGTTCCCATTGTCGAGTTGCCGGCTTTTGCTTCTATGCTTTTCACTGTGCTTTTCAGTGTATCACCGATGCGTTTCATAATCCCTTTTTCACTATAAGGGCTGCTGTTCGTTCCGTTTGTGAATAAAGCGGCAACACTTTGCGGATCTTCTTGTATTTTTGCTTTCAGTTTATCTTCATTAATCTCTAAATGTCCCCGTAATTGGTAAGCGCTTGAGGTTGTGATGCCAAATTCAGTTAACTGATGATTTTTCCCATCAACTGTTACTTGAGAGTAAAAATCAGTTCTCATTTGGTTCGTACCCGTGCTGATACTGGTATCATTTCTCAGCAAACCGCTTTTCGCCTTCTCTTCCCAGAGTTCTACCTCTTTATCGGACATTGCTTCTTTTTGTTCACTTGTCAGCGGCGTATAGTCTCTGTATTTTTCTTCCTGAAGCTTTTCATTCAGGCTGTCAACCAATTCATTGTATTTATCTACAAACTCTTTAATTTGGTTATAAATTCCGTCAACATCAGTAGAAACAGATGTGGTAACAGGGCCTGTAGTTGCTGTTGTATTTTTGAGCGAGTAGGTAACGCCATTCACGGTAAAGTTGTTTGACAGCTTCTCCATTTCAAAGCCATTAATTGTGACTTTTGCATTGGTTCCTTCTTTGTAAGCAGTAAGCTTATTGTCTGCGTCTAAAGAAAAACCAAGCTGGCCGGACACAAAGTCGGCAGTAGCAGAATCCGCTGCCTGAATGCTGCCTCCTGAGCCTGTTGCTTTAGAAGAAAACGCAATCGTTTCTACATACTCGGTACCGTTCCAAATTTTATCTTTAAACGCTGATACTCCGAGATCGGAGGTGTTAATTTTAGAAATCACATTATCAATCGTCTCAGCGCTCGTCACACTAATGTTGACGGTTTTTGCCGTTGTCTCGCCAGGCGCCACAACGTTAAACGCCAAATTATAGTCGCCTTGTGTGTATCCCGCATAATTATCGGCCTTATACGTTGCCGCCGTTGCCAAGCTTGCTACTTCAATCGTAGAAGAAGAGTTTGGCGCGGTTGAGCTTCCTGTAGCAGTTAACACAGACTCATTGGAGCTTGTCACTGTTTTGCTCTGATACGTACTTGGATATGTCAGCGTATTTTTAGACATATAATCTTGCAATTCTTTTATTTTTGAGTTTGCTTCACGATAGCTGTCACGCTGCCATTCGAGTGTCTGCTTTCTTTGCGTCAGCTTGTCAAGCGGCGCTCTTTCTGTCTGCATCAGTTTTGAGACGATATCATCTATATCCATTCCTGACGCCAAACCTGATATTCTCATAACCATTTCAAACCACTCCTCATCTACTTTTTTTCATCTACAAATAGCCCAAGAAATTCAGTCATAGCCGCATAAAAATCAAGCCACTGTTTCGGCGGAATTTCACGAATAACTTCATTTGTAGAGTCCTCTATTACCTTTACATAGTATTCATTTAACTTTTCATGGAGCTCAAACTTCAGGTGAACTTGCGAAGGTTCCAAACACTTGTTCATTTCCCCTACCATTTCAGCGAGATGGGTATATGAAACTTGCTGAACAGGAACCTCACCCTCATGATCTTTTTGATTATGTATTTGGGTATCATAACGATCCCAAACAGGTTGTAACGTAGTGAGCCTTTCAATGTTCAATTGATCATCCCCTATGCCCCAATCTAAAGTTTATATCGACTGAGTAGAGAGAAGATTACACATATTTTTTGGAAAAAAAATCATTCGTTTTATATTTCTTATTTAGATATACTTTCACCAAGTTAACGGAGAATCCGATTATTATATCATGAGTTAACGATATATAGCAGGGGAATCATTCGGAGTTAAACATATAAAAAAAGGACCCGGCAACGCCAAGGTCCTTTTTAAAATTAACGTAACAATTGAAGTACGTTTTGCGGCTGTTGGTTCGCTTGAGCAAGCATCGCTTGAGAAGCTTGAGAAAGAATGTTGTTCTTTGTGAACTCGCTCATCTCTTTCGCCATGTCAACGTCACGGATACGAGACTCAGCAGCAGTTAAGTTTTCAGAAGAAGCACCAAGGTTATTGATTGTGTGCTCTAGACGGTTTTGTACCGCACCAAGTTTACCACGCTCAGAAGATACTTTGTTAATGGCAGAATCAACTTTGTCTAAAAGTGCATCTGTGTTAGCTGCTGTAGCTGTTGTAACAACGTAATCTGCTTTTAACATATCAAGGCCTGTAGCAGCAGTACTCATATCACCAATGTTAACTGTTAGTTGTTGAGTTTTGTTGGCACCAATTTGGAAAGTGAATCCCGCTGTTTCAGTTCCATCAAGAAGTTTTTTACCGTTAAACGCTGTACGTTGAGAAATTCCATCTACCTCATCAAGAAGGTTGTTAATTTCATCTTGAATTGCTACAAGGTCTGTCGTTGCGTCTTGAGTACCAGTGTTACCCGCTTGAACAGTTAACTCACGAACACGTTGAAGGATTGAGTGAGTTTCAGTCAATGCACCCTCAGCTGTTTGGATAAGAGAGATTCCGTCTTGAGAGTTTTTAGAAGCCATTTCTAAACCTCTGATTTGCCCTCTCATTTTTTCAGAAATCGCAAGACCTGCTGCGTCATCTCCCGCACGGTTAATACGAAGACCTGAAGAAAGCTTTTCCATGTTCTTTTGGCTCGCACTGTTGTTTGAAGACAAACGGTTCAGTGTGTTAAGCGCTGCGATATTGTGGTTAATTCTCATTGTTTTGTTCCTCCCTGAATATGTTTTTGGCACGTCCTTGTGCCTCACTTTTTTTATAGCTGGAGGAGTCTTTACGCCTCCTCCCGGCTACATCATTAATATCGGATTGTCTCTGATTTTGTTAATAGAAAAACAAAAAAATCCTCACTTTTTTTGTGAGGATAATGCGGAGATCACATCGCTGGATAACGCTGCCGCACGGTTGTTTTCTTCCTGAATGATCAAGTATATTTCTTTTCGGTGAATATCAATATGCTTTGGGGCGTCAATTCCCAGTTTCACTTGATCACCTTCAACCGAAATGACTTTCACTTCAATATCAGCACCTATTTGAATCGCTTCGTTTATTTTCCGCGATAAAACTAGCATGATTCTCCTCCAATCGGATGCTTTGTCGTATATGAGGAGTCGTGTAAAACGACTTGCTTTGCCTTCATGTTCTTGCGATTCACAATAATGGGAGCCAATAAATTGGCAGTCGATTTTTCGAACGGCTCCGCCATGGTCAATATGGTCATGACTTCCACATCTTCAATATTATCGATATCCAAAAGTTCAGCTGTTGATTCATCAAGGTCAAATTCATAATTCTTAAAAAAGATGAACGGACTGACAACAATGAACGCAAGATTTTCTGTAGTGACGGACTGCAGCGCCACGAATGGAGAATCCTCTGAAAGCGGAAGAATGACGAACTGTTTTTCTTCTAAAAAGCCTGGAATCCCGTTATCAAAAAGAATAATTTGTTCTTCTTTTACGTTCATTTGGCCATGGTACTTCGTATGAATGATCATTGTTCACGATCCTTTTCTGTTTACTTTTCGGATGATTCTTTCGGGTATTCTACATCTATTTTTAAATCAGGATATTGCAGCATGTCAACCTTAACGTTCCCCGGCGTATATTGAACAATTGGCTTATTCGGTTCAGCCTGAATGACAGGCTTTTGCGGCGTAATCTGAATATCAAGCTCTGACGGGGTGTATTGTATTTTCACTCTTGAAAGAGACGGAGCATAATGTTCACCTAATTGAATTTGTTGCATTTCAGAGTTCCTCTTTGCTTGTGAAGCAATTGGATTCCCTTTATTTTCAATCCTCATAAGCTCGTCTCCTTCTTCTACAGTTCGGGCTATCCCCTCCATTACATCCTCATGCCCTTGTTGGGCGGCTTCTTCAATTCTCTTGAAAACATGTTTTCTGTCTAATTCTTCCCATGCTTGCGTTTGGTCAATCGTGAGTTTTCCGTTAATTACCGATATTTCCATTTCCGCGCTTGGCTGTTCAATTTCGAGATCGGCTTGCGGCTGCTCCATTTTTAGGGTGGCGGGCGTCGTCGTTAAACCGATTTTCCCTTGAACACTGTGCATAGTCAATCTGGGAATTTGCATCACTCTACCTCCTAAACTATAAAAAAAGCGAACTCCTGAGAGCCGCTTACTTTAAAAAGTCAATCAATGTAGGCTGAACAATTTGCGCATTTACAGCAAGAGTAGCCCTATGCACGCTTTGCTGCGCAATAAATTCTGTTATTACTTTTTCCAGTTCTACATCTTCATTGTCAGACAACACTTTTGTAGATGTTTCTTCTTGAGCTGAAAGCCTAGTATTAATCAGTTCAAGACGATTATATCTTGCACCGAGATCAGAACGTTCAGCGCTCATGCCGTTAGAAAATTGATCAATATCCTCTAAAAGATTGTCCATGCCATCGAGTGAGTCGGAACTAAGTGCTTGCTCAAATGAGTCAAGCATTTCAAATACATTTTGTCCGCTTTCAGACGTACCCCCAAAGGCTGACTTTGGATCTGAATTCACTTTTAAGTTCATATTATTTGATATATTGACCACAACATCAGCAGTATCGGAAATGGTATAAGTTCCGTCTCCGTTATCAGTAACCGGAGGCGTGTCTGAATTCGTTCCATTAAAGATATATCTGCCGTTCACTTGTGTATTCGCAATTTTTAAAAGCTGATCCTTTAACTGCTTTACTTCTACGCCAATCGCTTGCCGCTCATCTTCACCATTTGTATCATTTTCAGCCTTAATAGCTAAATCTTTGACTTTCGCTAAAATGTCAATTCCTTCAGTAATGTTTGTTTCTGTATTTTCAAGCCAGGTAAAAGCTTGAGAAGCATTACTTTGATATTGCTGAACCTGAGATAATTGCGTATGGTATTTTAAGCTTTTCATAGCTACGACAGGATCGTCGGACGCCTTTGAGATTTTTTTCCCTGAAGAAATCTGTGATTGAAGATTATCCAGCTTCGAGTAGCTTGAACCGATATATCTCAATGAGTTTTGCTGAATCATGCCTTGTGTTACTCTCATTTGATCTACCTACCTTCCTCCGACACCCATGCCATTGATCACTTTATCGAGTATTTCGTCTTGTAAAGTCACCATTCTCGCAGCAGCATTGTATGCGTGTTGGAATTGAATCATATTCGTCATTTCTTCGTCTAAAGAAACTGCGCTCATTTGCTGACGGTTGATGTCGGCGTCATTAAGCTGTGTTTCAGTATTAGACGCGAGCCGATTCGCTTCTTGTGCATTAATTCCAAGCTCGCCAATCAGTCCTGCATAGTAATCTAGCACACTTGTATTTTTTCCATTAATGGTGATATCGCCGGTTAAAACATTCGCTAGCTTTGTTGCATTTGCATTATCATTGGCTGCGCCAGTCAGTGAGAAAGCAATGTTCGCGCCTTTTGAATCTAAGATGCTGTCAGCAATTTTAATCTTGCCTGCTGCTCCTTTTGCCGGCTCCGTTTCACCGCCGGTAAAATCAAAAAAGTCCCCGCCTTGCTCGCCGCTTTTGGTCAAACCATTTCTATGCACTTCATTGAAAGCTTTTGCGAATTCAAGCACCATATCATCAAGGTCAGAAAGCATATCAGGGTATGCGCCCTTTTCTTCGCCGCCTGCTGTTACATATCCGTAAGACTCTATAAATCCTAAAAGGGATCCCTTACTGCTGAATGACTCAGCCTGTACAGCAGCGCCTCCGATTGAAATACTTGATACTAAACCCGTTTCATTATCATAATTGGCTGCAAGTTCTGAAACCTCATAATTTTTACCGTCCAAAACAGTTCCCAGCGACTGTTTATTTTTATCGAGGATATCAATTGATACAGTTCCTTCAGCAGAAGCAAGTGCATTCCCGCCTGATTTGTTATAGCTGAGTTTGATATCAACCATTGAGGATAATTTATCGATCAGCAAATCCCGCTGGTCATATAAACCATTCGGAAGAAGCCCGACCGGCTCTACTTGCGCAATTTGCTTATTTAAACTGTTTAATTGAGAAAGCAGAGAATTGACATCTAATACAGTAGTATCTAGCTCCGCTTTTAAGTTTGATTGAACATTTGTTAGTGATTCAGAAAGATAATTAAACGTTTCTGCTAAAGCTTTTCCTTTTTCAGCAACAACAGAACGCGCGCTGTCTTCGTTTGTATTGTTTGATAACTCCTGAAGGGAATTCCAAAACGAATTGAGCACACTGTTTAAGCCGCTTTCATCCGTCTCATTTAAGATGCCTTCCATTTGGGACAAAGCTTTGGCTTTGGTGTCGTAGTAACCCGCACTGTTGTTTTGAAGACGGTATTGGTAGTCAAGAAAGATATCTCTTATTCTCTCAACTGACTTGCCTTGAACACCCGTTCCCATTTGTCCCGCGGTTTTTTCTGCGTTTTTTGATACAGCAGGAAAATAGTCAGTTGCTTCCAATGAGACCCGCTGTCTTGTATAACCGTCTGTATTGGCATTTGCCACGTTATTTGCGGTAGTGCTTAACGCTGCCTGCTGAGCGCTTAACGCCCGCCTTGCAGTTTCAAGCCCCATAAAGGTAGATGTCATATTCTGAATTCCTTTCTGCTAAGCTTTTGAATCAAATAGTTTCATTCGGCTGCTCTTCGGGAGCTCAGCTTTAATTGATTTGCTGTAATTGAAGTTATTTTCCTTAGGAACCAGCATATCGTACGAAATTGAAATGAATTGCAGCGCGTCTCTCGTCAGCTGCCTATTCATCTCATTCACTTCCTTCAGACGTCCGATAGCGTTAGAAAGAGACTCATATAGTTGTTCCAGCGCTTCCTTTTCACTGCCTGAAGTTTTGGCGATACATGCGGAAATGGTGTTGTTTTCACTGTATCCGAGAAAGGCGGAAGTTGCTTTGATCCGGTCATCTTCTGTCTGTCCGATTGCTTGTATATATTTTTGCTCTTTTGTCAAAATGTTAGAAAGCTCTTTTGTTTTGCCGGCCTTGAGCGCTTCCGTCTTTTCCTGAGACAGCGTGAGCAGGTGCTCATGCAGAACGCAAAGTCGCTTCAATTGGTCAATAATTGGCTTTGCTGACATGGGCTTTCTCCTTTTTATTGCTTTTTATAAAAATTAACAATATTTTTCGCTATATGATTTGCGTCCACTTTGTATGACCCGTTTTCAATTTGCGCTTTAAGCTGCGCAATTTTTTCCTGGCGTGAACCAGTGACTGCATCAGATGCATTTTGCATTTCTTTAGCCTGTGATGAAATTTCAATTTTATCTTTAGGCTGTGCAGCAGTTTTTTGCACCGCTTGCTTTTCATAATTTTTTTGGTATGGATTAACGGATTGTGTTCCAAATTGATTGATTTTCATAGGATTCCTCTCGCTTTCCGTTGCAGTCTTTAAACAATCTAACCCTTTTATCGACTGCGGTTTCAGTTAGTTTAGGGAATCAGCTGTTTTTGGTATTATAGGCATAGTACGTGTCTTTTTTACTATTTTCCCTCTCGGTTTTCAAGGTATCCTCATGGTCCAAATGATCCATTTGAGCCTTTATATCTGACTGACAAGCCTTGCAGAATTTGCCTTCCCGAATCGATGTCCCGCACCTCTCACATGGGTATGCCAAATTAGGAAGATGAGTGATTTGAATCCGTTTCTGACTGATGAATTTTAATATCAGCTCTTCTTCTACACCTGTTTCCTCTGTTATGTGGTTCAAAGTTGATTGCCGGTTTTCCTGTTTCCTTAAAAACTTATATACAATCTCAAATGATTTTTCTTCTTCCTTAATACACGCCTGACATATGGTTTGCAGCTTTGTTTTTAAAAATAAAGCATTGCATTTCGGACAATTAGCCAGTTCTCCCATCTTTTTTCTCCTTCTCGATAATATATCTGTTAATTTCTAGTGATTATATCGGCATAAAAACAGAATCATTTAGCTTCTGATCAAGGTAAAAGATGCCACTGAACCGGCTTTTCCTTTCTCTAATAAACAGCGGGCTGCAAAATGCAAGGTAGCGCCTGTTGTATAAAGATCGTCTATTAAAATGATATTCATACCTTCAACTGAGTTATTTTTTGTATCAAAAATACGCTCTGAAAGAAGGCGTTCTTTTTTCTTTTTCTTAGACTGTTTCTCATTATTCAAGCGAACGAGGGCATGGCGGATAGGCTGGTCTAAGCATTCTGCGAGGAGCTGTGCCTGGTTAAATCCACGCTCTTTTTCCCGTTCCTTGCTCAGCGGAATAGGAACGAGAACAACATGCTTATCGGGGTAAACCTCTGAGAAAGTTGAAGAGAAATCACTTTTAAACGCATTTATGATTTCTGCATCTCCTCTAAATTTAAAACGGGAGAGTGTTTCTTTCATCATTTCATTATATGTGTAAACTGAACGGTTTTGGCGCAGCAGCAAGCTGTCACTGACCCTTGATTTCCACGCCTCGCAATCCCTGCATAGCGCATGAATGGATTGAGGCCTGCCGCACAGCGAGCAGATATGTCCTGTGATTTTCTTTAATTTGCTTCTGCAGGAATGACAGACCTTTTCGTCAGTCTTTAATAAAAAAAGAGCTTTCCATGTAACAGCTTGAGAAAATTGCGAATCGCATAATAGACAGATCAGTTTATGAATTCCTCCTCCTGCTTCGTTTGGCATAAATCGTTTGGACTTTCTGATACCACAGCAGCAGATTCAGCCAAAATCACAAGCATAGCCGTGTTTTTTTGTTTATCTACCAGCTCAGCTTTCGTATATGCGATCTTTTTAAGATCAGTGACATAGGATGGTCTTACTTTATTTAAAGAAAGTGCCAACACATCGTTTTTGCATACTTGGCAAGTACAGGTCATATGAAGCTGGTCCATATATCGGTCGAGCAGTTCTTTCATTACGATTTCTTTGGAATTGACAAGCATTTTTACAGCTCCTCATCATCGGTTATATGAGTATACTGTACCATGTTTTCAAATAATAACTAGTCTGTTCTTTCATTTTTTGCCGCCAATGCATTCATTTCTTTTATATGCTTTTTTGCATCCAGCATGCTCTTTGTTTTTCCGTAGTGAAAGAAAATAACATCGCCGTTCGCGTGTTCTTTATGCCGGCCGGTTCTTCCTGCGATTTGCACAAGTGCGCTTTCCGTAAAGATAGGCGATTCGGCCCCTAATATCCCTGTTTGTACCTTGGGGACAGTGACACCTCTCTCTAATATTGTTGTTGTGATTAAAAGATCAAACTGACCGTCTCTAAATTGCTTTACTTTTTCTTTTCTGTCCTTATCTTCCGCATGAACAGACGCTGTTCGGCAATGAACATCTTTAAAGCAGGCAGCTGCCTTTTCCAAAACAGAAACGGAGGGAACAAATAAAAACACAGACCTCCCTTCTTTCACATGAAACGCTATCCATCTTTTTACCGCTGGCGGAATTTTGTTTTGGTTTAATTTCTTTTTCCAGTTTCCGCACCATAGAAAGCGCGGTTCTGGCAAAGGTTTCTGGTGGTGTCTTGCTGGAATGCGAACTGAATGCAGCTGTCCGTTCAGTGTTTTTCTTTTTAATTCTTTAGAGGGTGTTGCACTTAAATAAACAAGGGTGCTGTTTTTCTTTTTAGCTTTTTGAACAGCGAATTGAAGAGTTTGATCAGCGGAATACGGAAAAGCATCAACTTCATCAACGATGATAACATCGAACGCGTCTTTATATCGCAAAAGCTGATGTGTGGTGGAAATCATAAGCGGAGATAAACACCCTTTGTCCTCGCCGCCTCCGTAAAGTGCCGCAATGTCAGCGCCCTGAAAGGCGGCCTTGAGTCTCGGAGCAAGCTCTAATACAACATCGGTGCGGGGTGTTGCAATACATACTCGCAATCCTTCGTTTAACGCTGATTCTATACCGGGAAATAACATCTCTGTTTTGCCAGCGCCGCAAACCGCCCAGATGAGAAGCTCTTCTTTTTTTGATATTGCTTCAATTAAGACATTGGCAGCTTTTTGCTGTCCGCTTGAGAGCTTGCCATTCCAAGTCAGCTTGATAGGCTTCCAACGGGATTCATCTTCCTCTTTCCATGAATATAAAAGCACATCCTCGCTCACTCTGCCCATCATGACACAGGAACGGCAATACAGCTGCTTCTTTCTAGATAAGTAATAAAAAGAAAAATACCGCTGATCATTTTGGCCGCACCTATTACACCTATACTCCCGTTTATTTTTGGATATAGAGTATTGAGCGCAGATATAGCCGTTCTTGATATGCCATTCAATCATCTCATCGGAAAAGGGGAGTTCAGTTCTGAGCAAATGACGGCCTTGGAGCGTCTGCTGTAATTCTTTTGAGAAAGTAATGTTCTTTTCATCTGGCTCAACCAGCATAGCACCGCCTCCTTTCGAGACAGTATGCCTGAATGGAAATTTTCTGTCCAGCGGTGAAAATAAGAATATAAAAAAATCTCCGCTGCTAAAACGGAGATTTTACGTTATTGAAAACACCAGCAAATTCCCAGCGCGCCCTCACCCAAATGAGTGCCGATTACCGCGCCAAAATAACTGTTATAAAATTCAACATGAGGGTATTTCGCAGAAAGCTCTTCAATGATTTTCGCTGCTTCTTCTTCTCGATTAGCGTGGATAACCGCAGCACGCATAGGCAATCTTTTACTCGCATCTTCGTCTAAAAGCTCATAAATTCGTGAAATTGCTTTTTTACGTGTGCGAATCTTCTCAAAAGGCACAATTACCTCATTGTCAAAGTGAAGAATAGGCTTTACCTTTAGAAGACTCCCAATAAAGGCTTGGGCGCTGCTTAATCGTCCGCCCCGCTGAAGATGCGCTAAATCATCTACCATAAAATACGCCCGAACTGTCTTTTTCATTTCTTCCAGTTCTTTTATGATATCTTCCGGTGATGAGGCTCCATTTTTGATTAATTCAGCAGCTTTAAGAGCATAAAAGCCTTGAGCCAAACAGCTGATCTCTGAATCAAATGGATACACTTCAACATTGTCAACCATTGCGTCAGCCGCTGCCGCACTGCTGAATGTTCCGCTGATCCCACTGGAAAGATGGATACTGATAACCGCATCATAAGACTTGCCAAGCTCTTCATACAAAGCAGCCAGCTCGCCGATTGGCGGCTGAGAAGTCGTCGGAAGCTCAGTATGTTTCTTTACTTCCTCGTAAAAGCTTTTCCAGTCCAATTCGATTTCTTCACGATAAGTTTCCTCCCCAAACACAACCTGGAGTGGGATCATATGTATTTGATGTTGTTCACGTATTTCTTTCGGGATATATGCTGTACTGTCTGTTACGACTGCAATATTCATAGCTTCGATACCTGCCTTATTGCTTTATAACTCTATTGTAAGCGAAACGGCAGCCTAAAAAAAGACCTGCCTAATAAAAGGCAAGTCTCGTATTATACTATCTCATTTCTACCCAGCCATTTTTAATGGCGACCACAACGGCTTGCGTCCGGTCGTTTACATTCATTTTTTGCAAAATATTGCTCACATGGTTTTTGACGGTTTTCTCACTGATAAACAATGATTCACCGATACCGCGGTTGCTTTTTCCGTCTGCAAGCATCTGCAGCACTTCACATTCCCGTCTAGTTAAGATATGTAATGGTCTGCGGATTTCAGGGTAGACCTCATGCTGAGGGTGTGCAGAAACTCCGCTTGTTGCAAGACGACGGAATTCGTTAACGAGATTGTGAGTAACCTTCGGATGAAGGTAAGAACCTCCCTCGGCAACTACTTTAACCGCTTCAATTAATGTATCAGCATCCATCTCTTTCAGCAGATAACCTCTCGCGCCGGTTTTCAGGGCATGTGTTACATAATTTTCATCATCGTGAATTGATAGAATAATTACTTTAGATTCAGGATACAGCTCTACAAGCTGTTTTGTAGCTTCCACGCCATTTACGTTTGGCATATTGATATCCATGATCACAACATCAGGATGATAGTGCTCGACAATACGAGCCGCTTCATCTCCGTCGTCCCCTTCGGCTACCACTTCAAAGGTAGGTTCAAAATCCAATATTCGTTTAACACCTTCACGAAATAACTGATGGTCGTCGATAATAACAATGTTTACTTTAGTCACAAGCCACGCCTCCTTGTATTATTGTTCTATATACTCTAGCTTTCGGTCAATATGCCTTTTGGCTCTATTTTACAAATCATAGTCAAAGAGATAACGGAACCTTGATCATAATAAATGTCCCAAGACCTATTTTCGAATCTATTGTTATGGTTCCTTCCAATAAATCTACTCTTTCTTTCATGCCCAGCAAGCCGAATGATTTATTTTTCTTCTCTTTCGCTTCCTTCAGGTCAAACCCTTTGCCGTTATCTTTTATCATTAAAATCACAAAATCCTTTGTGATCTCAACTTTGACAGTAATTTCTTCAGATTCGGAATGCTTTAGCGCATTAGACACAGCTTCCTGTGCGAGCCTGAAGAGCGCCACTTCAAACTGGGGCGCAAGCCGCCTATCCTCTGTGTCACCGATACACTGAAAATGTATTTTGACATTACCGTTATATTCCTCTGTTGTATATAGATATTTTCTCAAAGTTGGAATCAGGCCTAGGTCATCAAGGGCCATCGGTCTTAAATCATATATAATCCTTCTCACTTCGTAAAGGGCATTCCGCACATTTTGACGGAGATTTTTAATTTCTTGGAAACCGTCCTCAGTGCCGCGGTCACGGAAAATCCGCTCGATTAATTCCGATCTCATCATCACATTTGCCAGCATTTGAGCAGGTCCGTCATGAATTTCTCTGGAGACCCTTTTTCTTTCTTCTTCCTGCGCCTCAATAATTCTTAAGCCAAAATCCTGTTTTGCCTGAGCATCAGCAAGAAGCATTCCGACTTCGCGCAAATCTTGATTCAAGTAGTTGAGCACAACTGTAATTTGGCTTACTAATGATTCAGACCGTTCAATGATTTCCTGAAGGCCTAACAATCTGCGCTCTAAATCATCCCGGCGTTCGCGCAGCTGCTTCTCACGCTGCTGGATCATCGTCAATTCTACCTGCAGCTTATGGGCTTTTTCGTAAGCATTGCGAATTTCTTCTTCACTGAATCTATGAAAATTGCGGCTGACCTCGGATAAACGGTTTCTCGCATGACGGGTTTGCACTTCAAGTTTATCGCCAAGCTCGATGACTTCATAAACCTGCTGTTTAATTTGTTTCAGTTCTTCAACCAGCTGTTCATACTGCTGGCGTGACTGCTCCCCGATTTGAAAAACCTCATCCTTGCTCCCGTCAACGGTTTTCAGCATCTTCATCAAAATAGAATCCAGAACTTTGGAATCCATCTTTGTTTTATTCATAATTTCCCTCCGTCACGGCGTTGTTATATATTTTTATTATAAATGTAATTGATCTGCAATTTATGTCGAATTATAATGAAAGAATGCGTATATTCTAGAAAAAAACAATTTTATATACCTTCTATTCTTTATGATACCAAAATACGCACAAAAATTCTAAAGACTGTACGAATTTGTATAGGCAGTCTTTTATGCTTAGCAGGAGGGTCAGCAAGCATGCTGCACAGCTATTTTACTGTGAAAGAAACAGGAGAACACGAGATTGTTATAGAAAAATCGCGTTTTATCTGTCATTTAAGCCGTGTTTCTACCGAACAAGAGGCACAGGAATTTATACAGAAAATAAAGAAACAGCACTGGAATGCGACTCATAATTGCTCGGCTTACGTCATTGGCGAGAACGATCATATCCAAAAAGCCAATGATGATGGAGAACCAAGCGGTACAGCGGGAGTGCCGATGCTTGAGGTATTAAAAAAACGCGGCCTTAAGGATACTTGCGCCGTCGTTACACGATATTTCGGAGGCATTAAACTTGGGGCCGGCGGATTAATTCGCGCTTATGGAAAATCAGTGTCTGAAGGATTAAATCATATAGGTGTTGTAGAACGAAAGCTTATGCGCGTCATGCACACTTCCGCGGATTACACGTGGCTTGGCAAGATTGAAAATGAACTAAGAGAATCACAATTTCTGTTAAAGGAAATCCATTATGCCGAAAATGTTGTATTCGAAACATACGTCGAAGAAAAAGAAACAAACGCATTTTCTGAGTGGATGACAGAACTGACAAATGGAAAGAGTGATATTAAAGAGGGAGAGTTGACGTATCTTGAAAAAGCCGTCAATCACATAAAGGAGACTTAATAATGGCTGAACGCGTTAGAGTGCGTGTGCGAAAAAAGAAAAAGAGCAAACGCAGGAAAATTTTAAAAAGAATGATGTTATTGTTCGCCCTTGCATTATTGGTGGTCGTAGGGCTTGGAGGATATAAACTTTATAAAACCATTAGCGCTGCGGATGATTCATATGATGCTCTTTCCCGCGGAAATAAATCAAATCTTCGCAGCGAAGTTGTAGATATGAAGAAAAAACCGTTTTCTATTTTATTTATGGGAATAGAGGATTACGCGACCAAAGGACAAAAAGGGAGATCAGACTCTCTTATTGTCGTTACCCTTGATCCCAAAAATAAAACCATGAAAATGCTGAGCATTCCGCGTGATACACGAGTGCAGTTAGCCAGTGACACAACCGGAAGCAAAACAAAGATTAATGCTGCTTACAGCAAAGGCGGAAAAGATGAGACAGTTGAAACTGTTGAAAACTTCTTGCAAATCCCGATCGATAAATATGTCACAGTTGATTTTGACGGTTTTAAAGATGTCATTAATGAAGTCGGCGGCATTGATGTAGATGTGCCTTTCGATTTTGATGAAAAAAGTGATGTAAACGAAAGCAAACGGATTTACTTCAAAAAAGGCGAGATGCATTTAAACGGCGAAGAAGCCTTGGCGTATGCCCGTATGAGAAAACAAGATAAACGCGGAGACTTTGGCCGTAATGACAGACAGAAACAAATCTTAAATGCACTGATTGACCAAATGTCAAGCGCAAGCAACATTGCTAAGATTGATAAAATCGCAGAAAAAGCAAGCGAAAACGTTGAAACCAATATTCGCATTACTGAAGGTTTAGCGCTGCAGCAGATTTACAGCGGCTTTACCAGCAAGAAAATCGACACGTTGAGCATTACAGGATCCGATTTATATTTAGGGGCGAACAACACGTATTATTTTGAACCAGACGCCACAAATCTGGAGACTGTCCGAAAAACGCTCCAAGAGCATTTAGATTATTCTTCAGATACAAGCAGCACCGGCACAGATGAAAGCACAACAACTGACGGTACAACGTATTCGAATGACAGCAGCACAAGCTCAAACAGTACAACGAATTCAACAACTGATTCATCCTATTAAAAAATGCCCGGTCCTATAAAGATC
This sequence comes from Bacillus vallismortis, assembly GCF_040784915.1. Lineage (GTDB taxonomy): Bacteria > Bacillota > Bacilli > Bacillales > Bacillaceae > Bacillus > Bacillus subtilis_G. The sequence goes on from NZ_CP160797.1 coordinate 3,683,910, forward strand.
GGGCATTTTTGCGCAGAAAAAAACTCCGGCGTCTTCAGCCGGAGTTTTTAATTTCTCTTCACCAGCCGTTTATAAAATTTCGTAAACGGCTTAAATTTTTCATTCACGAGTCCTGTCACTTCTGCTATGATTTGCATAAAAATAATTAAAACGAAGATAATAAACAAAGAGAGCCAAATTGTGGCACTTTTAAGCACGATTGCACTGATGCTGAAAATGAATCCAATGAGATAAATCACAATGACCGACATCCGGTGTGATAGGCCAAAGGCCATCAGTCTGTGGTGGATATGGGACTTATCGGGTGCCGAAATCGGCTGTTTGTTTAAAATTCTTCTGACGATAGCAAATGTTGTGTCAAAAATCGGCACACCTAATATAATAACCGGGATAACGATACTGAACAATGTTACGCTTTTATACAGGCCTAATAATGAAAGAATCGAAATACAATACCCTAAAAAAAGTGATCCTGTATCACCCATAAAGATTTTGGCCGGATGAAAGTTATGGAACAAAAATCCAAGCGTGCTGGCGATAACCACCAGTGAGAGTGACAGAATGAGTACTTTTCCGCCGGATAGCGCCATAACGGCGATCGTTGACAGGCCGATAACAGAGAGACCGGCAGCAAGGCCATCCAATCCGTCAATCAGGTTAATCGCGTTTGTGATGCCGACAATCCATAATACTGTCAGCGGATAAGCCAGCCAGCCTAACTCAAATCGTTCTGCTAAAAAAGGCACTGAGAAAAAGTCCATTTTTAAGCCGGTGCTTACAATCATAATGGCTACACCTAATTGAATCAAAAACTTAACTTTTGCACTTAATTGATATTTATCATCAAGAATACCTAACACAATAATGATGAATGCTCCGACTGTAATAGCCGTCATTTTTGTTTCTGTGTAAATACCGGATGCAAGCACGCCTGCAACCACTCCGATAAATATGGCCAGCCCGCCCATCCGGGGCATGATTTTGTCATGTACTTTTCGATTGCTGGGCTGGTCAACTGCACCTATTTTAATCGCAATCCTTTTTACGATTGGGGTTATGATTAAAACTGTCAGCAGCGAGACAATAAACGCAACAACAATGCGAATCATGCGTTCGTCAAGCATAAAGAAGTCTCCTTTGGGATTAAATAAAGTCTTTATTTATATAGAGAACCGTTCCTTCCATTATACCTTCTCCCTAGTTATTATAACAAGCTTCATCAAAAAGAAACACGTATAATCAAAAAACGCGCATCCCAATTTATAGGACTACGCATGTTTTTGAATCCCTGTATATTTCATGATTTGTTTAAATAAACAATTCCAATCTTTTGCGCGGGCGATGTTTCGGCGCATTTCTTTATACGTTTCATCCCCGTGTTGGCCAAACACTTTTTCGCACGCGGCGATAAAATCAAGCGGATGATCGCCTTCTACATATTCGTATACATAAGGCTTCTGCATTTTTGAAGTCGATGGAAGATTAGAGCCGACGACAGGCTTTCCAGCCGCTAAAAATTCAAATAGTTTTAACGGAAAAACGGCTTGATTATACGATGAGTTTTTATATGGCATAATGCCGATGTCGATAAGCTCCATATAATGCGGAACTTCTTTTGGCTCCGCCGGACCGGTCCATATCACATTGGGAAGCCTCAGCAGCTCTTGAAACGAGACATCGCCATTAGTGGCATCAGGACCAACCCATAAAAATGTCCAATCAGGCTTTTGGAGCGCTGCTTCTTCAATCATTTTAAAATCCAGTTTAGGCTTAATTCCCCCGATAAAACCTAATACGATTCCTTCTCTTCCCTGCAATATGCTCCGATCGGGAGCCGCTTTATTTGCAGAAAACAGCTCATATTCCACACCGTTTTCGACAGTATGCACCTTTTCTCGTCCCGCAGTCAGTTTTTTGTCTACTTCTTGGTGGAGATAATCCGATGAACAGGTTATGGAATCTGCACGATGTATAATTCTCAGCTCTGCCGATTTAATGACTTTTCGCCGGAGTTCAGACAGCAGATTTGAACGTCCGCTGATCGGCGCCGCCCATAAGTCACTGCAATCATAAATCACTTGATCCCAAGAATACAGCGAAGACAGCAGCGGGAATCCGGGAAACGTGTACCATAAACAGCAGCGTTCACCGTTTGCAGAAGCAGAAGTCAGCTTATCAAGTAATGGTGATAGCTTATGTCTGTAAAAAACATCTGTATATCGTCCGAAACGAAACATTTTTTTCTGGAGCAAGTCTTTAACAGCGAATTGCCTGATGCCTGAATGAACTTGCTGAAATTCATTCCCTTGGGTTCGCGGAGCCGGACAAACCCAAATGACTTCCTTCGTTTCCTCCTGAGCAGCTAAAAATTCCGCCAGCCGGTGCCGCCTGTATCTCAATTGGTCTTTTCCCCATTCAGCAGTGGCAACGATGACATGAATGATTGCTTCTTTTGTTTCCACCTTCATCACCTTTTCTCTCTGTTTGCGGCTATAATCTTTTTTTCACCGCGTTTTTTGCATATTGAACAAAACACCATGTTGCTTTGATGAGATGAAGCCGTTCGATCTCTCTATAGACAAACCACGTTTTTTTCGCAGCCTTCCATTTGTTGCTGGATATCGAGTTATTTACAAGCCGATATTCAGCCAGGCATTCATTCATCCCATAAGCGGTAAACCCTTTTTTTAAAAGAGACAGCCATGTGGCCAAGTCCTGCCGCGTTCTGATATTCGGCATTTGGATTTGTCCCGTTTGTTCCCTGTCAATCATGACCGTCAAGCAGCCGATAATCGTATTTTTCAAGGCGTCATCGTACGTCAGCCTTTCCGGGGCATCAATATATTTATCGAGCGGGGTTCCGTCCTGCGCCATTAAGCTGTAGCCTGTGAAAGAAAACGCACAGGAGCGCTCCATCATAAAATCAAGCTGCTTTTCGAGTTTGTCTTTTTTCCATGTGTCATCACTGTCCAAAAATGCTACAAATCGTCCTTGAGCACGCTCCAATGCTTTGTTGCGGGCAACCGCAGCTCCGCTGTTCTCTTCCAGATACACCACATGAATTCTTTCATCTCTTTCTTCATACTGCTTCAAAATGCCGCGTGTCCCATCCGTTGAGCAATCATCCACGATAATCATTTCCCAATGGGAGTGGCTCTGATCTAACACTGAATGAATCGCGTCTTCAATATAGTCACGCGCATTATAAGAAGGTGTAATGACAGATACAAGAGGTTTCCAATAAGTCATGATCACATCTCCATCGGTATGATTTTAAAAGGACTCTCTAAAAAATTCAGGAATGACAACGAACATAAAGGCAATTGTGAGACCGATCATAACGCCAAGAACCGCTTTCTTTTTCGGGGACATTCCGCCGCCAGCCGCCTCACTTACGGTTTCAGAATCAGTGACACTGGCCGCTTTCAGATTAAGCTGCGTATTTTGCAGCTCATACAAAAATCTCTCTTTATCCACTTTGGAATCCTCACTCACCGTCTCGCCTTCGAGCGCGTCTATACTGCGGCGGATGACGGCTTCTCTTTCTGCGTACAGTTTTTGATCGTTTTTGAGAAAGGTGGAGGAAATGGCGTTTAAGACGGATTCCGTTTTACCCTTATCCTCGTCGCTATAGCCCAAGGTCAGTAAAGATTTGGATTCGGCTTTGATGGTAAGCTTCTCCTTAATCTCAGCCAAATCTTCAGCCTTTTCATCAGGAAGGGCCTCCTTCAAAAAAGAGTCGCTCTTGAGCAAAAGGGGAATCTCCTCTATGTTGTTATAAACCGGATGATCATAACTCCCCACAGCTAAAGTGTCTTCAGCTGTATAGCGCTTTTGGTCAGCGATCTGGGACGGCAGGATATACCCCGCCGCACCTAATATAATTGGCACCGCTATGATCCAAATGATATTTTTTTTCATCCGACGGGCTATTTTTATCAATATATCGTTCATATAAGTCTCCCTGCTTTTTGTAGTCTGTTTATCTGTACACCGGTTCAGGCATCTGTCTGGATCGTCTTAACACATTCACAGCGGCGATGACGAGGGCCAGAAACACCCAATGGAAAAATAAATTTGAAACAGAGCTTGGGCTGATACTTGATGCCAAGAAACTGACCAGAGCAGTAATAAGCCCTTCTATGATCAGTTTTGACTGCTTTTCTAATTTTCTTTCATAAAATTTATAAAGCACCCATATAAGGTAGGCATAAACGGCGAGATATCCCAGCATAATGAACAAGCCAAAGTTAGCAAGGATTTCAACGAGCCAGTTGTGCACCTCTGTCACATCGTCAGTATCATATAAAGCATAGTGCTCAAGATAATAGGATACATTCCCTGCTCCGACTCCGAATCCGTATGAATCAAGGAAAAAATGCCACGCGTTTTTCAGCAGATTGGCCCGGCCCACATTGGATGGAAGCCTGTCATGAAATGAATGCAGCGTCTGCGGAGCCATAAACAGCTCCCAAAACTTTGAATAAATCCGGCTGGCGAATAGAACTGCAAAAATGGCAGCCCCTGCCGCTGACACCCATATGGCCATTTTCTTGAGAACAGGCGGCAAAACAATGAAAATGTAGACAGCAATGCCTGCAAAAATGCCGAGAAGGCTTGCCCTTGAACCGGTAGCAAAAATTAAATACAGCGCACAGAGCGAGAGCACAAGGCCAATCGCCTTGAGGTATCCATTCTTTATGTTTTTCATCATCGTGATGTAAAAAAAGAAACTGATCGATAAAAAGGTCGCAAAGTCATTTTGATTAAAAAAGACAGATGTCGGATAATGCTGCTTATATTCCGGTCCGCTGTACAGTGTTGAACTCGGGAGATGGTGATGGGTCATGTGATTGTAAAAACCGATGATCATCAGAAACACTGTCATGACAAGCCATATCCAATAAACCATCATCAGCTGCTCCATTTTTTGCACGTACATGACAATGAGGTAAATGAAGAAGATACCCATAGCCAATAAAGCCAAATATTTGATGCCGGCTGTCACCGACTTGGCCCACAGCAGGGAAACAAGGCCGTATATAAACCAAAAGGCGAAAAAGAGCAAGATCCCTTTCACTTGCAGTCCGTTCCATTTTTCAATATGTGTCCGGTTCCGAATCATACCGATCACATGGAGGCATCCCGCTGCAAGGAGCAGAAGCCTGTAAAGGAACAAACTGAAAAAACCAAGATGAATCGCGAAAAATGCATTATTTAAAAAAGTGCAGGCGATCAAAATATAGATGACAGCCATAAAGAGCCGTTCTTTTGTTGTAAATGCGGTTGCAAGCGCTAGCGCAAACAGCCCGATCACCAGTACCGCGAGCACGGCAGCCATCTGCATGAAACCTGTATGTGTGCGATTGGCTCCCAGCAATAGGATGATCCCAAATATAGCAGCGGCCAATAATGTAAGCGTATGGTCCGCTGAACGTTTGATACTCACATGTTTAACCCCTTTCCTGATGTTTCAGGAGCCGGCGGCCGAGCCTAAGCAGCCGACAGTTTCAACCCAAGTAACACTTTTTCTTTTTATAAATTGACACTCCCAAAGTCTTTAGCCAATTCCTCGAGCGACAAGCCCGGAAAATACCTGTCAGAAGGTTCCGTTCCCCGAACAGCGGGACGGCCGATGGAGTGGTAAATGTATCCGGCTGCCTGCATCTCCTCAAGTGAGAATAAATTTCTCCCATCGATGATGATTGGCTGTTTTAAGATAGTTTTCACTTTTACGAGCTCCATTTCTTTTACTTCCGGCCAATCCGTTAAAACCAGGCATGCATCTGTGTCCTCAATCGCATCATACACATCTGTGTAATACTCGACCTGTTCGCCAAGGATTGCTGAAGCTTCAGGAATCGCAATCGGGTCGTATGCTTTTACATGTGCGCCCAGCTGCTGCAGCATCGGGATAATATCTAGAGCAGGAGCAGATCTCACATCATTTGTATTCGGCTTGAAGGCCAATCCGAGGACGGAAATGGTTCTTCCTTTGATGCTTCCCATAACAGTTAAGAGTTTATCTACAATATGAACGCGCTGCTTTTCGTTCGTTTCAATGACAGCTTCAATGAGCTTGAATGGATAGCCAGCTGATTTTGCGATTTGAAGCAGTGCGGTTGTATCCTTTGGAAAACACGAGCCGCCAAATCCAATACCTGCTTTTAGGAACTTCTTGCCGATACGGCTGTCAAGCCCTACGCCATCAGCAACTTTCGAAACATCTGCGCCGACTCGCTCACAAATGTTTGCGATATCGTTGATAAAGGAAATCTTTGTCGCCAGAAACGCATTTGCGGCGTATTTAATCATTTCTGCACTTTCTAAGTTTGTTTTAATGACAGGAGTGTGGAAAGGCTTGTGCAGATCCTCAATAATGGCAGAGGCTTTATGGCTTGTTGAGCCAATCACGGCACGCTCCATATTCATCGTGTCATGAATCGCTGAGCCCTCCCGAAGGAATTCAGGGTTAGATACAACATCAAAGGAGTATCTTCCTTTTGAAGCTTTTTGAACGATAGATTGAACCAGTTTTCCTGTGCCAACCGGGACTGTGCTTTTATTTACGATAACTTTATAGCCGTTCAGGTGCTCACCGATCGTTTTCGCCGCCGCTTTGACGTATGTTAGATCAGCTTCACCTGTTTTGGACATTGGGGTTCCGACTGCAATATAAATAATGTCAGATGCCCGAATGGCGGACGGGATATCGTTAGTAAAGGACAGACGCTGATCCAGCACATTTTTTTCAACTAAGTCCGCAAGCCCTGGCTCATAGATCGGGATTACCCCATTTTTCAGACTTCTGATTTTTGATTCATCTATATCACAGCAAGCAACTTTATTGCCGATCTCCGCAAAGCAAGTGCCTGATACGAGTCCTACATAACCTGTTCCAATGACAGCTATTCTTTTCACAGCGATCATCCCTCTCCTGTAAAATGATTGTCCTCTTTATATTGGTCGCAGTTTCTTACGATTAAACGGACGTTTTCGCGACCGTCTGATACTGATGATGCAAGGCCTTGGCATTTTTTCCGGCGTCAAATTGTGCCTGCACGATTTCATACAAATCATCTGCTATTTCCGGTTTCCACATTTGCTCATGTTCATACAGAGCGATCGCTTCCGCCAAGGCTTGAGCAGACCTCGGTTTAATCAGCAAATGCCGATGCTTACCGAATAACGATGCAACTCCGCCAACATCCGTACAGATGACAGGAACCCTTAGCGCGAGCGCCTCAATCACGACAGTCGGCATCCCTTCACTGTAAGAAGGAAGCACGAACATGTCTGCGGCAAGCAAATAGTCTCTCACCTTATGATTCGGCACTTGGCCTGTGACGATATGGCCCTTTTGCATCAACATGGACTTTGCAGGACCGTCCCCGACAAAGACTGCCTTAGGAGGTTGCTTCAATGACTCGATGGCGTCAGACAGTTCAAAAATGCCTTTCTCCCTGACGAGCCGGCCCACATAGATGGCCAGACGCTGATCGAGCGGGAGCCCGAGTTTTTTTCTGGTTTCTTCTTTTGTCTGCTCATTCTCCTGAAAGCGGCTGAGCTGTATGCCGATCGGCAGAACCGAGCTGTCAAAGCCGGAAAGCTTTTTGGTTTCTTCCTGAAGCTTGTGGCTGACTGCTAAAACAGCTGACGCGGAACCTACCGCATGATTGAAGGCTTTAAACGCCCCTTTGCTGTAATGCGGATAGACATTCACATCACTGCCGTGCAAGGTCAGGACATAAGGAATTCGCTCTGACTCCGACACGACTGCCGCAGCCCCGCCCGATGGCATGGCAAAGTGCGCATGAATCAGATCCGGATGTAAGTCGCGCTGTTTCATCATTTTTAAAACGGCTGTTGCGATTCTCCGATGAGGCTGCGCCCACTTCAGCTGGCCGGGAACCGCTCGATAGAAAGGCCGATAAACCGGTATCCCCTTCCTAATCTCATACTCCGGTCTGGCATCCTTTTTTCGATATGTCTTTTTCAACATGCGGACAGGCGCGGAATGAAAAGGCCGCGGGCATATCACGGTGATATCAAGCCCAAGTTTTTGCAGCTCTTGGACCTGTGTCTCATGAAACACACCCTCACCGGGTTTCAGACTGCTCGGATATACGCTTGTGATCCACAAAATCTTCATGACAAACGTCCTTTTCTTAGTAGTTTACTTTTCATTTGAGGGTACGCTTTTACCAAAAGAAAAAGATAGCACAGCGCCCCGGCCGCCACTGAAATGGCCAGCCGCATTTCTGCCTGCAGACTGAAGTGTTCCGTACCTAGGCTTACACCAAACGCGATGATAGCCATCACGACTGTGATCAGAAACGGCTTTATAATCGACTGGAAGTAGGCCGAAAGATTAAGCTTGATGACATATGCCAGCAGCCAGCGGCCGATCAGGAAATTGAAAACACTGATGATGGCATATACCCATGCGACAGTCAGCAGACTTCCCGTCTGAACGGCTGCAAACAGTGACAATCCGTACAGCAGCAGCACACCGGAATCCCAATAAAATGCTAAGTCCGCTCTTCCTTTAGCAAGCAGCACAGATCCATTTGGATTCATGAGCACTCTTAGTATCCCGACAATGGCCAGAACATTGAGAACCGGTACAGCAGCGAGCCATTTTTCTCCGAAAACCGCTGCGATAAAGGCGTCTGACACAGACACGAGCCCGATTAACAGCGGAAACGAAACAATCGCCAGCATCTTTGTCATATTCAGAAAGCCTTCTCTGATCACGCTGTTTTCATATTTGTTTTTTGCGAAAACAGGGAATGCCACCCGTGTCACAATCGGATTGATTTTCAATACCGGAATGGTGACAATCTGGTAAGCAAGGTTATAAATCCCCAACGCTTCAGCACCGATAAACCGTCCGATCAAAATCATATCGATATTCGCTCCCAGCCTGTTCACAAGACGGGATGAAAGCTGAAAAGCTCCAAAGGAAAAGAAGGCCTTCATTCCCCTTAAGTCAAAAACAAAAGCGGGGTGCCATTTTTTTCGGTATACGGCCCAATACAAAATCCCTTTACTGGACTGCAGCAGCACTTGAGAAATGACGTACGCTAAAATCGCGTCCATCATAAAAACCGCAATCGCTAAATATCCGAAGGACAATGTGTTTGAAAAAATCTCAATTTTGCTTAACGTATTAAAATGCAGCTGCTTTTGCAGCATATACTGGTACTGCTGTCCGATTGGCGCAATCAAAAACATAATCGCTAAAATCCGAATCAGAAACACCAGCTCTTCTCTTTGATAAAATCCCGCAATGGCGGGACTGCTCACATATAAAAGAACAAACAGCAAAACGCCGGTCATAATGTTAAGCCAATACAAGGTTGACAGCTGGCGCTCTGTTGCGTCATCCCTTTGAATTAACGCCGCGCCAAATCCCATATCAAGCACAATCTGGGCGAACACTGTAACCGTTGTGATCATGCCTACGAGTCCAAATTCCGTTAAGGTCATCATATTTCCTAGCAGGGCAAACTGAACAATTTGTATGACTGTAATGCACATCGTCGAAATACTTGTCCACTTTGCGCCGCTTATGATCTGTTTTGTAATACTTGGCATCATATTCCCTACTTCGTTTTAAGCTCAGGTTGATGGTAAATGCAGGTGTTCAGTTTTATCTTGCACCATCACCTGTCCACACTACTTTACAAGTTTTTAACATAATTTTTAATTCTAAAGTGAAAGTCAGGTTGCGAATGTAATATAAATCAAATATCAGTTTTTCCTTCGGCGTCATATCATAACCGCCGTTCACCTGAGCCCAGCCGCTCAATCCCGGTTTAACAGCCAAACGCTGTGTAAAGTCTGGAATCTCATTCTGAAACTTTTCTGTAAACACTGGACGTTCCGGACGAGGGCCTATCATACTCATATCGCCTTTCAGCACATTAAATAGCTGAGGCAGCTCGTCAATTCTCGTTCTTCTGATAAAAGCTCCGATCCTTGTCACCCGCGGATCTTGCTTCTGCGCCCAAACAGCCCCAGACTTCTCGGCATCTATTTTCATGGAACGAAGCTTATAAAGCTTAAATCGTTTCCCGCCTTTCCCTACGCGTTCCTGCGTATAAATGGCAGGCCCCGGCGTCTCCAAACAAATCAGTATTGAAAATACCGCAATCATTGGCAGCGCAATCGCCAATCCAATGAGCGCAAACCAAATATCCATTACGCGCTTTACTGCTAAATAACGAGCCGTCTTTTCAGATAATGTAAAAGAATGTATTTGCTGAACTGAGAATTCACGACTCACATTCATGCTTTTCTCTGCACTCACTGACACACACCTCACGATTTGTTTGGGATGTTATGATGACCTATGCCAGTCAGTTTAGCAGACGGATGTTAATTGGATGTAAATGGTATGTTAAGAAGTGTGAATTTGTTATTTTTTCTGACATTTAACTGTAAACTTTTTATTGTTTTAGACACTTTTTTTAAAAATTAAGCATATTGTATAAAAAAAGAGACAAACCATTTTTCAGATTTGTCTCTTTTCTCTGCGAAGCATTTAATATTGAAAATAAAATTTTGATTTAGAGGTTAACAGCTTATATTGAACCTCAACTGTTTTACGAAAGACTAACATGGATTTTCGTTCCACGTTCTTTGAGTCGAGGATAATTTCTTGGTTATCCACTTTTGCACTGATTTTATTTTGAGAAGTGTTTATCGCAAAATCAATTAATCGATGTTCTTTCTGGACATGAGCTAGCTGCTCAAGCAAACTCTGCACGTTAACCGTCAATTTCGTACAATTAGGCTCTAAATCAATACGTTTTACCGGCAATGAAATTTCAGCCTGACCGGTATTGACAATGATTTTTGAATGATTTGGCAACCAGATTTGCTTATCTTTAAAAAGAAATGATAAATCTTTTGATCCTGTATCATAGGAAAGTTCAGCTTCTGTATATGCATGTTTCTTGATATCAATCGAAAGATTATCATAGTTCATTGTGAAGTATGGTCTGGCGCTGTAGACAAACAAAGCGTTATGACCTAAATACATCGTTTTCGTAGAATACTTGTACGCTGCACGCTTGTTTCCTATTCTTGCCCTTAATTTGTAGCCATCTATTGACGATTCAATAAAGAAATCCCAAACGCCTAAATCTTCTTCAGCAGATGCCAGTTCATCAAACTTACACTCAAATGTAAACGCGGAATTTTCATTTAAAGCCGGCGAAATGTATTTTTCCGCCTTTGTATCACGATGAACAAACACTCCTGTCAGGGATTGATTATTATTCGTTTCATCATCCAACAATTTGTGTTTCATGGTTCCTTGAATGCTGAGGCTGCGATCATTAAATTCAATATTCTGCAGATAATGTTCAAGTTTATTTTTATAATTTACTTTTAGTAGTTCTTCAGAAACGGGATACCGCTCTAAGCTCGGATAACGCGCAATTAACTCCCCGTTATGTACAGTACAGAACTTTTTAATGTCTTGTTCTTCCCGCTCATACTGGGTTAATCCTTTCAAATCATTATTGCGAATAAACAGCAGCCGCAATTTGATATGCGGAAGCAAAAATTGATCCGCCTCTTCAGGCACTGCATGAATAAACGATGACAAATATTTAAACCATTCAGCTCTTTCTTCATCGGTTTTCATTTTTATTGTGACATTTTTTGTCCGTGAAAAATCAAAATGCCTGTTTAAAAATACTGCCATCAACTTAATTTTTCTGGCTTCTTCCAGGTCACTTGCCTTAATGGCGGAGACAATATCTTCCATCGCTCCATAAAAGTTCTCTGGGGGAACATAAGCAACACTCATATGTTCGCCGTCTCTTTTGACCAAATAGTAATAATCATAGTCAGCTGAAACAGAAATCTTCTTTGCTTTCAAATAAGCATTCATTGTAAAGACTTGATCTTCCGCTGCTTTGATGTGAGTAGGGAAGGTTATTTGATTTTCTTTTAAAAGTGAGGCTTTAAACAGTTTTTGAGGTCCCAATGTAAAAACAATTTTGGAATCAACTAAATCAACATCCAGGTTCGTTTCTTTAAACATCGATTTGGGAACGCCTCTGCCGTTTACCCCTTTTAATTTCCCTAAAGTAATATCTGATTGATTCTCTTTTGAAAAATTATACCATCTCAACAATGCTTCATTTCCTAGATAATCATCGGAATCAACAAACAGGATATATTCACCTTTGGAAATTTTTATTGCATCATTGCGCGGAGCACCTGGACCGCCTGAATTTTCCGTTCTTTCACTAACAACAATATTTTCATACTTCTTTTTATATTGCTTCAAAATGTCTAAAGATGAATCCGTAGATTTATCATCGACACATATAATCTCATAATCCTCTGTTGGCATTGTTTGATTAACTAAGCTGTCAAGACATTCGGAAATAAGATCTTCTGAATTATATACAGGGATAACAATGCTTATCTTCATCGATTACCTCACTACCCTAATGGATCGGTTATATTTTTGCCTGATCATTATATCAAAAACATCTGTCAATAAGAATAGGCCTAATCTTAATTTTTGCTAAACTTTTACATAGCATGTATACTTTTTAAATTTTACTCATTTTATCGTATAAAAAACTTGCCGGCAATTCCTGATAGGTTTTGCCGGCAAGCTGCTTTCAATATATACAAATCCTAATAATAGCCTATGATTCCTTCATATATTGATTGAGCTGCTTTTTCTTGGTACAAAGCACTCTTTAACTTACTTGCATCGTTCGCATTTGAAATAAATGCCAGTTCCACTAAACTGCTCGGCATCGTTGATTCTCTGATCACATGGAAATTACCGATTTTCACGCCGCGGTTTTGAGTATTGAGCGCTTTGTAGAGCCTGTTTTGGATTTCTGTCGCGAGACGTTTGCTGTTTGCTGACTCATACTTTGTATAATAGTATGTTTCGGTACCGGTTGCAGAAGAGGTTGCTGAGTTGGCATGAATACTTACAAACAGATTTGCACGATTGCTTTTGGCTTTTGCAACCCGCTCAGAAAGCTCTAAGAAGAAATCTGTAGATCTAGCCATAACCGGAACAGCCCCGCCCTTAGACAGTTTGCTGTTTACAAGCTTTGCTACGGCAAGGTTCACGTCTTTCTCCTTTAAACCATTACCGACCGCTCCGCTGTCGTATCCCCCGTGTCCGGCGTCCACAAAAATCTTTTTGCCTACAATGACATTTTTCAGCTGGTTCGTGACATTGCCTGTAACTGAAATGGTTCCTCCAAGTACAGTGAATGTGTTCTTGCTATTTGATCCGATGACTGTTCTTGTGGCAGTTGGCAGTGAACGGGCATCCGTAAACAGCATTGGACGATTTTGCTTCGCAGCCAGCACAGAGCCCGATAAGGCATCGGCATATTTATAGCCATTGCTGACAAATGCAGCCTTTGATGAAGAATAGTACTTCTTCGCTATGTTCGCAGCCACTTCAAAACGGCTGTTTCCGCCGATTCTTGTTGGTGAAGGAAGCTGGCTGTAAACACTTTTAGAAACACTGATTTCTCCTCCGACCACGATCGTCGATGTTGTTCTTTTTCCGCTCATCGCATTTTTTGTCGGTGTGGGAACTGAGCTTGCCGTTGTTAACAGAATCGGAATACCGTTGCGAGCGGCATAAGAACCGATCGCCAGACTGTCAGCATATGCCGTTCCATTTGCGATGACCGCTCTTGAATTCGAAGACAATTTTTTTGAAATATTTTGGGCAACTTCGTAGCGGCTTCTTCCGCCGATCCGTTCCACAGTGGAAACACCCAATTTTTTAATGTCACTTACAACGTTGCTGGAAACACTGATTGTTCCGCCAATGACGATGACCTTGCTCGGTTTGAGCTGGCTGATTCTGTCTTTGGTCGGTGTTGTCAGCTTAGATGATTCCGTCAATAGAATTGGAGCATTGTATTTATAAGCCAGAGGAGCAGCTGTTAATACATCGGCATATGCTGTTCCATTCGCCACAATAACTGTGCTCGCACTGCTCCAGCCTTGTTTTGAAACATTCACAGCAACCTCATATCTGCTTGCTCCATCCAGCCTTGTGACAGAGTTGGCTGCAAAAGCATTTGGTACAAACAACACGACTCCCAATATCAGAATTGGTAAGCTTTTAAGAAAGATCCGCAAAGATAGTCCCTCCAAAGATTGATAATGATTCATAAATCAAATAACGAACGAAGGAGGCAGAACTGCGCCTCCCTGAACTTCTACCAATCTTTTAATAGCTTGATAGAGTCGTTCCCGGATAATAAAAACTTAATATTGTTGTATATGACTGCCCGGCAGCCGCTCTGGCATTCGCTCCATATTGGCTCATGCCTATGCCGTGCCCATATCCCTTACCGCTTATGATAAAGGCGTTTGTATTGCTGGAGACAGAAGCGTATGCACTCTTCATATTTGAAGCGCCAAGCATCGTTCTCAGCTGTGTCGCAGGTACAGAAATTGTTGCTGTTTTTTCACTCAGGCTGCCATTTGAAAGAATGTAGCCATTTGATTTTTCCTTCACGAAATAAGAGAATGTCACACTTGCTGTTTCCGGCCGCTGACCGGCAGTTTTTGCCGTGCTGAATTTCACACTGGATATTTTCGTGATTTTGATAGACTCGGCAGTGCTGTATTTATTTTTGATAAACCAGCTTTTCAAACCGTTCAAATATACGGAGTTGATTTCATTTTTAGTGCTCCACCAAGATCCCGGACTTTTGAGATTCAAGCTGCTTTTATCGAGCTGGGTTTTATTTAATGACAGAGACCAGCTTCTCTGCGGGTCATAGGAGTCTTTTTTTGCGATTAAATAAGGAAGCTGGCTGCTCCATACCTCACCGCTCGCTTCCGTGTAGCCGCCGTTACTTGAGGAATATGTAGCTGAAATCAAATTGCCATTGTATTTTAAAACTTTTCCTTTTGTGGCTTCTACAACCTCTGAAGTTCTCGAATTCCAGTCATATCCGCCATATACCTGAAAAGCGGTGGTGTCTTGTACTTCTTTTCCGGCCGATCTGATGGAATAAGTTCTGGCAGCGACAGCTTGAGCTTTAAGCGCTTCTTTTTGCCAGCTAGCCGGCATCTCATGGGGTACAACACCCTTCAAATAATCTTCAAAAGGGATATCCACATTAATCGGACGAACATATTTGCCTGACTCAATCGTGAATTTCATATTTCCAAGATACGGCGTTCCATTGAGACTGATAGAATTTGTCGTTGCATATTTTTTAGGATTTGCTGTGAAAGAAGTTCCAAGCGTCTTGATAGCAGTGCTGTTTTTATAAAGCACCAGGTTTCCGCCGGATAACTTAACTGAATAGCCAGATCCTGAAAAAGTATCTGCCAGTTTGTTCTTTAGCGTATCACTCACGGAGATGCTTCCTCCAAGCAGTGCAAATGACTGAGTTCCTTTTGATGTCACCACATCAGCGACTGGTGACGGGAGGCTGTCGGATTCAACCAACAGTAAAGGACTTCCCTGCTTCGCTGCAAGAACAGATCCTGTCAAAGCATCCGCAAAGGTTTTGCCATTTGACATGAAGACCTTTGTCGCTTTCATATTTAATTGTTTGACGATGTTGGCAGATACCTCATACCGGGAAACCCCGCCAATCCGTTTTACAACTGCCTGCTTTTTTAAAGTGGCTTCTACACCAGTGCTGACACTCAACGGACCTCCGACAATTGTAACGTTGCTCGGAATTCTGTAATCGCTGCGGATGTTATTGTCTCCCGCAAGTAAAATCGGATAACCGTTCATTGCAGCATATGGCGCGATTGACAGGGCATCTGTAAAGACCATGCCTGTAGCCACTACTGCCTGGCTGTAATTCCCCATTCGGTCGGCTATGTTTTTGGAAACCTCGTAACGGGTTGCACCGCCAATCCGATCGATAGAACCATATTTTTTCAATGTATTTTCTACATTTTTAGAAACACTGATCGTTCCGCCAATAATGAGAATATTGTCAGGATTTAGTTTTGCTATTTCACTTTCTGTTTTTGGTGTTAGCGAACCTGCGTCTGTTAATAAAATCGGTGCGTCGTATTTTTTGGCAAGCGGTGTTGCTGAGAGCGCATCTGCAAAAGCGTCTCGATTCACAATGACCACAGTCGTTGGATTTGTCCAGCCGGCTGAAGCTACATTATTGGCAACATCAAAACGGGTTGCCCCTCCGTATCGCTCTGTATCCGCAATTCTTGAACCCGGAATTTCATAGCCGCCTGTAATATCGACATTCAAGCTTGATTTGTTGCCTACATAATTGCTCAGCTTCACCGAAATGGTTTTATCAGCGGCTTTCGCAGACTGCATAAACGCCGGGCATGCAAGAGCCGCCGCAGTGACTGACGTAAGAAGCAAGAGCTTCATTTTTTTCAAAACATAGAACCCCCTAAGAAGTTTTTATTACTTCGTCTCAAGATTCTTTAGCGTTAAGACGCCATTTGAATCTTTTGTGTATTCAACAACCACTTTTTGTCCTTCTGAAATGCTGTTCATTTTGTCCTGAAGGTCTGAACCAACCTGAATCATAGTCTCGTCACCATCAATATCGACGGCAATCGTATGGCTGTCCGCCAAACCGGCAAACGTGCCTTCCTTCGTTACACTCTCTTCAGCAGCAGCATCCTGGCTGTCTGTATTTGTTTCTGAACCTGATGAGTTCTCAGCTGTGCCGCATGCAGATAAAAGTAGCAGCATTGAGAACATTAGAATAGCAAGTTTTTTCATTCCTATATCACCTCTCCTGTTTTTATCGACAATTTTAAGCTTATTTTAAGATTTCTATCAAAACAACGAAAAGTTTTTGCGGATTTTCTTAAAATACCGAAACATTTGTTACAAGCAGCCGTCTATTGTAAAGAATCAGACAAATTTTAGTTGTTTTCAAATATTAAGAAACTTATAATCGTACTAGATTACAAAAAAGCGAGGACTTTATTATGAGAGCTGAAAAAAGAAAGAAAAAAAGAAAGGCATTACTTGTCATTTTAGCCATTGTGGCCGTTTTAGTGCTCGGAACAGGCGGCTATGCCTACTACTTATGGCATAAAGCTGCTTCAACTGTGGCAAGTATTCATGAGAGTATTGATAAATCTAAAAAAAGGGATAAAGAGGTCAACATCAATAAAAAAGATCCGTTTTCCGTCTTAATTATGGGTGTGGATGAACGCGACGGAGATGTAGGCCGTGCCGATACGCTCATTTATATGACCGTTAACCCAAAAACGAATACAACTGACATGGTCAGCATTCCGCGAGACACATATACAAAAATTATCGGAAAAGGCACAATGGATAAAATCAACCATTCATACGCATACGGCGGTACGCAGATGACAGTTGATACGGTTGAAAACTTCCTCGATGTTCCGGTTGATTATTTCATAAAAGTGAACATGGAAAGCTTTAGAGACGTTGTTGACACACTTGGCGGCATAACAGTTAACAGCACATTCGCGTTCAGCTATGACGGTTATTCATTCGGAAAAGGTGAAATCACGCTGAACGGCAAAGAGGCGCTCGCCTATAGCCGGATGAGAAAAGAAGATCCAAGAGGCGATTTTGGCCGTCAGGACCGCCAGCGCCAAGTCATCCAAGGAATCATTAATAAAGGCGCGAATATCTCTTCCATTACGAAATTTGGAGATATGTTCAAAGTGGTTGAAGATAATGTGAAAACGAACTTGACCTTTGATGACATGTGGGATATTCAGTCCGACTACAAGGGCGCGCGTAAAAAAATTGAGCAGCACGAACTGAAAGGTCAAGGCACAAAAATCAATGGAATCTACTACTACCAAGCTGATGAAACTGCCCTTTCCAATATCACAAAAAAGCTGAAGGAAAACCTCGATAGCTAAAACAAAAAGAAGCTTCGCACAGTGTGCAAAGCTTCTTTTTTATTTGCCTGTAAATGAATCCGGTTGCTCTTTCCGGTATCCGTAATGAAACAGCAATTCTTCCACAATCCGGCGGGAAGCCTCTCCATCGCCATACGGATTAGAAGCGTAGGACATTTTCTTGTACTCATCATCATCAGTTAACAGCTGTTTTGCCAGCTGATAAATGTTTTCTTCATCCGTCCCTGCAAGTTTCAGCGTTCCTGCTTCCACTCCTTCAGGGCGTTCCGTCGTATCGCGCAGCACAAGCACCGGTTTCCCGAGAGAAGGTGCTTCCTCCTGAACGCCGCCCGAATCTGTCAAAAAGAAATGTGATTTTGCCGCAAAGTTATGGAAATCAATGACTTCTAAAGGGTCAATCAGATGTACTCTGTCAGAATCGCCAAAATGCTTCTGAGCCGCTTCCCTGACAACAGGATTCAGGTGCACAGGGTAAACGACTTGTACATTTTTAAATTCCTCAACAATTCTGCGGATAGCCTTGAACATGTTTTCCATTGGCTCGCCCAGATTTTCCCGGCGATGCGCGGTCAGCAGAATCATTTTATCCTCGCCCACCTGATCGAGGACAGGATGTGAATAACCGTCCCTCACCGTTGTGCGAAGTGCGTCAATCGCTGTATTGCCCGTTACAAAAATCGCGTCTGCATTTTTATTTTCTTTTAATAAATTCTCTTTCGCCCGGCATGTCGGCGCAAAATGCAAATCAGCAATCGCCCCTGTCATCTGGCGGTTGAGCTCTTCCGGAAACGGGGAATACTTATTCCCTGTACGGAGCCCGGCCTCCACATGGCCGACAGCAATTTGATGATAAAAAGCGGCAAGGCTTCCGGCAAAGGTCGTTGTCGTATCACCATGGACAAGCACAATATCAGGCTTGATGTCTTTGAACAGTTCATCCAATTTCACAAGCGCGTTGGACGTAATCTCTGCCAGTGTCTGCCGCTCCTTCATGATGTTCAAATCGAAATCAGGCTTGATGTGAAACGCATCTAAAACCTGATCGAGCATCTGTCTATGCTGGGCAGTGACCGTCACATAGGAGTCTATTTCAGGATATTTTCTCAATTCAAGTACAAGCGGTGCCATCTTTATCGCTTCAGGCCTGGTCCCGAAGACGGTCATGACTTTTAGTTTTTTCATATTTGTCACCTTGTTTCTTTGTTTAACGGGCTGTCAGATAAAATTTTGATTGGTCTGATTGTATATATAGATCTACTTTCTTCTTTATTTTAAAGCACCATAGCTTTTTTTCAATATTTTTACTGCAAAAGTATACGCTGACATCCTTTTTTGGAACCAATGTCGTCTTATATGAGTTAATGGATAAAACGATATTGGTGTTGTGTAAATGAGCAGGGGCAAATTTTTGTTCAACAAGATTCCGGTCTACCTGGATCACTGTTCCATCAGCGGAACTGATTTGTTTTTTAATTGGAATTAAAAACTCTTGGTTATTGAATTCCAGCAATAATAAAGACTGATTTGGGAAAAACAATTGGCTTCCAGGGAATACGAGCGTTAGATCCCCATCAGAATCACTCGTTCTGATTTCGACTTTCAAATCTTCCTGTTCTCTGATATCGACTGACAGATTATCGTATGTTTTTGTAAAATAAGGCCTTGCGCTAAAAGCATATTTTCCGTTATTCCCAATATATTTAGCATGCTTTGGATAGGGATACTTTTCTCTGTTGCTGCCAATTCGGGCGCGTTTTTTATATCCGTCAATCTCTGATTCAATAAAGAAGTCCCAAACACCCATATCTTCTTCATGAACTGCCAAATCAGTAAACTTCGTGAGAAATTCAAATTCGCCGTCCTTAGCATACAACGGAGAAATGATTTTTTCAGTTTTTCTAGCACGATGCACCCAGATGCCAGATAAAGTTTGCATATCTTGATGCTCTTGTTTTAAAGCCGAGTGGGTAACCGTTCCTTTTAATAATAAAGTGTTGTTCTTCATTTGAAATTCGCTCACGTAATGACTGATTTTATTTCTGTCATCAATGATCCGTTCGTTCTCTGTTAAATGATACCGTATAAGGCTTGGGTAGTTTGCTATGATATGACCATTTTGAACAGACGTAAATTGAGTCATATTTTCTTTATCAGCTTCAAATTGCTTCAAACCCTTTAGATCATTACGACGTACAAAATATAATTTTAGCCGTGTATGAGAATGAACAAGTCTGTCAATTTCGAGCGGAATATTTCGTTCTACAAAATGATGAAGCTCTGTCATCCAATCTTGTTGTTCCTGCTCATCTTCTATTGTTACGGTAAAGTCCGTTGTTCTGGAAAAGTCAAAATGGCGATTTAAAAACTTGGCCATAAACTGCTTTTTGCCGGTATGGGATAGACGGCTCTCACAAATCATATCTATGATTACCTTCATAGCACCGTAGTAGCTTTGGGGCGCCACATATGCAAATGTCATGTGCTCGCCGTCATGCTGTACAGCGTAGTAATAATCATAGTCGGCCAAGACAGAAATTTTGTCCGCTTCTAAATAAGCTTTCATGACAAACACCTGGTCCTCTGTGGCCTGTATATTTGAAGGAAAATATATGTCATGTTTTCTAAGCAGTGAAACTTTAAAAAGTTTTGTCGGGCCAATTGAGTAGACAAGCGGAGATTTAACAAGATCGGCCTCAGGTTTTGTTTCTTTAAAAATAGCTTGCGGAACCGCTCTGCCGTTTACACCGACCATTTTCCCAAGCACAATATCTGAATCGTGCTGCTGTGCAAATTGATACATTCTCTCAAACGCTTCAATTCCTAAATAATCATCGGAATCAATAAAAAAAATGTATTCACCATGAGCAGCACATATGGCTTGGTTTCTTGGTTCGCCTGGCCCTCCCGAGTTTTTCTTGCGTTCAATAACCGTTATATTAGAATACTGTTCACTGTATTTTTTCAATATGGAAACCGTGGCATCCTGAGAACAATCATCTACACAAATAATTTCGTACTCATGATTCGGCATGGTTTGTTGAACCAGACTATCCAGACAGCGGGAGATAAACTGTTCTGAGTTGTATGTGGGTACTGCTGCCGTAATTTTCAACCTGACACCTCTATCCTTATCCGCTTCTATTTTTTCACAAAAGCTCATATAATGAACAAACATGGTATAAAAATGTACTATTTCGTCATTTCAAATACTTCTTCCCATCTTTCAAACAATCGGTCTTCACTATATTCTGTATTCATTAAGTTCTTTGCATTTTTTCCATATTGAATGGCTTTCTCAGGGTTGTCGTACAAATAAATGATACTCTCAGCAAGCATTTCAATATGATCAGGCTCTACAAGCATGCCCGTTTCGTGTTCTTTTATGAGCTCTCTTGGGCTGTATTTCACATCAAAACTGATAACCGGGGTTGCGCATGAAAACGATTCACAAATAGCAAGGCTGAACCCCTCAAATTTTGATGTTAATAACGTCGCAAGCGCCTGCTGATAAAACGGAGCAGGATTTGCGATATAACCTTTTAAATGTACATTATCCAGCTTAAGATCATTGATCAATTGCTGGTATTGCTCGTGGCCGGGACCGCTGCCATAAATATTAAGGACAATTTCAGGGCGCGATTTTTTTACAATTTCCATTGCTTTTATAACCTTATCAATCCCTTTTTCCTCATGATATCTGGCCACCATGACAAATTCGTTTTTCTTTTTTTCATACGTTTTTAGCTTTTCAAGCCTTCTTGGAGCATGGGGAATAACAAAAATATTTTGATCCGACTCAAAATCCTTCATAATATCTTCTTTTTGTTCATTCGTTAATACGATCAGCCCGTCATAATCTTTAATATGCTCCATCGCGTATTGATGATTTTTCCGGACATTGCTGCCTAACATGTAGGGATAATCTAAATGATTTGAATGAACACAGTAATATCGTTTTGCCAATCCACCACGCATTTCATTCACTTTTGAAGCACTTCCGACACCATCACAGATGATAATCGGGGCCATTTCTTTTTCACATAGCTTCTCAAGCCAATGTGTATGAAACTTGTGCCTGTTTTTGAAAAAGACAGCTTCTTTTTCCTCTCGTTCAAACAGCATAACTCCCTGACTGGCTCCCGTATTAAAATGGTACCATTCTGTTAAATAACAAAAACCGTCCGGTGCTGTGTAGTGAATTTGATTGATTTTTCCGCTTCTCGTATCGAATAACACCGTTTTATTTACATAATCGCCATGAAAGAATTCACGCTTTGTCATCTGCATATTTTCATTGAAATGATCTACATATAAAAGGTTACTCGATTCATCCCACTTCTTCTTTTTCATATATAAACCATTCTTGAAGTATTCGGTCTCTAATTTTTCCTCATTATGATAAACAGCATATGGTTCTTCAAAGCGATTGCGATTTTGTTCATAATAGCTTTGCTGTGTATCCACGACTTTTATATGATTATGCTGGTTTTTATAGTCGTCATAAATATTGAGGATATTTACATCAGCATGCAGTCTTCCAGCGTTCTTCAGCTCTTTCTCAATCTGATCATAATTCTCTTTATAATCAAGTGTGACCAAATCGATTTTATGGCCGCGCTCCGCAAATGTAAAAGATCTTGACATCATAGAACTTGTAATGCCGCCTTTTTCAATGTCTATTTCATATATTAGTGAAAAGATCCTTCTCATTTTCAAGCTCCTTCTTCTGGTAAAACTTTCTCTCCTATTTTTTCACAAACAGCCGCTTCATTAATTTTCTCCGAAATCCCTCGGCTGTATGAACACACAAATGATTTTTTTCTTCTTCCAATTTCAATCGCCAGCCTGAAATGCTTTGTTCTGCTGCTGGAAGTTTCTTCGGATCGGTTACTTCTACACTCGATGCAAAGAAGCTATTATCCCACTCGCAACAGAGATACAACTCTAACGCTGATAGCTGATCTACTACAGAAAGCACATGGAGCGTACCGCTTACAGTAAATATCAGCTCTTCCTCGCTGTTTACATTTGCGTTAAACGTAATTTCAGTGCCGCTCTTCTTATTTTTTAATTTCCAATACATTTTATGACGGCCAACAGAATGGGCAGGAACTTCGCCTTTACATTCGACCTTGGCTGACAAATATAAGTCGGATTTTGATTGCCACTCTGCAGCTAACAGCTTAACATGCATATCTTTCAATTGATTATGAAAAGGCACCTGATCAATAAGTTTGTCCACAAAGCCTTTCCAAGTAAATGAGCCTTCAGAAACGTTATAAATAGTTGTGCGAGGCCCCGTTTTTTCAATTGTGTCATGATACCTCTTCAAAGAAGGAACCACGAAAGCATGAAGGCAGCTTATTTCCTTTTCAGGATTGTCCAATACCTCATTCGTCTCTATAAAACCTAAATACATGGAAGAATATTCAGCAGAAATAGACTTCAATGTTTTATATACGCCCACTTCTGAGGTTAAGAATAAATATTCCGTCTCTTTTATCAAGCGGCTCAAAAATTCATAATAGAGTTCATTTTCTGAGTACAATACTTTGACTATATTGTCTTTTTCGTCAAAAATAATAATTTTTTCAGTTGTTCCGTTATTCTTATACCATTTGGTCATATAACAGGTGCCGTCTTTTCTTAAATAAAGATGCTGTTTCGGTTTGTTCGTTTCCAGATCCATGTATATTAAGCTGTGTACATAGCCGAATAAATCGTATTCTTCCCTTTTATACCTTTGCCTGTTTTCATTAAAGTAATCAATGACAGCAAGTTCTCCTGTTGCTGTAAACCTTTGATATTTGATATAACGTCCATTGTCGTAATAGCGGTAAATGGGCTTGTTCGGTTCTTGAATATATGTGAAACCTTCTTGTTCTATCGGATGCTTTATTTTAACTTTCTCAGGTTCTGGTCCTTTAAAGTAGCTGTACAAATTAATAACAGCAGCATCTTTAAAAGAAGAAGGCCCATTAGGATCATGATGCAAAGTGACAATTTCCATTGGACAATTCCAATCAATTGTATTGATATTGAACTTTTTTGCAGTATGAAGTCCTGAACAAACATATGCTAATTGTGGGGTAGAAACCTTAATCGTCATCTCTATTATTACCTTTCGAAAAAATTCGTACAGTTACAATTTCAGAACTACATTATATCATTTTTGCTGAGCAGGCTCTAGAGATGGAGAAGCTGTTATATTTCTTGACTTATTCGGATCAGCGTAAACTGTTTTATCTACCAATTAATGTTATTTTTTGTATTTATTTGACTTCAAAGTCACTGAATTGACTCTTGTTTAATATTGGTTTTTCTTATATGATTAAATGTGTTTAACAGAATGAAAATAGGGTATTCATGAGAAAAGAAACTCAAACCTTTTAAATACTCAGCATTCAAAAAAGCTGAACCCTAAATCTGTTCTTAAGGAAGGTGCTTTGAAATTGAAAAAAGTACGTAAAGCCATCATCCCTGCCGCGGGTCTCGGAACGAGATTCTTGCCGGCTACGAAAGCAATGCCGAAAGAAATGCTTCCTATCGTTGATAAGCCTACCATTCAATATATAATTGAAGAAGCTGTTGAAGCCGGTATTGAGGATATTATTATCGTAACAGGAAAAAGCAAGCGTGCGATTGAGGATCATTTTGATTACTCTCCTGAGCTCGAAAGAAACCTGGAAGAAAAAGGCAAAATGGAACTCCTTGAAAAAGTGAAAAAAGCTACTAATCTGGCTGATATCCACTATATCCGCCAAAAAGAGCCTAAAGGACTCGGACACGCTGTATGGTGCGCGCGCAACTTTATCGGCGATGAGCCGTTTGCGGTCCTACTCGGAGACGATATTGTTCAGGCAGAAACACCAGGATTGCGTCAGTTAATGGACGAATACGATAAGACACTTTCTTCTATTATCGGTGTTCAGCAGGTGCCTGAAGAAGAAACACACCGCTACGGCATTATCGACCCGCTGACAAGCGAAGGCCGCCGTTATCAGGTGAAAAACTTCGTTGAGAAGCCGCCTAAAGGCACAGCACCTTCTAACCTTGCCATCTTAGGCCGTTACGTATTCACACCTGAGATTTTCATGTACTTAGAAGAGCAGCAAGTTGGTGCCGGCGGAGAAATCCAGCTGACAGACGCCATTCAAAAACTGAATGAAATTCAAAGAGTGTTTGCTTACGATTTTGAAGGCAAGCGTTATGATGTTGGTGAAAAGCTTGGCTTTATCACAACAACTCTTGAGTTTGCGATGCAGGATAAAGAGCTTCGCGATCAGCTCGTTCCATTTATGGAAGGTTTATTAAACAAAGAAGAAATTTAAGCAAAAAGGCTATTGGACATTCATCCAATAGCCTTTTTTCATTTCGACATCAGTGTCAGCGTACGCTCTTCGTTATCAACTGCAAAAACCTGATCATCTGTATTCACAAGAAAACGATTTTTGCTGCTGTCATACAATACATCACTGTCACTTAAAGATAGTGACGCCGGAGTAACAGGAGAAATGTTGTGAAAGATAAGCTCAGATGCTTTATCATTCTCCAGCACATAGCTGATTTTTTCATAATCAAAATCCAGCGTCTTTCTGCCGTCAGCCGTATCTCCTACAGTATATCCATTCAATTTCGATTGGATGTTGGTGCTGCTGTCTCCCAGGAATTTCAGGAAGTATTCATAGGAAGAAGCCGCATTTTGCGGAACATAAGGCGTAAAGGCCGCTGCCTGCAACTCAGCATGTTTTACGTTTGTTGCAACAGCGCTCTGCTTTACAAAATAAGGCTGCCCGTTAAACTTTATTTTCACTGCTTGTTTTCCTTTTGCAGCTACCTTCACCTCGGTACCGAATGGCAGTGTAATGTCAGCCTTCTGTTTCAAAGGTTGATCCTTATAAACCGACGCTTTTTCATCTGCAATAAACCCTTGTTTATTGACTGCGGTTAATTGTTTCTCTGTCTTGCCCTTTGCATCACCATGATGGTTCTTCACTTCGTTTTGCGGAATAGCGCCAAACGAAGCAATGGTACGAAGCGGGGTGTTAAAAAACATTGTTCCTGCAGTAAAGACCGTCAAGATAGACAAAATAGCAATTTGAACTGCATTAGCTAGTGATTTCGGCTTTTTCTTCTTTTTGCGGAAACGGGCAAACGCTTCAGGATCTTCTTTCTTCCGCTCTTCCGTTTGCTCTTTTTTATATGTTTCTTTTTCTTTTTTCGACAGCTTATTAAACCAGTCAATAAACGCTTTATACTCTTTGACAACCGTTTTTGTCTCATCAAACATACGAAGCTCGCCGTAGTGCATCCAAGCGACGCGGTCACACATCTTTTCAATCTGGCCGATGGAATGGCTGACAAAGAAAATGGTTTTTCCTTGCTTTTTAAACTCATTGATTCGATCTACACACTTCTGATAAAACGTTTGGTCCCCTACGGAGAGCGCTTCGTCAATAATTAAAATGTCAGGGTCGATATGCACGGAGATCGCGAAACCAAGACGCGATTTCATACCGCTGGAATAGTTTTTAACCGGCTGATTAATAAAATCGCCAATCTCGGCAAATTCCACAATACTGTCATACATATCATCAATTTCTTTATTGGTTAACCCCATCATCAAACACTTGAGCCGGACATTATCCCGGCCCGTCAATTGATTATTTAAACCGGCCGCAATCGCAATCAGCGACGGTTGGCCGTTCATTTCAATTTCACCGCTGGTCGGCGGAATAATTTTAGCCAGCAGGTTAGACATGGTCGATTTTCCTGACCCGTTTATCCCTACAAAGCCGATTGTCTCTCCCTCATACACGTCAAAGGAGACATTCCGCACAGCAAAAAAACCATTATCCTTAGCCGGAAAAAACAATCCTTTTATCTTGTCCGATTGTTTTTTATATAAATGATACTGCTTTGAAACATTTCGAAACGAAACTTTTAGTTTCATCGTACAATCTCCTTACGTATTAAAGAAAGTCAACAAACTTGTCTCTGAATTTCATATGCAGGATAGAACCTACTAACAATAAAAGGAAGGTGAACAGCCAGAAATAAAGTGTGTATTTCATGTCTTGGAAGAACCATTGCCCGTCTAAAAATGTATTCCGGAACCCTTCTATCAGATAATAAATCGGGTTCAGCTTAAGCACTGGCAGAAGGTTCGGGTGATTTTTCCCAAGCTGCTCCGAGATATTCCAAAAAACCGGAAGTAAAAAGAACAACAATCTTGTTACGGATTGCAGCAAAAATTGGTAGTCGCGTACCAGTACACTTATCGTCGAGTTAAACAAACTGAATGAAAACATAAAAATGATCATACAGGCTAAGTAGTAAATATATTGTATCCAATGTAAACTTGGATAAATTCCGTTAGTCAAAAGTACGATCAAAAAGATGCCCATCATCACAAAATAACTAAATAAATTTGAAGCAATCACAACAGAAGGCAGTGAACTGATCGGAAAATTCATCTTCGCGACCATATTAATCCGTTTAAACACACTGTTTGATCCATCAAGTATAGTTGGGCTAATAAAAAACCATGGAATCAAACCAGCCAGCATCCAAACAATAAAAGGCACTTCTCCGACACCCGTTAAAATTGGCTTACTGTTGCGAATCCCCATACCAAATACAAACCAGTACGCCAGCATTTGAATGAGAGGATTTAAAAACTGCCATAATACACCAAGATAATTCATCTGATACTGAGACTTTGTCTCATACGAAGCCAAGCGCAAAATTAAAGGAAACGATGTCACTTGCTCTTTTACGATTCTTACTAATGCATTCATTATTTATCTTCCTTAGACTTAAATGATTTTTTGGATCTTTCGGTTAAAGAAATTTGAAAGCACCGGTGAATATTGTAACAGATAATAAGTTTTTTTTCACATCATAGCAGGTTTAAGGTCAGTAAAAAAATTCACATTTCATTTTCATTTAATTATAGCTATAGTAAACAAAAAAGTATTTCGAGATATTTGTCTCGAAATACTAACTACTGCTTTATTGTACCTCAATTTGAGAATAGACCTTTTTTAAAGGAGTTTTGTTTTTTTTAAATTCTTGCTCATGCAAAAGATTTTCCCACTTTGATCCTACAACTTCAAATGAGTATCTTTTCACATTTTCCTTAGCATTCCTGCCCATTGATTTCCTCAAACTATCTTCTTTTATTATAGTAGTTAAAGATTCGGCTAGCTTGTCTACATCGTTTCTTTTGACTAATACCCCATCTTCACCATCTTTGATAATTTCAGCAGGACCAATACAAGAATAACTAACACAAGGAACCCCTACCGACATAGCTTCAATGATAACCATCCCAAATGATTCATTTCTTGAACTCAATGCATATATTGAGGAATTGGACATCTCCTTGATAATATTATCTGTTTTTGGCATTAAAAAAACATTATTATACAACTTCTTATCAAATATCATTTGACGTAATGAATCCTTCTCCACACCATCACCAAAAATCTTTAATTTCCATTCTGGATATTCTTGGGCCACTTTTTCAAATGCTTCAATCAATAGGTCAAACCCTTTTTCATGAACAAATCTCCCAGCAGCAATGACTGTTTTTTCGACAAGGTTTGAGCTCTCTTTTGGCATGTGTGTTGCATTCTCTATTTTATATAAATCTGTGGAATGGTTATTTAGAAGGCGCTTATAATCATTAATCTCTGCATCAGTTAAACATGTTAGAGCATCCAGCTGTTTATAATACTTTCTGATTTTCGTTTGAATTGACTTTTCATACCCGCCAAAGTACTTATGCTCTTGGCCAATTTTAATGACATTACGATTAACAAATTTAGCAGCCAAGAAATTAAAAGATGGAATAGTCGTTATAAGTACACCTTGATTAATTTCTGAAAGTTTTTTTAGAATTTTAAGATCTACAAATAAATTAAACATATGATATAGATCTTCATTTTTATCAATAAACACACTTGGTATCTTCATTAAAATTCTTTTAATGATTTTCTTGTATAAAGGAGTGTTTTTACCAAAGAGCTTTCCTCTTCTAGCATCAAATATTGGGTTTAGTTTAATCCTCTTGTCTATATCAAACATAGGTTTACCCCTAGTTCTTCTAACACTTATAATTTCAACATCATAGTTTTGGGCAGCTAAATAATTAGCTGTGTTGGCAACAGTCCTCACTGTACCACCCATGCCATAAATATTGTAAACCAAAAAAGTAATTTTCACTATATTTTCCTCCTTTCCTATTTAAGCATTTTTATTTGGTTATAAATACGTTCTGAATTTTGTTTATCCTGATACTTATAGAATTTCTTTGATTTCACTTTATATTTTTTCTCATACTTAAAATCATTTTCAATTTGCTTTTGAACGATTTCCAATAAGCTTTCATCTGTATAAGCTGTTTGACCGAATAGATCTGTTTTTAAATTGACATAAGACCCTCTGTAATGTAAATAGTCAGGTAAATCAAATTGATAGAAGACAACAGGCTTTTCCAGATAATTAAAATCAAAAGCTACGCTTGAATAATCCGTTATCATTAAAGAGCTTTCACTTACAAGACTTTTAACGCTCTCTTCTCCGACTTTTACTAATTTTATGTTTTTATGCAGATCTTTAAAATAATTACTATATTTTTTCTGCAGTTCTATATGCATAAAAAACTTCAATATAATATTCTTGTCTTCTAAAAGTTTATGCAATTTCTTATTATTTAAAAATCCACTGTAATTGAGATAGAATTCGGAACTTGTAAAGTCATCAATCCACTCTCTCCAAGTCGGAATAAGGAGTATTTGTTTGGAATTCACCATTTTACTGTTGTCAATCAATGTATCAAATCTCGATAGTCCTGTAACCATTATTTGATCTTTTTTAAAATTCATTTCCTTTACTAAAATGTGCTTTTCGTGATCAGATGAAACGACAAACTTTCTAATTTTACTGTTATATGATTTTCTATTAAAGCTCAATTTTTTCATTGCAATTATGCCATGCTGCAAATAGATGACTTCTTTTGGGTTTTCACTCATTTTATTATGAATGACACTGGGAATAACATCTCTTATACCATGACTTACAATTAAATATTTACTTAAATGATAAAATACGAGATGTTTAAAGCTGTCATAGGTTAAAATGTTTTTCGGATATTTCGAAATGTTATCAGGATTTTTATTATCTTTCTTACTTACATAATAGTATTTTTCTTGATTTTTATTTCGAACACAGTATTCAAAAAATGCAAACCCATTATCCTGCGCGACTTCTCCTAAATTCTCTCCAACAAACCACACTGGTTTATTAACAAAAGGTTTTAAAACTTTTGCAATTAGTCCTGCAATTAGAAACCTTATTTTTTCCGATTTCTTTTCAGTAGCCTTTATATCTCTCATTTCTAGCTTTAAAAGAGCGTTTCTTTTATCAATAAAAGCAGACAAAAAGAGAGACTTATTAATTTTAATTGCACCAGATTTAAATGTTGACTTACTATTTATTAGTTTTAAATCTTTTATTTTTATTGATGACTCAACATACTTATTATTAATTAATAAACACAGACCGATATCGTATTGCATTTGTTTTTCCAAGCCATAACTTTCAACTTCGTTTTTACTTAATAAAAACACAAATTCTTTATAGTCTTGCTGCTCCCGTTTTAACGAAGGTTCAAGCAGAACAGAGCGGCTATTCTTATCTTTTAACTTCAAATATATTTTTTCGTATATCAAATTCTTTTTTTCAATAGCCAAATGAATTTCTATTTCTTTATTTTTGCTGATTATATCTGTGCATTCAGCGTTAATATATGAAGAAAAAACAAATGATAATTCATTTAATTGATTAAATTTGGGCTGTATTGAGAACGGTTTTATATCTTTAATTACAAACTCCGGATAAACATGAGATTGTGATTTGTCTAAAATATCGTCTAAGTTCGACTTCAGTTTTACAGCATATTCTTGATCCTTTACAAGAATTGAAATATAAAAATCAAAAATAAAATAATGATTCATTGCCTCTATATCTGTTTTCTTTATGTTAAGCCTGCTCTCAAAATGCCAACAAGAAGAAGTTTTTTCTAGGTTATTAATAAAATGAATTTTCTGCTCACTTTCATTAGCTAAAAAAACGTTTTTAATTTCAAATTCCTTATCTAAAACCTCTATAGAACCTTTAACTATTAAATCAACACCATCATGATGTATATAAGATATTTCTCCATAAATTGCTGAATCTTTTATTAGAACCGCTAAGTTGTTATCTAAAGTAGCATACATACGTGCTCTTTTTATGAATCCATTAGAATTGTAAATGGTTTTTGGCAGACTGATAAATTTACCCGTAGATTTATCAATTTCTGAATCAAATGATAATCTTTGACTTACTGTTAATCCATTTGTATCGAACTCTAGATAAACATCCCATATTCCATCAGTTTCAAAAAAGCGTTGTGTTAATAAAGGAACACTTACCTGTAAAAAGCCGTTATTATAATCTTTTTCCTGCAGACGAATTATGTGCTTATCTTCAGTTTTTCTATTGAGAAAAACTAACTGTTTAATAAAAATCTGTTCGTCTTCATTTGGGGTAATCTTACAATTTAAATGAAGATCATTATTATCGATGCTTAAATGATGAATTTTAGTCTGAATTAACTGTTCATCAAATTGAGAAATGTGAATTAGCAATTCTTTATTTTGAGTCTGGAAAACATTATGAACAAAGAGTTGGCCATTTTCAGTAAACATCTCTTTTGTTTGTAATGCAGTATTAATATCAGTTTTTATTTTAACTGCAAACTGATATTTACCTACCTTAACTTCAGTATAAAAATACCAATTCCCTTGATATAAAGGATAATCCTTCAGTGTTAAGGATATTTCAAAACTTGAGTCTTCTGAAAGTACTAAAGAGCTCTTCGGTATTATTAATTGTTCTTTTGTTGCTTCGTTTTCTAAATAACAATTTATGGATTTGACTGTGCTATTTAAAAATAAAAATGTATGAGATCCAATAAAAGTCGTGCAATTTGCTGACATTTCGACATTTTCTATTACAAAAGCCGATTCGGAAAGGCTTGTTTTATTTACGATTAAATTTCCATCCACTTGAGGAGCCAACTCTAGCACAGACCCGTCAATAACCAGTTTAAAAGTATCATTTAACTGATTTAGGATATCAATAAAAATTTCATCTCTATCTAAAATAAGTTTTAATTTAAAAACTGTTTTATCAGAACAAGACTTAAGCTCATCTAATGGGATAACAACTTTCATAATGCCTTCATCGCTAAGTAAAGAGATGTTCGATAAGAGATCTATATGCCTGTTAGAAGTTGCAAGAACAACATTCTCTATCCTACTGAAAAAGTGATCATAAAAATCTTTTTTTTCACACTTCAGATCAAATAAGATATTTTCATTTTCAACTTTCACCTTTATTAAATATATGCCGTAGTCCATTAAGTCTCGCCTTTCTGTGCTTGCTGAATTATCTTTTATCCAAAAAGCGTTTTTACAACTCTCTTTGTTGACTCGCCTGCTTCTAAATAACAAAACTTGCTATGAAATTTCTGATATTTATCGTTAGTACTGTAAGCGAAATTTCCCACATCATCAACAGATTTAATAACTTCCTCTGTGGTCATCAATAACGGTCCAGGAGCTTCACTTTCAAAATTATAATAAAACCCTCTTAATTTATCTCTGTATATATCAATATCGGGAACAAAAAAGATAATAGGTTTCTTAAGTGACCCAAAATCAAAAAATACAGAAGAGTAATCAGTAATTAAGATATCTGAAACAAAATATAGTTCACGGATATCCTTATACATAGACAGGTCATATGCAAAGTTTTCTAAGCCCTCTAAGTCAATAACATCAGCTACTAAATAATGCATTCGAAGTATGACAACATATTCTTCACCTAGATGTTCTTTTAGTTTTTTCAAATTCAAATGTATATCGAACTTATAAGCGCCTTTTTTATGATATAAATTATCCCGCCAAGTAGGCGCATATAAAATAACTTTTTTATTTATATCCATACCAAGCTTTTGTTTTATATCATTTTTCTCGTCATTTGTTTTTGGCGAAAATAAATAATCATTTCTCGGATAACCAGTTTCTAAGATTTGTTTTTTAAATTGAAATGCTCGTTTAAAAATTTCAGTCGAATAGGCATTAGGAGAAATTAAAAAATCCCATTTATTTGCTTCCTGCAGAAAATTCTGTTTATACTTTTCAGTTGTCGTTCCGGGCATGTGCACTTCGTCCATATCATTGGCAAGTTTTTTTAACGGAGTGCCGTGCCACGTTTGTATATACAGTGTGTTTTTGGGTTTTGGAATCCATAAAGGAAGCCGGCTGTTTGTAATCCAATATTTCGCTGTAGCCATGTACCAAGTCCACTTAAGAGAAAACCTTTTGATATATGGAGCATCAACGCCGTCTAATGCCGATAAATACCGTTTATCAATACTCCATATCAATTTATAATCATATTGATCTTTATTTTCCTGTAAATATTCGTAGATTGCTCGGGGGTTGCAGCTAAACTGTTTTCCAGAATAGCTTTCAAATAAAATGAGTTTGTTGTTTCTTGGCAGAAGAGCAAAAATCTTAAAAAGGACTGAATAGACCCTAATTAATGAACTTCTGCATTTTTTTAAAATAAAAGATTTCATCATGAACTCCTTAAAGAGTGAAAAATTTATCCTTTGCGCAAACAAGAAAAAAAGAAGCAACTGAAATTTACTTCAAGCCTCTTTTAGTTAGTACTTCTATAAACTAGCCATGTCTTTTTTGATCTGGGTAGTTGAAATGCCTTCTGTTCTTGGAAGGTAAACGACCTCACAATATTCCTTTAAGAAGTCAAACTTCCCTTCCCAGTCATCGCCGATGACAAATGTGTCGATTTTATACTTTTGGATATCTGAGATTTTTTGTTCCCAGTTTTTTTCGGGAATGACTTCGTTAACAAAATCGATCGTTTCTAAAATGAACTTTCGATGTTCAAATGAATGATGCGATTTTTTTTGTTTTTGAAGATTAAATTCATCTGTAGATAATCCTACAATTAAATAGTCACCCAGATCTCTTGCTCTTTCCAGCAGCTTCATATGTCCGTAGTGAAATAAATCAAATGTTCCGTACGTTATCACTTTCTTCATTAGATAACATCACCTTCCAAGCGTTTTCAACTGAGAGTAACAGAAAAAAACCAAAACCTTTAACAGATTGTTTATAATTTCGACATAATTTTCACGTACCTTTAATATTGAACAATAATAGCATAAGTTCCTATAAAAGTTAAGGCACTTTAAAAATGTCAATCACCAGCATTTTTTGGTATTACCGTTGTATTGATGTATAAAATTCACAGGACTATTGTCTCAACTATCCCCATTATAACAAGTTTTCTTTTGCGGAAAAATTGATTCTTTTGTCACGTTTTTAAACGAAACGATTTTCTTTCTGCTGCGTCATTTATTCTGTACGCCCTCCTCATATTAATTCATCGTCAAAACGTGAAGGAATTGTAATGTGAATGTTAAAAGTTCCTAAAGATTTTTGTGGTAAGATAGAGTAAGATGTTTTCAGGCAAAGAGGCTTTAATGAAACTATACGAATGGCACGTGTTTTTTATAGACATATAGATGAAAAGGAGGGTTGGTTACGATGCAAACAAAACCCATTAATCAATTAGATTTTGTAGACGGTGAACTAACTTCATTTGTATCACATTTAGAAACGTCATATTTGGACCAAAATAGAGGTGCGTTCATCGTAACAGCGAATCCTGAAATCGGATTTGAAGCGATGCAGAATCCGCGTTATGAAGCGGTTCTTTCGTCTGCTGATTTTATTTTGCCGGATGGCATTGGTGTTGTGATGGTTTCGAAGTTAATCGGGAAGCCGCTTCAATCCAGAATTGCCGGTTATGATTTGTTTACGTCGCTGTTGGATAAAGCAAATCAAAAGAAAAAGCGGGTTTTCTTTTACGGTGCGGCTAAGCATGTCATTGCACAGACAATTGAGCGCGTCGAACGTGATTATCCAGGGATTGAAATTGCCGGATACTCTGACGGCTATGTGAAGGATCAACGTGAGGTGGCGGACCAGATTGCGGCCGCAAATCCAGATATGGTATTTGTTGCGTTAGGTTATCCTAATCAGGAGTTCTTTATCCATCAATACCGCCATTTATTCCCTCAGGCTGTTGCTGCAGGGCTGGGCGGAAGCTTTGATGTGTTCAGCGGCAATGTCAAAAGAGCGCCGTCATTTTTTATCCGTTTCCATCTTGAATGGATGTACAGGCTGATCACCAATCCTGCGCGCTGGAGAAGAATGCTGAGCATTCCTAAGTATGTTACAGCCGTGCTGAAGCATGAACGAGCTGCAGCAAAGCCGCAATATACGGGGCAGGTCAAAGATCAGTCACGCCATCTGTAATCGGCTTAAAGGAGCTATGGTATGTAATGAAATGCATGAATCTTTCGCTGAGC
This sequence comes from Bacillus vallismortis, assembly GCF_040784915.1. Lineage (GTDB taxonomy): Bacteria > Bacillota > Bacilli > Bacillales > Bacillaceae > Bacillus > Bacillus subtilis_G. Next base: position 3,719,314 of record NZ_CP160797.1, read on the forward strand.
TCGAGGACAATCTGTGACAGCCCTTTTGAAGTGATGACAGATTGAAATCCTGGATTGCGTTATTTTATTATTTGTTCATCAAAACCATTGGCACATTGCTGTTTTGGGTCAAACCGGGCAATGAAGTGACGCTTCTGGTTTCCTTTCCTGATAATGCCCGTGCACTATTAAAGGAATACCAGAAGGGACACTTTTCATTTCCCATTCATGTGCTGCTGACCCAGCATGCCAAGTCGCTGGAAAAAGAATTTCCTTCACTTACTGTTTCGGTTATTAACGAAAAACACCCGCTTCATATATGTAAAGCGGTCTTTTCTATGCTGAGCAGTAAGACTGTGATTGTTGATAACTATTTTATTTTGACGACCGTTCTGGCCAGCAGGTCTGAGATCGAGTGTATCCAAGTTTGGCATGCAAACGGGGCATTTAAGAGATTTGGGTTAAAGGACATCAACACACAGAACCGTTCGCGGTCTGATATAAGCCGCTTTCGCAAAGTGTATGCTTCATTTGACCGGATTGTCGTCGGTTCTGAACATATGGCTGACATATTCAAGGAATCTTTCGACATAAAAGGTGATCCATTTCTTCGGTTTGGTGTGCCTTTAACTGATGCTTACAATGAGACGCGGGAAAGCAGCAATGATCTTAAAAGCAAATATCATCTGCCGGCGGAGAAAAAAATTATACTGTATGCGCCGACCTTTAGGGACCGACAGTTCGAAAGCTTTTCTCTGCCGTTTTCAGAAAAGCAGCTGCAGCATGAATTAAAAGAAGAATATTTACTTGCGGTAAAACTTCATCCTGTTATGAAGCAATCTGCTGAATTACCTGAAGATAGTGCGTGGATAAAAGATGTGTCAGCTCTCCCTCTTGCAGACCTTTTGAAAATGAGCGATCTGTTAATATCGGATTATTCTTCTGTCCCTTTTGAATTCGCATTGCTGGACAAACCCATTTTGTTTTATACGTATGATTTGGAGGATTACAACAGAACCCGCGGTTTAATTCGGAATTATGCAGAGGTGATCCCCGGGGTTCCTTGCTGTGATTCTGGAATGCTCTTGGACCAGCTGAAAGATATGGACAAGCTCCAATCAGAAGTAGAGCGCTTTTCACGTGAATGGAATGAATACTCTAGAGGGAATGCCAGTAAACAGCTTTTAAGCTATATAAACGAGAAATTATACTGATCCCTATATATAATAGAGATCGGTATTGCAAATAATATGAAAACCTTTTATAAAACATTATGAGTTGTAGTAAGGAAGGAGTCATTTTATGATTTATGCTGAGATTCTAGCCGGTGGAAAAGGTTCCCGCATGGGGAACGTCAATATGCCAAAACAGTTTTTGCCGTTAAATAAACGCCCTATTATCATTCATACGGTTGAAAAGTTTTTATTAAATGACCGTTTTGATAAGATTTTAATCGTTTCACCTAAAGAGTGGATTAACCATACAAAAGACATTTTAAAAAAATTCATGGGGCCTAATGATCGCCTGGTTGTCGTTGAAGGCGGCAGCGACCGTAATGAGTCTATTATGAGCGGCATCCGCTATATTGAAAAAGAATTCGGCATTCAGGATGATGACGTGATCATTACTCATGATTCTGTGCGTCCATTTCTGACTCATCGCATTATTGATGAAAATATTGATGCGGTTCTTCAATACGGTGCGGTGGATACTGTGATCTCTGCCATTGATACGATTATTGCTTCAGAAGACCAGGAATTCATTTCTGATATCCCTGTCCGCGATAACATGTACCAAGGGCAAACCCCGCAAAGCTTTCGGATCAGCAAATTGGTCGAGCTTTATAACAAGCTGTCAGATGAACAAAAAGCTGTCCTGACTGACGCATGTAAGATCTGTTCGTTAGCAGGTGAAAAAGTGAAGCTGGTCCGCGGTGAAGTCTTTAATATTAAAGTAACGACACCATATGACTTAAAAGTGGCTAATGCCATTTTACAGGAGCGAATTTCACAATGATTAATCAAACGTATCGTTTAGTTTCTGCCCGACAATTTGAAGTGACGTATAAAGATAAAGTTGTCCACTCAGATAAGGTCGTCATCCGGCCCACCCATTTATCCATCTGTGCTGCCGACCAGCGCTATTATACTGGTTCACGCGGCAAAGAAGCCATGGATAAAAAATTGCCGATGGCTCTCATCCATGAAGGAATCGGAAAAGTCATGTTTGATCCGACAGGCACATTTAAAGTCGGAACCCGGGTTGTTATGGTGCCGAATACACCGGTTGAAGAGCATGAGGTCATTGCGGAGAATTACCTGCGTTCCAGCAGGTTCCGTTCAAGCGGCTATGATGGATTTATGCAGGATTATATGTTCATGGCGCCGGATCGGCTCGTTGAACTTCCGGACAGCATTAATCCGCATGTCGCAGCTTTTACTGAGCTTATTACGATTGCAGTTCATGCGCTTTCCCGATTTGAGCGTATGGCGCATAAGAAGCGTGACACATTCGGTGTATGGGGAGACGGAAATCTCGGATTTATCATGACGCTTCTTCTGAAGAAGAAATATCCAGACAGCAAAGTGTTTATTTTCGGAAAAACGCCTTACAAGCTTGATCATTTTTCTTTTGTTGACGCAGCATATCAAATTAACGACATTCCTGAGGATGTCAAAATCGACCATGCCTTTGAATGTGTAGGCGGACGCGGCAGTGAAAGCGCAATTGATCAGATCATTGCCCAAGTTCATCCCGAAGCGTGTGTAGCGCTCTTAGGCGTGTCAGAATACCCTGTTGAAATTGAAACGAGAATGGTGCTTGAAAAAGGAATTACGCTGATCGGCAGCAGCCGCAGCGGACGCGAGGATTTTGCCCGTACTGTCGACTTTTTAGCTCAATACCCTGAAGTCGTTGATTATTTAGAAACATTAGTAGGCGGACGCTTCCCAGTACGCAGTATTGAGGAAATTACTAACGCGTTTGAAGCAGATTTGACTTCATCTTGGGGAAAAACTGTTATTGAATGGGACATTTAAACAGTGAAAACATTCCTTACACGAATCGTAAAAGGAGTATTCAGCACCTCTTATAAACTATTGAGCGCCTTATTGCCAGTACAGCACAACAAAGTTGTCATCGCTTCCTATCGTGAAGATCATTTAAGTGATAATTTTAAAGGTGTTTATGAAAAGCTGAAGCAAGATCCGTCTCTTCGCATCACCCTGCTTTTACGCAAGATGGATAAGGGGCTGATCGGACGAGCTGCATATTTGCTTCATCTTTTCAGCTCGTTATATCACCTTGCCACATGTCGTGTGCTTTTGTTAGATGATTATTATTTTCCTTTGTATGTTGTGCCAAAACGAAAGGAAACTGTCGCCATCCAGCTTTGGCATGCTTGCGGCGCGTTTAAAAAATTCGGCTACAGCATTGTGGACAAGCCGTTTGGTCCTTCTTCTGATTACCTGAAGATTGTTCCCGTGCATTCTAACTATGATTATGCTGTTGTCAGTGCACCTGATGCCGTGCCGCATTTTGCCGAAGCTTTTCAAATGGAGCAAAAGCAGATTTTGCCGCTTGGCATTCCAAGAACGGATTATTTTTATCATAAGGATCATATTCGCCATGTACTGGATGAGTTTCATCGGGTTTATCCGGAACTTAAGCATAAGAAAAAGCTTTTGTATGCTCCTACTTTTAGAGGCAGCGGACATCATCAAGAGGGTGACGCTACCCCGCTTGATCTGCTACAATTAAAATCGGCGCTAAACCATAAAGATTATGTCGTGATGCTCCATCTTCATCCGTATATGCGCAAGCATGCGCACACGGAAGAGGATGATTTTGTGCTGGATTTAACCGATTCGTACTCTTTGTACGATTTGATGGCAATCTCCGATGGGCTGATAACCGATTATTCTTCAGTCATTTTCGAATACAGCCTGCTGAAACGTCCGATGTATTTTTACTGCCCGGATTTAGAAGACTACTTGGAAGAACGTGATTTCTACTATCCGTTTGAATCGTTTGTTCCCGGGCCGATTTCGAAAGATGTTCCATCGCTTGTACACGATATCGAGAGTGATCACGAGGCTGATACGAAGCGGATTGAGGCTTTTTCGCAAACATTTATTACCCATCAGGACGGCAAATCTTCAGAGCGAGTAGCCGATTTTATTTCATCATTTTTAACATCTGGTGCCGATTAGGAGAAAGTGAGGTACAAAGTGAAGCTGGCCAGAAAGATTAAGAACAGACTTTTCAGATCAAAAAAGAGAACGAAAACAGAAGATACATCTGTCATTGTCCATTCGACAGATAACAGGGTTTTTTCTCTTTTCGATAAAACCAAGCGAATTGAAGAAAACCAGCAAGTCCCTGTCAGAAAAATTTCTGAGTTTTCTTGGAATGGATCAATTCTTAAAATTGCGGGTTATATGTACATCAAGGGCCTGCCTCTTCAAAAAGAGGATCAGGTTCGAAAACGTTTATTATTGGTGAACAACGGTGTTTTATTTACAGCTGTTTCACTGCGGGATGTTCCGGTAGATCAGCTGTCGATTGATACTTCAAATGTGCCTGGGGGCTATAAGTGGGCAGGATTTTCACAGCAGATTAACTTTTCTAAGCTGATGAATGACAAGCCGCTTCCGCAGGGCGAGTATAAGCTGTTTCTGGAAATTGAAGCTGTAGATGACCAAAATGTAAAACACCAGGAAGTGCATACGGTCGGAAACGTCAGCAATTTCCTCTCTAATGATGTATATGCCACAAAAATGGAATTTCATTCTGCTAAAAAGCTGATGAAATTCAATTTAATTGTTAACTATGATGAGGGCGAAAAGACGATTAACTTGTCTTGCAACAAGCTGCAGGAAATTGATCCGAGCCTTTTGGAGCTGGATACTGGAAAAGAAGCGAACCGATTTTTACGCAAGCTGAATACGAGCTTATTTCATTTTGCTTATGATGTGTTCCGCCTGCTGCCGATTAAGTCCAATAAGATCGTCTTTGCTTCTGACAGCCGGCTTGATTTGACAGGCAACTTCGAATTTGTTTATGAAGAACTGCTAAAGCGCGAAGAAAATTTTGATTTCAAATTTTTCTTAAAGAGCAGCATTCGAGACAGAAAAAGCCTGTCTGAATTAATGTCAATGGCCTATCATTTTGCGACAAGCAAAATCATTTTTATAGATGATTTTTATCCGATTATTTATCCGCTAAAAATCCGTAAAAATGCGGATCTTGTCCAGCTATGGCATGCTGTCGGCGCCTTTAAGACATTCGGCTACAGCCGAATCGGGTTGCCAGGAGGACCGTCGCCGCATTCGAAAAACCATAGAAACTACACCAAGGTGATTGTCAGCTCTGAGAATATACGAAAACATTATGCAGAGGGCTTCGGCGTAGATATAGAGAACGTCATCGCTACAGGCGTACCGCGAACAGACTTTTTCTTTGATGAAGCGAAGAAGGCATTTGTAAAAGAACGTCTTTATACGGAATATCCGTTTCTGAAGGACAAGAAGGTCATTCTTTTTGCACCAACCTTCCGCGGAAACGGTCAGCAATCCGCTCATTATCCTTTTGAAGTGCTTGATTTTGACCGTCTGTATCATGAGTTAAAGGATGAGTATATCTTCTTATTTAAGATTCATCCATTCGTTCGAAACGATGCCAATATTCCTTATCAGTACAGTGATTTCTTTTATGATTTCTCTTCGTTTAGGGAAATCAATGAGCTATTGCTCGTAACAGATGTTCTGATTACAGATTACTCTTCTGTGTGCTTTGAGTATGCTTTATTAAATAAACCGATGATCTTCTTTAGCTATGATGTAGATGATTATATTCGCAAACGTGATTTCTATTACGATTACTTTGACTTTATTCCTGGTCCGCTTGCGAAAACGTCTGATCAAATGATTTCGATCATAAAGGAAGAGAAGTATAACTTTGAGCAAATTGATTCATTTGTTCATTATTTCTTCGACGATCTTGACGGAAAAGCAAGTGAACGTGTGATCGATCAAATTGTCTTTCCTCAGGAAGAGGAGCCATTAGACGATAAAGTCCTTAAAAGATAAGCAAAACCACCTTTTGCAAACGCAAAAGGTGGTTTTTTTATTGGTATTCCGGAACATCAAAGTAAAGCGTATAACCGTCCAGCAATGAATACAGGCTGTACATGCGGTTTACTTGTTTGTACGCCCAGCCGATGTCGGTTGCGTATTGGTGTGCCGCTGTGGCTGACCATCTCATTTTGTATAGTGTGTCCTGGTTGTAGGCTGTGTTGTGAATATATGAAGAGCCTATGAATTTGGCCCCGCCGATAATGGCCGCTTCTGGTGTGAACCAGCCTTGTTCGTACGCGTATTTAGCGCCGTAGTAATTCGGATTTCTGTCGTATGCGCCTATTCCGTACATGTTATATACAGTTTTTCCGTTATAGGTTAAGCCGTTGGCTAAATCGGATGTTCCGTTTCCTGTTTCAAGAAGAGCGTGTGAGATTAAATAGAGCTCGTTGATGCCGTATTGTTTGGCGGCATCGATAAATGCCTTTGCTTTCCCTGTCAGAACGCCTTTACCCGCAAGCACTTTCTGATTGACTTCAGTGATGCTGAGCCCGGCTGCCTGTGACAGCTTGAGAAATTGGAAATAGTATTTGCTGTCTCTGGAAAATTTATTCGGATCCACGTATTGAACCACTTCATCACTGCTTGCGTTTCGCCAGCCCAAATTGATTTTGGCCCAGCCGTTTGTCTGGCCGATGATTTTCACCTTATCGCCTTTTTTAAATTGGCCAATTACGTTCGTCGGGATGACTGCCGGCGTTGACCGGATATTCAGTACGTCAGCTGTGACTGTTGAAGTTGCTGTATGAATATAAGTGAGCGATACGTAAGCCGCCCCGTCTGTTTGCGGGCTTACTGTCATTTGTTTTTGGACCATATCACGAAGCGAGAGATTGTAATTTGTTTTCATGATTTGCGGCCCGTTTTTGATTTTTACGATAGATGATGTCCATCCGTATAATTGTTTCAGCTTCGCTGCTGCCGCAGCAGCTGCATCGTTACCTGTGAACGGTTCGTTTAAGCTGATTTTATAAAGGCGATTGGTCTTGGTTGTGTAACTCGGGCTTAAGCTTTGGGCTTTCAGATAGGTTACCCCATTGTTTAATGCTGTTTTGCTGCTGATCTGGGCTGTTACGATTTTGTATTGTGTATATGCCGTCTCGCCTGTTTTAGCTGTTGTGCCGGCGGCATTATTTTGTTTGAAAAACGCTAAAACACGGTCAATATCTTCTTGGCTGATGATGGCTTCAGTTATCATTTGATAGCTGCTCGCTGTGGTCTGACCGGTTTTCTGGCTTGTTGCTGATATGTGATTCGATTGAAAGAATGTAAGTGCTTGATTGGCTTTGGCTGTACCAAGCAGAGATTCAGTTGTGATTGTAAACGTGTTAGCGATTTGTTTTTTGATTGTTTTCGCAGATACACTCAGCTGATGTTTTTTTAATATGTTCAAGCCCTTTGTCACTTTTACTTGATCTGATGTTTCTTCTGAGATGAGCTGATATTGGTTTTCTGCTGTTGTTCCAGTTGCTTTTTTCGCTGCCTTTACTTTTTTCTGAACAAAAAAGGCTGCGGCTTTGTTTGCCTGCTTCTCGCCTAAAATTTTTGCTGTCGTTATTTGATAGGCTGTAGATGTTGTCGTTTTTTTGATGCTGGATGATGTACAGCGCCACTTTTTCTTTTTAAAGAAGGTGTCCACTTTTTGCAGCTGCTGTTTCGTTAAACCCTTCATATTCACAATATATGATGTGCTTGTGCCAACCTTTTGATAACTGCCGGATACGCCGGTGTTTTTCTTGATTTGGCTGATGGCGTCCTTGACTGTATTCAGCCCTTTGAAATAAGCTGATTGGACATTATATGTCTCAGCAGTTGTTTTTTGATTGATTGGCTTGTAGCTTCCTGTAATACCGGTGGTTTGTTTCAATTGAGTTAATAGATTCTTGGCATTCGCTTCGCCTGATACGGCGGCTGTAGTGAATGTATAATAGGCTTGTCCTTTCACCGTTTCTTTTAATGAAGCCTTAAGCCCCGATTCCTTTTGGAAGGCATTTTTGATCTGCTCTGCTTTGCTGTCTCCAACGATTGCGCCTGACTGAATGGTTGTGACAGACACCGTATGTGAGACGGGCTGATACGAGCTTTTAATTCCCGTTTGCTTAGCCAGACTCTGGATAAGCGCCTTCACTTTTGTCTCATCAGGGATTTCTGATGTTATGACGTTCACATAGGGCTGGGCTGTTCCGGATGCTTTTACAGTGCCAGACACTCCCGTCTCTTGTTTAAGCTTGGCCAGCAATGTGTTTGCCTGCTTTTCACCCGAAATGGCGCCTGAGGTGATGGTGACATACGGCTGTTTGCTTCCGACAGGACTTGACTTGCCTGAAATCGCTGTCTGTTTGGCGAGTCCGCTCAGTATTGCTTTCGCTTCTGCTTCGCTATGAATGCCAGCAGCGGAAATTTGGTAGGTCGTTGTTGTGCCCGAAGCCTGATAAGAAGCATCCCAGCCAGTGTCTTTTTCCAGCTTGGCGGCTGCCTGTGCGGCTTGGCTTTCTGTACTGAACGTTTTAGCCGGTTCTATCTCATATATCGAGTAGTCCTTATAGGCTGCAGCCTGTGCGGCAGAACCGGATATGGAAAAAAAGGCAAGGGACGCGGCGGACAGAAGCATCGGTGCGATTAATCTCTTTTTCATTCCTTCTCCTCTTTCATATTCAATGAGTATATAAAACTAGTTTATTTATCGGCACGCGTACACTTCATTTACAGGTGAATCCCTTCCATTTTTTCATAAAAAAAACTTAATCTCGAAGTGAGATTAAGTTTACATATGAGACACGATCAGTGTACAAGTTCCTTTAATCGTAAAATCGGGCATTTGAGCGGGCAAGATCAAGTGATTGCCTTTTTTGAGCGGACATGTTTCGTCTTCATACATCAGTGAACCGCTTCCTTCAATCACGCTGCAAAGCAAGAAGGCTTCATCCTGAGACAGCTCAGCCTCGCCATTTATGTCCCATTTATATACCGAAAAATATTCCCCTTGGACAAACGTTTTAATGGTAATTCCTTTTCTTGATTCGGTCGATTCATCTATATACCCGTCCACGTGAGGAACTGTGACCGCATTGACCGCTTTGGCAAAATGAAGCTCTCTCTGACTCCCGTTGTGATCAAGCCGGTCATAGTCGTACACCCGGTATGTGGCATCTGAATTTTGCTGTGTTTCTAACACCAGTGCCCCTTTACACAATGCGTGCAGCGTTCCGCTCGGCACATAATAGAAATCACCAGGTTTAATTTTGATTCTTCGCAGCAGGCCTTCCCAGTCACCGCTGTTGATCATTGTGACAAGTTCTGTTTTTGAGCGGGCTGTATGCCCATAAATAATCTCCGCGTTTTCTTTACAGTCAATGATGTACCAGCATTCCGTCTTGCCGAGTTCTCCCTCTTCGTTTTCTCCGGCATAATAATCATCAGGGTGAACTTTTATCGACATATCTTCCTTCACGTCCAGGAGTTTTGTCAGAAGCGGAAATCGGTCCCCCGCCACGCCGCCGAATACTTCACGGTGCTCTTCCCAAAGCTCGATCAATGTCTTTCCTCTATACGGGCCATTCACTACAGTGCTCGGTCCTTTTGGATGACCGGAAATGGCCCAGCATTCCCCCGTCGTTTCGGAAGGAATACCGTATCCAAATATATCTCGTAAAGCGGTGCCGCCCCAGATTTTTTCTTTAAAAACAGGCGTTAGAAAAATCGGTGATTGCGTCATGATCCGTACCCCTCCCCTGTAAATAGCTGATCATTATTTTCCCGGTGCGCCCCCCTTACAAACGCCCGTATAAGCTGTCTTATTCCTAAGACAACATATGTATAAAGCATCATCTTTTGACAACCCCTTTAAGAAAACGCTTCCTTTATATTATATCACGTCGAAAAGAAGCTTTGTTTCAGCCTTTTCCTTGAGAAGAATAATTCTCCTTTTTTGATACAAATTAATAAAAACCGTCAATCTGTTTACGAAGGAGAAAAACTATGCACATCGACTCTGATCTCCAGAACAACTTAGATGCATTAAAAAAAAAATGGGGACAAAACGACGATATGATGTTTTATTCATTTGCTTTTGGAGACAGCAGACGGAAGGCGTGTTTACTGTATATTGACGGTCTGACAGAGAATAAAATGCTGGCGCAATACGTCATTTCTCCTTTACAAAGAGAGGCGTTAGCCCATAAGGAAGGCTCGATTGAAGACTTATCCGCCTTTTTTTTCGGTTTTCACCATAGCGTTGTCTCTGAAATGAAAGAAATAGAACAGCTCGTTTTTACAGGGCATGCCGTTTTGCTCGCTGATGGCTATCGCGAAGGATTAGCTTTTGACACGAAAACATTAAAAACACGCAGTCTTGAAGAGCCCTCCTCCGAAATCGTGGAACGCGGTGCGAAAATAGGATTTATTGAAAAGCTGCGGACAAACACAGCGCTTTTGCGTGAACGGACAAGTGATCCTAACCTCGTCATAAAGGAAATGATACTCGGAAAAAGGACGAAAAAGAAAATCGCTGTCGCTTATATTCAAGATATTGCTCCTGATTATGTCGTCAAGGAAGTGTTTAAAAGGCTGAACTCAGTCAAAATCGATGATCTGCCGGAATCGGGTACACTTGAACAGCTGATTGAAGATGAACCGTTTTCGATCTTTCCCACGATATTAAGCACTGAACGGCCTGATCGGACAGAAGCTTCTCTATTAGAAGGACGGGTAGCCATATTGGTAGATGGCACCCCGTTCGCTTTGATTGTGCCGGCTACGGTTGATGAATTCATTCATTCGCCCGATGATTACAGCCAGCGCTGGATTCCGATGTCACTTATACGCCTTCTTCGGTATTCCAGCGTTCTGATCACCATTTATTTGCCCGGTCTGTATATTTCTCTCGTTTCTTTCCACACTGGGCTGTTGCCGACCCGAATGGCGATCTCCATTGCAGGCAGCAGGCTTAATGTGCCATTCCCGCCTTTTGTAGAAGCTTTTTTTATGATCTTTACGATCGAGCTGATCAGAGAAGCCGGGTTGAGACTGCCAAAGCCGATCGGTCAGACCATTGGCCTTATCGGCGGAGTTGTCATCGGACAGGCGGCTGTTCAGGCGCAAATTGTCAGCGCCCTTATGGTCATTGTCGTTTCTGTCACAGCACTGGCGTCTTTTACCGTTCCTTCATACGCCTATAACTTTCCCCTGCGGCTGATACGCATTGCTGCAATGATAAGTGCAGCAGTACTTGGTATGTATGGCGTCGTTATGGTTTTCCTGTTTGTGATCGGCCACTTGATGCGCCTGAAAAGCTTCGGGCAAGATTACATCATTCCGATCATGGCACAGCCCGGACAGGATTTGAAGGACACCGTCATCCGTATTCCCACGAAGTTTTTTAAAAGAAGACCGACACGAAACGATCCCGAAGATAACATCAGACAAAGGTGATGGCTATGAAAAAATCAGAGCATAAACTGACTTTTATGCAGACGCTTATTATGATAAGCAGCACACTGATCGGTGCCGGGGTCCTAACCCTTCCCCGCTCAGCTGCTGAAACCGGCAGTCCAAGCGGATGGATTATGATCCTGCTGCAGGGCGTTATTTTTATTATGATCGCTCTGCTTTTTTTGCCTTTCCTTCAAAAAAACAGCGGAAAAACTCTTTTCAAGCTCAACAGCATCACGGCTGGAAAATTCATCGGCCCACTATTGAATTTGTTTATCTGTCTATATTTCATGGGAGTTGTTTGCTATCAAGCACGGATTTTGGGAGAGGTCGTCGGATTCTTTCTGTTGAAAAATACGCCAATGTCAGTTGTCGTTTTTATATTTCTCGCAGTTGCCATCTATCATGTGGGCGGAGGCGTTTATCCCATTGCAAAGGTATACGCTTATATTTTTCCTATGACTCTTATTATTTTTATGATGCTCCTGTTGTTCAGCTTTCGCTTATTTCAGCTTGATTTTCTCCGGCCTGTTTTTGAAGGAGGCTATCAAAGTTTTTTCTCTTTATTCCCAAAGACGCTTTTATATTTCTCAGGATTTGAAATCATATTTTATCTCGTCCCTTTTATGAGAGATCCGAAGCAAGCGAAAAAGGCTGTTGCTTTGGGCATCGCGACTTCCACAGTGTTTTACAGCATTACGTTGTTCATTGTGATTGGCTGTATGACTGTGGCAGAGGCAAAAACAGTGACTTGGCCGACCATTTCCCTCATTCACGCATTAGAGGTTCCGGGTATTTTTATTGAACGATTCGATCTGTTTTTACAGCTGACCTGGACAGCCCAGCAATTTGCCTGTATGCTCGGGTCCTTCAAAGGCGCCCATATTGGATTAACAGAAATTTTTCATCTAAAAAATAAAAACAATCCATGGCTCTTGGCTGCAATGCTGGCTGGGACGTTTTTCGTAACGATGTATCCCAAGGACCTGAATGAGGTATTTTATTATGGAACACTTCTCGGATATGTATTTTTATTTGTGATTGCAATCCCATTCTTTACCTGGTTTTTAAGCTGGGTACAGAAAAAACTGGGGAGGGGGCAGCTTGGATGAAGATCATAACAAAACTCGCAGTTATGTTTCTGATGCTGCAGGTTCTCTCGGGATGTTGGGATGTCAAAAATATTGAGAAATTATCCTTCGCAAGAGGACTGGCAATCGATGAGACAGATGATCATCAGTATAAATTAACATACCAAAACCTTCTTCCCCAAAGTGAAGACAGCCAAGCATCCGGAAAACCCGAATTTGTTCATGTGACATCCCACGGGAAAACCATTCTGGAAGCAGTCAGTGATGTATCTGTCAAGGACCCTCCTATTTATAGCGATCATTTAAAAGTGATTCTTTTGGGAGAAAAACTGATGAGGAATCAAAACATAGATCAAGTCTTTAACCATTTTATTCGGGATGACGAGCTGCGGCGCAGCAGCTTTTTGATGGCAGCCAGAGGGAAAGCGGCTGATATCTTTACAAAAGGAAGCCCCAGCCAGCAGCAGCCGATGCCCACCGAAAAACTGATTGATTTGACAACTCATAGAGGATATAACGGTAAGATTATGAGGCCGCTTCGCATCGGCAGGGCTTCTATCTATTGCCAAAATGGCTACAGCTTTCTCATTCAAGCCGTGAAAAACCAAAAGGGAAAAGCAACGTATGACGGGGCGGGCATTATCAAAAGCGGGAGCAATAAACTCGTTGGATTTCTTTCACCAAATGAAACACAAACGCTGACATGGGTCGTGGGGACGATCCAAGGAGGCGTGATGCCGACGACAGATAAAGGACATCCGATTACGTTTGAGATTAAAAAGTCAAAAACGAAAATTAAGCCGTCCATTGAAAACGGAAAACCTGTCTTTCGAATTTCTGTCAAAACAAAGGGCTTCTTGACAGAAGACCAAAATCCGAATGAAAACTCCTTTAGTAAGAGCTATTTGAGCAGGCTGGAGAACATTTTTGAGAAAAAGCTTGAACGCGATATAAAGAAGGTCATGGATAAACTGCAGCATGATTATAAAACCGATCCGGTCTTTTTATCCGAACACATTCGGGTTCAATACCCAGAATATTGGCATAAAGTAAAAGGACATTGGGATGACCTATTTTCAGAGGCTGATTTCACATACGATATTTCTTTCAAAATCATTAACTTCGGCACAGTAGGAAAGTGAGCAATCAAAAGGGTGCGCATGATCGCGCACCCTTTTTTATGTTGTTTCGGTCGTCTGCTGTTTCCCAGCCGATCCCCCCTGTCCGTTTTTATCCCGTAAATCCTGCTCAATTTCTTCAAGGCTTTTCCCCTTCGTCTCTGTCACTTTAAACCGGACAAACAAGAACGCCATGATGCCGATCGCGGCATAGATCAGGAATAAATAACTGATGCCGATTGCCTCCATTAATATTGGATAGGTTAGTGAAACAATCAGTGTCCCAACGTGCAGCATCAAGGTCGATACCCCAGTGCCGATTCCTCTGACATGGAGCGGAAACAATTCAGGAAGCATCACCCAGACAACCGGTCCCCAGCTGACCGCAAAAACAACGATGAACACGCCTAAGCAAATGACTGTCGTCCATGAGGCAGCCGCGGTGTTATCGAAAAAGAGATTCACCAGAGCGAGAACGATCAAGCTGATCACCATCCCGGCATTCCCGAATAACAATAGCGGCTTTCTCCCGATCTTGTCGATAATTTTTATCGCTACTAATGTCATGAGCACATTAACTGTGCCGATTCCGACCGTTCCTAAAATCGAAGCGGAGTTTCCAAATCCGACGTTTGTAAAGGTCTTTGGCGCATAATAGATGATCGTATTCGTTCCGATAAATTGCTGTAAAAACGCCAGTCCCAAGCCGGCAATCAGGGCGGGGCGAACCCATGGATCGAACAGCTCCTTCAGACCGCCTTCATCCTGCTTTTCCGCCTCTTGAATATCATGTATTTCCTGATCAATATCTTTTGTGCCACGCAATTTTTCAAGAATCTTTTTCGCTTTGCCTTCTTCGCCATTCGTAAACAGCCAGCGCGGGCTCTCCGGCATGAACAAAATGCCAATAAGCAGGAGCAGAGACGGCACAGCAGCCAATCCAAGCATCCAGCGCCACGCTTCGGCATCAGCAAATATGTAATTGACAATGTAAGAAAGCAGAATGCCGACCGTGATCATCAGCTGATTCAGCGATGACAGCGCCCCCCGCTTATGCTTTGGCGCCAGTTCAGATAAATAGAGCGGCACGATCGTCGTCGAAGTCCCCACTGCAAGTCCTAATATAATGCGAAACAGCACCATGACTCCCGTATTCGGGGCGAGTGCCACACCCAGACCGCCTATACAAAATAGCAGCGCGGCCGCCATAATCGCTTTTTTTCTTCCGAAACGGTCGGTCAGCTTACCGGCCGTTCCTGAACCTAATATCGCCCCAACCAATAAAGAGCTGACAACAAGTCCTTCTGTAAACGCATTCAATCCTAAATCCTTTTTCATAAATAAAATAGCGCCGGAAATCACTCCGGTGTCATAACCGTATAACGCGCCTCCAAGAGCGCCGAAAAAATAAAGCCATATATTCGACTGCTTTTTCATAACAATGACTCCCTTTCTCCATTCAGCTTCAATGACATTGTTGCGAAGTTTATTAGAAATCTTTTAGCCTCTTTTTCCGGCCATTAAACCTTTTCGTTCTTGCAGCCCCTAAGTTTCCAATCATTTACTTGCATTTTTTTCAACGTCACCGAAACATTTTATCTGCTAGAGCGTCCAATATAAGGTGATTCATCACATTTAAAATATCAACTTTCAAGAACAGGAACTTATAAATATAGGAATATTTATCGAAAAATGTCTTTTGAAGAGTTGTCCCATGGCAAAATAAATGGTACTCTTCAAATATTAAAGAAACGAGAGGGTATTGATATGGAAGAACGAACGCACCGCAGAAAGAAAAAGAGACGACTTAGAAAATGGGTGAAAATCGTTGCCGGTTTGATGGCTTTTCTAGTCATTGCGGCAGGATCTGTCGGCGCCTATGCTTATGTCAAGCTGAGCAATGCTTCTAAAGAAGCTCATGTCAGCCTTGCGCGCGGAGAACAATCAGTAAAACGGATTAAAGAATTTAATCCCGGAAAAGATTCTTTCTCTGTATTGCTCTTGGGAATTGATGCCAGAGAAGAAAACGGCGAGACTGTCGACCAGGCAAGAAGTGACGCGAATGTTCTGGTTACATTTAACCGGAAAGAAAAAACAGCTAAAATGCTGAGCATTCCGCGTGACGCCTATGTAAATATCCCAGGCCATGGCTATGATAAGTTTACACATGCTCATGCCTACGGCGGCGTTGACCTCACTGTGAAAACAGTTGAGGAGATGCTGGATATTCCCGTCGATTATGTCGTCGAAAGCAATTTCACAGCTTTTGAAGACGTCGTGAACCAGCTGAATGGCGTCAAAGTAACAGTAAAAAGCGATAAAGTCATTAAGCAAATCAAAAAAGATACAAAGGGAAAAGTCGTTCTTCAAGAGGGAACTCATACGCTTGATGGAGAAGAAGCACTCGCTTACGTAAGAACACGTAAAGCGGACAGTGATCTTTTGCGGGGACAAAGACAAATGGAAGTGCTGAGCGCTATTTTGGAAAAGTCAAAATCACTGAGCTCAATCCCGGCTTATGATGACATTGTGGATACGATGGGGAAAAATCTGAAAATGAACTTATCACTTAAAGATGCCATCGGCCTGTTCCCGTTTCTCACTTCATTGAAATCGGTTGATTCTATTCAGCTGACGGGTTATGATTATAAACCTGCCGGAGTATATTATTTAAAATTGAATCAGCAAAAACTGCAGGAAGTCAAAGAAGAGCTGCAAAACGATTTAGGTGTATAAAAAACGGGATGGCGTAATTGCCATCCCGTTTTTTACATATTTCCTTGTTGAAAATTTTCAAAGTAACGTTTAGCCTGATAGATATGGTTAATGTTTCGCAGGAAAGCTGAACATACTACTCGAAGCAGCTTCATTTTTAAGGAGGTACCCTACATATGAAATGTATTGCGATTGATTTAGACGGAACATTACTGAATAAGGAAAGCGTCATTTCTGCTGAAAACAGAGCGGCGATCAAGCGGGCCATTGATGCCGGCATCCTCGTCACCATTTGCACGGGAAGAGCAACGTTTGATGTAAAAGCGCTGCTGGAAGATCTGGATATCCCTATCATTGCGGCAAATGGCGGTACGGTTCATGACAAAGGCTACCGCCTGATCAGCCGGACATTAATGGATCAGGAGGCCGGTAAGGCTATCGCTGATTACTTACTGTCGAAAAACATTTACTTTGAGGTATATACAGATGACCATCTGCTTTCTCCTTTTGATGGCGAGGATAAGCTGCATGCGGAGCTTGATATTCTAAAGAGCGCAAATCCAAGCGAAAAGACCGATGAATTGTGGCAAGGAGCCATGACTCAGTTCAAGCAGTTTGGCATTAAACGGATCCCTCATATTGAATCGGTTTTTGACGGCAGCGAAAACATTTATAAGCTTCTTTGCTTCTCCTTTGATATGGACAAGCTGAAACAAGCGAAGGAAGAGCTGAAGCATCATAAAAAACTGGCACAAACCTCTTCTGGAAAACATATTATCGAAATCCTGCCGGCCTCTTCTGGAAAAGGACGCGCGCTGACAGAGCTGGCTAAAATATACGGAATTGAAACACAGGATATCTATGCGATCGGCGACAGTCCGAACGATTTGTCCATGTTTGAAGTCGCCGGACACCGTATCGCTATGGAAAACGCGATCGATGAATTAAAAGAAAAAAGCACCTTCGTCACAAAAAGCAATGACGAAAATGGTGTGGCTTACTTTATTGACCAGCTTCTTTCCGGCCAATACGCATAAAGAAAAGACTCCAGAGATTCTGGAGTCTTTGTCCTTTTATTGCACCCGTATGCTTCCCGCATATTTATCTTTCCAATACGTGCTCGTGTTCATATTGGTGATGGTCACGCCGTTTGATAATGTGACATGAACAACTTGTCCGTTTCCGATATAGATGGCGGGATTTAAGCTTGTTGATTGGAAGAACACAATGTCTCCCGGTTTCAGATCCGCCTTCTCAATCATACTTCCGGCTTTGAACTGGCTTGTTGCGTATCGAGGCAGGGAAATACCGGCTGCTTTCTGATATACATACTGGACAAATCCGGCTGTATCAAATCCTGTCTCTGGAGAAACTCCGCCCTTTTTGTAGGGAACTTCTCCGACATAAAGCGTTGCCTCGGACACAATCGGATTTTCTTTCGTGATTGCCAGATTGTCAAATCGGCGAATGCCTGTCATCTTCGATATCCAATAATCCTCTGACAAGTAGGAAATGGTTACTTTTTCTGACCGGCTTGCCTGAATAAATCTTCCTCTGCCAGCATAAATGCCTGCATGTGAAATTCCCGTTTTATACGTATTGCTGAAATAGACGACATCACCCGGCTGTATGTTCTGAGGGGCTACCTTCTCGCCCACTGCCCACTGCTGTTCGGCTGATCGCGGCAGATAAATGCCGAGTGCCTGTTGAAACACATATTGCACGAGTCCTGAGCAATCAAAGCCCTCTGACGGTGTGCTTCCGCCAAATACATATGGAATGCCGATATATTTCTCGGCCTCCTGAACAACAGGGACATCAGCAGTTGCCGGATCGGCTGCGATTCGTTTCGCCCCGATATAAGATCCGCTCCAATAGCTGCTCGTTTTGTAATTGGTGATGATAACCCCTTTTGATTGCGTACTGTGAATCATTTGGCCGTCTCCAATGTAAAGAGCAACGTGTGTCGGAGCAGTCCCGCTGCTTCCCTCTTTCTTGAAAAACAAAACATCGCCCGGCTGCAGATTTTCCGGTTTTACGGCCGTTCCGACTTTATACTGGTCGTTCACAGATCTCGGCAGATGAATATCAGCCTTACTGAAAACATATTGAATCAATCCCGAAGGATCGAATCCCTCTTCCGGCGTTTCACCGCCGTATTTATACTGATATCCAAGCAGTTTTTTCGCTTCGCTGATCATCAGTTCAGATGACGTATCAGCCTCCGCAATCCCCGCTTTTGTGATAATTGAACCCAAAAAACAAATGATAACCGCCACAAGCAAAAACTTCTTCCAGTTTGCCAGTGTGTTCACTTTTATTATCTCCTCCTCTTTTTGCAGTTTTATCATCGGTAATTTTTTCAATATGTTAAGAGACTTTTTGATATTTTTACAGAATGAATATGCTGGGCAAATAAAAAGAGAATGCCTCATGAGACACTCTCTTTTTTGAATTATTTATTGGCGTTTGCCGGTTCTTCCTGCTGTTGGATTTTGTGCATTTCCGTATCAATTTTCTGCTTTTCCTGATCTGTCAGATGATCATTGAATTTAAACGCTGACATAAACATGAATACGATAGCTACGGCAACAAACGGCCAGATAACTTTGACAAATTTCATTTTTATCACTCCTATTATTTAGATTTTAGTTTGTCGCTATGATCAACATCAAACGTCAATTTTCCATCTTCTACTTTCCATGCGAAATTAGAATCTTTCGTGAGTTCGCGAATAATCGTTTTTTGTTTAAGGCTTCCTTTTTTCACCGGCGCAGGCGTCGCTTCATGGATATCAATCGGCATCACTTCAAATCGGCCTGTTCCGTTTTTCTTCAGGTGATACTGAACCAATGCGCTGTCTCTCGTTCTCGTCCAGCCCTGATCAAAGACAAAGTTTCCGAGGCTGTAGAAAATCACGGTTCCGTTATAAACTTCTATCGGTTCTAGGACGTGCGGGTGATGTCCTACAATGATATCAGCTCCCGCATCAGACATAGCTCTTGCAAGCTGGCGCTGACGGTCGTTTGGATCGTTGTCATACTCTTGTCCCCAGTGTGACTGCACAACAACGATGTCTGCATGTTTTTTCGCTTCTGAAATCATAGGGATAAAGATTTCAGGATCTGCGGGCAGTACGCCCGGCGTATTCTTTTTAGCCGCGAAGCCTTTTCCAGACACGTCGGTAAAGCCAAGCGTCGCAATGGTTACTCCATTGACTTCCTGGTACGAGATATTCTTCTTCGCATCGCTAAAGCTGTATCCCGCTCCAACGATATCAAGGTTTTGCTTCGCAAATTCTCCTAGTGTATCTTTCATGCCCTGAGCGCCGTAATCCATTGCGTGGTTGTTTGCGCTGTTGAGAACCGTAAAGTTCATATCCTTCAAGACTTTCACTGATTCCCTATTCGTCTGCAAATGAATTTCTTTTTCTGCTTGTTTATAATTCTTTTCATAGGTTACCGGATTTTCAAAGTTTCCGGCTACATAATCAGAGGCTTTAAAGAGCGGTTCAACATACTGAAAAATACTGTCTGCCCCTTTTTGATCCGTTACTTTTTCAACATAGCGCCCCATCATAATATCCCCGACAAATGAGGCTGTGAGAACGTCGTCAGAATACGTTTTGACTTTCGGCGTTTCTGCTTTTCCCGCCCACATAAACGCGAACATAAGTACAAAAACGATCGGAATGGCAATAAATACGTGCTTATTGGTTTTCTTTTTTTGCTGTTTTGTCAGCTTCAGCAGCTTTTCATGAAAGCTCAGTTCTTTTTTCATCGTTTGACACACCTTACATTAAATTAAGTAGTAAACAAACATGATAGCAAAGGTCGCTCCGCTCAATAGCAGCGTGCTTCCGAACGTAATCGTTAATCCTTGTTTCTGAATGGTATTGGCAATTAAACCTGGCACGATGATGCCGATTCCTCGAAATTCCGCGATTTCAAATGGTACAATCGGGTATAGAAAATCAAACGCGATTTTCAGGACGATCCCTGTTATCAGCATGGCAGCGAATTTTCTGCGTCCGTACAAAATCATAAATTTCGATAAACCGTATTTCACAATCACATAAGTGAGCAGGCTCACTAGCAAAACAAGTAATATAAAGACCGGCTGATTAAACACAAGTCCTAAATATCCCGGTACAACAAGTCCTGCCGGCACAATCCCTGTTTTTTCCGCAAAAATTAAACTGAGTAGTACACCTAAAATGAGTGCGATGTATAAATCTGATCCGAACATGTCTGCATTTCCTCCTAGCTTACGAGCTGCTTAACCTTGTATTCGTGGATTTTTTCAATTAAAGGCTCTGCGGCGCCATGAATATTGCCGACGCCATATATGACACGGTTGTGCATTCTTTTCTTTAACAATTCCATAATTTCTTCTGTAGACTTGTACTCTAAATCATGCAATTTGTCTGCAGGAATTTTGCCTTCTTCATAGGCTTTTACGATTGGCTCTGTTGTTTCACCGATTAAGATCAGTTCACTTGCTTCAATATAAGGCAATACGTCATTTGCGAATTGCTGTGTCCGATCGACACGGTCTGCCCGGCAGTTCATAATAATGATTGGATCATCAGTTGGGTAACCGATTTCTTTTACACGTTTCCATATATTCAAAGTAGAAGAAGCGTCGTTTGCGGCAAACCCATTAACAAAGTGCCCAGGCTTGCTCGGACTGATCAGCGGGAGAATTCTCATTGCTCCCGGATCTGGCGGCGCATTCAGCATTCCTTTAAACGCTGTTTCTTCGTCAATGCCGAGTGCTTGAGCCACACCCAGTGCCAGTGAAGCATTATCAGGAAATACCATGTATTCAAATTTACGCAAATATTCATCTGTAATTTTTGAGTTATCAGCAATGATGACTTTTGTGTTTCGTTCTTTTGCTTTTTGTTTAAAGAACTCGGTATATTCACTATCTGTAATGACAAGATGGCCATTATAAGGAATAGTAGCAGTAAACGCTTCCGCAATTTCATCGAGCGTTGGCCCCATGACATCCATATGGTCTTCTAAAACGTTGACAATCACGCCGATATTGGCTTGCAGCAGTTCGTCCTGAAAGATAATCTGATAATCCGGGTTAACCGCCATGCATTCACTGACAATAGCGTTGGCCCCTCTTTCTACTGTTTCTTTCATGACTTCTTTTTGTTCACCGATATTCGGCCCCTGAGGTTTCCGTTTGATCGGCTTTTCCTCCGGAGTATCCCAGTAAATCATTCTTGCGTCCGTTCCTGTCGTTTTCCCGACAGTTTTGTAACCGGCTTCTATTAATATTCCGGTTGTCAGCCTTGTCACAGTGGACTTTCCTCTGATGCCGTTAATATTCACTCGAACAGGGAGGGCATCAATGTTTTTCTGATGTCGTCGTTTTTCTAATATTCCGATGACCAGTATGACAGCACAGGCTATAATGAGTAACCACATTGCTTTTCGACATCTCCTTCTATATTGTTGTAAATTCATTCATCAGTATATAGAATCACTATGAATTCTCAATCGGCATTATGTAGCATAATCTTCCCTAACCCACTAAGCCAAACTTCTCTTTTGAAAGAGATTTTGTACCTACAAACTGCTTTCTAAATTTGGAAAACGGCAGGACTTACATCTTATCTCTTTTTTTAAAAATCAAAAGGAATGCGCTTTCATTTTCCTCCTGATATCCTTATGGACGTATAGTCACCCCCCGCTGTTCGCATTTAATATGTATTTCAAATCAATCTTTTTTTCAGCGTGTGATATCAAGCTTTTCCTGTTATCATGCGTATTTCCGGTTCTTATGAACACAAAATGGTTTTATTCTATTTCTTAAGGATAAGGCCATCATGTCATCCTTTCTGCATGGAAGAGGCAATATGAGGCCTATTCCAAAAAGACTATTGGGGTCATCAATGAAAATGTTAAATATACGGGTCTGAATTCTCTAACATTATTAAACATTTTCTGGGCGGATAGTCTATTCTCTTTCTTCTCATTTACAGGTCTAAACGCATGACTTTGAAACATTTTTAATAAAACTTAATATTTGTTCAAGAAAACTTCATCCAGATTTGTGAAGACTTTGTCAAAAAAAGAGTGAAAACCTTAAATTTCACAATTATATATACAATTTACAATAGATTTCTTTTGATATTTTTATTGCCAACCTCGGACGGCTCATGATAATCTATCTATGTAAACGGTTACACAAACAAGGAGGAGCTGTTTTGGCTACAATTAAAGATGTTGCCGGAGCGGCGGGCGTTTCTGTTGCAACGGTTTCCCGCGTCCTAAATGACAGCGGCTATGTACACGAAGAAACGCGAACGCGTGTCATAGCGGCGATGGAGCGGCTGAACTATTACCCAAATGAAGTCGCCCGATCTCTTTACAAAAGAGAATCCCGGCTGATCGGGCTTTTGCTCCCGGATATCACAAACCCTTTCTTCCCCCAGCTTGCCCGCGGTGCTGAGGATGAATTGAACGGGGAAGGCTATCGCCTTATTTTCGGTAACAGTGACGAGGAATTGAAAAAAGAACTTGAGTACCTTCAAACCTTTAAGCAAAATCATGTCGCAGGCATTATTGCCGCAACGAATTACCCGGACCTTGAGGAATACAACGGCATGAATCACCCAGTCGTTTTTCTGGACAGAACACCTGAAGGCGCTCCTTCTGTGTCCAGTGACGGCCGCACTGGGGGAAAATTAGCGGCCGAAGCCATCATTCACGGAAAAAGCCAGCGCATTACGCTCTTGAGAGGCCCCGCTCACCTGCCGACCGCTCAAGATCGCTTTCACGGCGCTTTAGAGATCTTAAATCAGGCTGCAGTTGATTTTCAGGTCATCGAGACGGCTTCATTTTCTTTCAAGGATGCGCAATCGATGGCGAAGGAGCTGTTTGCCGCTTATCCAGAGACAGACGGTGTGATAGCGAGTAATGATATTCAAGCCGCTGCGGTTTTACATGAAGCTTTGCGGCGCGGAAGAAAGGTGCCGGAGGATATTCAAATTATCGGCTATGATGACATTCCGCAAAGCGAGCTGCTGTTCCCGCCCCTGTCTACAATTAAACAGCCCGCATATGATATGGGAAAAGAAGCGGCCAAACTGCTTTTGCGTATCATCAAAAAACAGCCCCTGACAGAAACGGCAATTCAAATGTCCGTCACCTATATAAGAAGAAAGACGACAAGAAAGGAAGATCACGATGCGTAATATTTGTGTAATTGGTAGCTGTTCTATGGATTTAGTGGTCACCTCGGACAAACGCCCAAAAGCCGGTGAAACAGTACTTGGCACGTCGTTTCAGACTGTGCCGGGCGGTAAAGGAGCCAATCAGGCCGTTGCTGCTGCCAGACTTGGGGCTCACGTGTTTATGGTCGGTAAGGTCGGAGATGATCATTATGGCACAGCCATTTTGGATAATTTAAAAGCAAACGGCGTTCGCACCGACTATATGGAACCGGTTACACACAAAGATAGCGGAACCGCCCACATAGTGCTTGCCGAAGGTGATAACAGCATTGTTGTCGTCAAAGGTGCGAATGATGATATCACTCCATCGTATGCGATAGACGCCCTTGAACAAATTGAAGCTGATATGGTCCTGATTCAGCAGGAAATCCCCGAGGAAACAGTTGATGAGGTGTGCAGATACTGCCATTCTCTCGATATCCCGATTATGCTCAATCCCGCACCGTCCCGACCGCTGAGACAGGAAACAATTGACCACGCCACCTATCTCACGCCAAATGAACACGAGGCGTCAATATTATTCCCCGGGCTTACCGTTTCTGAAGCCTTGGCGCTGTATCCGGCAAAGCTCTTTATTACGGAAGGAAAACAGGGCGTCCGTTATTCAGCCGGAAGTAAAGAACGGCTTATCCCTTCCTTCCCCGTTGAGCCCGTTGATACAACCGGAGCCGGTGATACGTTTAACGCAGCCTTCGCCGTGGCTCTGGCAGAGGGAAAAGACATTGAAGCCGCATTGCGGTTTGCCAATCGCGCCGCTTCCCTTTCTGTCTGTTCCTTCGGTGCCCAAGGCGGAATGCCGACAAGAAAAGAAGTAGAGGAGCTGTTGTCATGAAAAAACACGGAATACTGAACAGCCATCTTGCCAAGCTTTTAGCCGACCTTGGCCACACTGATAAAATTGTCATTGCAGATGCGGGGCTGCCTGTTCCTGACGGCGTTTTGAAAATTGATCTTTCACTGAAGCCGGGTCTTCCGGCTTTTCAAGATACCGCGACGGTGCTCGCAGAAGAAATGGCGGTCGAAAAAGTCATTGCTGCATCTGAAATAAAAACTGCTAATCAGGAGAATGCCAGATTTCTAGAGAACCTTTTTTCTGAACAGGAGATTGAATACCTTTCTCACGAGGAATTTAAGCAGCTGACAAAAGAAGCAAAAGCCATTATAAGAACAGGCGAATTCACACCATATGCCAACTGCATCCTGCAGGCGGGTGTGCTTTTCTAGAAAGGAGGATGGAACATGCAGATTGAAATGAAAGACATTCATAAAGCATTCGGAAAAAACCAAGTACTGTCAGGCGTTTCCTTTCAGCTCGTGCCTGGCGAGGTTCACGCATTAATGGGAGAGAACGGCGCCGGCAAGTCCACGCTTATGAACATTCTGACAGGCCTGCATAGATCGGATCAAGGGCAAATCCGCATAAACGGAAACGAAATGTATTTTTCCAATCCGAAAGAAGCGGAACAGCATGGAATAGCCTTTATCCATCAGGAATTGAATATCTGGCCGGAAATGACCGTTCTTGAGAATTTATTTATCGGGAAAGAGATAGCCTCCAAGCTGGGCGTTTTACAAACAAGAAAAATGAAAGCGCTAGCAAAAGAGCAATTTGACAAACTGTCTGTCTCTCTTTCTCTTGATCAAGAAGCTGGCGAGTGTTCCGTCGGACAGCAGCAAATGGTCGAAATCGCAAAAGCGCTCATGACAAATGCCGAGGTGATCATTATGGATGAGCCTACCGCTGCTTTGACGGAACGGGAAATCAGCAAACTCTTTGAGGTCATTACAGCGTTAAAAAAGAACGGCGTATCCATCGTATACATTTCACATCGCATGGAAGAAATCTTTGCGATTTGCGACAGAATCACCATCATGCGTGACGGAAAAACGGTAGATACAACAAACATCTCTGAAACCGATTTTGATGAAGTCGTCAAAAAAATGGTTGGACGCGAGCTGACTGAACGATATCCAAAACGGGCTCCTTCACTCGGTGACAATATATTCGAGGTGAAAAACGCCTCCGTAAAAGGACGTTTTGAAGATGTCAGCTTTTATGTTCGTTCCGGTGAGATCGTCGGTATTTCCGGATTGATGGGGGCCGGCCGGACAGAAATCATGAGAGCGCTATTCGGCGTTGACAGGCTGGACTCGGGTGAGATATGGATCGCTGGAAAAAAGACGGTCATTAAGAACCCGCAGGATGCGGTGAAAAAAGGGCTCGGCTTTATTACAGAGAACCGCAAAGATGAAGGGCTGCTGCTCGACACTTCAATTCGCGAGAATATCGCCCTGCCCAATCTGTCCAGTTTTTCTCCTAAAGGCCTCATTGATCACAAGCGGGAAGCTGAATTTGTCGATCTTTTAATCAAACGCCTGACCATCAAAACGGCATCACCGGAAACGCACGCACGTCATTTATCAGGAGGCAACCAGCAAAAAGTTGTGATTGCCAAGTGGATCGGGATCGGACCGAAAGTGCTCATCTTGGATGAGCCGACCAGAGGTGTGGATGTTGGCGCGAAACGGGAGATTTATTCGCTGATGAATGAGCTGACTGAGCGCGGCGTCGCCATCATTATGGTGTCATCAGAGCTGCCGGAAATTCTCGGGATGAGCGATCGCGTTATCGTTGTCCATGAAGGCAGAATAAGCGGAGAAATCGACGCGCAGGAAGCAACACAAGAACGAATTATGACACTTGCCACGGGAGGGCGGTAATATGAAAATGGAACAGCTGCAAACAGAACAAAAACGGATTCACTTCGACGGAGTCATGCAAAAACTCGGCCCGTTTCTCGGTTTATTTATTCTCGTTATCATTGTATCTATTTTAAATCCCAGCTTTCTTGAACCGCTGAATATTTTAAACCTGCTTCGCCAGGTCGCCATTAACGGATTAATCGCGTTCGGCATGACTTTTGTGATTTTAACAGGCGGCATTGATCTTTCTGTCGGCGCTATTCTTGCCCTGTCCAGCGCTTTAGTCGCAGGGATGATTGTATCCGGTGTCGATCCGGTTCTTGCGATCATTCTCGGCTGTATCATTGGTGCCGTACTCGGCATGATCAACGGACTATTGATCACAAAAGGAAAAATGGCGCCCTTTATCGCCACGCTTGCGACCATGACTGTGTTTCGCGGGCTGACGCTTGTGTATACAGACGGAAACCCGATAACCGGACTTGGCACAAACTACGCTTTTCAGCTGTTCGGACGCGGTTATTTTTTAGGCATCCCTGTACCGGCCATTACAATGGTTCTCGCCTTTGTCATCCTTTGGGTTCTTCTTCATAAAACACCGTTCGGACGCCGAACGTACGCAATTGGAGGCAATGAAAAAGCCGCGCTCATTTCGGGCATTAAAGTAACACGCGTGAAAGTACTGATCTATTCATTAGCCGGGCTTTTATCCGCCCTTGCCGGCGCCATATTGACCTCCCGTCTGCATTCAGCACAGCCGACTGCCGGAGAATCGTATGAACTGGATGCAATCGCGGCGGTCGTCTTAGGCGGGACCAGCCTCTCCGGCGGCCGCGGGCGCATTATCGGCACATTCATCGGAGTGCTGATTATCGGCACACTGAATAACGGGCTCAACCTGCTTGGTGTCTCATCGTTTTATCAGCTGGTTGTCAAAGGGATTGTCATCTTAATTGCGGTATTATTAGACCGCAAGAAGTCAGCATAGGAGGGTTTTTTATATGAAAAAGGCTGTATCCGTCATTTTAACGTTATCATTGTTTTTATTAACTGCCTGTTCGCTTGAACCTCCCCATTGGGCAAAGCCGGCAAACTCGGGGAACAAAAAGGAATTCACCATCGGTTTATCCGTCTCAACGCTTAATAATCCCTTTTTTGTCTCATTAAAAAAGGGCATCGAAAAAGAAGCTGAAAAACGGGAAATGAAAATCATCATTGTCGATGCACAAAATGATTCATCGAAACAGACGAGTGATGTGGAAGATTTAATTCAGCAAGGTGTCGATGCATTGTTAATCAATCCGACTGATTCTTCGGCGATCTCAACGGCAGTAGAATATGCAAATTCAGTCGATGTACCCGTCGTAACAATCGATCGTTCCGCGGAACAAGGAAAAGTAGAAACCCTCGTTGCTTCCGATAATGTAAAAGGCGGTGAAATGGCCGCGGAATTTATCGCCGACAAGCTTGGAAAAGGTGCAAAGGTGGCAGAACTTGAAGGCGTGCCCGGCGCTTCTGCCACGCGGGAACGCGGTTCAGGATTTCATAACATTGCAGATCAAAAGCTCGACATTGTCACAAAACAATCAGCTGACTTTGACCGCACCAAAGGCCTGACTGTCATGGAAAACCTGCTGCAGGGACATCCGGAAATCCAAGCTGTTTTTGCTCACAATGATGAAATGGCGCTCGGGGCTCTCGAGGCAATTAACAGCTCGGGAAAAGATATTGTAGTGATCGGTTTTGACGGCAATAAAGATGCACTCGCTTCGATTAAAGATGGAAAGCTCTCAGCCACTGTCGCTCAGCAGCCTGACTTGATCGGTAAACTGGCTACAGAAGCGGCAGATGATATTTTACACGGAAAAAAGGTGGAAAAAATGATATCCGCGCCTCTCAAACTTGAAACACAAAAATAATTGCCGCGGACCAGATCTTTATCTGGTCCTTTTTCATGTTTAGGAATCTGTGAAAACGTGAATAGCGAAATAGAATGAATTATTTCTCTACGTGAGGAGAGGAACGAAATGAACAAAACGACAAAAGTATTATCAACTCTCGCACTTGCAGCTGGAATGACTGCGGCTTCTGCAGGGGGCGCAAGCACGATCCATGCACAACAGCCAGAAACAACTGTAAGCATTGATGATTTATACAGCTATCCGATTGATTCTTATTTGGTGTCAACAGAGGCTCTAAATGTCAGAACGAAGCCTTCCGCATCAAGCCATAAAGCAGCCATACTGCACTTGGGCGACAGCTTAAAGCTGATTTCCTTCGCAAACGCTGACTGGGCAAAGGTTCATTATAAAAACGGCAAAACAGGCTTTGTTTCCACTCATTACATTGTAAAAGCAGCTACAACAGTAAAAACGGAAACAAAAACGAAAGTATATACATCCGCTGAAGGAAAAAGCATCAAGACTCTTCCGGCAGACACAAGCGTTTCTTTTTTAGGGTGGAGTAAAACGAAAAAAGGCGGTTTTGATTTTAATTGGGTATTCGTTGATTACGGCGGTGCGACAGGCTATATGAAAACAAAGGATTTACACATGACAAAATAACTGAAAGGGATTCCGTTTTTCATGCGGAATCCCTTTTTTCTTCGCAGATCAAGGATAGATTTGTCACATTCCCAAGATATTTCTCAGGAAATATTGTCGTATGCCGTATCGAAATCATACATGATCACCGGTATTTTTGTTCACGCTAAAAGATGGAGGTGTAAGTATGGATCAATTTAAAGCAGCATATGAAACGTATAAAGACCGGCAAACAACCGCGGAGCAGCAAGCTGTTCCATCTGGAAAAGAAGAAATTATTGCAGTCAGAAGAAATGAGGAAGACAATATAATCGCAGTAAAAACGAACACAGGAAGAGAGCTCGACTATCCCTCTGCACTGTCAGAAGCAAAAGCGGGAAAAAAACTCGCTCATGTTGATGTTTTCCATAAATACGGACGAGACATATTGCGAAGTGAACCGGACGGTATAAGAGAAAACAACCTGTCCGAGCTGCCGGATTTTTAATTTTAAAAGAGCCCTGTCGCACGCTGGACAGGGCTTTCTTTTAAGCAAAAGGCTGCTGGATGTATTCGGCTAACCGTTTTGCACTGAGGGAAATATCCTCTCCGTTTGCATATTTCACGCCATAGAACACATATGGCGGCAGATATTTCATGCCGATTAGATTGCTTGTGGCCTGAAACGGTTTCAATAGCTCACTGATTGAGTAATGATTTGCTCCGCCCGCTTGATATTTTTCCGCTTCGCTCCCCGTTGATACAGCTAGCATCAGCTCTTTGCCATGCAGGGCTTTTCCTTCTGAACCAAAGGCCCAGCCGAAAGTCAGCACAAGATCCTGCCATTTTTTTAAGAGCGGCGGAGAGCTGTACCAATAAAGCGGAAATTGGAAGACAATCCGATCGTATTCCTCGCACATCTGCTGCTCCTTCGCAACATCTATCGCTTCATCCGGGTATTCCTTATAAAGCTCCCGTACTGTGATATTGTCATGTTTACTCAATTCCTCTGCCCATGCCTTATTAACAACCGAGGTTTCCATATGAGGATGAACTGCCAAAACCAATATTTTCATTAGACCACACCTTTACCGTTTTGACGTTATTTTATCTAAAATCAGGAAAAGAGCCAAATAAAAAGAAAGCCCTGTACAAAGAGGCTTTCTTTTTTCTGTTATTCCGGGCTTCCTTCAGTTGTTTCAATATCTTTAGCAAAATCAGGGTTATCCAGATTCGCATTAAAGAAATCCGCTGTATTCGGAAGTCTCAGGTTCATGTTCATTTTTTGTGAAATCGTAACCGTGCAATCCTCAAGCACATAGTCAAAAACGTGTCCGCCTGAATTTCGTCCTTCGTCAATGAAGTGCAGGTGATAGCCAGAAACGGCGATTCCATTTGCATAAGCTGGTGTCAGGAAACCTACGATTGTTCCTCTTACATTGTCGAAGTTGAAAATCGGCTGTGTTTTGACCGCTTCAACCATCGGCACGTAAGGTTTTTCTTGCAATTCTACCGTTCTTGTCTGCACTTTTTTAAACAATCCGTCAATGCGGATCGCATAAAATAAGTTTTTGCTTGGCAGAATGCTGTTGATCTCTTTTTCAAATTCTTCACGTGTCATTTTCGCATCAATTTTGTGCGTTATGTCCGGTGTAAAGAACGTAAATGAACAGAACGGAGAACGGTCCCCGTTTTGGACCGGTGTCGCAGTTCCGTCTGAACGGAGACGGTAAAATTCGCCGTCAAACCCAATCAGCTCTCCGTCAAGCTTGTTAAAGGTTCCGATACCGAAGTCTCCGTATTTTGGGATCTCTGACAGTTCAAAATCCCCGTCATATACCCCGTCTAATAGAGAAGTCATTGTTGATACTTGATAAATCTGGCTCACAGGCTGCTCTTTTTGGCCGCGGCTGAGCACTTGTATGTTGCTTTCGCGTTTCATAATTCTCTTCACTCCTTTTGTTTAGTGCTGTATCAAACAGTGTCGTGATGCGCAGAGTGCTAGAGAGCTTTCATTTTCAAGAGTTCCCCGAATTCTTTCGGAAGCTTGTCACTTGCTAAATTAATGTTATCACTGTAGTCAACCGGGACATCAATGATGACAGGACCCTCTGCGTTCATACCTTGACGCAGAACATCTGCCAGCTGGTCTGGTGATTCTACGCGCAAGCCGGTTGCTCCGAAGCTTTCCGCATATTTCACGATATCGATATTTCCGAAATCGACCGCAGATGTACGGTTATATTTTTTCAATTGCTGGAATGCAACCATGTCATATGTGCTGTCGTTCCATACAATGTGTACAATTGGCGCTTTTAAACGAACTGCTGTCTCTAATTCCATCGCTGAGAATAAGAAACCGCCGTCACCAGAGACGGATACCACTTTTTCTCCCGGTTTCACCAATGAGGCGCCGATTGCCCAAGGAAGTGCAACGCCGAGTGTTTGCATACCGTTACTGATCATTAATGTTAACGGCTCGTAGCTGCGGAAATAACGTGACATCCAAATCGCGTGTGAACCAATATCGCAAGTCACTGTCACATGATCATCGACTGCGTTTCGCAATTCTTTTACGATTTCAAGAGGATGCACTCTGTCTGATTTCCAATCTGCAGGAACCTGCTCACCCTCATGCATATATTGTTTTAAATCAGACAGGATTTTCTGCTCACGTTCAGCAAACTCCACTTTCACAGCATCGTGTTCGATGTGATTGATTGTAGATGGAATATCTCCGATCAATTCAAGCTCCGGCTGGTAAGCATGATCAATGTCAGCCAGTATTTCATCTAAATGGATAATCGTCCGGTCACCATTGACATTCCAGAATTTCGGATCGTATTCAATTGGGTCATAACCGATTGTCAGAACAACATCAGCCTGTTCAATCAGTAAATCGCCAGGCTGGTTGTGGAACAAACCGATACGGCCAAAATACTGATCCTCTAAGTCTCTTGTAAGAGTCCCGGCTGCTTGATATGTTTCGACGAATGGAAGCTGAACTTTTTTCAAAAGCTTGCGGACTGCTTTAATCGCTTCCGGTCTTCCGCCCTTCATGCCGACTAAAACGACAGGAAGTTTCGCTGTTTGTATTTTTGCAATGGCCGCACTGATTGCATCATCTGCTGCAGGACCAAGTTTTGGCGCTGCGACAGCACGCACGCTTTTTGTGTTTGTGACTTCATTCACAACATCTTGCGGAAAGCTCACAAAAGCGGCTCCAGCCTGACCTGCTGACGCTATCCTAAATGCATTTGTAACAGCTTCCGGTATATTTTTCACATCTTGAACTTCTACACTGTATTTTGTAATCGGCTGAAACAACGCCGCATTATCCAAAGATTGATGTGTCCGTTTTAAACGATCGGCACGGATCACGTTCCCAGCAAGCGCAACGACAGGGTCACCTTCAGTGTTGGCTGTCAGCAGTCCTGTTGCCAAGTTAGAAGCGCCTGGTCCTGATGTGACTAACACAACTCCCGGTTTTCCAGTTAAACGGCCGACTGCTTGCGCCATAAATGCTGCATTTTGTTCGTGCCGCGCAACGATAATTTCTGGCCCTTTATCTTGTAAAGCGTCAAATACCGCATCAATTTTTGCACCTGGAATGCCAAATACATGTGTGACACCTTGCTCCGCTAAGCAATCAACAACAAGCTCCGCCCCTCTGTTTTTCACAAGGGATTTTTGTTCTTTTGTTGCTTTTGTCAACACCCTCACTCCTTATTATGCATTTTAAACATTAAATTTTAAATATTTCTTGTGATACGTTTCACTATACACTCTTTGGAAATTGACCTCCAATATCGATTCGCCTTATGATTAATATGTATTGCGAATTATTAACCTAAGGAAAGGAATGCATATGAATGGAGCTTCGCCATCTTCAATACTTTATCGCAGTAGCCGAAGAGCTTCATTTCGGAAAAGCTGCGCTTCGGCTGAACATGACACAGCCTCCTCTCAGCCAGCAGATCAAACAGCTGGAAAAAGAAGTCGGGGTGACGCTTCTCAAGAGGACAAAAAGATTTGTGGAGCTTACCGCAGCAGGAGAAATATTTTTAAATCACTGTCGTACTGCATTGATGCAAATTGATCAAGCGATTGAACTGGCCCAGCGAACGGCTCGCGGCGAGCACGGCCATCTCGTCATTGGTTTTGTCGGATCAGCTACATATGAATTTTTGCCGCCGATCATCCGGGAATACCGTAAAAAATTCCCCTCTGTGAAAATTGAACTGAAAGAGATCGCTTCTTACAGGCAGCAGGAGGAATTGCTCAAGGGACATATCGACATCGGGATTCTCCATCCGCCGTTAGAGCATCCGGAGCTGCAAATTGAGACAACCCAAAGCAGTCCATGCATCCTCGCATTGCCAAAACAGCATCCGCTTGCATTAAAAGAATCAATCGACATTACAGATTTGGAAAACGAACCGATCATCACCCTTTCCAAAGAAGCGTGGCCAACGTTATATACCGACTTTATTCAGCTCTGTGAAAACGCGGGTTTTGTGCCGAATATCGTTCAGGAAGCGACAGAATATCAAATGGTGATCGGACTGGTGACAGCGGGCATCGGCATTACCATTGTCCCATCCTCGGCCAGACGGCTGTTTAACCTTGACGTCACATATCGAAGCGTTGATCATTTTCAGCTTAAAGCAGAATGGATCATCGCATATCGCAAAGACAGTCAAAACCCTGTACTGGGACAATTTGTGGATATATGCAAATCGTTAAATAAACGGAAATAAAAAAAGGCGCTCCGTTCTCCGGAATCCGCCCGTTTATCGTCAGGATAAAAAATCAAGCTCACTTTTGAGGTAATCAGCTCGTTTTATAATATATTCACATATCACATTTGGCTCTCGGTCAAAACGTTCAATATCGTTCTTTTTATATGGGTCCATCAGGACAAACGGCCTAATCTGTTCATACATCTCCATTATTTTCGGTTTCATATACTCTATTGTAAAAAGAGAGTGGAGCGTTTTTTCTAACAAGTGCTTGTAGGACCTGCGAAAATCGGGTTCATCCAAAATCCGGGCGGTTAGTGTATTAAATCCTTGAATTCTTACGTAATCGGCAGCCATCCGCTCTCCATGGATATCCCTGCCCCAGGTCGCATCATAATCCCAAGGAATCACCTCAAATAATCCGGTTTCACTGTTTCTGTACAACGAGTAGTTGTGGACAAACCCGTCATAGTTTGAGGTGAATACAATGCCGGCGAGCCAGCGCAAATACTTATCGATATCCACATGCCTTGTCACTTCTGATTTAAATTGAGCTTTAGGGACAGTATTAATTTTAAAGATCATATCCTGCAAATAAAAGTCGTCTTCCTCAGTCCCTGTCTTCTTTTCATACCCATGTTCAAGTGACGTCTTCGTTTCCCTTTCCAAATCGCTCATCAACGAGAAATTAGCGTCATCATCAACCGCGTAAAAAACCGCCCCGTCCGCCAGCTTCCTTTTCGCTAAATAAAACTCATCGACGGATTCAAGTTCAAGATAAACCCCTTCATTTTTCCCATTCACTTTTAAAAACACAAACTCTGCCTTTGGTGACAGCGTCCCAAGCTCTGAGAAAAAATCCAGAGACAATTTGTTTCTCATCATGGAAGGATCTTTATACTCCGCATTCAAATGAATCTCTCGTGCACCGCGGAATGTTTTCGGCTGATAAAAAGAAACATGGTATGACTTCTTTTTGAAGTCTCTGATATGTGATCCCCGGTAAGCAATGTCAATATCCAGCCTTTTTTGATTGACTTTCATGACAGCCGGCACCGGTTCATCGTCCCATATATCTTTTTTTAATTCACGCAAATCTTTTGGATGAACAAACAGCTGATAAAGCGGTAAATGAGATTGGTTCTTCATCCATAATCCCCCTTACAAATTTTAGGCTTTTATTTTTGTGAGATCTCAGCGGAACACTTATACACTTTTTAAACCCGCGCGTATTATGTGGGTAGTAAGGATCTTCATCCTTAACATCATTTTTAAAAAGGAGGATTTCGAATTGGGCCACTATTCCCATTCTGACATCAAAGAAGCGGTGAAATCCGCAAAAAAAGAAGGTTTAAAAGACTATTTATACCAAGAGCCTCATGGAAAAAAGCGCAGCCATAAAAAGTCGTGCCGCTCTCACAAAAAATCTCGCAGCCACAAAAAATCGTATTGTTCTCACAAGAAATCTCGCAGCCACAAAAAATCGTATTGTTCTCACAAGAAATCTCGCAGCCACAAAAAATCGTATTGTTCTCACAAGAAATCTCGCAGCCATAAAAAATCGTACTGCTCTCACAAGAGATCACGCAGCCACAAAAAATCGTATTGTTCTCACAAGAGATCACGCAGCCATAAAAAATCGTACTGCTCTCACAAGAGATCACGCAGCTACAAAAAGTCATACTGTTCTCACAAAAGAAAATCTCGCAGCTACAAAAAGTCATACTGTTCTCACAAAAGAAAATCTCGCAGCTACAAAAAGTCACATCGGACACACAAAAAACCATATTGTTCCCATAAGAAAAAATCTCACAAAAAGCACTACAAAAAACCGCACCACCACCATCGCCACAAAAAAGACGATGATTATCACAGCAAAAAAGAATTCTGGAAAGACGGCAATTGCTGGGTAGTCAAAAAGAAATACAAATAAATTTAAAATTTCATCAATCCATAGGCTGCCGGCTGACGTACGGAGCCTATTTTTCAATTTCCCCTGTATTAGATATATGTCATGACATAAGATATGCAACCCTCATCATTTGGTTTCTTTGAAACCATTTCGTTATAATCAAAGTATCCTAACGATAAAGGCGGTTGTTGCTATGTACATATTTCAAGCTGATCAACTTAGTGCCAAAGACACATACAAGCTATTGTCAGGTACCGTCATCCCCCGCCCCATCGCCTTTGTAACCACACTTTCTTCAAGCGGAGCGATAAATGCCGCGCCTTTTAGTTTTTATAACGTTGTCAGCTCAGATCCTCCGCTTCTCAGTATTTCTGTTAACCGAGCGGGAGGACGCCAAAAAGATACAGCCCGAAACGCGGTGGAGAACGGAGAATTTGTCGTACATGTCAGTGATGAAGCCATCATTGAAGACATCAATGAAACGGCGGCAAGCTTAGGGCCGGACGAAAGCGAACTCACCCGCACCTCGCTTCATCCTGTCGAAAGCAAATCTGTTTCGGTTCCAGGCATTAAGGAAGCCCGCATTCGCTTTGAATGCACATTAGAGCAGCATATGACGTTCGACAATGATCAAGGCGTGACCACAGCTGATCTGCTCATTGGCAGAGTCATCTGCTTCCACCTCGATGAAAAGGTGTATGATGCAGAAAAAGGATATGTTTTAACAGATGAATTAAAGCCTGCCTCAAGATTGGCGGGCAACCACTATGCGAAGCTCGGCGAAGAATTTACGCTGGTTCGTCCCAGTTGAACAAAAGGACTATTTAAATAGAAGAAACTAGTCAAAAAGACCTCGTGATCACAAAGTGTTGCCTATGAAAAGAACACCCGGAGAAAACCGGGTGTTCTTTTATGGAACATTTTTCCTTTCTCTTCGTATAAAAGGTTGATTAGGAGGGATTTATATGTCAGGCACTCATTTTTTGATTGTGATACTGGTCGCAGCTTTTATCAATACTGTTTTTTATGTCTATGCCCGAAAAAAACTAGGCATCTCTAAACCGCCTTGGTGGTATAAACCTGTAAATAGCACACAAGGGCTGGTGGAAGTCGTCTTGCTCATTTTATTAGGGTTTTCTTTATTACGCTTTCCTCCAGAGATTATGCTTATTTTCTATCTATTCGTGATAAATGGTTTCCGTACATTTATGGAATGGAAATATGAGCGTGAAAATAAACAATACGTACACTACTTATTTAGTACTTTCCTTTCTCTAGTCATTTTTATTTATATTTGTATTTTCATCTAATACCTCAAACCCCCACAGCCGCCCCATCCCCCCGCGGGTCGGCTCCGCCTTGGAGGAAGCCTTCCTCATCCACTTTGATTGCTGCCGCATGCCCCATCAGCGGATCATAGTCACCGACAACCTCCACGAGATGCCCGCTGTCTTTCAGCTTTTCGATGGTTTCCTCTGAGAATCTGCCCTCGACTCTGAGACCTTCATATTCCTCTCCCCACGTTCTGCCCCATACCCAGCGCGGTTCGCTTATTGCCTGCTGCGGATGCATTCCGTAGTCCAGCATTCGGGTTATCATGGCCGTCTGGGTTTGCGGCTGGCCTTCTCCGCCTTGTGTGCCGTACAGGATTTTCGGTTTCCCGCCTTTGCAGGCCATAGCCGGCATCAGGGTATGGAAGCTGCGCTTTCTCGGTTCAAGCGTATTGACATGATCTTGATCCAATGAGAAAAATGACCCGCGATTTTGCAGTAATATGCCTGTATCACCAGCAGTGACAGCCGAGCCAAATTCAAAGTACAGGCTTTGAATGAATGACACTGCATTGCCATCCGCATCGAAGACGGCCGCATATGCAGTGTCACTTCCCACTGGCCTGCTTTCTGCCGGTTCTGCCAGATAACCGATTTCTTCCGCCAATTGTTTTGCATACTTTTTGTCCAAAAGCTTTTCAATTGGAATGTCAGCAAACGCCGGATCAGTCAAGACGGCATTTCGATCTAGGAAACTCTTTTTCAGCGCCTCCACTAACACATGATAATACTCAAAAGAGCCGTGCTCAATTTTGTGGAAATCATAGTTTTCCAAAATGTTCAGCGTCAATAAACCGGTAAATCCCTGAGAATTCGGCGGCGCCTGGTACATGCTGTACCCTCGGTAATCACTTGATACAGGCTCCGTCCACTCGCCCCGGTGCGCTTTAAAATCATCAAGTGTCATGCAGCTGCCGTTTTGCTGTAAATACGAGACAATTCGTTGAGCGATATCTCCTTCATAAAATGCGCTTCTTCCTTTTTCGGCAAGCATGTTCAAACTGTCTGCAAGTTCTTTTTGCACAAACCGCTCTCCCGGGACAGGCGCTTTGCCGCTTCTTGTGAAGATGTCGGCCGTGTAAGGCGCGGAGGCCAGCAGTTCAAGATTTGTTTCTGTGTGACGGCACTGATCAGCTGATACTGGAAACCCATTTTGGGCATAGTCTCGTGCGGGTTCCAGCACATCCGCAAGAGACATATGTCCGTACTCCTTCAGTATCGCATCCCAGCTATCAACCATCCCCGGAACGGTAATGGCACTTTCGATCCCCCGCAGCGGAATCGTGCTTTTTCCCTTATAAACATCTCTCGTCACATTTTTCCCTGAACGGCCGCTGCCATTGTAGACTCTTACCGCCTTTGTTTCCTGGTGAAAGGTCAGCCAAAAGGAATCCCCGCCAAGCCCTGTCATATGCGGATACACAACTGCCAGACAAGCACTTACAGCCACAGCGGCATCAAACGCGTTACCTCCCTTGTCCAGTATGCGATTTCCAGCTTGAGAAGCAAGATAATGCGGGCTGACGACCATTTGCTTTGTACCGATGACAGATTTGTTCATCACAAGTCCCCTTTTTCAAGAGATTTTCTTTAGTATATGGAGCCTGATTTTCCACATCTACTGATGCGGCAGAAAAACTGACGAACTTTCTCCCTATCGAAAACAACAAAACATTATTTTATTCATTTTGAAAACAAATATAAAAATTTTCTTTCGAAACGTAACTTTTATGATAAAATGAAGTCTAAAAGGCAACGAAAGCAGGTGGAGCAATTGAGTCATGAATATCAAATCCCCAACCTTGTTCTTGATGAGATCGACAAACAAATTCTCACCATTTTACACGAGGAAGGCAGGATATCTTATACGGATCTTGGCAAAAGAGTTGATTTATCACGGGTCGCCGTACAGGCTCGTATCAACCAATTAATCGAAGCCGGTGTTATTGAAAAATTCACCGCTGTCATCAATCCCGCTAAAATCGGCATTCATGTATCCGTGTTTTTCAATGTCGAGGTCGAGCCGCAGTTTTTAGAAGAGGTCGCTCTTAAGCTTGAGGAAGAGCCTGCGGTCACCAGCCTTTATCACATGACAGGCCCGAGCAAGCTGCATATGCACGGGATCTTTGCCAACGATCAAGAAATGGAAGAGTTTTTAACAAAACGGCTGTATCCGCTGCGAGGCGTCGTCAGCGTTGATTGCCAGATGCTGATCAAACGATACAAAAGCCGTATGGGAATGAAGCTGTAAAAGGAGAGAAACGAATGAAAAATCATCCTTATCGGGATATGACAGCCGCAATGGTGCGTACCGGAATTTTAGGGTTCGGGGGCGGACCTTCCGTGATTCCGCTGATCCGCCATGAAGCGGTCAATAAATATAAATGGATTGACGATGATGAGTTCGGAGAAATATTAGCGATCGCTAATGCGCTTCCCGGACCGATTGCCACAAAAATGGCTGCGTATTTGGGCTTCAAGCTAAAAGGCACATTAGGCGCGATTGTCGCAACCCTGGCCCATATTCTGCCTACTTGTCTTGCTATGGTGGGCTTGTTTGCCGCTGTAAATGTCTTAAGCCATTCAGCAGTTGTTGCCGGCATGATTGGTGCTGTAACACCGGTCATTGCGGTAATGCTCGGTATCATGGCATACGAGTTTGGCCAAAAAGCGCTTAAAGGTTTCGGCTGGGTTACAGGCATCCTGTTTTTTATCATTGCTTTTATCGGCCTGCAAACGCTACAGATCAATCCGGGCCTTGTCATTATCATTTTCCTAGCGTACGGAGCGTTTCATTTTAGATTAAAAGACAAAATCACAAATAAACATTCAAAAGATAAAGGAATGTCGGCCTCATGATTATGATTTATTTATTTATGGCGTTTTTTATCGCAAACCTACTCGGATACGGTGGCGGACCTGCGTCTATCCCGCTGATGTTTGAAGAAGTTGTCAACAGATACAGCTGGCTTTCAAACGACCAATTCTCAAATATGCTCGCGCTTGCGAACGCATTGCCGGGACCGATCGCAACCAAAATCGCCGCCTATGTCGGGTACAGCGCCGGCGGGTGGCCCGGCTTTCTGGTTGCGCTGATCGCAACCATTGTACCGTCGGCGCTCGCATTGATCGTCCTGCTGCGCATCATTCAGCGCTTCCGCCAATCACCCGTCATCAAGGGCATGACGCTATCCGTTCAGCCTGTCATCGCGGTCATGATGCTCATTCTTACCTGGCAAATCGGCGCCGATGGCATCAAAGCGATCGGCTGGATCCAATCTATCGTGATTGCGGGGATTTCCCTTCTTGCCATGACAAAATTCAAGATGCATCCGGCATTTCTGATTATCGCGGCATTTTTGTATGGCGGTCTTGTGATTCCTCATTTGTAGAAAAAAGTACCCGGACAGGTGCTTTTTTATTTTGGTCCCGAAATGCCGTTCGATATGACAATTTGTTCTTCGCCTGCATCATTCTTCTTAATGTGCTTGATTTGCAGCATGGTCCCTGCTATTCTCACAGATTGCTTAATCTGATGCGAATTGGTTTCAATCTGAATCCAATCAGCAGGCGGCGCCTTCCAAATGAAAAAGAATGCCAGCATCAGCATACCAGCAATGACCGACAGCAGAAATTTCATATCGCATCATGTCTTTTCAATAATCGGCTCGCAGCGGACAGCGCCTGATGATCATCAAGAATATCGCCGGGACGATTTCCTTCTCCCAATACATAGCCTTTAAAAGGCATCCTCATGAATGCAAAAATATGCTCAAATTGCTGAATCAACGGCAGCCCCTTTATTTTAGGGTTGTCTCCGCCCACTGCTGCCACATATGCCTGCTTCATCGACATTTGCTGTTGAAAATCAGGAAATCGGGGATCTCTCAATGTCTGAGACCAGCGATCAATAAACAGCTTTAACGTTCCTGACATGCCGAACCAATAAATGGGGGTAGCGAATATGAGAATATCGCATGGCAATGTCCGTTCAATGATTGAATCGTAGTCATCTTGAACCGGGCCAAAGCCGCCTTCAGCATGGCGCAAATCTTCAATTGGCTGGATATGATATTTACGTAAATGAATGTGTTCTGCATCGAATCCTTGAACAGTTTTCTCCGCAAGAATATCCGTATTTCCGCCAGACCGCGTGCCGCCATTAATAACCGCAATTTTCATGATGCATCTGCTCCTTTGTTTACGAATGATTTTCTTCATCATATAATGAATTCATTAATCAATACAGATGATTATTTCGATTAACACAATCGATTAAATCGATTTAGAAAGGAAGAGAACAGGTGGAATTGAAGCAGCTGATAACGTTTATTACGGCGGCAGAACAGGTGAATTTCACCCTAACCGCCAAGATGCTTAATTATGCACAATCAAGTGTTACCTCTCAGATCAAATCACTTGAAGAAGAAATCGGGACGCCTTTATTTGAGCGGCTCGGCAAGCGGCTCATCCTGACAGAAGCCGGCAAAACGTTCAAAGCTTATGCAGAGAAGATCATTACTTTAACAGAAGAGGCAAAAATGGCCGCAAATCAAGTTAGAGAAACAACAGGAACCTTAAAAATAGGGGCGACGGAAAGCCAGTGCACATATCGTCTTCCGCCTATCATAAAAGCATTTAAACAGGCTTTTCCCCAAGTAAAGCTCATCTTCAAACCGTATATTTCCAATAAACAAGCGAAAGAACAGCTCTTACATGGCCAGCTTGATATCACCTTTATCTTGGATGTAAGCCGGGCGGACGACGCACTGCACGTTGAATCTCTGGTTCAGGATGAGATTAAAATAGTAGCTGCCAACGACCATCCTTTCCCTGCACATTCATCAGTAACATTGAAGGATCTTCAAAACGAAACCCTTCTGCTGACAGAAGACGGCTGCTCTTACCGCACGCTCTTTGAAAACACTTTACATGACGCCGCTGTCTACCCTGACAAATTAGAATTTGTCAGCATAGAAGCCATCAAACAATGCGTGATGGCGGGACTTGGAATTGGACTATTGCCTGAAATGACAGTAAAAAATGATATCGCAGCAGGCCGGATGAAAGAACTCAATTGGCAGAACGATTGCCCCGTTTTTACTCAATTAGCATGGCACAAGGACAAATGGATGTCTGCGCCATTAAAGGCTTTTATCGATTTGACGAGGAAAACATTCAAATAAAAAACTTGCGGCCCATGTGTCGCAAGTTTTTGAATGAACAAGCAATTCATATCGCTAGGCATTCATTGTAAAACCATTTTCTCATTTATCATCCTTACCCCAAATACTCCGCCCGCTGCTGTTCCCTCTTTTGATTTGAACGTGACAGTTACGCTCTCTTTTCCTTTCGTCCATGCAACTGGAATGTCATAACATACATCAAAAAGCTTTCCCGGATGATTTGCCTTCAGCTGCTGTCTGGCGAGTAATTGATCATGATCTCAAAATATCTTTCGTAAGTTTGTTCTTCCCCAAATGATTGAATTTCTGCATCGTAAAGCATGCAAAACTGGTCAGCAAAGATGTTGAGAACGAGTTAGACCTCCCTTTTCAAAAAGCAAACTGGGAAAAGCATCACAGCCTATAAAAATGAACTGTTGATCGCACAGGCAATTGATCTATTCAAAACAAGCAACTTAAACGTAACTGAAGTCAGCAGCACATTAGGCTTTTCTAACCCTTATTCCTTCAGCAGAGTGTTCAAACGGGTCACAGGAGTAGCCCCGTCTGTATATATAAACGAGCTATACAGGAACCAATAAAAAACACTTGCAGTTCTCGGTATGCAAGTGTTACACGTGGTTTTTCTGATAGAACGTTCGCAAGACATGTGTCTCTAGATCAGCTAGACGGACAGGGATTGGCAGCCTGCTTTCTTGATTGATCAGGTTCATCGTGATCTGATAGCTGCTTTCTAAATCAATTTGATTTCCGCAAGACAAGAAGATAGGCTTCACGTCACAACGCGTCCGCAGGGCACGCCCATATACCTCGCCGTCAATGATAATATCGGTATATGCGCCAACTTCATTTTCAGGCATCTCAAAATCACAGCCTTTGATTTTCAGATAAGTTTTCGCAATCCCAATCGTCGGCTTCCCCAGAAAAAAAGCCGCATGGGTGGCAACGCCCATATGGTTGTAATGCAGATACCCGTTGCCATCAAACAAAAACACATCCGGCTCCGTTTCCAGTCTTTTCGCCGCCTCGATGATCAGCGGCAGCTCCCGAAACGCAAGGAAGCCGGAAACATACGGCACACTGATTTTCCCCATGCTGTGCACTTTTTCAATGACTTCTTTCGTCTCAGCGTCCATCACGATAATGCTGCACACCCCGTATGGTTCCCCATCCTGCTCCCAATAAGCGAGATCGACGCCCGCGTAAGTGTTGATGGAGTCTGGGGTGATGGTGTGTGATAGGTTGATTTTAGGTTGAAGGGATTGTTGTGTTTTTATAAATTCTTCTTTTTTGTTTTGGTTGAATTGGTGTATTTGGTCTATATACATTAAAATTCGCTCCTCATTATTAATACTTTAACAAAGTTAATGTACGTAATAAACTGGATATTTTCTAACTTATATCTCTTCAAGTTTGCTATGATTGAGCTGACTCGTATACATCCCTTTCAAAAGAATGATAATAACTTTCGCACGAATAAATCAATAATTCATATAGTATCTCTTGATTTTTATTAGATAAGTACCCAAGGTAAATCCATTAACTAAAAAAACTTGCGAACTATGTCGCAAGTTTTACAGGCAGAGTTTTGAAGCACATTACCTGAATAGGTCTGCAATTTTATATGTTCTTGAACTCTAAGTAAATACAAAAGAATCTTTAGACAATATACAATACTCATTTCTTCTCTATGGTTAATGAGGACAATCTATAAACTTCAAACAGATCTCATTTTTCACACAATAACTCAACATCGAGTTTTATTATCCCCTACCTAAGTTACGATTTATCTCTCTTCTTTTTAATAAAGTGACATATTGCGCATTTTCTTTATCTTGTTCTAATTCTTTTGCTATTAGAAGTTTTCCATTTTCATCCCATTCTTTATAATTCAATTTAACTGATAGCTCGACTTCGCTTGTTGATTTAACATTTCCATTTTCATGCCAACAAACACTTTTTCCATTAACTAATCCATATTTAAAGTGCTCTTCACATTTAATTTTTCCACTTTCATAAAACTCGCGATTTAAGCCATGAGCTAATCCATCTTTATACAAACAAAAATACATTAGATTCCCATTTTCAAACAGTTCGAATGCTAACCC
This sequence comes from Bacillus vallismortis, assembly GCF_040784915.1. GTDB lineage: Bacteria > Bacillota > Bacilli > Bacillales > Bacillaceae > Bacillus > Bacillus subtilis_G. The sequence continues at coordinate 3,763,543 of NZ_CP160797.1, forward strand.
TGTAAATGGCTTTCCACCTTCATCTTCTGGATTGTCGAGAATCTCGTCATTATATGAAGTAAACCATAAATCATCAAAGTTTACACCATTTTTCAGGACAAAGTCCTTTGTATATTTATTGTTTTCTTCCATAATTAAGCACCTCTGGTATATAATAAGCTCCATCTGTAATGTATTCACAGTGTGGACATCTTGGCATTGGGGATCCTTGCGGCATGAATTTATTAATTTTCCTTGCACTTATTACATAAACCATAAATTCTTCTAGCTTCGCATCAGATCTAGACAATAATGCCTCATTTAAAGCATAAACTTCAGCATGCGATCCGGCACCTAAAGTTTTTTCATAACCTATTTTTAAATCATGTGGCATATTGTTTATTCTATTTTTTATAATGTCATGTTGTACTTCAGGAGAGTAACCCTTAGATTCATTGATACCAAAGAAGTATTTACCAGTTTTCTTGTCTAGAACACCAGCAATTGCGGGCCCCCTTTGCTTCTTACCTACTCCTTTGCTTATTAATTTATTTAGTTCTCGATGTACTTCTCCTCTTAGATTAATTCTTTGGTGAAGTTCCTCTTTTGATACTTCTCCATATTTATTGCGTAAGTAATCAATTCGACTAGGTTTTTGAGATAAATCAACCTTATTAGACTTAGGAATTGATACATTATTATATGGAGCATTAGCTCTTTGCAATTTATCAACATATCTAGCTGAACTAATTCCAACTAAACTCAAAGCCGCTTCCAGCCCACCTTGCTTCCGCTTCTCCTCTGACACTTCGTTGCCAAACATATCCCGTCCAGTAACAGCTTCTGAGAATCCGTTAGAAGCAACAAGGCCGTATGCGCCCATTTCTGACATTTTGAGAATGTCTAAGGATTTGCCTGTTTTGTAGGCGTCTAAAGCGTGTTCAGCTCTGGAGAGTTTTTCGCCAGTGACAGGAAAAAACAATTCATTTATAAAAAAACCTTGAAAGGCTTCAGTAGCCAATCAAGGTAAGAAATCAAAAATAATGTTATTGTACTTAGAAAAGGCTTCTTCATCTCACCTCTGCATCAAGTATCCATACTTTCTATTAGTTATTTAATATTATATTTTTCTTTTATTTTCTTAGACAACTCTTCAATAACTTCTTTCTTTTCAGGATTTTTTTCTAGATAAAAATTACATGTTGCACTTAAATACTGATACAATTCATCATAATCCACAATATCGTAATCATCATCACCATCACCAGAATAGAATAGAACTTTATTTTGTCCAAAGTATTCCTCATCATCTTGTTCATATTCATCTGAAAAAATTACTCCATTATATTCCCGACGTTCCCCATCTTTATTCTTAAATTCTTCTAAATGGTGAAGGAAGTTACGTCCATTAACATAAAGATTCAATACATCTATAACTGCTTCTTTAGTCAAATTATTCTGTTTCATCATCTCAATAAAATCTTCATATACACTCATCTAATCCACCCATTCTAACACTGGATAAGCATTCTCTATCTCTCCAGTTTCTGAATTCATAATACCTTCAAATTTTATTTTTTTTCCATCATAGTCTGTTTGTCCTTGTATTTTTATCTTCTTTTGTTTTAATAGAGGAATTTCCCTTTTACTGCTTAATCCTTCAACCATTGCCTTTTTGCTTAATTCTATTATTTCATCATCCGGAATAACCTTTGGGTCGTACACTGTCTTTTTATACATTTTGTCTTTATTAGGTATTACTTTGTATTCGCCCGTTCCGTTTTTACCAGTATAGTCCATTTTTTCATATTTTACTTTATATTCTATATCGAAAATTCCATCTATACTTGGATGTTCTTTTTTATTAACATTTTCCAACTCATACTTGTTAGATTTACTATCAAAATAATTCTTAAACTCATCATAATTATGTCCACCACTAACACCATTACGTTCTGTAAACTTTTTAACTGGTCCTGTTGTATGTTCAGCATAGTAACCTTCTTTAAATTTTAGATTACCCGTACCCTTACTACCTTTACCACCACTAGCCATCTTCACAATCCCAAGATCCTTCACAGCCGTCTTTTCTACATCTACACGGACTGACGGGATTCCGAACGTGGAGCCATCCGGAGTTACAGGGCGTTCTGCGTACACGCGGACGTTTGTTGGGACTTTGAATTGTTTTACTTTTTCTAATGTCTTGTTAGCTTTTTGGACTTTTGAATGAGTTGCAAGCGGTATGCCTTTATCTACATGTTTCGCCAGCGCACCTGCACCAACTAAACTCAAAGCCGCTTCCAGCCCACCTTGCTTCCGCTTCTCCTCTGACACTTCGTTGCCAAACATATCCCGTCCAGTAACAGCTTCTGAGAATCCGTTAGAAGCAACAAGGCCGTATGCGCCCATTTCTGACATTTTAAGAATATCTAGGGATTTTCCGGTTTTGTAGGCATCTAATGCGTGTTCGGCTGCGATAGCCGCTTTTCCGGTTTTGTAGATGGCTTTTCCGCCTTTGAAGGCGCGGCCTGCCCAGCCGACGACCGGGATGTATCCTGCGGCTGCCATGGCGCCGGCTGTGACGCGTTCGGCTGTGGAAAGTTTTTCTCCTGTGACAGGATCGTAGCCTTCGGTTGCTCTTATCGTATCATAATAGCCGGTGACTTCGCCTGTGAAGGTGCAGACGCCATCCCATGTTTTTTCGTACCATGGTTTATTCGCTTCTTCTTCCGCTTTTTCTTGAAGGCGTCTTGCTTCTGCTTGCTGTTCTTTCGCCTCAATATAAGAAGTCGCTTGTTTTTCCGCTTCTATCGTACCTTTATACACTTCGCTTGAGGTGAATGCTTTTTTGTTGTAGTGAATGGGAGAGGCGCTTTTTCCTTTGCTTGTTGCTTGCATTAAAGCGGTGTACTTAGCAAGCACGGCATTATCGAGCGACTGCAGATTTTGATATTCTGTGGTCAGTGACTCGTCCAGTTCATCAACCGCTGTAATCGTATCGCGCCGGATTTTTTGTGCGTCGTACATCTTGTCTGCGTAATCGTTAAGAGAATAAGAGGATAAATCCAAAATGCCGACAAGATCGGCGAGAATGTTATCAATCTCCAATTTGTGCGCGGAGACGATTTCAGACGCTTTCAAACTCCCGTTTGTCAGCTCATTTTCCAGATATGACGTTTCCACATAATGATCTTTCAATTCTTTTTCTTTGATATCCCCTGAAATCCCTTTTAAAAAAGCGATTTGGGCTGAGACAAGTTTCAGCCACGTGTCTACAATATCAGCCTGTCCTTGAAAAAAATCTTTGATGTTGTCTGCGCCTTTCCCTGTAAAATCTTGGCCTAGATTGGCTACAGCCTGAAACGCTTTTTTTAGGGTTTCTAACTGCTCTTCAAGCGTTTCATATTGCTTTTTTCTGCTCTTCGCTTCTTCGATTAAAGTCTTTGATTCAAATACTTTACTCATTGCACAGCCCTTTCTATGCTATTTTGCGCCAATTGCCTCGTCCTGCTCCTTCAGTGAATCAACATTGTCTTTCGTGTCTTCTATGTTTTTTTGGACAGCTTTTTTATAATCGCCCAGCATGGTTTTAATGCTTGCCTCGCGCTCATGGTACTTTTTTGTATATTCCAGGTTGTTCTTGCCATTGGATCCGGCGGCGCCGATTGATACACCAGCCAGCGCATCTTTGACAGAATCCAATGTTTTAATAACAGTATCGTATTTCAGCTTAATTTCTGACATAAAAAAAGATCACCACCATTTTAGTTGTCTAATTGTATTTCCGACTTCTTCCGCGAATTCTTCTCCCTTTTTAAGAAGATCTGCTGCACCATTTGCTATGAACAATTCCGTCGCATAAGTGGCTTTATTTAATTCTAGACTAATAATTTCACCACTAATCGAAGCCATATACTCGTTATACTTATCATTCACAATCTTGGAAGCTTCCGATTTCGCCTCTTCTCTGCCCTTGTCGAAATCATCCGCTTTTGTTCCCGTCCAGTGCTTGCCCAATTCCGGTTTCACAATGTCTTTGATTTCTGTAATGGCCTCTTCTTGCAGTGTGTCTATGTCCTTTTTTGCTTTTTTCAGCTTTTCGATCTTGTCTTCGATATCGGAAATTTTTCCGTTGAGCGAACTTTTGATATCCGCCAGCTTACTTTCATAACCCATCTGAATCACCTCTTAATACTCAAAAAGTCGTATGGAGGAGCTGATGAAGATAGACTTTTCCATACTTTATTTCCATATATTATATTTTAAAATAGCCAGAAGGCGGCATAAATAGGGTAAATGGCTTAATTTAGGCGTATAACACTCTCTATGTGTAGGTCTATGATCTTGTTTTTGTTCGTTATACAGCTAATGAAAGCGCTTTATGATATTGAAGCACCTAAAGTCATAGTTATAAAGGCACTTGAAAGAGACAGATATTGATGATCTATCTCTTGTTGTAAGAGTACATTCTGCTTTTGTTATTTTTCGTTTTAGACCTTAGCAGAAAAGAAAAAAACCGGCTCCCAGCCAGTTTTCTCTTTTCCAACTATTGAATTGCACCTGCTGGAACAACCGCCTTCCGTCCCACAGAATAATATTCCACCCCTGCAGCGGCTGCTTCATCCAATGTGTAGCAGTTTCTGCCGTCAAAGATGAGCGGCGTTTCCATCAAGTTCTGATAGGCCGCTAACGGGAATTGTTTAATGTCGGCCCAGTCGGTTAAAATCATGACGGCGTCAGAGCCTTTGACAGCTTCCTCGATTGTCTCTTTATATTCAACGGCTTCTGGCAGAACACGCTTTGCATGGTCCGCGGCAATCGGATCATAGGCTTTCATATGGGCGTCGAGCGCAGCGAGACGGTCTGCGATGACAATCGACGGCGCTTCCCTCAAATCATCTGTATTCGGTTTAAATGACAGTCCCAAAAGGGCAATCGTTTTTCCCGTCACCCCGCCGAGCCTGTTCAGCGCTTTATCTACCAGGATCGCCTGCTGATTGTTGTTGACTTTGATGACCGATTTCAGCAGCTCAAAATCATGCTCGACATTGCCGGCAATTTGCACGAGGGCGTTTGTGTCCTTCGGAAAACAAGAGCCGCCGTAACCTATGCCCGCTTTTAAAAACTGGCTCCCGATCCGCTTATCCTGTCCCATGCCGTACGCGACTGCTTCAATATCGGCGCCGACCTTTTCACATATATTTGAAATTTCATTTATAAAACTGATTTTAGTGGCCAGAAAAGCATTTGAGGCATATTTGATCATCTCGGCGCTTCTGATATCCGTTTGATAAATCGGAATTTGGAACGGGCGGAAAAGCTCCTCAAGCGTCTTGGCTGTTGTCTGATCCGCTGTTCCGATCACGATCCTATCGCCATGAAACGTGTCAGAGATCGCTGACCCTTCACGTAAAAATTCCGGATTGGACGCGACCGAAATGCTGACAGGCGCCGCAAGATGTTCAGTGATCAGCCCCTTAATCAAATCGTTTGTCCCGACGGGCACTGTGCTTTTCGTTACCACGATGGCATCCTGTTTGACATGCCGGGCGATGCGTTTGGCCGCATCTGTAATATGCTCCAGATTCGCGTGCCCGTCGCTTTTCTGCGGTGTACCGACCGCTATAAAAATAATGTCTGCCTGTGCCAAGCCTTTCTCATAGCTCATTTCAAAGTTCAGCCGTCCATCAGCTGTATTTTTCCTCATCAGCTCTTCAAGACCCGGTTCAAATATGGGGGAAATGCCCTTTCTCATTTCATCAATCTTGTGAGCGTCAATATCAATGCAGGTTACATGATATCCAATCTCAGAAAGAGAAACACCTGTCACAAGACCGACATAGCCTGTTCCGATGACTGTTATATTCATTGTTTCCCTCCAACAGTTAAATTGCTGCTTTGCAGCTTCCATAATATCGTATGAGAACATCCTATCATGAATGCGGATGATCTCCCGCATAGCCTGTCGGGTTCAGCCTGTACAGATTTCTGAAATGTGATTCAATCATACAATATACTATTATATCGCGCACAGAAAGGAAGTGGTGAAATGAGAACCGGCTGTTTAAAAGAGCCCAAATAATTTTCTTCTCTTGACCGGCCGCGGAGGCTGTCTGAAGATCGTCTGATTCTGCAGGAGAAGCTCAGCGTTTTCCGTCAGTATATAAGGAAATTCCCGACCGAATTCTTTCTCAAGAACATCAAGGGCTTCCCGGCAGCGAAAGTCTCTTGTTTTCAGATTATGAGCATCTGAGGCTACGAAATGAATCAAATTGGCTTCAGCCAGCCGGAGAGAAAATGCTTTCATCTGTTTTCCGAAAGTCCCCGCAAGACTTCCTGAAGTAATCTGAGATACCGCTCCTTTCTCCACAAGATGATACAGCAAGGATGGGTTTTCGCGAATTTCCCTGTTGCGTTCAGGATGGGCGATAACCGGAATATATCCTTTCAGCTGCAACTCATAAAAGAGCCGCTCCGCATAGCGGGGAACCTGATCAAACGGAAACTCAATCAGGATGTATTTTGTATCATTCAGCGAGAGCAGCTGCCGTTCAGCAAGGCCCCGCTCTAAATCGCCGTAGATTCTGATTTCCTGCCCCGGAAGCACGGTTAAAGGGATATTTTCTTTGATTAAACGTTTGTTTAACTGATCTGCCGCTTCTCTGACTGCCGCCGGCTCGTTTTCATACACACCGTTCTTATGATGCGGTGTCGCTACAATCGTCCGGATTCCCTGACGAACAGCGGCTCTTGCCATTTCTATGCTGTCAGCTGAAACGCTTGCCCCGTCATCCATTCCAGGAAGAATGTGACAGTGGATATCTATCATGTCTTAGCCCCCTTTTTCCGCAAAAATAAATAACGGGCAAGATGCACGTTATTTATTTTGTATGAAGTTATCCTTGTTTCCGTAGTATCCATATGCAGAATCCCTCGAAAACTTTTTGCCGTTCATAATCGCCCCAAGGAGCTTGCTATTGCACGATTCAAGTGCCTCTTTCGCTTTTGCGGCTTGTTCTTTTTCTGTTTTACCGCTTGAAATAACCAAAATAGAACCGTCTGCCACGCTCCCTAAAATCTGTGCATCCGCTACAGCGAGAATAGGCGGCGTATCAAAAATGACCATGTCATATGCCGCACACGCCTCGTCGGCAAGTTCTTTCATCCACTTTGAGGAGAGAAGCTCGGCCGGGTTTGGCGGGATCGGGCCGCTCGTCAGCACGTCAAGCTGTTTTTCATTAGATGTTTGTACAGCCTGTTCCAGTGAACTTTTCTTTAATAAAACAGATGTTAAACCTATTATATTTTCAAGATGAAAGGCTGTATGTACTGTTGGTCTTCGCAAATCAGCGTCAATCAGGAGCACTTTTTTTCCCTGCTGGGCAAATACGACAGCAAGATTAGCGGCCGTTGTTGATTTTCCTTCTCCGGGACAGGCCGATGTAATCATCACTGATTTCATTTGACGATCCACTGAAGCAAATTCTATATTCGTACGAATCGTCCTATATTGTTCAGAGTTCAAGGATTTCGGCTCTGTCATCGCAATGACATTCCTGCGCATCCAAGAGCCTCTGCTTTTTTTAAGCGCCAAAATGCCCACTCCCCGCTTTTTCAGATTGGATACCGTGTAAGCTTGCCGCTTTTTTCTGCTCATTTGCAATGGTGGAAACCGTCCCTAAAACAGGTATGTCCAGCAAGGATTCGAGCTGTTCTTCCGATTTGATCGTATTGTCCAAATACTCAAGCAGGAACGCCAGTCCGATGCTTCCCGCCAATCCCGCCGCGAACGCGATAGCAATGTTTAGGAGCGGCTTTGGCGATACAGGTGACGGATGTCCTGAAACCTCGGCTTTTGACAAAATGCTGACATTGTCAACATTCATAATGGTTGTGATTTTGTCTTGAAAGACAGATGCGATGGTATTGGCAATATGAGCCGCTGTTTCCGCATTTACATCCTTGACTGATATGTTGACCACTTGGGAGTCCTGCTCGCTGGATACGGTAATTTTGTCATTCAGCTCTTGAGAGGTCATCGACAGGCCCATCTCTTTAATGACTTCGTCTAAGATGGCAGGGCTCTTAATGATGACGTTATACGTATTGATTAACTGAAGATTGGTTTGGACATCATTAAATTGGACTTCTTTTCGGTCGTTTTTCGATTGATTGACCAGAATCTGAGTTGATTTTTCATAGATGGGTGTAAGTGCGAAGAAACTGATAAGTCCGCCGGCAGCAGTGGCAGCTGCGGTTACAATCATAATCAAAAGCATGCGTTTTCTTAACGTTGATAATATCTCTTTTAAACTAGTAGATTCTCCCATGATACCTCCAAATCTCTTATAGCATCCTTTTCCATATACGATTATACAACGTAGAAACCGCATTTCTCCAGATTTTCACGTGACATTATTCGACATTTTTTTACAAAACCTTATGTTGCGATCGTTTATGAAAGCGCTCTATTTTCTACCTTGACAAAGATGCCCTTTTTCTTCCATTCAGGCGTTCACGTCTTCTCGCATAAAAAAACCCCGCATCAGGCGTGCGGGATTCTTATGTTGCATATCCATTTTTAATATGAGAAATTAAATTTTCAAGCATTTCCTTCGTCGTCATCTCAGATGACCGTTCACCAATCTCATGTGCATGCATCAAAATTTTCAGAAATTCCTCTTGATTCAATTTCTTTTCACTCATCTTCTTGTTCCTTTCAGCTTCCATTAAGTTGAAAACACGATTATTATATGATGCTGATTCTCAATTTGCAATCTCTAATACATCATTCGACACATCCCATTTTTTATGTCCTTTTTTAGGAAAAACTTTTTCAGGCCGATGTGTTGCGATATAATAGAGAAATTGGATCTTTTTATTACGTGACTCGGTTAGGAGCGATAATCATGCTTCAGAATATGATTTCCAAAGACGATGTGCTGGCATCCGCTGAACAGTTGAAAGAACTGCTTCCTTACAATGAGGAACATGTTCAGCTGATTAAAAAAGCACTTATTTTATATCGGCAGGATTCAGTCTATCGTTTACAAGCAGTGAGTCCGACGGAAGTTACGGCTTACGTGCAGGATGTTGTGCCTGTGCGGGTCACATTGAACTTGTTTGCCATAGCCAAAAGCGGCTGTTCATGTCCGTCCAGAAGAATCTGCCGCCATATGCTGGCTGTTTTTTTATATGTATATGCAATGTTCGAGCGAGTGGGTACCTTTACAGAGCATTGGCTGGAGAGGGAAAAGCTCGAGGAAAGCAAAGAACTCGTCCGCCGGCAATTTCAGGAAAAAGTGCTTCCTAATGAAGAATCGCTTTCTAGCTGGCTTGCTTTTTTTGATTCAGAGTTCTCTCTCTGGCAGGCGCGCACGCCGGAAGGCAGCCAAAATATGCAGGGCCTCTATTACGGCTACCTGTCCGCTTTAAAAAAGCACACGCCAAACAAGCCGGAGCTAAAAAACCTGTACCAGATTCATTCCGCGATTGCGGTGTGGCTTCGCATGTTTACATTGATTGAAGCGGGCAAACTGAACCCCGATCAAGACTTTTATTCCCTCAATCCGTATGTTGAACAGCTGATGGATACGATCTACAGCTCTATTGATAAATTAAAAACATACGCGCTGTCATTCGCGCTTGATCCGTTTTTGGAGAGAACACCCGATGTTATCCGGCATTTGCTCTTGAAAGAAGATATTTTCCAATATGAACGCATCCGCATTTTCGGTGAAATTTGGAGCGCGTTGCTGTCGCGGCCAAAATGGGTGGCACGTGAACAGGACATTTTGAAAAAAGAGGCTGGACGGCGCTTTTCTCCTGAATTGCAATTCGGGCGCCTGCATTTGGAATTCCTGCAAAAGAATGATGATGTTATTTTTGCGGAAGCTGGTCAATTCCCGCCGGATGCGCTGCCATATACGTTTCAATGGCTGAGTGAAATCACTGCCAAAAAAGATTGGAAAAGGCTGAAAACATGGTATCAGCGAATTGAATCGATTGCGATGGGTTATACGAAACTCGATAAGCCGTTTAAAGAAATTCGCGACGTGATCGGCGAGCTGTTTCTTCTGCTGAATGCCTATGTGAAGCAAACCAATGACCAAGCGCTGTTTGAACGCTATGCTGCAGGCTGCCTGCCGTATACGTTCACAGAATACAGCCATCATTTATATGAGCAAAAACGATATGCCGAGTGGATCGAAATTCACAGCCTTGTCGGCTTTTCCATCTATGAAATGGATAAAATGATGCTGAAAGAAATTGCAGCGGGCGACCCGGAGGCGCTTATCCCGGCTTACCACAGAGAAGTGGCCTTTTTTATCGATCAGAAAAACCGCAGCTCGTACAAGGAAGCCGCCCGGCATTTAAAAAAACTGCGCACCCTGTACAGAAAAGCGAAGAAATTGAAGGTGTGGGAGCGGTATATTCAGCAGCTGAGCTCGCATTATAAGCGCCTGCGCGCGCTTCAAGAAGAACTGCAGAAAGGAAAGTTGATTGATGGCGAGTCTTAAAGAAATACTCATTCACGTCGAACAAATGGAAGATGGGTCATTTACGCTCTCAGCCTTTGATGAGAATGAGCAGCCCCTTCCCTACAGCCATATGAAGAGGCATTTGTTCCAATGGCATGAATCCTCATTTTACGGAACCTTTCTTGAGGATGTCAGCTTCATCGGGACAACCGCTGTTTTGCTTTCTCCATGGATGACTGTAGAGCTTCTCGGCAAAAACTCGTTCAACTCATTCAGCTCCGTGCAGCTTACAGAAGAAACGGAGCCGCTGATTGAGGCGGCATCAACCATCTATGAATTTATCGCAGACGGTGATTATCTGCCTGACTATGAAGCATGGACAAACGGTGTTTTTCGCTGGAAGGACCGCGATAATATGCTGGATGGCTTTACGGCGGATTGGTTTTCCGCCGCAGTGCAGGATTACGTCCAATACGACGATGACCTGCAGGAGAAATGGGAGCACATCAAGGAGAAATCGCCTGCGGTCACGTCATTCCGCGGACATTTTCTTGATGAAGAGGATTTTCTTGAAGGCATCGGCTGGATTGACGATCGATCTCCATTTACAGTCGGCCTGCGCTTAAATGAGCCGGATTTTGACGGAGACGATTGGAAAATCGAACTGTTTTTACGCGATAAAAAGAACGGCGCTGTTGAATTCTTTGACGGGCTGAAAAGCCTCAAAAAATCATGGCAGGCGCACAGCGATAAAATCGCGCGTGAGCAAGACCGCTTTCACAGAACGGTTCCGTGGCTGTCATTTGATTCCGGGACCACTCTGATTTCGGAGGAAGAAGCCTGGATCTTTCTGTCAGAAGCGAGTGAAACGCTTGTCGATATGGGCGTTGAAATCCTCCTGCCGTCCTGGTGGCAAATTGTCAGAGACAGCAACATGATGCTGAAGGCAAAGGTGTCATCCGCCCCACGCGGCGAGTCATTTGTCGGCATGAATGCGCTGCTTGATTTCAACTGGCGGTTTGCAACAAATGGAATTGAGCTGACTGAGGCCGAATTTAATGAGCTTGTCGCCAGCAACAGGCGCCTTGTTAATATCCGCGGGCAATGGGTCAAAATTGATCCGCAGTTTATCAAACAGATGAAACGCCTGATGGAAAAAGCGGAATCAGAAGGACTCCACATGTCTGATATTCTGTCGCGAGAACTAATGGATCAAGAGGAAGGCGGGCTTGAGGATTCAGATCTGATTGATACATCCGCTTTTGCCGGCATTCAATTCGATCTGTCCAAACAGCTCCGGTCACTGATTCGGAAGCTTACTGCCGCTGAAAACCTGCCGGATCACGAAGTCAGTCCTTCTTTCAAAGGCACGCTCCGCCCCTATCAGAAATACGGCATGAACTGGCTGCTGTTTCTGCGGGAAAGCGGTTTTGGCTCCTGTCTGGCTGACGACATGGGCCTTGGAAAAACGATTCAAATGATCGCCTATTTCCTTCACGTGAAGGAAAGCGGCCGGCAAAAAACGCCGAATTTGATTATCGCGCCGACATCCGTACTCGGCAACTGGCAGCGGGAGCTTCAAACCTTTGCTCCTGACCTGACTGTAGCGCTCCATTATGGGCCGCGCCGGCCAAAAGGTGATGATTTCGACGCGCATTACGAAAACGCAGATGTGGTACTCACTTCATACGGACTGTCTCATGCCGATTCGGAAGAGCTGTCTTCTGTGACATGGAACACAATCTGTCTTGATGAAGCGCAAAATATTAAAAACGCGCATACGAAGCAATCACGCGCAATCAGAAAGCTTAAAGGGCTTCACCATATCGCGCTGAGCGGAACGCCAATGGAAAACCGTTTGACCGAGCTGTGGTCCATTTTTGACTTCATGAATAAAGGCTACCTCGGCAGTCTGACGGGCTTCCATAAACGCTATGTGCTGCCGATCGAAAAAGACCGGGACGAAAAAAGAATCGGACAGCTTCAACAATTAATCCGGCCATTCCTTCTTAGGCGGACGAAACGGGATGAAGAGGTCGCGCTTAATCTTCCTGAAAAGCTGGAAGAAAAAGAATTTATCCCGCTGTCAGCCGAACAAGCGTCACTTTATGAGCAGCTTGTCAAAGACACATTTGACCATATGACATCACTGACCGGCATGCAGCGAAAAGCGCTGATCCTCAGCATGCTCGGACGGCTTAAACAAATATGCGATCATCCCGCGCTTTATTTAAAGGAAGATCAGACCGAATTGTTGGCCGGCAGATCAGTTAAGCTCGAAAAATTGCTGGAACTCATGACGGCGATCCGCGCCCAAAACGAAAGCTGCCTCATTTTCACGCAATACATTCAGATGGGGAACATGATGAAACGGCTGCTTGAAAAAACGTTCGGCGAACCCGTGCAATTTTTGAACGGGAGTCTCTCCAAGCAGGAGCGGGATACACTCGTTGAGAAATTCCAGAAGAAAGAATACCCGACACTGATTCTTTCATTAAAAGCTGGAGGCACCGGGCTCAATTTGACCGCCGCCAATCACGTCATCCATTATGACAGATGGTGGAACCCGGCGGTTGAAAACCAGGCCACTGACCGGGCATACCGCATTGGCCAAGAGCGCTTTGTCCACGTTCATAAAATGATTACGACGGGAACAATCGAAGAAAAAATTGATGTCATGCTTGAATCGAAACAAACCCTGAACGACCAAATTATCCAAAGTGAAAACTGGATTACCGAGCTTTCCACACAGGCACTCGAAGAATTGTTTACATTAAGCGCCTCAGCGCGATGATCACGACTATAAAAAAGCTGGCTCTTTGAAAGAGCCAGCTTTTTTCCGTTCGTAGCCGTCACGCCGGAATGTCCAGAGAATCCGTTACGCCGGTTATTAATAGGATGCACTTTTGATGCAGCATATAAACCTACAGTAAATGTTTAATCATATGTGCGACGCCGTGTTCGTCATTGGTCAAGGTTACAGCGTCGGCCATCGCTTTGATATCTTCCCGCGCATTGCCCATCGCTACACCTTTTCCCGCAGCCTCCAGCATCGATTTGTCATTTAAGCTGTCACCGACAGCCGCGGTTTCTTCGATCGGAATATTCAGCCGTTCCGCAAGCCGCGCCAGTGCCTGCCCCTTGGAAGCTTTGCAGGAAGAAAGCTCAAAGTTATGCTCAGCCGAACTGACAAGTGTTAAATCTTCAGCATGTTCATATCTTTTCCAGCCTGCCTCAAGCTTCTCTTTGAAGAAAGAAAAACCGAGAATATTATAAAAATCGATCTGCTGATCAGTTTCAAACAGCTCTTGAAACGAGCCAATGTAAGCGAAGCCCGATTGGCTGTATTGCACTTCGGCCGCCTGCATAAGGGCAGAAAGATCCGCTTCCGGATTTGCGCTTCTGTATCGGTCCAGTTCAACTTCAAGAAGCTCTCTGCCGTTTTGCGGCGTATAAATGGCTGAATCTGTGAATACCTCGTAATAATAGTTTTCCGACGCAAGCCATGAGAGAATGTCATACGCCCGTTGTTTCTCAATGGTTTCCTGATGATAAAGCCTGCCGTCAGGATCGTGAATGACGGCGCCGTTCGCGCTGATGACCCACGTTTTGATCCCGAGCGGCTCAAAAATCGACATGACGTCAAAATGAGCGCGCCCAGTTGACACCACCACTTCAATGCCGTCCCGCTGCGCCTGCCGCAGCGCGTTTTCATTTGCCAAGCTTACTTGATGCTTGCTGTTGAGTAAGGTTCCATCTAAGTCAATCGCAATTAATTTCACGTTTGTCAGCCCTTTCTTCATCCTGCTCTGTTACAAGAAGTTCCACCCCGTTACGGTCAAGCAAATCACAAAATGCCTGATTCGGCAGCCTGTCTGTGACCAAGAGATCGATTTCGCTCAGCTCCGCATACTGATAAAAACTGGTACTTCCCAGTTTCGAATGATCTGCAAGCGCGATCACCTGCTTTGCCTGCTGAATCATTTTTCGCTTCACCATGCCATCTTCTTCATGTGCAATTGTAATGCCATGCTCAGAAATGCCGACCACACCGATCAGCGCTTTATCGACGTGATAACTTGAGAGCTTTTCAATCACAGAGGCACCGTACAGAAAGCGGTGCTCCTTTTCCAGTTTGCCCCCCAACAGGTAGATTTCAATTCCTTCTTTATCGGACAGCACTTCGGCCAGATTAATCGAGTTGGTAATCACCGTGCAATCATCCGCATTCATATGTTCTGCACATGCCTGAACGGTTGTAGAGGCATCTAAAATCACCCGGTCACCATTATGAATGAGCGATGCGGCAAGCCTGCCAATCTCGCTTTTTTCCTCGGACACTGTATTCAGGCGGCCGGAATAACTTTGAATTTTCTGATGCACAGTCGGCAAAATGGCACCGCCCCTTGTGCGGATGATGGCATTCTGTTCCTCCAGCTTCACAAGATCCCGTCTGGCTGTATCTCTTGAGACTTGAAGAAGCGTACAGATCTGCTCCGTTGTAATTCGGTTATGCTGTTTTAAAAAATCCAAAATCGCTACTAATCTTTCTTCTTGGTACACGCCCTCATTCCTTTTCTGATCTATCATCTTTAAGTGATTATAAGTTTTCCGAGAAATACAATCAATGATTTTAAGTGATTTTAAGCAAAAATGCATCATAAGAACCAATTTATCCTAAATATCATAAAAAGAAAGACCAGCCTGGTCGACTGGTCAATTTTGAGGGGATGATGCGGAGATTCTAATAATCGTGAAAGGATAGAAAACGGGAGGATCAGGGGTTTGTCAATCGGCAGCTTTTTCACGGGGTTTAGGGTCCATAAAACGAACAGTGTCAGCCAACACTTCTGTTACATACACGTTAACGCCTTCTGCGTTTTCATAGCTCCTTGTCTGAATCCGTCCGCTAACGCCGACGAGAGAACCTTTTTGGCAATATAACGCTGTGTTTTCAGCGGTTTTTCTCCAAAGCGTGCAATTGACGTAATCGGCCTCGATTTCACCTGAAGCATTCTTGAAGCTGCGGTTTACCGCGAGCGTAACGTGTGCGACTGCCGCACCGGCGGAAGTGTAGCGAAGCTCAGGATCTTTTGTAAGACGTCCGACAAGCATAACCTGATTGAACATGCGATTCCTCCTCTCCTTGCGCTTATATGTATTGTAGATGATGCAATGAGAAAAGAAAAACGCTTAAAAATGACTTTCAGCCTCTGTTTTTATCTTTTGTTTTCATTTTTCCTTCAGCTAAAAACATCTTTTGTTTTTTCCCTTTAAAGAAATATGTACTTTTTAAAAACCGGAAAAATATTTGCTTTGTCAGCCAATTTTGCGTATTCATACACACATAGGAAGAGCCATCCCACGCAAACCACTGAAAGCTCAGTTTTTTTTCCGGCATTGACAGCTCGATTTTATATTGCTCCATGCCGTCTTGCGTTTCGTATAAAAAGCTTATCCTTCTTTTTTTGTTCAGATGGACCTCAAAAACTTCTTTACGGCTTAACATATATGTTACTTCCTTTTGAATTAAACAGTTTTCAGAAGGAGTGCCGTCAATATAAATTTCTTTTAAGCGAAATTGATTCATACACATCTCTCCGTAATCCATAGTCAGTTACAGTATAATGAAAAAATTGAAATTATTAAATGTTTCGCCAATACAAAGTTCTTTAGTCCCGGCATTGCACGTTTTTTCCTCTAAAACGTTTATGTTATAATGGAAGGCAAGAAATCTTTGGAAGTAATCGGGGTGAGAATAGAAATGAAAACCTTTAAACTAGTTGACCTGAATGTGGAACGAGTGGACAAGGAAGAGAAATCAATTGAACAGTTTCCCCTTATTGACGGACTGATTATAAATAAAGAAGACGGTGAAAATCACTGGCTGATTGAAGCGCTTGTAGCGAAAGAGCACCTGTCTTTTTTTGAACAGCTTCAAAACAGCCAAACTGAAGCCACAGTATTTGTAACGATCACGAAAAAAAGCAATCGCCCCGCCCAGCTGACAGCGGCAGTGAAAAATATTGTCAAACTGGAAGAAAGCATACAGGTTTTAATCTACGGACAAATGGTCACAAGAAAACAGCATGGCACTGAAACCCTTCTGGAATCCCTTGTAAAAGAGGGCTATACAGGAACAAAACTGATTGAGGCGTTTAAGCAAAAAATATAAATGAGAGGGACATGTCCCCTCTTCAGGTGCAGAGGTGAAAATATGAGTAAGCGAAAGATGCAAGCAATCTTTTTATCACTTATCGGTGCGGCTCTCCTCATGACATCAAGTCTACAGACACCTACAGAAGCAGAAGCTGCTGAGAAAAACACAAATTCGAAAAAGCTGAAGGTTGATGAATTCTTCACAGATTACGACGGCACTTTTATATTGCGGGATCTAAAAAACGAAAAAACCTTTGTCTACAACGATCAGCGCGCAAAACAAAGATTTGCGCCGCAGTCGACATTTAAAGTTCCTAATGCGCTTATCGGATTACAAACAGGCGCTGTTAAAGATGAATATGACATCAAATACTGGGACGGCGTCAAACGGGAACTCGACGTTTGGAACCAAGACCACACGCTTGGCTCCGCTATGAGATATTCAGTTGTTTGGTATTACCAAGCAATGGCCCGGGACATCGGAGAAAAGCGAATGAAAGAATGGGTTGAAAAAATAAGTTACGGCAACCAAGACATCAGCGGCGGAATTGACCAATTCTGGCTAAGCAGCACTCTCAAAATCTCTCCTTTAGAACAAACAGATTTTATGGAATCGTTATACAAAGAAAAACTCCCATTTGACAAAAACGTCATGAAGACGGTAA
This sequence comes from Bacillus vallismortis, assembly GCF_040784915.1. Taxonomy (GTDB): domain Bacteria; phylum Bacillota; class Bacilli; order Bacillales; family Bacillaceae; genus Bacillus; species Bacillus subtilis_G. Next base: position 3,780,830 of record NZ_CP160797.1, read on the forward strand.
AACGGATGATGGTTCAGGAAGATGAAGATCACTATATTCTTTATGGAAAAACTGGCTCTGGCTCTGGCATCGGCTGGTATACAGGCTTTGTCAAAACCGAGCACGGGGCGTACAGTTTCGTGACGAACATTGACGGAACCGGAACAGAAGCAAAAAGCACCACTATGGACATTTTGAAGAAGTATGTTCTTCATTAAAAAACCGCCGTTTGAACGGCGGTTTTCTTTATTCCGGCGACCTTGTTTGCTGCTTCAGCAGATCTCTGATTTCTTTCAGCAGCTCCTCTTGAGCATCCGGCGCTTCCGCCGCTTCTTCTTCTTCTGCTTCTTTTTTGCGCCTTAATCCATTTAAAATCCGAATCACAATAAAAATGGAAAACGATATGATTAAGAAATTCACAATCGTTTGTATAAAGCTGCCGTACTTCACTACAGCATCGCCAAATGTAAACGAAAGGTTTGAAAAATCAAGCCCTCCCAGCAGCAAGCCCACCAAAGGCATGATGATATCATTTACTAGAGATGTGACGATCTTTCCGAATGCGCCTCCTATTACAACACCAATCGCGAGGTCAACGATGTTTCCGCGCATAGCAAAAGCCTTAAATTCATTCCACATACAATCACCTGCTTTCTCATGTTTTGAAAGAAAAAAGACAAATGTGCCGCTGCCCATCTGCCTTTTTTCATTTACTCTCCGAGAGCAAAAGTCAGTTCGACTTCGCAAACGACTTCGCCATCGACTGTAGCAACGCCTTTTCCGCGCCCGATTGTTCCGCGCGCACGAGTGATTTCCACTTCGAGATGAAGCTGATCACCAGGCTTGACTTGTTTTTTAAACCGGCAATTATCAATGCCTGCAAAGAATGCCAGTCTGCCGCGGTTTTCTTCTTTAATCAGCATCGCAACAGCTCCGACTTGAGCAAGCGCTTCTACGATTAACACGCCGGGCATGACCGGATACTGAGGAAAATGTCCGTTAAAGAACTCTTCATTTGCGGTTACATTTTTATAGCCTTTTGCCCGTTTGCCCTCTTCAACTTCCGTAATCCGGTCTACAAGCAAAAACGGATAACGGTGAGGAATAATTTCTTTAATTTGCTGAGTATCAAGCATTCTCTTGACATCTCCTTCATCTGCATTAGTATGTATAGCAATCATCAAAGATCCATTCTGTACATTTGAAAAGTATATTATGAATTAAACTCTTTTTCAACAGGCGCTAAGATGTAACCAACTGTCAATGAGAGCCGTCAATAGTTATGATATGATAATTATAGATTTTACCAATAGCAAAGAGGTAGGAAAATGATTTCGAAGTTTATTGAAAAAAGGATGCAAAACATGTTAAACGAGTGGTATTCCGCAATAAGCAAACGCAAAATGAATCACGTTTGCTCAGTGAAAGAAAAAATTGACCAGCACCTTCCGAAGTTCAAAAAGAACACAAAACTTTGGATGCGTTATCAATTGTTTCAGGCCCGCCATCAGCTGCTTTTCGAAAACCAGAACGGACTTAATGCATTGTTCGATGATCTATACGGTCTGGAAGACAAAATGGATGATGAATTGAAATATTATCTGTATTTTTTCTCAGGATTATACGAAATGGTAAAAACAGCTCCGAAACATGCAGTGAATCATTTTAAAAAAGCTGAACAGTACCTGGCCGCCATCCAAAACACGTTTGAAGCCGCTGATTTATATTATCAAACTGCCGGCGCCTACTACTTGATGAAATCACCGCCGCTTTCCATCCAATACGTCAAAAAAGCATTAGACATCTATTTACAACAATTCGGCTATATCAAAAAGGTGATCACCTGCAAGCTTTTGCTTGCCGTTAATTATATTGATCAAGAACGGTATGAAAAAGCTGAGCAGCTTTTCGAAGAAATCATTAGGAAAACCCGGCAATTACATGACGAAAACCTGCTATGCCACGCTTATTATAATCTTGGCTTTTTAAAAGCGACCGAAAAAAAAGACCAGGAAGCGCTTCTTTACTTTACAAAAGTATTAAAGAATCAAGAATTTGAAACGAATTCTCCAGTCTCGTATCTGCACTGTGTGTACGAATCTGTCAGAGCGCTTTTTAAAACAGGACAGATCACAGAAGCGAAAGCCATCCTGCAAAAAGGGAAAGAATTATCTGAAAAGGTAGACATTCAAACCATTTATTTAAAATTAAAAACGCTTGAGGCGCTCTATACATCAGTTGAAGACCCCTATGATCTGCTGCTCGAATATGTGCTTGAGTTAGAAAAAATTGAAGCTTGGGTGGATTTAGAAGTGCTTTTAGAAGACATCACGGAATACTACAAAAAAAAGGACGATTTCGAAAAAGCCGCTTTTTTTATCATGCGCGGCTGATTGAAAACGCCCATTTCTTATTATCTGACTGAATTAATTAAACCGAGCATTTGATCTCCCATTGTAATCGTTCTGCTGTTCAGCTGATAGGAACGCTGGGACGTGATCAAATCTGTCATTTGTTCTGAAATATCAACATTGGACATCTCAAGCGAACCCTGCTGCATGCCGATGTCCTGTCTATTAGCGCCATTCAGCTCTTCAAAAGCTGCCGCATTATCAATAGAGAAAAGGTTATTCCCTTCCGATTTCAGCTCTTGAGGGTTATTCACTTGGACAACTCCGAGATTAAACCGCTGGACCGCGTTTCCGTCAGATGCGGTTAAGGTGCCGGTTTCATTGATGATGATATTTTTCATTGAGCTGTCGATGTTCACTGTATTGCCGTTTTCATCAAGCACCGGATGCCCATTTCCAGTTACGAGCTGAAGCTGGTTGGCATTCGCAGCTGAAGGCGTTACATACAGTGCTCCATCCCTCGTGTACTGGCGGTTTCCATTTACGTTCACCTGAAGATATTGGTATGGAGACGTAAACGCGATATCGAGGTCGCGATCCGTCTTCTGAATGCTTCCCTGATCAGACACAAGGCGTGAATTCATCATCGCCCCAACGCCAAGGCGCAAGCCGGGCGGTGTTTTTCGGGCTTTTGCCACGTCCTCATTTTTTTCATCAACCTGATCGAATTGCTGTCTGACAAGCTCAGAAAAATTCGTATCTTTTGCCTTATAGCCGGTTGTGTTGCTGTTTGAAAGGTTGCTGCTGATTGTGTCAATTTGCTGCTGCAGCTGGTTTAAGGTTGTTGATGCCGTTAGCATTGACCTGAGCATAGTTGATGTCCCCCGCTTTTTCTTCCGTTATCTTAGATTTTTCCGATTTCATTGGCTGCTTTATCCATACTTTTATCGTAAGCCTGAATCACCTTCTGATTGGCCTCAAACGATCTGTACGCTTCAGTCATTTCTGTATAGGCGCTTGTCACATCCACGTTTGAAAGCTCAGAGACGCCTTGGTTTAATGAATAGGATACCTGGTTATTTCCAGCTGCGCTTGGCAGATCATTGCCGTCCGCCGTGCTGTACAAATCATTTCCGTCCCGTTTCAGATCGCGGACATTCTCCGCCATTCTGACATCAATCTGGCCGGCTGTCCGCCCGTTCGTTGTCACAGTACCGTTTTCAGACACAGTGAAATTCTCATTATCAACAGTGATTGGCTGGCCATCCGTTGATAAAATAGGATTTCCATTGATCGTCAGCTGATTATTCTCATTTAGTGAAAATGTGCTGCTTTTTGAATAACGGATTCCGTCCGCTGTCTGAACCGGATAAAAAAGGGCCGCGTTTTCATTGGTTTCCGCATGAACCGGCACTTGATTTTCGACCAATGTGATGTCTGTAGGCTGATCTGTGGACTTAAGGCTTCCCTGTGTGAAAAGAGGCTTAAGTTCCTGCATATACACACCGGTATTCACAGAACCGATTTCTGTCTTCGATGTTCCGGCCGGAGATTTTGATTCTATTCTGCTGAGCAGCATTTCAGGAAAGGCGCGCATGGAGCCTTGTTCTGCTTTATATCCTGATGTATTGGCGTTTGCGATATTATTTGAAAGCATTTCCGTTCTGCGCTGCTGGGCAATCATTGCGGATGTTGCTGTATATAATCCTTTTAACAAATTTCCCACCTCTAAAATGGCATATTTTCCAGTTGTCATATAGGAACGTTCGTTCTATAATAAAAATCAGTATTTTATCCTATTATCGTCATTTATCATCCATTCGTGAAGGCTTTTCCATAAAAAAACCTCATTCTTTTTCAGAATGAGGTTTGTGAAATCAGCTTAGTTTGCGTTTAGGAAGCTTGTCCATATTATCAAGCATGACACCTGTGCCGATGGCTACGCAATCCATAGGATTTTCAGCGACGAGGACCGGTACCTTCAGCTCTTCTGCAAGCAGCTGGTCAAGGCCGTTTAAGAGCGCGCCTCCGCCGGTAATGATAACACCGCGGTCAATAATATCAGCGGAAAGTTCAGGCGGTGTTCTTTCAAGCACTTGTTTCGCAGCCTGCACAATAACAGCGACAGATTCACGAAGGGCTTCTTCAACTTCTTTACTGTTTACTGTAATTGTTCTTGGAAGACCGGAAACCATGTCCCGCCCGCGAATGGAAATTTCCTCGTGACGTGCGTCTGGGAAAACCGTTGCGACTTTAACCTTAATATCTTCCGCAGTACGTTCGCCGATCAGCAGCTTGTACTCGCGTTTGATGTAATTTAAGATTTCCATGTCAAACTTGTCCCCAGCCATTTTAATAGAAGAGGAGGTGACAATATCGCCCATTGAAATAACCGCGATATCCGTCGTCCCGCCTCCGATGTCTACAACCATGTTACCGCTTGGCTGGAATATTTCCATACCCGCGCCGATAGCGGCAACTTTAGGTTCTTCTTCAAGGTACACATGTTTACCGCCGCTTTTTTCTGCAGCTTCTTTGATTGCTTTCTGCTCAACGGATGTGATATTCGTCGGGCAGCAAATGAGCATGCGCGGTTTTGAGAACAGGCCTTTTACATTCAGCTTGTTGATAAAATGCTTGAGCATTGCTTCTGTTACTTCAAAATCAGCGATAACTCCGTCTTTCAGCGGGCGAATCGCAACAATATTCCCAGGTGTACGTCCAACCATTCGTCTTGCCTCTTCGCCAACCGCCAGCACTTTGCCGCTGTTTTTATCAAGTGCAACTACGGAAGGTTCATTCAAAACAATTCCTTTACCTTTAACATGGATCAGTACATTTGCAGTACCGAGGTCAATACCAATATCCCTTGCAAACATCTATTTATATCCTCCTTGAAAATCTGTTTCACAGTAAATATCCACATTGTGCCCTAATTATATATATTATCATAAAATATAGAAAAAAAGTTGGAAGCACATTAAGTTCTTTACAAATTTTTGCGGATGTTTTATGAACGATTTCAGGGAAGACACTGCTGGCTGATGACAGCAGGTGATTACGATTGCTGAACAGGTTCTCCTTCGAGAATATCGTCTTTTTTATATTTCAGTTTTGTCGCTTCTCCTCCTCTTAAATGCCTGATGGATTTATGATAATCGAGTATTTCTTTCACTTCGTTTGCCAAGTCAGGATTAATTTCAGGCAGACGCTCTGTTAAATCCTTGTGTACTGTACTTTTGGAAACACCAAATTCCTTCGCAATGACACGAACGGTTTTCTTTGTCTCCACGATGTACTTTCCTATCTTGATTGTTCGCTCTTTGATGTAATCGTGCACACCACTCGACCTCCCTAAAATGGATGTGAGAAGTGTGAAATGAGATCCGTATTCTGTAAAGAGTCGTTCAGTATGCCGCTTCTTCGTTGTATGGTTTTAAAAGTAAGTTTATGAAATATGCCCACGATCCCTCACCTCAAACACTCTCTTTGTTAGGTTTGTAACAGTGTATTAGCATTCTTTTGGGAATATGCTAAAAACTCAATAAGGACAAGGGGTGAAACAAACTTTTTCAGCTTCAGCAAACTATTTCGTGTCACTACATTTTTACCTTTACATCCCTTCTCCGCTCCTGTAGAATTAAAAAAGCGATTAGTTACTTAGGTAAGTTTTTTAGAAGGAGACCAAAATGACCTACGTCAACAGACACCTCATTCATCAAATCAACCAAAGCGCCCGCCTGATTGCCAAGAAAGCCAATGAACAGCTGGAGCCATTCGGCCTTTATTCCTCTCAATGGTCAGTTTTATATTGTTTGCGTACGATCGGACCAATGACTCAAAAAGAGATTTGGTCCTATTTAAATGTGGAAGCGCCGACTGTGACACGGACGATCAAACGCCTGGAAGAAAACGGCTGGGTACAGAGACGGCAAGGTGAAGACAAACGGGAGAAACTTGTTGTCCTCACAAAAGCAGCTGAGAAAAAATACGAAGAAATCAATGTGAAAATGCTGAAATTCGAGGAAGAGCTGCTTGCGGATTTCCCGGATGAAGATAAGGAAGCTTTTTCTCATTTATTTCGCATGTTTTTACAACAATGAAAATAAGGAAGTGACATACATTTGAAAAAAGCGGATGCGATATGGACCAAGGATTTTATTATGGTCCTGCTTGTCAATTTATTTGTGTTTGTGTTCTTTTATACATTTTTAACTGTCTTGCCGATTTATACGATTCAAGAGCTTGGCGGCACAGAATCACAGGGCGGGCTTTTAATCAGCCTGTTCCTTCTGTCTGCGATCATTACACGGCCTTTCTCCGGAGCCATTGTTGAGCGTTTCGGGAAGAAAAGAATGGCGATCGTCTCTATGGCGTTATTCGCCCTTTCGTCTTTTCTGTATATGCCGATTCATAACTTTTACCTGCTGCTCGGATTGCGTTTCTTCCAAGGGATTTGGTTCAGCATTTTAACGACTGTTACAGGTGCAATCGCAGCCGACATTATCCCGGCCAAACGCCGCGGTGAAGGGCTTGGATACTTTGCCATGTCTATGAACCTCGCCATGGCAATCGGGCCTTTCCTTGGGCTGAACTTGATGAAGGTCGTAAACTTTTCTGTATTCTTTACAGCCTTTGCGCTGTTTATGGTTGCAGGCTTGCTTGTTTCGTTCTTGATAAAGGTGCCTCAAAACCAAGACAGCGGCACGACTGTATTCCGTTTTTCCTTCGCGGATATGTTCGAAAAAGGCGCACTTAAGATCGCGACGGTCGGTTTATTTATTTCTTTCTGTTATTCAACTGTCACAGCGTATTTGTCTGTATTCGCCAAATCAGTTGATCTTTCGAATGTCAGCGGATATTTCTTTGTTTGCTTCGCGGTGACAATGATGATTGCACGCCCGTTCACAGGGAAATTGTTCGACAAAGTCGGACCGGGCATTGTCATTTATCCATCAATCATGATTTTCTCAGTAGGGCTCTGCATGCTGTCCTTTACACATAGCGGCATGATGCTTCTGCTTTCAGGAGCGGTTATCGGTCTCGGATACGGTTCAATTGTTCCTTGCATGCAAACATTGGCGATCCAGAAATCTCCGGCTCACCGCTCTGGTTTTGCGACGGCAACGTTCTTTACCTTCTTTGACAGCGGAATTGCTGTAGGTTCGTATGTGTTCGGATTGTTTGTAGCGTCCGCCGGCTTCTCTGCCATTTATTTATCAGCGGGGCTGTTCGTTCTGATTGCTCTGCTTCTCTACGCGTGGAGCCAGAAACCTGCTGAGGCTGAAGGGAAAGTGTCTATTGCGGAATAACTCTGAGACTGCCGAAAAATCCGGCAGTCTTTTTTTGCATATAAAAATCGGCGTCCTGCTCCGTTGAATGGAAGAGGACGCCGATGTTTGTATGTTATTCAATGACCGGCCGCGCAGGTGAATCAGGATCTAACGTAAAGTCATAGGACTCTTCATTACGATACATCGGATCGGCATAAATGGATTGCTGATCGTTATTTGTCGCTTTTCGATACGCTGCAAACGAATCGTATTCATTCTTTTTCCACATCCATATACCGTCTTGATCCGTTTCCTTATGGTACACGTTATGATTGACCGTATTGCCTTCATTTGCCGTAAAATCGTTTCCGATAAATAATCTTGAATCGCTGGCCGTCAATATATTCTTTTCGATTGTGTTGTTTTTTGTGTCGTACTGCAGCAGCAGCTGGCCGCCATACAGCCCCTTTGTGTCATTCCGGTACATCATGTTGCGGGCAATCAGAGAATTGCTGGTGCCGCCCCGCTTTTTGTCATACCCTCCGATTGAAATACCGGTATACGCATTGTTGTACACTTTGTTGTCTGTTATCTGAATAGCGGTTGCGTATTTCCCTTTGTGTTCAGACGTTGCTTCAATCCCAATATCATTATGGTAAACTGTGTTTTTCTTAATCTCGATACTGTGCCCCCCATCGACATATATCCCGCCCGCTGAGTAATCATCTCCATAAGCAGGATTTCTGTAAGTTGAGTTTTGATAAACCGTATTGTTTTCTACGACTCCGTTTCGCACGTAATCGTTTTTCGCCGCGGTTCCCTCATACCCGATAAGGTCGATCCCGATGTTGTTATTGTTGCGGACCACATTGCCCGCAACGGTGAAGCCGTCAATATTTCCGTTCAGCACAACCGCTTCACTCGCTCCAAGCGTCAGATTCTCTACAGTATTGTCCTCGATTTGAATGTCTTTCATGCTGCCAGTCCCATAGACTGCGATTCCGTGGGCATTTCCTTCATCCGCTGTTGTCTTAATGTCCCGGACATGATTGTTCTGAATCGCAATATGACCGCTGGAGCCCGATACATAAATCCCCATAGCAGTTGCTTCCTCAGATGAAACAGAAAGATCTTGAATCGTTAAACCGCTGATGGCAATGTCATGTTTATCGTGAATATGAATGAGCGGTGTTTCATATTCTGCGTCCGCAATGGATTCTCCGCTGATCACGACTTTTTCATTTTCATAGTTTCGGAACGTGATCGGTTTTCCATCTGTACCGCTGTGCTTTACCTCAAGGGTTTCATGATACGTGCCTCCCCGAATCATCACGGTTGTGCCGGCGGCAGCCTCCTCGGAAGCATGTGCCAGTGTACGAAACGGCTTGTCTTTTGTTCCTTCATTTTGATCACTGCCATTTGGCGAAACATAGATGCAGTTCCCTTGCTCCTCCCCATTCGCTTTTGTCTTATCTAAAACAAAGGCAAGGATGACGGACGTTAACACACCTGCCAAAAGAATAAAATACCATTTTCTCATATTCGATTCCCATTTCGTTTTAGAATAGATTTCTAAAACCATTATAAATGTTCTATTTATGGAAAACCATTTCAAAAATATGAAAATATACCGTGAGATAGATCTTATTCAGCCCGACGAACCTGCCCAGATTCAAACGTCTCAATCGTCGACGAAGCCGGCGGGTGAACACGCATCAGAACAATATAGAAAAGAAATGAAATCAGCACACCTACAAACCAGGAAATATCGTATAAGCTCTTCAATACAGGAACATACATACCAATCAGTGAGATCAGTGCACCCAAAATCGTGGCTGCAAACGCACGGTAATTGTAGCCTTTAAAATACACATAACGCCCTGTTTCAGAATACAGGTCATCTACCGAGAGCTCCCGTTTGCGAATGATAAAGTAATCAGCCATCATCACGCCAGCCACCGGACCAAGCATGCCGCCTATTAAGCCGAGAAACGCATATACGCTTGTCGCGCTCTCCATCAGCTTCCACGGAACCGTAAATAAAGCGAGCAACGCAGTGATAAAACTGCCGCGTTTGAAATTAATATATTTCGGCAGGGCATTCGCTATATCATAAGCCGGCGATACGATGTTCGCGGCGACGTTTACAGAGATCGTGGCGATGCAGAGCGTAATCACGGACAATACAATAATGTATGGGTTATCAAATCTCGCCAAAATATCGACAACGTCCCAAATCGGCTCACCGAAAGCAACCTGTGAACCGGAGGTCACTGTAATACTGGCAAACGCAAACAGCGCGAAGGTTCCCGGCAAACCGTAAAATTGCCCTTTGATTTGCTCTTTTTGCGTTTCAGCAAATCGTGTGAAATCAGGTATATTTAAGATCAATGTCGCCCAGATGCCGATAATGCCGGTAACCCCGGCAGCAAACGGCCAGAACGTTTCTGAAAACGTATGGAACTTTCCCGGCTGGGAATAGATTGGCCCCAATCCTCCGGCAATATCAACGGCCCACCATACCATGCCGCCAAATACCAGATACACTAAAGGACCAGCCCATACCTCAAAGCGTTTAATCGATTCCATGCCGTGGTGCAATACGAGTAAATGAATGGTCCAAAAGAATACAAATGAAAGCAAACCAGACAAGTGAATGCCGAGAAGGTTCCACCCGCCGCCAATTTCTCCCCAGCCCGGCCACATATTTAAAAGCAAAATGTTCAGCGCCGTGCTTCCAGCAAAGGTCTGAATGCCGAGCCACATGATCGCTGTAAACGCCCTTAGAAGCGCCGGAATATTCGCGCCGTATATTCCATAAGAAGCCCGGATGATCACCGGAAACGGCAGCCCATATTTTGTCCCCGCATGACCGTTTAAAGCCAAAGCGCCAAACAAGATAAGCGATGCCGTAATAATGATTGCCAGCACCTGCCAAGGCGAGAGGCCGATCGCAATTAATCCGCCCACCGTCGCGTAGGTCGGTATATTATGTATACATCCCATCCAAATGGAGGCAAAGTTCATTGCTTTCCACGTTCGTTTTTCCTGTCCTAAAGGCAACAGATCTTCATTGCTCAGTCTGTTGGATTGATGCTGGCTCTCTTCTAATGTCATAGCCGGCTCCCCTTTCAATATTGTCTGTTTTTCGTTACATGTGCAGTTTTCTGACATTCGATGTCACTTAATATAACTGAAAAGTCAGACAATAACATTGGCTATGATATACAATTTTCCTGTTTCTATTTGAACAGCTTAAACAAGAAAAAGAGACAGCCACAGCGCCTGTCTCTTTTCTCACGATGCAGTTTTCATTCATGGCGCAAATCCCTCAGCTATAAACAGGCTCGCTCCGCTCGCAATGATCATGATGATGCCCATCCTATCAAAATGGGCTGCCGTAAATTTTTTCCAAAAAAGAAGACCAAGGATCACCGAAGACAAAGTCGACTCTAAATAACGGCAGGTTTGAAACAGCCCTGAAGTCGCCCCCGCCATGTTGGAAGGACTTGTTTCCAGCATTGCCGCTTGAAGCGCGACACTTCCAAGTCCGCAGCCTATACCCAAATTCCCAGAATGTCGAGCTGCTGGATAATCGTTTTGAGTTCTACCTCTGTTTTCTGATCTTTCGGGGAACATATGCCCAATAAGATGCTTGTGAAATACCCAGAAGGAACGTTTTTCTCATGATTTTTCTTTTATGTAAAAGTAGCAGGTCGTGCATACGAATAGACCGGCAAGCACTGTCATCATAAAGGGTGTCATCGCTTCATCACCTGCCCGCCGTTTAACGGTTCCTGCCTGAAAATGCCCATGAATTTACTGCGGTCCACCCAAAGCAGGACGAGACACATCACCATTAATATCGTGCTAAGATCCTGCACGCCAATGTCAAAACAATAGTTAATCAAGGCGATGTTCATAATAATCGGCATAAATACAACCGCCCCTAACGCAGCTGTTCGCGGGATCAGCAATAAAACAGCTGCAATGATTTCACCGAAACCTATGAACAGTTCATAAACATGAGAATACCCGAAAAATGTCCACGCAATAGTAAACCCTTTCCCAGCAGCTGCCTCGATTTCAGGCGTTACCTCACCAAACTGGCCGATCACTACTTTCGCCAGGCCGTATACGAAAAAATTAAAGGCTAAAAACAATCGGAACGTCGCTGGAATCGATTTACTTATCGCTCTCCTGAGCCTGCCGCCTTTGTTCATAACGAACCCTCCTCTTAGTGTATTAATCAAGTTAGTACAATTAATACACTATAAAACATTCTAATTATTGTCAATTCCCTTTTCCGCTCATATAGACAGCATCTTTTATAGATACAAAGTCTTATAATCGTAAAAAATGCCATTTCCCATTCTTTACACCCTCGATATCATTCCCTAAAAAATCATGTAAGGAAATCTTACATGAAAATGTTTTATCATTCTTTTTTCTCTATAATGAGGAAATATAATAATTCTTTTATTCTGAAAAATACGGAGGAATGAGACATGCAAATGGGCGATACAGTTTTTATGTTCTTTTGCGCTTTACTCGTGTGGCTGATGACCCCGGGATTAGCGTTATTTTATGGAGGAATGGTAAAAAGCAAAAATGTGCTGAGCACCGCTATGCACAGTTTCTCTTCCATTGCCATCGTTTCCATCGTTTGGGTGCTGTTCGGATATACACTCGCCTTCGCACCAGGCAATTCAATCATTGGCGGACTGGAGTGGGCCGGTCTGAAAGGGGTTGGATTTGACCCGGGAGATTACAGTGATACCATTCCACATTCATTATTTATGATGTTCCAAATGACGTTCGCTGTTCTGACAACAGCCATTATTTCCGGCGCTTTCGCAGAGCGGATGCGATTCGGCGCTTTTCTTTTATTCTCTGTTTTATGGGTTTCCTTAGTTTACACGCCGGTTGCGCACTGGGTATGGGGCGGCGGCTGGATCGGCCAGCTTGGCGCGCTCGATTTCGCCGGCGGCAACGTTGTTCATATTTCCTCCGGTGTGGCAGGCCTTGTTCTCGCTATTGTGCTCGGAAAACGGAAAGAAGGCACAGCGCCTTCTCCGCACAATCTCATTTACACCTTCTTAGGCGGGGCTTTGATTTGGTTCGGCTGGTTCGGTTTTAACGTCGGCAGCGCCCTGACCTTAGATGGCGTGGCCATGTACGCCTTCATCAACACAAACACTGCCGCAGCTGCCGGGATTGCCGGCTGGATTTTAGTAGAATGGATCATTAACAAGAAACCGACGATGCTCGGAGCGGTATCCGGCGCAATCGCCGGGCTTGTGGCGATTACACCGGCAGCTGGATTTGTCACACCATTTGCATCCATTTTGATCGGCATTATTGGCGGAGCGGTTTGTTTCTGGGGCGTTTTCTCGCTCAAAAAGAAATTCGGATACGATGACGCACTTGACGCCTTTGGCCTGCACGGCATCGGCGGCACATGGGGCGGAATCGCAACAGGATTATTCGCGACTACCTCTGTTAACTCGGCGGGTGCGGACGGATTATTCTACGGTGATGCCAGCTTAATCTGGAAACAAATTGTAGCCATCGCCGCCACTTATGTTTTTGTATTCATTATCACTTTCGTTATTATTAAAATTGTAGGCCTCTTCCTTCCCCTTCGCGCAACCGAAGAAGAAGAGTCACTTGGGCTTGACTTAACGATGCACGGGGAAAAAGCATATCAAGATACTATGTGAGGAGTGACGCTATGAGCGGTCAAATGTTCAAGGTGGAAATTGTAACGCGTCCGGCAAATTTCGAAAAGCTGAAGCAGGAACTCGGAAAAATCGGAGTGACCTCTCTGACCTTCTCTAATGTTCACGGCTGCGGTCTTCAAAAAGCACATACGGAGCTCTATCGAGGGGTCAAAATAGAAAGCAATGTATATGAGCGTTTAAAAATTGAGATCGTGGTCAGCAAGGTTCCTGTTGATCAAGTGACTGAGATCGCTAAAAGGGTCCTGAAAACGGGATCACCCGGCGACGGAAAAATATTTGTCTATGAAATCAGCAATACGATCAACATCCGCACCGGCGAGGAAGGACCTGAAGCACTGTAATCGTTGTGAAGAGATTCGGAATTCCGGATCTCTTTTTTGCACATAGAATCCCCCCAGAAAGACTGTCTCCCCTTCGAATCCTCTTCAAGCATCACGCTTTCCGGCAAACTTTTTTTGATTTGAAACTTTTTACGAGTATAATGAGTCTACTATTAAAAATGCAAAAGGTGATTATTTGAATTACGAACTATTTAAAGCCATCCATGGACTATCTCATCACAATTCGGTTCTCGATTCCATTATGGTCTTCATAACGGAATATGCTATTGTCGCTTACGCCCTTATCCTGCTGGCAATCTGGGTGTTCGGGAACACGCAAAGCAGAAAAAATGTGCTTTACGCAGGCCTTACAGGAATTGCGGGTCTTATCATCAACTATTTGATTTCGCAAGTTCATTTCGAACCGCGCCCATTTGTCGCGCACACAGTGCATACGCTGATTCCGCATGATGCGGATGCATCATTTCCGAGTGACCACACGACAGGCGCGTTAGCGATTTCTATTGCGATGCTTTTCAGAAACCGCAAAATCGGCTGGCCGCTTGTCATTTTCGGGCTTTTGACAGGCTTTTCGAGAATTTGGGTAGGGCATCACTATCCGGCAGATGTATTGGGCAGCCTCGTTGTCTCTATCATTATCGGGTTCCTATTCTTTAGGTTTTCAGATCTGCTTCGCCCATTCGTCGATTTGATTGTAAGAATCTATGAAGCCATCATTAATAAGCTGACGAAAAAACCAACCGATCAAAATTTCTAAACACGATAAAAGCCGGCGTCTGAATCCAAGACAGCCGGCTTTAATATTTTTCATACATCTCATGTTTTCTCCGCTTCGCCAACACATATAAACCACAAAACAATACAATTCCAACAGTATCAATGAGCACATCCCGAATACATCCGTTCCTGCTGAAGAAGAGCTGAAGAACTTCTGTGAAAAACGCAAACGCGAAAGAGCCGGCTGCAGCTGCTTTTATGCTGCCCCGCTGTTTCCACAGCAAATAGGTCATGACAAAGAAGGAAAACGCGTGCCCGATTTTTTGAATAAACGCTTCAGGTACAGCAAGCTCAGCAAAATCCATCACTAAGAATTGAGACAGATCGGGATGCGGCTGAAAATGAAAAGCTACCGTTTGAGATACGACCATACCGCTGAAGCTTTCCGTACAGACAGAAAGGAGAATAAAAAGGGTCCAGCCTCCAAGTAATAGACGGTTCATGACATAACCTCCTTTATAGCGTACATGTCAATGTGTAACGACATAGACGGTGAAACAAAGCAAAAAGTAACAGAAAAAAACGCCCATCACACGGATAGACGTTTTCTTCATTAAGACTGCTCAGTGTCTTCTGTTGTGCTGCTTTCTTTAGAACCAGATTTGTCAGTTGAATCATCCGTTTTTTCACCGGATTTTTCTTCTGTTCCTTTATCAGTTGATCCGTCCTTTTTCTCGGAAGATTGCTGAATGGATTCTTCTGTTTCAGCGGCAGCTTTTTCTTCAGCTGCTGCAGCTTTTTCAATAGAAGAAACCGGCTTGTCCATAAAGTTCAGCGGGTTCATTGCGACTCCGTCTTTACGGATTTCAAAATGCACGTGGTTTCCGCTGTCTTCACTGTAAAGGTTCTTGCCAGACTTTCCAATCACTTGGTTTTGTTTTACCTTGTCACCTTGCTCAACACTTACTTCAGAAAGAGATTGATACACAGTTGATAAGCCGTCTGCATGTTCAACTTCAATCACGTATCCCAGCACTGGATCTTTTTCAGCTTTGACAACCGTACCACTCAGAGAAGCAGAAACATCGAAATCTTTTCCGTCTTTCTCAGCTAAGTCAATTCCTTTGCTTAGGCTGTACGTGTTATTATAGGTAACGAGTGCTGCTTCTTTCTCTTCTTTTGCGGCATCGGTTTCATAGAACTTTTTCACAACAGATACGTTTTCAGAATCAATAACCGGCATAGCGACATTTTCCATTGACTTTCCTACTTCAACTGCATCGTCGTTGTTGTCATATGCGGAGTTTCCGCCGTTATCAGCCAACTGATCCTTTACTTCATCATTTGATACAGATTGATACCAAAGGACAGCTGTTAAAATGACGGCCGCACTGACTAAGTAAATTGCAGGGAACACCCAGCGTTTACGAAAAAACTGCTGAAGTTTTTTGACTTGAGAAGTTTTCTTTTCTTCCTCTCTCATTGTTTCATCACCTCAGCAACATTCTGAACACTTTTCTGAAAATATATACACCTATACAAAAAAACTTTTTTTAAATGTAGTTTGCGCAGGCTGATACGAAAATATGTGATTTTTTTTGAGAGGAGTGCCAAATACGTATGGACATGACATTGCGTCTTGCTGAACATAAAGATCTGGAGGCTGTTGTCGCGATTTATAATTCAACGATTGCTTCGCGAATGGTAACAGCCGATACTGAACCGGTAACACTTGAAGACCGGATGGAGTGGTTTATGCGACATACAGAGTCACGGCCGCTCTATGTTGCCGAAGACGGAAGCGGGAACGTTGCCGCCTGGATCAGCTTTGAAACATTTTACGGAAGGCCCGCCTATAATAAAACAGCGGAGGTCAGCATATACATTGACGAAGCATGCCGCGGCAAAGGCGTCGGATCGTATTTGCTCCAGGAAGCGCTTCGCATTGCGCCGGAACTTGGCATCCGCTCACTTATGGCCTTCATTTTCGGACATAATAAACCAAGCCTGAAGCTGTTTGAAAAGCATGGGTTTGCAGAATGGGGATTGTTCCCCGGCATCGCCGAAATGGACGGCAAAAGATACGATTTAAAAATTCTAGGGAGAGAGCTATCATGATTAGTCTGGATAAAGATGAAAACGAGATTGAAAATCATAATGAAGGAAATGATGCCGCCGAACAGGAGCTTGCGGCTGAGGAAAGTGAGAACCGCCAGCTGAGCGCCGCTGCTGTCAAGTCGCTATCAGACATTGCCAAGTGGGGCAAAATGTCAGGCATTTTACTGATCATTATGGGATCGCTGGTCACTCTGTCTGCTTTGATGACAGTGATCGGCGCGATTCCGGGCGTGCTGCTCATTATTTCAGGCGTCTTTCTGATGCGTTCAGCAAAAGCAGCCGCGGAAGCCGAAGGAAATCTTGCCGGCAGCGCTGGTGAAAGCATGCTTGAGAATTACGGAAAGTTTATAAAAATGCAGTTGTTCTACGCTGCATCCAGTATTATTTCGGGCCTGATCGGGATCGTTATGGTCATTTTCATACTGGTGATTATCGGCATTGCCGCTTATGAAAGCACCGATACGTATGAAGATACGGATTCTTATTACTATGAGGATGATCCGGTGTTTGAATAAAAGCATCAAATGAAGAGACAGTACCGGGCATGAGTTCCAGATAAAACGGAACCGTGCCCTTTTTTATTTGTCTATTTTTCATCATTTACCTCAATTTGACGGATATGTGCCTATAAAAGCAGGCAGGTGCAAACACCAAGTTCTTATGGAAGCATACAATCTAATAAAACGACTTGGTAGAAAACAACTTTCAAAAGTGGCACCTGCCACATCACAGCAGGATTGTCCCAATAAAAATAAAGGAGTGGGGCATTTGGAAAGCAACAGCATTTCGGAAAAAGTAAAAGTCATTGCTGAAATTGCAAACGCCCATCAAGGAAAAGAGGAGAACCTCAAAGCACTGATCAAGGTTGCCGCAGAAAGCGGAGCAGATGGTGTGAAATTTCAGTGGTTCAAGTATGACCGTATTGCAACACCGTGTTTTTTTGCTTATGAGTCGTATATTGAGCTGTTTTTGAATGAAGATGTATGGAAAAATTGTGTCGCTTATGGAAAAAGACATGGATTAGAAATTTGGGTGGATATTTTCGATTCATGGGGGGCAGAGCTCTTTTTGCACCTGCAGCATGACATTGATGGCATAAAGCTTCCAACAACCATCCTTCAATCCACGGAAATCATGAAAACGATCGGTATGACCGAGAAGCCTGTACTCATTGGAGTTGGGGGATGGTACGAAGAAGAGATCGATCAGATGATGTCGCTTGTAAAACAACATATGGCAAATCAGCTCATTCTCATGCACGGATTTCAAGGGTATCCGACAAAATTAGAGGATATTAACCTAAAACGGATACAACATCTACAAAAAAGATACAAGGTTCAAATAGGATTTGCGGATCACATCGACGCAGATCATCCGCTTGCAGCCGACCTTCCTGTCTATGCATTTTTCTCAGGGGCAGCTGTTATCGAAAAACATATTACCCTAAATCGGGCAGCTAAAGGGTTTGATTATTATTCTTCACTAGAGCTGAACGAATTCAAAGTAATGACGGAAAAGCTCCAGCAGGCCCAAATTGCAGCTGGCTCACCTGAAGTAAATGAATCCGAAAGAAAGTATTTGTATGATTCATCATTACGTACAACAGCCAACCAGGATATAAAAAAAGGAGAAATCATTACACTGGATAAAACGAGCTACAAAAGATGCGGAAATGAGAATGCATTAATGCCTTTACAAGCCGAAGACGCATTTCCTCAAGTAGTAACTGCTGATTTATCGTTAAACCAGCCAATTACACCCAACGAAATAAAAAGTCCAAGAATTGCGATTGCAGTGATATGCCGGCTAAAATCGACTCGTTTGCCGAAAAAAGCGCTGCTCCCGATTTACGGTATTCCATCTGTTGAGCGCTGTTTAATCAATTGTCTGGCTGTCCCTTCTGTTCATGAAGTTGTGCTGGCAACGTCAAATCTTCCAGAAGACGATCCGCTTGAAGCTTTTACTCTAAACGGAAAGGTCAGAATCGTGAGAGACTCCCCCGAAAATGTGGCAGAAAGAATGCTTGAAGCCGCAGCGTTAACAAAAGCCGATATTATTATCCGGGTGACAGGTGATTGCCCGGCAGTTTCACCTGAAGTGCTTCAATATTTAATTGACCGGCACTTGCAAAAAGGAGCAGATTATACTCAGGAAATCTCAAGTTCAGCAGGAATATCCTGTAATGTCATTACTGTTGAAGCCCTTCAGCGGCTTGTGCAGCAGCCAAAACCATTAACCCATACAGAATACCTTTCTTTTTATTTTTTAAACAACCCTTCTCTATTTTACATCAATCAAGTCAGCCTGCCAGAAGAACTCGATTATCCATCTTGGCGTTTAACACTTGATGAACCTAAAGACTTAGAGTTGTTTGAACAAATATATCGAAACTTGGATGTCAAACACGAACCGCTCTATTTCAGCCGAATAAGGGATTATTTATCAGAAAACCGGCACGTTTCAAAAATAAATCAAGATGTGTCGACCAAATGGATCGATCAGACATCTCTAGTAGAAGAAATCAACAAAGCAACGCTGTTGCCATCAGAAAACAAATAACATCTCGCCAAAAAAACTGTGCATGAGTTCGGAATCATTCCGAAAGCGTGCATTTTAATTTCGATTGTCCACATCATCCCTAGTGTCTAAAAAAACACCCGATTGTCAGGAAAATCCTAACATTCCGGGTGCAGTTCTTATTTAATACAATTTCTTGCGTCTGTCTTCCTCAGTCAAAAATTCCACAAAACTCCGCATCGCAAACGGTTCTTCCTTAATCTGGCGCGTATAGGAGTCTTTCCGCTCTTCTGAAAGGATGTCGCTCTTTTTGATCCTGTTCAGCATATAGATGCGAACCGTTTTTTGGACCTGTTTATGCTGGTAGCCTGCTTCTTTGAAAAATGCCAATCCAAGCGCCGCCAGAAGGGCGAATATTCCTGCGCTGATCAAGGACTCCCTGTCTGCTGAAGCGTGAAATAGAAAAGCGACCAAATTAAAGAGAGAGAATGCTGCAAGCGGAAAAGCAAGAAAACGGTAAATGACGGTTTTCTTCATAAATGGCTGTACGGCCTTTTGAATTTTTTGCATTTCTGTTTTAATGAACCCCGGCATTTGTTCGACTCTGTAAAAGTTCATGTAATCCTCCCCCTTTATTTGATGTTGCAAAGCTTCACGAACGTTATCATATGTGTTATTTTAACGCAGGTGCAAGCTGGTTTTAAAGAAATCTGCCCGACTTTTCGGCGAAGAATCTGGAGCGCCGCTCTTTATTCTTTTAAAATGGGAGTGTTATAATTTGTAATGGGAATCAGATCGCTGTTAATCATGGAATACTAATGGCAATCTTCTTGATAAATATTGAATGAGCGGGGTTACAAATTGAGTATTTCTTCCATCCTTTTATCACTTTTTTTCATTTTGAATATTCTTTTGGCCATCATTGTCATTTTCAAAGAACGGCGCGATGCCAGCGCATCTTGGGCTTGGCTGCTTGTTCTTTTCTTTATTCCCGTTTTAGGCTTTATTTTATACTTATTATTCGGCCATAATCTCAGGCGCAAGCAATTGTTTCAATGGGAGGACCGAAAAAAGATCGGAATCGAAAAGCTGCTGAAGCATCAGCTTGAAGACTTAGAAACCAGGCAATTTCAGTTCAACAACCGGGCAACATTTGATAATAAAGATTTAATTTATATGCTTATTATGAATAATCATGCTGTGTTTACAGAGGATAATTCAGTTGACGTGATTACAGACGGCCGGGATAAGTTTCAGCGGCTGCTGCATGACATCTCAAAGGCTAAGGATCATATCCACTTACAATATTATATTTATAAAGGTGATGAATTAGGAAAAAAATTACGGGACGCTCTCATCCAAAAAGCGAAAGAAGGCGTTCAGGTCAGGGTGCTATATGATGAACTCGGGTCCAGAACACTGAGAAAAAAGTTTTTTAAAGAGCTCCGCGAAGCCGGCGGGCATGTGGAGGTCTTTTTCCCTTCAAAACTCAGGCCGATTAACTTGCGGCTGAATTATCGGAACCACCGAAAGCTTGTCATCGTAGACGGAGTGATCGGTTATGTCGGAGGATTTAACGTCGGAGATGAGTACCTCGGGCTTAATCCGAAATTCGGCTATTGGCGTGATACGCATATTCGGCTGCAAGGAACCGCCGTGCACGCCATCCAGACACGTTTCATCCTTGACTGGAATCAGGCTTCCCATCGCCATACGCTGACATATATTCCGAATCACTTTCCTGATCACGGCCCAAAAGGCAACGTCGGGATGCAGATTGTCACAAGCGGCCCGGATTCCGAATGGGAACAAATTAAAAACGGCTACATTAAAATGATTTCGAATGCCAAGCGTTCTATTTTAATTCAGACGCCTTATTTTATCCCTGACGCAAGCTTGCTCGATGCTTTAAGGATCGCGTGCCTGTCAGGCATTGATGTCAACATCATGATCCCGAACAAGCCTGATCATGCCTTTGTATACTGGGCGACACTTTCGTACATCGGCGATCTGTTGAAAGCCGGGGCCACTGTCTATATATATGATAACGGCTTTATCCACGCGAAAACCATCGTAGTGGATGACGAAATTGCATCAGTCGGGACAGCGAATATCGACGTTCGAAGCTTCAGGCTGAATTTTGAGGTTAATGCATTTATTTACGATATCTCCATTGCGAAAAAACTGGTTTCTACATTTAAAGAAGATTTGCTCGTATCCAGAAAATACACCTATGAAGAATACCTGCAGCGCCCCTTATGGATTCGAATGAAAGAATCCATCTCGCGGCTGTTGTCGCCGATTTTATAAGATGCGCCAAAACCCCGGCTTTTACGGCCGGGGTTTTTCCTGATAGTCACAGTAGATGATCATCGCTTCCCGCAAAAAAGCGGCAAGGCCATCTCCATATTGGTTGATCGAATCGGTAAATCGTTCGTCAGTGATATACACTTCTCCAAGCCCTCTGAAAATGTCTAGCGTGCAATCGTAATGATATTGACAAATATGGTCGCGAAATGCTCCCACAGCGGCCTGAACCTCTGCATCATCGGGACCGTGCTCCATTCGCGCCGCGATTCTCCTGTAAATCGAATCAAAGTCAGCCATGATCGTACGCCAATCGTCTGCCGAGTATGCGGATGTCTTCTTCTCTGTTTCTTCCGCGATTTCCTTTCCATAGAGCTTTCTGACTTCATCAGCGTATGTCTGCTGGTGCTCTTCAATGTCTTTTATGCTTAATCCGGCAAATAAATCCCGCTTATTCATTTGTTCTCCTCCCTCAATGGACTGAATCGTCCTGTCAATCGTTTGAATCATCTCTTCCATTCTTTGTTTTTTCTTCATCAACATATCCTTTTGCGATTGAAGCGCTTCTTTCCGGTCAAAATTCGGATGATCCAGCAACTTTTTAATATCATCCAAACGAAAACCTATTTCCTTAAAAAATAAAATCTGCTGCAGTCTTTCTAGATCTGAATCACTGTATAAACGGTATCCCGCGTCAGTAACCGTTGAAGGATTAAGAAGCTGAATATCGTCATAGTGATGAAGAGTCCGAATGCTGACGTCCGCTATATCCGCCACTTGTTTGACCTGATATTTCATATTTGCCGCCTCCTCGTCTTTTATCGTAAACAATCACGCAGCGTCAGGGTCAACCCCAAAATTGTTAATTTTGATATACAAAACTTCTCACAAATAGTGTATAAAAGAAAAGTGAGTATTTTTTTTGTAAAGGGGAGCCAGTGTACATGAATCCTGAAACAATGAACAAAACCCTCGTTAGCATTTCGAAATGGGGGAAAGCAACAGGCATTTTATTTATTATTATGGGCGCTCTTACCGCGCTTTCAGGCGCGTTCTTTTTTCTAATCGGTGCCGTGCCAGGCGTACTGCAAATTATTGCTGGAATCTTTTTGATGCGGTCAGCTAAAGAAGCAGGACAAATGGCTGACCACAACAGCGGACAGTCTGAAGACTTAATGCTGGAGAATTACGCTAAGTTTGTGAAGATGCAAGGGATTTATTTAATCGTAAGCATTGCTGTATCTATTCTTGCGATTATCGCCTTCTTCGTCTTCTTAATGCTTGGGATTGCTGACGGCCTTTTCAGCGATTATGATACGTACAGCACTTATTAATCAGAAAAACCCGGAGGAAGCTCCGGGTTTCAGATTGTTGACAAAAACCTAAAACGGTTTAGTTTTAGGTTTTTGTCATCTTTTCAGCGTGGTTGAAAACCCTTGAAGTCTAGGAAAGGCGAGCATTGGAGCGGAGCGAATGTCCTAATTCGTGAGCACCAACGCACAGGCTTGACAACGAATGCAAGGGTTTGTCGACACGCTGAAACCCGGAGGAAGCTCCGGGTTTTTTATTATTATTCCGCTTCGCTTACCACTGTAAAGCGTTCATTTTTGTGTGCAGGATGTTCAAGCTCATCCACTGCAGCAATGGCATAATCCGCATAGCTGATATAGCTATCGCCTTTCGCGTTAACGATGACATTGTCTTTTCCTTTTTGATAAGAACCCGTCCGTTTTCCTGCCGGATCAAAAAATGCCGCAGGGCTGAGGAACGTCCATGAAACGGAGTCTGTCTGCTGCAAATCTTTCAGGTTCTCCCCTTGGTTTGATGCAGTCGGCACATATTCTTTCGGGAATTCCGGTGTATCCATTAAACGGGTTTTTTTCGCTTCATCAACAAACAGGCTTCCTGCTCCGCCAACGACAAGCAATCTTATGTTTTTCGCGTCCTTTAAGATGCTGATTAGTTTTCTGCCTGCCTCAACATGAAGATGTTCCTCACCAGCCGCAGCTCCAAAAGCGTTGACGACCGCATCGAAAGGCTTGATGTCTTCTGCAGTCAGTTCAAACACATCTTTCTCCAAAATCGCTATATCCTGTTCCTTCACTTTTGAAGCGTTTCGAACGATGGCAGTTACTTCATGCCCTCTTGTTTTCGCTTCTTTCAAAATCTCGTTCCCTGCTTTTCCGCTTGCACCGATAATTCCAATTTTCATTTTTCATGCCCTCCCTATTGTAACAATTTTAGTTACATGTTGGCGGTGAGAAGTCATCCCTTTTGATTAAAAGAGATGATTCATAACATCTTTTAATGACTTGCTTGCCAGTTCATTCTCCATCGCTTTTTGCACACTTTCAAAAGTTTCATCCAGTGCGTTCTGAATTTTTTTCCCTACCGGACAGTTCGGATTCGGGTTTTCATGAACCGCAAAGAGTTCATCTTGCTTTTGGACAGCCCGATATACTTCTAAAAGAGAAATATCAGCCGGATCTTTTTTGAGTCTTGCACCCGGCACCCCGGCGCGTGATGTGAGAATATCCGCTTTTTTCAGCAGGCTGATCATTCTTCGCACGACAACCGGATTGGTGTTGACGCTGCCAGCGATGATTTCTGAAGACTCTTTTTCATCCATCGAAATGAGGGATAAAATATGAATGGCAACAGCAAGACGGCTGTTAATCATGTTTTTCACCACCGTTGTAACTATAATAGTTACATTTGATTCGTTTGTCAACATCTAATATACACTAATTACGGGGTTCGTGTGCACCGTTTTTAGTCAATAGAACGGCCGGATGCACCCCGGCCGTGTCTTGTCAGAATAAGAAATATCTTTGTCCAAGCGGAACATAATCGACAGGCTGGCAAGACAGTTCCTCTCCGTCAGCAAAGACCTGATAGGTTTTTGGATCAACTTCGATCTTCGGCAAAGCTGAGTTCAATTTCATATCCAGCTTGCTCAGCTTTCTGATATTTTTGACAGGAGAAATTCTTTTTTCCAGCCCTAAACTTTCCGCCACACCCCGCTCAATGCTTGCCTGAGACATAAATGTAATGGATGTTGAACGGTTGGCTTTTCCGTATGACGCATACATTTGGCGCATAAATACCGGCTCAGGCGTCGGAATGGACGCGTTCGGATCTCCCATTTGCGCACGTGCAATCATGCCGCCCTTTAAGACAAGTTCCGGCTTAACGCCGAAAAATACCGGGTCCCACAAAACGAGATCAGCAAGCTTCCCTTTTTCCACCGAGCCGACTTCATGGCTGAGCCCGTGAGTAATTGCCGGATTAATCGTGTATTTGGCAATGTAGCGTTTTGCTCGCACATTGTCGTTTCCGTTTTCGCCAGCAAGAGCGCCGCGCTGTTTTTTCATTTTGTCGGCTACCTGCCACGTTCGGATGATCACTTCACCGACCCGCCCCATTGCTTGGGAATCCGATGATGTCATGCTGATCGCGCCGATATCATGGAGAATATCCTCTGCCGCAATGGTCGCAGCCCTGATTCTGGAATGGCTGAATGCCACATCTTCAGGCACTTTCGCATCTAAATGGTGGCAGACCATCATCATGTCAAGATGCTCCTCCATCGTATTAACAGTATAAGGAATGGTTGGCGTTGTGGATGACGGCAGAATGTTTGCGTAAGAGGCGAGTTTCATAATATCCGGAGCGTGGCCGCCGCCTGCTCCTTCAATGTGATAGGTATGAATGACCCGGTCCCCGATCGCGTCGAGCGTGTTTTCCAGGAAGCCCGCTTCGTTAATCGTATCGGTATGGATGGCGACTTGAATATCAGCCTCATCCACAACTTCCATACACGTTTTGATGGCGCTTGGCGTCGTGCCCCAGTCTTCATGAAGCTTAAGGCCGATGGCGCCTGCTTCCACCTGTTCGACCAGCGGCGCTTTATCGGATGCATTCCCTTTTCCTAAGAAGCCGACATTGATCGGAAACGCCTCGGCCGCTTCCAGCATCCTTGCCATATACCACGCGCCAGACGTACATGTTGTCGCTTTGCTTCCTGTAGCGGGTCCTGTCCCGCCTCCCAAAAGGGTCGTCACACCTGAAGAAAGCGCAACTTCCATCTGCTGAGGGCAAATAAAATGAATGTGCGTATCCACTCCTCCGGCTGTTAAGATTTTACCTTCACCGGAAATCACCTCTGTACCCGCGCCAATGACCATATGCGGATCGACTCCATCCATGATATCAGGGTTTCCGCTTTTTCCGACGCCGACAATCCGTCCGTCCTTAACACCGACATCCGCTTTAACAATGCCTGAGTAATCCAAGAGCACGACGTTGGTAATGACCAAATCCAAAGCGCCGTCTTTCCCTGTGATTCTGCCGTTTTGACCCATGCCGTCACGGATCGTTTTTCCGCCGCCAAAGACCATTTCTTCACCGTATACTGTGAAATCCTGTTCAACCTCGATCCATAAATCCGTATCGCCCAATCTGATTTTATCGCCCGTTGTCGGGCCAAACAGCTCCGCATATTGCTCCCGTGACATCTTCATCGGATTACACCCTCCATCCAGCCGGCTTGTTTTAAGTTGGCTAACGTCTTTTCTTTGCCGCGTCCATCGATATATGTATCGGCCATTCCGTTCAGTCCCCGTACTGTTTTTCGTCCGCTGAATTCAACAAGCGTGACGGTTTTCTCCTCACCTGGCTCAAAACGGACCGATGTGCCTGACGGAATGTCGATACGCATGCCGATGGTTTGTTCACGATCAAATGATAATGCACGATTGGCTTCCGCAAAATGAAAATGCGAGCCGACTTGAATGGAGCGTGATCCGGTGTTTTTCACCGTTACCTCCCGTGTCTGGCGGCCTTCGTTAATCGTAATCGTTCCCTCAGCAATTTGAAATGTTCCCGGCTTCATGACGTCACCTCCGCAGAAATCGGCTGGTGTACGGTGACAAGCTTTACTCCGTCAGGGAATGTGGCTTCCACCTGAATGCTGTCGAGCATCTCAGGCACACCCTCCATCACGTCTTTTTCCGTTAACACATGGCGGCCGGTTTCCATTAGCTCCGCCACTCTCTTTCCGTCACGTGCGCCTTCCATGATAAAGCAGGTGATATAAGCGGCGGCCTCGGGATAATTCAGCAGAACACCGCGCTCCTTTCGCTGTTTGGCTAGTTCTCCCGCTGCAAAAATGAGCAATTTCTCTTGTTCAACCGGTGTCAGTTTCATCTGTAGTCCTCCTTCTTTTTTCATATAAAGCAGATGTGGTTACTACGAATTTACGGAACATGCAGGCGGGACATCACCTCCCTTACTTCAGCATAAAAATCATACAGTAAGATGCCTTTCAAAGCGGCGTGCCGTTTCTTCATCGGCCTTCCCATCATCAATAACCGTTCCCCTGTCGATCACATAAAGGTGGTCAGCACATGTTAACGCTTTTTCCAGACTGTGCTCGACTAACATAACGGAAATGTCCTTTTTTCTGGCAATTTCCACGATAACTTGTCTGATTAGTTCGACAATTTACGGCTGGATTCCTTCCATTGGTTCATCAAGTAAAATAATTTTCGGATTTCCCATCAGCGCTCTGGCAATTGCAAGCTGCTGCTGCTGCCCTCCGCTTAAATCGCCGCCTTTGCGGTCAAGCATCTCCTTTAAAACGGGAAACCACTGAAAAATTTCTTCCTTGATCTGCCCCGTCCGCTTTTTCTTCGGAAGCGGCTCCTCCCCGAGCAGCAGGTTGTCACGAACGGTTAAGGAGGAAAAGATATCTCTTCCCTGCGGAACGTACGCAATCCCCGCTCTTGCCCGTGTTTCCGCCTTTTCGTTTTGAACAAACGTTTGATTAAAACAAATATCCCCCTGTTTAGCCGGAAGCAGGCCTATGATTGTTTTCAGCAAAGTGGATTTGCCGACTCCGTTTCGGCCTAATACAGCGACAATCTGCCCCGGACGAACCATCATGCTGAGGCTGTGCAAAACCATCGATTGATCGTAACCGGACGTTACATTGCTGACGGTAATCATGACACACTTCTCCTTCCTAAATACACCGCTTCCACCTCTTCATTGCTTGTGATGTCATCCATCGACCCTTCACAAAGCACTTTGCCTTCATGCATGACCGTGACTTTTCTTGAAAACGAACGCACAAAATCCATATCGTGCTCGACAATCAGAACAGAGCACGTTTTCGCGATCTCTTCAAGCAAGGCTCCGGTTTTTTCCCGCTCCTTTCCCGTCATGCCGGCAATCGGTTCATCCAGCAGCAAAAGCTTTGGCTCCATGGCGAGCTGCATGCCGATTTCAAGCCATTGCTTCTGTCCGTGTGACAGGCTTCCGGCTGTTAGATCCCGTTTGTCATCTAACCCTATCAGCCTCAGGATGTCTATCATCTTGTCACTTTGCTCTTTTGTCATACGCGCTGTCAGCAATGAAAGAATCGTTTTTTTCTGTTTCATGGCAAGTTCGAGGTTTTCAAACACTGTCAGCCGCGTAAAGACACTCGGGGCCTGAAACTTTCTGGCGACCCCCAGTTTCGCGATCTGATATTCCCGAGTCTTTGTCAATTCATCCGCTTCCTGAAAAAGAACTTCACCCGAATGCGGCTTTGTTTTTCCGCAAATGATGTCCAGCAAAGTCGTTTTTCCGGCGCCGTTCGGCCCAATCAGAAAATGGATATCACGTTCCTGCACACTGATATCAGCGCCCCGCAAAGCCCAAAACCCGTCAAACTTAACCTTCACGTCACGGCAGGTAAGTATCGGTTTCATAAGCAGCCGCTCCTTTCTTTTTTGAGGAGGAAAGCTGGTTTATAAGCTTCTCGAACAGCCCGACAATCCCTTTTGGCATATAGAGCACAACGATGATAAACAGTGCGCCGAGGAAGTACAGCCAAATGTCAGGATAATATTCGCTTAAATAGCTTTTCATTCCGTTCGTTAGAAGTGCGCCAAGCACCGCCCCGAAAATGGAGTGCCTGCCGCCGATCGCCACCCACAGCACCATTTCCACCGAAGGAATGATGCCCATCATTTCCGGCGAGATCATCCCGTCCTGAAGCACAAACAGCATCCCGGCAATCCCGGCCATCGCAGCGGATACACAATAAATAAACACTTTAAAAACGGTGGAATGATACCCGAAAAAACGGACTCTGTTTTCTCCGTCGCGCACCGCCTGCAATAGCCGCCCAAAACGGCTTCTCGTCAGAAACAAAGCGAGCACGACAGAAGCACCGAGGAAAAAGAGTGCCGTAAAATACAAAATCCGCTTCATTGCGGGATCGGCCAGAGAATACTGGAAAATGGAATAGAAATTCGTGAGGCCATTCGTGCCGCCTGTGATTCCCTGGCTGCCGATGAACAATGTGACAACCACCACAACAACAGCCTGAGAGATCAACGAAAAATAAACGCCCTTTATGTTGTTGCGGAAGGTAAAGTAACCGAGTAAAAAGGCCAGAAAGACAGGCACAGTGACTGCCGCGGCAATCGCAGCTAAAGGGTTCCTGAACATTGCCCAGATCCACGGCAGTTCAGTGACCCCTGTCCACTCCATAAAGTCAGGAATGCCTGACGGCGAGGCTTCTATTTTTAAATACATAGCCATGCAGTAAGCACCCAATCCGAAAAAGACGCCATGTCCCAAACTCAAAATGCCTGTATATCCCCAAATCAGGCAAATGCCGACCGCTACAATCGCAAAGCACAAAAACTTTGCCAACAGCCCTAATCGAAACTCCTGCAGCAAGAACGGAGCGGCGATAAGAAGAGCAAACATCACCAGATACGGACTGAATTGTGAAAACCGCTTCATCCGGTTCCCTCCTAATCAAGTAATCTCGTTCTGACACTCGCAAGACCTGAAGGCCGCCATTGCAGAAAGAGAATAATAAATGCAAACACGACAACCTTGGCAATCGTAGCACTTGTGGAATACTCAACGAATGTGCTCAGCAAACCGACGGCCACCGCGCCTATAATGGTGCCTTTCAATTTTCCGATTCCTCCTAAAATAACGATCATGAAAGCATCGACTAGGTAAGATGAACCGAGAGTAGGCCCAATTGAGCCAAGCAATGTGAGTGAACTCCCCGCGATACCGGCCAGCCCGCTTCCGAGCGCGAAAGCCAACGTATCGGTTTTTCTCACAGATACGCCGAGACACGATGCCATGCTCCGGTTCAGCGTAACAGCCTGCATCCGCCGCCCCGCAGAGGTTTTAAATAAATAGAAACCGAGCAGCGCCAGCGTAAAAAAAACGAGCGCCAAAATAAACAGCCTTTTATACGGAAAGGTAACGGAAAACAGCGTCACCCCACCCGTCAGCCACTCAGGAGACTTGACGGCCACATTCGGCGCGCCAAAAATCGATCTGGCCGCCTGCTGCAGAATCAAGCTCACTCCCCACGTCGCCAAAAGGCTGTCGAGCGGACGGTCATATAATCGCCTGACGATCACTTTTTCAATGACAATCCCAATAAGCGCCGCAACCGCAAACGCCATGATGATTGCGATTAAAAAATAGTAAGAAAACAGGGAAGCCGGCAAATAGCTGATAAATAGCTGCTGAACGACATATGTCGTGTAGGCTCCTGCCATAATCAGCTCACCGTGCGCCATATTAATAATGTTCATCAAACCGAATGTAACGGCCAACCCAATCGCAATGAGAATCAAAATAGATCCGAGACTGATCCCGTTAAATAATTGAGTCATGACGACAGACATGTTCCGCCTCCTCTCCCGCAAACGGCTTTGATTTATTTAGATAACCCCTTTGCCCAATCGTACGATTTTAAATACGGATCAGGTTTTACCGGGTCACCTGAGTTCCATACTTCTTTAAACTGTCCATCCCCCGTGATTTGCCCGATTCTGACCGTTTTGTACAGATGCTGTGTATCTCCGTCGATTTTCACTGTGCCGCCCGGGGCTTTGAATGCAATCCCGTCAGCCGCTTTCTTCACCTTATCGACATCAAAGGACTTCGCTTTTTCAACAGCTGCTGCCCAGAGATAGACCGCATTATAGCCAGCTTCAATCGGGTCGCTCGTCACCCTGTTATCGCCGTTCATCTTTTTATAGTTCTTCACGAATGTTTGATTTTCGCTCGTATTGGTTGTCTGAAAGTAATTCCACACCGCATAATGTCCTTTTAGCACATCAGGGCCGATCCCCCGAATTTCTTCCTCAGCGACACTTGCCGACATCACAGGCATATCGTCAGCCGAGATGCCCGCATCTTTCAGCTGTTTGAAAAACGCCACGTTGCTGTCGCCGTTTAATGTATTAAAAATGACATCAGGCTGTTTTTCTTTGATTTTGCTGACGAGCGTACTGTAGTTCGTGTGGCCGAGCGGCGTATACTCTTCACCGGCAATTTCTCCTCCGGCCGCTTTCACCTGCGCTTTAATGATTTTATTGGCTGTTCTCGGGAACACGTAATCTGATCCGATCAGAAAGAACTTCTTACCTTTATTCTTCAGCAGCCAATCAACAGCCGGAACAATTTGCTGATTCGTCGTTGCTCCGGTATAAAAAATATGAGGTGATGACTCCATTCCCTCGTACTGCACCGGATAGAACAGCAGCCCGTTGTTTTGCTCCACAACCGGAAGCATGGCTTTGCGGCTCGCTGATGTCCATCCGCCAAAAATAGCAGCGGCTTTATCCTGCTGAAGCAGTTTTCTCATTTTTTCCGCATAAACAGGCCAGTCTGAAGCGCCGTCTTCCACGACGGGTTCAAGCTTTTTGCCGAGAACTCCGCCTTTTTGGTTGATTTCTTGAATCGCCATTAACTCCGCATCATGTACGGACACTTCGCTGATCGCCATAGTTCCGCTTAACGAGTGAAGAATCCCAACCTTCACTGAATCACCGCTTGTGTCGATATCAACTGTTTTTTTCGCATCCCCGCTGGCTTCCGACACTTTCTTCGGCGCAGCGCATCCCGTCATCAGAACCATGAGCAGAAACAACAGAAAAACAACCTGTATTCCAACCCCTTTGTTTTTCATTCAAAACCTCCCTTTTGTGATTCCACTAGCTTATGTAATAAAAGTTAACATCTTATGTCATCATTATATAGAAGAGAGCCAATATTTCATATAATATTTTAAAAATTTAGATACTTTAACCAAATCGACTGCTTTTTTTGTTACATTTATTAACACATCCAAACAAGCGCACAAAAAAAGGCAAGAAACATATCGTTTCCCGCCTCTTCCGTACGATTAATCTTTATTGAATTTATCCTTCGCTTCCCCGATATCCTTTTGGATCTCGCCTTTTGCCTTATCTTTTTTGCCTTCAGCCTGCATATCCGCTTTATCGGTCATATCTCCGACTTTATCCTTCGCTTCTCCTTTGGCTTTATTGAAGCCGCCTTTCATTTTATCTTTTACACTATCGTTACCCATGTTGATTCTCTCCCTTCATATCTGTGTACTTGTTACCTTCCCGATCTAAGAGGCGGTAAACATTTGAATGTTAATTATCGATCTCATAGCGTTCTCCGTAGCGAAGCACCTTATAAATCGCCAGCCCGTCTGATGTCTTTTTCTCAGAATATCGAACCGGCAGCAGGGCGAAGAACACATAATACGTAGAAAAATAGACAAACTGATAGAAAAACAAATTCGGTTTTAATACACTGTGTATAATCAGCAAATTGACCGCGAAAATCGTTATCAGGTTAAACAGGCTGCCCCCGGCATACACGAGTGCATGTGAGAACCGATTGTCGGTTTTCAGCTCACCAAACCTGCAAAAAGAATCGATGAAATAAATCGCTCTGATCCGTATCGGCCCAATCTTAAACAGCGTTTTGCCCATCCCAATATCCAATGATCCTTTTCCGCCAAAAATTAAAGCCATAAAGCTGTGCCCTGAAACATGTATGATCTGTACAAGCGGCAGAACAATGAGGAAAGACCATAAAAACTTCACAATATCATTGAAACCAAACATCGAATTCCCCCCTCACGCTTGTCAATGACTCAGGCACCTTCTGAACCCGGCCATGTTAAGTTGTTCAAAAGCATATGTAGCGATTTTTCCTGTTTCGTCCGGAAATAAACGTTGCGATACTCTCCTTTTTTTGTATATAAAAAAACCATCTGGCAGCAGATGGTTTCGTCTTACACTTGATATAAACAGTCGTTCCTTTGGATCATCTCTCTCATGCTGACCGCTTTTTCATAAAAATACACCGCTTCTTTGTATTGTTCACGATGACTGCAATAGGCGGCAGCATCCAAAGCGAATTCTTCAATATATACATACAGGGATTTTTCTTCCATATAGTCAAATACTTCTTGAATCATATCTACATTGACACATTCCACATATAAAGCCTGCAGAAATTTATATTTTGCCAGACTGAAGAAATCGTTTCGTTTTTGAGCGATGGCAATCCCTTTTTCATAGTACCGCGTCGCGGCTTGGGCATCTTCTTTTTTGAAAAGAACGCGAGTCAGGCTGAAGAGCGCTTTCGGAAGCTGTTCCAGCTGATGCTCCTCAAAGACAGGCAGCGCTTTTTCAAAGTATGCCGCAGCTTGATCCAGCTCGCCTTTATCGTCATAGCAATTCCCCATATTGTAGAGGGCAGATCCGATCAAACGGGGCTGTCCTTCCAATAAAGCCAGGCGATACGCGTCATCCAAATGCTCAAGCGCCTTTTCATAATTTCTGTAGTCAATGTAGTTTCCTGATATCACGAAATGGCATTGAATTCTTCTGACTCTGTAAAAATCGTGATCCTTGTATGTCTCAAGCGCCTGTATGGCATGGTTCATGGAAAAGTGTGTCTGCTTCATGACATAAAAAACTTCAGCCACTTTAAAATGATATTCCGCTCTTTCAATTTCATCTTCCACAAACGCAAGCATCTTTTCAGCTTTCCGATAAAAGGATATGGCTGAAATATAATTGTTCTGTTCAAATTCGTACATTCCTCTGAACAAGTGAAAATAATACTCAGATAACCCGGAGATGCTGTTCTGATTGCTTTCCAGCGTTTTGATCAATTCACGATATTGAAGCTGAGATTCCTCGTGCAGGTCAGGTTTTACATAATCCAGCATAATTTGGTGACGGTAACTGATCAGCTGGTAATACAGCAGAAGCAGCTGATCCTCTTCCATATGTTCGATGTTCTGATCAATCTCTTTCTTCAGCTTAACGGCATCAGCCACTTGAAATGCTAAAATGTGCTTATACCACTTATTGATTTTCACTCCTACTTGAGATGACGGGATCTCGTACGCGGCCATGCCCCTCCAACCCTTTCTATTTTCTAATTGGTTATATTTTATCATAATGTATGGCATTGGAATTAAAAATTCTTACAATGATTCCTTCTTTATGCCTATCCTTATATATTTCGGTGTTTGTAACTATTTTTTGCCCTTGGACTCTTATAAAAAAAGCTTACCGGACAGTGCCGATAAGCTTTTTACATGAAATTCAGCCGCCAATATAAGACATTTCCACTTTCTTTTTGCCTAATGCTTTTGATAGAGTACGATCGACCGAATACTGATCGATCCGATTTTTCCATACTGTGCCGATCATCTCCGCCAGTTCGTCATCACTTAACTCCTGCCGTACCGGCGCTCTGAGGTCAAACCCGCCTGCAGCGAATAAGCAGGTAAACAGCTCCCCTCTCGCAGAAAGACGGGCCCTGTTGCATGATCCGCAGAACGCATCAGATACAGATGATATGACGCCGATTTCCCCTGATCCGTCCAAGTAGCGGAATCTGGAAGCCACTTCGCCTATATAATTAGGCGCTATCGGTTCTACCGGCATGTGTTCATTGATCAAATCAATGATTTCCGCCTTTGTCATGACGTCCTTCTTTTCCCATTGGTTGGTGTTCCCAACATCCATAAATTCGATGAATCTCAGGATATGCCCTTTTTCTTTAAAATAACGCGCCATAGGCATTATATCTTTTTCATTGACGCCCTTTTGGACGACCATGTTGATTTTAACACCGAGCCCCGCTTGCTTCGCCGCTTCAATGCCTTCAAGCACCTTGCTGACAGAAACCCCGCGCCCGTTTATCTTTTTAAACCGCTCGTCCTCTAAGGAATCAAGGCTGATCGTGACCCTTTTCAGCCCGGCTTCCTTGAGCCTCTCCGCATAAACAGGCAGCAGTGATCCATTTGTCGTCATCGCAATATCACGGACACCCGGAATACGGGCCAGTTTTTTGATTAATTCGGGCATATCCTTTCTCATGAGAGGCTCTCCGCCGGTTAAGCGGATTTTTTCAACGCCGAACCTTGTGACAAACAGCGTCGCAAGCCGTTCCAGCTCCTCAAATGAAAGCAGTTCCTCTTTCTTTAAAAAAGGATAATCCGGGCCGAATAATTCGGCGGGCATACAGTACGTGCATCGGAAGTTGCAGCGGTCTGTAACAGAAATGCGAAGGTCTCTCAGCGGCCTGTTCCTTTTATCCAACATCTGACGCGATTCTGTATTCATAGCTACAGCCCCTTCCTATCCCCCGATTCTCTCAGGGTGTGTATATACATTAAATGATCCGTTTCTGACGAATCCGATCGCTGTGATATTTAATTCTTCCGCCATTTGAATCGCAAGCTCCGTCGGGGCCGATTTGGAAATCACAATCGACACGCCGATTTTTGCCGCTTTTAACAGGACTTCTGATGAGATTCTGCCGCTAAACACAATCAGTTTGTCGCGGACAGATATCCCGTTCAGCAGGCAGTGTCCGTATAATTTATCAAGCGCGTTGTGCCGGCCGATATCTGCGCGCATCAGGAGCAGCTTCTCTGTGTCGCAAAGCGCCGCATTGTGGACGCCTCCCGTATCCTGAAACGTTTCGCTCCCTTTCTGTAAATCTTTCATAAGCGCCAGACATGCTTCAGGCGATATTTTCATTTGGCTGACAGCCGTTTTTGCGGTTTTGACATCCTGCTGAAAATAAAAATGGCGGCCCTTTCCGCAGCATGAGCCGATCACCCGTTTTGTATAATCCTTTTGATCCAATGCCTCAGGATGAATGAGATCGACATAAACAAAACCGAGACTTTCATCTATTGTAAACCTTTTAATCTCTTTTTGAAATCGTATAACACCCTCTGATGCGAGAAATCCGATGACAAGCTCTTTGATATGCTCCGGCGTACAAACGAGTGTCACAAATTCACTCCCGTTCAGTATCACTGTCAAAGGATATTCCGTCACTATCCGGTCTTCAATTTTGCTTATTTCCCCTTGTTCATAGCGCCATACATCCCTGACCGCAGTTAGTTTATCATTCAATTTCTCTTCCCCTCCGCAATGTTCCTGCCTTTATATTTTTTCATAATCCCCGGATTTTGTCGAATTCTGAGACATAAAAAGAGCCCTCTGTATAAAGGGCTTTCACAGGATGTGATGACGGCGGTGTTAGGCAGGACGCCTAAGGATTTAGCCGCCGTTCGTTTCATAACACGTGAGCACCAAGGTGCATTGACAATAATGCGGGGTTTGTCGACACGCTGAGAGCCCTCTATATAAAGGGCTCTATGTTTGATTATGCTGATTCTTTTTCACGATCACAAACAGCACAACAGCTGCGATCAAGGTGAGAATGCTGACAAAAAAGAAGGCTGCCAGTTTTAGAAAAACACCGAGCAAGACAAACGCCACGGCGGCTATAAGAAAAATCATTCCTAATAATCTCATATGTTCAACCCCTTTTAAGGGTATCTTTCCCGCACAGATCGTTTTTAAACCAATAGAAAAAGGCGCCTGGGGGAGCGCCTTCATACAAGCGATTACTCAGTAAATTTTTGTGCTTCTTTTTCCCAAGTCTGTTCGAACTCATCCGCGCTGTTCGCTGAAATATATTCTCCGCCGCCAGCAACAGCCGCCTGTTTCATCTCTTCGTTTCCTTTCACATCAAAGTTAAATCCGATAATGTTTACAATCGTATCCACATTCGCTTCACGAAGCTTTTCAATTTCAGCCGCTGGATCTCCGCCGCACGTTTCTTCACCGTCAGTGATTAAATACACCACGTTTTTTCCGTCTGCGTCGAATGCTTCAAGTTCTTTTCTTGTATCTGAAAGTGCTTTGGCAATCGGTGTCCAGCCAGTCGGCTTGATCTCGCTCAATGAATTGTCAAACAGTGATCCTTCATATGGATGAAGGCCGTAAATGGTTTCCGTCGTGCTGCATGAAAGAGCTTTTCCGGACAGTTTATTGTTTCCAGCATGTCCGAAAACGCGAAGCATGAGATTTGTATCCTTCGGAAGCAGCTCGGCAAAAGACTTGACGGAATTTTTGGCAATATCTATTTTGCGCTCTCCTCCTGTTTTTTGAACCATGCTTCCGCTTCCGTCAAACAAAACAGCCACATTTGTGTCCGCCTGTTTCTCAGCGGCAAAAGACGGGGAGGCAAAGGAGACAGTCAGCAATCCAATGATACCGGCAGCCAGCAATTTTTTCACGTTTAATCTTCCTTTCTCTATCATATTTTCCAACTTTATGTTGGATTATCCTTTATGCTAGAATATGAAATTGCAAAAAGATATAGGGCAAGCTGCCTTTTGTACCGCTTTCACTTTCTGTACAAAATCGCTTGATATGCCGGTGATTTTTAGCTATTTTCGCCCATAAAGTATATACAGACTGTAACACCATTCATTCTTTTTTCTCCTTGGTCAAGACAGAGAAACGAAAATCTGCTACTATGCTACAGGCTGACAGCGAATCACTTTTGAACATTTTGTTACATACAAAAAAGAGGCTGACCATTATCAGCCTCTCTTTTTTTCTTATTCAGATAACATCAATGATTGCTGAGTGAAGATTTTCTCAACATCTTTTTGAGTATACGCAGGGAAGTATTCACCGCCGCCTACTTTCGCAATCGCGTTCAGCTGGCCTTTGTATCCCTCTTTATAATCAAAACCGATCACATTCACAGTGATATTGTCTTTGTGCAGTTCTTTTGCTGTTTTAATCGGATTTCCTCCGCACGTTTCCTCACCGTCTGTCAGCAGATACACTACTTTTTCTCCTTTAGTATCAAGCTGATCAAAAGAAGATTTCGCCTCGTTCAGCGCTTTGGCAATTGGCGTCCAGCCAGTCGGCCCGATTGCATTAAGAGAATTGAGGAAGCTTTGTTCGTTAAAGCTTTGGAAGCCGTATACGTTGCGGATAGATTCACATGACTGAACCTTTCCGGAGTTTT
Organism: Bacillus vallismortis; assembly: GCF_040784915.1. Lineage (GTDB taxonomy): Bacteria > Bacillota > Bacilli > Bacillales > Bacillaceae > Bacillus > Bacillus subtilis_G. The sequence continues at coordinate 3,818,377 of NZ_CP160797.1, forward strand.
TATTGTTTCCTTCTGAACCAAACACGCTCATTTTCACCTGAGTGCCTTCCGGCAGTGAGCTTGCAAACTTTGAAATTTCTTTTTTAGCTGAATTAAATTTAGATACACTGTCTATTCTTTTCGCCATACTTCCGCTGGCATCAAGCAAAACTGCCACGTTTGCCGGATCTTCAGCCTCCGCTTCTTTCTTTTCAGCTGCAAAAGCAGGTGAGGTTAATCCAAATAACAAGCCTGTCATCATGATCAGTGAAAATCTTTTCTTCATGCTCGTACCCCTTTACAAGTTTGTTTCTGCGTGCAGATGTTCAACGCTGAACATCATTAATCGTAATCGACAAAAACAGAGAAATAAATAGGGCGGGCTTCCCCATTGCTGTTGTTTACTTTTGCATAGAAACCTTTGTTTTTATTAGTGATTTCCGCCTAACACTATTAAGAAAAAAGAAGATTGTCGGCCTTTCGGCTTTCGTTATATGAGTCTGTCGAAGTCTGTCGATATATGTGGATTACTTTACCACAATCTCAAAGTGAGCAATCAGGAAAAAGGAACTGATTCCCTTGTCGCCCTAAAGGCTGTCAGGAGCTTCTCTAAAACATTTCAACCGCTCTTAGATAAAAGACATTTAAGAACAGAAAAAGACGCTCAATGAGCGTCTTTTTCTACTTCTTCGCCATATATTTATTCAAAAACGAATCTGCTTCAGAAATTTGTGTACCTTGGTAATAGTACTTCACAATGTCATCAACCGTTTTTCCTTCTTTCGCCATAAAATTCGCGCCATATTGGCTCATCCCGACACCGTGGCCAAATCCTCTCGTCGTGACTGTAATCGAGTCTCCGCTTCGCTTCCATTCAAAATCGGCTGAATTGAGGCCCAGTTTTTCGCGTATGTCTCTTCCTTTCAGCGTCTTGCCGTTAATAACGGCCGTTGCGACCTGGCGGCCCGGTGTTTCTCCGGTAATCTGTCCGACTGTGCCAGACCCATCCAGCTTGACGCCAAGCTTTTGTTCAAATTCTGAGGCTGTAAAGGTTTTCGTTGCCTTATATTTCGGAGACTTTTTATCCCAAGCGCTTTTGACGCTTTTTAAATATGGTATGGCACTTGTCCAATAGGCTTCAGCATTTTCTGTGTAGCCGTTGCTTGTGGAGAAAAAGGAGGCTTCAATCGGCTGGTTGTTGTACGTTAGGATTTTGCCTTGCGTGCTGGCAACCGCATCTGTGATTTTCTTCAAATCCCGCTCGTAGCTCGCGCCCCACTGTTTTTTCAGCTCCGCTTTGCTTTTATACACCTGAAACATCTGTGTATCATCCACCAGTGAGCCTTTAGGAGCCTCTACCGCTGAATTTGAGACCATCAGTCTGACAATAAACGTTCTGGCGGCGAGAGCCTGAGCTTTCAGCGCTTCAGATTCAAAGGTTGCCGGCATTTCGGAGGCGACGACTCCAATCACATACTCTTCAAGCGGAATGTTTTCTACGGATTGATTTGCGGTTCGATAGACGGGAATAGAAACAGGCGATGCTTTCAACGTTTCCGCTCCTTTTGATGCCGATTTCGTGCTGACTGCTGTCTTTCCTGATTCTACACTGGCCCCCGCCTCTTTGTTATGCTGGAATGGTATGACCAAGAGTGTGGGAACCAAGAGAATCAATGCACATAGTACAGATAGTGTGATTACGAATTGTTTCATATTCAGCTGCCTCCTGCTCGGAATTCGACTCTAGTCTAGTCTATGGGCAGGGACAAACTAATATGACCCTCGTTTTGGACAGAAACTTTATTTGTCATTTACGTATTCTTTTTTGCTATTTTGCGCATAATGATGATAATACACGAAAATAAAAAACCAGTATGCCAAAGTGACATACTGGTTTTTAGGTAAGTTTATGCGTTTAAGTCAGAAACGACTTCTTTGTTCTCTTGCTCAGAAGCAGACTCATCATTTACACGTTCGATGTCTGCGCCAATACCTTCAAGCTTCTTATGGAAATCAACGTAACCGCGGTCTAAGTGCTTCAATTCAGTAACACGCGTATGACCTTCAGCCACTAACCCCGCAAGAATCAGCGCTGCACCTGCACGCAAGTCAGTCGCTGCAACTTCAGCTCCCTGAAGCTGTACAGGACCGTTAATGATGACAGAACGTCCTTCAATCTTGATATCACCATTCATACGGCGGAATTCTTCCGCATGCATAAAACGGTTTTCAAAAACAGTTTCTGTAATCATGCTTGTGCCGCTTGCACGAAGCAGAAGCGCCATCATTTGTGACTGCATATCAGTCGGGAAGCCCGGATGAGGCATCGTTTTAATGTCAATCGGTTTGAGTTCTTTCGGGCCGATGACACGCAGGCCTTCACCTTCATCCTTAATCGTTACACCCATCTCTTCCATTTTTGCAATTAAAGAGGTGAGGTGTTCAGGAACCGCTCCTTTAACTAATACGTTTCCTTCAGTGATTGCAGCAGCAACCATAAATGTGCCCGCTTCAATGCGGTCAGGAATAATATGGTGTTTTACGCCGTAAAGCTTTTCGACACCTTCAATTTTGATGGTGCCGGTGCCAGCTCCGCGGATTTTTCCGCCCATGCCGTTGATATAGTTTGCTAAATCAACGATTTCGGGTTCTTTCGCCACGTTCTCTAGCGTTGTTGTTCCATCAGCCAGAGCGGCTGCCATAATCAGATTCTCTGTGGCTCCTACACTTGGGAAGTCCAGATAGATTTTTGCGCCTTGCAGACGGCCGTTTACTTCAGCTTCGATGAAGCCGTTGCCGACTTTGATTTCTGCGCCCATTGCTTCAAAACCTTTTAAATGCTGATCGATCGGTCTGGAACCAATTGCGCATCCGCCCGGAAGCGCAACTCTTGCATGACCTGTACGCGCAAGAAGCGGCCCCATAACAAGCACGGACGCACGCATTTTACGAACATATTCAAAAGGTGCTTCAGTTTGCAAAGCGTATGAAGCATTTACAGTCACTTCATTATTTTCAAAATGCACATCTGCTCCTAAATGACGCAACACTTCGTTAATTGTATATACATCGGAGAGCGTAGGTACATCACAAATTACGCTTTTTTCTTCACTTGCTAATAAAGATGCAGCGATAACAGGTAAAACGGCATTTTTAGCGCCTTCAACTTTGACTGTGCCGTTTAACTTTTGACCGCCGCGGACGATGATTTTTTCCAAGGTATTCCCCTCCGCGTCCCTAAATTCTCTATATTAATATTCAGTCGTAACGATTGGTGTGCCAACCGTAACGGTATGTTTTCCGCCCATTCCTGCACTTCTAAGTGCAATTTGCAAATTCATTTTATGTTTTGAGGTCATGATGGACTCTTTCCACTCATCTGTAAACGCAGAAATAGAAACGAAATTTGGCTCAACTACATGTTCTACAGTTCTTGCTTGAAATTCATTTAATAACTGATTTGCTTTTTTTTGCAAAACAATACTCATATTATCATCTAAATGACCATTTAGACAAGTAAAAATAACTACTTTTTCTTGGAATATCCCGAGTGACTCACGTTCAAACTGTTCATATGTATCATTCCAGCTATTCGGTGTCTCAAGACTCATTTGCTCATATAATAAATACGAAGTTGGGTTGTGTTTTTTGAGGGTTGTGACAAGCTGCAGCCTAAAAGAAGTGCGATTTTTTTTGTCAGTATATGTGCCCATTGCCTTTACGACCTTATCTTCCTGTGCAAGTACCCAATCATATTGACGATATTTTGTTTTTAAACGTTGCACTTTTTGATAAAATTCTTTTTCGGTCAGCGACATGTTTTGTTTGGCATGCAATGTCCATTTATCTATTAACACATCTTGGCGTTTCATCCCCTCAGCGATTTGCGCTAACGGCGTTAACTCACTCGCATGAATGGTATGAAAAAAAGCTATGACGAAGCTTAACATCACGGAAATGATAATGGCGCGGCTTACTTGTTTTTTGTACATATTCATCTCTCCCCCTTATCCCCAGTTTTACCGGAGGCGAGAGGCGCCATACGTAAAAATCTTCGTCAAAACTCGAGCTATTCGCTTATACCCCTTCCCCAACCATTCCCGTGATTATGATGTTCAAAACCTATTAAAATAGATAGGGAAGCTGCTGTGAATAATTGAGGTAATCTAAAAAGAAATTTGCAACGGCCGTTCCAATAGCGATTGTCAGCAAAATCATCAGGAGTCTAGCTTGCACAACTTTGCCTTTTTTGATTAACGGATCGATATTGACGGCTTGCAGTGCCCACCAAGTCACCGCTATAAAAATCAAGTGAACGACAATGCCGATTGCAGCCTGCTGTCCCAATACACTCATCTATTCCACTCCTTTCATCCTTTATCCGCGTTTTTACCCTTTCTTATTATATAAGAAGCACAGATAAAGATGATACCTTTTATACAGAACGGAATAATCAGCCAAATCTAGGGTTAATCCCCGCTTAAAGTACGATTCTCTTACATGGTATACTTTGTTGGAAAGGAGCTGGCAAACGTGAATCATTCTTTTTTTCAGCCTGAAAAGCAATACGGTGAGGATTTGCCAATTTTTGAACAGGAATGGGAAGCAATTGCATTCTATTATGATTATAGACAGTCACAGATTGAAGAACTGAATGAATTGTGTCAGTTTTATAACATTTCTCTTACCTATACGAGAGAAAGTCTTGAAGAGCTTGAAAACCTTTATTTTCAAAGTATACAAGAGCTTTTGCTTGCTGATTGGAATCTTCCTATTGAAGAATTCGAGAAAATGATCAGTGTGTATCTTATAGATTGCGTGATTGCCCATCATGAAGATGCGGAATGGATCGTAAAGCCTTACCCATACACAGACGGCGCTTATACAATGGGTTTCAGAAGACATCGTAAATCATGGCATACCGTGAATTGCTGTGATCGTTTATACTTGCGGCAAAAAGAGAGTCAGCCGCTGCTGTCGCTGTTTGATTCTCTCATGCGGTCATAAAAAAATCCTTCTCATAAAGAGAAGGATTTTTTCTATTTCCCTGCTACATCCAATCTGTTCAAAGCCCGCTGTAACGCAAACTCAGCCCGACGAATGTCAGTATCACCTGATTGAGAATTCAAACGCTCCTGCGCCCGCTGGCGTGCAGCTTCAGCGCGCTCTTTATCGATGCCTTCCGCTGTCTCCGCAGTTTGGGCAAGGATGGTCACATGATCAGGACGGACTTCTACAAACCCGCCGCTGACAGCAACCAATTCAGTCTGTCCGTCTTTTTTCAGACGGACAGCGCCAATTTTAAGAGGAGCCACGGTTGGAATATGACCTGGCAAAATACCGAGATCGCCGCTTTCGGCTCTCACACTCACCATTTCAATATCCGCATCGTATACTGGGCCGTCGGGAGTAACGATATTGACTTTAACGGTCTTCATGCTTTTACCCTCCTAGGACCAGATTAAACTTCTACACCCATTTCTTTTGCTTTCTCAACAACTTCTTCGATACGGCCTACAAGACGGAACGCATCTTCAGGAAGATGGTCGTATTTGCCGGCTAAGATTTCTTTGAAACCTTGAACCGTTTCTTTTACAGGCACGTAAGAACCTTTTTGTCCAGTGAACTGTTCAGCCACGTGGAAGTTTTGAGAAAGGAAGAACTGAATGCGGCGTGCGCGTTGAACGACAAGCTTGTCTTCATCACTCAATTCATCCATACCGAGAATCGCAATGATATCTTGAAGCTCTTTGTAACGCTGAAGCGTTGATTGTACTTCACGGGCAACTGCATAATGCTCTTCTCCGACAATTTCAGGAGCAAGGGCGCGTGATGTAGAAGCCAACGGATCAACCGCGGGGTAAATACCCATTTCTGTTAACTTACGCTCAAGGTTTGTTGTCGCATCCAAGTGAGCGAACGTTGTTGCCGGCGCCGGGTCAGTGTAGTCATCGGCAGGCACGTAGATCGCCTGGATAGATGTAACTGATCCAACGTTTGTAGACGTGATACGCTCTTGAAGCTGACCCATTTCAGTCGCAAGCGTCGGCTGATAACCAACCGCTGAAGGCATACGGCCAAGAAGGGCTGAAACCTCTGAACCCGCTTGTGTGAAACGGAAAATGTTATCGATGAAGAACAGTACGTCCTGTCCTTGTTCATCACGGAAGTGCTCAGCCATTGTAAGGCCTGTCAAAGCAACACGCATACGGGCGCCCGGCGGCTCGTTCATTTGGCCGAATACCATGGCTGTTTTGTTGATTACGCCAGAGTCGCTCATTTCGTAGAACAGGTCGTTCCCTTCACGAGTACGCTCCCCTACACCGGCGAATACAGAGATACCGCCGTGCTCTTGCGCGATGTTGTTGATTAATTCCTGGATTAATACGGTTTTACCTACACCTGCACCGCCGAACAAACCGATCTTACCGCCCTTGATGTATGGAGCAAGCAAGTCAACAACTTTAATACCTGTTTCAAGAATTTCAACTTCTGTTGAAAGCTGATCAAACGAAGGCGCCTGTCTGTGAATCGGATCCTTTTTCGCATCCGCGGAAAGCGGCTCATTCAAATCAATATTTTCTCCGAGTACGTTAAATACACGGCCGAGTGTTACATCACCAACTGGTACTGAGATTGGCGCTCCTGTATCAATAGCTTCCATTCCGCGCTGAACACCGTCCGTAGATGCCATTGCGATTGTACGGACTGTATCATCGCCTAAATGAAGAGCGACCTCAAGCGTTAAATCAATACCTACTTCGTTTTCACTTGCTGGCTGTGAAACTTTAATCGCATTATAAATTTCAGGCAAGTGACCGTCTTCAAAACGCACGTCGACGACCGGCCCTAATACCTGGCTAACGCGTCCTTTCTTCATCGCTATCCCTCCTGACAAAATCTTTCTATTCTAAAGCGGCTGCTCCGCCGACAATTTCCGTAATTTCTTGTGTGATGGCTGCTTGGCGAGCGCGGTTGTAAGAAAGCGAAAGTGAATCGATAAGTTCCTTCGCGTTGTCTGTCGCGTTTTTCATCGCCGTCATTCTTGCAGCGTGCTCACTTGCTTTACTGTCAAGAAGCGCACCGAAAATTAAGCTTTCCGCGTATTGAGGAAGCAAAACCTCCAGAACCTCCTCTTCAGACGGTTCAAATTCATAAGACGCCGTTCTTTTACCGCCGCCGCTGCCCAAATCAGATAACGGCAGAAGTTTTTTCTCCGTTACTTCTTGAGAAATGGCGCTGACAAAATGGTTATAAACAAGGTGCAATTCATCATACGCACCATCTGTAAACATTTGGATCGTTTGTCGGGCAAGATCCTTAATTTGTGTAAACGTTACTTCATCTCCAAGCCCTGTTAACTCGGAAATGATCGGAATCTCACGTTTCTTAAAGAAATCACGGCCCACTCTTCCGATGACGATCACCGCGTACTCATCCTTAGACTGATGACGTTCTTGCATGGCCTGATAAGCACTTCGTAAAACCGAACTGTTAAAAGCGCCGGCAAGGCCGCGGTCAGACGTAATGACTAGGTATGCTGTCTTTTTCACTTCTCTGCTGAGAAGCATCGGATGCTTCACGTTGCCGGAAACTCTTCCGACGTTTGACACAACCTCTTGGATCTTATCCATATATGGCACAAATGATTTTGCATTGTTTTCAGCACGATTCAGCTTAGCCGCAGATACCATCTGCATGGCTTTTGTAATCTGGCTCGTTTTTTTCGTTGACGTGATCCTTGACTTAATATCGCGTAATGAGGCCAAAGATTTCACCACCTTTTCTCTTCATCTGCGTAAAAAGAGAGAAAAAGAGAACCTTTTTCTCTCATCAGCATTCGAGTTAGTTGCTTGGTGCAAATGTGCGTTTGAAGCCTTCGATTGCAGCTTTGAAGTCTTCATCAGCAGGAAGGTTTCCTGTTTTCGCAATTCCATCAAGCAGTTCTTTATGGTTTTGGTCAAGGTACATGTAGTACTCTTCTTCAAAACGTCTGATGTCCGCTACAGGAATATCATCAAGATGTCCTTTTGTCAGCGCATAAAGAATGGCTACTTGCTTTTCAACCGGAAGCGGCTTGTTCAGGTCCTGCTTCAGCACTTCAACTGTACGCGCACCGCGGTTCAGTTTCGCCTGAGTCGCTTGGTCGAGGTCAGATCCGAATTGAGCGAATGCTTCCAGTTCACGGTATGACGCAAGGTCAAGACGCAACGTTCCTGATACTTTTTTCATCGCTTTGATTTGCGCTGAACCGCCGACACGGGATACAGACAATCCGGCGTTGATCGCTGGACGTACGCCTGAGAAGAACAAATCAGATTGCAGGAAGATTTGTCCGTCGGTGATAGAGATAACGTTCGTCGGAATATAGGCAGAGATATCTCCGGCTTGTGTTTCTACGAACGGCAGAGCTGTAATTGATCCTGCGCCTTTCGCGTCGCTAAGCTTTGCTGCACGCTCAAGCAGGCGGGAATGAAGGTAGAATACATCCCCAGGGAACGCTTCACGGCCCGGCGGACGGCGTAGAAGCAAGGACAGCTCACGGTAAGCAGCCGCTTGTTTAGAAAGATCATCGTATACAACAAGAACGTGCTTGCCGTTGTACATAAATTCTTCTGCCATTGTAACCCCTGCATACGGAGCCAGGTACAGAAGCGGTGCCGGCTGTGACGCAGACGCCGTTACAACGATTGTATAATCAAGCGCGCCGTGCTTACGCAATGTTTCTACTACGCCGCGGACTGTTGATTCTTTTTGACCGATCGCAACGTATACGCAGATCATGTCTTGGTCTTTTTGGTTCAGGATCGAGTCGATCGCAACAGAAGTTTTACCTGTTTGACGGTCACCGATGATCAGCTCACGCTGGCCGCGGCCGATTGGGATCAGTGCGTCGATCGCTTTAATACCCGTTTGAAGCGGTTCATGAACGGATTTACGGTCCATAACGCCTGGTGCAGGGCTTTCGATCGGACGTGTTTTGCTTGTGAGGATCGGGCCAAGTCCGTCTACCGGCTGACCTAATGGGTTCACAATACGGCCGATTAGTTCCTCACCGACAGGAACCTCCATGATGCGGCCTGTTCTTTTTACTTCGTCTCCCTCACGGATCTCACTGAAAGGCCCTAAGATAACGATACCTACGTTTGATTCCTCAAGGTTTTGGGCCATACCCAGAACGCCGTTTGAAAATTCGACAAGTTCACCGGCCATACAGTTGTCAAGACCGTGCACACGCGCAATACCGTCACCGACTTGGATGACTGTACCTACGTCTTGAACTTCAATATCAGATTGATAATTTTGTATTTGCTGTTTTATCAGCGTGCTAATCTCTTCAGCTTTGATGCTCACTTAGGTTTCACCCCTTCTATCGATTTTCCCCGGCTAGTTGACGTTCAATGCGCTGAAGCTTTCCGCTTACGCTGCCGTCAAAAATCCGGTTTCCAATGCGGACTTTAATGCCGCCTATTAAATCCGTCTGCACTTCATTTTTGATTCTCAGTGAAGCGACTCCGGCTTTTTGTGCAAACACTTGTGATAATGATGAAATTTCCGTATCCGTCAGCGGTTTCACTGAATATACGATTGCGTCTTCTGTTTGACGGGCCTCATTTGCGAGTTTGATAAACTCATCTGTGAGATCAGGCACAATCGCTGCCCGATGGCGGTCAATCAAAAGAAAAATCGTATTGAGCACGGTCTGTGACAAAGAGCCAAATACATTTTGAATCAACTCTTTTTTCTTCGCAGCCGGCACCTTCGGATGGTTTAACACATCATTAAGCGCTTTTTCATTTTGGAATACTTCTTTTACAACGATTAGCTCTTCTTCTACTTGATTCAGCTGAGCGGACTCATTGGCAATATCAAAAAGAGCTGACGCATATCGTTTAGAGACAGCTGATCCACTCATCGGCTTTCTCCTACCTCTTTAAGATAGTCCTGAATCAATTTCTCTTGAGCCTGTTCATCCAGTTCTTTTTCGATCACTTTCGACGCAATCATGACAGATAGAGACGCTACTTGCTCACGGAGAGCAGAAACCGCCTGTTCTTTCTCCTTCACGATTTCAGTTCTTGCTGCTTCTTTCAGACGTTCAGATTCTGCACGTGCAGCCTGAATAATCTCTTCTTTTTGCTTATCTCCCAGTTTCTTTGCGTTTTCGATAAGAGTTTGGGATTCCTGTCTTGCTTCTTTTAAAAGAACGCGCTGCTCTTCAATCAGCTGCTGCGCTTCTTTATTTTTTTCTTCAGCAGACGTAATTTCTCCAGCGATGTGGTCTTCACGCTGTTTCATTATGTTTAATAGCGGCCCTAAAGCGTATTTCTTCAGAAGCGCTAATAAGATTAACATAGCTAACAGTTGGAACAGAATATCTCCGCCGTTAAACGACAATCCTAGTTCAAGTGGTAATTGAGACATCTACTACGGCAACTCCCTTCTGCAGGTTTTTCTTTGCTGATCCAGCAGCCGCACTTGTCTCTTTTCAGCCGGCAAGGCGGGATGCTTATCAGACATAAAGCAATGGCGAAGGTTCTCTTGGAATGATCTTCGCCATTTTTAGTTCATATAAGGCTTTTATGCTTAGCCAAAGAACGCTAAGAATGCGATAACGACAGCGATAATTGGAAGGGCTTCAACTAATGCGATACCCATGAACATAAGAGTTCTAAGTTCTTTACCTGCTTCCGGCTGACGGGCAATCCCCTCTACCGTACGTGAAACAATCAAACCGTTACCAATACCTGCACCAAGTGCGCCTAAACCAATTGCAATTGCAGCTGCTATTAAATTCATGAAAAAGTTCCTCCTTTTAAATGTTATCCGTTTGGATATAATGTTTTAATGATCATGACTGATTTTATGAGACATGTACACCATCGTGAGCATTGTAAAGATAAACGCTTGGATGGCACCTATAAATAAACTGAATGCTTGCCATGCCAGCATCGGCAGAATAGCGCCGATTGTACCGACAAGACCGAGAGCCACGCTTTGCGAATAATGGCTTGTCGCTAAACCCGCAAGCAGGCCGAGAAGAATCTCACCGGCGAAGATGTTACCATAAAGCCGCAATCCGAGAGTCAGCGTATTCGCAAACTCTTCGATAATTTTCATCGGGAACATGAGTGGAACAGGTCTTAAATAGTCTTTGGAATATTCCTTGAGCCCTTTCATCTTCACACCATAGTAGTGGGTTAAAGCGACAACCATCACGGCTAGCGTTAATGTAATGGCAGGGTCGGCTGTCGGAGATTTCCACCAGAGCTCATGTCCGATTGTAATAGAGAACGGCAGCCCCAGCATATTCGACACAAATATGTACATCAGCAATGTGACACCAAGTGCCAAGAAGTTAGCCCCTGTTTTCAAATCCATTGTACTGCCGATAATATTGCGGACGAAATCCACAACCCATTCCATAAAATTCTGGGCTTTTCCGGGACGAATCGAAAGCGTTCTTGTCGTTAATATCGCAATCAATAAAACAATCACACTCGCCACAGTAATCATCAGAATGTTTGTCAGATTAAAAGTAAGACCTAGAAATTCAATAGTTCTGTATTCATGATTCAAAGGGTTTTCACCTCTCTTCCATTGATGAACGTTTAAGCTGGATAATAGAATCTATCATAATGACAGGATATATTGTCATTAATCCAATAATTGTACTTGCCATATGAAAATGCTCGGGATATTTATAGGCGACAGCCACAGCAAGAATCGCATTGCACCACCGCGCTGCGCTCCCCAGAGATCGTATGGACTTTCCTTTCTCAACAGCTCTGTCAAAAGCATTCATTCTTCTGATGAGCAGTAACAAATTAAACAAACTGAAAACAGTTCCCAGAATAAGGCCTAAAAAAACGGTTTTATACGCTGTTAAACCATAACCCAGTACATACACTGCCAAAATGCATAATAGATATTTTCGTTGTCTGCTAAATGTAAGCTTGGGATCGTCCATCAACTATCTGTCTCCTGATGAAAAAATAATGTATTTCTTAGATACGGCAAAATCAGCGGTTAACCCTAGTAGAAGACCTTTTTTGACCGACAAAACGGGCCTGTTCGAAAAAATCATTCATCCGCAAGCCTTGCAAGGATGCTGTTTCATTCGCTTAAATAAATCCTCATAATACGGGTTTACTGAGAGGATTTATATTGAGGATGAGGACTATAATGAAAGCTATGAAAACCTTCTCATAATACCCTCGTTTAGCATACAATAGCCCCTAACAAGTGTCAATCTGTTTAAAGTTAAAAAACTTTTTATACTGTGAGCCTCCACAGAATGTTCACATTTTCACCTATAATTGTATACAAATTGACCGAATAGCAAAAAACTGGATAAAAAAAGGAAACCCCTTTCGGGATTCCTTTTATTTTGTTCCAAACATACGGTCTCCCGCGTCTCCGAGACCTGGAACGATATAACCTTTTTCATTTAATTTTTCATCAAGCGCCGCGATGTAAATATCCACGTCCGCATGATGCTTCTGCAATTCTTCCACACCCTCCGGCGCCGCTACAAGGCACATGAAACGGATATTTTTCGCACCGCGTTTTTTGAGGCTGTGAATCGCTTCTACAGCAGAGCCGCCTGTAGCCAGCATCGGGTCAACCACGATGAATTCACGCTCTTCCACGTCAGAAGGAAGCTTGACATAGTATTCCACGGGTTTTAAGGTTTCAGGATCACGGTACAGGCCGACATGTCCCACTTTCGCTGCAGGAATCAGCTTTAAAATGCCGTCAACCATTCCCAATCCCGCTCTGAGGATAGGAACCACTCCAAGTTTTTTTCCTGAGATGACTTTCGATTTCGCAGCCTGAACCGGTGTATTGATATCCACTTCTTCTAAAGGAAGATCGCGGGTAATTTCAAACGCCATAAGAGTGGCTACTTCGTCTACAAGCTCTCTAAAATCTTTCGTACCTGTATTTTCATTCCGTATATATGTCAGCTTATGCTGAATTAAAGGATGATCAAATACATAAACCTTTCCCATACTGTGTTTCAGCTCCTTTTTTATTGTCCCATCAACAATTACACACTTCTATTGATTCTACAAAAAAAGACATTGAGTTTCAAGAACATCGTCAAAAAACCCGCCGGCCATAAGCCGAGCGGGTTTTTAGGATCTTAGTAATCTAATTCTTTATATAAAGGAAATTGATCAGTCAGAGCAGCTATACGCTGTCTTGCTTCTTCAAGTTTTCCTTCATCTTCGTGGTTCTTCAATGCAAGCGCAATGATGGAACCGACTTCATCCAATGCATCTCCGTCAAAACCGCGGCTTGTCACAGCAGCTGTACCAAGACGGATACCGCTTGTCACGAAAGGTTTTTCCGGATCGTATGGAATCGCGTTTTTGTTAGACGTAATACCGATTTCATCAAGCACGTGCTCCGCAACCTTACCTGTCAGTCCGAGAGAACGAAGGTCAACAAGGATCAGGTGGTTGTCAGTTCCGCCGGAAACGAGCTGGATGCCCTCTTTCGTTAACGCTTCAGCCAGACGTTTTGCATTTGAAATGACGTTTTGTGCATATGTTTTGAAATCGTCCTGCAATACTTCGCCGAATGAAACAGCTTTTGCGGCAATAACGTGCATCAGCGGGCCGCCTTGAATTCCAGGGAAGATCGATTTATCAATTTTCTTGCCGAACTCTTCACGGCAAAGGATCATACCGCCGCGAGGTCCGCGAAGTGTTTTATGTGTTGTTGTTGTCACGAAATCAGCGTAAGGAACCGGGTTTGGATGAAGGCCTGCCGCAACAAGTCCTGCGATATGCGCCATATCCACCATGAAGTAAGCGCCGACTTCATCAGCAATTTCACGGAATTTCTTAAAGTCGATTGTACGAGGATACGCACTTGCTCCTGCTACGATAAGCTTCGGCTTATGAGCAAGGGCTTTTTCACGCACGTCATCGTAATCAATATATTGAGTTTCTTTATCTACGCCGTACTCAACAAAGTTATATTGAACACCGCTGAAGTTGACTGGACTTCCGTGTGTTAAATGGCCGCCGTGGGAGAGGTTCATCCCAAGTACAGTATCGCCTTGCTCCAAAATCGTGAAGTACACTGCCATGTTTGCTTGTGCGCCTGAATGTGGCTGAACGTTTACATGCTCCGCTCCAAAGATCTCCTTCGCGCGGTCACGAGCGATATCTTCAACGACATCGACGTGCTCACATCCGCCGTAGTAGCGTTTGCCCGGATATCCTTCAGCGTATTTATTTGTCAAAACAGATCCTTGTGCTTCCATAACCGCTTCACTTACAAAGTTCTCAGAAGCAATCAATTCGATCTTAGTCTGTTGGCGTTCACGCTCATTTTTAATAGCGTTAAACACGTGTTCGTCTTGCGCAGGTAAATGTTTCATCAGCGAGATCCTCTCCTATCCGTATCCTGTTCTTTGTTTTTACCATCACTATTGTACATGGTTTTTTAGGCCGATGTAAAAGATTATTTTTAAAAAATCAAAATTTTTATTGGTAAAAACGAATATTGATAACTTAAATTTAAATTAAAGTTCGGGATTTATTTTACTGTCTTAAAAATAAAAGAAAAGACTGGCCACGCAGTCCTTTCATTCACACTCATAAACCGCCCGCACTCCGCCGATCAGTTTCGGCCGCGTATGCGCTAATGTCACATGTGCTGCCCCGAGACTGTTTTGAGACACACGCACAGGTACAGCTACCGGCTTCAGATGCATGCCGATAAACGTATCACCGATGTCTATTCCGGCATCAGCCTGAATGGTTTCGACAAGAACAGGAGACTTCATCTGCTTAAACGCATAAGCAGCCATCGCCCCGCCCGCTTTTGAAACGGGTACGGCAGAAACAGTTGGAAGCCTGAACAGCCGGGCCGTTTCTTCCTCGACGACAAGCGCTCTGTTCAAATGCTCACAGCATTGAAACGCGAGATGGATTCCCGTTTTTCCCTTAAGCTCGGCAAGTCCGCTGTAGATGCTTTCCGCGATGTCTGTACTGCCCGATGTTCCGATCCGGCTGCCGGCCACTTCGCTCGTGCTGCATCCAAGAACAAAGAACTGATCCTGTTTCAATCCCGCTTGTTCCTGAAACTCAGACAACATCGTATTCCACGTTTGCTTGATCTCATTCATTGAACAGCACCCCTACAGGTTTTTCCCTTCATAATCTGAGATTTTTCCAATACGGGTTTGATGTCTTCCGCCGGTAAACTCAGTGGTCAGCCAGATTTTCGCGATTTCACGCGCCAAACCGGGGCCGATGACCCGTTCACCCATCGCGAGGATGTTTGTGTCATTATGCTCTCTCGTTGCCTGTGCGCTGAATGTATCGTGCGCCAGCGCGCAGCGAATGCCTTTGACCTTATTAGCGGAAATACTCATACCGATGCCTGTCCCGCAAATTAAAATGCCTCTGTCAACTTCGCCGCTAACCACTTTTTCGGCCACCGGGAAAGCATAATCCGGATAATCGA
The DNA here is from genome assembly GCF_040784915.1 of Bacillus vallismortis. Taxonomy (GTDB): domain Bacteria; phylum Bacillota; class Bacilli; order Bacillales; family Bacillaceae; genus Bacillus; species Bacillus subtilis_G. The sequence goes on from NZ_CP160797.1 coordinate 3,833,845, forward strand.
CAGATCCGCTTCCGCAGTCACAGCCCATATCAATATATTCAATTTGCAATTCGTCCATTAACTCTTTGATTTCATTTCGAATGTGAACGCCGCCATGATCCGATGCTATGGCTACTTTCATCAGCTTTTCCTCCCAGTGTGTGTGATGCGGCCCGCCCGCTTTGTTGACCGCGCAGCCTGTCCGCTCTTAGATTCACACCATATGATGTGCTTTTCACTATATTCTACTCCTTCACGAAGGATTTGCAAATGACCTGTTTGCAGATTTTCTGACAACTTACCTGCCGTCTTTTTTCAGTTGTTTTGCCAGCTGCTGAAGAAGCTCTTCAAGCTCATCTCTCGTTTGTTTATAGATATCAATTGTGCCGCCGAACGGATCGATGACATCCCCGCGGCTGTCTGTGACATATTCTTTTAGCGTAAACACTTTATCACGATAACGTCCGAATTGGCTGGCAATGATCTGTTTGTGCTGCTGGGTCATAGCCAGAACCAAATCAGCCGATATCATATGTTCTTCAGTCAATGGAGAAGACAAATGATTAAGGGCAATGTGTTTTTCAAACAGCGCTTCGACAGCATGAGGCGTCGCTCTCCCATTAGGCGAAGCAAACACACCTGCCGAGCGGACACTGACATTCAGCCCTTCCGTTTCTGCAATTGATTTAAAAAGCGCCTCAGCCATGGGGCTGCGGCACGTATTTCCAGTACAGACAAAAATAATGTTCATGTCAGTCACCCCTTATTTTCTCTATTATATATGAAGAAAAAAGAAACGGCGACTTCGTTTCTTTTATTGGTATATTAAATTGGCAAAAGCAGCTTTAGACCGAATGCGATTAATATGATGCCCCCGAGCGCTTCACTGTATGTGCCAAGCCACGACTGTACTTGTTTTCCGATCAGCAGGCCCAGCCATGTCAACATCATGCTGAACAGCCCGAACAGGGTAATGGTGAGGAGCGGATGCGAGCCGTATATCCCCAAGCTCAAGCCGACGGAGAAGCTGTCAAGGCTGACGCCGACGGCAAACAGCAATAAGCCCGGTCCTGCCGGCGACATGAGTCGTTCTTCTGACTGTTTAAAAGAAGACATAAGCATTTGAACACCAAGAACAAAAAGCAGCGCCCCCCCGATATAAACCGCTAACACGCCGAGGAGCCCTGACAGCATGTTACCGGCCGCCATCCCTCCGAGAGGCATGATGACGTGAAAGAGGCCGATGATGAAACCAATATAGAATATCTGCTTTTTTGTGAGTTTGATCATGCCCATTCCGAGACCGACAGAAAAAGCATCCATCCCTAAAGCAAACGCCATGATGCTTAATGTAATCAGTTCGCCTATAAACAAATCCGACATACATGAATAACCCCCTTGGACACGCCCCGCTTTTTTAGCCTATGCGTGTCCAAAAAGGGTTAGAACATCTGACTGCGTTCAGCGAATCACTTTTCCTCCAGCGGCTTTCATCAGCCTGTTCATAATGGCGAGTCCGACGCCCGTGTCCGGAAAGGATTCCGCGATAATAAAATCCACCTTCTTCTCATCAAAGCTGCGTAAAGCATCATACAGCCCTGCCGCAACAGTCTCAAGCTGAGCCCGTCTGCCGCAGCTCTTCACGTAATCAGCGGAATACACGTCCGCATTTTCTTCTGTCGTCAGGACACCGACTCGTCTTCCGTCCTGTTGATATTCTTGAATGAGGTGCTGAATGCGCTCAGGGCTGCCTTCGCAAATGGCAAGCGGCGCTGTCGGCGCATAATGTGTATATTTCATCCCTGGAGAAATCGGCTTCTCATTTTGATCACTGAGCCCTTTATCCACAAGGATCGGTCCAATCTCCGCTTCAATTTGTTCTTTCGTAATGCCGCCCGGGCGCAGGAGAACGGGGATGTCTCCCTCACATGAAAGGACGGTCGATTCGACCCCAATCCCGGTAGGGCCTCCGTCCATCATTCCAGCTATGCGGCCATCCAAGTCGTGAGCCACATGCTCGGCCTTTGTCGGACTTGGCTTACCTGACAGATTGGCGCTCGGTGCCGCAATCGGCAACCCCGACGCGCGAATCAATGCAAGGGCAAGCGGATGATCCGGCATCCTAATGGCAACCGTTTCAAGCCCTGCCGTTACACGAGGTGAGAGCGCACTAGGTTTGCAAGGCAGGATGAGCGTAAGTGCCCCCGGCCAAAACCGGTTCATCAGTGTTTTCGCCTTTTCTGGCGCCGGTCCTGTTAAATCGTCTAGCTGGCTGATGTCCGCAATGTGGACAATCAGGGGATTATCACTTGGACGCCCTTTTGCTTCATATATTTTTTTGACAGCATCTGTGTCTTTCGCATTTGCGCCGAGGCCGTATACCGTTTCTGTCGGGAACGCAACGACCTCATTTTCCCGGAGCAAAGCGGCTGCTTGTGCAATTTGTGGATCATTTGTGGATAACTCGTCAGTTGCGTCCACAAACCATCTTTTCGTTTTCATTTTCTGACCAAACTCCTTATTCACAACAATAAAACGATTGTTTTACGCGTGTAATCCTTTTGAAAGTATAAAAGATGTCCTGTAATAAAACAAGCGTTATCCACAAATTGTGGACAACGCTAATGAAGAAGTGGATAAGTATGTGTATAAATCACATTTATCCAGACGCTTTTTTCATCAAGACAGCCCCTTCTGTTTGCCGGGATTCACGGAAATGGTCGGAAGAAAACAGCTCTTCAGGTACACTTTCAGCTGGTTCAAACCCCATAGCCGTCAGGAAATCGGCAGAAGAATGCTGATTCGCAATTAAATATACTGTTTTGATCTGATGCTTTTCACACAGCAGCTCCATACTCTGAAAGAGCGTCACAATATGGCCTTGGTGAAGCTTGTCCGATATCACAAGTGATCGCAGCAGCCCTTGGTCACAGCTTATTTTTTCAATTCCGAGACAGCCGGCAATGTTTTTCTCACTGTCCTCCAGCATCAGAAACTGGGTGAAGCCTTCTTTCACGCCTTCATGATTGGTTTTCGCCTGTTTTAAAAATTCCTCGAGCACGTCTCCGTCTTTTTCCCTTGCCACCCGCAGTTGATAAAACATCCGTTCACCCCGTTTTTGCATTCTTTCTTCCAATCTATGAGGCAAATCTATTTTTAGACCAGGTGATTAGGAAAAAAGGCCGGAAATCCATTCGACTAAAAAGAATTTCACTTCTGTGCCGCCGTCTTCCTTCTCTTCTTTCTCTTCTTTTGTGGCTTTTTCCGCTTTAGCGGTTACGTCCTCAAGCACTTTTTCAGTCTGCTTTTTTGAAGCTTCTTTATCTTCTTGTTCTTTTACGGCTTCCCCGTTAGAAAAATCGAGAAAACAGAGCGGCGGGAACAGCACACACCACCAATTGGCGCCGTCGCCGTTTCCAAGCGTAATCAGAATCGCTTCATATTCACCAGCAGGATATACCATGTTGCCATAAAGCTTTGTCGGAAATGAGATTTTGTCAAAATCAACGGAAATCGACTGGTTCGCTCCTTCTTTCTCCATTGTTTCCTTTGCAATTTCTTTGATTTCGGGCAGCTTTGAGCGAATCACACGCCGCGCTTCTTCTATAGAAGTAATATCCTCTACCCAAGTCGTGATTTCTTTATTGACCGCGTCTCTGATATGCCGTTTTAATTGCTGGTCCTGATCCCTATCGCTGTTTGCCAATATTCTCAGGCGGATCGCCTCGTCCGGAATGACCACCGGCTGATTTTCTGATTGCTGTGCCGTCTCTTCTTTTGCCAGACCTACAAGCGCACCGGATAATAAAAGAAAGATATATATACAAATGATTACTGTTTTTTTCATCGGTCCCCACCGTTCCTCTCCGTGCTTTGTTTCTAGCCCTATTATGGACAAGGAGAGCCTGGGGTAAACGTGCAGGGTGAAAAAAATCTAGCAAGCTGTTAATCTTATTTATGGTACGATAGTGTTTTAGGAGGTTTAAGATGAAATATAATTATACAGTGCTGTTATCAGCATTCACGATGTCGGTTCTTTATTCGATGATTTATATTCATTCATTTATCATTGCCGCTCTCGTAACGATGGCATTTTATTTTCTATTTCCTTATTTGATATTCGCACTTCCGCTTCAGTTCATGATGAATAAAAAGCCGAAGCGGTTCAACCCTTTGTATCTGCTGTATTACTTTGCCGCGTCTATTGTTGCCAACGCGATTATTTTCGGCTTGCTGCAGCCTTCGGGACAATCCCTGTTTCAAAATAAAGCCTTCTATCTTTTCGCTGTATTAACAGCTCTTGTCTATTGGATATGGGATTCTGTGTTACTGCAAAAAAAGGAAGCCTAGGGGGCTTCCTTTTTCATTAAAACAAAATCGTCAGCAAATAACAAAGAATAGAGGGTATCCCCGCAACAAAGAAAGCTGCCGCCATTTTCATGCGGGATGTACGGCCTTCTTTCGTTTCTGAATGGTAGTTTGCCCGCTGATCGCTTCCGCTTACGGCCAAACCCGATGTGATGATCGCGAGCCCAATCAAAATAAGAGACGCAATGCCAAAAATCGACTCAAATGGAAGTGCCTGCGGAACAATGGTGCCGATCATACTTTCAATCGCAATGAGCAAGATTCCTGCTGCCAGGGCCTTTTTCATCTTTCACATCCCCTTTGCTGGTGTTAAAACAGCTTGATTCATCAACTCGCCAGCAAGCTGCTTATATATTTTTATGAATCACAGCGCATATGGTTCTGTCTTTTCCATTAATATCTTTCAGCACTTCCACTTCCGCACCCTTAAACGTCTTGAGGATCAGTTCTTTGACCGCCGCTCCCTGATTCCATCCGATTTCAAAAACGACAAACACTTTATTCTTCATGACAAGCGGGATGTCTTCCATAAACCGCTTATAAAATTTGAGCCCGTCTCCGCCATCAGTGAGAGCGTGAAGCGGCTCATGAAAACGGACAATCTCTGATAGATCAGCCATCTCTTCTTCTGAAATATAAGGAGGATTCGAGACGATAATATCCGCTTTTTTTCCAGCCATAATAAAAGGCTCTAGCAGATCGCCCTGATAAAAGTGCACATCAGCTCCAAGCTTTTCCGCATTAGCAGAGGCGACTTGCAGCGCCTCTTTTGAAATATCGACCGCCGACACAGAAAAATTTTTGTTTTCAAGCGCAAGCGTGACGGCTATCGCACCGCTCCCTGTACCGACGTCAACGACATCAACCCGGCCGTCTTCCGAAAAGACACGCCGATATTTTTCAAGCAAATGATAGACAACCTCTTCTGTTTCCGGCCGCGGAATCAGTACATCATCATTCACCATAAATTCCCGCCCGTAAAAAAACTCTTTTCCTATAATGTACTGAACCGGCACGCCCTCTTTATGCATCTCAACGTGACGCTGAAAGCGATACAGTTCGTCTTCGCCAATCGGTTCCTGTAAGCTGGCGAGCAGCTTGCTTCTGTCCATTCCGGTATCATAAAGCAAAAGAAGCTCGGCAGCGTTTTCTTCTCTTCCCGCTTCGGTTAAATAAGAAGAAGCCCATTTCAGGGCTTCAAATATCGTCTTCATCTTAACCTTCCGACTGTTGAAGCTTGCTTGCCTGATCTTCAACGATCAGTGTTTCAACCACTTCGTCAAGTTTTCCTTCAAGAATCTGATCAAGCTTTTGAATCGTCAGGCCGATTCTGTGATCCGTCACACGGTTTTGCGGGAAGTTGTATGTGCGGATACGCTCAGAGCGATCACCTGATCCAACTGCTGATTTCCGTGTTTGATCATATTCAGCCTGGGCTTCCTGCTGAAATTTATCATAGATTCTGGCACGGAGAACCTTCATTGCTTTTTCTTTGTTCTTGATTTGAGATTTTTCATCCTGGCATGATACCACAACACCTGTCGGCAAGTGCGTCAGACGAACGGCAGACATTGTGGTGTTCACGCTTTGTCCGCCCGGTCCGCTTGAAGCAAACGTATCAACTCGGATATCCTTCTCATGGATGTCAACCTCTACCTCTTCCGCCTCAGGAAGACACGCTACTGTTGCAGTCGATGTATGGATACGGCCGCCTGATTCTGTTTCCGGAACACGCTGTACGCGATGGGCGCCGTTTTCATATTTGAGTTTAGAATATGCGCCGCTCCCCGTAATCATAAAGATGATCTCTTTGTAGCCGCCCGTTCCGGTTACACTCGCTTCCATGACCTCTGTTTTCCAGCCTTGAAGCTCAGCGTAACGGGAATACATTCTGTAAAGGCTGCCCGCGAATAAAGCGGCTTCTTCGCCTCCCGCAGCTCCGCGGATCTCCATAATAACGTTTTTGTCATCATTAGGATCTTTCGGGATCAGAAGCACTTTGAGGCGTTCAGACAGTGTTTCCGTTTCCTTCTGGAGTTCAGAAATCTCTTCCTTCACCATCTCGCGCATTTCAGCGTCCAGCTTCTCTTCAAGCATCGCTTTTGCATCAGTCAGCTGTTCTGACGCATCTCTGTATTGTCTATATACGTCAACTGTTTCTTGTATATCAGATTGCTCTTTTGAATATTCTCTTAGCTTTTTCGGATCGTTGACTACTTCTGGATCGCTTAAAAGCTCATTTAATTTTTCGTATCGTTCTTCGATTGACTTTAATCGGTCTAACACGGTCTTCACCTCTGTTTTCCTGTGCGTAACATTCTCATTATAGTATAGTGATTAACCCCAGTCAAAAGCATTTCAATCCGAGTTGGAAATGCCTCCTCTGCTATACTGGGAATCGAGGAGGGATCATCATGCTAAAATCCATACATCATATTGCAATCATATGTTCAGATTATGAAAAGTCGAAAGCTTTCTACGTACATAAGCTTGGTTTTCAAGTCATTCAAGAAACGTATCGAGAAGAGCGGGGCTCCTATAAGCTTGATTTGTCACTTAACGGCACGTATGCTATTGAGCTGTTTTCGTTTCCCGATCCACCCGCACGCCAAACCGAGCCTGAAGCGGCAGGCCTGCGCCATCTCGCCTTTACAGTCAGCAGCTTGGATGAAGCGGTTCAGGAGCTTCATAAAAAAGGAATCGAAACAGAGCCCATCAGAACAGATCCACTGACTGGCAAGCGTTTCACCTTCTTTTTTGATCCTGACCAGCTTCCTTTAGAACTGTATGAACAATAACGGTTTTTGAAGAAAAAAAGAAGATACCCACTTTCTTTGCCGAATCTTTTCTTGTTTTGTCTAACAGGAAGGGAACCGCATTCTATGGTCGAATACCTAGCTAAAAAGGAGGTATGGGATCATGAATACAAATATGGTAGCAAGTGAACTCGGCGTCTCCGCAAAAACGGTGCAGCGGTGGGTGAAGCAGCTGAATCTTCCGGCCGAACGCAATGAGCTCGGGCACTATTCGTTCACGGCAGAAGACGTGAAGATTCTAAAATCTGTACAGAAACAAATCTCTGAAGGCAAGGCGATTCAGGATATTCATGTGCCTCAAAGCACTAAAAAGCGCACAGGCTTCCTTGTCCAAAATACAAATGGCGACACAGAACGAAGAATCGAGCAGCTCGAACAGAAGCTGAACACCCTATTACTGCAAAAGCAGGACGAAAACGAACTGCTGGCAAGGTTCGAGGAACTGGAACGCCAGCTGAAGCAAAAAGCGGATGAGGGTGTATCTTATCAGCTGCTTCAGCACCGCAGGGAAATTGATGACATCCTTGCAGACATGCAATCACTGACCTCACAAATGAAAGAATTCACCGCCCAGCCGATCCCCGAGACCGCTGCCGCTTCCGAAAAAAACAAAACAAGAAAAAAACCGCTGCTGTCACTGTTCAAATTTCAAACCTAATATAAAAAGCTCCCCGTAAAGGGAGCTTTTTTGATTTACGCAGTAAGCGCAATAATAATTGGAAGTGAAATCAATGACAGAATCGCACTGATTACAAATGCAGAAGCAGTTTCTTCCTCTTGTTTTTCGAAACGAGTTGCAATCATGGCTGCTACGGCAGAACCAGGGAATGCAACAAGAAGGATCGCTTTTGTCATTTGGTCAGCTGGAAGTCCGACTGCAAGAGCAATCAAGAACATTAACGCAGGCTGAACCGCAACTTTGAGCAGCGCAATACCAAATGCTGGTACGCTGAGTTTGATACTGCGGATACCAACAGTAACACCGACAGCAAAGAGAGCCACACCAGATGTTGTGCTTCCAATCTGGTCAAGCATTTTAACACCCAGCTCAGGTAGAGTCACACCGCAAAGCACTAAGATCATACTGATTAATGGAGCAGCTGCAAGCGGCTCAGAAAGACCGTGCAGGATTGATTTTCCTGTCATCTTCCAGAAGCTGTCGCCGCCCTCTTCGTTTTTCTTAGAAGACACACCGACAGTAGCGACAATAATCGCAAGCGGATCAAGAATCGCATTAACAACGATACCTGTAACCGCGATCGGAATCGCAACCTCTTGCGCGCCGAACAAGCTTCCCAGTACAGGAATACCCATAAATGCGAATGTCGGCTGTGCAGAGTTCAAAGAAAATATGGATGAGTTCGTTAAATCATATTTAAACACAAATCTGCAAAGCAATAAAATAACAATATAGAAACCAACAATCCCAATAATTAAAGAAACCATTAACGGAATTTGAGATAAAAATTCACTTCTGGAAGTAGTCAAGATACCAGCGATAAAGTGAGCTGGAAGTGCGTATTTCGTTACTAACGTACTTACCCCTTTTGCCGACTTGGCATCATAACTTCCAAAATGTCCTGCAAACCATCCCAGCACGATAACAAAGAAGATCGGTGCCAGGAGGATTAAGATATCTAAGATGCTCAAAATATTCTCCTCCAAATCCTATGTCCGTATACTTTAGCTTTCCAAAAAGCTTTCCCTCGGACGATGTATTTAATCGCTAATTATTTTGCGATGACTTTTTTGTATTCCGGTGTCCACATTGCATCAAGAACCGCTTGTTTCACATCTTCAGGCTGACGATTTGCTACGCCTTCTTTAATAGCTGCTTCAGCAACGGCAATCGCAACTTGAATAGAAACTTCTTGAAGCTTATCAATGCTTGGAAGCAATCCTGCTCCAGGTGTTTCAAAATCAACCATTTCAGCAATCGCATCAGCAGTTGCAGCAAACATAGCAGGCGTAATCACACGCGCTTCAGCTACAATTGAACCAAGTCCAAGACCAGGGAATGCAAATGCGTTGTTAGATTGTCCGATTTCATAAGAAACACCGTTGTATTCCACATTTTCAAACGGGCTTCCTGTTGCTACAAGCACTTTTCCGTCAGTCCATTTGAATAGATCTTCAGGAGTCGCTTCCGCAAGGTGAGTCGGGTTTGACATCGGCATGATTACCGGACGGTCTACGTGAGATGCCATTTCTTTTATAATTTCCTCTGTAAACGCGCCTGATACGCCTGAAGTACCGATTAAGATCGTTGGTTTCGCTTGGCGAACCACTTCATCGAATGGAATTTGGCCTTTTTCATCGCGTTTCCATTCTTTCACTTCGTCCGCAGTGCGAAGGTAAGGTTTTTGGAAATCAAGGATGCCTTCGATTTCTTCAGTCAGCAAGCCTCTGTAATCGATTGTGTAGAAGCGTTTGTTCGCTTCTTCTTCAGATAATCCCGCAAGCACCATTGTGTCACGAATTTGGTCGGCGATTCCGATACCTGCGGAACCTGCACCGAAGACAACAACACGCTGGTCTTTAATAGATGCGCCTGTTTTCTTCATAGCAGCAAGCACACCAGCAAGTGTAATCGCGCCTGTACCTTGAATATCATCGTTGAATGTCAGAATGTCGTTGTTGTATTTCTTCATGATATTACGCGCGTTTTTATTACCAAAGTCTTCCCAGTGAAGAAGTGCTTTAGGGAAGAATTTCAGCGCAGCTTTTACATACGCATCAACGAATTCTTCATAACGTTCATCTGAAATACGCTCATGATGGTTACCAATATATAAAGGATCATTTAAAAGTTTTTCGTTGTTCGTACCGACATCAAGCACAACCGGGATAACACGGCTTGGGTCAATACCAGCTGCTGCAGTGTAAACAGCTAATTTACCGATCGCGATGTTAATACCGCCTACACCCCAGTCACCGATTCCGAGGATGCTTTCAGAGTCAGTTGCAACGATAAGATCAATATCGCCTGCTGTCGCATGAAGGTTTTCAAAAGCTTTTTCAATACCCTCAATATTGTCGATTGACAAGTAGATACCTTGAGGTCTTCTGTACTCATGGCTGTATTCTTGAATCGCTTCGCCGACTGTCGGTGTGTATACAACAGGAAGCATTTCGCGAAGATGGTTTTTCAGCAATTTATAGAAAAGAACTTCGTTACGGTTTGCCAAATCATTTAAGTAAACATTTTGACGGAGGCGGTCTGGCTGAGCTTTAAACTGCTCATATGCGCGTTTTGCTTGTTGATCTAGAGAAAGTACAGTTGGCGGAAGAAGTCCTTCTAAGCCAAGTTCTTGTCTTTCCTCTAATGAGAAAGCAACACCTTTATTTAAAGTAGGAATAGATAAAACTTCTTTTCCTCTAAGAGTTGTTTCTAAATGGCCTTCCTTCGTTTTTTTTATGTTATTCAAGCAAATCTCCTTCTTTCTTGAAATAGTTAACAAAGTTAAGTAATAACCCATCTTGAAAATCCGATCATGATCTTTATGCGACTTTATGACAATTATTCGAACAATGTCTAAAAACTATTTACATTACGTAAGCTATTGTATGCCTGTGAAAATCAAAATTCAAGGGAAGAAAATTACTTAATTTTTTAATACACTTAATTAAATTTTTTAATTAATTATTATCAGAATATAAAAAAAACACCGGTGTTTTTAGCCGGTGTTTTCTATCTTTATACCCATGCTTCGGGCTATTTTTTAGATTTCCCTGGAACTTCGTGATGGTGTCTGCATCTCGCTTCATACGATTCGGATGCGCCCACCAAAATGACCGGATCATCGTAGGAAGCAGGTTTGCCGTCAATCAGGCGCTGTGTTCTGCTCGCCGGCGATCCGCAGACGGAACAGACGGCTTGCAGCTTCGTCACACTTTCCGCAATCGCCATAATATCCGGGACGACACCGAACGGCTCTCCTCTAAAATCCATATCAAGACCGGCTGCAATCACACGGTAGCCTTTATCGGCAAGGGATGATAAAACCTCAACAATTTCCTGGTCAAAAAACTGCACTTCATCAACCGCAATCACATCCGTACGCTCACTGATATGGTCCCAAATATCTGCAGCAGAAGAAATGGCATAGCTCTTCATGGATGTTCCATTATGGGAGACAACAGCATCTTCACTGTATCGATTATCAATCACAGGCTTAAATACCCTGACTTCCTGCTTGGCGTAAGTCGCTCTCTTCACTCTTCTGATCAGCTCTTCAGATTTCCCCGAGAACATGCTGCCGCAAATCAGCTCAAGCCAACCGCTTTGTTTCATTATGTACATAGGCTCTGTTCCCCTCTTTCTGCCAGCTGTGTTTTAGACAATATAAAAAACAGGCAAGACTGCTTGCCTGTTGAAAAATCTATTATTACTTAAGACCGTATTTTTTGTTAAAGCGATCAACACGACCATCAGCAGAAGCGAATTTTTGGCGGCCAGTGTAGAATGGGTGGCACTCAGAGCAAATCTCAACGCGTACCTCTTCTTTTACTGAGCCTGTTTCAAATTCATTTCCACAAGCGCATTTAACTGTTGCTTTTTTGAAATTAGGATGAATTCCTGCCTTCATTGTATCCATCTCCTTCCGCCCTGAATCCAGTGTGGAAACAGAGTTATTATTTCGGAGCATTGTCCGAAACGCATATAAGAAAATTATATCAGTGATTTACTTCTTTTGCAAATACTATTTACCTTCTTGCAGATGATAGATTTGCCTGTTTCCATTCTTGATTGAGAATGTCGAAAAATTCCTGGTTTGTTTTGGTTTTTTTCATTTTTCTCATGAATTTTTCCGCAAAATCAGGTGAATCAGACATCGTTTTGCGGATCGACCATAAACGATCAAGATGCTCTTTAGGCACAAGCAGCTCTTCCTTGCGCGTTCCTGAACGGCGGATATCGATGGCCGGGAAAATGCGGCGCTCGGCCAAAGAGCGGTCAAGGTGAAGCTCCATGTTGCCTGTTCCCTTGAATTCTTCATAAATAACATCATCCATACGTGAGCCGGTATCGACCAGAGCCGTAGCAAGGATAGTTAAGCTGCCGCCCTCTTCGATATTTCTCGCAGCCCCGAAGAAGCGTTTCGGACGGTGGAACGCCGCAGGGTCAATCCCCCCGGAAAGCGTTCTTCCGCTCGGCGGAATCACTAAGTTGTAGGCGCGGGCAAGGCGTGTGATGCTGTCCATCAGAATGATGACGTCTTTTTTGTGTTCTACAAGACGCATCGCGCGCTCAAGTACAAGCTCGGCCACTTTGATATGGTTTTCCGGCACTTCATCAAACGTTGAACTGACGACATCCCCAGCCACAGAACGCTCGATATCAGTTACTTCTTCCGGTCTTTCGTCAATCAAAAGCACGATGAGCTCTGCTTCTGGCTGGTTCGCTGTAATACTGTTGGCAATTTCCTTCAGCAGCATCGTTTTTCCGGCTTTTGGCGGCGCAACAATCAAACCGCGCTGTCCAAATCCGACCGGCGCCATCATGTCCATAATTCTTGTAGACAAGAAGTTAGGTTTTGTTTCTAGCACCATTTGACGGTCTGGATAAAGAGGTGTAAGAGCCGGGAAATGCACACGCTCTTTTGCAGATTCGGGATCATCCCCGTTTACTGCTTCAACGTGCAAAAGTCCATAGTAACGCTCATTTTCTTTTGGCGGACGAACCTTGCCTGATACTTTGTCTCCGTTTCGCAAATCAAAACGGCGGATTTGAGAAGCTGAGATGTAAATGTCTTCTGAGCTTGGAGAGTAGTTGATCGGTCTCAGGAAGCCGAAACCTTCAGACTGGATGATCTCAAGAACGCCTTCCATAAACAGCAGATCTTCCTGTTCTGCATTTGCTTTCAGAATGGCGAAAATGAGTTCTTTTTTTGTCAGTTTACTGTAATAGGAGATTTTATAATGTCTTGCAAGTTCATAAAGCTCTTTCAATTTCATATTTTCCAAAGAGGAAATAGATACGTTTTTCATAAAAACACCACGCTTTTCATAGTCAATATCTTACTCTGTACATATAACCTGCTGCTTTTGCACAACATCCGCCAAAGCACATTCTTTTTTTAACATAAAGGAACTTCTATCGGTAACACTTCCACCCATGATCGGCGCTTTTGTTAAAAGGATTGTCTTAATGAGTTTTGAAGGAAGCGAGGACAAAAACATGAGAAGATCAATACTTATATCGTCTGTATGCGGTAGAAATTAAAACTTTCCTAGTGCTTAAAAGAAGGAATTACGCAGTAAAATTCGCAGCACTCTTTATTTTTACCTTATTTCAGAAAATTATTCAACTGAAATAAGGTTTTGACACTGAATTGATAGAGTTGACTCTTTTTTGCAAAAGAAAAGCAGGCTCACACCCGCTTTTTCTGTTTGTTATGGACGGATTACAAGATTTGGTTTCTTTTTCAAGCTGTGTCTGCCGTCAACAAAGCGGACAGTGCCTGATTTTGCACGGATCACTATGCTTTCAGTTGTGCCGACAGAACCTTTAAATTGAACACCTTTTAACAGCTCGCCGTCAGTTACGCCGGTAGCTGCAAAAATAGCGTCATCACCCTTCACAAGGTCTTCCATACGAAGGACTTTGCTTAAATCAAGGCCCATATTGTTACAGCGCGTGATTTCTTCTTCATTTTGCGGAAGGAGTTTACCAATTATTTCTCCGCCCAGCGCTTTTAGCGCAACAGCAGAAAGCACACCCTCAGGAGCTCCGCCTGATCCGAACAGGATGTCAACGCCCGTGTGGTCGAAAGCCGTATTGATGGCGCCTGCGACATCGCCATCATTGATCAATTTGATTCTGGCGCCTGCCTCACGAAGCTCAGAAATAATTTTCGAGTGTCTTTCACGGTTTAAGATAGTGGCAACAACGTCCTCAACGTCCTTGTTTTTCGCTTTTGCCACCGCTTTAAGGTTATCAATGGCAGGTGCTTCGATGTCAATGCAGCCCACCGCTTCCGGGCCGACTGCGATTTTTTCCATATACATGTCAGGGGCGTTCAGAAGCGTGCCGTGGTCTGCGACCGCAATAACCGTCAGCGCGTTCCAGCCGCCGCTTGCCAAGATGTTTGTGCCTTCAAGAGGGTCAACTGCGACATCCACGCGAGGACCGTACCCGTTTCCGAGTTTTTCCCCGATATACAGCATCGGCGCTTCGTCCATTTCCCCTTCACCAATCACAACGGTTCCTTTCATCGGAACTGTATCAAAAACATCTCTCATTGCGCTTGTTGCGGCTTCATCAGCCTCGTCTTTTTTTCCCCGGCCCATCCATCTTGCAGATGCCAATGCCGCAGCTTCGGTCACACGTACCAATTCCATTGATAAACTTCTTTCCATTTCAACACGATCTCCTCTCACAAGAAACCATTATGAATTTTGAAGCTGTTCTATTTCTTCGTCTGTCATTCTTTCACGCCAGATTGTCGCTCCAAGCCCCTCAAGCTTCTTCTCAAGGGTGCTGTATCCGCGGTCAATGTGCTCCAGGCCCGTAATTTCCGTGACGCCGTCAGCCATCAGGCCGGCTACCACCAGACAGGCTCCGGCACGCAGGTCGCTCGCCTTGACTTTTGCGCCTTGAAGCTCGACAGGACCTGTGATGATGGCGGATCTGCCTTCTACTTTCATATTGGCACCCATCCGTCTCAGCTCATCAATGTGCTTGAATCTTGCCGAGTAAATGGTGTCCGTTACGACGCTTGTCCCTTTTGCTCTTGTCAGGAGCGCCGTCATCGGCTGCTGCAAATCAGTCGGAAAGCCCGGATATACGAGGGTTTTGACATCAACCGGCTTTAAGTGCTTCTGCCCGCCGACAATGAGAAGCTGGTCATCGCTTGTTTCAATATGATAGCCCATTTCTCTCAGCTTTGCTGTTAACGACTCCAGATGAGTGGGGATCACATTATCGATCATGACTTCCTTGCCCATTGCAGCAGCAGCAATCATAAATGTACCTGCCTCAATTCTGTCCGGAATGATTGTGTGTTTGCAGCCGTGCAGTTCTTTCACGCCGTCGATTCGGATCACATTGGTTCCCGCACCTTTGATTTTGGCGCCCATGCTCGTAAGCAGTGTCGCAACATCAATAATCTCTGGTTCCTTCGCAGCGTTTTCGATGAGCGTTTTCCCTTCTGCCAAGACAGCGGCAAGCATAATGTTAATGGTTGCCCCTACACTCACGACATCTAAATAAATGCGTGCGCCTCTCAGCCTTTCAGCACGCAAATAAATGGCGCCTTGTTCATTGGTCACTTCAGCTCCAAGCGCTTCAAAGCCTTTGATATGCTGATCAATCGGCCGGGGGCCCAAGTGGCAGCCGCCGGGCAATCCGATGACGGCCTGCTTAAAGCGGCCGAGCATCGCCCCCATTAAATAATAAGACGCGCGAAGCTTTTTTACTTTTCCGTTAGGAAGCGGCATGCTGATCATCGACGTGGGGTCAACAACCATCTCCCCATTCTCGAAATGCACGTTGCCGCCGATTTCCTTTAACAGGTCACGCAGCGTTTCAATATCTGAAATCTCTGGAAGCCCTTCAATTGTCACCTCGGAATTTGCCAAAATGGTTGCAGGTATTAATGCAACGGCACTGTTTTTAGCGCCGCTGATATGTACTGTACCGTTTAACGAGTCACCGCCGGCAATATTCAACTTTTCCATGATAGTCTCCTTCCATAAGAAGATAGCTGCGGAGCTAAATAAAATGTCATTTTATTCTGTCTCTGCAAATAAAGCTCATGTCCAAAATCTAGCCAATTCGAAGAGAAAGAATACAACACATTGTAAAATATCAGGAAGAAAATAGCGAAGCTTTGCGGGGCACAGGTTTCGAAAATGCACAGAGACCCGCCGGCTTGAGAAACAACGTCGTCATCCGGCAAAAGCAGTACGCAAACACTTCATTCCGATATCAGCTTCTGCAGCCCAATGATTCCTTCTCTGTAAAGCGGCGTCAGCATCTGAAGGTCCGCTGTATCAGGACGGTGAAAAACAAAGGCCGCGGCAAACAGGCATAAGCTGTTTGCCGCCCTTTGAATTATTTATTCCAGTCTGCCAGGAATTGTTCGATTCCTTTGTCTGTTAACGGATGCTTAGTGAGTGAATGAATGACTTTCAGCGGCATGGTGCCGATATGGGCCCCTCTTAGAGCGGCTTCTGTCACGTGTTGCGGATGGCGGATTGACGCCGCAATGATTTGCGTGTCAAGACCGTGAATGTCAAAAATGGCTTTGACGTCTGAAATCAGGTCAAGTCCGTTGTGGCCGATGTCATCTAAACGTCCCAGGAAAGGAGATACATACGTTGCCCCTGCTCTGGCAGCAAGAAGCGCCTGGTTTGCATTGAAGATCAATGTGACGTTTGTTTTGATGCCTAATTCAGTAAGGGCTCTTACAGCTTTTAGACCGTCAGACGTCATCGGGATTTTCACCGTGATGTTCGGAGCGATTTTCGCCAGTTCTTTTCCTTCCTCGATCATCTCTTCAGCTTTTAAAGAAATAACCTCAGCGCTTACAGAACCTTTCACGACGTCTGTAATCTCGCGAAGACGGTCGTGGAATGATACGTTAGCTTCTTTTGCTACTAAACTAGGGTTCGTCGTAACACCGGCAAGAACTCCTAATTCATTCGCTTCTCTAATTTCATCGATATTGGCTGTATCAATAAAAAATAACATGTTCAAAAAGCCTCCCTTGAGTAAGAATTTTTCTGAATTGCGAATATGATTGCGCTTTCTAAAGATAGACGGAAAACCGCCTGTCAAGCTGTCAGGCGGCTATAAAAGTTCCAATTAAATTAAGCTTGGTTTGAAGAACCAAATTCACGCATTTTACCGATAACTGTTTCTTTAATCGCTTCACGAGCAGGTCCAAGGTATTTACGAGGATCGTATTCGTTAGGCTTAGCTGCCAATGTATCGCGAACAGCTTTTGCAGAAGAAATTTGGTTTTCAGTATTTACGTTGATTTTAGCTGTACCAAGTGAAATTGATTTTTTGATGTCAGCAGTCGGAATTCCAGTACCGCCGTGAAGAACTAATGGCAGACCAGTTGTTTTACCGATAGCTTCCATTTCCTTGAAACCAAGGTTTGGTTCGCCTTTGTAAGGGCCGTGAACAGAACCTAATGCAGGTGCAAGGCAGTCGATGCCAGTGCGCTCAACAAGTTCTTGGCACTCTTTAGGGTCAGCGTAGATTACGCCTTCAGCGATAACGTCATCTTCTTGTCCGCCGACTGTTCCAAGCTCAGCTTCTACAGATACTCCGTGGAAATGAGCAAGCTCAACAACTTTAGAAGTTGTTTCAACGTTTTCTTCAAATGGATGGTGAGAAGCGTCGATCATGACAGATGTGAAACCTGCATGAATCGCTTTCGCACAAGATTCAAAGCTTGAACCGTGGTCTAAGTGAATCGCAACAGGAACTGTCACTTTGTACTCTTCCATAAGTGCTTTTACCATAGCTACGACTGTTTTGAAGCCGCCCATGTAGCGTCCCGCACCTTCGGAAACACCAAGGATCACTGGAGATTTTTCTTCTTCAGCTGCTTGTAAAATCGCTTGAGTAAACTCAAGGTTGTTTAAGTTAAATTGTCCTACAGCGTACCCTTTTTCTTTAGCTGTATTCAACATTTCCGTCATAGAAACTAAAGGCATGTCGAATGTCCTCCTTATGTAGCCTGATTGTCTTCTAGCGAAAAAAGCTTTCCACCCTAGCATGACCCATATATTGCTGTCATATGTAAATACTCAGATCGCTTTTTCTCCATAACTAGAATACCAACTTTTCGACAAATGGGCAACACAATGACATCATTCATTTGTATCTTCTTTGTTAATTAGACTTCAGGGGCAGATATTTTTTCACGGCATCTCTGATTTCATCGATATCAAAAGGCTTCGCAAAATGCGTCAAAGCGCCCAGTTCCTTTGATTCCTGGATCATATCGAGTTCTCCGTATGCCGTCATGATGATCACCCGAATGTTTTCGTCAATGACCTTCATCCGTTTTAAAATTTCAATTCCGTCCATGCCGGGAATTTTCATGTCCAGAAGCACAAGGTCGGGCCGTTCTTTTGTCACGATGTCAAGCGCCTGCAGGCCGTTTGCAGCCTGAAACGTCTGGTAACCTTCTTTATTGAATACTTCGTTAAGCAAAATACGTATGCCGTATTGATCATCAACGATTAAAATTTTTTCATTCATCATTTTACACCCCAATATTATGATTTTCGTCAAAAGTAAGCAGTAGTGTATGTATTCTGTTTGATTTTCCTATTTCCTTTAATTATAATAGTCTACTTTACGACATTTTCTGAGCATTTTCTCTTTTGTTGTATAATGATATTGTACGTTATAAAGGAGGATTCACTTATGTTGAAAATATTTACGACGCAGTTAACAGGTATTTTTTCCCGCATTCAGGATAAGGAATCTGACGCGATTGAAGATGGGGCACGGCTGCTTGCTCAAGCGGTGATCAGCGGGCATTCCATATATATATACGGAGCAAATGAGCTTCAGGGCGTCTTATATGAGGCTGCCGAAAGCACAGAGCCGCTGCCTTCCGTCAAACCCTTTCCAGAAAGCGCTGATGAAGTGACAGAAAGCGACAGGGTGCTGATGTTTTACTCAGGGGCGGGCACTGCCGAAGAGCAGGCGCTCGCGAAAGAGCTTTATGAAAAGGGTGCGGGAATCGTATGCGTATCGCCGGCAGCTAAAGACAGCGCGGGAATTGAACAATATTGTGATGTGCATATTGATTCCAAATTAAAAATGCCGCTTGTTCCCGATGAAAACGGCACCCGTTACGGATTTCCCTCTTTAATGACGGCACTGTATGTTTACCATGCTTTATCGTTTACATTAAAAGAAATTTTGCAAGAGTATGCATAATACCTTATTGTACATGCTGTATCTTGCAGGAAACAAATAAAAAAGACTTGCCCGCTTTTAATAAAAACGGCAAGTCTTTTTTATTACTTCTGATTTGCAGCTTCGACAGACGCTCCGATAAAGCCTTTGAATAGAGGCTGAGGTCTTGTCGGTCTTGATTTGAACTCTGGGTGGAACTGAGAAGCCACGAACCAAGGGTGGTCTTTCAGCTCGATGATTTCAACAAGACGTCCGTCAGGGCTTGTGCCTGAGAAAACGAAGCCTTGTTCTTCCATTTGCTGTCTGAATTCGTTGTTGAATTCATAGCGGTGGCGGTGGCGCTCGTACACCACTTCATCCTGATACACTTCAAAGGCTTTTGTGCCTTCTTCAAGCTTACAAGGGTAAAGACCGAGGCGAAGCGTTCCGCCGAGATCCTCAACATCCTTCTGTTCAGGTAGAAGGTCGATGATCGGGTATTGAGTTGACGGATCAATTTCAGCTGAGTGAGCGCCTTTTAATCCCAATACGTTTCGCGCGTATTCAATAGACGCAACCTGCATGCCCAGGCAAATGCCCAAGAACGGAATGTTGTTTTCGCGCGCGTATTTTGTTGCGACAATTTTGCCTTCAACACCGCGGTCTCCGAATCCGCCCGGCACAATGATGCCGTCCGTTCCGCTTGTAAGCTCTTCAATGTTGCTTTCTGTTACTTCTTCAGCGTTGATCCATTTCACTTTTACATCTGTGTCGAACGCATAGCCCGCATGGCGGAGTGACTCAACGACAGAGATGTAGGCGTCAGGAAGCTCAACGTATTTACCGACAAGGCCGATCGTGATCGTTTGAGACAGATTGCTGACCTTGTTAACAAGCTCTTTCCACTCGGACATTTCCGCTTCTTTGCATTCCAATCGCATGTGCTCGCAAACAAGCTTATCAAGCCCTTGTTTTTGAAGCTCAAGCGGAATGGAGTAAAGGTTGTCCGCATCCTCACACTCGATAACCGCTTTTGTATCAATGTCGCAGAATAGCGCGATTTTATCTTTCATATCTTGAGAAATCGGCATTTCTGTACGAACGACGATGATGTTTGGCTGAATGCCCAAGCTGCGCAATTCTTTTACACTGTGCTGTGTCGGTTTTGTTTTCAATTCGCCCGCAGCTTTAATGTAAGGTACAAGCGTACAGTGGATGTACATGACATTTTCACGGCCGATGTCGCTCTTCATTTGGCGGATCGCTTCAAGGAATGGCAGTGATTCGATGTCCCCGACAGTTCCGCCGATTTCTGTAATAACGACATCTGCGTTTGTTTCTTTCCCTGCGCGGTAAACACGGTCTTTCAGCTCGTTTGTGATGTGCGGGATAACTTGTACTGTTCCGCCAAGGTAGTCTCCGCGTCGTTCTTTTTTAAGAACTGTTGAATAAATTTTACCTGTTGTCACGTTGCTGAATTTATTCAGGTTGATATCGATAAAACGCTCATAGTGACCAAGGTCCAGATCTGTTTCAGCGCCGTCATCCGTTACGAATACTTCACCGTGCTGATACGGGCTCATTGTTCCCGGGTCGACGTTGATGTATGGATCGAATTTTTGAATTGTCACGTTCATTCCGCGGTTTTTCAGCAAACGTCCTAATGAAGCTGCTACAATACCCTTTCCAAGTGAGGATACGACTCCCCCTGTTACAAAAATATATTTCGTCATTTCGTTTGCTCCTCTCTTCGCTCTTGGCTACATTTTTAAAATGTACTGTTTTATAGAAAATCATTTAGCCTTTTAAATGATTTATTAAGAAAAATGAGGGGTGAAAATAAGAAAGCTCCCTTTCAATTTCTTGAAAGGGAGCATAAACGCACTATGTTCTCTCTTCGTTTTTGAAGAGCCCAAAATACATACTACATAGTTCGACTTTGAAAGTCAAGATTGTTTTAAAGATGAGCTTTTACGATTTGAGATCCTTATCGTCGTCGTCTTCTTCGTCTTCTTCATCTTCATCAACCAGGTCTTCTTCGATCTCAAGTTCGTCGTCGTCTTCATCAAGATCTTCATCGTCAAAATCATCGGTATCAAGATCAAGTTGTTCCTCGACTTCATCCAAATCAATGTCGTCTTCGTCGATCTCTTCAAACTCGTCAAGATCAAGATCTTCTTCGACTGCTTTCTTCGCTTTTTTCTTTTTCGCTTTTACGGTCGGCTGCGTTTCTTCGTCAAGCTGATCATACGGATACCAGCTGCGAAGCCCCCAAGTCTGGTCAGAAAGCGCGAGGAAGCGGCCGTCAATGTTTAAATCTGTATAAAATTGAGCGATGCGGTCTCCAAGATCTTCTTTTGTCACGCCGAGCAAAGATGCAATTTCATTTAAAAGCTCCTGAAAAGGAACTGGTTTTTTATGTTCTTCAAATAATTCGTGAGCGATTTCGACTAAAGCCATTTCCTTTAGCTCTTCCTGTGAATATTGTTTGATACCCAAGGTCGGACACTCCCTTTCTATTACTTATATGTATCTGTTTTATCAATAATGAAAGCGTTTTTGTATCGTTCTTATACAAACCATACCTCTCATTATAAACAAAATAAAACAGAATATGCTACCCTTAACAGCGTTAATTTAAATAATTTTACAAGAGTGATCCGCCTGACAGATGTTTTGCGTCAATCCGCGAGCATTCTGGAGATGACTAGTCTTTGAATTTCTTGAGTGCCTTCATAGATTTGCGTGATCTTCGCATCACGCATATAACGTTCAACCGGATAATCTTTTGTATAGCCGTAGCCGCCGAAGATCTGCACGGCTTCGGTCGTCACCTTCATCGCCGTATCCCCCGCCAGCAGTTTGGACATGGCGGAAGCTTTTCCATATGGAAGGCCTGACGATTCAAGCCATGCCGCCTGATAGGTCAATAGCCTTGAAGCTTCTGTCATTGTAGCCATATCCGCGAGTTTAAAAGCGATGCCCTGATGCTCGGCGATTGATTTGCCGAATTGCTTTCTCTCTTTTGCATATTGAACCGCCGCATCAAGCGCCCCCTGAGCGATGCCTACGGCTTGAGCGGCAATGCCGTTTCTGCCTCCGTCAAGCGTCTTCATGGCGATTTTGAAGCCTTCCCCTTCTTCTCCTAGACGGTTTGCTGCGGGCACAACACAATCTTCGAATGTGATTTCCGTTGTCGTAGACGAACGGATGCCCATTTTCTTTTCTTTCTTGCCTGCAGAAAATCCTTCGAAATCCTTTTCTACAATAAAAGCGGAGATGCCTTTTTTCTTTTTCACGGGATCCGTGACTGCAAAAACAATGTAAATATCCGCGATCCCGCCGTTTGTAATAAACACTTTGGATCCATTTAACACATAGTCATCACCGATTCGTTCAGCAGTTGTTTTCATGCCGCCGGCGTCAGAACCGGACCCCGCTTCAGTCAAAGCGAAAGCGCCGATCTTCTCTCCGAGGGCCAGCTGTGTTAAGTGCTCTGCCTTCTGTTCTTCCGTCCCAAAGGCAAAGATCGGCCAGCTGCAAAGAGAGATATGGGCGGAAAGCGTCACACCGGTGGAGGCGCACACTTTTGACAGCTCCTCCACCGCGATGACGTAGGCCAGATAGTCACTTCCGATTCCTCCGTATTCTTCAGGCCATGGAATTCCCGTCAGCCCTAAATTCGCCATCTCCCGAAACAGCTCGTGATCGAAGCGTTCTTGTTCGTCGCGTTCTGCTGCTGACGGGGCCACCTCATGCTTCGCAAAATCGCGCACCAATTTCCTTATCATCTCGTGTTCTTCTGACAATGAAAAATTCATTGCTTCTCCCCCATTTTCTTATCAGCGCCTAAGACAGATTGGGCCAGAAGCTCTGCGACATCATACGTTTTGACCCGGTCTTCGGCTTCTTTTGCCTTTGTGCCGTCCCCAAGCATCGTGAGACAGTACGGACAGCCGGAGCTGATCACCGATGGGGTGACCGCGAGCGCTTGCTCTGTTCTGGCGACGTTAATCCTGTTACCCGTTTCTTCCTCCATCCACATTAACCCTCCGCCGGCGCCGCAGCACATGCCGGTTTCCCGGTTTCTCTCCATTTCAATCAGCTGCACGCCCGGAATGGCTTTCAAAATCTCCCTCGGCGGATCATAGACTTCGTTGTACCGTCCCAAGTAGCACGAATCATGGAAGGTAATCGTCTCTTGAAGAGGGTGCTGCGGTTTTAATTTCCCGTTCTTCACCAGCTCAGCCAATACTTCTGTATGATGAAAAACCTCGCCTTCAAATCCGAAATCCGGATATTCGTTTTTAAATAAATTGTATGCGTGTGGGTCAATCGTAACGATTTTTTTAACATGATTTTTTTCAAATTCAGAGATATTCTTTTCAGCCAGCTCTTGGAACAAAAATTCATTACCGAGGCGGCGCGGCGTATCCCCTGAATTTTTTTCTTTATTGCCGAGGATCGCGAAGGACACGCCCGCGTGATTGAGCAGCTTGGCAAAGGAGACCGCGATTTTCTGGCTTCTGTTGTCGTAAGACCCCATGGAACCGACCCAGAAAAGGTACTCAAATTCCTTTCCCTCTTTTTTCATTTCTTTTACGGTCGGAATCTCGGTATCCGGCGCCGCGTCACGCCAATTTTCACGTTCCTTGCGGTTGAGTCCCCACGGATTTCCCTGCCGCTCGATACTGGTCATAGCGCGCTGTGCGTCACTGTCCATTTTCCCTTCTGTCAGCACAAGGTAGCGGCGGAGGTCAATGATTTTATCCACATGTTCGTTCATGACCGGGCATTGATCCTCACAGTTTCTGCAAGTCGTGCACGCCCAAATTTCTTCCTCTGTGATGACATCGCCGATCAAGCTCGGATGGTATTCAAGCGCGGCGGCGGCTTCCTGCGATCCGCTTCCTGATGAGGTCGCCGCCAGCTGATTGCCTTTCGTATGCCGAAATGCTGCCGCGGGCACCCATGGCGAGCGTGAGGTGACGGCGGCGCCTTTTTCTGTGAGATGATCCCTGAGACGCAAAATCAAGTCCATCGGCGACAGCATTTTTCCGGTGCCTGTTGCCGGACACATATTGGTACAGCGGCCGCACTCAACACACGCGTACAGATCAAGCAGCTGGGACTGCCTGAAATCTTCAATTTTTCCCGCGCCGTAGCTTTCTTTCGTTTCATCGGTAAAATCTATTTTTTCAAGCTTTCCGGCAGATTCCATCCTATTGAAAAAGACATTGGCAGGGCCGGCGATTAAATGGGCATGCTTTGACTGCGGCACGTATACCAAAAAACTCAGCAAAAATAGAAGATGCATCCACCATGCGATATAGAAAATCACCGCCGCCCCTGTTTCTCCTACTCCGCCAAGCAAAAACGCAATACCTGATGCAATCGGCTCGCTCGATGAAAGCCCATGCCCATGCCAGATCAGATTCATCCCGTTTCCAAGCAGAACCGTCAGCATTAATCCTCCGATAAAAATGAGAACAAGTCCTGCTTTGAAGCCGCGTTTCAGCCTGACGAGTTTTTCAATATAACGTCTGTAGAATGCCCAGACCACAGCGATTAAAATGAGAAACGTAACGATTTCCTGAAAAAAGGTGAAGGCGGGATAGACAGGGCCAAGCGGCAGATTCCGATCGGGAGCCAGTCCTTTAATAATAAAGTCAATTGCTCCGAACTGAACCAATATAAACCCGTAGAAAAACATGACGTGAATGATTCCGCTTTTCTTGTCCTTCAGCAGTTTTTTCTGTCCGAATACATTCACCCATATGGCGCGAAGCCGTTCCCTGATCCGATTATCAAAATGTTCTTTCTGCCCGAGTCTGATGTAGGCCAGTCTCGTTTTGACCAAGTAGACAAACAAATAAACAGCGTAAGCGGTTACAACCAGAAATAACAATGCATTTGCGATGAGAAAGCCGCTCATTCCAATTCCCCCTTTTTACTGATAAAGACCGCGATCCCCTACCTCCGAATCTGTATAAGATTACCTTTATGATAAATAATGAATGAGTGTTCAGTCAATAATTAAATTCCCGCTGTTAGGGCACACTACCCTTACTACAGAAAGGAGTGCCGGGATGAAGATATTTTTCGTGATTCTTATCATTGGCATTATACTATTGGCTTTCATACTGTTTGATATCTTCATGGGGCGTGCCGTTTACAAAAAAAACGCGTACGAGCCTGTTTTTTCAAAAAAGAAGAGTGATATCGAATTGATCCACTGCGGTGCTGATCTTGTGGAACGGATGATGAAAGATATCAGCCAGGCCGCTTCCTCTGTTCACGTGATGTTTTTTATTATGAAAAACGATGAGGTCAGCCACAATATGTTTACGCTGCTGAAAACAAAAGCCCAAGCCGGTGTTTCAGTTTATTTGCTGCTGGACTGGTCCGGCTGCCAAAAAATCAAAAAACCGGCGCTGGAGACGATGAAAAATGCCGGGGTTCATGTGCATTTTCTGAACAAACCTCGTTTTCCTTTTTTCTTTTTTCATATGCAGAAACGGAATCACCGGAAAATCGCTGTGATAGACGGAAAAATCGGTTATATCGGCGGGTTTAACATCGCTGAGGAATACCTTGGAAAGAAGGCGAAGTTCGGCAATTGGGAGGATTATCATCTGCGTATGAAAGGAGAAGGGGTGCATGATCTTCAAACGCTTTTCGCTTCCGATCTGAAACGAAATACCGGAATCGAACTTGGCACGGATGTTTGCCCGGATCGTCCGCAAGGGAATATCTCTCATAAGATTTATGCGACTGACGGTTATTCTCTTGAAAAAACGTATTTGGCAAATATCGTGCAGGCAAAAAAACGCATTACCATTTGTACACCGTATTATATTCCGACAAAACCGCTTCAGCAGGCCTTGGTCAAAGCCAGAAAAAACGGTGTAGCTGTTACGATCATCGTGCCGATGAAATCAGATCATCCGCTGGTCCGAGAAGCAGCTTATACCTATTATTCGGAGCTCTTGGATGCCGGCTGCCTGATCTACCGTTTTTATCAGGGGTTTTATCATGTGAAAGCCCTGATCATTGACGATCATTTCAGTATCATCGGAACCGCCAATTTTGATCAGCGAAGCTTTTTTTTAAATGAAGAAGTGAATGTTGAAATCGATAATGAGGCATTTACAAAAGAAGTCTATGCCACGATTGAAGAGGATATGAAAAGGTCGGAGCTGCTGACAAAGGAAAATTTCAAAAAGCGCACGTTCAGGCAGCGTCCGGCGGAATGGCTTGGCAGAGCATTATCTTATTTTTTATAAAGGAGAGTTCCTATGATTTTCAGATTCGGGTTCGTTTCAAACGCGATGAGCCTTTGGGATGCGTCTCCCGCTAAAACACTGACATTCGCGCGTTATTCCAAGCTTGCAAAGGATGAAAGACAAGAAGCCCTGCTGTCCGTAACAAAAGCCAATTTGCAAAATACACTGAGAACCCTTCACTATATCATCGGCCACAGCATTCCTTTGTACCGTTTTTCCAGTTCGATTGTTCCGCTGGCCACGCATCCCGATGTCATGTGGGATTTTGTAACACCGTTTCAAAAAGAGTTTCGGGAGATCGGGGAGCTTGTCAAAACACATCATCTGAGAACAAGCTTCCATCCAAACCAATTCACCCTGTTTACTAGCCCGAAGGAAAATGTCACAAAAAATGCGGTAACCGATATGGCGTATCACTACCGCATGCTTGATGCCATGGGCATTGCTGACCGCTCTGTTATCAACATTCATATCGGCGGCGCTTACGGAAATAAAGAAACCGCCATTGCACAATTTCATCAAAATATAAAGCAGCTGCCTAAGGAAATCAAACAGCGGATGACGCTTGAGAATGACGATAAAACATATACGACGGAAGAAACGCTTCAGGTTTGCGAACAAGAGGACGTTCCATTCGTCTTTGACTTTCATCATTTTTACGCCAATCCAGATGATCAAGCTGACCTGAATGAAGCACTGCCCCGGATGATCAAAACGTGGGAGCGGATTGGGCTGCAGCCGAAAGTTCACCTGTCCTCTCCAAAATCGGAGCAAGCCATACGCAGCCATGCCGATTATGTTGACGCCAACTTTTTGCTGCCGCTGTTGGAACGCTTTAGGCAATGGGAAACCAATATTGATTTCATGATTGAAGCAAAACAGAAAGACAAAGCGCTTCTCCGCCTGATGGATGAATTAAGCTCCATCCGCGGTGTCAAACGCATCGGCGGAGGCACACTGCAATGGAAATCATAAATGTGCATTATCAGGTTTAAGGTTCGTCCGCCCTGGGAACATACGCTATATAAGACAACAATGATGGAGGAGAAAGAACATGAAAAATATCAAGTCTCTAAAAGTAGCCGCACAGGCATTTACTTTAAGAAATTTGATTCATCTTTATAAAATGTGCCATTCCGGCAGCCACGAGGTCTATATTTATTCGAAGAAAACGATGTGCAAAATCAAAAACTTAATTGAGCTTGAGACGTTCCGCATGGCTCATGATGAGAAAGAATATCTCATTGTAGTGGAAGGCACAAAAGCGTCCCAGCTGGTTGAAAAGTTTCAAAATATCATCGAACCTGCTGAAAAAGAAGCGCTCTGACTTACATATAAAAAGGATAGACGTCGATGTCTATCCTTTTTCTTATGATCTTACATAATGAAGCTGAACCGCCTGTCCAAATTGTTTCAGCCCTTTTAACCGCAACTTTTTTTCATATGTTAACTCGTGAAACAGCGGGATGCCTAGACTGGAATAATATTTTCTAACCCTGCACCATTTGCCCGAATTGCGCCTGATGCAGCCTGCTGTAAAGACCGCCGGCTTCAATCAGGTCTTGATGGCGGCCTTGTTCTTCAATACCGTTGTTTGTGACGACCACAATTCTGTCCGCGTCTTTGATCGTCGCCAGCCTGTGGGCGATCACGAGCGTCGTGCGCCCCTCGGACAATTCTTGCAGCGCCTTTTGGATCGCCGCTTCTGTTTCTGTATCAAGGGCAGAAGTTGCTTCGTCGAGAATCAAGATCGACGGATTTTTCAAGAACATCCGCGCAATTGACAGACGCTGCTTTTGCCCGCCGGAAAGCTTCACGCCCCTTTCACCGATGATGGTATCCAATCCATCCGGCATGTGATGGACGAGCTCTTCCAGATGCGCCCGCTTCACAGCCTGCCAGATTTCCTCTTCTGATGCGTCCAGACGGCCATATGCAATATTCTCTCTAAGCGTGCCCGAGAACAAGAAAACATCCTGCTGCACGACGCCAATCTGCCCCCGCAGTGAAGACAGCGTCATGTCTTTTATGCTGATGCCGTCGATCGTAATGTCGCCCCCTGATGCTTCATAAAAGCGCGGAAGCAGACTGCAAAGCGTTGATTTTCCCGCGCCTGACGGACCGACGAACGCAACTGTTTCCCCCGCTTGAATGGATAGGTTTATGTCATCGAAAACACTGTGATGGTCGTCATAGCCAAACGAAACATGTTCATAGCGGATATTGCCCCCCAGAGCGGAAACATCTCTCGCATCAGGAGAATCCTGAATATCCGGCTCTGTCTCCATCAGTTCCATATAGCTTTTGAAACCGGCGATTCCCCTTGGATACATTTCGATAATGGCGTTAATTTTGTCAATAGGCCTGAACAGCACGTTCGTCAGGAGCACAAACGCCACGAATTCCCCGTACGATAAGGAACCGCGAATGACAAACCACGTTCCGCACAAAAGGACAAACAATGTGACAAACCGAGTCAGCATGTAGCTGATTGAACCGTTTTTCGCCATAATTTTGTATGAGGAAAGCTTTGTGATACGGAAACGCTGATTGTTGACGGCGAAGCGTTCTTTTTCAAACGCTTCATTGCCGAACGCCTGCACGAGCCGGATGCCGCCGATATTATTTTCCACACGCGCGCTGAAGGCTCCGATATCTTTGTTCAGCGCGGTAAACGCTTTGGTCATTTTTTTGTTGAAATAAAGCGCGAGCCATATGACAATCGGCATGATGATAAACGTTAGTAATGCCAGCTGCCAGTTAATAAACAGCATCACCCCGAACGCCCCGAGAATGGTCATGATGGCAATGAATAAATCTTCCGGGCCGTGATGGGCAACTTCGCCGATGTACATTAAATCGTTCGTCAGCTTCGACATGAGCGTTCCCGTCTTGTTGTTGTCGTAAAATTTGAATGAGAGCTTTTGCAAATGGTCAAAAAGCGATTTTCTCATATCGGTCTCGATATTGATCCCGAGCATATGCCCCCAGTATGTCACGATATACTGGAGAGCCGAGCTGAGCGCGTACACCGCAAATAATCCGATTGAAGTTGCAATGATCAGGCCCCAGTCCCTGCCCGGAAGCAAGGTATCAATAAAATAATTGACGATCAAAGGAAAACTCAGCTCCATTAAGCCTCCCGCGATCGCCGAAAAAAAGTCGAGAAAGAACAACGTTTTATATGGTTTATAGTATGAAAAAAATTGCCGCAGCACCCTATCTTCCTCCAATGCATAAATAACTGATAACTTTTCTCAATTATACTATACACTGTCTGTATTTAAAGATCAGATTTCTTTTTCTTACAGAACGCCTGAAAATAGACGGGCAAAGGATTCTTTTGTCCGGTCGGTCACCCCTCTTTTGTAAAAGGCGACAGGGGTGAGTTTTTCACTGTCCAGCATATCCTCTTCAAAATGATCTTCAAGGGTGCGTATCGCTTCGGCATCCGTGAAGAACACGTTCACTTCAAAGTTGAGCTGGAAGCTGCGCATGTCCATATTCGCTGTGCCGACCGAGGCGAGATCGCCATCAACAATCATCACCTTTTGATGCATGAAGCCTTTTTGGTAGGAGTACACTTCAATGCCCTCAAGAAGCAGCTCCGGGAAATAGGATCTCGACGCGTATTGCGTCAAAAAGCTGTCGTTCGTCTCCGGCACCATGACCCTTACTTCTACTCCTTTTGTCGCCGCCGCTTTCAGCGCCGTGCGAATGGACTCATTCGGGACAAAATAAGGCGTGGCGATCCAGATTGATTTTTGGGCTGAAGTAATCATTTCATAATAGAGGTCGCTCATGCTTTCCTTCATGTCGGGGCCTGTCGCGACAATTTGATATATGCCCCCTCCCTCCACGGGAACAGGCATATTGTATTTCTCTTGATCTATTAACACTTCACTGGAGACGTATTCCCAATCCAACATAAAGATGGCGTGAAGCGTTTGCACAATTTCTCCTTCCAGCCGGAGGTGAGTGTCTCTCCAAAACCCGATATACGGATCTCTGCTGATATACTCCTTCCCGACATTTAATCCGCCCACAAAACCGATTTTCCCGTCGATGACTACGATTTTCCGGTGATTTCTGAAATTCAATTTTTGGTTGAAAAACCCGTATTTCAGCGGAGAAAACGGAACGATGTCCACTCCCGCTTGTTTCATTTTCATGATATCTCTTCTTGCCAGCTTGATGCTTCCTGCGGCGTCGTATAAAAACCGCACCTCGACACCTTGACGCGCTTTTTCCATCATAATGTCCATCATGCCGCGGCCGAGCATGTCCGACTTGAACATGTAGTATTCAATATGTATATAAGATTCCGCTTTCCGCATCGCTTTGAAAATATCGGGAAAGGTTTCTTCGCCGTTTTTCAGCACTTTGATATCGCTTTGCGTATTGATATTCATATGGGCAGCCCTGATGGAATACGTAAAGAACCTTTCCTGATTGTCCTTAAGACCTGTCACTTCAGGCGTTTCCTCCCTGTCAAACAGCTTCCTGAGCTTTTCCCGGTTGTACATTCGTTTTGTTTTAAAAAGCTTTCCCTTCACATAAAGCTGTCCGGAAAACAGATAAAACATGTAGCCGATGATAGGAAAAAAGACGAGAATGTGGATCCATAACAGCGTGTGCTGCGAGGTGCGGTTTTCAAGAATTAACGAATAGATGCTAAACAAAATAATGCTGACATAGCAAAGCAATCCTCCGTAAAACTCAAGCCTGGAAACCGGAAAAAACCATATGACATATGCCCCGATGAGCATGATATATAAAAAGAAAAATTCCAGTTTCCTTTTCAGCATCCTCACTCTCTCCAATCTGATTCAATTACCTCCTTATACCTCTTTTCCCTAGTCTGTAAACCTTTCAAAAAAATCCCCTCCGCACGAGGCGGAAAGGCTTAAGATGATGCTTCCTGTGATTGGCCGGGTGTGATGTTCCGGAGTAACCCGGGCTTGAGTGAATAGCTGCTTTTGATTTTATTTTTGAAGAAGCCGACGATCAAACCCGTAACCGCAATCGACACTAAGGAGAAGAGGCCTTTCAGCAATCCGACGGAGAAAATGCCGGCCAGCACTACGCCAAAATCGAAGAGAAAATTAACTGTACCCGGATTCCATCCGTAGCGCTTTTGCAGAAATAAAGCGAGAATATTGGCGCCCCCGAGCGATGCCTGATGATAAAACATGAGTGACAAGCCAAACCCGATCAGCGTCCCGCCGCAAATCGCCCCGGCAAGCGGTGAAAATGAGACAGACGGCAGCCAATGATCCGCGCTTGTAAACAGAGTCAGCGCTGTGACTGCAAATACAGTGGATAAGGTGAATGTGATGCCCATTCTGATGAGAGAAAATACATAAAACGGAATATTGATCAGAAAGAAGATCATGGCAAACGAGGAATGAAACAAGTATGACAGGCTTAGTGACAATCCGGCTGTGCCGCCGGTTAATACGTGAGAATGTCTGAGTGTCAGAACTCCGGCGCTTGTGATAAGACAAGCAGTTAAAATGAGTAAAATTCGTTTCATTCTTCACTCTCCTTTTTTAGATGATGTCATTTCCACCTACAAACATAACAGGATACCCGGCCGCCCAGCCATTGCCTTGGCAGAAAATATCTTATGTTTTCAAAAAATCCCCCTCTTGCAAGGGGGATTTTCACGAGCGTTTCCGATACACGACATAGCTTCGTGTCAGATATTTGAGTGGGAGACTGAACACGTGAACCAGTCTCGTAAACGGCCACAGGATAAAAACGACGTATCCGATTATGATATGAAGCTTAAACCATAGCGGGACATTCTCCATCAAAGAGGCGTCAGGCCTGAACAAAAAAATCTCCCTGAACCACGGTCCGACTGTTGTCCGGTAGTCAAATCCTTTCGAATCAATGTTGAGAAATGTGGCGGCAAGGCCCGACAGCATCATAAACAGCAGCAGAATAAGCGTAAGGATATCCGATGGCGAGCTGGTTTTGCGGATTCTTTTGTCAAACAGCCTTCTGTACGTCAGGATGAAAAGTCCGGTACATGCCGCGATTCCGGCAGGCAGGCCCGCGCCAATCGCCATTTTGTGATACACATGCTCTGAAATGCCAATGGAAGCGTACACGGCTTCCGGGATCAGAATGCCCATGACATGCCCGCCGATAACGCACAGCATGCCCCAGTGAAAAAGGGTGCTGCCTGCCGCAAGTTTTTTCTTTTCTAACAGCTCGCTTGATTTCGCGGTCCAGCCAAATTGGTCATGCTGATAGCGGTAAATATGGCCGCCGATGAAGAACGTCATGACAATGTATGGCATCACGCCCCACAGGATCTGCCCGCTCATGGCTGAACAGCCCCTTCAACGCTTTCACGCACGCCGATATTTTCCAGCGCGGCCAGTAGCACGTGCAGCAGCTCCGCATATATACTGGCATTTTTTTCGAGGCGGGATGCCAGTTCCCTCACATTGGACAAATACTTTTCAAACACGCTATTCGCAGCTTCAATCTCCGCAACCGCGGCAAATTCCAGCATAAGCGGGAGATAATCAGGCAGCTCTTTGTCTGTCGGCAGGAAACCGGATTGCTGGTAGGTGTTTTTTAAATGCAGCAATTCAATGCCGCGTTCCCTTTGCTCGCCTGAGTTAAAGTAGGTGACGTACATATTCGTTTTTTTCCCGAAGTCGAACGTATAGACATAGTGTTCAATCAGCGCTTTATGGGAAAAGCTGGCTGACGCCTCGAAAAAGTGCAGCAGCAGCTCCCGGATTTGCCGGTTGCCGATTTCATGGGTAAGAGCCTTCCAATCGGGAAGCTCGGCTCTCCACTCTTCGTCTGGATAAGACAGAAGACAGGAAAGAGCGGAGAACGTGATTTGCCGGTCTGTGGTGTTCATCTTGTTACACCTCATTTATCAAAAATTAAAAACAAGAGCCGGGGCCGCCTGAAAATGATAAGCCGCAGCTCCCTTGTTCAGCGTATAAATCAGACACTTCTTCTCGGTGGCTGCTTGGAATCACAAAGCGATCATCATATTTTGCAATCGCAAGCAGCCGATACATGTCTTCAATTTGCTGTTCTGTTAAGCCGACGCTGGAGATCAGTGCCGGGTCGATGGATTTATTCGTCTGGACCGCTCTCATATACTGGCGCATGACAGACATTTTCTTTAACGTTGACCGAATATGATCCGTATCACCAGCCGTTAAAAGCTGCGCCAAATAGTCAATCGGAATTCTCATTTGGTCGATAGCCGGAAAAATATCTTCCGCAGATTGCTGGCTGCCTTTTCCTTCAAAGAGATTCATAATCGGGCTCAGCGGCGG
Organism: Bacillus vallismortis; assembly: GCF_040784915.1. Taxonomy (GTDB): domain Bacteria; phylum Bacillota; class Bacilli; order Bacillales; family Bacillaceae; genus Bacillus; species Bacillus subtilis_G. The sequence continues at coordinate 3,867,485 of NZ_CP160797.1, forward strand.
AATGTACCAAACCATCGGCAGTGTGCGGTACTCAGGGTGAAGCGGCAGCGCAATCTTCCAGTCAATGATCATTTTATAGATCGGCGATTGCTGAGCAGCCTCTATCCATTCAGCCGGGATGCCTTGTTCTTTTGCCAGCTTGGCAACCTCAGGATCATTCGGATCAAGAAAAACGTCCAATTGGGAATGGTAGAGATCCTTTTCATTTTCAACAGATGCCGCTTCCTCCACTTTGTCCGCGTCATACAGCATGACGCCGAGGTAGCGGATTCTGCCTACACACGTCTCGGAGCAGATGGTCGGCAGTCCAGCCTCCAGACGCGGAAAGCAGAGGGTGCATTTTTCCGCTTTGTTCGTTTGCCAGTTAAAATAGACTTTTTTATAAGGGCAGGATGAGACGCAATATCGCCATGAACGGCACGCGTTTTGATCCACAAGCACAATGCCGTCCTCCTCGCGTTTGTACATGGCGCCTGACGGACAAGAGGAAACGCACGCCGGGTTGATGCAGTGCTCACAAATACGCGGCAGATACATCATAAAGACCTCATCGAATTCTGTTTTGATTGATTCCTCCATCTTTTGCACGTTTGGATCTTCAAGCCCTGTAATATGGCCGCCTGCGAGGTCATCCTCCCAGTTCGGGCCCCATTCGATATTCATGAAATCCCCCGTCAGCGACGATTTCGGGCGCGCCACCGGCTGGTGTTTTTTCTGCGGGCTGTTTGTTAATGTTTCATAATCATAGTTCCAAGGTTCATAGTAATCATCAATCGACGGCTGGTTTGGGTTATAGAAAAGGCCTGCAAGCCGATTCGTTTTCGGGCCGGATTTCAGCTCGAGCTTTCCTTTTTTCAATGTCCAGCCGCCTTTATATTTGTCCTGATCCTCCCATTGCTTCGGGTAGCCGATGCCCGGCTTTGTTTCTACATTATTGAAGTACATATATTCCGCACCGGCACGGTTTGTCCACGTGTTTTTGCAGGTGACGCTGCACGTGTGGCAGCCGATGCATTTATCCAAGTTCATGACCATACCGATTTGCGCTTTAATCTTCAAGCCAATCGACCTCCTTCAGCTTGCGGATGACGACGTTCAGGTCGCGCTGATTCCCTGTTGGACCGTAATAGTTAAAGCCGTAGCTGAGCTGGGCATAGCCCCCGATCATCTGTGTCGGCTTGACGTGAATCCTTGTCGGGCTGTTGTGGGTGCCTCCGCGGTTATTCGTCAGTTTTGTGCCGGGTACGTTGATGTGGCGGTCCTGGGCATGGTGCATAAACGCCATTCCTTTAGGAATCCGGTGAGACAGAACCGCTCTCGCGACGACAACGCCATTTCGGTTGAAGCATTCAATCCAATCGTTGTCCTTGATATCCGTGTCCTCAGCATCATCTTTATTCATCCACACGGTCGGCCCGCCGCGGAACAGCGTCAGCATCGGTAAAGAATCGAAATACATGCTGTGGACGGACCATTTATTATGCGGTGTCAAATAATTAAGGACGATTTCTTTGCCCTCTTGATCTGGCCGCTTGCTTAGAAACGGACGATGCTGGAGGATCGGTTTAAATGTTGCCATCGTTTCACCGAATTCCATCATCAGTTCATGATCGACATAATAAGATTGTCTGCCGGTCAGTGTTCGCCACGGGATTAATTTTTCTACGTTCGTCGTAAACGGCGAGTACCTGCGTCCCCCTTTTTCCGAGCCGGTAAATGCCGGAGACGTGATGACTGTTTTTGGCTGGGCTGTAATTTGTTCGAACGTAAAGCATTCTTCCTCTCGCTCTTCCGCCAGGTCTTTTAGCTTCAGGTTTGTGATGTTTTCAAGTGATTCCCAGGCTTTCACAGCGACTTTTCCATTTGAAGTGGACGATAAGGTTAAAACTGCCTCTGCCGCCTGCTTCGCTTCACTTATATTCGGACATCCCTTGGCAACGCTGTCCGTTGTGATTTCTCCCAGTCTCTTTTTGAGTGATTCATATTCAGCGGCTATCGACCAGCTCATCCCTTTTGTTCCGCTCGGTTTTAGGGCGGCTTGAGGACCCAGCGCTGTCATTTTGGCGAAAATTTGTTTATAGTCCCGCTCAACAACATGGATGTTCGGCATCGTTTTTCCCGGAATGGCTTCGCATTCGCCCTTGCTCCAGTCTTTGATTTTGCCGAACGGCTGGGCCAGTTCCTGCATGGTGTCGTGAAGGAGCGGCGTGGCGACCACTTCTTTCACCGGCTCCATATCGACTTCTTCTGCCAAATCGGAAACGGCTTTTGACAGTGCTTTGAAAATATCCCAGTCTGACTTCGATTCCCACGGGGCCGAGATGGCCGGAGCAAAAGGATGAATAAACGGATGCATATCTGTGCTGCTGAGATCATGTTTTTCATACCATGTCGCCGCCGGAAGCACGATATCGGAATAGAGCGCCGTACCGGCCATTCGAAAATCGAGATTGATTAACAAGTCGAGTTTACCTTCCGGCGCCTGCTCCCGCCATTTGATTTCTTCAGGGCGGATGCTGTCGCTGTCGTCATTCATTAATCCATTTGTCGTCCCCAGCAGATGCTTGAGAAAATATTCATGCCCTTTTCCTGAACTCGAAATCAGATTTGCCCGCCATACGAAGAGATTCCTCGGGAAATTGGCTTCATTGTCTGGATCTTCAATCGCGAATTTCAGCTTTTTCTCTTGAAGCTGTGAGGCCACGTACGCACCAACGTCTTCAGGTGTTGCTGCTCCTGCTCTTTCAGCTTCTTTGTATAGGTCAATTCCGTTTTGATTGAATGTCGGATAAGACGGCAGCCACCCTAATCGCGCTGCCAGCACATTGTAATCGGCATGATGCTTGTAGCGGGATGACGCAGCGATCGGCGAAGCCAAGTCACTGATCGGCTGGTCCTCGTATCGCCACTGGTCTGTTGCAAAGTAGAAAAATGAGGTGCCGTTTTGCAGCTTGGGCACGCCCTCCCAGTCCTTTGCATTTGCAATCGTCTGCCACCCTTCAGCAGGGCGGAGCTTTTCCTGCCCCACATAGTGAGCCCAGCCTCCGCCGTTTACACCTTGGGCGCCTACCAGTAAAACAAGATTTAACACCGCCCGGTAAATCGTATCGGAGTTGAACCAGTGGTTAATCCCCGCTCCTACGATAATCATGGACCGGCCGTCTGTATCGATCGCATTTTGGGCAAACTCTCTGGCAATCTTCATGACGGCTTCTTTTTTGATTCCTGTCATCTTTTCCTGCCAGGCAGGCGTGAAAGGCTCAGGATCATCATAGGAGACAGCTGATTGTTCGCCGATGCCCCGGTTCACGCCATAGTTGGCCAGTATCAAGTCAAACACGGTCGTGACACAAACCTCTTCGCCGTTCAGGTTCAGTTTTTTTAAAGGAAGATCCCGCTCAAGCACTTTGTTTCCGTCATCTGAAAAATACGGGATGCGCACCGTGCCGATTTCGTCCTCTATTCCGAGTACAGAGAGACGGGGTTCTATCGGTTCCCCGGTTTCTTCATCGATCATGTGCAGGTTCCATTTCTGCTGCCCGTCCCAGCGGGAGCCCATTGTTCCTTGCGGTATGGCAAATGTGTTTGTCTGTTCATTCCAGACCGCAGGCTTCCACTGGTCATGCTCTGTCTTGCGGCCAATGTCCTTCGCATGCAGAAACCGCCCCGCTGTGTATGCGCCATTTTCTTTCGACAGGGTGACGAAAAATGGAAAATCCGTGTATTGCTTCGCATAGTCAATGAAACGTTCCGTCTCTTGGTTCACGTAAAATTCCTGCAAAATGACGTGACCCATGGCCATTGCAAGCGCCCCGTCAGTCCCTTGGCGGATACTCAGCCAGTCATCCGCGAACTTTGAGGATTCCGCAAAATCCGGACTGATCGAAATGACCTTCGCGCCTTTATAGCGGGCCTCAGCCAAAAAATGCGCGTCAGGTGTTCTTGTTAACGGAACGTTGGAGCCCCATGTGATGATATAGCCTGAATTGTACCAATCACTGCTTTCCGGAACGTCTGTCTGGTCACCCCAAATTTGCGGGGATGCCGGAGGAAGATCCGCATACCAATCATAAAAACTGAGCATAGGGCCGCCGATTAAAGACATAAATCGGGAGCCTGAGGCGTGGCTGAGCATGGACATGGCCGGAATCGGAGAAAAGCCGACATTCCGATCTGGACCGTATTTCATGACTGTATAGAGCAGAGAGGCTGAAATCAGCTTCAGTACCTCCGGCCATTCAGCGCGCACAAAACCGCCTTTCCCTCTTGCTTTTTTATAAGACTTCGCTTTTTCAGGGTTTTCAACGATTGATTTCCAGGCTTCCAATGGATTTTGATGAGCCTGCAGAGCTTCACGCCATAAATTGATCAGCACACCGCGCACGTATGGATATTTCACACGGAGCGGGCTGTAGATATACCAAGAAAAACTGGCCCCCCGCGGACAGCCTCTCGGTTCAAAATCAGGCATATCAGGGCCTGTTGATGGATAATTCAAGTTTTGTCCTTCCCACGTGACAATTCCGTTTTTCACATATATATTCCAGCTGCATGACCCCGTGCAGTTGACACCGTGGGTGGAGCGCACGACTTTGTCGTACTGCCATCTGTTTCTGTATACATTCTCCCAATCGCGATCTTCGCGGGTCGTTTGGCTATGTTTATTTGAATGGTGTTCAATAGGAGAGAAATAGTTTAATCTCCTAAACAACGGACTCATTTTCTTTTTCTTCATGAGCGTTCACTCCTTCCGAGTCACAGGTGATGCTAAGTTCACTATAAACAGAGACAGCGTGTTTTCTTGTGAACTATGTCACACACTCTGCTTTTTTCACAAAATGTTCACACTGAGAAGAAGGAACAGACTTTCACAGGAAGTGATGAGGGCGGCGTTCAGGCAGGACACCTGAGTCATTAGCCGCTTTTCATTCAAAGATCAAAAAAACCGGTTCTATTTAAGAACCGGGCTCGGCGTTTTTATCTTGTGATGTATGCAGATAACGCAAAAATAGTTGATAGGAACAAAAGACATTTTGCTGAAGTACCGCCAAAAAATTCATTTGCAGCTGTGGGTTGTAAGTCATCATTTTTTTAAATATATAAAAAGGGATTTTGAGAATAAGAATGTCCGAAGAGGCATTGACTGAAATAAAAGGCGATAAATACAGCCCGCCTTTTTCATCAATCGGAAACACATCGCCTTTTTCCCACAGCGCAACGGTTTTCGATCCTTCAGGGAGCCTGCTGTCCATCAAACGGACACTGCCTTTTAATACAATATAAACGGATTGAGAATGAAGAAAGGATGAAGCATGATCAGATGAGCCGCCGATAAACGTCCCGTTTTTAAGCAAAGTTTCGACAATGGATAGAGGCACTTCATTAAACATAGGGAGTTGTTTCAGAAACAATAAATAGTCACACTGATTCATAGGAAAGCCTCCTGTGCTAAGGATAGCTTTAGTGTAGCTCGATTGAGCCTGTACGGCAGTGATGTATTTCACAGCCTGTATGATGTATGTCACTTATCAGGAGAGTGACTGCATTTATAATCAAATAAAAAAGGAGGATTTCGATGAAGGCGCTGATTCCGAAGCAGCACGGCGCATGGGCGATGCTGCTGATTCCATTTTTGCTTGGGATGGTCAAAGGAGGTCCCGTTTTCTGGCATCTTCCGCTTTTCCTAGGCTTGCTTTTCCTATACTTGATGGTCTGCCCCATCACACTCGCCATGAAGAAGAAACAGATTAAATCCTATCAAAAGTGGATATGTTATTACGGTGTTCCGGCCTGCTGCTTTTTGATAATCCCTGTCTTTTATAAGCCTGCGCTCATCTGGGTTGGCGTTTCTTTATTTCCGCTTTTTCTCATTCATACGTATTATGCCCGCCGAAAAAACGAACGAGCACTAGTGAATGATATTGCGGGTGTCTTGTTCTTTTGTTCAGGCGGGCTTGCGAGCTGCTGGCTGGGGGCGGGAACCCTTGACGGCTGGGCTTGGTTTATTTTCTTGCAATCTGCTTTATTTTTTATCGGGAGTTCTTTTTATGTAAAGTCGGTGATCCGGGAGAGAAAGAACAGGTTTTTTGCATACTATTCATGGGGATATCACCTGCTGCTCCCCTTTTTATCCGCTCTACTCGGAGCAGGATGGGCATTTCTTGCTTTTATCCCAAGCAGTTTGCGGGCATGGTTTTTTCACGGAAGGGATTGGCCCGCGAAAACGATCGGCATTCTGGAAATCGTGAATGCCTGTTTCTTTTTTGCCGTCATGTGTTTGTTTATCATCTAGATAAAAAACCAAGGACCGCCGGCGGCCCTTGGTTTTTTCAGTCAATATTGCAAATCTCCAGCGGACAATTTTCACACTCGATCTCACATCGTAAATAGTCCCGCTTGTGCAAAATAATTTTTCCGGATTCGTCTATCGAAATCACCCCTTGTTTGCGGAGGTCTCCGAGCATACGATTGACGCTTTCCCTTGCCGCCGCGCAAAACTTTGCCAAATCTTGATTTGTCAGCGCGATGTTAATCAGAATGCCGTCGCTTCGTTCCACCCCGTAGCTGTTCGATAAACGGATAAGAGTGGAGTAGAGCGCCCCCTTTTTGCCGTGAAGAAGCAGATCCCTGATTTTAGACTGGATTTTCCGAAGGTGGGTGCTCATCCATTTCATAAATTCAAATGTCAAAGCACCGTTTTGGATTAATTCCTTTTCCAGCTTGTTTTTATTAATGACGAGCACCTCGCCATCCTCTAGCACCTTTGCACTGAGCATATATCTCGGTTCTTCAGTGAAAAGTGTTAATTCCCCGACAATATCATTTTTTTGGCAGATTCTAAGGGTCAGATCTTTTCCGTCAGATGTCAGTTTGCCGATTTCAATGAGTCCTGATTGAATAAGATATAGCTCTTCTGCATCCATTCCTTCCCGAAACAAATACGTGTGTTTTTCCATTTTTCTTTTCGTACTGATCGATTCCAGCAATTCATGCAGATCGCTGGAAATAAGATCACTATCAGATGGTCGGACAGAGAGAAAATTCATGCGCTCACCTCGAAGAAAGTCACGTTGCGTATGTTTATTGTAACGTGAATTGTTTTGCACCCATCGAGAAAAAACTAACAATCTTGTGAATGACCAGTGTTAGCTGACGCTCTGGCTGTTTCTCTCCGTGTGCATTTTCATTCTTTCCTGCCAATACATCCAAATGACAAGGACAAAGCTGGCTAACGCCACTTCCGAAAGCGCCATAAAGCCGATCGCGTATTGGCCTGTTGCCTGAAATACACTCGCCAATATCAGCGGAGGGAAAAAACCGCCTAATCCTCCCATGGCAGACACAATACCATTGGCAATCCCCGCTTGCTTTGAAAAATAGAAAGGCACCAGTTTAAAAACGGTTCCGTTTCCTATACCTGAGCAGACCGCCACCGTTATTGACCCAAACGTATAAAGGCCGATCGTCGGCGAGAACGATAAGATAATGCCTGATAATGTAAGTCCCGCAAAAACGAACATCAGGATGCGGAGCGGGCTCAATTTATCAGCCAAGAATCCGCCCGCAGGCCTAAGCAGCGTGGAGACGGCAATAAAGCCGGCCGTCCGCAAACCGGCGTCCGCAGGATTAAGACCAAAGTGCGCTACCAGAAAGTTCGGGAGATAGATGGTGAAGGCGACAAAGGCGCCAAACGTAATAAAATAAAACAGGCTTAGAAACCAGAGGACGTGATTTCGGTAAACGGTTTTGATTTGAGCTTTTACGGAAACATTTACTTTCTTCTCATGCCGATCGCCAAACAAAACGTGCAGCAATGCGAAAACAGCCAGCAGAACCATATACATCTGCACGGTTGCTTTCCATCCCGCAGTCTGGGCGATAACCGGCGCCGCAAATGTGGTAATCGCGGTTCCGATGTTTCCGGCCCCGTAAATTCCATTGACGAAACCGTGCTTTTCTTTCGGATAATACTTCGGAAGGGATGTCACCCCAATGGAGAATACTGCCCCCCCGATCCCTAAGAAAAAACCGCCTGCGATTAAATCAAACATAGAATCCGCGATACTGATCCAAAACACCGGAAACAAAAGCAGGATGAAGCTGATCATAAACATCAGCCGCGCGCCAAACCTGTTCGTTAAATACCCTAAAGGAATGCGGAGAAGCGACCCGAGGATCACGGGAATCGCCGTCACTATAGAAATCTCGCCTTTGCTTAAATGAATATCTAATGTGATTTGGCTAATGAGTGATGAAATCAGCACCCAAACCATAAACCCTGCCACCAAGCTTAATGACTGTAACGATAATTGAATATGTTGACGGTTGAACATTCGGCTTGCTCCTTTCAATGATTCAATAATCAGTCCTATCATACAAAAACTCGGCAAACAGGATTGTGAATTACATCACACGTTTTACATATAAAAAAAAGACAAAGCCCGAAGACTTTGTCTTTTCATCATGATTACATTTTTTCCGGAGCCGATACGCCGATCAGCTGAAGCGCATTGTTCAGCGTAATTTGCGTGGCCTTCATTAATGCCAGGCGCTCGCGGCTTTTCTCTTCATTTTCAGGATCGATGACTTTCTCCGCGTTATAGAAACTGTGCAAAGCAGAAGCCAGATCATAAATATAATTTGTGACGCGGTGCGGAATTCGTTTTTCCGCCGCTTCCGCCACTGCCTCTGGGAAGCCGCCGATCGTTTTCAGCAGGTCATATTCTTTTTCTGATTGAATATGGCTGAAATCCAGATCCGTCGCCGGCTTTAGTCCCTGCTCTTCCCCTTGGCGAAGCATGCTGCAAATACGGGCATGTGCGTATTGCGCGTAATACACAGGGTTTTCGTTAGATGTTGATACAGCAAGATCTAAGTCAAAATCCATATGCGTATCCGCACTGCGCATCGCAAAGAAGTAACGCACGGCATCCAAGCCGACTTCTTCAATCAGGTCGCGCATCGTTACCGCTTTACCCGTCCGTTTGCTCATTTTCATTTTCTCGCCGTTTTTGTAAAGGTGAACAAGCTGAATGATTTCTACTTCAAGCGTTCCTTTTTCATAGCCCAGCGCTTCGATTGCCGCTTTCATACGCGGGATGTAGCCGTGGTGATCGGCTCCCCAAACGTTGATCAGCTTATCAAAGCCGCGATCAAGCTTGTCCTTATGGTATGCGATATCAGGCAAAAGGTACGTGTACGTGCCGTCCTTCTTGATCAATACGCGGTCTTTATCATCGCCAAACGTCGTAGAGCGGAACCAAGTCGCGCCGTCTTCTTCATAAACATGGCCTTTTTCGCGGATCGCTTCAAGCGCCTTGTCGATTTTTCCGTTTTGGTACAGCGATGTTTCGGAATACCACACATCAAACGGCACACGGAAGTTTTCCAAGTCCTTGCGAAGCTTTTCCAGCTCGTATTTCAGGCCGTATTCCCGGAAAAATGCGAGGCGTTCGCTTTCCTCTTCATTAACGAAACGGTCGCCGTATTCCTCAGCGAGACGCTTTCCGATCGCAATGATATCCTCGCCGCGGTAGCCGTCCTCCGGCATCGTTTTTTCCAAGCCGAGCGCTTCAAAGTAACGGACTTCAACAGAAAGCGCAAGGTTGTTGATTTGGTTTCCCGCATCGTTAATGTAGTATTCGCGGCTCACATCGTAACCCGCTTTTGAAAGCACATTGCACAAAGAATCGCCGACAGCCGCACCGCGCGCATGGCCAAGGTGAAGGTCTCCCGTCGGATTCGCTGATACGAATTCTACCTGAACTCGCTCACCGTTTCCGATATTCGTTTCCCCGTACGCTTCTCCCGCTTTTAACACAGACGGGATCAGCTTCGTTAAATAGTGATTGTTCATATAGAAATTGATAAAACCCGGGCCGGCGATATCCAGTTTTTCAATCGAAGCCTTTCCTTTATCAAAATGAGCGACAATCTCTTCAGCGATTTGGCGCGGCGCTTTTTTTGCGACTCTCGCCAGCTGCATCGCCATATTTGTTGAATAATCGCCGTGTGTTTTATCTTTCGGTGTTTCTAAAACGACATTCGGAATCTGGCTTTCTTCAGCCAGCCCCGCTTTCAGAACGGCCGCTTTGATTTCTTCTTTCAGCACGTCCTTCATTTGTTCCGCAATGTTCATGCGTGAGTTCCTCCCTCATACGTGATCGTCATATGATGTAAATGCTGCTGCTCGTCTCCGACATGCATGTCATATGCGATGCTGATACGGCCTTTTTCTTCACCGAGATCAGATTGAATTGATTTTGTGCTTGTTTTCAGCTCAAGCTCACCAAATGACATTTTATATTTGGCAATTGTGGAAGCTCCCGTTACGAAACGCTGATTCATTTTGACCGCGCCTGACCTCATGACCAGCACTTCGCCTTCGCTTACTTTCACAATCGTTTTTACTTTGCCTAAGTCGTGTTCTTCATAATAAGATAGATACACTTTATTTTGTTTAACATAGTAAAATCCGGTGGTGCGGAATTCGATGACTTCCTGGTTTCCGTCATCCCCGATCACAGACTTCACATGGAGTGTTATCGGTGTCTCTTGCTTCATTTTGACACGTCCTTTTCATCATTCCACTTTGACTTGAATAGTATAATCATTCGGTTTGTAAACTTCAACTGCTTCTATCTTACCATCATTGCTCATCAGATTTGAAGATAAACCTCATAAAAGCATTTCCTTAATAGAAGAGAAAATCATATTATTAGTTACCTTCAGGAAATGTTACACTTTTCCGAAATCTACCGTTTCTATTTCACATTTTCTTCAATATATATGTATTGAATTGGTAATTTATTAGTTTTATGATAAAAGCACAACATAGATCTGCTAGAAAAACAAAAAGGGAGGATCCAATGATGAAAAAAGCAGTCATTGTAGAAAACAAAGGTTGTGCGACATGCTCGATCGGAGCCGTTTGTCTAGTGGACGGTCCTATCCCTGATTTTGAAATTGCCGGTGCTACAGGTCTATTCGGTCTATGGGGATAAGGTTCTCCAAAAGGGCATAGTCTTTCTGCTATGCCCTTTTTAAGTAAATTACAATTTTTAACTAAAATCTACCTCTTAGTTATACATACACAATCGTTTTTCATTTGAATCATATGTATAGGGGATGGTATTTTGTTTACAGAGCAAATGTTTCCATTTATTAATGAAAGTGTAAGAGTTCACCAGCTTCCTGAGGGCGGCGTGCTAGAAATCGACTACTTGCGGGATAATGTCTCCATTTCTGACTTTGAATATTTGGATCTTAACAAAACAGCTTACGAGCTTTGCATGCGAATGGAGGGGCAAAAAACAGCTGCTCAGATTTTGGCTGATCAATGCGCAGTGTACGATGAATCACCGGAAGACCATAAGGACTGGTATTACGACATGCTCAACATGCTCCTCAATAAGCAAGTCATCCAGCTTGGAAATCGGCCCAGCAGCCAAACCATCACCACGAGCGGAAGCAACGAATTTCCGATGCCGCTGCACGCCACCTTTGAGCTGACGCACCGCTGTAATTTGAAATGCGCCCACTGTTATTTGGAAAGCTCTCCGGAAGCGCTCGGCACCGTGTCGATTGAGCAATTCAAGAAAACGGCTGATATGCTGTTTGACAACGGTGTATTGACATGCGAAATCACGGGCGGAGAAATTTTTGTCCATCCGAACGCCAATGAGATCCTTGACTATGTGTGCAAAAGGTTCAAAAAGGTCGCTGTCTTAACGAACGGAACACTCATGCGAAAAGAAAGCCTCGAGCTTTTGAAAGCGTATAAGCAAAAAATCATTGTCGGCATTTCTCTCGATAGTGTGAACTCCGAGGTCCATGACTCCTTTAGAGGGAGAAAAGGCTCTTTTGCCCAAACTTGTAAAACGATAAAATTGTTGAGTGACCACGGTATATTTGTCAGAGTCGCCATGTCCGTTTTCGAAAAAAACATGTGGGAAATCCACGATATGGCCCAAAAGGTTCGGGATCTCGGGGCGAAGGCGTTTTCTTACAATTGGGTTGATGATTTCGGAAGAGGCAGAGATATTGTCCACCCCACAAAAGATGCCGAGCAGCACCGCAAATTTATGGAATACGAGCAACATGTCATTGATGAGTTTAAAGATCTGATTCCGATTATTCCTTATGAAAGAAAACGAGCGGCAAATTGCGGTGCTGGCTGGAAGTCCATTGTGATCAGCCCGTTCGGAGAAGTACGTCCGTGCGCGCTCTTTCCGAAGGAATTTTCATTGGGAAATATTTTTCATGATTCATATGAAAGCATCTTTAACTCCCCTCTCGTCCATAAACTGTGGCAAGCGCAGGCGCCGCGGTTCAGCGAGCATTGCATGAAAGACAAATGCCCGTTTAGCGGCTATTGCGGAGGCTGTTACTTAAAAGGGCTGAACGCTAACAAATATCACCGGAAAAACATTTGCTCTTGGGCGAAAAATGAACAATTAGAAGACGTGGTCCAGCTTATTTAGGAGGGAAACGATTTGTCACCAGCACAAAGAAGAATTTTACTGTATATCCTTTCATTTATCTTTGTCATCGGCGCAGTCGTCTATTTTGTCAAAAGCGATTATCTATTTACGGTGATCTTCATTGCGATTGCCATTCTTTTCGGGATGCGCGCGCGGAAGGCTGATTCGCGATGAGCATTTTGGATATACACGATGTATCCGTTTGGTATGAACGGGACAACGTCATCTTAGAACACGTGGATTTACACTTAGAAAAAGGCGCCGTTTACGGATTGCTTGGGGTAAACGGCGCCGGCAAAACAACACTGATCAATACACTTACAGGAGTGAACCGCAATTACAGCGGGGGCTTTACGCTGTGCGGCATTGAAGCGGAGGCCGGTATGCCGCAGAAAACATCAGATCAACTGAAGATTCACCGTTACTTCGCCGCCGATTATCCGCTGCTGTTTACAGAAATTACGGCGAAGGACTATGTGTCTTTCGTCCATTCGCTTTATCAAAAGGATTTTTCAGAGCAGCAGTTCACCAATTTGGCTGAAGCCTTTCATTTTTCAAAATACATCAACAGGAGAATTTCGGAGCTGTCCTTGGGGAACAGGCAAAAGGTTGTGTTGATGACAGGCTTATTGCTGCGGGCTCCCCTGTTTATTTTGGATGAGCCGCTCGTCGGTTTGGATGTGGAATCGATAGAGGTCTTTTATCAGAAAATGCGCGAGTACTGTGAGGCAGGCGGAACCATTTTGTTTTCTTCCCATCTGCTCGATGTTGTGCAGAGATTTTGTGATTATGCGGCCATTCTGCACAACAAACAGATCCAAAAGGTCATTCCGATTGGAGAGGAGACCGATCTGCGGCGGGAATTTTTCGAGGTGATCGGACATGAATAACATATTCCCCATCATGTCTTTGCTGTTCAAACAACTGTATAGCCGGCAAGGGAAAAAGGACGTCATCCGCATTGCCGCAGGGCTTGTGATTCTGGCTGTGTTTGAAATCGGGCTGATCCGCCAGGCCGGTATTGACGAATCGGTATTGGAAAAAACATATATCCTACTCGCGCTTCTCTTGATGAACGGATATATGGTGTTTCTTTCCGTGGCATCTCAATGGAAGGAATCTTATATGAAACTGAGCTGCCTGCTGCCGATTTCTTCACGAAGCTTTTGGCTTGCCCAGAGTGTCGTTCTGTTTGTGGACACCTGTTTGAGAAGAACGTTATTCTTTTTTATTTTACCGCTGTTCTTATTTGGAAACGGAACGCTGTCAGGGGCGCAAACATTGTTTTGGCTCGGCAGATTTTCGTTTTTTACCGTTTATTCGATTCTATTCGGTGTTGTGCTGAGCAACCATTTCGTCAAAAAGAAGAACTGGATGTTTCTCCTGCATGCGGCGGTATTCGCCTGTGTATGCCTCAGCGCCGCTTTTATGCCGGCCGTCACGATCCCGCTATGCGCGGTTCACATGCTATGGGCGGTGCTCATTGATTTTCCTGTCTTTCTGCAGGCGCCTCCGCAACAGAGCAAGATGCATTCTTTTATGCGGAGATCTGAATTTTCGTTTTACAAGAGAGAATGGAACCGATTTATGTCTACTAAAGCAATGCTGTTAAATTACGTGGTGATGGCGGCGTTCAGCGGCTTCTTTTCGTTCCAGATGTTGAACACCGGCATCTTCGATCAGCAGGTGATTTATATTGTGATTTCCGCCCTTCTGCTGATCTGCTCGCCGATCGCCCTTTTGTACTCTATTGAAAAAAACGATCGGATGCTGCTGATCACGCTTCCGATTAAACGGAGAACGATGTTTTGGGCAAAATATCGCTTTTACTCAGGCCTATTGGCAGGCGGATTTCTCCTTGTCGCTATGATTGTGGGCTTCATCAGCGGCCGCCCGATTTCAGCCCTCACTTTTATGCAGTGTATTGAATTGTTGCTAGCTGGAGCATTGATCCGGTTAACCGCTGATGAAAAAAGGCCGTTCTTCGGCTGGCAAACGGAGCAGCAGCTCTGGAGCGGATTCTCAAAATACCGGTCTTATCTATTTTGTCTTCCCCTTTTCTTAGCCACATTAGCCGGCACCGCTGTCTCCTTGGCGGTCATTCCGATTGCCGGGCTGATCATAGTCTATTACCTGCAAAAACAGGATGGTGGTTTCTTTGATACAAGCAAAAGAGAACGGCTTGGAAGTTAATTTGCTGAAGACTCATCAATTTTCAACAATCTCAATCGCCGCAAGCTTTCTGAAACCGATCGAAAGCGCGGCGGAACCTGAAGAAGAAACGATTTATTTTTACGGCGCCGCCGGACACCTGAAGCAGCAAATCATTGACGCTTTCGGTTATGCTGCCGGAAGCCGCTTTATGTATTCAGCAAATCTCTTTTTTGATCAGCAGCTGAAAACCTGCGGAACCCGTTTCATTCACCCGCTATATAACAGGAATCTTCATGTTGATGCCCTGTTGAAAACATTTGCAGACATGTCCCTCCCCTCTTCCCTTTCAGCCGCCGGCGTTGAAAAGGCAAAGAGTGAGCTGCTGCTGAAAATCGAAAATAAATTCGCAGATCCCTTCTCCTACTCGGCGGCCCGTTTGGTCGAGGAGGCCTTCGGAAACCCGATGTACGGCACAGGCATGTTTGGCAGGAAAGACAAGATACAGGCAATCCATCCTAAACGGTTTCTCGACACAACGGACTTCATCATTAATTTATTGTCCCAGCAAAAACAGCTGAACATATTGGGAGATATACAAGATTGTGATATTCCGGGACATGCCCCGCAAGCGTCTGCCGTGACAGCCGGAAGAATACCCGTGAACCGGCATGTTTTTGAAACAGAAACACGCAGCGCAGCAGGTCCTTCCGTCTTGACACTCGGATTTAACTGCGGGGAGATGAAAGATAAGAGCGATTATATCAACATTCAGCTGCTAGACGGATTGCTCGGAAAGTACGGGCATTCCGCTTTATTCAAGCATTTCCGCGAGAAGGATCTGGCTGTCTATCATGTCATTACCCGTTACGACATCATGAACAATCTGCTGCTTGTTTCAATATGTACGAACCAGCTTCATGAAAAAGAAATTCCCCCGCGCGTTTTGGAAGCTGTCTCACATTTTCAAATGGATGAGCGGGAACTGGAACAGGCAAAACAATTTTTACGCAATGAAATGCTGATGCAATTCGATTCTCCCGAAGGGCTCTTGGCCTATATGGAGATCCTGCGCCGCTTCTCCTGTGAAAAAGAAGACTTGCTGGATGGCATCTCCGCGGTTACGTGCCGCGATCTATTACAATTCATAGCAAATATCAATTATATCGGAGCTCATGTAGTAAGGGGATGAAGAGATGGAAAAGAAAGCATTCTTTCAACAGCTGGATGAACAAACCGATATCAGATACACAGACAGCGGGCTGAAAATATTCAGATTGAAATTCCCCCGCGCCCATCTGCGGCTGTGCAATGTGAAAATTGATTTTGGAAGCCGTGATGTCTGCTTACAAGAAGATTCTGGCGACAAGCTGCTCCCGTATGGCACAGCGCATTTTTTAGAGCATCTTCTCTTCTGGCATAACGGCCGCAATCTGTACAGTGATTTTTTTGCGCACGGCGCGCTTTTAAATGCGTTCACCACCTACACTGATACTAATTTCATGTTTACCTCATTGCCGGATCGGCTCACGCAGACGGTCCCCATCCTGCTTGATGCGTTATGGAACCACTCATTTGACAAGAGGATTGTCACTCAGGAAAAAGCTGTGATTACAAGCGAAATTGAAACAGCACACCTCAATCATCAACTCTCTTACCGTTATCAGCTGATCAGCATGCTTTCTCCCGCCTCACCTGCTGCCGTCTATCCCGCAGGCAGAATCGAGGACATTGAGGCGATGACCATCCGTGATTTACAGAAAGCCTACAATGCCGCTTACCAGCCCGAGCGGATGACGTTGTTTTTGATTGGAGGCTCAGAAGATACGGAAGACCTTTTGCCTTCTCACCTTGGGCTGAAAAAACGTCCAGTTCATAAAGCAGAAAGGAAAATGATTCCCGCGTGCCCTCCAACCCTCTCACAAAAAGTGGTGCTGGGTGATGAGGAGCGGATGGAAGACACATGGACCGGCTTGCAGATCGGCGCACTTCCCGGGCAAAACGATCTGTTGACGGTAAAGCTTTATTGGGACATTGCGTCTCGAATTCTATTTCAATTAGATTCACCGTTTTTTCAAGAGATTCAGCAGACGTATCGTCTGGAAATCAATCGTTTGTCAGCCGAGGCTCACCTGTATGAGGATGGCGGTTTTTTGATGCTACACAGTCAAGGGGTTCATTCTTCAGCTTATATCGATGTCGCTTCCTACTACGTCACACAGCAGAAAGAACAGATTGCGGCCTGGCTTCAATACGGCAAGGGCTCTTTGACGGATGCGATCATCTATGACAGCGATTATGCGCGTAAATGCTTCGAATGGGCGGCCGAGTGTGACAGGTGCGATTGCACGTTTCTCGACGTTTACCGCATCATTCGCGATATGAATAGTCAGGATTTCTTGTCTCTCATTGATGCATTGTCATCTTCTAAAAAAGCGATCATTCACGTTTCACAGAAAGAGGCGATCGGACAATGAAAAAAAGCACTGTCTTTACCGTGATGTTGCTGCTCGTAGGTATGGCGGCTTATTCCTTCGGCTGGGTTCAGGCCCTCGCCAAAGCCGCGGCCCAATATGTACAGATGATCGACAATGATGCTTTGCGGCTCGGACTGCTGGCTTTAACCGCTTCCGTCCTGATGCTGCCCGCTTTTCTCTATCTACACTATGTCACCCAATCCGTAAAAAACATGACAGCAGCTTTTCAGAAACTCACACAGTCCCATCAAAGCTGCTGCGACTTCCAGCATCACAGATTGTGCAGCCGCTATGCAGAAGATGTCAAAACGCTGCGTGACAGCTATAAAAACGTCCGCCAAACATATGTGATGGCTGCTGTATTATGCCAAGTCATCATATTCGGCTGTATGTTCGAAATCGTCAAAGCCGTCCCTTTCCGCCTTCACACGCCCCCCGCTGTTTCAATAGGACTTGCGGTGTTGCTGATTTTGTATTTATTGTTTTATATGCGAACGTACTTGGTGCAGCTTTTCCAGCACGGCACCCTGTTCAGAAAAATGCTTGCGGGAGTGCTGACAGGAGCCGGGATTTGGTGGATGCTCAGTTTTACCATAAGTGAACTGTTGTTTCTGATCATTCTGGCTGCGATTCAGCAGATCGGATCATTTATTTATAACCGATTCTCTTATCGCAGCACCGCTTCTCTTGATCTATAAAATAGCTACATCGCAATCGCAGACGGACCCGTACCAACCGGAATCACCGTCACGGCTGCATAATCACTCGTGCGGTACACAGTCACAGTATTGTCGTTGGGCTGTGCCGCATAAATATACTGATTGTCCGGCGTTACTGCGAGGTCAAAGGCGCCGGGCACAGAAACACTCGCAATAATTGCGTTTGTGGCTGTATTGACGACAGTGAGATTATGAATGAGAGACGGATCAATATATGGTTCTAGAAAATAAGCTCGTGTATTGTCAAATGAAAATACAATTGTCCTCAAAGTTTCAAATAAACGATTAAAGTCACCTTCTCTGCTCAAGGGTGACAAACTAATCTCCGCTACACCCTTCGGCCATAATTCACCAGTCATCACATACGCAAAGTCTCCGGCATATGGCGTTTCAATTAAACTTGGATATTCAAACTCATTCACGAGGCTGTCAACAAGCTGGCCTGTATTCACATCATATTGATCAATTGACCAGAAAATTGTATTAGCAGTAAAGACAAATTGCCCGTTCGGATCCAGGGCAAAGTCTGCGGCGTCGGGTACTGAAAAAACATCACTGACTGCCTGAAGCGCAAGATCAATCGTATAAATAGAGCCGGCAGCCATCACATATGCCAATTCTCCTGCAGGATCAAATTGAATCTTTCTCGGCCCAGTGCCGACGGTTATCGTATTTGCCACGGTTAATGTTTGATTATCAACTACAGAAATAAGATTGGTATTGCCATGAAGGACATACGTATAGGCTTTATCTTTCGTGACCCCCAGATCAGTTGGCACAGACGTAAAAGGAATAGTTGCAACAACAAGGTTTGCTGCCGCATCAATGACCGAAACTGTGCTGTCCCCTGAATTGGCTGTAAAGACATACGATTGAGAACCTGGCGATGGTGGGAAAACGATTGTCCCGGTCACCGTAAGCGGACTACCGTAGAATGGCGGAACAATGAGAAGATCTTCCACTGTCATTTGACTGAAATCAGGACAGCGGTCAGACTGTGCTGCATAATAAACAATCTGATCAATCTCTTCAGTATGAATCACAGAAACCGACCCATTCCCTTGTCCATATTGATTTCGTACAGGCGACACACTGACAAGAAGCGTAACGGCCCCTTGTATTCTCACAGCATATCGAACACCGATATCTTCTGTTTCCGGTCCAGTCTGGATTAAGCAAGGCTCACTGATACATGATAAATGATCTGTACTCCATGTAACCGCCGCAGCTGCTTCGGCAGAATCAACAGTGAACCCCTCGGGAATGTCAATCGGCACTTGAAACGGCGCTTCTCGGCTGATTTCCTCATCACAAAAACAGAAACAATTTTCCTGTAAAGCAGAAAGATCATTCTTTTTCATGATTTCACGTCCTTTTAGAAATGCACAGCATGCAGTTGATTAAATCGCAATAGCTCCCGGTGAAACCCCAAGAGATATGACAGTCTCCACAGAGTAATCATCCGTGTTGTAAACAGTGATGCTCTGCTCTAAAACATGAGTTGCATACAGAAATTCGCCATTCGGAGTAAACGCATAGTCACTTGCTGATTGCTGAAGATTTCCTATTACGCCTGCTCCATTCGGACTGACAGAATATAAATTGCCAGTGAAGCTGTCATGTAAATACACCTCTGATCCACTCGTAAACATTACATATTGGCCGTCAGGCTCCAGCTCTTGGGTATTGCTGAGCGTAAACGAATTTAAATCAATAACCGTCAGATAATTGAATAAGAATTCTTGTTCTAATACATACGCATACCGCTCCGGAGAATCTGTTTCTATGGATGATACGATAAGCTCTCGTTCAATCGTTCCTATGAGTTCACCGGTGGATAGGTCCACTTTTTGCACTATACCAAAATCAAGAACATAGGCGAATAACCCATTGGGATCAATTGCAACATCATACCCTTCCACAGGAATCGACCTATCCACAGCTAACGTATCAATTCCAATCACATAAATCACAGTACCGGCGAAAACATAAGCAAATTCATGATTAGGGATAAATCTAATCGATCGAGGCGGCTGATCCAGCAAAATAGATGCTGTTACTGTTAATGTGTCATAATCGATGACAGAAATCACATTATTGTTGGGATGTAAGACAAACACAGAGCTTTTATCTGGAGTTATTTCAATACCTGTCGGCCGGTACGGAAGAGCAATCGTCGTCACAACAGTATGAGTGTTTGTATCAATCACAGAAACTGATTGATCACTTGGATTCGCTGTAAACGCATAAACGGGTTCGGGTTCCGATTCCGGTACAAGCACAATCGTTCCCGTCACAGATAAAGGACTGCCGTAAAAGGGCGGAACAACAACAAGGTTCTCGATCGTGATGTCACTGAAATCCGGGCAATCCTCCGGTTCATCAGAGTAATAGACGATTTGGTTGATCTCCGCATTGTGAATGACGGAAACAGCCCCGTCCCCTTGTCCATATTGATTTCGCACAGGCGACACACTGACAAGAAGCGTAACAGTTCCCTGCAGGCGTACTGCAAATTGAACAGCGATTTCATCAGGCTCAGGCCCCTTCTCAATTAAGCAACGTTCACTGACACAAGAAAGGCTGTCTGCATTCCACGTAACATTGGCGACAGCTTCAGCCGGATCAACGATAAACCCCTCAGGCAATTCAATCGGTGCTTGAAACATTGCTTCGCGGCTTGTTTCTCCCTCACAAAAACATAAACATTCTTCTTGTGCGGCTCCTGCTTTTTCTTTAAAGGAAAGCTTGTTTTTTCTCATACCTTCACTTCCTTTTTAGAAATACACTGCTCACGCAGATATAACAGAATATGGAAGGGTGTTGTGTTTGCTTGTACAAATTGCCGAGGATAAAAGCTTCTTTTTGAAATATATCCCCAACATGCGGGGTAACGAAAGAAAAGATTGCGGTTTTTTTGCGCTTCTCATAAGAATGATGATGATAAAATATGACATATATAGAATAATGAAGGGAGGGATTTGCAAACGTGACAGGTGTCATATCTTCTTCTTCCGTCGGAGAAAAGATTAATGAATGGTATATGTACATACGCCGATTCAGCATACCCGATGCAGAGTATTTACGAAGAGAAATCAAACAAGAGCTGGACCAAATGGAAGAAGATCAGGATCTTCATTTGTACTATTCACTGATGGAATTCCGGCACAACCTGATGCTTGAGTACCTTGAACCACTAGAGAAAATGCGGATCGAGGAACAGCCGCGGCTGTCTGATTTGCTGGTTGAGATTGATAAAAAACAGGCTCGTTTGACTGGAGTCCTTGATTATTACTTTAATTTCTTCAGGGGCATGTATGAGCTTGACCAGCGGGAATATCTGTCGGCCATTAAATTTTTCAAAAAGGCCGAAAGCAAGTTGATATTCGTTAAGGATCGAATAGAGAAGGCAGAGTTTTTCTTTAAGATGTCTGAGGTTTACTATTATATGAAACAAACTTATGTATCAATGGATTATGCTAGACAAGCGTATGAAATTTATAATGATCAGACTGCATATGACATAAGGCTTACTCAGTGTCACTCCTTGTTTGGAGCAAATTTCTTGGATCTAAAACAATATGAACATGCGATATCTCATTTTCAAAAAGCTTTCTCGATGGCTGATGCGGAACAGCAGCCTCAATTAATGGGAAGAACTCTATATAATGTTGCGCTTTGTCATAATAACCAAAAAGACTTTCAAAATGCTGTGGATCACTTGGTAAGAGCTATAACTGTATTTGAGAATGCAGAAATCATAAATTCCCTTCCTCAGCCATACTTCTTAATTACACAAATATATTATAATTTAGGTAATGTGTTAAAAGCAGAAGAATATTATAATAGGGGATTGGCTCATTCTCTAAAAGCTGAGGACACTGTTTATCTACACAAGTTCGAATTTTTAAAATCTTTACACTTATCCGGTCCTGATGAAGAACAAATTAATAAATGTTTTCTTTTCCTTGAAAGTAAATTGATGTACGCTGATATGGAAGATTTAGCCCTTGATGCAGCTAAATACTACTATAAATTAGAGGATTTTAAAAAAGCCTCCGCTTATTTTTTGAAAGTTGAAGATATCAGACAGCACATCCAAGGAGGAGTGAATTTGTATGAAATTGAAGTATAAGTTACTAATCGGTTGTTTGACAATAAGTGCTGCTGCATTATTTTGGAGTGGGGTAACATCCATGTTTATACATGACACCGAGATTGCTGAACGAGCCATGATATAAGATAAAAAACCGCCGTCCATCGGCGGTTTTTTCCCTTCGTTATTTCACAAACCCAAGCAGCATTTCACGGATGACTTTACTGGCTGTGTTTGCCGTTTGTTCTGAGTGGTCGTACACCGGTGCGACTTCCACTAAATCAGCGCCCTTCACGTTTACCTCTGAACGCGCGATTTCATGGACGGATGCAAGCAGTTCTTTAGACGTGATGCCGCCGGCGTCAACCGTTCCTGTTCCCGGTGCGTGCGCAGGGTCTAATACGTCAATGTCGATTGTGACATATACCGGACGGCCCGCAAGCTTCGGAAGCACTTCCTTCAGCGGTTCAAGCACTTCAAATTTTGAGATGTGCATGCCGTTTTCTTTCGCCCATTCAAACTCTTCCTTCATGCCGGAACGGATTCCGAAAGAATACACATTTTGCGGTCCGATCAATTCTGCCGCTTTGCGGATCGGCGTGGAGTGAGAAAGCGGTTCTCCCTCATAATCAACGCGAAGATCTGTATGTGCGTCAAAATGGATAATCGCAAGGTCTGGATACTTCTTATACATCGCTTTCATGACAGGCCATGACACGAGGTGCTCCCCGCCCATACCCATTGGGAATTTCCCTTTTTCTAAAATGCTGTCTACATATTCCTCAATCATATCAAGGCTTTTCTGCGGATTTCCGAACGGCAGCGGAATGTCGCCGGCGTCAAAGAAGTTCAGATCAGCCAGATCACGGTCTAAATACGGGCTGTATTCTTCAAGGCCGATTGACACTTCGCGGATTCTGCTCGGGCCAAAGCGTGAGCCCGGGCGATAGCTGACCGTCCAGTCCATCGGCATGCCGTAAAGGATGGCGTCCGCCCCTTCCCACTCGGGGCGGCTCGCGATAAATACTTTTCCTGAATATGCTTCATCAAATCTCATCTATAATACCCTCGCTTTCCTGTAAAAAAGCGCAAGATTCGCTCCTGCGCCATACCCTCATTATTTAATCAGGTCACTCACAAATTTCGGCAGAACAAACGCCGCTTTATGAATATCTTTTGTGTAATATTTCGTATCAATTTCGAAGAAACGGCTGTCTTCGACTGCAAGCGGATCATATTTTTTCGATCCGATTGTAAATGTCCACAAACCGCTTGGATATGTCGGAATGTTCGCTGTATACAGCTTCGTAATCGGGAAAATTTCCTTCACGTCGCGCTGTACATTTGTGATTAATTCCGGCGTAAACCATGGGTTGTCCGTCTGAGCGACGAAAATTCCGTCTTCTTTCAGCGCTTTTGCGATTCCTGCGTAGAATCCTTTTGTAAACAGGTTTACAGCCGGTCCGACAGGTTCAGTTGAATCCACCATGATCACGTCGTATTGATTTTCAGATTTCGCAATGTGCATAAATCCGTCATCCACCTGCACGTCAACGCGCGGATCATCCAGTTTGCCCGCGATAGAAGGAAGGAACTTTTTAGAGTATTCGATAACCTTGCCGTCAATATCAACAAGTGTCGCTTTTTTCACGCTCGGATGCTTCAGGATTTCTCTAATGACGCCGCCGTCACCGCCGCCGACAACAAGAACGTGCTCCGGATTTGGGTGCGTAAATAATGGGACATGCGCCACCATTTCATGATAAACGAATTCGTCTTTTTCAGATGTCATAACCATGCCGTCCAAAAACAGCATGTTGCCGAACTCTTCCGTTTCCACCATTTCTAAATGCTGAAACTCCGTTTGTTCTGTATGTAATGTTTTATTAACCTTCATCGTAATGCCAAAGTTTTTCGTCTGCTTCTCTGTGTACCAAAGTTCGCTCAATTGTCATCTCCCTTTCAAGGCTGTATTCATGTATTGTAAGCGTCTTTTCAGCTTTTATTCCCGGTTGAAATCTCTTTTTCACCTAAGGAAAAAGTATAGAGGATGGCGGGAAAAAAGTAAAGATGCGTCCTGTTCTGCGATGTTTAAAAACGGTCTTTTTTCCTCATAATAGTAGAAACATAAAAAAAGGGGGAACCCATTGTGGATGCAATGACAAATAAACGGCTGAGACTGACGCTGAAAACCGTCCGCGCCTGTATCTTTTTAGGGGCTCTTGCGGCCTTAGCGGCAGCTGCTGTGTTTATGACTGTCATTTTGATAGCCAAATACCAAGGCGCTCCCTCCGTGCAAGTGCCGCAATCCACGATTTTGTATGCGAGTGACGGCTCAAAGCTCGGGGAAACGAATTACGGCGAAAAGCGCTATTGGGTCCCCTTAAAGGACATGAATCCGACAATTGTAAAAGCGACAGTGGCGGTTGAAGACCAGAATTTCTACGATCATCACGGCTTTGATTATAAACGAATGGCCGGTGCGGCGCTAGCTGATCTGAAAGCATTTGCCAAGGTTCAGGGCGCAAGCACCATCACCCAGCAATATGCGAGAAATTTATACCTTGAACACGATAAAACGTGGAAACGAAAATGGAATGAGGCGTTCTACACGATCCGTTTGGAACAGAACTATTCTAAGGAAGAGATTTTAGAAGGCTATTTAAATACGATTTACTACGGCCACGGCGCCTACGGCATTGAAGCCGCTTCCCGCCTGTATTTCGGCAAGCATGCGAAAAACCTGACGGATGCGGAGGCCGCTTTATTGGCGGGGATCCCAAAAGGCCCTTCCGGCTATTCGCCGTATATCAATGAAACGAAGGCCAAGGAGCGCCAGAAAACGATTGTGCGAATGATGGAAAAGCAGCGGATGATCAGCCAGAAAAAAGCGAATGAACTGATCAAAGAACCTCTTTCCTATCAGCCTTTGAATAAACAAGTTTCCAAGAGAAAAGCCCCTTATTTCTATGACAATGCGATGAGAGAAGTGGAGAAAAAGCTCGGCATGACGCGGGAGCAAATTGAAACGAGCGGGTTAAACGTCTATACAACGGTAGATAAACGGATGCAGCGCATCGCCGAGGAGACCATTACCGAAACAGTTAACGCCGGCTCTGACATTCAAGTCGGGTTTTCAGCCATTGATCCCCGCACAGGAAGTGTTCTCGCCCTTGTCGGCGGCAGGGATTATCAAAAAAGCCCGTTTGACCGGACGACACAGGCGAAACGCCAGCCTGCTTCGACGATTAAGCCATTGCTGTACTACAAAGCGATTCAGAGCGGATTTACGCCAGTCACCTTAATGAAAAGCGAAGAAACCGAGTTTCAAATTGATGCACAGGGAGAAACGTATTCTCCAAGCAACTATAACGGATACTATGCCAACAAGCCGATTACGCTTCTGCAGGCGCTGGCGCTTTCCGACAACATTTACGCTGTGAAAACACATCTCTTTCTCGGCATGAACAAGCTCGTACAGGCGGCAAATGAGTTCGGCATCACTGCTCATTTTCAAAAACTGCCGTCCCTGGCACTCGGCACCGAACCCGTGCGCCCGATTGAGATGGTCAACGCCTATGCCATGCTCGCAAATGGCGGGAAGCAAATCGAACCGACTTTTATTTCGAGGGTCACGGACGCGGCGGGACATGTGCTATACGAAAACCCGAATCAGCATAAACAGGTGCTTGATGAAAAAGCCGCTTTTGTCACGGCAAGTATGATGACAGGCATGTTTGATACGGATTTAAACGGCTATACGTCGGTAACCGGACGGACGATCGCCAACCGCCTGACAAGAACGTATGCGGGAAAATCAGGAACCACCAGCGCAGACAGCTGGATGATCGGCTTTAATCCACAGCTGGCCGCAGGTGTTTGGACGGGCTATGACAAAAACAGCACCATCGACTCGGTCGAAGAAAAAAGCTATGCCAAAACGATTTGGGCTGACTTCATGGAGGATGCGCTCAAAGGAGAACCGGAAACTGCTTTCAAACCGCCAAAAGGCGTAACCGGCGTGTACATTGATCCGGCAACAGGCTACACGTCCGGCCCCGGCTGCGCAGCCAAGCACTACACGTATTTTGTGAAAGGCACTGAACCGTCGAACGTGTGTTATGGGGCAAAACCCGCAAAACCAACAAAAGACCGGCTTCCAGCCAAAGAAAACCCCGCTTCCCCTAAAAAGTGGTGGGACAAATGGCTAGGGCGGAATCATTAAAAATAACCCGGCTCCTCGGAGGCCGGGTTATTCGTATGGTTCGTCTATAATCCATGGAAGCAGCGTAACGCAATCGAGTTGAATAATTGGTTTTGGAAACCCCTTAGGAATGTAAATTTTGTGTTGGGGCACTGAAAATGAAACATGCCACGACAAATCAATCCTTTCCGGGTTCAATTCTTGATTTCCTTCTACAATACGGCCAACGATAAAATAACTGGCTATATAAAAGTGCAAATGATCTTTAATCCCATGATAACTAATATCCGGGCATTTCGACGGAATAAGACCAAAACCTTCTAAGACACGAGATTTTCTGACCGGCAATTCATTCACTGCTTCATAGTAGTTTAGACAGTTACCGCATCCACACATATCCTCTAGTTCTTTCTCATATTGCTTTCTCGTTTCTTCCACGTCGGCTTTAATCACCCAATCACCGACTCGAATGGTTTCGTACATCCTATCACCCTAAAAATGAAAAACCCCAAGTCTTGGTTCGGCTCGGGATTTTCCATGTCCTATTTCTGTATCACCAGTTTACTCAAAGTTTACGGAAAATAGTACAAATTTTCTAAAAGTTCACAGAACGTTCACAAACTAATGGTCTTCCGGAAGCAGGCCTGTTTTTAATTCATCTGGTGACCGGTCCCATAGGCCCTGATCATGATTTTTCAGAAACTCGCCGAGCACACGCTTCGAGCTGTCGTCCATTTTATCAATGATAATGTTCCGTTTCATGGATTTATCCATCAGATTCACATGCTCAGGCAGCGATTTGTAGCCTCTTCTGATGCTTCTGTCGACCGTCAGTTCACAGGCTGTCACACCAGCGTAATAAGGCCCCTCTTCTCTTCTGTCAATCGTCACCCAGACAAGCCAGTATGGTTTGCCGTTCGGAACTTCTTCTTTGTTCGGCAGAAATTTAATTCCTTTTTCAACGGTGCTGCGGGCGTGCATAGCACCGATGTCAACGAACGCTTCTTTTTCCTCTACATCGACGAATACGGGGGAAATGTTATCTAAGCTGAGTGCCCCTACGCCAAAACCGCCGTGTCCGTCTGTCGGATCACTTTTAATAATATTAAACCCGATTGATTTTTTCTTTTTTTCTTCCATAAGTTCTACCTCCTACAAAAGCGGTTGAAATATCGCTGAAAACAGCTCTAAAATCTGATCTCTTCCGGCATTGAGCATCGGCCAAAGCACGTAAGATCCGAGCGGTGTCACAAACAGAACCAAAAAGACAATAAAGCCGTAGCTCTCCGCCTGCGTCATCTTGGCACGAACCCCCGGCGGGACGAGATCTTCAATGATTCGATAGCCATCGAGCGGCGGCAGCGGCAGCAGATTAAATAAAAACAAGACAAGATTCAGCTGAATCCAAATGGAAAAGAACTGATCAAGTCCCGTGCTGAATGCCGCAAGCTGCTCCATTCCGTATGCATGCATCAACACTAACAAAAAGAAACCGATAAACGCAAGAATCAGGTTACTGACGGGTCCGGCAATAGATACGAGCACGCCGGCAAGCCGAGGTTTCTTAAAGAAGCGGCGATTGACAGGAATAGGGCGCGCCCATCCGAAGCCGGCCACCAGAATCAAAATGGTTCCGAACGGATCAAGGTGTTTAATAGGATTCAGTGTCAGTCTTCCTTGTCTTTTCGCCGTATCGTCACCGAATTTGTATGCGACATAAGCATGGGCAAGCTCGTGTATCGTAAACGACACAATTAACGTGATGACGAGGTATGGCATTAAAGATAACGGATAATATAAAAAACGGTCCAAGTGAGATATCCCTCTTTCTAAAAATGCAAGAATTTACTTTATTCAGTATACTATAAGAAGCCTCTTTTTCTAAAGAGAGGAAACGAGATAAAGGAGGATTCAGCACCCATGCCATACGTAACCGTCAAAATGCTCGAAGGCCGTACAGACGAGCAAAAACGCAATCTTGTCGAGAAAGTAACAGAAGCGGTAAAGGAAACAACCGGTGCTTCTGAAGAAAAAATTGTTGTGTTTATAGAAGAAATGAGAAAAGACCATTATGCCGTCGCAGGCAAACGTCTGAGCGATATGGAATAATCTCTATAAAGCCGGCGCTTCGCGCACCGGCTTTTTCTATCCCTATTGGGTCAGCTTCGCAACAATCGCTAAGAACGTCTTTTTCTCTTCGGCTGTTACACGTTCAAACATGCCGTCAATCAGCTGCTGGCGGTTTTCAATCATTTGCTCAGCCGCTCCCCGGCCCGACTCGGAAAGCGTAATCCATACAGTGCGGCGGTCATTTTTATTTCT
The DNA here is from genome assembly GCF_040784915.1 of Bacillus vallismortis. Classification (GTDB taxonomy): domain Bacteria; phylum Bacillota; class Bacilli; order Bacillales; family Bacillaceae; genus Bacillus; species Bacillus subtilis_G. The sequence continues at coordinate 3,895,936 of NZ_CP160797.1, forward strand.
CGATCTCTCAATAAAACCCTCCTGCTCTAAATGATTGAGGGCGGTGGTTGTCGCAGAGGGAGACAGTGTGACCTCTTTTAGTATATCCTTTATGGTGCAGCTCCCATGTCTGTATATGATCCGCAGAATAAATCCTCTTATATTATTTACGTGTTTCGGAACGGTAGCTTCATCTATTTGCTTCGTGGTTTTCAAGTATTTTGTAAGTGCGTGATCCAGCAAATTTGCTTCCAGTTTGTCATGGTCCATGTCAATTTCCCCATTTCGAGATGCATTCATAACATACGAACGATATGATTTACTTATTATTTTACTGATTCCGGATAGGGAAAGTCAAAAAAGCAAAATGAGAATCCGCAGCTTTTCTCCTACATGCCTCGATTTTTCACCTGTTTGACAAGTTTATCTTTAAAAGTTTGAAAAGGAACGTGTTTATTCTCTTGATGCCCGAATTGGCGGACGTTTACCGCATCCTGCTGCTCTTCATGATCTCCTAGCACAAGCACGTATGGGATTTTCTGTACCTGCGACTCTCTGATTTTGTATCCAAGCTTCTCATTGCGCTCATCAATGCCGACTCTTATCCCCACCTGTTTCAGCTCTGCCTGCACCTTTCTGCAATAGTCCAAGTGAACGTGTGAAACCGGTATGATTTGAACCTGAATCGGTGCGAGCCAGACTGGGAACGCCCCGCCGAAATGCTCGATCAAAATACCAAAGAAACGGTCGATCGAGCCGAATACCGCTCTGTGTATGACAACAGGACGAACCTTTTCATTGTGTTCATTGATATATGTTAAATCGAATTTTTCCGGCATTTGAAAATCAAGCTGAATTGTCGCACATTGGTGGCTTCGTTTCAGGGCATCTTTTATGTGAAAATCAATTTTCGGTCCATAAAACGCCCCATCGCCTTCATTCACCTCATAAGGCAGGCCGAGTTCCTCAAGGACATGTGCTAAGGCGCGTTCCGATGCTTCCCAAAGGCTATCATCGCCCAATGAATCCTCCGGGCGAGTCGAAAGCTCAACCGAATACTCAAAACCAAATGTACGATATACCTCGTCAATCAGCCCAATCGCTTCTTTGATCTCGCTCTCAATCTGATCCTCCCGAACGAAGATATGCGCGTCATCCTGACAGAACGTCCGGACGCGAAGCATTCCATTTAAAGCGCCGCTGTATTCATGGCGATGGACCTGGCCGAACTCCGCCATACGAATCGGCAGATCACGATACGAATACAGGTTGTTTTTAAATATGAGCATATGTCCAGGACAATTCATCGGCTTCATTGCGAATCTTGTCTCATCCACTTCTGAAAAATACATATTGTCGCGATAATGATCCCAGTGGCCTGACTGCTCCCATAACCGCTGATTCATCATAAACGGCGTACGCACCTCATCATAGCCGGCATTTGTTTGCAGCTCACGCGAGAAGCGTTCCAGTTCATTGCGGACAATCTGCCCTTTCGGCAAATAAAACGGCATCCCCGGCGCTTCTTCAGAAAACATAAACAGCTCTAACTGTTTGCCAAGCTTGCGGTGGTCACGTTTTGCCGCTTCTTCCAGCATATGCAGATGCGCATCCAAATCTTTTTTCTTGTGAAACGCAACCCCGTACACCCGCTGCAGGACTTCATTTTCATTGTCTCCGCGCCAATAAGCGCCCGATACTCTTGTCAGTTTGAACGCCTTGATCATCCCTGTAGAAGGAAGGTGCGGCCCCCGGCACAGGTCAACGAATTCTCCCTGCTGATACAGCGTGATATCCTCTCCGCGCGGAATATCCTTCAAAATCTCCAGCTTAAACGGCTCACCTTTTTTGGCAAACAGTTCTTCAGCCTCTTCGTAAGAAACCTCAATTCTTTTCATTTCAAGGTTTTCATTTATAATGTTCTTCATTTCTTTTTCGATGGCTTCTAAGTCATCCGATGTCAAACTGTGCTCCAGCTTCATGTCATAGTAGAAGCCGTCTTCTATCACAGGCCCCACCCCCAATGACACTTCGCCATACAGCCGTTTCACCGCTTGGGCCAGCACGTGCGCTGATGTGTGGCGGAGCACTTGCAAGCCTTCTTGTGAATCAAGTGTGACAATCGAAAGCTCAGCATCCTCCTCCAGCTTGAAGCCGAGATCAACGAGCTTGCCGTTGACCTGACCCGCAGCCGCCTTCTTTTGCAGACTGGAACTGATAGAACCAGCCGCTTCTTTGATTGTAATGCCTTTCGGATATTCCTTGATCTGTCCGTCTGGATGCTGAATGTGTACATGTTTACTCATTTTTAAACACTCCTTCATTATTGTTGTATATAAAAAAACACACCCATCCCTCTGAAAGGGACGAGTGTGTGATTAACCCGTGGTTCCACCCAAATTCCCGACAAACGCTATGTTGTCGGCTTGGTGCTGTAACGCAGCATAGACGGCATTGGATACTTTCGTTCCCCAATGCTGCTCCAAGGCGGTAAATGATCATCCTAAGCTGGGAAGCTCTCACCTTTCCTTCCCTCTCTGAAAACCGTAACGACCATTCATGTCCTTTTCTTCGCATGTATTCAATTCATAAAAAAACACACCCATCCCTATAAAAGGGACGAGTGTGTGATTAACCCGTGGTTCCACCCAAATTCCCGACAAACGCTATTTGTTTGTCGGCTTGGTGCTGTAACGCAGCATAGACGGCATTGGATACTTTCGTTCCCCAATGCTGCTCCAAGGCGGTAAATGACAGCCCTAAGCTGGGAAGCTCTCACCTTTCCTTCCCTCTCTGAAAACCGTAACGATCATTCATGTCCTTTTCTTCGCATGTATTCAATTCATATAAAAAAACACATTCATCCCTATAAAAGGGACGAATGTGTTTATCATCCGTGGTTCCACCCAAATTCCCGATCAACACACATGGTGTATCGGCTTTAAGGTGCTGTAACGCAGCATGACGGTATCAGATACTTGATTTCTCCGATACGGCTCAAAGGCGGTAAGCTGCTTTCCCTGCGTTAGGAAGATCTCAGCTGTTCTTCCCTCTCTGGAAACCGTAAAAAGCATCTCATGTCCTTATCAGTGCCTGTCGTTTCAATAATTTTTTATATCTTACTATATATTCCCACAAAACGCAATCAGTGATTTACATTTTTTCTGACGCGGCAGTGCCGTTATGGACAGCCAGAAACAGCCATACAAGCAATGCGGCGAGGCTGTACGCCGCTCCCATCATCAAAAACGTAAATCCGGCGCCTGCATACCAAGTGGCGGACAGATGAATAATCACCCCGGATACCGCTACGCCGACCAAGGCTCCGATTTGCCGGTTGGCATTCAAGGCCGCGCCGGCGATATTCGCATGCTTTTGTCCGGCAGCCTGCATGATCACAGTTGTCATGGCAGGAACTGTAATGCCGGTGCCAAGGTTCATGACAGACATCAAAACCGCCAGCTGCCAATAAGGAAAATCCGGAGAAACAAGCATAAACAACAGCAATGCAACGATACAGCCGACCGCCATTGATACAAACATAAGCTGTCCTGCTTCAAACCGATTCACCAGACGGGCAAACAACAGATTGCCAATCACGAAGACCGCCATCATCGGCAGCAGCTCAACTCCAGCCATAAAGGAGCTTGCGCCTCTTGCCTCCTGCAAAAAAAGGCTCAGCATAAACATGCCGCCGAAAAGAGCAAAATTCAGCAAAAACCCGACGAATTGAGCAGCTGAGAATCGGCTGTTTTTATATAAGGACGCCGGCAGAATCGATGTTTCCGCAGAGATTTCCCGCAGCAAAAACAGCACAAATGCCAAAACCGCCGCCGCGAATGCACCAAGAATCACAGGCGAGCGCCAGCCAGCTGAAGGCCCCTGTATCAATGCAAAGGAGAGAAATCCGAGAGCCGCCACTCCAAGCAGATGCCCTGTAATATTTACGCAGCTGCTTTTTCCCGGCACGCGGCCGAGTATTCGATAAGCTGAAATGAGCGCAACAGCCCCTAACGGCACATTGATCAGAAAAATACTCTGCCAGCCTGCCGCCTGTACCAGCACACCGCCGATAAAGGGCCCAAGGCCAGAAGCGGCGGAAACAAGAGCGGCCCACAATCCAAACATTCTCGCCCGCACACGCTCATCAGGGTAAGAAGCAGCCAAAAGGCTGAGTGAGCTCGGCATAAACAAAGCCGCGCCAATTCCCTGTATGAGGCGTCCGGCAATCAACATCTGGCCATTAATGGATACAGCGCATAGACTAGAGGCCAAGACAAAAACGGCCAAGCCGAGTATATATATCGCCTTCGAGCCGAAACGGTCAGCCAAGGCTCCGCCCGCCAGCAGAAGCGAAGCAAAAGTAAGGATGTACCCGTCCACAACCCACGTCACACCTGAAAGTGACATCGAAAGAGCGCTTTTCATATCAGCCATCGCCACATTCACAACGGTTACATCAAGAGTAGCCATGAGAAAACCGAGAGCGAGCACGATCAGTACAGATATGCCAGTTGATGATTCTGACTTTTGTAAAGATCCGCTGTTTTTCATTGCAATTGCCCTTTCATTTGCTTGTTTACCCAATCATCTATTTTTTCAAGATCGTACAATTCCCCGACTCTGTCCATAACCTGCTGCAAGGATTCTTCTCTCATGAGATTGGCCCATTTATCCTCGATTTCCCCCATGACTGTCTCCAGCACACAGCTGCTTTCACCCTCGAATACGGATTGCAGCAAGCCTTTCCCCTGATAGATCGAACCTCTGCCTTCAACCGCTTGATAAACATCATAGAGCGTAATGTCTGTCAAAGGCTTCGTAAGGGTAAAACCGCCCTTCGTCCCCGGTATGGATTCTGCCAAACCGGCCTGAACCAATGTCCTCATCAACTTCTTCAAATAAGACGGAGACACGCGCAAACGCTGGCTGATTGCCTCTGACGTTAAAGAAGACTGTACGGGCAGCCTTGACAGTAACAGCAGCACAGAAACCGCCTGCTCCATCCCTGATTTCATTTTCATCCAATTCACTCCCGATAAATTATAGATAACCAATATCCACAATAGATTCCTTAGCAGCTTTTGTCAATAAAAAAAGCAAAAGAAACGGATCATTTCTTTTGCTTTGTATGGTTAACAAATCTGCTTCAATTCCTCTATGTATTGAAGCGCTTCGTCATATTCTTCATTTGTATATTTTTGCTTGCTTTTGATTGTAAAGACTTTTTCTTTCTTTTCCTCGGCCTCAAGCCCGTCAAAGTAAAGGATCGTGGAAACCAGCTCTAAAAACCGCGATGAACGGCTGTTCACACTGTCGATATAGCCCTTAATGTCTGGCATATCCAGATCAGCATGGTCTAAAAATGCGGAGCCTGTCTCAGTCAGCGAATAACGGTATTGAAAGTAGCCGCCCTTTTTTTCCTTCACCTCATGCAGAAATCCAAGGTTGCAAAGCTCTTCAATCTGGAGCGTCAGTTCCTCTGAATAAGGTCCGTAAAAGTGAAAATCATATTTCTCATAGAAAGGAAACTGCATTTTTTTTGCGATATAAATCATTTTCTGCATCTTCTTCCGCCCGATGATTTCTCCAGAATCCGAGAACACCTTCATCAGTTTTGCATGTTCTTTCAACAAATTCCCGACATCTCCTTTTTCCTTCTTTCCAATTTCTATGTCAGTCCCAGCAGCTGCCGGATTTTCATTTTCGCTTCCGGGTGTTCAGAGCCGTCACAAATCAGGTCCTTCGGATAGTACAGCTTGTGGTCCGTCCGCCGTTTTCCGGAGATGGATTCCACAATAGCCGACTGTCTGGACAGCTCTTTAATTTGGCCGTTTTGCGTCAAGAGATGGATCGGCAGACGCTCCTCTTCCTCTCCAGGACGGTAAAAATCGTATGGAAGATCGGAAGAAGAATCAACGACCAAATAATAGCTCGGATCGATTCCCGCCTCTTTGAACAATGAAGTCAGCTCAAAATAAGCCGACATTTCTTCATTCGGATTGAATTCAACGTATTGGAACAGCTGGCGGTTAATGAATCTGCGGCACAAATCGGATAAAATCGCGTCTTCTTCATCCTCCCAGGCCTGGAAGTAATACAAAATAATAGATTCATCCAGCTTCACATAATCCTCCAGTGTCAATTTACCTTCAAAAATAGAATAGAAATGAACCGGGGCGTGAGTGAAGACATAGCCTTCATCGTGCAGCTGCTTCGCCCTGTGAAGAATCTTCGTTAAAATAACCTCTGCGCTTCTTGTCACAGGATGGAAATACACCTGCCAGTACATTTGGTAGCGGCTCATGATATAGTCTTCGACAGCGTGCATCCCGCTTTCTTTAATGACGATCTGATCCTCGCGCGGGCGCATCACCCGAAGAATCCGCTCCATATCAAAATGGCCGTAGCTGACGCCCGTATAATAAGCGTCGCGCTGCAGGTAATCCATGCGGTCTGCGTCAATCTGACTCGAAATCAGGCTGACCACTTGCTTGTTTTTATATGTTTTGGCAATGACTTCAGCAACATCCTGCGGGAAACGCGGGCTCACCTTTCGGAGCACCTGATTGACCTCTGTGTCTCCCAAAATGATATCTCTTGTAAAATCTTCGTGGTCAAGGTGAAAGACTTTTTCAAATGAATGCGAGAATGGTCCGTGCCCGAGATCATGAAGCAGCGCCGCGGCCAAACAGAGTTCGCGCTCACTGTCATCCCATTCATGGCGGCCTTTAAAGACGTCATCAACCATTCTCCTGACAATTTCATAGACACCGAGAGAATGGTTGAACCGGCTGTGCTCAGCGCCATGGAACGTCAAATACGTCGTGCCGAGCTGCTTAATTCTGCGGAGACGCTGAAATTCGCGGGTTCCGATCAAATCCCATATCAGCTTGTCCCGAACATGAACATAGCGGTGCACCGGATCTTTAAACACTTTTTCTTCTGATAATTTTCCATTTGGATACGCCATCGTCATTCCCTCTTTTTTTTAGCCGTGTTTCTATTATATCGACTCTATTCTTTGAAAACATCCTTGAATTTGCCCGGCGATTTGTTCCATCTTCACGAAAAACAGATCTTGTGAAGCAAAAAAGCCTGACCTGAGGGCCGAGGCTATGAAAAATATGTTTTTACTTTTTTATTTTCTTTTGTACTTTGTCAATCAGCTCATCCTCTGTCGGAGCTGACAGCGGGCGATTGTTCACAAAAGCAAATGATTTTTTGCGTCCGGGCCCGCAATAAGATTGGCACCCTACCTCAACCTTTGCGTCCGGGTCCACTTCTTTTAAACGCGGCAGCAATGTTTTGATATTAGTGGCTTGGCAATCATCACACACTCGAAATTCATTAGCCATGATGTACGCTTCCCTTCATTTCTATGTTCATCTATGTGAATAAACCTAAAATCGCTTTTCAAAAAATCACATCACACTTCATTTTACAAGGATTCGACTGTTCCTGCAAGCTGCTCCAACCTTCGTATCTTCTATTCTTTCAGCCAATTTGTATAAATATTTTCCAAACTGGACATTCTAATACCATGAAAAGAAAATGGGAGTTGAGATAAATGACAAAACAGCGACAAGACGCTTGGTCAAAAGAAGATGATCTGCTTTTAGCCGAAACAGTGCTTCGGCATGTGAGGGAGGGCAGCACTCAGCTGAACGCCTTTGAAGAAGTCGGAGATCAATTAAACCGGACCTCTGCAGCCTGCGGATTCAGATGGAACGCGGTCGTCCGCCATCAATATGAAAAAGCGCTTCAGCTTGCGAAAAAACAGCGAAAACAGCGGATGAGAGCGCTCGGAAACGGGCAGCCTGCGAAAAAAAGGCTATTATATCAGCCTCCCGCGGTTGATCCTGAAATCATTCAAGAAACCGATGCAGAGGAGACGGTTAAAACAGACGCGCCATCAGCCGAAAATGAGCAGCAGCCTTTAATGTCAGGCGAACACATGCCTTTTGTCGATGAAAGCTTTAAGGAAGAGTTAGCTAGTCTATCACACTTATTGTCTCCTCAAACGCCTGCAGCTGCGCCTGAGATGACGATGAATGATGTGATCCGCTTCCTGCAGAATTATGAAGGAAATAACGAGCAGTCATCGGCATTAAGAATGGAAAATGAACGTTTAAAGAAAGAAAATCAGGAATTGCAAAGCAAAACGGAACAGCTTGAGGCAGAAGTTCAAAAGCTTGAAAAAGATCAAAAAACGATCCAAGAAGATTACGAAACCTTAGTAAAAATTATGAATAGAGCCAGAAAACTAGTTTTATTTGAAGAAGATGAACATGCATCTCCATCCTTCAAAATGGACCGGAACGGCAATTTAGAAAAAATGGCAGAATAAGTTGGAAAAATCCCAAAACAGCAGCTGGTTTGGGATTTTCGCCATGTGTAAAATCTCCTTTTCCACTGAGAAATGAGGATTTAATCATTTTGCAGCCGGCTCCGCTATTCTTGTAAAATGAGGCTAAGCTTATGTGAATCTATTAAGACATGTGAACTGCCTCGGCCGTTTTTTGTTTTCGAGGCGAAGCGGAGATGACCAGAAGCCCGAGCATCATAAGGGCAATGCCGAACCAAGAGGAGAGTGAAAGCATTTCCCCTATGACAAACACGCCCAGCAATGAGGCCGTCAGCGGTTCAGCTAAAGACAGCGTGACCGCCGCCGAGGCCGGAACCCCGGTAAGGCCTTTCACAAACAAAAAGTATGCGGCGCACGTTGCAATTAACCCGATGTAAAGGCTCGTTCCCAGTCCTCTCGGGGTCAGTATCCACGAGATATCCGACTGCCATAAAAGCGGCGTCAGCAAGATGGCGCTGATCATAAAAACAACGGCGGAAGTTGCTAGCGGAGGCTGGTTTTTCACCATCGCTTTACTGATGAGCGTATAGCCAGCAAAAGAAGCACCCGCTCCAAGGGCCATAAGAACACCAGCCACATCAATCCGAACATTGGAACCGTCGGAAAACAGAAGCCAGCAGCCTGATAAGGCTAGCACGGTCGCGATCCACCAGACGTTTCGCGGGCGTTTTTTCAAAATGGCCCACTCTAGGCTTCCGGCAATGATAGGCGCACTGCCGATCGCAATCACAGTCCCTACAGCAATTCCCGTTTCTTTAACGGCAGTAAAAAACAGCGGCTGGTAACACGCCATACAAACCGCTGCTGATAACACGAGCGGCCATGACCAATTTTTCACGTGAAGCTCCCGGCTGATCCAAACCGCAAGCAGCATGGCACTTCCTCCTATTAATAATCGGAATGCTCCGAATGCCAGCGGTGTGGAGCTTTCTGGAGCCATCGCCTGAACGGTTCCCGTGGTTCCCCAGAAAAAAGCCGCAATCAGTACAAACAGGCTGTAAACATTCCCTTTCATCTGCCCTCTCCCCTTTGTATATGGATGCTGATCTCATTTTATCGTTTTTCTTTTGTTCATGGTTATCTGCATGTAAGAATGATTTATCTGAAAACAAGATGAAATAAAAAATGCATGCCAGCCGATACGGCTGGCATGCGAAGAACATTCACCCAAATACCTTTGCATTCCGCTCAGTCATCCGAACGAGGTTTTTCTCAAATTCCATTTCCTCATCAACGGACAGTCCGGCTGAGTAAAGGTGTGTGCTTAACGCTTTTAATTCCGTCAGTAAAGCGAACATTAAGTCTTGTACGGAGATGTCTGTTTGCAGAAGCTCGCTTAAGGACGCCATCGTTTCCGGACATATCTCCGGATAAACGCCTTTTTTATCATTTCGTTTGTCCTTCAGCGCCGCTTGGTAGAACCTTCTGATCAAATCGGCTCTTTGACTGCCGCTTTTATCCGCGCAAAGATAAATCTGAACAGCGACTCCGCCGCGAACGCGTCTTTGAGAGATGCCGGCGAATTTTTTTCCATTTATGCTGAGGTCATAGCTGCCGGGGCAATATGATCCTTCAATTTCATAGGCTTCGATATTTGCGTTGTATGGGTTTAGCATCCGTCTCATCAACTCAACCATCGCTTCATATCCTTTGTCTATATCGATGCCTTTCTTTTCGTCCTCGAATATGAGAGAGATATTTAAAACGCCTTCGTCCAAAACGACTGCCAGACCGCCGGAATTGCGTACGATCACACGGTACCCTTCGTTCTCCAGCAGAGCGATGCCATCCTGCAAAAACGGCAGACGCGTATCCTGTATTCCAAGGACAATCGTATTATGGTGCACCCATGAGCGCGCTGTCGCCGGCGACACGCCTTTTCCGACGGACATGCACAGCGTATCATCTATTGCGAAGGACTGCTTCGCATCAAATAAAGGGCCGAGACTGGATTGGTCAATGATTCTCCATGTCGGCTGCATCAGTAAATCAATCGGTTGGTTTGCCATCTATGTAAAACCCTTTCATTTTAGGCTTATGAACGAAAACTATTATATCATTTCAGCCGCTGTGATTGATAATTGCTTTTCAGCATCGTAATAAAAATTTCCTTATTTTTCGTATTCTCCATGAGAGGAGAATGAATATAAGACAACTTGCGCTTTAATGAGAGATCCTTCATATGGAGAATGGAAATTTCACGGTGGATCAAATCCTTATGCAGCACGCTTCTGGATAAAACCGACAGACCCATGCCGCTGATCACCGCTTCTTTTACCCCTTGATTGCTGCTGATGGTGAACATCGACTTCGGCCGCAGTCCGTTTGAGCTGAGCACATGATCGAGATATTCTCTTGTCCCGGAGCCTTTCTCTCTTGTCACCCATGCTTCGTTTTGCAAATCGCTGATTGAAATATCTCTCCGTCCGGCCAACGGGTGCTGATTCGGCGCGGCAATGCACATTTCATCCTCCATGAACGGTTCAATTTCCAGTTCATTCTCGTTTGTATGTCCTTCAATCAGTCCGATATCAGCCTGAAGCATCCGCACACGTTCGCTGACCTCCTCTGTATTGCCAATCATGACATCGAGGTTCAGCTCTGGATACAACTTTTGCAGCTGGGCCAGAAGCGGCGGAAGAATATACTCTCCGATCGTAAAGCTGGCAGCTATTTTCAATTCGCCTTTCACGTAATGGTGATGCGCATAGATTTCGGCCTTGGCTTGCTCGTAGAGAAATACCATTTGCTTTGCTCTTTGATACAAAATGTCTCCTGTCGGCGTTGTCGTAAAGTGTTTTGGCGACCGGTTCAGGAGGGCCGTTTGAAATTCTTTCTCAAGATTTTTGATATGCAGGCTGACGCTGGGCTGGGAGATCATCAGCTTTTCCGCCGCTTTCGTGAAGTTTTTTTCTTCTACTACCGCTATAAACGTTTTTAGTACGTCGTAATACAAAAACCCCACCCCTGTCATTAATAAAATATATAGTTATGATCAGTTTTCTTTATTGTACTCATATCATCTGACTTGGTAAAGAAGGCTATGCGAAGGCGCAAAAAAAGCAGCCCTCCGGAAGAGAGCTGCCATCGTCTTCATTTATTACAGTGCTTGTACAGCTGTAATTAATGCGAGGTTGTAAACATCTTCAGCGTTACATCCTCTTGAAAGGTCGTTTACAGGCATATTTAAGCCTTGCAGAATTGGCCCTACCGCTTCAAAGTTGCCCAAACGCTGAGCGATTTTATAGCCGATGTTGCCTGCTTCAAGACTTGGGAATACGAATACGTTAGCGTCCCCTTTGATCTCGGAATCCGGCGCTTTTTTCTCAGCTACAGATGGAACAAATGCAGCATCAAATTGGAATTCTCCGTCAAGTGTCAGCTCAGGCGCTTTTTCTTTGGCGATTTTCACAGCATCCGCTACTTTTTCTGTTTCATCAGATTTAGCTGAGCCTTTTGTAGAGAAGCTGAGCATTGCCACGCGAGGCTCAATGTCGAACATTTTTGCCGTATTGGCACTTTCGATCGCAATTTCGGCAAGATCTTGGCTGTCAGGCGCAATGTTGATCGCGCAATCCGCGAATACGTATTGCTCTTCTCCGCGAGCCATGATGAAGACGCCGGAAGTCTTTTTCACGCCTTCTTTTGTTTTGATGATTTGAAGAGCCGGGCGGACAGTGTCGGCTGTTGAATGAGCCGCTCCGCTAACAAGTCCGTGTGCAAGCCCTTTGTACACCAGCATTGTACCGAAGTAGTTCTCGTCTAATAATGCTTTTCGAGCCTGTTCTTCTGTCGCTTTGCCTTTACGGCGTTCAACGAATGCTTGTACAAGGTCTTCCATGCCTTCATATGTATGTGGATCATAAATCTGAACGCCATCCAGTGCCAGATTCAGTTCTTTCGCTTTTGCTTGAATTTCATTTTCATTGCCGACCACAATCGGATTCAGCACCTTGTTTCCTGCAAGCTTGCTGACAGCTTCTAAAATACGCTCGTCTAAACCTTCAGGAAATACAATTTTAACGTCTTTTCCAGCTACTTTTTCTTGCACTGTTGAAAATAAATCTGCCACAATAAAACCTCCTCAAAAAGTTACAAAAACGCTTTCTTTTACTAGCATACTCTTCTTCCAACCAAATTCAAACAGCCAACTTTCATTATAGCGCTTTCACAAAAAAATCTTATTTTTCTAACTAATTTAACTGACTCATTTTCCCCTTATAGTTTCTCTTATTTTTATGGATTTATACAAAAGGGATGTTCAAGGTTTCTCCACAGTAGAAACGGATAAACTATGGTATAGTGAAGGCAATCATGAAATGGTAATAGGAGTGAAGATAAATGAGTGAACAGCAAATGACGAATGAAGCGGCCAAAACGCTTGACGGCTGGTATGCGCTTCATGATTTCCGCACAATGGACTGGACTTCCTGGAAGCTGCTGTCCAGTGATGAGCGCCAATCTATTATACATGAATTCACAGGATTGCTTGAAAAATGGGGCGTGGCACAAAAAGAAGGAAAAGGGTCGCAAGCGCTTTACAGCATCGTCGGCCAAAAAGCTGATTTTATGCTGATGATTCTTCGTCCTACAATGGAAGAATTAAATGAAATTGAGCTCGAATTCAACAAATCAAGACTTGCTGAGTTCACTATTCCGGCTTACTCCTACGTATCAGTGGTAGAGCTGAGCAACTACTTGGCAAGCGGCGACGGCGACCCTTACGAAAATCCGCATGTGCGTGCGCGCCTTTACCCTGAACTGCCGGAATTTAAATATGTATGCTTCTATCCAATGGATAAAAGAAGATCCGGCAATGACAACTGGTACATGCTTTCAATGGAAGAACGCAGAAACTTGATGAGAAGCCACGGCTTAATCGGCCGCAGCTATGCGGGCAAAGTCAAACAAATCATCACCGGCTCCGTCGGCTTTGACGATTACGAGTGGGGCGTTACATTATTCAGTGATGATGTGCTTCAATTCAAAAAGCTTGTGTATGAAATGCGTTTTGACGAAGTCAGTGCCCGCTACGGAGAATTCGGTTCATTCTTTGTCGGCAATCGCCTTTCGCTTGAGACACTTCCTCAATTCCTATATGTATAATATCTGTTCCCGCCCTAGACGGCGGGAGTTTTTTTGATTCCCTCTTATCAGAATTTAAATAAAATTTGCTATTTTCTCTGTTTTTTCTTACGATGTAGTTAATAATCCAATTTTTTCAAAGGGGTGCAGTTATTTGTCAAAACGAACCGCATTTATTATGGGAGCCAGTCAAGGGATCGGAAAAGCAATCGCTCTGAAATTAGCAGACCAGCAATTTTCCGTCGTCATTAATTCGCGAAACTTGGATAATATTGAACCTGTCAAAGAAAACATTTTGGCCAAACATCCTGAAGCGAGTGTCATTGTTTTGGCGGGTGATATGTCTGACCAGCATACGAGAGCCGGCATTTTCCAAAAAATCGAATCTCAATGCGGTCGGCTTGATGTTCTGATTAATAATATTCCAGGCGGCGCGCCTGACACATTTGATAACTGTCATATAGAGGATATGACAGCCACGTTCACACAGAAAACCGTCGCTTATATTGACGCGATCAAACGTGCCTCCTCACTGATGAAGCAAAACGAGTTTGGCAGAATCATCAACATTGTCGGAAATTTGTGGAAAGAACCCGGCGCCAATATGTTCACAAACAGTATGTTGAATGCCGCTCTAATTAACGCCAGTAAAAATATTTCCATCCAGCTTGCTCCTCACAACATTACTGTCAACTGCCTGAATCCTGGTTTTATCGCTACAGACCGTTACCATCAATTTGTGGAAAATGTAATGAAAAAAAACAGCATATCCAAACGGGAAGCAGAGGAACAGATTGCTTGCGGAATTCCGATGAAACGTGTCGGATCAGCAGAAGAAACCGCAGCGCTCGCCGCGTTTCTCGCATCTGAGGAAGCCTCCTATATCACCGGACAGCAAATTTCCGCGGACGGAGGCAGCATGAAAAGCATATAAAAAATCCCGCTTTTTAGCGGGATACCAGATTGTTGACAAAATCCTATAACGACTTTCGTTTTAGGATTTTGTCATCTTTTCAGCGTGATTGAAAACCTTTGAAGTCTAGGAAGGACGAGCATCGGAGCAGACTTTCACAGGATGTGATGACGGCGGCGTTTAAGCAGGACGCCTAAGCATTTAGCCGCCGTTCCTTTCGGTCATTGTGAGCACCGATGCGCAAGCCTGACAACGAATGCGAAGATTTGCCGACACGCTGAAATCCTGCTTTTTAGCGGGATACTTCTTGTAATGATGCAAACGGCAGGTTCAGCTTTTGAATCCGCATGACAAATTCCCGCAGATCCTCCTGCTTTGACACCATTGATATTCTGACATGCCTTTTTCCGTTGCTTCCGAATATTTCGCCCGGTGTGACAACGACATGGGCATGCTCCAACAAGTAATCAGAGAATTGGTGAGATGTCTCAAACATTTTCGGAATCTCAGCCCATACGTAAAATGTTCCTTTTGGCTTTTCCATCTTCCAGCCCAATTCCTTTTCACACAGCCCCGTAAAAAAGTCAATTCGTTCCTCGTAGATTCTTTTCAAGGATTCCGTTTGCTCAGGATCTCCTGAAAGCGCCGCGCTTGCCGCCTGCTGCAGCCCGCCGAACATGCCGACAAATACATGATCCTGAAATTCATTGACGGCCTGAATGATCTTTTCATTCCCGACCGCAAACGCCATTCTCCAGCCGGCCATATTAAATGTTTTTGAAAATGAATAAAGCTCCGCCCCGACTGCTTTGGCATCTTCTGCCCCTAGAAAGCTGGCCGGTTTGTTATCAAATTCAAACGCTCCGTACGCAAAATCATGGATCAAGTGGATCTTGTGCTCTTTCGCAAAAGCAGCCGCTTTTGCATAAAAAGCCGCATCGGCTACGGCTCCCGTCGGGTTATTCGGATAGTTTAAAAACATGAGCTTCGCTTTTTCCAGCACGGCGGGATCGATCTTTTCAAAATCGGGCAGATAGCCATTTTCTTCATACAGCGGCATTTCGTGCAGCTCAGCTCGCGCCATCGTAATCCCTGACAAGTATTCAGGATAGCCTGGATTCGGGACCAAAGCGATGTCTCCCGGGTTGAGCAGGCATTGTGTCAGCACATACAAGCCGGCTTTCCCGCCGCCGAAGAGCGCAACTTCCGTTTCAGGATTGATTGAGACTCCGTATTCTCTTTTATAGAAAGCAGCGATGGCTTCCTTCAAAAAAGGATAGCCTCTGAATGGGCCGTATCCGTGAAACGACGGATTCAGAGACGCCTCCCGCAAAGCCTCCACAATATGAGGCGGAGTGGGAAGATCAGGGTTTCCCTGTCCGAGATTAATGATATGGGCCCCCGTTTTTTCCAATTCCTTCACCTTTTGAAAAACGAGCGAAAACTCTTGCCTTGGAAGTGTCTTGATGACGTCGGACGGTGTTATTTCCATCTAATAGACTCCTTTTTGCTCCGTTTTGTGATCCCGTTCCAAAAACGATTTGTTGACGAGCTTCGTATGCAAAAACAATCCGCTTACCATAACAACAATCAGCCCCATAATGACCGGAGCGTTGAAGACGTTGATTAACATTGAACCAACAGAAATGCATAATCCGATAGACGCTTCCGCCACCGAAAAAATGCGCCCCTGAATCTGGTTCGCCGCGTTCTCCTGAACCTTCACCTTTGCAAGCACTTCCCCGTATTCCATCGCGATGAAAAAGAGAATTGCGGCGATGACAGAGACAGCGAAAATCGGCGTGAATAAAAACAGCGCCAGCGAGACAATGGATAGTACGGTAAAGTACGTCAGGCCTTTATTGTTGTTAAAACCCCACTTGCTGACAAGCACCGCTCCGATAAAGCCGCCGAAGCCGATGCAGAACGTGAGAATAAAGTTGCCGATTTCCCCATCACCCAGAAAGCGGCTGACAATCGGAAAATAGCTGTAGACGATGCCCCATAAAAGCGCCATCGTAACCATCGTAAACATAGCGTTTAACACGAACGCGTTTGTTTTGATTTCTTTCAGGCCTTCTTTAAACGACTGAAAGGCTTCCCTTACGTTTTCCGACTGAATCGGGACATATTGCAGCTGGATGCGGCTGATAAAAAATGCCGAAATCAAGTATGTCACACCATTAAAGGCAACAGCCAGCTCTACAGAACCGCCTAACAGAAAAAGCCCTCCTGCAGCCGCCCCGACGATAATGGAGATGGTCGTCGCTTTTGCGAATAACGTGTTGATGTTTTTAATATCTGATTCCAATGATGACATGACAGCGAGACGGGCCGGATTAAAAAACACGCCGCTTCCATAAGAAATAAACAGAAGGGCCAGAAAAATCAGCGGATACTCGCCTTTTGGAAGAAACATGAGCCCCAAAAAGATCAAACCCCTGATGATATCCGTCCACAGCATGATCTTAATTCTGTCTAACCGGTCGACCAGAACCCCCAAAAACGGCTGGAACACCATCGGAATGCTTCTGACCACGATGACCCCCGACGTCACCCAATAGTCATGATAATATGTAGACAAAATGAGCAGGGCCGGGAGAACACAATAGTCTCCCATAAACGATAGCGCCTGCCCGTAAAGCAAGTATTTAGAATTGGGCTTCAACTGTTTCATACTGGCAGCACATACTTTGCCGTCAGCTTCGCATACAGTTGAATTTGTCTGATTGAATCAGCCACATCCTGTGAATTGCTGCCTCTCAGTTCAAAGGCAACAATGGAATTGAAGGCTTCAAACAGTGTCAAATCAACTGATGTGCCTGGTGCCGCAGCCGAAAAAGAAACGATTTCTGTATCACCCTTCAATAGCCCGTCCGGAATATCGATCGCTTCAATCACCAAATCCTCTGCAGTTTCAGGAATCTGGCCATTTTGTTTGAAATGCTGAGGATATAAATGGCAGTCAGCGACATAGTAAGGCTCTTGATCTAATAATCCGTCCGGCAGATCGGCGTCTTTTCCGAAACAGAGAACATCTAATAATAATTGCGCCATATCAAGACCGAAAACCTTTTTAATGTTAGGAATCATATTCCAGCCGGCGAATCTGGCCGCCGACTCTATTAAACCTGGTTCTCTATTTTTCATTAGCTTGATTTCTGTATGTGTGGCGCAATTTTGCAGTCCAAGCCCTTCATTTGCCTTTTTGGCGGCTTCAACAATTTTCTTTTTCGCCTCTTCATCAAGAATGGACGGCGTAATATGTGATGTTTCTGTAAATCCGATTTGCGGCGTTTTGTCATGAATGGCGATCGGGAAATACTCACCGTCCGCCATGATGCCTTCTATGCTGATATAGTCGGAGTAGCCTTCTGTTTGATACCAGTCTCCGTACTCACCCTGTAAAAATTCTTCAGCAATAAACGGCGCTTCAAATGTGACCGCCTTCGGCACGTTAATCGATTTCAGGTAGTCATTGACTCTGTTAAATTCAGCTTCTGCCGTCTCAGTGTCCGTAATCAGCGTTACGCCGATTGAACTCGCTAAGTATGTAGGCTTTAAAATAAGGGGTGTGCCGATCTCTTCAAGTGCGGCACGGAAATCTTCAAGAGTTGTGACCCGTTTGTTTTTGATCGATTTCACTCCCGCTTTATTAAAAGCGTCTCTCATTTTATTTTTATCTCTGGCATTTTCGGCAGCCTGCACTCCGGCGCCCCTTAGGCCCAGACGTTCACAGGCTTTCGCCATCGGGGCAATGAATAATTCATTGTTTGTGGTGATGGCATCCGCTTCAAACATTTCGGCAACCTTGACGATTTGCTCGACGACCTCTTCTTCAGGCTTGTCATGATCCTCATGCGCCCAATAAATTGAATCGGGATGCTCAAAATCAGCTAAGCTCTGAAAATAGTCTTTATCTTTTATAACCGCGACCGAGTATTTTTCAATCAGTGCTGCATGAGAGGCTGTAATTGCAAAAGGCCTTGGAATAAAGCTGACCAGATTATACTTTTCAGCAGCGCTTTTATAAAACATGTGCGGCGGGCAGCCTCCAAGATCAGCGATGACCAATACTGTTTTTCTCTCCATATGTAAAACACTCCTTATCTATTGTGCGGTGTATCCTCCGTCTGCGGTGAGGGCGCTTCCGGTCATATAGCTTGATAAATCTGAGGCTAAAAACAGCATCACGTTTGCGATTTCTTCGGGTTTCCCGAGCCTCAGCAGCGGATTTACCTTTGCCTTTTCTTTTTTGATCTCTTCAAGTGTGCCTTCATTATTTTCAAGGAATGATTTTTCATTTAGCGGTGTGTCGATAATCCCCGGGCATACGCAGTTGACGCGAATTTGATGTTTCGCATAATCAACGGCCATTGACCGCGTCAGCTGCAAAACGCCTCCTTTGCTGGCGTTATAGGCAGGAATATCAGGCCATGCCACGAGTCCGCCGACTGAGCATGTATTAATAATGTTGCCCTTGCCGGCAGCCAGCATATGCTTGAGTGCGTACTTGCTCATTAAAAACGTGCCGGTCAAATTGACTTGAAGCACCTTATTCCAATCGCTTAGCTCCATTTCGTGAATGGGAGCCACGATTTCGATTCCCGCGTTATTAATCAATACATCCAACCCTCCAAATGTATCGACCGCCGATTGAACAGCGTGCTGACAGGCAGCTTCGTCTGTGATGTCCGTTTGCACAAAGTGCAGCCTGTCATGATTTTCTTTCCGGACCATTGCTTCTCCCTGCGCCTCGTCAATATCCGCCACAACCACATTGGCCTGCTGGTTCAAAAAAGCCTGAACCGCAGCATAACCAATGCCTGATGCGCCTCCTGTTATAAGGACGGTTTTATCGGTGAGGTTCATAATCACTCATCCGCCTTTATTTTTTTTGCTTTTGCCCTGTTGTAGCGCGGCGGGAAGAAGATGTTAATGGATTTTGATTCTTTTTCTGAGCGGTTGATGGCGCCGTGATCTTCCCGAGGCTCACAGAAATAGGCTGTACCGAATTTCATGTCCACCGTGCAGCCTTCGACCGTCATGTCGTAACCGCCGCCGATGCAGATGCCGATTTGTTCATTCCGATGTTTATGGAAAGGCATTTCTCCGCCGTTTCCAGGGATTTTGGCCAGCATGATTTCCACCCAGTCCTCTACAAAGAACGTGACTTCCATGCCGGGCAATAGGTCTCTTGTTTTGAAAATATTCAAAAAATAGTCCTCAGGACTTGTATATGTTTCATCAGCTTTCAGCCGCTTGATATCAATCGCAATGACTTCTTGGTCTGTGTCGTTTCTAGCCCCGTGAGGCACATCCGGCGGCGCGATGTAGGCAGATTCCAAAGCCGTCATTTTTCTCGTCACATCTCCGACAGTCATCATCAGCTCGCCTGAAACGACCATGCCGATTTGGACTTCCTTATGCTGATGGGGTTCAACGTTCGTATGCGGCGGAACGTAAGACATTAATACCTCAGTGTCGCCGCGCACGGTTGAATACTGTCTCACACCGTTTTCCCATTCTATTAATTTCGGTGTTGGGAAATAAAGCTCCTGCATATCTTCTTTAGTTTTCATAATCAACGTCTCCTTTTCCGAATAATGACCAACTCATAGGAATGCTTTTAAATGTTTTCACAAATGTAAGCCCGTACTTTTGCCGTGCAAGCTCATTCGTTAAAGCAATGTCATACAAGCCTTCTTTTACTTTTCTTGCAGCTTGACTGGTCGAATTGACCAATTTGAAACGTACTTCTTTGCGGGTAAAATATTTGATTAAATTAATGGGTGAAGGATGTGAAACAATAACAGATAAATCAAGCATATCGTCGCTGAATTCAAAGTCAGGACGAACAGCCAGGCCGTACATCGGTGTATCGCACCTGAAGATTTGCAAAAGCTGCAAATCGGGCCTCATGTAGAAATGCTTAATGCCGTCGTAAGCGTGTGGGACGATGGTATATTCCAGCGGGCTTTGAAGCGTCCTTTCGATGCATGATTCAAATGTATCATGCAAGGACAATTTACTGTTCAGCCCCTGCAGAAGAGTAAAATTGGAGATGAAATGCTTTGCTGCGTACTCACTGCTTGTCCCCTCAGGGCCGAGCGTGTTGACTGTAATCAATTTGGATATTGAATCAGTTCTGTTTTTTATCTGAATGCTATTATCCAATATTATCATGAGCACCAACCAATCTTTTAAAATTTTAAGTAAATTTTATCCAGAGAAAATCGAACTGTCAACATTTTTTGAAAATACTGATAATTATTCCCGTACAAACAGAAAAACCCTTAAAAAAGGGTTTTTTATTATAGGCATTTAGAAACTTTCTTTATTGGCATAAGGAATGATCGGCTTTCTGCTCATGTTTGCCGTACTTTTTATATGCGAATACACTGAGCACAAATCCGAGTACGGTGATGGCGGCGCAAATCAATCCGACAGCTGCATAACCGTATCCCACATATACAGGTCCCATCAAAGCAGATCCTAATGTCACAGCCAGATTCGAGGCAAGGCTGTAAAACACCATGATTTTCCCGCGATGATGCTCTGAGCAGTCACTCAAAATGGTGCTGAGCAGCGTCACCGTCAAGCTTTGCATTAACCCCCAAATAAATAGGCTGACGATTAACAGAATCATTGAAGCCGGCGCATAGGCTAAACAGGCCAGCAGCACGCTGATGACCCCCAGCGCAATCAACAGGGAGCGCATTTTTCCGATGCGGTCGGCTATCTTTCCTGTAATCACACTCATGGAAAACCCAATGCCGTAAATCATGATAAATAAGCCCGCAGCTGTATTTCCTCCGGTAAAAATGTCCTGAAGATAGGAGCCTAAAAATGAATACATACCGTAAAAACCAATCATATTACAAAAGGTTATCGTGATATAAACGGGTACGCGCGGGACTTTCAGCGCGTCCCGGAATGTTCCAGCCGGCTCTTCTTTTTCTTCCTTGCCGCTGTTTTTTTGCTCGGCATGACGGCGTATTTCAAGAAGGGTCAGCAAAACAACCAGAACGCCCATCAAGGCGAATATCCAAAATGTCCATCTCCAATGCAGGACGCCGCCGATAAATGATCCGAGCGGCACACCGAAAATCAGTGCCAGCGACCAGCTTGAAACGATCAGTCCCATCACCTTGCCCCGGTATGTATAAGGAACACGATCCCCGACAACTGCGTAAGCGGTCGGCACAAACGCTCCCGCAGCCAATCCCGACAGCGCCCGGCCCAAAAAGAAGAATAAGATATTTTGGGCTAAAGCGCATATTACTGTTCCTATGATAAAAATGATAAGACTTGCCATTAAACTAAGTTCTCTCGAATATTTATCGCCTAAAGGAACCAGAAGCGGCGCACCGATAAAAATCATCACGCCGTAAATACTGATAGATAACGCAAGGACACTGACATCTGAGTTGAAGGCTTTTGCTAAATCCGGCAGCAGCGGTGAGATCACAAGTTCTTCAGATCCGGCCGCAAATACCCCCATCGTTAAAGCCAGTGCTAACAATAGCGGAAAATGATGTTTTGTTTTGATGTCATTGTTTTGTTTACTGTTCATTCTCCCTCAAACACCTCTTCCATAATCTTCATAAAGTTGAATTCATTTTAGCATTGTTTTTTCGCAATTTACAATTCGAACGTAATCTTTATTATTTTTATTGTTTTCATTTAAATTTTAATACAGATTTTAATATTTCATTTAAAAATTACGAGAAACGTTAACGCTACTTATGGAAAGCCAATGGCATTTAGTTTACTCGGATGATCAGACGACACCGTAAAAAAGCTCTCCGATTCTCCGGAGAGCTTTTTCTATTGCGCCTCTGCCTGTTTAAATCGTGCGGTCAGCTACAGAACGCACGGTTTTGTTTCTCTCAAATCAAAAAGCTTCGGACGTTGTTTTGGCTTGCATATGAAGAATTAAATAATCCGGGCCGCCTGCTTTTGAGTCTGTTCCGGACATATTAAAACCGCCGAACGGCTGATACCCGACAATCGCTCCGGTACAGCCTCTGTTGAAGTATAAGTTTCCGACATGGAAATCTTCTCGCGCCCGTTCAATGTGCGCACGGTTTTTCGTCAGCAGTGCGCCTGTTAATCCGTATTCCGTGTTATTTGCAATCTCCAGCATATGATCGAAATCACGCGCTTTGCAGATCGCAACAACCGGGCCGAAAATTTCTTCCTGCATCAGGCGCGCGTTTTCATCAACGTCTGCAAAGATCGTCGGCTGAATAAAGTAGCCTTTTGAATCATCGCCTTCGCCGCCGGTCAACAGTTTGCCTTCAGATTTGCCGATTCCAATATATGACATGACTTTGTTGTAGGACGCTTCATGAATGACTGGGCCCATATACGTATCAGGATCCTCCGGATTGCCGGCAGTCAGCGTTTTGGTAAGTGCCACAGCTTTCTCCACTACTTCATCATAAACATCCTGATGGATGACCGCGCGAGACCCTGCTGAACACTTCTGTCCTGAAAATCCAAACGCTGAATACACGATAGAGGATGCAGCAAGGTCTAGATCAGCATCCTTGTCGATTAGCACCGTGTCTTTGCCGCCCATCTCTGCAATGACCCGTTTCAGCCATTTTTGGCCCGGCTGCACTTTGGAGGCGCGCTCATAAATCCGGCAGCCAACCGCTCGGGAACCTGTAAATGAGACAAACCGCGTTTTCGGATGCTCTACTAAGAAATCGCCGATCTCCGCTCCATCTCCCGGAATATAATTCAGCACACCGTTTGGCAAACCGGCTTCCTCCATGACCTCAACAAATTTTGCAGCCACGACCGGCGCCGCGTCAGCCGGTTTTAAGAGAATCGTATTTCCTGTCACAATCGCTGCCGCCGCAGTACCTGCCATAATCGCAAGCGGGAAATTAAATGGAGAAATGACGATGCCGACGCCAAGCGCTTCGTAATGATATTGATTGAATTCGCCAGCACGGCTCTTTACCGGAGCCCCTTCCTTAAGGTTTAACATTTGGCGCGCGTAAAACTCTAAAAAGTCTATCGCTTCAGCCGTGTCCGCATCTGCTTCCTTCCACGGTTTTCCCGCTTCCTTTACAAGATAGCCTGAAAATTCATGCTTTCTTCTGCGTAAAATAGTTGCTGCTTTAAAGAGGATATTGGCGCGGTGCTCCGGTCTTTGTTTTTTCCAGGATACAAATGCCTGCAATGCGGCTTGCATCGCTTTTTCAGCAAGCTCTTGATCCGCTGTAGACGCGTACCCAATGACCTCTTCTTTATTGGCCGGGTTTATTGAAACCATTTTGCGGTCTGTTTCGATTTTTTCTCCATTGATGACAAGCGGATAATGCTTGCCGAGCTGAGTGTTTACAAAGGCCAATGATTCTTGAAATGCTGTTCGATTCTTTGCCTCCGTAAAATCAGTAAATGGTTCGTGCGCGTATGAAACTGTCATATGTAATCCCCCTCATGTCCTAAAAAATGCCTTGGCATAAATTAAAAATGCAAGAATCATACCAATATCTTGTCTTTTGCTGAAAAAACTTGTTGAATTGTACAGAAATTTGTCTAACAGGAGATCACCTAGCTCTTTTTCCGATCACGAAATGCAAATTTATTTTGCACATTCTGCTTTTCCGAAAAGGATAAAATGCAAAATTTGTTTGCATCTGAAAGATTCTCCTTCCGAATTCACACCCACCCGCGGAATCGCGATGCTTCTGCCGATTTTCTGATGCCCGTCATGTAAGCCCCCAAACGCATGTCTACTTTATGTGCGGCCGCTGTCTGATAAATCGTTTCGAACGAATTAACCATGACGTTTCTCAGTTTTTCCGCAACCTCTTCTTCCGGCCAATAGTATCCTTGGTTGTTTTGCACCCATTCAAAATAAGAAACCGTGACGCCGCCGGCACTCGCCAGAATATCAGGCACGAGGAGCACGCCTCTTTCGTTCAGGATCTTCGTGGCATCAATGGTTGTCGGGCCATTCGCCGCTTCAACGACAATTGACGCCTGAATGTGATGTGCGTTTTTGGCTGTGATTTGATTGGCGATCGCCGCGGGCACTAAAATATCGCAATCCTTTTCAAGCAGTTCCTCATTTGTGATGACATCTGTAAATAAATTGGTGACCATGCCGAAGCTGTCCCGCTTATCGAGCAAATAAGGGATATCAAGGCCGTCCGGGTTGTAGAGCCCGCCGTGGGCATCCGAAATCCCGATCACCTTCGCGCCGGCATCATGCATGAATTTGGCCAGAAAGCTCCCCGCGTTTCCAAAGCCCTGTATGATGATGCGCGCGTTTTGCAGCTTGATCCCTTTTTTCTTAACCGCCTCTTCAATACAAATCGTGACGCCCTGTGCCGTTGCCGTTTCCCGGCCTTGCGATCCGCCTAAAACGATTGGTTTCCCTGTAATAAAGCCTGGAGAATCGAATTCCCGGAGCCGGCTGTACTCATCCATCATCCACGCCATAATTTGCGAGTTGGTGTACACATCGGGAGCTGGAATATCCTTTGTCGGGCCGACGATCTGGCTGATGGCACGGACATACCCCCTGCTCAGCCTTTCCAGTTCTCCAAATGACATTGTCCGCGGATCACAAATAATACCGCCCTTTCCGCCGCCATAAGGAAGATTGGCAATCCCGCACTTGAGCGTCATCCAAATGGATAATGCCTTCACCTCCTCTTCGCTGACTTCAGGATGGAAACGCACGCCCCCCTTTGTCGGACCGACAGCATCATTGTGCTGCGACCGGTAGCCTGTATACACTTTGACACTGCCGTTATCCATTTTTACCGGAATACGGACGGTAAGCATTCTCTGCGGCTCTTTCATGAGTTCATACATATCGCCCGGATAGCCCAGCTTCCGCAGGGCTTCCTTAATGATCGTTTGGGTAGACAGAAATAAATTAAGAGCTTCTTTTTCCTCGTCTTTCTTGACTTGCTTTTCTGACATCTTTTTCACCTCATTATTTTTTGACCGGCTTAAAATGTAAGCGCTTTAAAAATTTTCCGCCGATCAATTCCTTTCTTCATTGGATTCACCCTTATCATCATGCAAGATCCGTACCAGTTTTTTAAATCAACAAAAAAGAGACTGAAAATATCTCAGCCTCTGATCACATCTATTCATTAACGAGTTAACGAGGGTCAATCACCAGCTGCGTTTCAGCGTAAAAACTGCCGATTCCCAAACCGTTCACAACATCGCCTTTAATCGTGTAAGTGCCTGCGCGCGGAAGGGTTTTGCGCACCATGACGAGGTCAAATTCAGTTGCGCCTAATAAATCAAGCGTAAGCGGGAGTCTAACTGTT
The DNA here is from genome assembly GCF_040784915.1 of Bacillus vallismortis. Lineage (GTDB taxonomy): Bacteria > Bacillota > Bacilli > Bacillales > Bacillaceae > Bacillus > Bacillus subtilis_G. The sequence continues at coordinate 3,921,596 of NZ_CP160797.1, forward strand.
TTTCCATCGTTTAAAATCTGTGTTTCTTTCAGTGTTCTTCCATTCACTGAATCTCTTGTCGTGGCATGGAACCCGTCAGGAAATCGGAATTCTACCGCTCCTAGAGAAAGTACCGCGTTTGGTTTATACGTCACTTCAATATCGGAAGTGGTCCACTCTTTTGTGCTGTTGATCGTTTTAGCTTCAATTGATGCAGACTGCGCATGAGCTTGGCCTGAAGGAAGCAAGATTGATAGTAAAACAGCTGAACTGATGAATAGTGAAGATACGAATGAAGTTCTTTTTAACATGACATTTCCCCCTCAAATCACAGTTAATATTTGGCCAGAGCGTCCTCTGCAGAAAAAGTATGTTTCTGTCATTCGCGAATTTCCAATTCTTTTTCTTAAAAATTAATCTAACACCAATCCATATGGAAGTAAATGCTTTTTCAGGAATATTAGAACTTGGTTTTTTTTGTGAGTTCCATCCTATTTATACAAGGTTCCTACAGACTATTTTTTCTCTCGTTTTCTAGCTACACCCGCCTGTTGATCTCTATCTTTTATCCTATTTTGAAAAAGGACAAAAAAAATCGAAGATGCCTCCGCTCTTCGATTGATCACGTTCCTATCTTTATCTGAATTCGGTATTCCAGTTAAAACCGATCGTCTCATCATTCCACGGAATTCTTTTTTCATCAGGTTGATCCGCGTTATACGACATGGTCGTGAAGTAGATAATCGTCAGCGGCTTCTCTCCCAGCACTCTGTATCCGTGGGCAACCCCTTTAGGGATCAATAATAGCATCGGGTTATCTTCGCCCATGTAATAAACGCCAGTTTCTCCTTTTGTCTTTGAGTCCTCTCGAAGATCGTAAAGGACAACCTGAGCATGGCCGGTTGGGAAGAACCAAAGATCATCTTGCTTCTCATGATAATGGAATGCCTTAATCACACCTGGATAGCTTTTCGACCAAGAGGCCTGCCCGAAATGCTCAAGAAGGTTCTCATCATCCCGAACCAACTCGGCAAAAAATCCTCTGTCATCACTGTGCTTCGTCAATTTTTTCACCTTGACTCCATCAATCACGTGCACTGCTCCTTTCCCGCAAATATGCCCGTAACGCTTCTCGCCAATGGCGAGGGCGAATGCCGGCTTCTTCAATGGCCTGATGGCTCAGAACAGAATAAGCCGGACGGGGCGTTTTGTTTCCGTATTCTTCAGTCGTGACAGGCAAAATGACTGTGGCCAGCCCGCTTTCTTCCATAATGGCCTTCGCAAATTCATACCAGCTGCATATGCCTGAATTGCTGACATGATAAATGCCCGGCGGATGGCTGAACAGCTTGATGACCGCTTCCGCTAAATCCTTTGTATAGGTCGGCGAACCCATTTGATCGCTTACAACCCGCAGCTCTTGTTTCGTTTCAGCAAGCTTCAGCATGGTTTGAACGAAATTGCTGCCGCCGTGTCCGTACACCCACGACGTTCTGATGATCGTGCTGTCTTTTGTCGCTAATCGAATCAGTTCTTCTCCGAGCTTTTTGCTTTTGCCGTAGATGGTATTTGGATTTGGAGGATCGTCTTCCCTGTATGGCTGGGTTCCTTTCCCGTCGAATACATAGTCCGTGCTGATATGAACATATTGAGCGCCGATGCGGGTTGCCTCAAGAGCTGTATAATAAGCGCCGATTCCGTTAATCAAGTACGCTTTATCAAGTTCTGTCTCGCATTGATCAACCGATGTAAACGCGGCCGCATTAACCACGATATCCGGCTGATAATGGCCAAACGAATGCCGTACTGAGCGCTGGTCAGCAATGTTCATCATCTTCTTTGTTAATGCAATGACCTCATATCCAGTTTGCTTCAGCTGGCGGCACAGTTCCCGGCCAAGCTGTCCTCCCGCACCAGTCACCAATACCTTTGTCAATCGGATCACCTTCTCATCGGTCATTGTCGGTATACCAGCGAATCGTACGCGCAATGCCTTTTTCAAACGGCACTTCCTGCCGCCAGCCCAGTTCGTTTTTCAGCTTTGATGCATTGATCGCATAGCGCCGGTCATGCCCTTTTCGGTCTTCCACGTGTGCGAACAATTCCTCACAGCCCAAATGCTTCATGATGATGCTCGCCAGCTCTTTATTTGTGCGTTCATTCCCGCCGCCGATGTTATACACCTCACCATCTGTTCCTTTTTCTAAAATCAGCTTGATGGCGCGGCAATGATCCTCCGCAAACAGCCAATCTCGGATCTGGAGCCCATCGCCGTACAGCGGAACTGGAAGTCCTTGCTTCGCATGGCGGATAATCGTCGGAATCATTTTTTCGCTGTGCTGGTAAGGGCCGTAATTGTTGCTGCATCGTGTAATAATGGCCGGAAGCTTGTGGGTTTTGACATAAGATAACACAAGCAAATCAGAGCTTGCCTTGCTGGCTGAATATGGGTTATTAGGAGAAAGCGGCGTCGTTTCAGTAAACGCGGGATCTTCCGCTTCTAAATCCCCGTACACCTCATCTGTTGAAATATGAATCAGCTTCTTGGCTTTTCCCTGCAAAACCGCTTCCGCCAATCGGTATGTTCCCATGACATTTGTGGTGATAAACGGCTCTGCTTGGGAAATGCTTCTGTCTACATGCGATTCCGCAGCGAAGTGAATCACGCCGTCATACGTCTCATCAAACGCGCGGTCGATATCCTCCTGAACACTGATATCCCCTTTCACAAAGCGAAATCGGCTGTTTTCCTTTAATTTTTCCATTTCCTCCAAGTGGCTGGCGTACGTCAGTTTATCTAAAACGGTAATGCGCGCATCCGTTTCCTTCAGCATGAGCTTTGTAAACGTGAGCCCGATGAAGCCGGCCCCGCCCGTAATTAAATATGATTTTGCCATCACTGTTCGTCCTGTCCTTTCTGTAAAGCCCGGTGTACAAGCTGAGAGGCGAGATGAAGCGATTCGTGAGTTCCGGCATCGACCCACCAGCCTGATAACACATCATACGTAAGCTGGCTGTTTTCGATGTATAGATTATTCACATCAGTGATTTCCAGCTCGCCGCGCTTTGACGGTGATATTTGTTCAATATACGAAAATACCTCCGCATCATACATATAAATGCCGGTTACGCAAAGGTTGGTCGGCGGATGTGCGGGCTTCTCGATAATGGAACGAATCCGCTTGTTTTTCTCATCAATTTCAGCAATCCCGAAGCGCTCCGGATCATCAACTTCTTTCAGCAGCACCTTTGCTCCTTTTCCCTGCTGTTCAAAGCGCTCCGTAAAAGGCTTTAATGAATCTTCGAATATATTATCACCTAATAATAAAATGAAAGACTCTTTTTTCGTAAAGCGTTTTGCATAAGACAGCCCATCCGAAATACCCGATGCGGCAGGCTGGACCTGATAAGTGATTGTGACGCCAAGCTCTTCCCCGTTCCCAAGCAGCTTGAAAAACTGCGGCATATGATCTTTTTGGCTGATGAGTAAAATGTCTTTTATTCCGGCTTCCTCCAGCTTCATAATCGACCAGTAAATCATCGGATACGGGCCTACAGGAAGCAAATGCTTGTTGACGGCTTTCGTTAAGGGCATAAGGCGTGAGCCGTTTCCTCCGGCTAAAATTACACCTTTCACAGTAACACTTCCTTACATGCATTTTTATAGCTTTTGATCATACAAATCTTGAAGAATAGCTTTTACCCGCTTGATGCCTTTGCCATCCACGAGCGGCCTCCCTCCCTTGTGCAAAGAACGGCGAAGAGGATAGCTGCTGCTGATTCGTGACATCTGATAGATGAGCGTTTCATCCGATACAAGCTCTCCGAGACCAAGATCAAGAGCGGCGCCTTGTTCAGCGAATGTTTTGGCTGTTGCCGTTTGGTGCTCAACCTGAGAAAGAACAAGGCACGGCACACCGATGCAAATGGCTTCGTACAAGGAGATGCCGCCGGCTACAATGGCTGCATCCGCTTGTTTCATGACACCCGCCATATCACTTGTCTGCCCGATCACCGTGTACTGCGGCTTCTTTTGAATCAGCCTTCGGAGCGCTTCTTGATGCGGTGAAGCGCTCCCCATCACAAAAATCATGTTTTTATCTTTCATGGCGGGGACTTGATCGGCTGCAGCCAGCACTTTAAAAATAAGCTGCTTCGGATCGCTTCCTCCCAGCGCAACAAGAATATTGCGGCATTTTTTCCTCAGTTTGTAATCATTTCTTGCGGTCTGGAAGGCGGGGTGAAGAATGAGATAATCAGGGCCTTCATAGATGCGGGTGTTTCCCTGATCGTACGACCTGCTTCTGATATCACCGTAAATTCCGTTGATGACTGCGTCACTTAGCTGAATCGCTTTTTCATTTTTCTCTTCAAAGAGTACGATTTTTGCATCTGTTTCCGCCTTTATTTTCCTTAATAGCTCAGCAGGCGCATCGAGAATATCAAACAAAAGCAGATCAAGGTGCTTGTTTTTTATTTCCCGGAGAATAAATTCATCCTGCCGCAGCTCCGGTTTTACGATGACATGCCAATGCTCTTCATGAAGAAATGGTTCAGACTCCTGATTCGTGTAAAACGTAATCAAGTAGCGCTGTTTGAGTTCTTCCGCGAGCCTCTTCATCCGGACAACATGGCCCATTCCCTTTTCATAACCGCCGTCTGCGACGATCCCAATATGCATGGCTATTCAGCCTCTCGTTCGATTGCCGCATCAGGGTTCCGGTTCAGCAGGTTGATGAGCTCGGAGGCGGATACATCGGGACGCTCGCCTGCTTTTTGATAAAGGGCCTTTATCGATTCATAGTCTTCCTTTGTGTCGATGGTCAGCCGGTATTGAGGGGCGCGAAATTGTTCCGGCGCCTCTATAAACTGAACGCGATAAAGATCTGGATGGTTCCTTACATATAACGTGACATGCTCCTGATATTGATCCTCCAACGCCTGAATACGGCTGATGTCTGTTAACAGCTTGGCGCTGACCACTTCCCCGCTAATCCCTAACGGAGTGTGCCGGATATACGTATAATCCGCTCCTTGATCAAGATGCGCCGCTATCATGAAATCGAGCAGCTCCGGATCGACAAACGGATTATCACCCGTTAACCGGATGACCACTGTCGGTTTGACAGCTTTAATGACCTGCACAAACCTGTCGAGAACACGTTCCTCGCTGCCGCGGAAAACGCGAAAGCCATATTTCACACAGTGCGCCTCTAAGATGTCGTCAGTTTCTTTGTCAGACGTGGCGATGACAAGATTATCCCGATCCTTTTGATAAAACGCGCTTTTCCGGACACGGTGAACGAGAATATCGAGTAAACGATTGGACCCGAGCGGACGCAGCACTTTTCCCGGAAGCCGTGTTGAACCCATTCTGGCTTGGATGATAAAGAGAATGTCATTCATGAGATGGGCTGTCCTTCATTAAAATGTCGTCCCAGACAATGCCTGTATCGGACGGGATGTCTCTTACAGCCCGAACGCCGCCGGTCAGCAGCTCAAAAAATCTCGGGTGCAGCCCCTGCGGCTTTTGTCCGGGGCGCAGCACTGCGATATTGTCTTCACTAAAAACTTCGCCTTTTTGTATCGGAGCTGTTGCAAAAATTCCTCTGTATGCAAATTGTCGGATTTCTCCTTCGATGGCGGTTGTGGTTTTGTATGAACTGCCTAGCAGTCTTTCAGATACCGGCTTCCTGATTCCTTGTTTCATCTCGGCCTCGGTTTTCCTGATTCCTTCGACCATTTCTTTTAATTCGTCCGGATTTAACGCAAACGAGTGGTCAGCGCCCGGCAGATTTTTATCGATCGTAAAATGCTTTTCTATCAGTTTTGCTCCGAGCCGAACCGCGGCACACGGCGCTTCAGTCGGGTGCTCGCTGTGATCGGAGAAGCCGATCACAGCATCAGGAAAAGCGGCGGCAAGCATCGGAATGACGCTGAGGTTGCTGTACTCCGGCGGCGCAGGGTATTTCGCCACACAATGCATAATGGCGATTTGATCGTTGCCCTCTGCCCTGATGGTGCTCCACGCTTCGTGAACATCAGAAATTTCCGCTCCGGCTGTCGAGAATATCATCGGCCTGTTCAGTCGGGCGACATATTTGAGCAGCGGAAGATGGTTAATTTCATAGGATGCGATTTTAAAAGCGCTCGGCGAGGTGGACTGAAGCAGGTCGGCTGACCCTTCGTCACATACTGTGCTTAAAAAGATCACCTGCTTTTCGCGGCAGTAATCCAAAAGCGGGGAAATCCACTCAGCGGGAATTTCCATGGATTGAATCAAAGAAAAAATAGAGACGTCCTGGCCAGCCGCTGTTTTGTACAAACCAGGATCTTTCTGGTACATCTTATCAGCCTGGAACATTTGAAATTTCACGGCATCCGCGCCGGCTTCCGCCGCTGCATCAATCAGCGCAAAAGCCTGATCAAGCTTTCCGTCATGATTAATTCCCGCCTCGGCAATAATAAATACAGGAGCGTCTTTGCCCACAGTTTTATTCGCGATCTGAAACGTTGCCATTATTTCGCCTCCTTGCCCGGCCAAATATGATAATAGTAATACGATTGTTCAGCGGTGAAGCCCATTCTTTCATAAAGGCGGATCGCCCTTACATTGTGAAGCTGCGTCCCCGCTGTTACCGTTTTATGCTTCTGGATCAACGGGTGTTCTATGAGATTCGCCAATAAATGAAACGCGACACGTTTGCCTTCGAATCCCGGCTTCACAGCCATCAAATCGAGAATACATTCATCTTCTCTGGATAAGCCCTGAAGATAACCGATGACCTCGCCATTATGCTTAGCGGCAACATTGACAGCGGCCCTTCCATTCAGATTGTTTCGTGTCCACTCCTGAAAAATTTTGCTTGCTGCTTCGCGGCTGAGATAAGGATCTTGAAAATATCTGCTTTTGGTAAACGAGTCGCGGGCCAGCTCACATATCGCTTCTGTGTCTTCGGGCTCAGGCGGACCCAGTTCAAAAAATGGCGGTGTTTTGTCATATAAAGACGGGGGATTCGCCAGCTTCAGCAAACTGCCGACAAAGTAAGAGGACGGCTGCTGCTGTATCACATGCGCGGCTCCGATATCTTCAGCCGGAACGCGAACAAAGATAAAATCCGTTTCATCCATTTGCCTTACAGAATAAAACGCTTGAAACAGCCTCTTCAGCTGCCCGGTGCTGTTTGCCGCCAGAAGCTTGACGTTCATGACTTTCTTCTGAAGAATCTTGCCTTCCCACAGAGAGTCTTCATAAAGCAAGACGCCTTGGAGCCCGCTGTTTTCAAAAAGGCCGAGGGAAAATTGATAGGGAACGTCCAGTGTAAGCTGCCTGCTGTGGAGAAAACTCTCAATCGCCTCTTTGGAGACATTTTCTTTTACCGTGTACACTTAACCAGCCCCTTTTACGATAGCCCGCACAGCTTCAATGACATCATTTACATCCTCGTCAGACATTGATGGATAAAGCGGGAGCGACAGGGTTCGTTTATAGTAATTCATCGCGATCGGGAAGTCCTCTTCCTTAAACCCGAATCGCTTTTGATAATACGGATGAATGTGCACGGGAATAAAATGAACGCTTGTGCCGATATTGTATTCATCCTTTAAAGCCGTAATCATTTCGCTGCGCGTGACACCGGCCTGTTTTTCATCCACTTGCAGAACATATAAATGCCAAGCGTGCCTGCCGTCATCATGGACAAACGGCGTGATCAGTCCCGAAATCTGCTGAAAAGCGGCTTGGTAGCGGCCGGCAATCTCTTCTCTCCGTTTCTGCATCTCATCCAGACGTTTCAGCTGATGAAGACCGAGAGCCGCCTGCAGATCAAACATGTTCATCTTATAGCCGGGCGATTCGACTTCATAATACCAGCTGCCATTTGAAGAATAACGGTTCCACGCGGCTTTGCTCATGCCGTGAAGGCTCAGCACCCGGATGTGATCGGCAAGCTCCTCATCGTCTGTCGTCAGCATGCCGCCTTCCCCTGTCGCCAGGTTTTTGGTGGCGTAAAAGCTGAATGCCGTCGCGTCCCCGATAGAACCGATCATTCTTTGCTTATAAGTCGTATACACAGCATGTGCCGCATCCTCAAGAACGAATAAGCCATGCTTTTGGGCAATTACCAATATCGCATCCATATCGCAGGACTGCCCGCCAAAGTGGACGGGTACAACTGCTTTCGTTCGCGGTGTGAGGGCCGCCTCAAGCTTTACCGGATCAATATTGAGCGTGTTTTCGTCAATGTCCGCAAACACAGGCGTCGCTCCTGTATGAATAATTGTATTGGCGGTCGAGCTGAACGTAAGCGGAGAGGTAATGACCTCGTCACCCGGCCCGATTCCTTTTGCTTTCAAAGCCAAAAATAAGGCGGCCGTACATGAATTCAGCGCCACGGCGTGCTTCGCCCCGACAAACGAGGCAAACTCTTTTTCAAACTGCTGAACCTTCGGGCCTTTGGAGAGCCATCCCGATTCAAGCGTTTCTGTAACCTCCTGAATTTCTTCCTTGCCGATTAACGGTAAAGAGTAAGGAAGAAAATGATTTCTCTTTTGCACCATTTCTTTGCGCTCCTATCATTTTATTCAGTATCTTCCCGCCTGTAATCAACCCCTGTTTTGTCTTTCAATTCCGCAAATAAGGCATTTGTTGATTCTGCCACCGGGTAATTAGCTGCTGTGAATGCCAGACGCGCCTCTTCTGCTTTTTGATGCACTGAGGGACTTCGAAGAACCGCAATCAAGGTGCGCGCCAGTTCATCCGGCTGATCAAATATAAAACCGCCAAGAGATTCATAATACGGATACGTGCGGGTTCCGGATGATTTCCCGATCAATGCAGGTTTTTGAAACAGCATGGCTTCAAGTCCGACTGTTGAGGTTTGCGTCACTGCCGCGTCAGCATACGGCAGCAAATCATACAGCTCCATCTCCTTTTTGATGACTCTGCAGGCATTATGTTTTTTCGCCGCAGCGTGATACAGATCCAGCTTATTTTTCCCGATTTCCCAAGGGTGGGGTTTGATGATGATTTGCAGCTGTTTCTGATCAGAAAGCTCTTCTAGCAAACCGGAATAAAAATCTTCCGAAAAAGGCTGGGTCGCAATAAGCACGATTTTTTTGGATGGATGAAAAGCAAGTTTTCGATAGAATACGGACATGTCGATAGGGGTTCTGTTAAATATCTGATCGAAGCGGGGATGTCCCGTTACGAGAATCTGCTCAGGTTTACAGCCTTTTCGTTTGAACCACTCCGCTTCATAAGCGCCAAAAACAGCCTGATAGGTTGTAAAAACAGGAATGAAGGCTTCATCTCCCATCAATGCGCCATGCTGAAGACAAATGCTGACGGCCCCTCTCTTTTCACACGTAAGAGCGAGCACCCTGCTGTAAATATCTTCTGCCGTTCCGACGACAACAGCAGAAATCTTCTCCTGCTCAAACAGCGCATCAACCGTATCAATGGCTTCCATAAATAAAGGTATATCTTTGTAAAGCCGATCGCGAAACGCTTGATCACCGAATGCAGGGTGGTCATCAAAAGGGGCGAGAATCGAACAGGCTGTTTCGAGATACGGCTTCGGATCACCTTTTTGGCATGATTCCGTAATCTCACGCTTGCTTATCACAGGCAGATCACAATAATCAGGCAAACTCCACCGGGCCAAAACAGCTGTTTTTTCAGGATCGAACTGATAGTAATTTTCGTTTGTAAAACGCAGATAATCAAAGTGCAAAATGACTTTTCCCTTACCTGGTATGTTGTTTATTTTGGCTATACTTCGTATTTTTTCTTCAAAAAACGGCTGAATCTGCCCTTCATCGATATGCTGATCCACCGCTCCGAATAACTCCGGCTCTTCATCCATCATCACCCTTAGCTCCGGGCTGATGTATTGATAAAAATTACTGATAAGCCCAAGCGGAATCCCCTTGTAGCGAAGTCTGTCAAAAAGCTCTACATACTTCCGGTACAGCACCCAATAATTGCTTAAATAGGCCGACAAGCTCTCACCCCATCCCAAGCTTTTTTAATGATTCACGCAGCTCTCGGCAATTGCGCTGCGGAGGAAGGTTCCTGACGAATTCATTTTTTTCTGATTCAAACAGCTGAAAGTGAATCGATTGGTCGGTAATATAATTCAGATCCAGCTCCTCAGCCAGCGGGTAAAACGGATAAAAATGGTTGACCCTCCAAAAGAACCGGGCATCCCCGATCCTGTAAAACGCCGGGCTTTCATCCCAATAGGAGCCAAATTTCTCCTTTACCTTCTCAAGCACAGAATACCTGTGCATCACCGAGCAATGGTCGATGGCGCACGGCGCGTTCCACGTCACGTGAACGGCCGGCCTGATAGTTTCTTTTACAATGTCGCGATCCTCGTTTAAGTGATAGGTTTTGGAGGCTGAGTAAATCACAGCCTTTTCAGGATGATCATCGAGCTCCTTCACCATTTTTAAGAGCCGGTCCGGCATATAGACGTTGTCATCCGTCGCATAGGTGATATATTCACCCTTGGCCATCTCAATCGCCTGATTGATCAGCGCCGCGTATCTTGTTTTTTCCGTTCTTTCCTTTACTTCAGATACATCGCTTTGATAAAAACGCACTCGGTTATCATTCAAAAAAGGACGGATTACATTTAGCGTCTCTTCATTGGAGTTGTCATCCATAATAAACAATTCAAAATCGGAAAACGTTTGTGAAAGTATGCTGGAAATGGACTTTGCCACATAATCGCTTTTGTTATAACTCGTCATAATGACTGATACTTTCGGCAAATCCTACACCTCCTTCTTGAAACTTCACACCTGAAACTAACGTTATCTTATGTTGCTTATGCGCAAGTTGCGCTAGGGATACAAACCAATATGCGCGAAAAGTTTGTGTATGCCTACGAAAAACAGCGGCTGCCCAGACGAAAATCTGGCCCGTCCGCTGTTCTTTTTCCGCATATTCCAAGCATCAGCCTCATAAGGTGAAAGAGATAAAAATCGCACCAGCGACTAAGATCGTTTTCCATCGGAGGTGAGTCATCGCGGAGCGTTCATCTATACATCCGGAACTTGTTTTGAATGGTTTTCATAAAAAGGAGGAACGATATGAAACCGAAAAAAAATCAATATCAGCAAATGCAGGGATTTGATAATATGCAGGGATATCAGCCTCAGTACGGCGCCAATCCGTACCCGCAGCAAGGTCAAGGCGCGCAAATGCAGACGATGGGGATGCAGCCAATGATGCCAATGCAGCAAGGCCAGCAAGGATTCGGATTCCCGGGCCAGCAGGGCGGCGGGTTTCAAATTCCATCGGGGCCGACACCGTCGGCGCCCGGCCAAAGCATTCCCGGCATGCTGCCTGTTGAGGAATCGTACATTGAGAACATTTTGCGACTGAACAGGGGAAAAACGGCCACCATTTATATGACATTTGAAAACAGCAAGGAATGGGGCTCAAAGATCTTTCGCGGCGTCATCGAGGCTGCGGGACGGGATCACATTATCATCAGCGACCCGAAATCAGGAACTCGCTACCTGCTCCTGACCATCTACCTCGATTACATTACATTTGATGAAGAAATTGCGTATACGTATCCATATTCCATGGCATCCTATTCGCCAAGATAAAGTAAAAGCCAATCACTCATATGATGAGGATTGGCTTTTTTTTATAGATATTTGACGGCTGCGACAATGATCATGATCCAAGAAATAATAAACGCCACACCGCCGAGCGGGGTAATGGCCCCAAGAATGGAGATTTGCGTCAAACTGAGAATATATAAGCTTCCGGAAAACAGCACAATTCCCGCAAACATCAGCCAACCGGCTGTCGTGACACTGCCGATGCCGGATAATTTATCGGCCAGGAAGGCGACAACGAAAAGCCCAAGGGCGTGATACATATGATACTGCACACCTGTGTGCCACACCTGAAGATATTTATCAGGAATTTTCCCTTCTAATCCGTGAGCGCCAAATGCCCCGAGTCCCACAGCAAGCAGGGCGTTAATGGCCCCTAATATGATAAAAACTTTCATCTAGCTCTCCCGCCTTTTCGTTAAACTCATATCCTTTATCTTATCGCACCTATACTAAAATTCAATATTTGTTCTCCGATGACACGAGATTGTCGGATTTTCTCCTGCGCCAAAGCTGGAACTGGTCTGACGCTATTGCAACAAGCGTTCCTAATACAAGCCCGTTGCTTAACAGAGAAATAAATACCGGGTGCAAACCCTTTAAGGCAGTTTCAGGAACAAACATAATGCCGACCCCCGTCAACAGCGAGGTGCCGATCACAGACCGCACCCTTTTCAGTTCCGCTTTCTCATATGAATCAAATTCTGCAAGGGCCAGACCGCCCATCGCGGAAAACACAACAAAGTTTACCGCAAATCCAACGGGTGACGGCAGGCTCGCAAACGCATTCATAAAAAACGGGATCACGCTGATCACAACAACGAAAATACTGCCGAGCATAAACGGTTTTTTAGAGGGCATTTTTGTCGTTTCAATAAAACCCGCTGCTCCCGAAATCGGAACCGGTGCAATCGCTCCCGTCAAACCGCTCAGCAGATGGCTGAATGAGGCGGCAAAACCGGCATGGCGTTCATGATGCCGCCCATCCGGCTGTTTGCCGAATTTTTTTACAGCGATGTCCACAACCTTCATGCTCGCCAGCATATTCACGATCAGCAAGATGGTAATAAAAATGGAGGTGATGATAAGACCGCTGTTAAATAAAGGTTTGCCAAAAGGAAATAGGGAGGGCAGCTGAAACAGCCGATCAGGCATTTCCATCGGCTTTGCCGCTCCGGCAGCCGCAAACAGCACCCATCCGCCGAACAGAGCCAATAAAATAGAATATTGCTTAAAAAACGTGATGTTCGAATTTGTCATTATAAAGGCGGCGGCGACTACAACAAGAGCAAGACCAAATACAAGGCCGTCTACACCGTCCTTGCGGTAGCCGATTCCGAGAATTCCTTTTATAATGGGCTGACTCAGCTGCATGACAAGCAGCAATAAATAGACCCCCGTTACAACCGGAGTAAACAAGGCTGCGAGCCGGTCAATGACCTTGAAGATACTTAACAAAAAGAAACATACAGCGCTTACAAGAAGAGCTCCCTGCAAACCGCGCAGTGTGTCCCCGTAAGTTGCAAAAACAGTTCCCGTCAGCCCGCCGTAGATCGTATACACGCCCCACCACAAGCCGGCGGGGCTCTCATTGATCGGCAGTCTGTGGCCTTTCAAACACTGAATGACTGCGGCAATTCCCAATACAAAAAATGTGCTCTGGATCAATCTCGCAGAATCTGAGTGATCCAGATGAAACGACTGGGCAACCGCCACCGGAACAACAATCGCCGCAGCAATGATAAACGCTGTCCATTGCAGCGCGCCAAGAAACAATTTCACGTGCGCTCAACCTTTCTCATTAAAAATCAAATAAAGACTCTCCGTTTCCGTCCTCTTCCTGCTTCTCTTTTTCCTGCTTTCGATAATTTTTTAATCCCGCGCTTCCCATCATTTTTTCCATCATCAACTGGTCTGTCGATGGCGGCGCGGCAGGACTTGGCGTGCTGCTCGGCTGGATGCGGGGCGCGCTCGCGGCCTCCGGCTGATCCAGCACGACGTCACACAAAGAACGGACAACCGCTACCGAGCGCTTCAGCTCCTCATCTAGCTCAGCCGTCTTCGCTTTTTTGAGCTCCTCTTCCATTTTTTGAATCAAAGCAGATATATGAATGTTCATCAAGAACCCTCCAGAATATTTATCGTCTTCCTGCATTTTATCAAATTCCCGCCACAAACGCAGATATGAGTTTGTGATTTTTTCTAACAAACCTTGCGCATTTGACAAGCAGAAGAAATTTTTCACATAATAAATCACCATACCTTACAAAAAAGGAGCGATGGAATGAACAGCATACCCTTTATCGTCAGCAAGCATAAAGCATATTTTGCGGCGGGGCACACGAGACCGCTAGAATCGAGACTGGACCTGTTGCAGAAGCTGAAACAAGCCATCAAAACACATGAAGCTGATCTCACAGCCGCTCTCTATCAAGATCTCAACAAATCCGAACAAGAAGCATACACAACGGAAATCGGAATTGTGTTGGAGGAAATCAGCTTTGTGATGAAACGGCTGGGAAAATGGGCCAAGCCGAAACGAGTCAAAACACCGCTGACCCATCTAGGCTCCAAAAGCATCATCATCCCTGAGCCGTATGGAACCGTTTTAGTGGTTGCGCCATGGAACTATCCCCTGCAGCTGGCGCTTTCTCCCTTGATTGGAGCCATTGCCGCCGGGAACACGGTCGTTCTCAAACCGTCGGAATATACGCCGGCTGTTTCCGCTGTTCTTTCCAACCTCATCAGCAGCGTTTTTCCAAATGATTATGTCGCTATGGCGGAAGGCGGGCCCGACGTCAGCACAGCGTTACTACAGCAGCCCTTCGATTATATTTTCTTCACTGGCAGCGTTGCCGTGGGGAAAATCGTCATGGAGGCTGCGGCCAAACAATTAACACCCGTTACCTTGGAGCTTGGCGGCAAAAGCCCCTGTATTGTCCATAAGGATGCGGACATACAGCTTGCCGCTAAACGCATTGTCTTCGGGAAATTTACGAATGCGGGACAAACCTGCATCGCACCGGATTATTTATTTGTTCACGAAGACATCAAAACAAAGCTCACAGAAGAAATGAAGCGTGCGATCAATGAATTTTACGGCCCTCAGCCCGAACGGAATCCGCAGTACGGCAAAATCGTCAGTGAGCGCCACTATCGGCGGCTGCTCGATTTTCTAAATAATGGCGTCCCGCTCACAGGCGGACAATCTGATTCTGATCACCACAAAATAGCGCCGACGATTCTTGACCAAGTGGAGGATGACTCTCCTGTGATGCAGGAGGAGATTTTCGGGCCGATTCTTCCGCTGTTTACGTACGGCGATATCGATGAAGTCATTGAGAAAGTCCAATCGCGCCCGAAGCCACTCGCCCTGTACGTCTTTACCACAAACAAAGAAATCGAGCGGTCTGTTTTAGAGAATCTGTCGTTTGGCGGAGGCTGTGTCAATGATACGCTAATGCACGTCGCGACACCGTATTTGCCATTCGGCGGCGTCGGAGAAAGCGGTATCGGCAGCTATCACGGATTTGACAGCTTTAACACATTTACGCACAAAAAAAGCGTCGTCAAACAAACGAACCGCTTCGACATCGCTTTTCGTTATCCTTCTTCCAAAAACGGGCTGCGAATGATTCGGAAAATACTCAAATAAAAAAGCGCAGATGATCCGCGCTTTTTACAAATCCTTTATACACCAATCAATCGGCGCTTCTCCCATTTTCTCTAAGCACGCATTCGCCCGGGAAAACGGTCTGCTCCCGAAAAATCCGTTTCTTGCCGAAAACGGGCTGGGATGCGTCGATTCAATGATAAAATGCTTGGACGTGTCGATCCGTTCTTTTTTCATTTGGGCATGCCGGCCCCACAAAATAAAGATTACCGGCTGCTCCCTTTCATTCAACACGTCAATAATCCGGTCCGTCAGCCGCTCCCAGCCTTTCCCTTTATGAGAATTTGCCTGTCCGCGTCTTACCGTCAGCACAGTGTTTAGCAAGAGAACCCCTTGCTTTGCCCAGCTGACAAGCGACCCGTGGTTCGGAATGCTGCACCCGATGTCCTCCTGCAGCTCAAGAAAGATATTTTTTAATGAAGGCGGCTGCTTCACACCCGGCTTTACGGAGAAGCTTAAACCCTGAGCCTGTCCTGGCCCGTGATACGGGTCTTGGCCGAGAATGACCACCTTGACATCATCGAATGGGGTATAATGCAGCGCATTAAAAATATCCCGGCTGTCCGGATAAATCGTTTGCTCCGCGTATTCCCGCTTCAGCATTTCTCTGAGCTCTTGATAATACGGTTTCTCAAACTCTTCTTCCAGCTGATTCCACCAGCTGTCTTCTAAAATCTGTTTCAAGATTCAGGCCTCCCTTACGTACGATGAAGTCTGGAATAGACAGGTTTGCCATCCCAAACGATTTCACTTTTTGCTTCCCGTCTTTTCATCTCAGGCTCTTCAAGCAGGACGGCAAAGTTTTTCGTCGGCAGTTCCCCGAGTCCGTGCTTTTCACTTAAACGATCCAAATATTGTTTCCGCTTGGCGCCAAGGTCCGCGGACTGATTGTCTCCCGCGTCACTGAAGGCATACATCACACTGGCGCAAGGGACACGCTTCACCCGGTAATCCTTCGCCGCGCGCAAATAAAAATCCCAGTCCCAATAATTGTGCACATCAGCATCGAAATAACCGATTTCAGCATGCAGAAAACGTCTGTACATGCTTCCCGACGGCACATATGTAGAGAACACTCTCATATCCTCGTAGTCAGCGGTATAAGCAAACAGCTTCCGCGAAATTGGATATCTTGTTCCGTTTTTCTCTTCAAATGAGACAATCTCCGCATCAGAATGAACGAAATCCGCCGTTTCTATTTCCTTCGCCATTCTCTCCACATGCCCCGGTGTAAAGAAATCATCGTCATCACAAAGCATAATGCAATCGCCAGACGTTTCTTTTACACCGGCATTTCTCGCAGCCACATGCCCCGAGTTCTTTTCTAAATTGATGACAGCAATCGGCAGCTCCGGATACAGTGCTTTGACCGGCACGACCGATTCCCCGGCATCATTCACAATAATGACTTCATAAGGCTTCAAGGTCTGCTGCGAAATCGACTCCAGAAGCTCACACAAAGCCGGAATCCGATTATAGGTCACAATTACGATAGAAATCTTCATGATGCTCTCCTTCACATTTTCATAGTCATGTACTATTAAAACATATATTGGACGGGAGATCAGTGGGAATATCCTACTGAAACAGTAAACTAGAATGATAGAAACAATAATGTGGCACCGATCAATAGCACCAAGATCAGTGCCAGATCTCCAAATACATGAAAGAGATCTTTCAGACGTACGCTATTCGGAAGGATCAGATGCCACAGCTTAGATTGATAGACCGGAAGCAGCACAAGTGCATAAGAAAGACACAAAAAAGTAAAAGCCGGCGGAACAAAAGCACAGCCTGTATCGTCCCAATTCATCACGATGTCTTTCATACTAGATCCATCCAATAAAAACAAACTTATCATGAAGGCCAGCAGCACAAAGGACCCCAATTGAACATCAAACAGGCGCATTTTCTGGTTATATGCAAACCTGACCGCCCAAAACCAGACATAAGCATATGAACATAACAGCATAAGAATGGCACCGGCTGTAAAGACGACATCAGGCAGCCATCCAAGAAGAAAAACAAAAGGCAAGCTGGCTAACATAGCCAAGAGCATGCAGCCGCCAGTAAACAAAAATACTGCGCCATGAACGAAAAAACCATATAAACAAGAGCTAAGCTTCACGACATACACCTTCCTTACATAGAAATTCTATGCATATACCTAAAAAATCAGGCAAGCTGACGCCTGCCAATATAACAGCCTATTCGGCCGAATAACGGAAATAACAGTGTTGCACAAGCGCAAATTCCGACAAACCAAGGCGTCAGAAAGGATTGAAACAGCGCAGCAGGAATCACATTGAACAGAAATACAAGCATAAAAATGATATTTGGCACTATAGAGATTTGAATCGTTTGTAAAACTAGCTTTTCTCCGCGTTTTCCAAACTCCCTCACCCCTTGATACCCAATCAGCACCCAGTACATGATATATGCAGCTAAGATCAGCCACACAGAAACAGAAATGCCTTTCCATACTGCTTGAACAATAGGCGATTCAAGCCAGACGTGCATCGTCGTAATAGCGATGCCGACAGCGAATAGTGCGCTGTTACAGAAAAGATGGAACACCAAAAACACACGGAACGTTACAGGCTGTTCTTTCTTAAACGAAGAAACAATGTCAGCTGGTGTTCCGAACGTCTGCAATAAAATCTGCATAGCTTCCGCCTCACTCTTCCCTTCCTGAAGAGAGTGGAGCAGATGATGTTCAATATGACTCTCAATCTCTTCTATTATCGTCTCTCCTTCTGGAAGCCCTATAAGTCCATTTTTGATTTCAGACAAATATGTTTCTTTATCCATTCTGCCCGCCCCGCTTCAACATTCGGTCCATCATAGCCGAAAATACGCTCCATTCCTTCGTGCGTTCCGCCAGCACCTCTTTGCCTTCATCTGTAATCCGATAATATTTGCGGTCCGGCCCTTTCTCCTGCTTCTCCCAAAAGGAAGAAATAACCCCTTGGCGTTCAAGCTTGTGAAGAGAAGGATACAAGGTCCCTTCTTTCATCTGCCATTCATTTCCGCTGCGGGTTCCCATTTCTTTTACAAGCTCATAGCCGTACATCGGCCGCTCGTTCAGAAGCGTCAATACCAATATCACAGTGCTGCCCTTCACCAGCTCACGATTTAACATCACAAAACCCCTACCTAGTTTTCTTATGTAGCATTTTACGAAAGCTCTTTAGTATTGTCAAATGATTCCTATAGATCTTCTATATTGTGATACAGAGAAAATCTAACTATAATGAAAGACAAAACATGATGGAGGTTCAAGACATGTCTATGCATAAAGCACTTACCATTGCCGGCTCAGATTCCAGCGGCGGTGCTGGGATTCAAGCTGATTTAAAAACATTTCAAGAGAAAAACGTATACGGGATGACCGCCTTAACAGTGATCGTCGCGATGGACCCGAACAACAGCTGGGACCATCAGGTATTCCCGATCGATACTGATACAATCCGCGCCCAGCTTGCAACGATTACGGACGGCATCGGAGTGGACGCCATGAAAACAGGAATGCTGCCAACCGTTGATATCATCGAGCTTGCGGCAAAAACGATCAAAGAAAAACAATTAAAAAATGTGGTGATTGACCCGGTCATGGTTTGCAAAGGGGCAAATGAAGTCCTTTATCCGGAGCACGCCCAAGCCCTGCGGGAACAATTAGCGCCGCTAGCCACTGTCATTACACCGAATCTGTTTGAAGCCAGCCAGCTCAGCGGCATGGATGAATTAAAAACAGTTGACGATATGATCGAAGCTGCTAAAAAAATTCACGCACTCGGCGCCCAATATGTCGTCATTACAGGCGGAGGCAAACTCAAACACGAAAAAGCCGTTGATGTACTCTATGACGGAGAAACAGCGGAAGTCCTCGAAAGCGAAATGATCGATACGCCTTATACCCATGGCGCAGGCTGTACGTTCTCAGCAGCCGTGACAGCGGAGCTCGCCAAAGGTGCGGAAGTCAAAAAAGCCATCTACACAGCGAAAGAATTCATTACCGCTGCCATTAAAGAATCCTTCCCGCTAAACCAGTATGTCGGACCTACGAAGCATTCTGCGCAGCGTCTGGATAAACAATCATAAACAACATCGGCTGCCTTACTTAGAGGCAGCCTTTTTTATATAACCAATAACTTTTCACAAAAAAAACTGCCGATCCCATCGGCAGCCTGTTTATTTGATTTTTAAATTGTTCGCAGATTTCCTCAAAAATGTTTCTATCGACTGAACAAAAAGTGCGTATTCCTTCATTTGCTCATATGCCCGTGAAAGAATTTCCGCCGTTTCACTGTGCGGTGCGGTCCCGCCAAGCATTTTTTTCAGCTGCAGCAGAACATCCTTATATTCTTCCCGCTTATCTTCAACCTGGTCCGCAGCCTTTTCCAAACATTCCGGTGTTATCTTCTGTTCATGTATATTCAAGAAAACAACTCCTTTTACAGAAAAAAATAGTAGGTTATCGTTGAAGAATAGCACAGATGGCACAGATTTCACATAAGAAAATAGAAGGATTTTCTACATAAGTGTCCAAATTCCGACATTCATTTCAGATTTTCCGGTCGAACTGGCTGTCACGTCATGATTTCCGGGGAAAGGAAAATATCTTGCACTAAAGACCTCTTCTCCATGATTGATAAAGATTTCTATAGATGACGCGTCGATAAACATGTGCACGGTATGCAAATCCTTGATGCGGCAATGTCTCGCTTCTGTTCGTTTTCCGTCGAAGCTCGTTCGCTCCAGCGTAATAACCCCCTCGTTCTGATCAAAGGAGAACGCAGCCGTTCCCCGGATACTGATTGAAAAACCGGACTCTGTCTCAATGTCTTCGATCAAGATCTCAGCTCTTTCAGGGTTTTCAACTGGAAGCGTCCCAGATGATCCATGCATGTTGATTTGTATGTTCTTCTCATTCCTGCGCATGGCTTTCAGCTCAGGCAGCGGCTGCTGAATCAGTTTCTGCCCTGATAGCGTCAGCTGTCTCGGCAGCGTCATACAGTGAATCCAGTGATAGTCAATTGTCGGATGAGATCCTTCATCCTGATCAGGCACCGCCATCCATGCAAACAAAATCCGCCTTCCCTGATCGTCTTCAAGTGTTTGCGGAGCGTAAAAGTCAAAACCTTGATCAAGCTCAATAAAATCGCCATGCTTCAGTTCAGGCTTGTTATAATCAAGACGCCCGACAACATAACCTGATTGATACACGTTCTGATAATGAAAACCGTCTGCCTCAAGACCCTGAGGTGAGACAATCAGCACATCGGACCCCTGAAGAGTAAACAAGTCAGGGCATTCCCACATGTACCCGAAATCGTCCAGCCCATTGAAGCCTGCGCCAGTTACCGGGCCGAGAAATCTCCACTCCGTCAGGTTATCAGAAGCAAACAACACAGCGTGTCCTTGCCTATTCTCCGTTTGCGCGCCAATCACCATATACCATGTGCCTTCATGCTCCCATACTTTCGGATCGCGAAAATGCGGCGTGTATCCTTCTGGAAGGCGGGCGACAACACCTTTCTTCTCAAAGGTCAGCCCGTCATCAGATACAGCAAGGCATTGATATGTTTCTCGGTTCCCCTCCTGATCCCTGACATTTCCAGTGTAAAACAGATAAAGCCGACCGTCTTTCGTGACAGCGCTGCCCGAGTAGCAGCCGTTTTTATCGAACCAATCACTCGGCGCCAGCGCAATCTCTTCCCGCTTCCAATTCACAGCATCCTGACTCGTATAATGGCCCCAGAATTTCGCGCCGTGCCCCGTCTGAAACGGCTGCCACTGAAAAAACACATGAAAGCTGCCCTTCCAATATACAACGCCATTCGGGTCATTCAGCAGCCCAACCGGCGGCATGATATGAAAATGCTGGCGGTGCGGATCACTGTCAGCGATAGGCTCTTTTTTCTCCACTTCTTCATATGCCCGGCGACGAAGCTCCTGATCATGTGATGTCATTTTTTTCTCCCCTCATCCTCATTAATCTTCATAATAAACGCTGCGGTAAACGATGACACTCCCGCTATGGCCATCCCAATCAGATAGTTGATCAAGTTGCCAACGCCAAACGGCGCAGCAATGGCGATCATCGGAATCCCTGTTAACCCGTAAGCGTTTGCAGCAACATGTGTAAAGACGACATACGCACCGCCCAATGCGCCTCCGATCATCGCGGCGATGAATGGCTTACGGTAGCGAAGATTGACTCCGAATATGACTGGCTCAGTAATGCCGAGAAAAGCAGAGAATGCAGCCGGAAGCGCGATTTCTTTTGTCTTTGCCTTTTTCGCCATAAAGAAGACGGCAAGGCCGGCCCCGCCCTGTGCGACATTCGCCATTGACCAGATCGGCAGCAAGTAGTTTTTGCCGATATCAGCAATAAGTCCTGCCTCAATCGCATGGAAACTGTGATGAACGCCTGTCAATACAATAAGTGAATAAGTCCCCCCGAAAACCAGACCCGCAACAAAACCGGCATGATCATACACATAAGTTAACGCAATCGTAATGCCGGAGCCAAGTGCTCTGCCCAAAGGACCAATCGCGATAAAAGCGACAAACCCGGTGACAATCACTGTGACAAATGGTGTAACAAGCAAATCTACCGAATGAGGAACCACTTTTCTTGTCCATTTTTCAATCTTGCTCATGACATAAACCGCCAGCAGGACAGGGATGACAGTCCCCTGATAGCCCAGAAGCGCGATATCAAATCCGAAAAGATGCATAAAATCTGGTGTTGCTTCCGCCAACCCCCAAGGATTCAAAAGCGTCGGATGAATCATGATTCCCCCGATAACCGCTCCCAAGTAAGGGTTGCTGCCAAACTCTTTTGAAGCACTGACCCCGATTAAAATCGGCAAGAAAATAAAGGCTGCGCTTGAAAACATATCAAGCAGCTGCAGCAAAGCAGACTCCTTGCTCATCCAATGAAACGCATTGATCATACCCAGTAAGCCCATTAACAGGCCGCTGGCGACAATAGCCGGAATGATTGGAACAAAAATATTAGAAAGCGTTTTCGCAAATCTCGCAGCGGGATTCAGTTTTTCTTTCGCCGCATCCTGGTGATTTACATGTTCGTCACGCTCGACATCAACTTCCTTCGAAAAAGCATCGTACACCTTATTGACAAGGCCTGTTCCGAAAATGATCTGGTACTGGCCAGAGCTGCTGAAAGCGCCTTTGACACCGTCAAGCTCTTCTACTTGTGTTTGATCTATCTTTGATTCATCCTTAATCACTAAACGCAGTCTTGTTGCACAATGAGCCGCGCTGATAATGTTTTCTTTGCCCCCGAGAAGCTCGGTGAGGCGTTTTGCAGTCTCTTTGTAATCCATCTGTTTTTCCCCCTTTTATTTAAACAAAAAAGACCTAAAATTCGCCAACGAATAAAGGACACAGCGATCCTTTTTCATCTACGCAAATTTTAGGTCTTGCCTGCTTTACCAGTCACAATCCCGCTTATTCAGATTGAGAATACGCTTTCATCATAAATCATGACAGCGTTTTCGTCAACTGTTTTTTAGTTAAAAAGTTTGATAAAACATTTAGTCATAAATTCGTAAAATTTAATTGTGAAATACTTCACAATATCATGCTATACTATGCTCAATCATCAAAGAAAGCAGGAAAAGAACATGGAAACTCAAGCATTGCAAAAGGTTGAACAGTACGCTTTAAAAAAACAAAATATATTTATTTCCAGTAAATTCCGTTATTTGCTTAGATCCATTCTGGCCAGCATGTTTATCGGTTTCGGCATTACAGCCGCAAGCAAAACAGGCAGCTATTTCTTCATGGCTGATTCTCCGTTTGCCTTTCCGGCAGCCGCTGTCACATTCGGAGCCGCTATTCTGCTGATTGCTTACGGCGGCGGGGATTTATTTACCGGCAACACCTTTTATTTCACCTATACCGCGCTCCGAAAAAAACTTCGCTGGCGAGACACCCTGCACCTGTGGATGACAAGCTATGCCGGCAATTTAATTGGCGCCATCCTATTTGCTATTCTGATCAGCGCGACAGGACTTTTTGAGGAGGCTTCTGTTCATTCCTTTTTGATTCATCTGGCAGAGCACAAAATGGAGCCGTCAGCTTCCGAACTGTTTTTCAGAGGTATGCTGTGCAATTGGCTTGTGTGCCTCGCCTTTTTCATTCCGATGTCTCTCAAAGGAGAAGGAGCCAAGCTGTTTACCATGATGCTTTTTGTTTTCTGCTTCTTTATTTCAGGTTTTGAGCACAGCATTGCCAATATGTGCACATTCGCCATCGCACTTTTGATCGAGCACCCTGATACGGTGACACTGATGGGAGCGGTCAGAAACTTAATTCCTGTTACGCTCGGAAATCTGACCGCAGGAATAGTGATGATGGGCTGGATGTACTACACGCTCAATCCCGATAAATAAAAAAACTTCCAGAGATCACTCTCTGCAAGTCAAAGCGGTTATTCCGAGAGATCTTGAAGACGCTGGACATGCAGCGTGATATAGCCGGCCTCGGACTCCGGCAAATGTAATTGATATTCACTTTTCAAAAACTCCGCCAGCTCCAGCGCACATTGATAGGCAAATGAATACTTTTTTTGGATGAAATAAAGCATCTCCTCATCCATATGATGGAGCGCTTCATTTGATTCCAACCGACTGACCGCGTATCGCAAATGCGTGACAAGGCGTTGATAGGAAATGCTGTTTTCATCCACCTTTCGATTAAAGTAGTTTTCTATTTTCTCTATCATTTCTTTAATCATGGTCGTATGCTTCAGCGCTGAATACATGCTCTCCGCATCCATCTTCGCCGTATGGATGTGAAGGGCAATATAACCCGCTTCATCTTCAGGCAGAGACACGCCCAATGTCTCTTTTACATGTCTGATTGCCCACAGGCCGACCTCATATTCTTTTTTATAGAGCGCCTTTATCTCATGCAGCAGTTTATTCTGCACAAGCAGCCCATTTTGAACCCTTTCGATCGCAAAGGACAAGTGGTCAGAAAGCGCGATATGAATGTGGTCGCTCAACGGCGCCGCGAGCTCCCCCTCCGCATAGCTGATGATATCCTCAGCGATTTCAATATGCTCCTCCGGCAGCGTTTGCAGGATTTGTTTAAACTTTTCATTCTCGTCGTGCACGACAAAGATCTTTTCCACTTTATTCATAGGGATGAGATCATTTTTCTTTTTTTGAAATGCGATTCCCGGTCCCATCACGATTTTTTCCTGATTATCCTCTTTTATTAAAGCCGCATTGTTGTTTAATACTTTATAGATTTTCAAGAGGCTATCTCTCCCGCCAATTTGCTTTTGACTGGGATTTTACCTCCTTTTGACCGCCATGTAAAGGTGCGGTCCAGCTCTCTCCTGCTTTGGCGATTCCTTGAAGGCTTGCAAACACCTTCTTTTATAAAGCGCGGCGGCTTTCGCTTTCTGCTTTTCTTCGTCATTCACAGCCATCCGCCATTCATAAAACGAAACAAGTCCTGCGGCCTGCACCGCCGCTTTTCTTTGGTATGTACGCTGAGCCGAATAGACCGCAGCAGCCGCAGTTTTTCTGTCCGGCGTCACCCAGTTCATCAAAAAGACCATCCACACCCGTAAAGATACAAGCAAACGTTTCATAGAAAAACATCCCTCCGCTTCTTTTTGGCAGGCAGCCTTTTTAGCAGCCCGTTTTCTCAGCCGCAGCCCGCGGGAAAAGACGGCCGATTTCTTTTCTCGCAAACTAGCGGCTCTAGCAAAACTCATGACTCTATGATAGACCGCGAATAGAGAATTCTTTGTCACAATATGAGTGAAAAAACCAACTAGTTTTTAGAAGTTTTGTTGAAAGCTGAAAGAAATGAAATGAAAATTGGAGAACCGCTTCAAAAACTTTATACACAAGTTATCCCAAAGTTAAGAACAACTTAGTCACAAGAGATATCCACATGTCCACAATCCCTCTCAATATTTTGTATAGGAACATATATTCCCAACTACATATATACACAGGTTTATTCACTTATGCACAGGGTTCTGTGTATAACTCCTCCCTTATACACAATAGAATTTCAATAAATGGTTCATTTGACACAAGGATTTTTTTGAATTTTCAAGAAATATATACTAGGTCTTTAACATTTTTTCTAAAACACAAAGGGGGAAACACATTGAAAAATGGGATTATTCGCTTTCTGCTTCTAAGTTTCATTTTATTTTTCACGTTATCCACAGGTATGACAGGCATACAGGCAGCTCCGGCTTCTTCAAAAACGTCGGCTGATCTGGAAAAAGCCGAGATATTCGGTGACATCGACATGACAACTAGCAAAAAAACAACCGTAATTGTGGAGTTAAAAGAAAAATCCTTGGCAGAGGCGAAGGAAGCAGGTGAAAGCCAAACGAAAAGCAAGCTGAAAACCGCTCGCACCAAAGCAAAAAACAAGGCCATCAAAGCGGTGAAAAACGGAAAAGTAAACCGGGAATATGAGCAGGTATTCTCAGGCTTTTCTATAAAACTCCCAGCTAATGAAATTCCAAAACTTCTCGCGGTAAAAGACGTAAAAGCCGTATACCCAAACGTCACGTATAAAACAGACAATATAAAGGATAAAGACGTCACGATCTCCGAGGACGCCGTATCTCCGCAAATGGATGACAGCGCGCCGTATATCGGAGCAAACGACGCATGGGATTTAGGCTACACAGGAAAAGGCGTCAAGGTGGCGATTATTGATACCGGGGTTGAATACAACCATCCTGACTTGAAGAAAAACTTCGGACAATATAAAGGATACGATTTTGTAGACAATGATTACGATCCAAAAGAAACACCTACGGGCGACCCAAGGGGCGGATCTACTGACCACGGAACACATGTAGCCGGAACTGTTGCCGCAAACGGAACGATTAAAGGGGTTGCGCCTGATGCCACACTTCTTGCTTATCGCGTGTTAGGCCCTGGCGGAAGCGGCACAACAGAAAACGTCATCGCCGGCGTGGAACGTGCAGTACAGGACGGAGCAGATGTGATGAACCTGTCTCTCGGAAACTCTTTAAACAATCCGGACTGGGCGACAAGCACAGCGCTTGACTGGGCCATGTCAGAAGGCGTTGTCGCGGTTACGTCAAACGGCAACAGCGGACCGAACAGCTGGACAGTCGGATCACCGGGCACATCAAGAGAAGCGATTTCTGTCGGTGCGACTCAGCTGCCGCTCAATGAATACGCCGTCACATTCGGCTCCTACTCTTCAGCAAAAGTGATGGGCTATGACAAAGAGAATGACGTTAAAGCGCTCAATAACAAAGAAGTTGAACTTGTCGAAGCCGGAATCGGCGAAGCAAAGGACTTTGAAGGAAAAGATCTGACAGGCAAAGTCGCCGTTGTCAAAAGGGGCAGCATCGCTTTTGTGGATAAAGCAGACAACGCCAAAAAAGCCGGCGCCATCGGCATGGTTGTATATAACAACCTATCTGGTGAAATTGAAGCCAATGTACCTGGCATGTCTGTGCCAACAATCAAACTTTCATTAGAAGACGGTGAAAAACTCATCAGCGCCATGAAAGCAGGCGAGACAAAAGCAACATTCAAGTTGACGGTCTCAAAAGCGCTCGGTGAACAAGTCGCTGATTTCTCATCCCGCGGCCCTGTTATGGATACATGGATGATTAAGCCTGATATTTCCGCACCAGGCGTCAATATCGTCAGCACCATCCCGACACACGATCCTAACAACCCATACGGTTACGGATCAAAACAAGGAACGAGCATGGCATCGCCTCATATTGCCGGAGCGGTTGCCGTTATCAAACAAGCAAAACCGAAATGGAGCGTTGAACAGATTAAAGCCGCCATCATGAATACCGCTGTCACCTTAAAGGACGGCGACGGAGAAGTGTACCCGCATAACGCCCAAGGCGCAGGCAGCGCAAGAATCATGAATGCAATCAAAGCCGACTCCATTGTTTCACCGGGAAGCTATTCATACGGCACATTCTTAAAGGAAAACAAAAACGAGACGAAAAAAGAAACCTTTACAATTGAGAATCAATCTTCCATCAGAAAGTCATACACGCTGGAATACTCATTTAACGGCAGCGGCATTTCCACATCCGGCACTAGCCGCGTTGTGATTCCGGCCCATAAAACCGGAAAAGCTACTGCAAAAGTAAAGGTCAATACAAAGAAAACAAAAGCCGGCACCTATGAAGGAACGGTCATCGTCAGAGAAGGCGGGAAAACCGTCGCTAAGATGCCTACATTGCTGATCGTCAAAGAGCCGGATTATCCGAGAGTAACATCTGTCTCCGTCAGCGAAGGATCTGTACAAGGCACCTATCAAATTGAAACCTATCTTCCTGCGGGAGCAGAAGAGCTGGCGTTCCTCGTCTATGACAGCAACCTTGATTTTGCAGGCCAAGCCGGCATCTATAAAAATCAAGATAAGGGCTATCGGTACTTTGACTGGGACGGCACGATCAATGGCGGAACCAAGCTTCCGGCCGGAGAATATTACCTGCTCGCCTATGCCGCGAACAAAGGCAAATCAAGCCAGGTTCTGACTGAAGAACCTTTTACCGTGGAATAAGAAGAAGCCCTGCCGAATCGGCGGGGCTTCTTCTTATTCATTCGCAAATGCTTCCTGTAACAAGCGGTAAGAATCAAGCTTATCTTCAAAATGATGCGTTATGGTTACCGCCATGATTTCCTCCGTGCCATACGCTTTACTTAAAGCCAACAGCTGCGCCTTCACCTGTTCTTTCGTGCCGACAATCATTCGATTTCGATTATCAGCAACTCGTCTCTGTTCATACGGAGAATACGTATTTTCCCGGACAGCTTTATACGAAGGAACTCCTTCTAAAGGGATGCCCTGCTCCCCCGCCAAAAGCGTGAAATCAAGCACTGCCGCAAGCTCCTCTGCCTTCTCCTCTGTGTCAGCACAAAGAACAAAAACAGCGACTGCCGCACGAGGCATGTCTCCTAAAACAGACGGCTTGAATCGTCTCTTATACTGTCTGACCGTATCCTCTCCGCCCTCTCCATTGATAAAGTGGGCAAACATATAGCCAGCGCCTGTCTCAGCGGCAAGCAGCGCGCTTTCTCCGGATGAGCCGAGCAGCCACACATCCGGCGCGGTGGAAATATGCGGCGCTGCCGTCAGATTCGGAAAACGGTGTTTGCCATCCGCCAAATCATGCAAATACATAGCCAGCTCCTTGATTTGCTGCGGATACTGATCAGCATTGCGCTTCCCGCCGTCATTCAGCGCCCATGACGCAATCGGCATTCCCCCCGGTGCTCTGCCAAGCCCGAGATCAATTCTTCCCGGTGTCAGCCCCTCCAGCACACGGAAATTCTCAGCTACTTTATAAGCGCTGTAATGCGGCAGCATGACTCCGCCTGAGCCAACACGGATTCGCTTCGTTTTCGCCGCTATATGACTGATCAGCACCTCAGGGCTGGACCCAGCCAGCCGTTTTGAAAAATGATGCTCAGATACCCAGAATCGCTTATATCCAAGATCCTCGGCAGCCTGCGCAAGCTCGACGGTTTGCTTCAACGCCGTTTCAGCAGAACTTCCTTCCGAAACAGGAGATTGATCTAAAATGCTTAATGTCATCATCCTTATCACCTCATCCTAGTGTATCACTGAACCTAAAGCCTTCTCACACTGTTTCATTTATTTGGTTGAGCGTGTCTTTATTTGTCGCATTATGTTACACGTGAAACATAAAAGCCTCTCCGTCAACAACAGAGAGGCTGCGGCATTATTTTTTATTAAAGCCTTTTTCTTTTACATATTCATTTAAGTACGTACGCGGCTTTTGCTTCATAAACTGAAGAATTTGGTCAGACCACGTCTCCACACGCTGGCCTTTTGTTCTTTCCTTATAATAATCAGAAATCGTTTGATCATACTCCTTCAGGTTTTGGCGAAAATTCTCTTCATTTAGGTCATAGGTATTTTCATGGTAGACAGCCTGCTTCGGCAGTCTCGGTTTTTTGCCGGAAAGGTTCGCAGGATGCCCTACTGCAAGGCCAAAGAGCGGAAGCACGTGATCTGGGGTTTGCAGCACCTCTGCCACCTTGTCCAGATCATTCCGAATGCCGCCGATATAACAAATGCCTAGTCCCATTGATTCTGCGGCAATGCTCATGTTTTGAGCTGCAAGCGCAGCATCAATTAAACTAACCATAAACAGTTCCGTATTTTCCAGCAGCTCAGAAATATTTTCGCCTTTTTCCTCAGCCAGTTTTTGATGGCGATACAAGTCCGCGCAAAATACAAAAAAGTGCCCGTTCTTCTCAACGTAAGGCTGTGGTCCTGCAAGCACAGACAGCTCGCGTTTCTTCTCAGGATCGGAAACACCGATAATGGAATACGCCTGCACATAGCTGGACGTAGACGCAGCCTGCGCACTTTTCACTAATATATCAATTTCTTCAGCTGTCAAAAGCTGATCAGTAAAAGACCGGATCGACCGATGATTCAAAATGGTTTCGATTGTGTTATTCATCACAAGAACCTCCTTATCTATTTTTTATCATATCCGAAAAAAAGAGAACTCAAAAGCAAAATGCTCTGCAACAAAAAAGACAGCCTCTGCCAAGGCTGTCTGCATATTAAGAATTAAACAGATAACTTCTGTATTTCGTCAGCTGTACACTCGCATTATAAACAATGCCGAAGCAGATTAGCGTGGCAAGCGTCGAGCTTCCCCCGTAACTGACAAACAGCAGCGGAATCCCGGTAACAGGCATAATGCCGATGTTCATACCGATATTCTGGAATGTATGAATGACAATCAACGCCGTATATCCCACGCAAAAGAAAGAAGCGAAGCGGCTATAAGGATGTATCTTATCAATGAGAACGACAAGTCTGTAGATCAAGAAGAAAAACATGATGACGACAATAGCACAGCCTAAAAACCCGAAACTCTCACCTAAAATAGCAAAAATAAAATCGGTCTGTCCCTCTGGTACATACACCTTTAGATTATGAACGCCATTTCCGATGATGCCGCCCGAACCAATTGCCATAACTGCCTGGTCAACCTGCCAGCCGCTATTTGCATCTTCTTGAGTTGTTCCATTTGAATCAGATACCCAAGAGGTAACCCTCTTAATTTGATACTCTTGAATCCCCACTGATTTGGCGACATCAGGGAAATTAATCATGACTAATAATATAAGAGTAATGAATAGAATACCTGCACCGCCAACAATCGCAATCAACTTCCAGTTTATACCAGACATAAAGACCATGACCATCACAATAAACATGCAAACCCCTGCAGTACCGGCATCCTGGAGAAGAATAAGCCCGATTGGCACTACAGAAACACCCGCTATCTTTAATAACAAATAAACATCATCTGTAAGTGATCGGATTTTTTTAGGATTTGCCTTAGAAATTACCGAGGCTACCACCATCATGAGACCAATCTTCATAAACTCTGACGGCTGCAGCGTAACAGAACCAAATTTAAACCAACTTTTCGCACCGTTTTTTTCAGGCGCAATTGACTCAGGGCTCACTCTTAATATCAATAAGAGCAGAATCCCGAATAAGAATACATACAAACTAAGTTTTTCTAACTGCTCAAGATCGAAATAAAGCAATACAAATACAGCGATAGCACCTAATATATAATAGACAATTTGTTTCTTCCAAGCATCGTCCCCATACTGCCCAAACTGGCCGGCAGCATAAATCGCAATTACACTTATAATAAAAAACACACCAAATATAAAAATCAAATCCCCTTGGTAAAAGGGGTTTTGCTGTTTCTTATATCGACTCATTCTATCCCGCCTTACATTTTCATCGGAAAATCACTAATGTTTATTATACATGAACCACGTTCAAGATGACACGTGAAGCTCGCTTCCATTTATGTTTTTTGCGCGCATACACGTCGCTTTTTCAGCTACACGAAATATGACGTATCATAAACCGAAATGTTTCGATTGATATTAAACTTTTCAAATAAAAAAACCCCATATAAATAGGGGTTAAAAGAAATCCATAAGAAATGGAGGTTTTAACT
Organism: Bacillus vallismortis; assembly: GCF_040784915.1. GTDB lineage: Bacteria > Bacillota > Bacilli > Bacillales > Bacillaceae > Bacillus > Bacillus subtilis_G. Next base: position 3,952,945 of record NZ_CP160797.1, read on the forward strand.
GAAAAACATCATCAAGTCGTTTGATTTCCGATACCGGTCCTTTTATCATACCTGTTTCATAAAGAAAACGGGCACTTCTGGCGCCAAGGAAGAAAGCGGTTAAAGAAGCTATATCGCATTCTATTAGATGGTCAGACACCTCTTCCGAAGTGACCTGTACTTGCCCCGAATCGACGCGGAAAGTCTGTTGATTCCATGGAGCCCATTGATCCGTTACCTTAAAGACAAAGGGTGCTGTCATGCGAGGTTTTGGATATTCCCGCAAAAAACCCTCAACGTCTACTATGCGTGCCATACTATAAGGATATACCTCCTGTTTGACACGGGGTTCGGCAGTTAAAAAATCAAGATCTTCCTCCATCCTTACAGTCAGTTCTACTTTATTTACCATCGAGTCATGCTGGCAAATAAAATTCCACAAGCCTCTCTGTGCCTCCCTGTTCAAATACACAAATTCCTCAACTCGCATCCTATTATTCTTGATGTCATACACAAGATATCCACAAGGCTTCCCATCTTCAGAGATATAAATAGCTTTCAATCCAGAGACCTTCTCTGCCCAATGCTCCTTTGAACGCTTCATCAGCCCGTTATGCTTTGTTCTGTACTGATTATAGATGGCATTCATTGTATCTGTTTCATCCTTTTGAAGCCTTCTTACATATCCTGAAACATGGTCTAGCTTTTGCAACTGTTCTTTAAGATACGTCAGACGTTTTTGGTAGAAACAGAGCTCCCACCCAAATTTGCGGTAGAAGGAAATGAGGAACGGATGTAAAAAGCTGATTTTTTGGTTTTCTTTCTTCATGACCGTTAAAGCGTTTAGAATCAGCTCCTTTACTGTTCCTTTTCTTCTGTATTCAGGCCAGGTTGCCACTCCGGCAATACCGCCCATCTTCATCTCCTGCTCCTCCAGCATGACAGAAAAGGGAATGATGTGAAGCTTGGAAAGTAATTTCTCTTGTTCTTTGATTCCAATGACGTAATGGTTCTCTAAAGCCTTTACTTTCTCTTCTCGTTCCTCATCACTGAGTTCTTTCTGAAAAGCGTATTCAGACATATAGATCACTTCCCGCCAGTCTCCTCTTTCAAGCTTTATTACTTGGTACATCAACATCCTCCTTAAAAAGAAAGTCCCGTACATTCTCCTAGCTTATAACACTAAAAAATAAGACAATAGGTCCAGACCATTTCCGCAAAAACATGTATCAATTTCTGGAAAACATGGTATAATAATTGTAACAAAATGTTCAAAAAACGACCACAAAACAGACACAACTCAGTTCCTCTATTTCATTTTTGTAAACGTTATCACAAAATGAAAGGAGACGGGTATGATGGACATGTTTTTTGCTTATTTATTGGTTGCCAGCGCAACTCCTCTTTTTATTTGGCTTGATAACAAAAAAGTCGCACTCTCAGCTATTCCGCCAATCATCTTAATGTGGGTATTCTTCTTCTTTTACGCAACTGAAAGCCTTTCTCCACTAGGACACACTCTCATGATTATCTTGTTTGCCGTCAATGTCATTGTCGCTCATATCGCCGCATTTATCATTTACGGTCTTCCGTATCTTCGCAGAAAGCGAAGCAGCAGCTGAAACAGCAAAAAAACCCTCTTCTGACGAAGAGGGTTTTTGCTTATTCGTGATGGCCTGAATGCTCTGAGTGTTCAGTGCCTCCAGGAGGATTTCCGTCCATATGGTCACCATGGTGATAGTGAGCCGCGAAAATCCAGATGGATCCAAGTACGATAACGATCGCGCCAAAGAATCCGAATAGCGTGTTTCCGACTTGGATGGTGCCGTTTTCGCTCTCTGTCATGTGCATGAACATGAGAAGCTGCAGCGCCGCCTGGATGAAGGCAAAGCCGAAAATGATCCAAAGTTTTGCTGATGAGCTCAGGTCAGTATAAACTGCAACCCATAGAGCCAGCAGGGTCAAAACGATAGACAGTGCAAAACCTACGATGTGTTTCCATGGAAAGTGACTGTGTTCAGCAGATTTGTTTGCCATTTTACAGACCCCCCAATCCCATGAGATAGACACCCGTAAAGATGAAAATCCATACAACATCTAAGAAGTGCCAGTATAAGCTTGAGATAAAGATTTTAGATGAAGTTTGCGGAGTTAGGCCGCGTTTCTTCAACTGAATCAGAATTCCTGTGATCCAGAAAATACCGATTGTTACGTGAGTTCCGTGAGTTCCAAGTAAAACAAAGAATCCAGACCAGAACGCACTTGTACCGAGAGATGCTCCTTCATGTACATAGTGGACAAACTCGGTAATCTCAAAACCGACAAAGCCGGCACCGAGAAGAAGAGTGATAATTGTCCAAATGACGACGCCTTTTAAACTTCCGCGGCGCATTTCATGAACAGCGATCCCGCAGGTAAAGCTGCTGATAAGCAGCAAGAACGTCATAATCATTACCAGATTGACTTCAAACAGTTCGTCCGGTAAGACACCTCCTGCTGTTCTGTTTTGAAGAACGAAGAAGGTTGCAAATAGTGTTGAGAACAACACAATTTCTGCCCCTAAAAAGATCCAAAACCCGAGAATATTAAGTCTGCCGGTTTCAGATTGATATTCCATAGGCGCGTTAGAATTGCCGTGTTCTGCATGTTCCATAACTCACGCCTCCTTATTCGGAAATCTTTCTTTCCGTCTCTTTTATTTCATCAACACTAATGTAGTAGCCGTTGTCGTATTCGAATGAACGCAGAACCATGCAGAGCAGGACCCCGATCAATCCGACTACGCCCATCCAGTACCATTCAAAGACAAGTCCAAAGCCGGCAATACCGAAGGCAACAGACATAAAGAATGGTCTGCCTGAGTTGCTTGGCATATGGATTTTCTTGAATTTGCTTTCAGGGTATAACTCCGTTTTTTCTTCTTTCATCTGATGGAACGCATCTTTAGATTTGACTTCAGGAAGCACCGCAAAGTTGTAATGCGGCGGAATCGCAGAAGAAGTCGCCCAATCAAGCGTACGTCCCACACCCCATGAATCTCCGCTGATTTCACGAGTAGAGTAGCGGAAGCTGTAGTAGATGTTATAGCAAAGGATTAAGAATCCTACACCCATCATGAAAGCTCCGACAGTTGAGACAAAGTTCAATGCTGTCCAACCGTCATTCGGTCCGTATGTGTAAATACGGCGAGGCATGCCTTGAAGCCCCAAGAAATATTGCGGGAAGAAACACACATTGAAACCGATCATAAAGATCCAGAAGAACCATTTTCCGATTCTTTCGTTCAGCTTGTGGCCGAACATTTTTGGATACCAGAAAATAAATCCGGCGAAACAAGCAAATACAGTACCCGCGATCAGCACATAGTGGAAGTGAGATACAAGGAAGTACGTATTATGGTATTGATAATCCGCTGCTGCCATCGCAAGCATAACCCCTGTAACCCCGCCGATGACGAAGTTAGGAATGAACGCAAGCGCCCACAGCATAGGCGTTGTAAAGCTGATTCGGCCTTTATACATGGTAAAGAGCCAGTTGAAGATTTTAACCCCGGTCGGGATTGATATGGCCATTGTCGTAATTGAGAAGAATGAGTTAACGGACGCACTGTTCCCCATTGTGAAGAAGTGGTGAGTCCAAACTAGGAAACTCAATACGGAGATGGCGATAATAGATCCGACCATCGCTGTGTAACCAAACAATTGTTTTCTTGCAAAGCTTGAGATAATCTCAGAGAAAATACCGAACGCCGGAAGAATAACGATATATACTTCAGGATGTCCCCAAATCCAGAACAAGTTAGCCCAAAGCATCGGCATACCGCCTGCTTCCAATGTGAAAAAGTGAGCGCCGAACAAACGATCAAATGATAAAAGTGCTAAAGCTACTGTAAGCACAGGGAACGCAAACACGATAATAACCATTGTGATCAGTGTTGTCCATGTGAACATTGGCATACGCATCAATGTCATGCCTTTTGTTCTCATTTTTAAGATCGTGACCATAAAGTTGATCCCTGTCATCAGGGTACCGATACCGGCAATCTGAAGTCCGAGGAGGTAGTAGTTTTCACCCGGTCCAGGGCTCATTTCGTTACTTGCAAGCGGCATATAACTGGTCCAGCCTGCGTTCGGAGAACCTCCGATCACGAAAGAAATGTTGAAAAGCATCGCCCCTACGAAGAACGTCCAGAAGCTCAGGTTGTTCAAGTAAGGAAACGCAACGTCGCGAGCACCGATTTGAAGAGGTACAACAACGTTGATAAGACCGATTAGGAACGGCATCGCCATGAAGATGATCATGATTGTACCGTGAGTTGTAAAAATTTCATTATAGTGGTTTGAGTCTAAAAAACTGTTATTCGGAAGCGCTAGCTGGGCACGCATCATCAGGCCGTCGACACCGCCGCGGAATAGCATAATTACAGCAGCTATAATATACATGATTCCGAGTTTTTTATGGTCAACAGTAGTTATCCATTCAGACCACAGCCATTTCCACTTTTTGAAGTAAGTCAGTACAAAAATAATGGCAATGGTTGAAAGCGCAATGGAAACTTGTGCGCCCAGAATTAATGGGTCACCAGTTACGAAAAATTCGTCCCATTTGAATTTCATGCGGGCTTCCTCCTTTCCTGATCAATATCATTCTTCTGTATCATCAGACTTCTTAAATTCATTTTCTTTTACGTTTTCAAACGGATCTGTTTTAGAGTGCGGTGAAACGGCTTGGTAGCCAAGGCGTTTGCGCGCTTCCATCGCGTATTCTGCGTCCTGTCCGTGATCAACGTATTTTAAGTGAGTAGATGAGAACGTTAATTCATCCACATTTTCAGGAAGCATCAATTGATCATACTTCTCTTTTGTCAGCTTAGGCGCCTCGTTCTGAGACTTTTTCACCCAGCTGTTAAAGTCTTTTTCTGTGACTGCATTCACATCAAACTCTTGGTCTGCAAAATGTTCACCTGTGAAGTTCGCGTTGCGTCCTTCGTAAGTTCCCACTTCATCAGCCTGTAAGTATTGGTCCATCAGCATTCCTGCCATCGCGTATTTTTGTCCTCCAAGCTGAGGAATCCATAGCGAAGCCATTGAATCTGCAGATGAAATTTTGAACAAGATCGGGCGGTCTACAGGAATGTTTAAGTAGTTGACCGTTTCAATATCCTGTTCAGGGTAGCTGAATACCCATTTCCAGTCTACCGAAGTAGCATAAACAACAAGAGGCTCTTTATCCTTTGTTGCTTCAGGAGCTTTTTCTAACGAATATATCGTCTGTACGGTTGGCACAGAAAGTGCAATGACGATTAAAATTGGGATCACTGTCCAGACTACTTCTAAGAACGTGTTACCGTGAATTTCTGGGTTATAAGATCCATTATCTTTGCCTTTACGGTCGCGGTATTTTACTAAAATAATGGTAAATAGAACAAAGACGACCCCGACGATAAACAGCATAAATCCGATAGATAACAGGATCAAATCACTTTGCTGTTCAGCTACAGGCCCTTTCGGATCTAGTACTGAAGCATTGCTGCATCCCCCAAGGACGAAAACCACAGTTAACAGCGCTAATACAAGCAACGGTTTTAATGCTCTGAACAAGAAGATCACCATCCTTCCTATTGATGTAATAAATCTGAAGTGCATACTTCCTCAAAATCTTTTCTCTACTTTGTTATGCTATCAAAAAGTTCACTTATTAGCTTTATTTTTTTCTAAACTTCATCCCATTTTCGCTTAAATGTCATAAAATCGACAAAAATTGCTCCAACTTTATTCACATCTATCGCTTAAGATGAAAAGTTTCTAGTTATTTCCGCATATAAGTAAAGAAAGATGATGAAAAACTAATTCTGACAAATAAAGGTTTACCACAATAAAAAACTTAGGTCAATCAAAAATTTCATTTTGTTAAACTTTCTAGTTAGGAATTAATTTTTCCTTGTCTAGCATCTTTTCACACGATTACCATTTTAACGCATCAAATTTTGAATGAAAAGGCTTAATAAAGCGGCAATATGCTCTAAACTGTTCCCATTTTTTAAGAGAACATCCATTTGTTTAGCTTACACGCAATAGAGGAATGTTATAAGCAAATAAATACAAAATAGGATGTGTTGCATGATGAGTTTTATTATTTCACTTATCGTCGCTATTATTATCGGATGGCTTGGCAGTCTGTTTGTGAAAGGAGATATGCCCGGGGGAATTATCGGGTCTATGATAGCGGGTCTTATCGGCGCGTGGATCGGACACGGGCTGCTCGGAACATGGGGACCGAACCTAGCCGGATTTGCCATTATTCCGGCAGTGATCGGCGCAGCCATTGTCGTATTTCTAGTAAGCCTGTTAGCGAGAAAAAGAGGATAAGAGTGACAGCGCCCGAAGCGTCAGTGCTTTGGGCGTTTGTTTTGCGATAAAATCGAAAATGCCTCAACCCTAGCGGTTGAGGCTTTTGACTGGTTTAACGCCTAAATGATCAATAAACCTTTTGAAGGCCTGTTTTCCTTCCGGTGTTTGTTTAAATACACCGGCGTGTTCAAGAATGCGAGCGAATACATGTCCAAGCTCTTCCTTTATCACTAGATCGGCATTCTCTTTTGTTATCGTTCTTTTTTCCATCGTCCGAAGAGCCCACTCCTTATGTTTTGCCGTGAGCGGATTTTGTTCTAAAACTGTTTTCGGATCAGCAGAACACAGCGCCACTGCCGTTTCTTTCATTTCTTCCTGTAAACGGCCCGGCAATATCGCCAATCCCATGACTTCAATCAGGCCGATATTTTCTTTTTTAATATGGTGAACGTCCTGATGAGGATGAAATATTCCTAATGGATGCTCCTCATCCGTCCGATTGTTTCTCAGCACGATATCAAGTTCGTACAAGTCTCCCTTGCGCCGCGCGATCGGCGTAACCGTATTATGGGGTGTATCGTCTGTATAGGCGGCTATCCCGGCTATTTCATCGAAATACGTTTGCCACGTGCGGAATATATGATCAGCAGCTTCAGCGACATGATCCGGTTTGTCTCCTTGGAGCCTGAGAACCGACATCGGCCACTTCACTAAGCCCAGCGACACACCGGGATGATCATGTAATTCATATACTTCCTCCGCTTCTGCACGCGCCATCGGAAAATCGTGCGCCCCGCCTTGAAAATGATCATGGCTCAGGATGCTGCCGCCGACGATCGGCAGATCCGCATTTGAACCGATAAAGTAATGCGGATATTGCCCGAGGAATGACAGCAGCCTTTCAAATGTTTTTCTGCTGATCTCCATCGGTTCATGCTCACCCTTTAAGACGATACAATGCTCTGGATAATAGACGTATGGCGAGAACTGCAAGTACCATTCTTCCCCTTTAAGGATGACCGGAATGATTCTGTGATTTTGGCGGGCCGGATGATTCACGCTTCCCTCAAACCCGACATTTTCTTTACAAAGCAAACACATCGGGTAATGAGTCTGCGTTTGCTCTTTTGCAGCCGCAATCGCTTTTGGGTCCTTTTCGGGCTTTGATAGATTAATGGTCATTTCCAGCTCGCCATATTCGGTCGGCACCGTCCAATGCACATTTTTGGCGATCCTGTCAGACCGGATATAGTAGACATCCTCTGAATATTGATAGAATTCCTTTGTCGCCTGTTTTGGGCCGTATAATGCTTTTGTCTCCTCAAACTTGCGAATGACCTCAGACGGAGGAGGTACGAAACATCCCATCAGCTTTGCGCTGAGCAAGTCACGGTATGTGTCTGTATCCGCTTCCATACGGCCGGTTTCCGCCGCCCATTTGTAAATAGGAGCAAGCAGGTTCGGAAGGCTCTGTTCCTTCTTGATACGTGTGGAGGAGACCGGCTCAGGATGTTCGATGTCCAATGCTTCATATAGACGGTTTCTCGTGTATTCCCGGTCCCAGATCGAAATCAGTTTTCGTTCCAGGCCATACTCCAGCAGCTGTTCCAGATATTCAACAATACGCATGTGTCACTCCCCCTTTAGTTCTCTCGCTCTCTCTCCAATATCAGCGATATAAAATTCCGCTTTGAGACCTGTTTTTTCTTGGTATCTGTCTCCAGCCTTTTGGATAAAATCATCAACAAACGCATCCCTTACAATGCTGATGGTGCAGCCGCCGAAGCCTGCTCCCGTCATTCTTGATCCGATGACTCCTTCGTGGTCCCACGCTGCAAACACAAGCTCATCAAGTTCAGGGCATGTCACCTCATAATCATCCTTCAATGAAAGGTGGGATTCCTTCATTAACCGCCCGATTTCATCTATATTGTTTTCTTTGAACATATCGGCCGTCTTGATCGCCCGGTGGTTTTCATATACGGCGTGCTTTGCCCGGCGTCTGTTCGTTTCATTTCGAATCAGGCTGGAATGCACGTCGAAATCAGCGGGCTTGATGTCGCCCAGCGAGGTAATACCGAGTGCTTTTTGCAGATCAAGCAACGCGTCATTACACTCTTGGCGTCTCGTATTATAGCTAGAGTCTGCCAATGTCCTTTTTTTGTTCGTGTTCGCAATGACAAGTGCGAGGCCTGAGACATCGAGTTTGCTATATTCATAGTCCAGCGTGTCACAGTTCAGCAGCATCGCATGGTGTTTTTTGCCCATTCCGATTGCGAATTGGTCCATAATCCCGCAATTGACACCGATAAATGTGTTTTCCGCATGCTGCGCCATTTTTACAAGTTCAAGCGCATCCACTTCAGGGTGGAAATAGGTTTGAAGCACGACTCCCATCAGCAGCTCAATAGAAGCGGAGGACGAGAGCCCCGCCCCGTTTGGAATATTCCCTGAAAATACAATGTCAAAGCCATGGGGAACTGAATAGCCCCTTTGCTGAAATTCATAAATGACGCCTTTCGGATAGTTCGCCCAGTCGTCTTCTTTTTGATAGCGGATGTCGTCAAGGCTGCACTCCTTGATGCCTGCGTCTTTAAAGTTGTCAGAATACATCCGGACAAGCCCGTCGTTTCTTTCTGCAACTGCAGCATATGTACCCATTGTCAGCGCGCACGGAAAGACATGCCCGCCGTTATAGTCTGTATGTTCTCCAATCAGATTCACTCTGCCAGGTGCGAAAAAAAACCGTAACCCTTCTTTTTCTCCGAATACACTTGCAAATATCCCCTTTAGCTCTTCCCGCATGTGCAATCACCTTTCATGGTTTTATTTTCTTATTTCCCCTTATTTCTTAAGCGAAACGATAGTGCCTGTCACACGCCTTCTTCTTTTGTCTTTTTAAAAACGAGCCATTTGCTTGCGGCATAGTTGACGACAACAATGACCGCGTTGTCGAGTATTTTAGCCAAGGTTTCATTTGTATTGAACTGGCCGACAAGAATGATCATCATGCCTAAATCTATGCCGAGAGACAGAACCCGAACGCTGAAAAAGGCAGTGATCTCTTTCATTAGGCTCTGCAGGTCATGTGTTTTTTGCTGAAACACATATAATTTATTCGTGATGTAAGCAAACAGCACGGACAAAACCCAAGCGGCGGCAGTGGCGGCTTTGTAATCCATATTCATGATCTCTACCAATATATAAAAGCTGGCGATGTTCACAATGGTTGTGAAAACCCCCATGATGATATACATAATCATTTCTCTATACTTCACTGATGTTCCTCGCTTTCTGAAAAACTTTTCAAGATTCTTGGTCTCACGCGCTCTCTGTCTAGCGTGAAAAAAATCGAGAGTGCGTCTAAAAAGCTGCGGAATGTGGCGGGCTGTCTCAATACATATGCTTGTTTAATGATTCCGTCGAGTACCGCACATATTATTTTAGCCGTATATCCCGGATCAATACAGGCGTCAATCAGCTTTCTCTCCTTCAGCCACATAATATATAACGCGTTTTCCTCGACCCACAATTCGTACAGCCGTGCATAGGCCTTGCATTTCCGAAGGATTTTATATGTCGGCATATTCATGGCAAATGAGACAATGTCCCACGACGGCTTATTTATGTAATAGGAATAAAGCATCTCTGCGGCATGTTTCGCAGCCTCGTCCAATGTCAGCGGTTTCACTGAAATCTGCTCCATTTGATCAAGATACCCTATGATCATCTTTATTTTCATTTGGCGTTTTTCGAGAAGATGCTGCAGAAAATCCTCCTTGCTGACAAAATGAACATAAAAAGCTCCTTTGCTGTACCCGGCTGCTCTGCTGATATCCTCTACAGAAACCGGATCATACGCTCGGTCAATCAACAAATTCAAGCCAGCTTCTATAAAACTTTCAAATGTTACTTCTCTTTTAATTTGAAATTTGTTTTTTTTCATATTTTTCTCCAGGCGGCATGATTATCCTTATCTTACAACGGATCAATCTTTAGCGGTATTTATTTCTTTGAACGCTTATGCTACTCGGTTTCCCCGGGGTCATTTTTAATAGGCTAAATGATTTATTTTCATTTACGTACTATCCAGTCAGTATTTAATTGTTTATTATTATAAATAAGATTCATTGGTTATATTAGTCATTTTTTTAGGGAATAGGTAGGTGGTTTTTCCTTCAGTTTGTGAACACCGGGCAACTATGTGTGAAATTTGTTGTACTCGCCTCATCATCGCGCGGCTTTCTTTGTTGCCCGCATGTTGCAGGAAAACATTTTATACAATTGGAGGTTACTATGAAAACTCATGTTAAAAAAGATTTGGACAAAGATTGGCATATGCTAATGCAAGAAGCTAGATCCATTGGGTTAGGCATTCGTGATGTGAGGCAGTTTTTAGAATCTGAGACAGCTTTGAGAAAGAACAATCACAAAAAAACCGTCCGCCAAGACTAATCCGAACAGGCGGATCTATTACATCTGGCTTTTCTATCATCTGATCTGAGTTTTCACCATATCCTCTATTCGAAAGCGATTGCCGCGCCGAGCTTGAGGACAAACGGTGTGTCAGCTAACATACGACAGACAGCCGGTGATGCGGTCACCTCTTGGCACATGCATTGTCATTAAGAGGTGATGCGAACATCCATAACCAGGCTCTGGTAAACAGCAGCTTTGCTGAGAACAAGCTGCATTCGGTGAGGTTTTGAAAGCAAACTCGTATATACGCGGCCGAGCTGGAAAACCTTCGCCTGTCTTTCTGCCAATTTCGTTCCTATCTTCACGACTTCCTTCTTTTTTCATTCTTCAGATATTCTTCAATGCATAAATCAGACTTTCAGTACATACCTATTGGTGTACCTTTTTGCTTACGTTTAGTCAATAAAAGGAGGAAAGCCATGTACAAAGCTGATTACAAACAGATTGCTGCAACGCCGTCTTTCCAAGCTTTTTTAAAGCAGAAACACGCTTTTATTGTTCCTTCTGCGATTTTCTTTTTCGTCTTTTATTTTTCACTTCCTGTTTTGACGTCTTATTTCACCTTTTTGAATGCGCCGGCCATTGGAGCTGTTTCATGGGCTTGGCTGTTTGCTATCGCCCAATTCGCCATGACCTGGATACTGAGTACCGTGTATTCCCGAAGGGCAGCTCGTTTCGACAGATATGTAAGCGCTTTAAAGGAAGAATTGAAGGGTGAACAGACATGAATATGACTGCTTTTCTATTATTTTTAGCAATCGTCGGCCTAACGCTTGTCATCACCTATTTTGCCGCGAAGAAGACGAAAACGACGAGTGAGTTTTATACGGCTGGCGGCGGGCTCACCGGCGTTCAGAATGGACTGGCAATTGCCGGCGACTACATGTCTGCAGCCTCGTTTCTCGGGATTGCCGGAATGATTGCGTTATATGGATTTGATGGATTCTTTTACAGCATCGGTTTTCTGGTGGCTTATCTCGTTGTCTTGTACATCGTGGCGGAACCGCTTCGGAATCTTGGGAAGTATACGATGGCTGACATGATTGCGGCTCGTTTTAAGGAAAAGAAAATCCGCGGCGTCGCGGCTCTGAATACCATTGCCATCTCTACTTTTTATATGATCGCCCAGCTCGTGGGGGCCGGTGCGCTGATCAAACTGCTGCTTGGGCTGGATTATACCGTGGCGGTTCTCATCGTCGGAGTGCTGATGACCATTTATGTCGTGTTTGGCGGCATGATCGCGACAAGCTGGGTTCAAATCATTAAAGCGGTTTTGCTGATGGCCGGCACACTCGTGATTTCAATCATCGTGTTTTCAAAATTCGGCTTTAACCTTAATACCATGTTTGAGCAGATGAAAACGGCCACTCCGCTTGGCGCTGATTTTTTAAATCCCGGAAATAAATACAAGGTGCCGCTTGAGACTTTGTCGTTAAACTTGGCACTCGTGCTGGGAACTGCCGGGCTTCCTCATATTTTGATCCGGTTTTATACCGTTAAGGATGCTAAGACGGCCCGGACATCTGTTATGTCAGCGACATGGATTATCGGCGTGTTTTACATTATGACGGTGTTTCTCGGCTTTGGCGCGGCTGCGTTTGTCGGTTTTGACGCGATTACGGCGGCTGACCAAGCGGGAAATATGGCGGCTCCGCTTTTGGCGAAAGCGCTCGGGGGAGACTTTCTGTTTGCGTTTGTGTCAGCCATCGCCTTCGCTACCATTTTAGCTGTCGTGACCGGATTGGTGCTGTCTGCCGCCTCAGCGTTTGCCCATGATATTTACAGCCAAATCATCAGAAAGGGAGAAGCAACTGAAATAGAACAGATGAAAGCGGCCAGATGGGCTTCTGTCGCCGTGTCAGTGCTCTCCATTCTTCTTGCGATTTTTGCACAGTCTTTAAATGTAGCGTTCCTTGTCGCACTTGCGTTTGCGGTGGCGGCCAGCGCAAACCTCCCGCTGATTGTGTTTACGGTCTTCTGGAAGAGATTCAATGCCTCAGGCGCTTTATGGGGCAGCCTGACAGGCCTGATCAGCGCGCTTGTGCTTGTGTCGATGAGCCCTAGTGTGTGGGATCCGTCCGGAGGTGCTGTTTTTATCGGCGATCCGCTCATTCCGCTTTCCAATCCGGGCATTATTTCCATCCCGCTCGGCTTCCTCGGCGCGTGGCTTGGAACGGTGCTGTCGTCAGATAAAACAGTTGATGAAGATACGTTTGCGGAAATACAGGTGAAGGCGCATACCGGCATTCATATGGATCAAGAGTAAAAAAGAAATAGGAAAAACCAATCTGTGCTTGAAATCCAAAAAAGGCTGTCGAGGTACTCTCGACAGCCTGAGTTCTCTTGTATAGAGAGTTTTCCTTACTTTTTCTGCTGTTCCTCAGAAATCGCTTTTTCAAATACATCCTTGCCGGCAACACCCGGAATCACGGTGTCGCCAATGATAAAGGTTGGAACGGCTGTGATGTCAGCCTCTTCGTAGGCGTGTTTTAAGGCTTGGCGCTGCACGTCCTGATATGTTCTTAAGTCCAGTGCGGATTTGAATGAAGCTCCGTCTAGCCCCACTTCCTTGGCAAGCTTCGTCAAGATGTCAATGTCGCCGATATTTTGGCCCTCTTGGAAAAATGCCTGAAAGACACGGGTATTGTATTCATGTCCTTTATTGTATTCCTTTGCAAAGTGAAAGCCTTCAAACGCCAAATCTGTATATGGATGAGGCGAGATGTTTGGAAAATTAATCTCGACTCCTAATTTCTCCGCCATTGGCTGAATTGATGTCTGCCACATGTACTGCTTGGAAGGATCATTGACCGGGTCAAGCTTTGGAGATGGGCTTGGGCGCAGTTCAAACGGCATCCACTCGACTTCAATATCCTTTCCTTTAATCGCTTCTTCAAAAGCGGCTTTGCCAATGAAACAAAATGGGCAGACGTAATCTGAATAAACTTTGATGTGTACTGTCATGATAATCTCCTTTCGTATAGGTTGATTTTAAACTGTAACTATTAAAGTTACAAATGTTTTTTTTAAAAGAAGCCGATAAAGGCTTCTTTTATGATTCCAGCAAACGCTGGGCAATATATTCGCCCTTTTTGCAGCCGCCTGGGCATGCATATAAAGCGGAACCGATTGTTTGCGTGTATTCGTTTAACGCATCCTTTGCCGAAAGGGCCTTCAGCATGGGGATGAACTGATTGTCGGGATTTTTTTGAAAGCTGATAAACAGGAGGCCCGCATCCATATAGCCGGTTTTCGGATCAAGTCCTTCTGTGTAAGAGAAAGCCCTACGCAAAATTTGTTTTCCCGTAGATTTGGAAAGGCTGACGTGTGAATTTGACGGGATTTGATTCAGCTTCACAGGGTCTGTTTCTTTTTTCTGGCCGAAAGGCGCCCCCGAGCTTTTTCTGCGCCCAAAGGTGTCCTCTTGATCCTTGAGGGAAGAACGGTCCCATATCTCAAGGAACATTTTGATTTTCCGAAAGGCCATATAGGTGCCGCCCGTCATCCAGTCAGGCTCACCGGACTGAATCCACACGATCGAGTTCATCAAGGTATCATCCTTCGTGCTCTGGTTGCCTGTTCCATCTTTAAACCCGAAGAGATTGCGCGGCGTTTCGCCATTTTTTCCTCCGCTTAAAAAGCCTTTGTTCACAAAGCGGACCTCACAGGTGCCGATCGCTTGGTTCAGCAGATTTCTCAGCGCGTGAAACGCCACTTGCTCATCGTCTGCGCATACTTGAATGCAGATATCTCCGCCTCCCTGTTTTTCATCCAAGTTGTCATTCGGCATAGCTGGAAGAGCGGCAAGGTGCTTCGGTTTTTTGTTTTTCAGCCCGAAGCGGTCCTTTCCGTCTTTTTCAAAAAGGCCAGGCCCGAATCCGAATGTGATCGTTAAATTGGAAGGGGATAAATCAGCAGATTCACCTGTATCCTGCGGCGGCAAATATTGATTTTTCTGCTCAACTGACATTTTCTTTCCTGACGTCAGCATCTGTGTCAGACTTGTCCAGTTTCTGAATAATGTAATGATGTCGCTCTTCTCTTTTGCTGTTATATCCAGCGCGGCAAAATATACATACGTCTGATGGGCAGTTGTGATTCCGGCCTGATGCTTTCCGTAAAACGGGACGGCCTGCTCCTCCTCTTGCTCATCCTTTTTTGATGACTTAGCAGCAGTCTGAACAAGCGGGGCAAGACCGCCGAGTCCGCTGGCACCGATCGCAACGGCCGCACCTGCCATCGCTCCCCATTTTAAAATGTCCCGTCTATGAATTTGTTCTGGCTTTTTTTGTTCATCGCTCATGCTGTTACAAAACTCCTTTTATAGCACATTCGCAATCTTCGACATGGTTTCAGAAAGAGTCGTCAGCTTTGTGCTCAGCTCTCTGATTTGATCTTCACTTAATTTATCATAAGACGTATAAGACTGATCATTTGATTTGTATTTTGCCATTAAAACTTCAAATTCGCTGAATTCCGTATCCAGTTTTTCCGTCAGGTCAGAGTGATCTTTGACAAGCGCGCTTTTTACTGTTTGATAAACAGCTTCGGAGCCTTCCACATTCGCCATGAGGTCGACTAAATCAATTCGTGAGTAGCGCTCCTCTTCTCCCGTGATTTTCGAAATGCCGGCTTCGTTCAGAAGCTCCATCGCGCCTGCTACCATTTGTTCAGGTGTTAATGTCAGTGATTCAATTGAACCGTCAAGCTCCTTTACATCCTTGAGAAGCTGGTCAGCTATTGCCTTTTCCCCGGAAATATCTTTATCCTTCCAGATGGCTTTCTCAAGCTTATGGAAACCTGTCCATTTGCCCCCTTCTTCTACATCATTTTCACGGGCGTCAATTTTCGGATCGAGATCACCGAGGCTTTCAGCGATCGGTTCGATTCGTTCGTAATAAACACGCGCTTTCGCGTATAACGTTTTAGATTTTTTGATATCGCCTGATTTTACAGCGCTTGTAAATGCTTCCGTCGCTTTTACAAGCTGATCGCTCTGTTCTTTGACATAGTCTTTATATTCGTCCGCTGCCTTTGCCAGCTGTTCGCTTGCCTTTTTGCTGCTCTTCTTCGCTTCTGTCAGGTCTTCTAAGGATGCTTTCAATGACTCGGATTCCGTCTTGATTTTGTCAGTATCTGGTTTGTCTTTTTGCGCTTCTGTATAGATGGGCTGAAGGTGCTTTTCGATTTCTGTATACTCGAACGGATAATCGCTGCGGATATCATTTTCAAAGGAAAGCCAGTAGCTGTTTAACTCTTTCCCCTTTTTTTCGATCTCTTGTTGGTCTCCTTTTTCCGCTGAATCATTCAGCTTGGAAATCATGGTTTCCATTTTATCTACAGATGCGGCGATCTCTTTAGTAACCCCGCTTTTTTCAGATGAAGCTTTTTCTTTGGTTGAGGATGTCTCATTAGCTCCGCAGCCTGCTAGCGCAAGGATGCAGCCTGCTGATACAGCGATTTTTGTGAAATTCATTTTGTCAGTTCCTTTCCGTTTGTAAAATATTTTGCCGCTTCTGAGATAAGCGCAATCAGTAAAAAGAGTAAAATCAGCAATTGCGGAATGGCGCTGTACACGGACGGATAAACACCAAGCACCGATATAGACGGCAGCCAGCTCTCCGCATCAGACGGTAGAATGCCCGCCAGCTGCAGGCTGTGAACGCCTGTTCCGAGAAATTTCACGCACATATACAGGACGACCGCCATGGACAGCAGGAAAAACGGCTTTAATGGAATACGCATTCCGAGCTTGATCATTAGAACACCGACGATGACGAGAACGACAAGCCCCGCGGCAGTTCCGCCGATCAGCTCAGTGAGCGGGAGCTTCCCGACAAGGCCGATGAAAAAGATGACTGTTTCGAGCCCTTCTCTTACAACTGCCAGAAATGCAATGAGCGCAAAGGAAAGCAGGCTTCGTTTTTTAAGCGCCTGTGACTTCTGGATATTGATTTTTTCTCTCCATTTATCCATTGAGGCGTTTCTGTGCAGCCACACCCCGACATATAAAAGCATGAGAGCGGACAGTACGCCGGTGACGCCGCCAAGCAAGAAGTTGTTTTCTCCGAATACGCTGGAGGAGAACAGAAGCGTGACACCGATGCCGGCTGTCAAGGAAATAACCATGCCGGCTGACGCTCCACCCCAGATCCATACCGAGGAACGCGTGACACGGGCTTTCTTTGTCATGGTCAAAAGCGCCCCGATGACTAGCAGCGCCTCCATCCCTTCACGAATCGGGATCAACGCAGCATCCCACCAGCTGTAGCTGCTTGAAGCGATCGGCTCGAGCAATTGGATCATGTCGTCAATTTGCTTTGATACCTTTTCGGGATGGCTGCCGATCTCAGCCTTCATCAGCGCCAGATTTTCCTCTGATGTCGTATAGGCTTCTTTCGATTGGGAAACGACGTCTCCCTCAACAGCGAGCCAGGATGTAATTAAATTGTCGATTGCGGATGACGCTTCATCCAATCGGTTTTGCTCTATTAACGTTTTTGTGTCTTTTAAATTTTGAATATAGGCTGTTAAGGACGCCCTTGATTGACCCGAGGATGTCTTTTTCAGCACGACAGCCTGCTGATAGGTTTCTAGATGAGAAGAAAGCTCTTCAAGCTGCGTTTTGAGTTTATCTGCATCTTGATTAATGAAAGAAAGAGAAATCATCGCGATATTCGAGTCCATTTTGCTGTGGGAAGAAAGGTTTTCCTTTTTAATAGAAGGTTCTTCTTTTTTCCACTTTGCCTTGAATGTTTCAAACGTTTGTTGTGCCGATTCCGTATCTCCGTCTTTTACGGATTCGGTCATTTGCTTGTTTAATTGAATCAGCGCAGCGATCGGATCGTCTTCCGCATATGCCGCAGAACCGAAAACCATCAACAAGCTAAATAAAATAAGCGCCAGCCCCCGAGTCATCATGCTCCTCCTATAATTGAAAATGATTATCATTGTATAACATAATCATAGCCAGTTCCTGTTTTTTGTCAATTAAAATTTGAAGGTCTGAAAACCTTGATGCCACGGCAAAAAGGCTGTCCATTACGGAACAGCCTTTCGAAGAAATAAGAACGCTTATCTACCCTTTTTATACGTTTGAATGTCTTCATAAAACTTGCGTGCGGCACCCTCAGGATCATCCGCTTGACTGATGGCGCTGATCATACTGACACCGTCGGCCCCCGCTTGGATAACAGGTACGGCATTTTCGATTGTGATGCCGCCGATGCCGACAATTGGAATGCCGATGCCTTGGCGGCGAACCGCTTCGATAAGAGATACACCCTGTACGGCTTTCGTATCCTTTTTCGTTTCTGTCGGGTAGATTGGCCCGAGTCCGATATAATCCGCTCCATCTTCTTCAGCTTGCTTCACCTCAGACATTGTATGGGCGGAAACGCCAAGAATCATATCGCCTATAGCACTTCTTACTTCTTTTGCGCTGGCGTCTTCCTGGCCGATGTGGACACCGTCAGCCTTCAGTTTCAGAGCCAGCTCCACATCATCATTGACAACGAAAGGAACGCCGGCTTTACGGCAGGCTTCCTGCACGTTTTTAGCGAATTCAATCCGCGCCTCCCCTGTCAGCGCATCCCCGCCCTTTTCACGAAATTGGAACAGCGTGGCGCCGCCTTTTAACGCTTTTTGTACGACTGTGACAGGATCGGCTTTCGTATTGTTTGACCCCATAATGAAGTAAACAGACAATAACTTTTTCATCATTTCCCGAGAAATACGTGTCATGAGACAATCACCCTTTCTATTGTCGCCAGTTCTTGGACGTCTTGTTCAGTAACAGATGATAGCTTGTTCAGCAATTCAATTTGAAAGCTTCCCGGACCTTTGTCAGCTGTCTCTTGTGCGGCAAGCTGGGCTGCGACCCCATATGAAGAAATGGCAGCGATAGCAGCAAACAATGGATTTTCTTCGACAGCGCAAAACGCACCGACAACGGAAGTCAGCAGACATCCGGCGCCTGTCACTTTCGTCAGCAGCTTGTGGCCGTTATGGAGGGTATATACGTTTGACGAGTCAGCTATGACATCGACTTCGCCAGTGATCGCAATGACCGTGTTGAGCTTTTGTGCCGCCTGCTGAGCCAGGCGGATGATGTCGCCTCCGCCTTCTCCCGCATCCACACCTTTGATCAGCCAATCGGTCACGCCGACGGTATGGGCAATTTCCGCCCCGTTTCCTCTAATCGCAGAGAGGCGCACCTCACGAATGATGTCACGCGCTGATTCGGTGCGGAACGGTGTTGCTCCGGCACCGACAGGATCAAGAATGACGGGGACGCCATGTTCATTGGCTGATTTTCCCGCGATGATCATCGCTTCGACTGACTCCTTGCTCAGCGTACCGATATTTAAAACAAGGGCTCCCGCTATCTTCGCCATGTCGGCGACCTCTTCTTTCGCGTACGCCATCACGGGGGATGCGCCGAGGGCGAGCAGTCCGTTCGCTGTGAAATTCGTAACGACATTGTTGGTTATGCTGTGCACCAGAGGGCTGTGGCGGCGGACAGCAGTAAGACATTTTGCAGCTGATTGTGCATCCATGTTTGCATCATCCTTTACTTTCTTTTTTCGGGTCCCATAAATACGATTTCGTGTGTTCAAGCCAAGCTCTGGCCGCAAAGGACAAGTAGCGGTCTTTTCTCCAAATAATGGCGAGGTGCCAAGGGATGACCGGCTCAACAAGCGGGATGACTTTCACTTTTTCCAGATCAAGCCCGCGGCAGATTCGTTCCGGCAAAAGCCCGATTCCCAGGTTGGCTGACACCATCTCACTGATAAAATCCCATTGTGAGGTTTCATAAATGATATGAGGCCGGAATCCAGCCTTGATACACTCGGTCATAATTCGATTGTGCAGGACAAAATCCTCCCTGAAGAAAATAAAAGGCTCGTTCTTCAACTCACGCAGCCTGCACTCTTTTTCTTCTGCCAGCCGATGGGATGGGTGAACGACAAGCATTAAGGTTTCTTTTACGATTGTAAACGAATGAAAGATGTCTTCGTTTGCAGGAAGAACCACAACGCCGATATCGAGAGAGCCGTCCCCAACACCTTCTTGGACTTTTATAGAACCGTCTTCGACTAACTGAAAGGTGATATTCGGATAGTTTGCACGAAAATCGCCGAGCACTCTCGGGAAAAATCCCGACCCGATCATCGGCGGCAGCCCGATCCGCACATGACCTTTCTTGACCTCCATAATATCATTTAATTCTGACGTCAGGTTTTGAAATGATTTAATAATTTCTTGCGCCTGCACATACATACTCTGCCCGGCGTCAGTCAGTTCCACCTGCCTGCCGTTCCGGTAAAACAGCTCAATTCCGAGCTCTTCTTCTAAATTTTTGATCATTTTTGATATCGTCGGCTGCGAAACATAAAGAGATTGGGAAGCCTTCGTAAAGCTTTTTAAACGGGCGACTTCCAAAAAGTATGTTAAATGGCGGATATCCATGTGCTTCACCCTTCCTATAGACAAAAGGAATACTTATTATTCTTAATATATATTTTACCTATAGCGAGACCTTATGTACAATATGAATATAAGGGAGGCATCAATATGAAAAAACTGCTGCTAACCGTTATTCAAATCGCTCTGTTATTTATATTTGCCCGGCTGATTAATTGGGTGACAGCCCTTCTTCATATAAATATTCCCGGCAGTATTATTGGGATTGTGATTATTTTCACATTATTACACTTTAAGATTATCAAGCTTGAATGGATAGAGCTTGGCGCGGCGTGGCTTCTCGGGGAGCTGCTTTTATTTTTTATCCCGTCTGCCGTCGGAGTGATTGAATACGGAGACATTATGTCGAAATTTGGCGTCAGCATTCTGCTTGTTGTCATCATCAGCACGTTTGTCGTGATGGTGTCCACAGGAACGCTTACACAAATCATTGCAAAAAGAAAGGAGAAAAAGCATACGTGTTCATCGGAATTGTAAGTTTGTTTTTAACGGTCTTGGTGTATGTAGGAGCAAAAAAGGTATATCAACGCTTTCCGCGTGTCTATACGTCTCCGCTATTGGTAACGCCCGCTGTGTTAGTCGGTCTGCTGCTGCTGGTGAATGTCCCGTACGAGTCATATAATCTTGGCGGCGAATTGCTGACCGATATGCTTCAGCCGGCCACCGTAGCTTTTGCGATCCCGCTATATAAATATTTCCCTGTTTTGAAGAAATACGCAGTGGAAATTATTTTGAACGTAGCCGTCGGCTCATGCATCGCGATTATTTCAACTGCTCTTATTGCGAAATGGCTTCACCTCGGCACCGGCTTAATTGACAGCCTCGTCCCGAGATCAGTGACAACGCCGATCGCTATGAACGTATCTGAAATGATCGGCGGAATGCCTGCCGTCACAGCCGTGTTTGTGATTTTGACCGCTTTGTTAGGCACAGTAATTGGCCCAATGGTCATCCGCTATTTCCGTATTGATAACGAAATCGCGCGGGGCGTGCTGCTCGGCACAAGCGCACATGGAGCGGGAACGTCAAAAGCATTTGAGCTCAGCTCTGTGTCCGGCACGATTTCCAGTGTGTCGATGATCTTAGCTGCGATTATGACGCTTTGCGCGGCGCCGTTTTTACTTTCATTTATGTAAGAAAAAACTGTCCTCTCGAGGGCAGTTTTTTTATGTGCTTCTCCTTATTGAAAAGCTGGCAGATTACAATATAATGTAATTTGTGGATACTAAAGGAGGCACCCCCATGCATAACTTGCAGGTGAGACGGCATTACGCCGCGTTAAAAGGATTTTATTTGTTTGCCTTTCTCGGCACGGGCAGCATGATCCCCTTACTCAGCATGTATTTAACGAAAGAACAGCATTTAAGCGGAGCACAGGTCGGCTTGATCATGTCACTCGGCCCGATTGTGATGATTTTCTTTCAGCCGTTTTGGGGCATGCTGAGCGACTATACGCAAAAAACGAAAAGCCTGCTGGCGGTTTGCACAGCAATCACAGGCATCATCGGATTAGGCTATATTGCATTTGACGGGTTTCCTCTTTTTATTTTAGTTGCGGCCTGTTTTGCAGTCTTTCAAAGCACGATTATTCCATTATCGGACAGCATTTCACTAAGGTACACTCAAGAAACAAACGGCAACTACGGCGGAATCCGCCTGTTTGGTTCTCTGGGCTTCGGCGTCGCCGTGTTTGTCATGGGACAGGTGACGAATCAGCTGTACCCCATTCACGTGATCTTTATTTTTGGCTGTGCCTTTCTCTGTATTGCCGCCATACTGGCCTCACAAATGCCGGGCCAGCAGAAGACAAAAACAAAGGTCAATATCCGCAAAGGATTCCGGGAGCTTATCAGCAACAAAACGTTCCTCATCTTTATGATCATCACCTTTACGACATTTGCTCCAAACTTAGCGAACAATACGTATTTCAGTCTTTTTCTGGACAAAAGCGGCGCGTCCCTTTCCGCTATCGGCATTTTATTTTTTATCGGCGTGATCTCGGAAATTCCATTTATGCGATTCGCCCAAACATTTATAGATAAAATGGGGCTGCTCAATGTCATTATGCTGTCAGGCGGGGTCTCATTATTCAGGTGGGCGCTCTATTTCACAGCGCCTTCATTATGGATCATTTATGCGACAGTCTTTCTTCAGGGAGTGGCCATCGGTTTATTTATCCCGGCGGCGCTTCAATACGTGAAAAAAATCACCCCAAGCCACGTTGAAGCGACGGCGTTAACCATGTACGCGGCCATCGGCAATGGATTCGGCAACTGGTTCTGTACATTTGCGGGCGGGTACATTTTTGACTACGTGTCCATCTTCGCAGTCTACCTGCTTTTTAGCATTCTGAGCATAGCAGGCTTTGGGCTGACATTCTATTTAATGAGGGCTGAAAAAAACAAAAATACACTTCATCAGCCGGCTGTTACTTTTAAACCATAATGACTATAATGAATAAAAGAAAGGATGAGCGCGATGAACGGGCAAGAGCGAAGAAGCATTTCGAAAGGTTTACAGGTGGATATTGTATTGAAAGAAGACCAAAAAACAGGAAAACTGACGAGAGGCACAGTGAAGGATATTTTGACGAAATCAAGCTATCACCCGCACGGCATTAAAGTCCGGCTTGAAGATGGCCGCATCGGCCGCGTCCAGCAGATCATTTCTACATAAAAAAAGCTGCTCCTGAACAGGGCAGCTTTTTGCTTTATTTTTTCTGCAGAAAGACCACTTTTAGATAGTTGCCTTCCGGAAACGCCGAAATCGTTTTGAAATCCTCCGGCAGCGTAAATTCCTCAATGATCGTGTAGCGTTCATTTGTTTCTTTAAAGGCGGCATCGATAAAGCCTTTGAATTTCTTCATGCCAAAGGCGCTGCTGTTTGTGGAAGCAACGATGACGCCCTTGTCAGCTGTGATAGCGATCGTTTCCTTCAGGAGGTTTTTATAATCCTTAGCCGCGCTAAAGGTGCGTTTTTTTGTGCGCGCAAAGGAAGGCGGGTCGAGAATAATCAGATCAAAACGCAGATTCTTTTTCGCCGCGTACGAAAAATAGTTAAAGACGTCCATCACTTTAATGTCGTGTGCCTCGTAATCGAGCTTGTTCACGCTGAATTGCTCGATCGTTTTGGCCATGCTCCGGTTTGCCACGTCCACGCTTGTTGTTTTCTCCGCTCCGCCAAGCGCAGCTGCCACGGAGAATGCCCCCGTATAAGAAAACGTGTTTAAGACGGTTTTTCCTTCTGCATAGCGGTCTCTGATCGCCTTGCGTACATGTCTTTGATCCAAAAAGATGCCTGTCATGGCGCCTTCATTCAGATCTACCGCATATTGAATGCCATTTTCCTGAATAATGATCGGGAATTCGCCTCTTTTCCCCTTCACGAAGTCATCATCTTCGACGTATTGCCCAGCCGTGTCGAAGCGTTTTTTCTCGTAAATCGCTTTATAATCCAGATCAAGCTCATCCAAAGCGGAAATCAGCATATCTTTAAAGGCGTAAATGCCTTTGCTGTACCATTGAACCAGCAGATACCCGCCATAATAGTCGATGGTGACGCCGCCGATGCCGTCACCCTCACCATTGAACATACGGAAAGCTGTTGTGTCTTGAGCCGCGAAAAGTTTGGCGCGCGCTTCGATCGCTTTAGTTAATTTGCTGAGAAAAAATGCTTGGTCTATCTGTTCTTGTTTATTGCGGGTAAGCGTCCAGCCGACCCCTTTGTTTTGCAGGCCGTAATAACCCCGCGCGAGAAACTCGCCGCTCTCTGACACGATATCAACGAGGTCTCCTTCTTTCACGTGCCCCGCACTCCCTGCGAGAGCTTCCTTATCGATGAGCGGATAGCCTTTTTTGATTTTTGCAGCATGTGCTTTCTTTAGAGTGAGTAGCTTCATATCTGTTCGTCCTCTTTCTGTTTGCTTTCTCTTATCGTACCACAAAACGCCAAGATGTCTGCATTGACAGAAAGGAAAGGTTTTTCTACGATAGACAAAAAGAGTTACGAGGAGGAGCAGCATGGCAAAACGAATTGACCATACAGGCATTATGGTAAGGGATATCAACGCGTCCATCACATTTTATGAAGAGGTTCTCGGCATGAAATTGAAGGATCGCATCACTCACACGAACGGTATAATCGAGCTTGCTTTTCTTGGCTTTGAAGACGGGCCGGAAACAGAAATCGAACTGATTCAAGGCTACAGCAGCGAGCTTCCCGCCGAAGGAAAAGTGCACCACATTGCCCTGCTGACGGATGACATCGCGGCTGAATATACAAAAGCGGAAAGAATGAACGCGAAATTTATCGACGAAGAGATCACAACACTTCCAAACGGATACCGTTATTTCTATATCGAAGGTCCTGACGGTGAGTGGATTGAGTTCTTTCAGCGGTAAGAAAAAAGCAGCATAACGCTGCTTTTTTTCGTTAATTAAATGCTTACATAATCACAAAACATTCTTATCCACAGCTACACCCGCACTCTCTTCCCGCCATTTTTGATGGTCCCATATTCTGAAAAACGGATAGTAGATCGCACAGGTGATCACAAGATTCACCAGCTGCATAACGGCTCCGGACACTTTTCCGCCAGTCGCCAGATAGCCTGATATGAGCGGCGGCATCGTCCATGGCACGGCGATTCCCGCCGGCCTTGCCACCAGTCCGGTGCTCATGCCGATATAAGTTGTTGTAATCGTGAGGAGCGGCGCGATGATGAATGGAACGATGAGGAGCGGGTTCATGACAATCGGCATGCCGAAAATGATCGGCTCGTTGATATTAAATAGCGCAGGACCAATCCCCAATCGGCCCAGCTGCTTCATTTGTTTGCTCCGGGAGCGTACCAGCATTGTCAGGACAAGCGCCAGCGTCGCTCCGCTTCCGCCGACATTAATCCAAATTTGAAAAAACTGGGCCGTAAAAATACTCGGCATCGCCTCTCCCGCTTGGAACGCGAGACGGTTGGCATCCATCGCGCCATACCAAATCGGCGCCATAATTCCGCCAATGATGGAAGCTCCGTGAATCCCGCACGACCACAGCAACATCTGCACAAATTCAGCGATCAGGCTTCCGCCGAGACTGCCTCCAAGGATGGAAAGCGGTGTGCCAAGCAAGTCTCCAACGACATTGTGCAGGCTCTGAAAAGGCGTCATTTCAATCAGAAGACGCGCCAGCCACACGAGAAACACAATGATAAATCCGGGAATCAGCGCGACAAATGATTTGCTTACCGCCGGCGGCACGCCGTCTGGCATTTTGAAGACGATATTTTTTTGAATAATGTACCGGTAAATTTCAGTCGAAAACAAAGCGATCAGCATAGCGACAAACAAACCCTTGCTGCCAAGCAATGTAATCGGAATTCCGCCCCCAACAAAGATGGATTCCGTTGATCCATCCGGCGTAAATGGCACCTCAAACGGCGTTGCCAACAGAAATGCGGCAATTGATATCGCGCCGGCCGACAGCGCATCTACACCATAGCTTTCCGCAAGACGATAGGCGATTCCAAAAGCGGCGATCATCGCCATAATATCAAATGAAGCATTAACGGGATAACCGAGCTTATCCGCCCACTGATCTCCAAACACACTCGCCATGAAATCAGCATAACCGGGAATCGGCAGGCTCGTTAAAATCAAAAAGACAGACCCGATAATAATCAGCGGCATGGTCAGGATAATGCCGTCACGCAAAGCGCTGAGATGCCGCTGCCCGGCAATTTTCCCAGCGACAGGCATGATTTTTTCTTCCATCACCCGAGTGAATGCGCTCATCTGAAAAGCCCCCTTTTTGCATTGCTTTGTAAACAACCTTCGCAATGTTTTCTTTATCTTATTTTGAAAACGCTTACAAATTCATTTGGAAAATTTCCTCTTCCTGCGGAAAAAACCTGCGTTCTGCTCTACAGTCCTGTCAATGAAAAAATTTTTCCTCCTAACTATTAAACTCTCTTTTTTCTCCGATATATATATCAAACATCATAGAAAGAAGGAGATGAATCATGCAAAACGTGTCGTGCAAGCTTGTCATATCAGTCACTCTGTTTTTCAGTTTTCTCGCCATAGGCCCTTTCGCGCATGCGCAAAACAGCAGCGGGAAAGAAGTTATTGTGGTTTATAAAAATAAGGCCGGCAAGGAAACCGTCCTTGACAGCGATGCAGAGGTTGAACAGCAGTATAAGCATCTTCCCGCGGTAGCGGTCACAGCTGATCAGGAGACAGTGAAAGAATTAAAACAGGATCCTGATATTTTGTATGTCGAAAACAATGTCTCATTCACCGCAGCAGGCAGCACAGATTTCAAAGTGCTGACAGACGACACTGAGGACACTGAAAATTTTGAACAATGGAACCTTGAACCCATTCAAGTGAAACAGGCTTGGAAAGCAGGACTGACTGGCAAAGGTGTCAAAATCGCAGTTATTGACAGCGGGATCTCTCCCCACGAAGACCTGTCGATTGCCGGCGGGTTTTCAGCTGCCAGTTACACCTCTTCTTACAAAGATGATAACGGCCACGGAACACATGTCGCTGGGATTATCGGAGCCAAGCATAACGGCTACGGAATTAACGGCATCGCACCGGAAGCTCAAATATACGCGGTTAAAGCGCTTGATCAGAACGGTTCGGGGGATCTTCAAAGCCTTCTCCAAGGAATCGACTGGTCGATCACACACGGGATGGACATCGTCAATATGAGCCTTGGCACGACCTCAGACAGCCAAATCCTTCATAACGCCGTGGACAAAGCATATGAACAAGGCATTCTGCTCGTTGCCGCCAGCGGTAACGACGGGAACGGCAAACCAGTGAACTATCCGGCGGCATACAGCAGTGTCGTTGCCGTTTCAGCGACAAACGAAAAGAATCAGCTTGCCGGATTCTCAACTACCGGAGATGAAGTTGAATTTTCAGCGCCGGGAACCAACATCACGAGCACTTACTTACATCAATACTATGCGACAGGAAGCGGAACTTCCCAAGCGACACCGCACGCCGCTGCCATGTTTGCTTTGTTACTGCAACGTAATCCTGCCGAGACAAACGTGCAGCTGCGCGCAGAAATGAAAAAAAATATCATTGATCTTGGAACCACAGGCCGCGATCAGCATTTTGGCTATGGGATGATCCAGTATAAAGCGCAGAAAGCAGATTCTGCATACGCTGAGGCAGAGCAAGCGGTGAAAAAAGCGGAACAAACAAAAACACAAACAGATATCGACAAAGCGAGAAAACTCGTCAGCCAGCTGCCGAATTCTAACGCCAAAACGGCCCTGCAAAAAAGACTGGATAAAGTACAGTCATTCAGAAATGTAAAAGATGCGAAAGACAAAGTCGTAAAAGCTCAAAAATATAAAACTCAGCAAACCGTTGATACAGCACAAGCTGCCATTAACAAGCTGCCAAACGGAACAGACAAAAAGAACCTGCAAAAACGCTTAAACCAAGTAAAACGCTATATCGCATCAAAGCAGGCGAAAGAGAAAGTGGCGAAAGCGGAAAAAAGCAAAAAGAAAACAGATGTTAACAGCGCACAATCAGCAGTCAGCAAGCTGCCGGCAGGTTCAGAAAAAACGTCCCTGCAGAAGCGCCTTGCCAAAGTAAAAAGCACCAATTTGAAAACGGCGAAGCAATCCGTATCTGCAGCAGAAAAGAAATCAACTCATGCCAATGCGGCAAAAGCACAATCAGCCGTCAATCAGCTTCAATCAGGCAAGGACAAAACGTCATTGCAAAAACGGTTAGACAAAGTGAAGAAAAAAGCGGCCGCAGCCGAAGTGAAAAAAGTTGAAACTGCCAAAGCAAAAGTGAAGAAAGCGGAAAAAGCCAAAACGAAAAAAGCAAAGACATCCGCTCAGTCTGCAGTGAATCAATTACAAAAATCCAATGAAAAAACAAAGCTGCAAAAACGGTTAAATGCCGTCAAACCGAAAAAGTAACCAAAAAGCCTTTAAGACTTGTATTCTAGGTTTTAAAGGTTTTTTCCATTGCAAGAACATCACACACAACCATTTTCCCATACACCGCGCAGGCTTTTCCTACTATTGCTATCCAGCCATGAACAGCATAAAATGTACGTTATTACAGTTATCGCCACATATGGAGGGATTGTGACTGGTCAGCAGGCAAGACCCAATGATGTAAAGGGAGTATTAGTGCCTAATAAACAGGGCATTTTTTACCCTTCTTTTCGTGTTGGGCTCATAACGGCGCCATGGACAACCCCTATTCCTATTTTCATGCTCCGTCACCGACGCGGGCATTTTTTGTTGTCCCTGCTCATTTTGTCATTTTGAGCCGGTATTTCTCACTTTTTTCATTTTGATTGTCAACTTTTCATTTGATACGATGAACAAGCCGACTTTTCTGCAGCAAAGGAGGTTTTGATTGCTTGCAAAAAGAGATTGCAAAAGAATTATTTCTCCTCACAGGAGGAAAAAGCAATATTATCAGCATCAGCCATTGTACGACCCGTCTTCGTTTTGAGGTAAAAGACGAGACGAAAATCGATATACATGCCATTGAACATCTACAAGGTGTGCAGGGCACCTTTTTCCGATATGGGTTATTCCAGATTATCTTCGGAGCAGGCGTCGTCAACAAAATATATAAAGAAGTCGTTCAAGTGTGGGAGGCCGCGCCTTCTGAGGAGCCTGTTCAACAGAAAAAGGCCAGCCGGAAGCTGACCCCTGTCGCAGCATTCGCGAAAACGCTGTCCGATATTTTTGTGCCGATTATCCCGGCAATCACAGCAAGCGGCCTGCTCATGGGGCTGATTGGCATGATTAAGGTGTTTCACTGGTTTGCAGCCGGCAGCCCTTGGATCAAAATGCTCGACCTCGTGTCCAGCACAGCCTTTATTTTGCTGCCGATTTTGGTTGGCTTCAGTGCCGCACGGCAATTTGGCAGCAATCCCTATTTAGGGGCAGTGTTAGCAGGGCTCTTGACGCATCCCGATCTTCTGGACCCGTCTATGCTCGGCAGCAAAACCCCTGCTTCCTTAGACATATGGGGGCTTCATATTCCAATGATGGGCTATCAAGGCTCCATTATCCCGATTCTTCTTTCCGTTTATGTCATGAGCAGAATTGAGAAGCTACTAAAATGGATTGTGCCGAAGTCGCTTGATGTCATCATCATTCCTTTTATTACAGTCATGGTGACAGGATGCCTCGCACTGATTGTCATGAATCCCGCCGCTTCCATCATCGGCCAGATCATGACACAGTCGATTGTCTATATTTATGATCACGCCGGCATTGCCGCAGGTGCCCTATTCGGCGGCATCTACTCCACTGTCGTTCTATCTGGCTTGCATCATAGCTTTTATGCGATTGAAGCAACGCTGCTTGCTGACCCGCATGTCGGTGTGAACTTTTTAGTGCCGATATGGTCGATGGCGAATGTGGCCCAAGGCGGAGCGGGACTTGCGGTCTTTTTCAAAACGAAACAATCAAGCCTGAAAAAAATTGCGCTCCCCGCTGCCCTCACCGCGTTTTTAGGCATAGTGGAGCCCATTGTGTTCGGGGTAAATGTCAAACTGATCCGTCCCTTTATCGGAGCTGCCATCGGCGGCGCTATTGGCGGAGCATACGTGGTTGCGGTACATGTCGTGTCGAATTCCTACGGGCTGACAGGCATTCCGATGATTTCAATCGTGCTGCCGTTCGGCGCCGCCAATTTTGTTCATTATATGATCGGTTTTTTGATCGCGGCCGTCTCTGCTTTTATAGCTACATTGTTTCTCGGGTTTAAAGAAGAGACAGAATAACTGGATTTATTCGTTTTCATTCATAAAACGGGGGATGAAAGGACAAAAAAAGCTATGAAAATTAAAAGAATCTTAAATCATAATGCTATCGTCGTAAAGGATCAAAGTGAAGAGAAGATTCTCTTAGGTGCAGGAATTGCGTTCGACAAAAAGAAAAATGATATTGTCGATCCGTCAAAAATAGAAAAAACCTTTGTCAGAAAAGACACAGCTGACTATAAGCAGTTCGAAGAGATTTTAGAAACATTGCCGGAAGACCATATTCAGATTTCCGAGCAAATTATCTCCCATGCCGAAAAAGAGCTGAACATTAAAATCAACGAGCGCATACACGTCGCTTTTTCAGACCATCTTTCCTTTGCGATCGAACGCCTGAGCAATGGAATGGTGATCAAAAATCCGCTGCTGAATGAAATCAAAGTCCTTTATCCCAAGGAATTTCAGATCGGCTTGTGGGCCAGAGCGCTGATTAAAGATAAACTGGGGATACACATTCCTGATGATGAAATCGGCAATATCGCCATGCATATCCACACAGCAAGAAACAATGCCGGTGATATGACACAGACGCTTGATATTACAACTATGATCCGTGATATCATTGAGATTATTGAAATTCAGCTATCAATCAATATTGTAGAAGATACCATTTCTTATGAGCGGCTTGTGACCCATCTCCGCTTTGCGATCCAGCATATAAAAGCGGGCGAATCCATTTACGAGCTGGACGCAGAAATGATCGACATTATTAAAGAGAAGTTTAAGGATGCATTCCTGTGTGCCCTAAGCATCGGTACATTTGTGAAGAAGGAATACGGCTTTGTGTTTCCTGAAAAAGAATTATGCTATATCGCCATGCATATTCAGCGATTTTACCAACGGTCAGTCGCACGCTGAGGCAAAATAAAAACGCTTTTGAGATCATCAAAAGCGTTTTTATATTCAGTTTATTGGTTGATCGCCGGATTGCTGATTGTATTCCACTTCGTATACGACATGTAATGGAAATACTGGTCGCGATACGGGTGTTTTGTATTGGAATTCCAAGGCTTTTCTCCGCCGCAGAAGTGGACAATGGCCGGGTTCTCTCTCGTTTCTCTATAAAGCTTCTGGCCTGACAGCGTCGCAGGCGTTTTTTGTTTTAATATGATATAAGTTTGAGCGTTCCAGCGCGGGTGAAGTTCATACCACTGATCATACAAGATCGCATTCAGCGCATCTTGGTCGTGAAGCACAAGAAAGTCTTCAGACGGGTTTTCATTGATAAAGTTGATGACTTTTTCAGTGATGTTTTGCTTTCTCCAAGAATCAAAA
The DNA here is from genome assembly GCF_040784915.1 of Bacillus vallismortis. Classification (GTDB taxonomy): domain Bacteria; phylum Bacillota; class Bacilli; order Bacillales; family Bacillaceae; genus Bacillus; species Bacillus subtilis_G. The sequence goes on from NZ_CP160797.1 coordinate 3,984,336, forward strand.
TCAATAATCATCATACCTGAGTTAAAATACTTCCCTGTATCACTGACGTTCATTTCTTTCAGGCGTTCATGCTGCCCCGCATCCTCAACTGCAGCGACCGTATATGGCGCAATATCCAAATCCCACAGTTTCGAAATATCTTCCAGAATAATTGCATCACAATCGATATAAATCATTCGTTTGATACTCTCATCCTTAATTAAGTCAGGAATTGAGATGCGGTAATACGCCGCTTTTGTAATATGGCTGCTTTCCACCGCATGTTCATACATGTTGGCATCCACTTCTAAAAATTCAATCGGCACGCCGAATTTCAATGTGGTTTCTTCCAGCCTTTTTTTGTTATCAGGCTCGATTCCTCCATCAATCACATATAGCTTTACTTCTCTGTTCTGGTCCATATTTGTCAATAAAGAAACGAACATTCCACCTAAATGACGAGCATAATTATCATCAGCGCATGACACGATATGCATAATTTCATCTTTCTTCAATGGTATTCATCTCCCTTTGTGTTGTACAAGTTACATTCCCGATTTCAGAAAATTAAACACTATTCATCAATACTTTTTTAGACAGAATGTGCTATACAACAAAAAAGGCGTCATGTTTTAAACCTGCGATAAAGCCAATAAAGAATGTAAAAGCATGCGATCGTAATGGCTTCAGCCGAGGCGATATACCACGGCCACGGCCCGAGAACATCCAAAAGAGAAGAGCCCCCCGGTTTTTTCGTCAAATACATATAATTCGCGCCAAGCCAGCGATCAAGCAAATAAATGCAGACCCCGTACACATTGACAATGAGGACGGTCACCCACAAAGAACGCTGTCTGAGCCTGTACGTCCCAATTACCGTCATCAGCAGGCAGGAGAGAAACACAGATCCGTGCGAAATAAAAAAGAGGATATATCGGATATGCGGAAAAGAAAACATACCGAGATCAGGAGTGGCAAGAGCCTGAATCGAACTGCCGATGCCGACAAAGTATAAAAATACAAACAGCTTCCTGCTTTTGGTCACCAGCATAATGGCCGACAAATACACCGACAGGTCACTAAGCTGGAGAGGCAATGAAGTCCGCACCGACCACCTGCCCGCGGCGATCATCCATATTTGATAACCGATTTGCGAGCCAAGCAGCAGAAACACAAACAAATAGCGCAAAAACTGGCTGAGTTTAGGCCGCTTGACCGTCTGGCGGAACAAAAACAACAGAATGGCCAAGACGGCGATCACTGCTAATGTCACCACATGCTCTGCTGAAAAAAGGTGAAACGGATCATGTTTATAGACGGCTTGAACATATTTTTGCAAGATGGCACCCCCGTTTGCGAGTTTTTGTTTATTTTGGTGTTGTGGGGGCCTTTTTTATTCAACCGATATATAGGCTTGAAGTTCAAATCGGTCTCTGTTACAATTCATTTCATAGCTAATGATTCTGATAATTTAAGGCAGGCCTAAAAAATGGAACGTTCCTATCAACATCAGCAGCTTCGGAAAGAAGAACATGACACACTTTCTAAGCTTAAACAAATGCCCGTTGAGTCACTCAACCTGGAAGCCATATCGATTGCGACGAACCTGTATCGGTCTGCGCAAAAGCTCCGTGTCAAAATGGAGACTGAGGTTCTTTCTTCCTATAGCCTTTCTTGGACCGCTTTCTCCATCCTTTATGATCTATGGGTATGGGGGGCGCTCGAAACGAGAAAAATTGCTGAGCTGTCAGGCATTTCAACAGCTACAGCAAGCAACGTGATCAAAACGCTCGAAAGAAAGAATTTTTGCAGCAAAAGCATCGACACAAGAGATCGACGGCTCGTGTTTGTCTCCATCACCGATTCCGGAAAACAAGCGATCGAAGAGCTCTACCCGGAGTTTCACAAAGGGGAAACAGAGCTCATTGCGGGTATGACGAAGAACGAACAGAAAACATTGACAGAGCTGCTTAGAAAGGTAGCTGACAATCTTCATACAACATAAGCTTTGACGGGAATCCAGTAGCGTTTTGTCTCCCTGTTTCAGAGAGCCGGCGGAAGGTGCGAGCCGGCGCACAGGCAACCGTGAATTACCTCCCCGAGCTTTCTTTGTGAACCTTAGTAGCAAAGAACGGGAAACCGTTATTCGAATGAGCGGAAGACGATGTCTTCAACCAGGGTGGTACCGCGTGCATTGAGCCACGTCCCTTTTCGGGATGGGCTCTTTTTTGTGTTTCTAAAAAAGGAGGAAGAATCATGAAAACATTTGAGCAGCTCACAGCAGCACAGCAAAAAGAAGTCGAAAGACAGCTTCAGCTATACATGACTGGCGCCCATGAGGTCATACCGCCGGAGGAATTAAAGGCCAAGCTCGTCAAATCCGTTTTCACAGGCACACCGCTTAAAATTAAGCTCGGATTAGATCCGTCTGCACCGGATGTACATTTGGGCCATACAGTTGTGTTAAACAAGCTTCGCCAATTTCAAGAAAACGGCCACATTGTCCAGCTGTTAATAGGGGATTTCACAGGAAAAATCGGTGATCCGACCGGAAAATCGGCAGCCAGAAAGCAGCTGACTGATGAAGAAGTTCAGCACAACGCCAAAACATACTTTGAGCAATTCGGGAAAGTTCTGGATCCAGAAAAAATCGAGCTTCACTACAACTCGAAATGGCTGAAAACATTGAATCTGGAAGATGTCATTGAATTGGCAGGCAAAATAACGGTAGCCCGCCTGATGGAACGCGACGATTTTGAAGAACGAATTGCCATGCAAAAACCGATCTCGCTTCATGAATTCTTTTACCCGTTGATGCAGGGATACGATTCCGTCGTTCTCGAAAGCGATATTGAATTAGGCGGGACAGACCAGCATTTCAATGTGCTGATGGGGCGGCATTTCCAAGAACGATACAACAAAGAAAAACAAGTCGTCATCCTTATGCCGCTTTTGGAAGGCTTAGACGGGGTTGAAAAAATGTCGAAGTCAAAAAATAACTACATCGGCATTGATGAACATCCAAATGACATGTACGGAAAAACGATGTCACTGCCCGACAGCCTGATGAAAAAGTACATCCAATTGGCAACGGACTTAGAGCTTGAGGAGAAAAAACAGCTCGTGAAAGACCTAGAAAACGGCGCCGTTCATCCGCGGGATGCCAAAATGCTTTTAGCCAAAACAATCGTCCGAATGTATCACGGAGCCGAAGCGGCTGAAGCTGCCGAACACTCGTTTAAAACAGTCTTTCAGGAAAACAGCCTGCCTGATGATATTCCGGCTGTCCAATGGGAAGGTGAGAAAACATTATCGATTGTCGATCTGCTGGTCACATTAGAGCTCCTCTCTTCGAAGAGCGAGGCACGCCGCATGATTCAAAACGGCGGTGTCCGAATTGACGGAGAGAAAATAACAGATATTCACGCCAATGCGGAGATAAAGGAGAATATGATCATCCAAGTCGGCAAACGCAAGTTTTTAAAACTCCAATAGATTGATATCCCAAAACGCTTATGACCCTTCATTCATAAGCGTTTTTTTACAGGTATTAAGCACTGTCTTTTCAAAAACGCTCTCCTTTTTGCAGGAAATTCCCTTAGCATCCCGAAATATTCCCCATCCATACATTAGGGGAGGTTTCTTTTTGATGAGAAAACTTTTAACTGTCATGACGATGGCCGTTTTAACTGCCGGTACGATTCTCATGCCGGCACAGAGTGTCACCCCTGCCGCCCGCGCTGTTCAAATATCAGATAACGAGCGGGAGCTTCCATTTCACGCAAAGCGTGCGTACTCAACCATTTCTCAGCTTAGTGAAACAATTGGCCCCAGAATAGCCGGAACTGCCGCTGAAAAAAAGAGTGCCCTTTTGATCGCTTCATCCTTGAGAAAATTAAAGTTTGATGTGAAGGTTCAACGATTCGGTATTCCTGACCGGCTTGAGGGAACGCTTTCTTCAGAAGGACACGATATTCTTCTCCGAGCGGCATCCGGCTCAGCCCCTACAGAAGAAAAAGGGCTGACAGCTCCGCTTTACAATGCCGGATTGGGCTATCCAAAGGACTTCACCGCTGACGCCAAGGGCAAAATCGCTTTGATTTCCAGAGGAGACCTTACATTTTACGAGAAAGCGAAAAATGCCCAAACCGCCGGAGCCAAGGCTGTCATCATTTATAACAACAAAGAAAGCCTCGTGCCTGTGACGCCAAACCTGTCAGGCAATGAAGTCGGCATTCCCGTCGTCGGAATTAAAAAAGAAGACGGCGAAACCCTTACCCAGCAAAAAGAAGCAACCTTAAACCTAAAAGCAATCACAAACCAGACCTCCCAGAACATCATCGGGATCAAAAAACCAAAGAACATCAAAGATCCAGAGATCGTCTACGTGACGGCCCATTACGACAGTGTTCCTTTTTCCCCCGGGGCAAATGACAACGGCTCAGGAACCTCTGTCATGCTGGAAATGGCGCGCGTCTTAAAAAGCCTTCCTTCCGACAAAGAAATCCGCTTTATCGCTTTCGGCGCTGAAGAACTTGGCCTGCTCGGCTCATCATATTATGTAGATCATCTATCGGAAAAAGAGTTGAAACGAAGTGAAGTGAACTTCAACTTAGACATGGTCGGCACAAGCTGGGAGAATGCGTCTGAGCTGTATGTCAACACATTGGACGGCCAATCTAACGCTGTTTGGGAATCCAGCCAGACGGCCGCTGAAAACATTGGGTTTGACAGCCTGTCTCTGACACAGGGAGGATCGTCTGATCATGTGCCGTTCCACGAAGCCGGCATTGATTCAGCCAACTTTATTTGGGGAGATCCGGAAACCGAAGAAGTTGAGCCGTGGTATCACACCCCTGAAGACTCGATCGAACATGTCAGCAAAGAACGCCTTCAGCAGGCCGGCGATCTTGTGACAAACGCTGTCTATCAGGCTGTGAAAAAAGAGAAGAAAGCGAAAACCATTAAGAAACAAATGAAGGCGAAAGCCCCTGACATTTATGAAGATATTCAATAAAAAAGACGGCACTTTGCCGTCTTTTCTAATCCACTTCTTTCTTAATCCCCAGCATTTTCTCATCTAAATAATGGGCGATCTCCGCGGCTTCCTTCAGCTCATCTGTTAATGGCTTAGGAACGTCATTGTTCAATTTATAGTAAATTTTATGCTCAAGACTCGCCCAAAAATCCATCGCGATCGTCCGAATTTGAATTTCCGCTTTGACGTATTCCACACGGTTCGTTAAATTCACAGGCATCTCAATGATTAAATGCAGGCTTCGGTAGCCGTTCGGTTTTGGCGTCTGGATATAATCCTTTACCTTTATGATTCGCAGGTCATCATGCTGCTTTAAGACATTCACGACATTATAAATATCCGAAATAAAGGAGCAAATGATGCGAACACCGGCAATGTCGTGGATGTGCTCTTTCATTTCCTTCGTCGTAATCTCGCAGCCCTTTCTCATTAACTTATTCACGATGCTTTCAAAGCTTTTGACACGGGATTTCGTATGTTCAATCGGGTTGTGTCCGTGAATGAGGTTATATTCCTGGCTGATAATTGAGAACTTTGTATCCAGAGCATCAAGCGCAAATTTATAAACTAATAATTCATTTTTCCAATCTTCCATTACCATTTTTAAATCGTCCATATGTGTTACAGATAAATCCATTTTCGTCATCTCCTTTAACGGATCTTTATCCGCTGTCCATGTACTAGACGGCCCTGCTTCCAGTATGGTTCTATGAATTTTTTTACAAAATGCGGTCGAATGTAACAAAAAAAGACCGCACGAAAAACAAGCGGTCTTTCTTTTTACCGGAAGTAACTGATCAATAACCCGATCGAGAGCAGGAATCCGAAAAATGTATTCGTTTGGGCTGTTGATTTCATTGCGACAATCATATTCATCGGCAATTCTTTTTGGACGAAGCCCTTCACTGCCTGAACCGGCTTAGGCACGCTCAAAAAGACGACAAACAGCCACGGGCTTGCGGCACCGGTGATGACCAAGCCGACAACCCAGATATAAGCGACAGCAAACGACGCAGCTAAGACCGTGACAGCTCCCTTATGCCCCATCAAAATCGCTAATGTTTTGCGTCCGCCTTTTTTGTCCTCTTCAATGTCGCGAATGTTGTTCGACAGGTTAATCGCACCGACAAGTATCGCAATCGGGATCGAAATCAAAATGCTTTGCAAATTGATTTTATCTGTCTGAATGAAAAACGAAATCAGCACAAACACCGAACCCATACAAATGCCTGAGAATAACTCACCGAACGGCGTGTATGCAATCGGCAGCGGCCCGCCTGTATACAGGTAGCCGATCGCCATGCCGACAAGGCCGATCAGAGCCAGCCACCAGCTGCTGCTCGCGCAAATATAGACGCCGAGTAAAATGGCAATCCCATATGATACAAGGGCTAATTGCAAAATCGTGATCGGCTTCATTCCGTGGCGTACAATCGCACCTCCGATTCCGACAGATTCTGCTGTATCTAACCCGCGTTTAAAATCGTAGTATTCATTAAATAAGTTCGTCGCAATCTGGATCCATAAGCAAGAAAACAGCATAGCCAGAAACAGCAGCAGATCAACCTTCACATAAAACATCGCCAAAACCGTTCCGAGCAGCACAGGCACAAACGATGCGGTTAACGTATGAGGACGGGTTAACTGCCAAAGGATCTGCCCCATGCTTTCTTTTTCCGGCGCTGTCTGACCCTCACCCTTATTTGTTTGGTTCATCTTCCTCTTCCTTTCTATTAAAAGGCTTACTTTTTTCAGCCGGCAGCTTTGATAAAAACTCCTTTTGCTTCCTTATCTATCATAATGACTTCTCCCCCATTTCACAAGATACCGCAAGAAGGCGTTTTCTTTCTTATTATACGCTTTCCGCCCCGATTTCATCAGTTTTCTGCTTTCACCTGAACGAACAAATACAGAAAATTTTTTTTAAGTGCATTACGCTTTTTAAAAGTTAAAAAGATCATTTTTACTCCTTCTACCTTTACCTTTTATAATGAATCAGCCTCAGACAATTCATTCTTGCCCTAGCGGGTATAAAGATTCATTTTCAATAGCAAAATGCCGATATATTTATTTGAGGAGTTTAGGGAAAAAATGAAACTTTTTGAGCATCTAATCGTCAAATACTCATGTGATTGTCGAAAAAACGGGAAAGGATTTTTGATATGCTGCAATTGATGAAACAGCTGTATGAAAAGCCCGCTGTCAAGTGGACATGTCATACAGGTTTTTATTTGATAATACTGCTTGTTTTGTTTTTTATGTATGGTTTTCACACCGCGAACACCGGTTCATATATTTATAACGATTTCTAATTGGAGAGAGAATAAAGATGAAACTTTTACATGCTATTCAAACACATGCGGAATCTTATCCGCAAACCGTTGTCTTCCGCTCTCAAGGCCAGTCGCTCACGTATCAGGAATTATGGGAGCAGTCTGACCGTGCGGCTGCCGCGATCCAACAACGCATTTCCGGGGAAAAGAAAGCCCCTATCCTTGTGTACGGCCATATGGAGCCGCACATGATCGTTTCCTTCTTGGGAAGTGTCAAAGCGGGACATCCTTATATTCCAGTTGATCTGTCGATTCCGTCCGAGCGGATCGCGAAAATTATCGAAAGCTCTGGAGCAGAATTGTTAATCCATGCTGCCGGACTTTCAATTGATGCAGACAGCTACCAGATTCAGACGGTTTCAGCAGAAGAACTGCTGGAAAACGAAGACGGCTCTGTCAGCCAAGGTCAATGGGTCAAGGAACACGAAACGTTTTATATCATTTACACTTCCGGAAGCACAGGAAATCCGAAAGGCGTGCAGATTTCCGCCGCGAATCTTCAAAGCTTCACAGACTGGATTTGTGCAGATTTTCCAGTCAGCGGAGGAAAAACATTTTTAAACCAAGCGCCGTTTTCATTTGATTTATCTGTCATGGACCTTTATCCGTGCCTTCAATCAGGCGGGACTTTACACTGCGTGACAAAGGATGCTGTGAATAAGCCGAAAATCTTATTCGAAGAGCTGAAGAAGTCCGGGCTGAATGTGTGGACATCAACGCCTTCCTTTGTGCAGATGTGCCTGATGGACCCGGGTTTTTCACAGGACCTGCTGCCTCATGCGGACACATTTATGTTCTGTGGAGAGGTACTCCCGGTTTCTGTTGCAAAAGCGCTGCTTGAGCGTTTTCCGAAAGCAAACCTCTTTAATACGTACGGTCCGACCGAAGCAACAGTGGCTGTCACATCTGTTGAAATTACGGATGACGTCATAAGCCGCAACGAATCGCTTCCCGTCGGGTTCGCTAAGCCAGATATGAACATTTTCATTATGGACGAACAGGGACAGCCGCTTCCTGATGGAGAAAAAGGAGAGATCGTCATTGCAGGGCCGAGCGTAAGCCGAGGCTACCTTGGCGAACCTGAACTGACGGATAAAGCGTTTTTCTCTTATGAAGGGCAGTGGGCATACCGGACTGGCGATGCCGGCTATATCCAAGATGGTCAGATTTTCTGCCAAGGACGTTTGGATTTCCAAATTAAACTTCACGGCTACCGAATGGAGCTCGAGGAAATCGAGGTCCATGTCAGACAGTCTCAGTACGTTCGCTCTGCTGTCGTGATTCCGTATCAGCCAAACGAAACAGTTGAGTACCTGATCGCCGCTATTGTGCCTGAGGAGCATGAGTTCCAGAAGGAATTCCAGCTGACAAGCGCCATTAAAAAAGAGCTTGCCGCTTCCCTTCCGGCATATATGATCCCGAGAAAATTCATTTACCAGGATCACATTCAAATGACGGCTAACGGCAAAATTGACCGGAAACGCATCGGCGAAGAGGTTCTTGTATGACGCCTTACAGCTCGTTTTTATTCTTTATACTGCTTGGCATTCTTCTTCTGCCGACGATCATTCTCGGCCTGAACGGAAAAAGATTTCAAGCATACAACATGTTCATATCTATCATTATATTAGCTTTAATTTTTTCGCACGACGTACACGGGGTCATCGCCCTGTGTCTGTTTACGATATGGCAGGTGCTTTTGATCAGCGGCTACTTGGCGTACAGGCAGAAAGCGAATAGCGGCTTTGTCTTTTGCGGGGCTGTTATCGCATCGATTCTGCCTTTATTCTTGTCAAAAATATGGCCGTTTCTTTCACACCCGCAGCCGCACCACCCGCCACATAATCTGATCAGCTTTTTAGGGATTTCGTATTTAACCTTTAAAGGCATTCAGCTGATTATGGAAGCAAGAGACGGTCTGCTGAAGGAACAGCTGCCGCTGCACCGCCTGCTGTATTTTATCCTGTTTTTCCCGACGATTTCCTCCGGCCCGATCGACAGATACCGCCGGTTCGTCAAGGATGAACAGAAGGCTTGGACGAAAGAAGAATACGCCGATCTATTGTATACAGGGATTCATAAAATCTTTATCGGTTTCCTGTACAAGTTTATTATCGGCTACGCCATCAACACGTACTTCATCATGAATCTTCCCGCGATCACGCACAATAAGATTCTTGGGAACCTCCTGTACATGTACGGCTACAGCATGTATTTATTTTTTGATTTCGCCGGCTACACGATGTTTGCCGTCGGGGTCAGCTATATAATGGGCATTAAATCACCTGAAAACTTTAATAAACCGTTTATCAGTAAAAATATTAAAGATTTCTGGAACCGCTGGCATATGTCTCTGTCATTTTGGTTCAGAGATTATGTGTTTATGAGATTTGTATTTTGGATGACAAAGAAAAAGTGGATCAAAAACCGTATGGCCGTCTCAAACATCGGGTATTTCCTGCTGTTTATGCTGATGGGGGTTTGGCACGGGCTTGCGCCGCAATATATCATCTACGGCCTCTATCACGCCGTGCTGATGACGTGTTACAACTTTTTCGAGAAGTGGAATAAGAAATACAAATGGCTGCCGTCCAACCGCTGGACAACCGCTCTTGCGATTGTGATCACATTCCACTTCGTTTGCTTCGGATTTTATATTTTCTCAGGAAAACTATTTCATCACCACCATTAAAGGAGATTAGAAAGCTATGGAATTTAAACAAGAGGTATTAGACGTTTTAGCAGAGGTTTGCCAGGATGACATCGTAAAGGAAAATCCTGATATTGAAATTTTTGAAGAAGGTTTGCTTGATTCTTTTGGAACAGTAGAATTGCTGCTTGCGATTGAAAACCGTTTTGATATTTTAGTGCCGATCACTGAGTTTGACCGGGATATATGGAATACACCTAACAACATTGTAAATCAGCTGTCTGAGTTGAAATAATGAAAAAGCGTTTTTTCGGTCCAATTATTTTGGCGTTTATTCTTTTCGCAGGCGCCATCGCAATTCCATCTTCATGGCTGACAGGCTTCATCACCGATAAGCGGGTGAAAGAATCAGCAACAGCCTTGAACCCAAGTATGTTTCAAGGGCTTTATTTACAAGACCAGATGCTCAAAGATCCGGCATATCTTCCGATTTACGGGTCATCTGAGCTTTCCCGGCTGGACGAGTTCCACCCATCTAACTATTTTCAGGTGAACAATGAGGGGTTCACGCCATACCTTGTCGGCAAAGGCGGATCACAGTCATTGATTCATTCTTTAAACTTCGCTGCCCATATGGATCAGTTGAAGGGCAAAAAAATCGTATTCATCGTGTCTCCGCAATGGTTTATTAAGCGCGGGTCTGATGAACAGCATTTCGCGCCGAACTATTCCGCGCTGCAAGGGCTTGATTTGGCGTTTAACGAGCAGGTCGACCCCGATGTGAAAAAGAAAATGATGAAACGCATGCTGCGCTTTAAGGCCGTGCAAAACGATGAGATTCTTTCCGAGCTGTACAAAGCAATCGTAAACGGGCAGACGTGGAAAGTGAACGCGCTGAAGCCGGCGGCAAAAGTGTATTACAGCATGCTGGAAAAGAAAGACCTGTATTATTCAGCGACGGAATCATCCGGTCCAAAGCGGCATATCTCACAGGCAGTAAAGGATAAGTCATGGGCTGAATTAAATAAACTCGCAGAACAATCCGGCAAACGCCACTCCGGGTCTAACGATTTTCACATCGACAACCCTGTTTATAAAAAGCTAAAGCCGAAAGTGCCTAAGCTGAAAGGGAAAAACAAAGGAAAATCGTATGCGGTGTCACCGGAATACGGTGATTTCGAGCTGATGCTTGATATCCTGAAGGATGCGGGAGCAGAGCCTATGTTTGTCACTATTCCTGTTAACGGAAAATGGTACGACTACACAGGCTTCCCGAAAAAAGGCCGCACTGACTATTACCAAAAGGTGAATAAACAGATTAAAGCGAAGGGCTTCCAGGTTGCTGATTTTTCTGGGCATGAACATGACCCGTACTTCATGAAAGATACCATTCACATCGGCTGGAAAGGCTGGGTGTATGTCGATAAAGCGATTGACGAATTTTATAGAACCGGAAAAGTCACTTCATCCTGAGCATCCCATAGGACGCGGCTGCATATTTCCTGCTAAGATTTGAAATAGTAAAGGAATCACAGCCAACTGAATTAGAGGTGTTACATCCATGAAGATGACAGGCAATACAGTTTTAATCACAGGCGGTTCCGCGGGCATCGGGCTTGAACTGGCCAAGCGGCTTTTGGAACTCGGCAGTGAAGTCATCATTTGCGGACGCAGCGAAGCGCGTCTCAAGGAAGCGAAACAGCAGCTCCCAAACATCCATACGAAGCAATGTGATGTTGCAGACCGTTCGCAGCGGAAAGCTTTGTTTGAATGGGCTCTAAAGGAATTTCCGGAGCTGAATGTTCTCGTCAACAACGCGGGCATTCAAAAGGAAATCGACTTTGCCAAAGGGACTGAGGAGCTTTTTGTGGACGGAGATGAAATTGAACTTAATTTCCAAGCGCCTGTCCATTTATCAGCCCTTTTCACACCTCATTTGATGAAGCAATCCGAGGCGGCAATTGTTCAGGTCACGTCGGGGCTTGCGTTTAACCCGTTAGCTGTTTATCCAGTGTACTGCGCAACAAAAGCGGCGCTGCACTCGTTCTCGCTTACGCTCAGACACCAACTCCGCGATACGAGCGTGGAAGTGATTGAAATGGCGCCTCCTATGGTGGACACGGGATTAAACCAAAAGTCACGCGATAAACAAGGCGTGACGTACCGCGGCATTTCAGCTGAAGAATATGTTCAATATTTCTTGGACGGCTTGAAAGAAGGCAAACAAGAGATTACAAATGAACGTGTTGAAGGTCTTCGTAATGCCACTCGCGCCGATTATGACAGGGTGTTCGAACAAATGAACATGCAGGAGAATTAATTTCTCCTGCTTTTTTCTTATGAATTTCTTACAAATTTGAGCAAACCTATTGCGAATATTTGTTGAAGGTATACAATAGAATATAAATTATTTTCAAATAAGTTTGATAATATAAACAATTTAACAGCAGGGAGATTGACCATGACTAAACATACGATTCGCGTTGAATTGACATCAACAAAAAAACCGAAACCAGATCCTAATCAGCTTTCGTTCGGAAGAGTGTTTACAGACCACATGTTTGTAATGGACTATGCGGCGGATAAAGGATGGTACGATCCAAGAATCATTCCTTATCAACCCTTTTCAATGGACCCGGCCGCAATGGTATATCACTACGGCCAAACCGTGTTTGAAGGGTTAAAGGCTTACGTGTCAGAGAATGACCATGTCCTGCTTTTCAGACCGGAAAAAAATATGGAGCGCCTGAATCAATCAAACGACCGACTCTGCATCCCGGAAATCGATGAAGAACAGGTTCTCGAAGGTTTAAAACAGCTTGTCGCAATCGATAAAGACTGGATTCCGAACGCGGAGGGCACGTCCCTTTATATCCGTCCGTTCATCATCGCAACCGAGCCTTTTCTCGGTGTTGCGGCATCTCATACGTATAAACTATTTATCATTCTCTCTCCGGTCGGCTCTTATTATAAAGAAGGCATCAAGCCGGTCAAAATCGCTGTTGAAAATGAATTTGTCCGTGCGGTAAAAGGCGGAACGGGAAATGCCAAAACCGCGGGGAACTATGCTTCAAGCTTAAAAGCGCAGCAGGTAGCCGAAGAGAAAGGATTTTCCCAAGTGCTCTGGCTGGACGGCATTGAGAAGAAATACATCGAAGAAGTCGGCAGCATGAACATCTTCTTCAAAATCAACGGTGAAATCGTAACGCCGATGCTGAACGGAAGCATCCTGGAAGGCATTACGCGCAATTCCGTCATCGCCTTGCTCAAGCATTGGGGCCTTCAAGTTTCTGAACGGAAAATTGCGATCGATGAGGTCATCCAAGCCCATCAAGACGGCATCCTCGAAGAAGCTTTCGGAACCGGTACAGCGGCTGTTATTTCTCCAGTCGGCGAGCTGATCTGGCAGGATGAAACACTGTCGATTAACAACGGTGAAACAGGAGAAATCGCCAAAAAACTATATGACACGATTACAGGCATTCAAAAAGGCGCTGTCGCAGACGAATTCGGATGGACGACAGAGGTCGCAGCGCTGACTGAAAGCAAGTAAGAAAAAGCCGGCCCACTGAAGGCCGGCTTTTCTATGCTTCAATCTTGTTAAAGAACTGCGGCAGATACGCTTTGTGCGCCTCCAGCATTTCGTCTAAAATCTGTTTAGCGACCGTGTCGGACGGAACGAGCGGGTTAATCGCCATGGCGAGGAGTGCTGTTTGGTAGTCGCCTGTGACAGCCGCTTCTGCCGCGACACGTTCAAAGGATTTGATTTGCTGGACGAGGCCCCGGACAGATACCGGCAAGTCCCCGACAGCAATTGGCTGAGGGCCGTTTTTCGTCATCACGCAGTTCACTTCAACCGCGGAATCGTCTGGGATGCTGGCGATCGCACCATTATTGATCGTGTTTACCGGCTGAATATCGTGTTTATCATTGTAAATGGAGCTGATTAAATTACACGCGGCATCGCTGTAGTAAGCGCCGCCCCGTTTTTCCAGCTGCTCCGGTTTGATCGCAAGGTTCGGGTCTTTGTAGAGTTCGAATAGCTCTTTTTCGACCTTCTGCACCACTTCAGCTCTGGTGCCTTCCGTTTGTGATGCTTCCAGTTCGTGCTCCAGCATCTCTTTTGTTTTAAAATAGTAACGGTGGTAGCCGCAAGGGATGATATCGAGCGCTTTTAAAAATTCCGGCTCCCACTCTGCGCCTGAGATGTTTTTCATCGTCATCGCGTTTTTCGGATCACCCATTGCTTCGATGACTTGATCCTTCACACTGACGCCGTCCAAGAAGACATCCAGCCCGAACACCATATGATTCAATCCGGCGAATTGGACTTCTACGCGTTCCACATCTACATCAAGCGCTTTGGCTACGCCCATTCTGATGCCGATTGGAACGTTACAGAGACCGACGACATTCTTCAGGTTGGAGTAGCGAAGCAAGGCTTCTGTCACCATGCCGGCAGGGTTTGTGAAGTTAACGAGCCATGCGTTCGGGCAGAGCTCTTCTATGTCCTTTGCGATCTCAAGGATGACCGGAATCGTGCGCAATCCTTTAAACAGGCCTCCCGGGCCGTTCGTTTCCTGGCCGATGACGCCGTATTTTAATGGGATGCGCTCATCCTTGGCTCTTGCCTGCAGAAGTCCGACGCGGAATTGAGTCGTGACAAAGTCTGCGTCTTTCAGCGCTTTTCTTCGGTCGAGCGTAAGATGAATGTCAATCGGGACACCGGCTTTTTCAACCATCCGTTTGGCGAGCGTGCCGACAATATTGAGCTTTTCTTCGCCCTCGGGGATATCGACGAGCCATAATTCACGGACAGGCAGCTCATCATACCGTTTAATCAATCCCTCCACGAGCTCTGGCGTGTAGCTCGAACCTCCGCCAATCGTTACAATCTTTAATCCTTTTGTCATATGCTTGCTCCCCTTTGCTCGGTGATTTTTTCATATAGCTCAATGATCTCCGCCGCCAGTTCCTTCACTGTCATCGCATTCATTAAATGATCCTGTGCATGAACCATCAGAAGCGTCATTTCCGTTTTTTCTCCGCCCGCTTCATTTTGAATCAGCTCTGTCTGATAGTGATGGGCTTTTGACAATTCTTCTGCGGCATCTTGAAGCTTGTTCCGCGCTTCTTCTGCGTCACCGCTTTTCGCAGCGGCAATGGCCTCCATTGCGGAGCTCCTTCCGTTTCCTCCGTGAAGGATGATTTGAAAAATGATTTGCTCCATTTTCTCATTCACGCGATTCACTTCCTTTCTCTACAGAGCCGCTTCTTTGTCATCTGATGCTGCAGGCGTTTGGGCCAGCTCCAGATCGTTTTCTTCTTTCAGCTTCTGTTTATCCCACATTCTGAAAAACGGATAGTAGACAACAAAGGATACGGCGAGATTAATGGCTTGCATGACCGCACCTGAGACTTTTCCCCCTGTCGCCAAATAGCCTGAAAAGATTGGCGGCATGGTCCACGGCACTGCGATCCCCGCCGGTTTGGCGACAAGCCCGGTGCTCATTCCGATGTATGTGAGTGTCACTGTGACAAGCGGCGTGATGATAAACGGAAGTAAAAGCATCGGGTTCATGACGATCGGCATACCGAAAATAATCGGTTCGTTAATATTGAAAATGGCCGGTCCGATCGCAAGCTTTCCGAGCTGCTTCATTTGTTTGCTTCGGGCGCGCAGGAACATTGTGACAACCAGCGCCAAAGTGGCGCCGCTTCCGCCGATATTGATCCAGATATCAAAAAATTGCTGGGTGAAAATCTTAGGCAGCTCCTCACCGGCTTGGAAGGCAATCCTATTGGCATCCATGGCGCCGTACCAAATCGGTGCCATGACGCCGCCGACAATGTTTGCTCCATGAAGACCGCAGGCCCATAAAAGCATTTTGACGGCTTCAGCGACAAGGCTGCCTCCGAGACTTCCGCCAAGAATAGAAAGCGGCGTCCCCAATAAAACGCTTACAATATTATGAAGGCTTTCAAACGGTGTTGCTTCAACAATCAGCCGGGCTGCCCAAATCAGAAAGATGACGGCAAAGCCGGGGATTAACGCGACAAATGACTTGCTGACCGCCGGGGGAACACCGTCCGGCATTTTGAAGACCAAATTGCGCTGGATAATGAGGCGGTAAATCTCAGTTGATACCATCGCGATAATCATGGCGACAAACAGACCTTTGCTTCCCATGAGTGTTAGCGGAATTCCGCCGCCGACCATGATTTCTTTCGTCGAACCATCAGGCGTAAACGGCACTTGATACGGTGTCGCTAACAAAAATGCCGCAAGTGAAATGGCTCCGGCCGACAAGGCATCAACACCATATTTCTCGGCGAGCCGGTAGGCGATGCCGAACGCGGCGACAAGGCCCATAATTTCAAAGGTGGCGTCGACTGGGTAGTCCAGTTTATCAGACCAGGAGCTGCCAAACGTTTTTGCCATAAACTCAGCGTAGCCCGGGATCGGGAGGTTGCCGATGATGAGGAAAAAGGAACCGATGATAATCAGCGGCATCGTGAGAATGATACCATCACGCAGCGCCTGCAAATGACGCTGGCCCGCAATTCTTCCCGCTATAGGCATGACCTTTTCTTCTAAGATCTGATTGACTTTATTCACATAGCCCGCCCCTCTCTATGACACATGTCCAAGCTGTTCAGCCGATTTCAGCACTTCCGCCCCGTTGCACGTGCCATAATGGACGGTATTAATGACGTCTACCGGAACCCCCTTTGCCTCTCCTAATTTTTTCAGCTGCGGAAGCATATAACGGACTTGCGGGCCGAGAAGCAATACATCCGCTTTATCAATATGTTGTTGTACAGAATCCCCTGAAACTGCCCAAATGGTATAGTCTTTTCCTTGTTCCTGCGCACTTTTTTCCATCTTGCTCACCAGTAAGCTGGTAGACATGCCTGCTGCACAAACGAGTAATATATTCATGTAAAAGACCTCCTAGAGTTTAATCAATTTTGTCATGTCCTGCTGTTGATATCATCATATTATGAAATCGCTTTCATAAACACTCAAGGTTTTTCCGCAGGAAACGGAAAAAAGGTATATACAGGCTGTCAGCTCAGCATTTTTTGGTCAAACACTTCCGAAAGCTCTTGATACGAACGGCATTTGATCAGCTGGTTTACCGCCGACGGGTCATCCAACATGCTGCCGAGCAATTTGTACATGCTTTGCAAATCCGCTTTGTTCTCCTTTTCAACACAAAGCAGACAAACAAATTGAACACGCTGATTCTCCCAATCTATCGGTTTTTTCAGCGTACAAACGACCCAAAACGTTGTTTTCGTCTGCGGAACGAGCGGGTGCGGGATGGCAACAAGATTGCCGAAGCACGTTGGCGACATGGCTTCTCGTTCAAAAATGGAAGCGATGAGTTCATCATCTGCATAGCCGCAATCAACCGCTTTCCGCCCTAAAAATTGAATCACTTCTTCTTTTGAGCGCAGATCCTTCTGGAAGAAAACGAGGTCTTTTTTCAGGTAGCGGACCGCTTTTTCTTTTTCATCCCTTAGAATGGATTCTATTTTTGTAAAGTCGGTTCCGCCCAAGAGTGTGTTAACCTTCAGCACTGGTACAGGCAGCTCTTTTTTGATCGGGATGGTGCTGATGACAAAATCAATGGATTCATAGGATATCTGGTCAAGACTGTAATACTCAGCAGTTCCCAGAATATCGAGCCGCTTGCCGAAATGGGAACGGAGTTTTTCACGCAGAAGCTGGGCGCTCCCGGCACCTGATGCACACACAATGATACAGCGTTTCGGCGGGCTTTCTGTTTTTTTTCGTTCAATCGCGGCGCCAAAATGGAGGGCCAGATAACCCATTTCGTTTTCATGAATGTCGATGCCCGTTTCTTCCTTTATCACCATTCCCGCAATGATTCCGGCCTCAAAAGCGAGAGGATAATGTTCCTTGATCGCTGCCAGCATCGGATTTCGCAGGTTCATGCCGTATCGATTGCGGCTGATCGCCGGCTTCACATGCAGCGCCAAGCCAATTTTCAGCTCTTTGTCATGCAGAATGCCGAGCTTCAGTTCACGATCAACTGCCTTGATCATAGCAAAAGTCAGCTGATCGGTTTCTTCGTCTATTGAAAATGTGTCTTCCCCGCATTGGGATTGTGTCATTCGTTTTGTGCCGAGGAGATGCATGGCGATATAGGCCGCCTCGTCTTTCGGAAATGTAACGGCGAGAGCTGATTCCAGCTCTTTTACGATGGCTTTTGCAGCCTGATATTCTTTTTGATGCAGGATATGATCCATATCTTCCGGGAAAAGAGAGACATAGTTTTCCGTTCTGATTCGTTTACAAGCGATGGCGATATGAATGATGAGGTTATTCAGTCCCAAGTTAGAGAGAGGAATGCGGTCGTTTTTCATTTTTTTCAGGATGGCGGAACGGATGATCTCAATTTCTTCCTTCGGCAAAATATTAGCCTTTTCATTCAGAACATCAATCTCCGTTTCTCTTTCATCGACAATGTACTCAGCCATACAATATCTCATCTGCACCTCGTCCCCGCGCAGCTTGAAGCCGTAATTCGGTCGTGTTTCCATGACGATGCGGTAAGGCAGCAGCCGTTTCTTTACTTCTTTTAAATCCGTTTGCAGCGTAGATTTTGAGATAAATAGTTCTTCAGCCAATTCATCGAGCTTGAGGTAATGCTCCGCCAGCAGCAGCCGTTTCATAAGATAAATCATTCTCTCCTCCGGCAACACCGGCAGGGCCTTTTTTTGCTGAAATACATCTTGCAGCAGCGTTCTGAATGTCTGCTCATCCTGAATGCGGAGTTTGTAACCGGAGCCTCTTACCGATTGGACCCAGGCGCCATGACCGCTCAGCACACCTTGCAGTTCCTTTATATCATTGCGGACCGTCCGCGTCGTTACGTTTAATTGCGCGGCAAAAAACGAGCTAGTCACCGGGGATTCAGCCGCCATCAGCAAGCGCAGAATATCACGAAGTCGCCCATGAAGCATGAGAAAAACCTCCTATCAAGTAGATGCAGGGATAAAGTCAATAGGCAGAAAGGATGGTGAAGGAATGAAATGTATATAAATTCTATAATGGAGAGAATGGCAAGTCAATGAACATCGGGAGGACAAGAGGGGAAACGGACCCATAAAAAAACAGCCGGGTTCAGCCGGCTGTTCGGGATGAGGACGTGTTCTTTTGTTTTGACGCCTTCCGATCCTTCATGATTTTTCGTACAATCGGGTAAATGAGCGGCGCCCATTTGATAACGGTTTTGATCATCTTTTTCAAAGCTCCGATTCTCCCTTCTTTTTTCTCAACCATTCCCCTGATTCTCTTTTGCATAAACATGCTAACGCGACACGTACCTATTTCCCTTCACCCAGAAACGCCACGGATAATCGCGTGCCTCTCCGCTGTTGTCAATGCCGATGCGCGGGCCGGTTGAGATTTCTTCCGGTGTGTACCCGCTTTCAATGTAAAGGGGCTGTTCCGTGATCCAGCGTCCGTAGTCATTCATCGTGACGCCAAGCGCTTTCGTCAGCTTTCCAGGTCCGTTTGTCCATTCCCTCGGACGCCGGCCCGGCCTTCTCTCCTCCATTAACAGCTGCCCTTCATGGGGCTCAATCGCCCTGATTAGTACCGCTTGCGGGACATCCTCTTCTGCGGCAACGACATTCAGCAATGTATGGGTGTGCATGACGTATGTATACACCCGCCCAGCTTCCGCAAACATAATCTCAGTCCGCTTCGTCCGGCGGTTGTTAAAGCTGTGGGCCGCTCTGTCTCCAGCTCCCATATAGGCCTCTGTTTCCACAATATAGCCTGATGCTGTGCCTTCGTCTGTCTCTTTAACCAGAAGGCAGCCGAGAAGCGCCGGGGCAAGCTCAAGGGCGGTTTTTTGATAAAACGTGATGGGTAGCGGATGTCTTTCTCTCGTCACGAATCGACCTCTCCTTTTACCGATTTTTGTACATTGTACCATTCCCCAACCTGATGAAGAAAAACGGCTGTTTTAAAATCTTTCCATTCAGGGCATATTGTTATCGTTCAAAAAAGGAGGGCCAATCAATGAAAGATGAGCACCAAAACAAGCATCACGGAACAAATGCCCAAAGCAGCGAAGATACGCTTTCTCATAAGACATCCGGGAAAAACGAATCAGAGGATACTTTGACGAACAGGCAGGGGCACCCTGTCACTGACAACCAAAATGTGAGAACGGTCGGGAACAGAGGGCCTACAACACTTGAGAACTACGATTTTCTCGAAAAAATCAGCCACTTTGACCGTGAACGCATCCCGGAGCGGGTTGTCCACGCCAGAGGAGCGGGTGCACACGGGTATTTTGAAGCGTATGGAAGCTTTGGAGACGAACCGATTTCAAAGTATACCCGGGCCAAGCTGTTTCAGGAAAAAGGCAAGAAAACGCCGGCATTTGTCCGTTTTTCTACGGTGAATCATGGAAAACACTCACCCGAAACATTGAGAGACCCGCGCGGTTTTGCCGTGAAGCTTTATACCGAAGACGGAAACTGGGATTTGGTCGGGAACAACCTGAAAATCTTTTTTATTCGCGACCCGCTGAAATTTCCGGATCTTGTCCACGCATTTCAGCCTGATCCAGTGACCAACATCCAAGATGGTGAACGTATTTTCGACTTCATTTCCCAGTCTCCTGAAGCGACACATATGATCACCTTCTTATTTTCGCCTTGGGGCATTCCGGCCAACTACCGGCACATGCAGGGTTCAGGCGTACACGCCTATAAGTGGGTGAATGAGGAAGGCAAGGCCGTCCTCGTGAAATATCATTTCGAACCGAAGCAGGGCATCCGCAACCTGACACAGAAGGAAGCGGAAGAGATTCAAGGGAAAAACTTTAACCATGCAACACAGGATTTGTATGAAGCAATTGAAAATGGCGATTATCCGGAATGGGAAGTGTATGCCCAAATTATGAGCGATAATGAGCATCCTGAACTGGACTTTGATCCGCTTGATCCGACAAAGCTGTGGTATAAAGACGATTTTCCATGGAAGCCGATCGGCAAACTGGTTCTTAATAAAAATCCGGAAAACTTCCATGCGGAAGTGGAACAAGCTTCATTCGGAACGGGAGTGCTTGTCGATGGGCTTGATTTTTCAGATGATAAATTGCTGCAAGGGCGGACGTTTGCCTACTCTGATACGCAGCGCTACCGTGTAGGCGCAAATTACCTGCAGCTTCCGATCAACTCGCCGAATAAGCATGTCGCCACCAACCAGGAAGGCGGGCAAATGCAATATCGGGTCGATCGAGCAGAAGGCCAAAACCCGCACGTCAACTATGAGCCATCGATTATGGGCGGGCTGAAGGAAGCGAATCAGGATGGCAAAGATCATACGCCCCATGTCGAAGGTGATGTAAAGCGTGAAGCGCTCAACAGAACGAACAACTTCGGACAGGCTGGAGAGACCTACCGGAGATTTTCAGAATTTGAACGGAACGAATTGATCACGAATCTGGTTAATACACTTTCTACATGCCGAAAAGAAATTCAGGATCAAATGATAGAGAATTTCACAAAAGCTGATCCCGACTACGGAAAACGCGTGGCAGAAGGGCTGAAAAAAGCCACCGAAAACAACAGCAACGGACCGATCGGCACAACAGCGACTGAACAGGCTGCAATGCAAGCTGAACAGGAAAGTCATCCGTCTGACCCGTATTAAAACATCGAACAGGGCTTTTGGAAGTCCTGTTTTTTATTTTTCTATTGAAACGCTCTCAGCAATTGTGTTGTACTGGAAGAAAAAGGTGGAGAGGAAAGATGGAATTACAGCAGGACATGATGTCTCAGAAAAAAACAATCGGCGCTTTAGATCACGCCGTTTTCTTATGCATGATATTTTGTTTTTGGTTTTCAGGCTATATTTACGTCCCTGTATTCAGCCTGTATTTGGAGGACCTGCACTTTTCCTATGGCGCCATCGGCATCATTCTCGGCAGCTACGGGGTGACGCAAATTCTTCTTCGATTTCCGCTCGGCTTGCTGTCAGACATCCTGTTTTCTATACGCAAACAATTGTTAATTGGCGGGTTTGGGTTTTCCATCCTCAGCAGCCTGCTTTTTCTGCTGTTTGATTCTTTCTTCTTCGTGCTGGCCGCCCGGCTGTTTGCGGGGATCACCGCCTCTATGTGGGTCATGGCGACGATTTTATATGCACAATATTCCAACAGCGAAAATGCCTCAAAAGCAATGGGCATCATGCAGTTTTTCACCGTCATGCCTCAGTTTATCAGCATTGTGTTCTGCGGGCTTGCGGCAGCCCACTTAGGCAGGCAGGTTCCGTTTTGGATGGCGCTGGCGGCCTCGGCCGCCGGTCTGGTAATTTGCTGCTTTATTAAAGACCCGTCGGCTTCTCCCGCGAATCGCGACACAATCGGTGTGCCGCAATACATCAAAGACACATTGCGGCTGCCGAAGCTCAAGCTTTTCACCATCCTCTCTATGACCGCCCACGCGGTGTTATTTATGACAGTGTTTGGTTTTACACCGCTTTACATTCATCAGCTCGGATTGGGTGACGCGGAGCTGCTTTGGGTGATGAGCGCCTTTTTCCTCCCTCACGCAGCCGCCACATTAAGCGTTGTGTTTCTGCGCATGACAAGCCGGATCGCTTACTCCGTGCTGCTCTCCAGTTTTGCAGTGACCGGAGCCTGTTTGCTATTCGTTCCTTTTTCAGCTACATTGTTCACGGTTTGCATCACGCACGCCTGCATCGGGATGGCGCTCGGTTTCGTGTTCCCTTTGCTGCTAGGCCATGTCGTCCATATCAGTTCTGCCCCTTTAAAAATGTCAGTCATGGGATTCTATCAATCGTTTTATGCATTGGGCATCTTCCTTGGACCCCTTCTCGCCGGAAAAATCGCACAGCTTTTCGGGCTTTCGGGGGTTTTTTATGGAGCCGGGGCGCTGGCATTTGCCGCCTTTCTTGTCATGCTCATGCAAAAGCGCAGCATGGCCAATTAATAGCTTTCATATCGCTGAAAGCGCCACACAGAAAACATGGCCAGAAGCACGATGGACAAAATAGAGAATGTGAGCGACCATCCGAAAAAATCCGCCCGCTCTCCATGAAGAAGGATATGCTCCGCCTGCTTGCAAAGCGCAGCCGGAAGCCATTTCGCACCATCAGGAAATAGCGAAACAGCAAAAGAAACCGCAGCCGTCAGCCCGATCCCGGAAGCCGCGGCTGCTCCGAGAGACCGAAACATCGTGCTTCCGGCAAGGCCGGCTGTCACAATAAACATGATCCAAAGAGCGTAAAGGCCAAGGCTTCCGGCAAAGCGGCTGAAGGATGTGTCCTCAAACAGCAGCCGGACGTAATAATAAGCAAGCCCGTATCCAGCTGCAAAGGACGCGATTCCGATCACGCTTTGGGTCAGCCATTTGCTCACGATATAATGGGCTGCCGTCACAGGCCGCGACATGATCAGCGACGTTACGCCTTGATTTCTTTCATTCGCCACGATGCCCATCACGCTGAAGATGACCAGAGCCATGCCAAGCGTGTTGAATTGAGAAAGCGTGCTGACCATCACTTCAGACCCGGAAGGCATCGTAAAACTGATTTTCATGCCGTCCGGAAGGTTTCCTCCGTGTTCAATGATTTCCGGCATATAATAAATGGTCAGCGGCTGTGTCAGCCCGACGATCATCATCGCGATCGGCAGCCAGATCAGCTTGCCGCTTTTCCACCCATCGAGCCATTCTTTTTGAAATAGAGTCATCATCACCTTCATGCGTGCACCACCTTTAGATAGACGTCTTCAAGAGACTCCGTTTTCTGTTCAAAATGGGTGACGGTCAATCCCGTTCGGATACAATCACTCAGCAATGTCCGGCCAGCGTGTATACCAGGCAGCTCGAAAACAGCTTGCGACGGATTCATATAGGCAATACCTGATACGTAAGGCTTCTCTTCAAGCCAGCCCCTCAGCTCCTCTTTCACTGTAAGGGTGAAAACGTTCGTTTGATGCTGGTTCTTAAGCTGCTGTAATTCGCCTTTCCATGAAACCTCCCCGTTTTTCATGATCACCACCTGATCACACACCTGCTCTGCATCGTGCAAAACGTGTGTGGAAAACAGAACAGCCATATGCTTCTTCAGCTCCCGCATCATATCGAGCACCTCGAACCGTCCTGACGGATCAAGAGCGGACACCGGTTCATCCAAAATCAACAGCTTCGGTTTATGGAGCAGCGCCTGTGCCAGACCGAGTCTTTGCTTCATGCCGCCTGAATAGCCGCCGATTCTTTTGTGTGCCGCTTCCTGCAAGCCGACAAATTCAAGCATCCCGCCGATTTCCTCTTGGCACTTTTTCTTTGAAAGCCCTGACAGTCTCCCGGCAAATGTTAAAAATTCGTTTGCGGTCATCCACGAATAAAAGGCAGGATACTGCGGAAGGTACCCGATCAAACGACGATCCGGCTTTTTCTCCCCTAACAGCTTGATGGTTCCAGAGGTTGGCGAAAGCAGTCCGGCCAGCATGTGCAGCGTTGTGGTTTTACCGGCTCCATTAGGGCCTAATAGTGCGACACACTCGTTTTCATTCACGTGAAAACTGACATTCTTTACAGCTTCATGATGCCTGTACGATTTGTATAATGACTCAATAGACAGCATGCCCGCTCACCTTTGCTTTCTGCCGACGGTGAAAAATAAAATCGGCCCGATAATATTGATACATACGATGATTGCAGCCCACATCCACTTTGGCCCGTTTGTCCGCTCTTCTTTTATACAGCTGATAAGGGCAAACACCGCCAAAACCAACTGCAATACAATCAGCGGCAAAATCATTTCCCAAGAAATATTCATTGCTTAATCCCCCTTTTCTTCCGGTCCGGCTTAATAACAAAAAAGTAATAGCAAATCAGAGGCATCGGCGCTTGAATCAGCCCGACAATTCCCCAGACCCATGCCATGCGATTTCGTTTTTTCGCATCAATAAATAAAAAGATTCCCTGCGCTAATACGATGAGATAAGCCGCAGCCGTTATGATCATTTCTGTTTGTGTCATCGGCGCTCCACCTCGCATTCCCCGAGCTGTCTTTTTTTCTCGTTCACAATCAAGATCGGCAGGGTAGCAAGCACACAAACCTGAAGTACGATAAACACAGCGGGAGCTTGAGTGAATGCCAGGATTGCCGCACTCACAACCATCAGCGCGCAGAATACAAATAAGATGATCTCTTTTAGCAGTTTTCTTCTGCGTTCAGCTTTCATTAGTGACAGCTGGTAAAGCAGTTCTTTTTGATTCGGTATAGAGGGATTGGCTGTTTCATCAATTTTCTGCAATTCTGATTTTAAATGAAGAGATCGCTTTTCTTTATTCATCGTCCCACTCCTTTCTGATTTGCTGGAGCCCTTTATGCACTCTTGACTTTGCAGTGCCTTCTTTGATTTGAAGCATCACTCCGATTTCGGCGTAGGTATAACCGTAGTAATGCCTTAATAAAACCGGCGTGCGCAGTTTAGGGTCCAGCTTTGAAAACAGATCGAGCGTTTCGCTCCACTCTGCCCCTTTCGACGACACATCCCACTTGATCTTGCGGATTGCTTCCTCCGTAACCGCCTGATTCCGTTTCCATTCTCTCTTTCTCTTTTTCTGGTGATCGAGATAGAGCCGCGATGCAATAGAGATCAGCCACGTGGAGAATTTGGAACGGCCTTGGAAGCTTCTTAAATGAATGTACCCTTTCAGAAAGGTTTCCTGTACAAGTTCTTCGCTGAGATCAGGGTGAAGGGAAAGCTTTAACAAATATTTGTATAAAAAAGAATAATGATAGTGGAAAAGGGCTGTAAACGCCTCATCGTTTCCCTCTTTCGCCTGCTGAATCAGCTGCTGTTCTTCACATGTATCCAATGGCCGCGATCCCCCTTTTTTTGTTTTTCTGCCTTATGAGACGACACCGGATTCGAAACCGTTCAGCTTTTTTACAATTCTATTCAGCTATTGACAGATCAGGCTTCTCGGACGTTTGGCTGTACATCCGCATTTGTAAACCCCCTCATAGTCTGCTAAGCTATGTCTTTATGTCGATTTTAAATAACATCCAATATGGAGGACGATGCATTGAAAGTAGAAAGGCGAACGATTGAACATATTCCGAATGAAGAAAGACATGGTAAAGCGAAAGATTTATTCCCCGTATGGTTTGGGGCTAATATGCATATCACCACGTTAGTGACCGGTACTCTTCCCGTGGCAATGGGACTTAATCTGTTTTGGAGTGTTGCCGCTATTATTTGCGGAACCTTAATCGGTGCCATATTTATGGCGTCTCATTCCGCGCAAGGCCCTCAGCTTGGCATCCCGCAAATGATTCAAAGCCGTGCCCAATTCGGCGTAATCGGAGCGATTCTTCCCCTCTTCTTAGTTATGTTTATCTACCTTGGTTTCTTCGCAAGCAGCACGATTCTGGCGGCCGGAACCTTAAGCAGCTTTGTTCCCATCCCGGGATCATGGAGCATTATAGGCTTAAGCGCCGCATGTTTTTTACTCACCATTTTCGGTCATGATTTGATTCACAAAATGCAAAAAATCCTGTCTTGGACCTCTTTTGCCGTATTTTTTGCTGCAACGATACTCATTTTCCAATTACCGATTCCGGCAGGCAGCTGGATGCCCGGGACGATCGACTTGCCCGTTTTCTTGGTGGCAGTCAGCGCCGTAGCAACTTGGCAGCTTGCCTATGCGCCTTATGTCGCCGATTATTCCAGATATCTGCCAATTAAAACACCGGCGTCCCAAACGTTTTGGTACAGCTACGCAGGAACATCTGTCAGCTCCATCTGGATGATGCTGCTCGGCGCGCTGCTGACCACGGCACTTCCTGATTTTACGACAAACTCAGGGACCCAGATTGTGCAATTGTTCGGTCCCTTCTCGTTCATTATGCTGATCATTGTTTTATTTGGCCAGATGGCGATTAATGTCTTTAACTTGTATGGAGCTTTTATGTCCACGACGACTACGCTTGAGCCGTTTCTGAAATTAAAAGTCACACCGAAAATCAGAATCATCATGATCCTTGGCGTCACCGTCGTCGGAACAGTCCTAAGCCTTCTCGGGCAAAGTAATTTTATGGAGCTGTTTTTGAATTTTATCTTTTTTATCAGTTATTTCTTAATTCCATGGACGGCGATCAATTTAGTGGATTACTACTTCGTCCGCCACGGGAACTATGAGGTCAAAGCGATGTTTGATGTCAACGGGCCATATGGAAGAGTCAATTGGATCACAACGATTGCTTTCATTCTGTCCATCTTGTTAGAAATTCCGTTTATCAATACATCCTTTTACATCGGGCCATTGGCAAAAATGTTTGGCGGCGGGGATATTGCATGGATTATCGGCTTAGCCGTGCCTTCTGTTCTATATTATGTACTCATGAAACCGCGCCTGAAAAAACGAGCGGCTTATCAAGAAAAGCTGTCTTCCCTATGAAGACAGCTTTTTTCATTCAAATCGTTTCCACACACGAGGCAACATGTCAGAGAGCTCGTGGGCGAGCAGCGTATGAGCAGAGTGTTCGTCAGTCCAAAGCTCGGCGCATGCACCGTGCAAGTATACGGCATTTAATACGGCATGTTTCGGGTCTTTGTGGCAGCAAAGCATGCCCAATATCATTCCCGTCAGTGTGTCGCCGGTTCCGCCTTTGGCGAGTGCCCCGTTTCCGGTCGGATTGCTCCAGCAGTCGCCATCGGGAAACGCGATGATGGTTTGATTTCCTTTTAACACGATCACCGTTTGCAGCTGAACCGCCCACTCCTTGGCATATTCTTCTCTTTTATTTTGCAAGTCTTTCACCGGAACCCCTGTCATTCGGGAAAACTCACCTGGATGCGGCGTAAGGATGACGGGCGCCTTCCGTTTCGGATACGTGCGCTTTGTCAGCGCCCCGGCATCCAAAATAACGGGGCAATCCTTCTCAAGGACTTGATCAACGGCCTGCTGCACCCTCTCTGTTTGCGGAAGCCCCGAACCGATCGCAATTGCCCGGTACGTCTCTTCAAGGCGAGAGCCCGCCGCTTTTTCCCAGCCGTCACGCCAATACGTGGCCTCCGGCAGAACCGGAACGATCAGCGGGATCACGCTTTCAGACGTGCCGATGACAAGCTTGCCGAGACCGCTCCGCATGGCACCAAGCCCGGCTAAAAGCGCTGCGCCCGGCATGTCGTCGCTTCCCGCCAGAAGCAATGCGGTACCGTACGTGCCTTTATGGCTCTCCGCATCTCTTTCAGGAAGCGAGGCCCTCACATGCTCCTCCGTCCAAATTGGAATATTCATCTCTATCCCTCCTCTGCTTTCTCTTCCTATTTTTCCTGTACCTTTTCTATTTCAAACAAAAAAAGACAGCCTTAGGGAGCTGTCTTATTTCACAGGAACATCAAGATGATACAGGCGGCGATACCGTTCGTTTGCCGCCAGCAGTTCCTCATGCGTTCCTTCCATTTCTGTTTTGCCGTTTTCGAGAAACACAATTTTATCCGCCGCTTCCACTCCCGCGAGGTGGTGCGTAATCCATAAAATCGTTTTTCCTTTCAGTACGTCAAACACCGTATTCATTAGTTCGCGTTCTGTAATGGGATCGAGTCCGACTGTCGGCTCATCGAGGATGATGATCGGCGTATCCTGCAGCAAAATCCGGGCGAGTGCGATCCGCTGGCGCT
The DNA here is from genome assembly GCF_040784915.1 of Bacillus vallismortis. Taxonomy (GTDB): domain Bacteria; phylum Bacillota; class Bacilli; order Bacillales; family Bacillaceae; genus Bacillus; species Bacillus subtilis_G. Next base: position 4,013,055 of record NZ_CP160797.1, read on the forward strand.
CCCCTCCGGAAAACCGGATGCCGGTTTCCTGAACAGATGTATGATATCCGTCAGGCAGTGACTCAATATAATCATGCAACTTCACCTGCTTTGCAGCACGGCGCACATCCTCGTCGCTTGCGTCGCCATTTCCAAGCCTGATGTTGTTCAGAATGCTTGTATCAAACAGATGAGGTTTTTGATTTAACACAGCTACCGTATCAGCAATCTGATCCTTTAACAGCTCGGTCTCCACTCCGTTTAACGTCACAGATCCTGAATCCGGCTTTAAGGCGCCCTCGATTAATGCGAGCGACGTTGATTTCCCAGACCCGCTCCGGCCGAGCAGCGCCATTTTTTCTCCTTGGCCCAGCGTAAAGGAAAAGCCGTTCAGCACTCGGCTGCTGTTATCATAAGCAAACGCCACATCACGAAAGGACAGTGTGACATCTTGGAGATCGAGCGTTTCAGCCGCTGATTCTGTTTGTGACGCTTCCGTTTGAGGGGCTACCTTGTTCATGCGTCTGATGGAATCCTGATAGCTGGGCACTTCGCCCAAAGCATCTGAAAGCGGCAGAAAGGCTTCCGTCAAAGGGAACACCACTAGCACAAAGGCCGCAATCATCGTTTTGGCGAGTTCGCCGTCTGCATGCTGCCCCGCCGTCCAAAACAGCATCAGCAAAATGAGGCCCGCGACAAAGCATTGCGCGGCGAAATCCCGCCATCTTGTGAAGCGCTGTTTGTTCCGTTCAAGCTCAAACCAAGCATGTTCTTCTTTTTCATAGGAATCAATAAAAGCATGCCGGCGTCCGCTGAACATCCAGTCGCTGACACCCATCACGGCATCTGTCAGCCGGCTGTACAGCACATTCCGCCCGCTTTTCAGCTTCGCATTCTTCGCTCTCGTCACGAGCAAAGACACAACCGGAAACAGTATAACAAGAACAAACAAGTAAAGCGCAAGCAATATGGCAAACGGCCAAGAGAAGAAGCCAAGCGCGATTACTGAAACAGCATACAGAAGCAAGGCCGAGATCGCAGGAAAAATCGTTTTTAAGAAGGCATCCTGCAAATGCTCAATATCCTCCGACAAAATGCCGAGCATATCCCCCGTGCGAAATCGGGAACGCAGCATCAAAGCACCCGGCTCAAGCATGTTGTAAAGGCGGACGCGCATGTCGGACACGATTTTTAAAATGATGTGATGGCCGACAAGGCGTTCCGCATATCGTGACACAGACCGTGCAATCCCAAAGGTGCGCACAGCGACAATCGGCACATAAATGAGCAGGATGTTTTCCGGCCTTGTCGCCGCCTTCGAGATCAAAAATCCTGAGGTGAACATGAGAAAAGCAGCAGAAAAAATCGTCACCGCTCCCAACAAGATAACCAGAACGAAAAGGCGGGCATTTTGCTTGATATACGGCAGAATCCATTCTTCTTTCTTCATGCTCTTTCCCCCAGTTGCGCCTTCACCAGTTTGGTGTACACACCGTTTGTCGCCAGCAATTCATCGTGAGTCCCGATTTCTGCAACCCTGCCCCCGTCAAGCACGATGATTTCATCCATATCGAGCATCCAGTGAAGGCGGTGTGTCGCGAGAAAGACGAGCTTATCCTCAAATAAATCCAGCATCGTTTCTTTTAATTCATATTCTGTTTCGATATCAAGATGGGCGGTCGGCTCATCCAGCAGCAGGATTGGGCGGTTTCCCAAAAAGGCACGGGCCAGTGCGACACGCTGAGCCTGGCCGCCGCTGAGCGCCCGGCCGCCTTCCCCGATCCGTCCCTCTAATCCGTCCGGAAGTTTGTCCACCAGCTCCGTCAGTCCCGCCGAGGCAGCGGCGCGGGCTGTATCCTCGGCCGACGCGCTTGGATGGTAAAAGCGAATGTTGTTCGCCAGCGTGTCATCAAAAATGTACGGATGCTGCGGGATATAAAGGAGGTTTTTCTGCCAGCTTCCGTCCTGCAAGTGGGACCGGCTTGAGCCATTGACCTCGATCATACCGTCATCAGGCTCCAAAAATCCGCCAAGGACATCAATGAATGTTGATTTCCCGGCACCGCTTGCACCGATGATGCCGATTTTTTTCTTGCCTTTCAATGACAAATCAATATCGGACACCGACCGGCCGACTGACACGCCGGACACTTTCAGCTCATCCTGTTCGGACCACGTCCCAAGCTGAAGCGGCGCCTCTTTTTTAAAACCAGGCTGCGACAAAATCTCTTGAATGGTTTTGCCTGCTTCCTGTCCGTTCAGCGTTGCATGATAATCATTCCCCACTTCCCGCACCGGCAGAAAATACTCAGGTGCCAGAATGAGCGCCGTTAAGGCGGGACCAAGCAAAATATCTCCGTCAATAAGGCGCAGGCCCAAAAACACTGCAACTGTCGCCACTGACAGCATCGTGAAAAAATCGAGGGCGAATGAAGATAAAAATGCCACCCGAAGTGTGCTCATCGTTGCTTTGCGATACCGCTCACTAACGTAGAAAATGTTTTTGCTGTGCGACTTGCTCAAACCTAAAAAACGCAATGTCTCCAGCCCGCGAAGAGAATCAACAAAATGATTGGAAAGTCTCTGATAGGATTTCCACTGGCGATCCGCTTTTCTCTGCGCGACAAGGCCGAGGAGAATCATAAAGATGATCAGAATCGGCATCGCAGCGGCTAAAATGACGGCTGACGTGCGATCCTGAAAAAACACATAAATGACAACCGCCGCCGGCACAATCGCCATGCTGACCATTTTCGGCAGAAACAGCTCCAGGTAGCGGCGGAACTGGCTGATGCCTTCCATCGCCAGCGTCACCATTTGCCCCGTCCCCTCTTTCTTTGCAAAGCGGGGACCTAACCGGAACAGCTGATCAAGAAAACTCTTTCTCAAATCGGCTCCTGTCCGGGCGGCATATTGATAGACGATTTTCTGGCGTGCCACCGTCACCCCGTGCCGGGCGACAAAAGCGATGAGGAAAAAGCCGATCACCGGAAACAGGGAGGCCATGCTCTTCCCGTTGAACAGTCCGGTTACGGCTTCACTCAGCCACTCTGCCTGCATAATAATGGCAGCTGTCTGAATCAGCGTTAAACAAGTAATCACGGTGAGAATCCGCTTCATTCCTTTATATCGAAACAGGTCTTTTCCCATTAATAAGTCATAGGCTCCTTATGGCTGACGCGCTTCCGGAAGACATAATAGCTCCAGATCTGACTGCCGATTACAAACGGCAATAGGGTTAATGCCGCAATTGACATGACTTTAAGCGAATAATCACCGGAAGAAGCGTTAGCTACTGTTAAATCGTACGCGCTTTGAAGCGAGCTGACCATGACCCGAGGGAATAATGAAATAAAGATCATTCCTACAGTCAGCGCCAGCCCCGCGCCAGTCATCCCAAATGTCCAGCCGTCTTTTTTCTTACGGATAAAGACAGCCGCGAGCATAAAGCAGATGACAATCAAAACAACGAGCGGAATGGTTATCTCGCCGCGGCGTGTAAACATGTCTGTCTGATAGGCAGAAAGAGCCGCGAAAGCTAGAACCACTACAAAAACAACACCCATTATCTTTTGCGCCATGTTCCGGGCGCGGTTTTGCAAATCACCGATCGTACGCAGCGTGATAAACATTAATCCGTGCTGGAAGCAAAGAAGTGTTACAGTCACACCGCCAAGTACAGAGTACACATTGAAATAATCGGATACTTGCGCGTGAATGTTCATATCGGCATCAATCGGCATCCCGCGGAATAATGTCGCGAACAGCACACCAAGCATAAACGGAGGAATCAGACTGCCGAAGAAAACGACCCAGTCCCAAACCTTTACCCATTTTAAATGATCAACCTTGCCGCGGAATTCAAACGCGACCCCGCGGCCTATTAATGCAAGCAGCACAATGACAAACGGAATGTAATAACCGCTCAGCATCGTTGCATACCAGTTCGGAAATGCCGCGAAAATGGCGCCTGCACCAGTCAAAAGCCATACTTCATTCGCATCCCAAAACGGTCCGATCGTGTTGATCAGCACTCTGCGTTCTAATTCATTATGGCCAAGAAAACGGGTCGCCATGCCGACCCCGAAATCAAAGCCTTCTAAAAAGAAGAAACCTACAAACAATACAGCAACGAGTATAAACCAAAGATCATGAAGAGACATGGTATACCTCCTGACTAAATGGATCTGTTGATACAGGAGCATCATGATGATCACCATGCTCCGCGCCTTTTTTAATTTCACGGACGAATAAGAAGGCAAGCAGCGCCCCCAGAATCAAGTACATCACACCGAACGCGATGATTGAGAATAACAGGGAGCCGGCTGTTACGTTAGGCGACACAGATTGAGCGGTTGTCATTAAGCCCATAACCGTCCAAGGCTGGCGTCCGATTTCTGTCATAATCCAGCCCGCGGAGTTCGCAATAAACGGGAAGGAAATCAACGCGATCATGATGCGCAAATACCATTTGCTGTTTTCAAGCTTTTTGCGGCGGTTTAACCAAAGGCCGCCTAACGCAGCAAGAATCATGACAACACCTGCGCCAACCATGATGCGGAAGCTCCAGAATGTCGTTTTTACAGGCGGAATGTAGTCGCCTTTTCCGTATATTTTTTCGTACTCAGCCTGAAGTGTTTTCATCCCTTTGACACTTCCGCTGAATTTTTGATACGCCAAGTAGCTCAAAGCATAAGGAACTTTGATTTCATTTGAGCTTTTTTCATTTGTTGTATCAATCGTGGCAAAAGCCGTCCAAGCAGCAGGGTCACCGCTGTCTTCCCAAAGGCCTTCGCTGGCAGCCATTTTCATCGGCTGTGATTCCATCAAGTGCTCAGCCTGCGCGTGTCCGCTAAGTGCGACGCCAAGACCGGCACAAAGGCCGACAATCATTGCGAGTTTAAAAGATTGTTTGAAAAACGGCACTTCTTTTTTCTTCAATAGTTTAAAAGCACTCACTCCGGCGATAAAGAAAGCCCCGGTGGCAAGCGCACCGAAAATGACGTGCGGAAATTCAACCCAAAGCTGAGGGTTTGTAATCAGCGCGGCAAAGTCGTTCATTTCCGCGCGGCCATTTTTGATCGTAAAGCCGACAGGCTCCTGCATAAAGGAGTTCGCGGTTAAAATCCAGAAAGACGACATAATCGTTCCAAATGATACGAGCCAAATGCAGAGAACGTGAATTTTTTTCGGCAGGCGGTCCCAGCCGAAAATCCACAATCCGATAAAGATCGATTCCATGAAAAACGCCAATAATGCTTCAATCGCAAGCGGAGCGCCAAATACATCTCCGACAAAACGGGAGTAATCAGACCAGTTCATTCCAAACTGGAATTCTTGCAAAATCCCCGTTACAACACCGACTGCAAAATTGATTAAGAATAAGTGTCCCCAAAACTTTGCCATTTTGAGGTACAGCTCATTTTTTTTCACAAGATAAAGAGTCTCCATCAACGCAACCATAAACACAAGCCCAATAGACAACGGCACAAACAAGAAGTGAAACAATGTTGTTGATGCAAATTGAATGCGGGCTAAAACTAATTCACTCATGCTTTCTCCTCCATTTCCGGTTAAAAACTGCATTTTGCTCACTATTTCACAAATAAAAGCGATACTTTGATCACCAATTCACAAAGCAGACGAAAAAAAATATTTGTTCAATATTTCACAAACATGTCAAAAAATCATTCAATATGATTCCTGATTGCCAGACTGATCAAATGACACATTCTCTTACTGGTTCATATTAAGTACTTTACAACGATTTATTTCAAAAATAAAGACCAAAATACCTAAAAAGTCCCGCACTGTGTGACGGATTATTGTCTATTTTGTTGAGGATTTATGACGGATGCTAGGATAAATGACCCTTTATTATCGTACATCAACATTTCGTTCCTTGCGAATAAAATGCTTGTCCGTCACCAGCCCTCGCTTCTCAGCACTCCGTCATAGACCGTTTTTAGTCGGAATGCCTCTTTCTATTTGAACCGGGAAGATTTGAAAACCTGAATAGTAAATTTTTAATATATTAAACATTTCAATTTTTTAGTATAATTCATGTAGTGAACAATTTCACTGCATCAAGAATAGGGGAGGTTTTTCAATGGGAGAGCTTCAAACCCAAATGCAATTGCAAACGGATACAATTCACGAAGGGGTTCGAAAAGAGAATTGGTTTGCGAGAGCCATGAATATAAAAGTAGGCATTATACCGCTTCCTGTGTATGCCTTGCTGTTTATATTAATCACTGTTTTTGTTATGCATCACGATGTGAAAAGTGACATCTTGACATCCATTGCCGTCATGGCTTTTTTCGGGTTTACCTTTGCCCAAATCGGTAAATCGATACCGATTGTTCGTTCTATCGGCGGCCCAGCCATCCTAGCTACTTTTATTCCGTCCGCTGTCGTCTACTATCACCTGCTGCCTAATGATATCGTCAAATCCACCACAGAATTTACAGAAAACTCAAACTTTCTATACTTATTTATCGCTGGGATTGTCGTCGGAAGCATCCTCGGCATGAAAAGAGAAACACTCATAAAAGCATTCATGAAAATCTTTATTCCGCTTATTGCCGGTTCTGTCGCAGCCGCTATTGTCGGACTGGCTGTCGGCACATCGCTCGGGCTCGGATTTCAGCACACATTGCTGTACATCGTCATCCCTATCATGGCAGGGGGTGTCGGAGAAGGCGCTATCCCGCTGTCCATCGGTTATTCTGACATCATGCCGATGTCTCAAGGGGAAGCGTTTGCACTTGTTCTGCCGTCGATCATGCTGGGCAGTCTGTGCGCGATCATTCTAGCGGGATTGCTGAACAGAATCGGTAAGAAAAAACCGGAATGGACAGGCAACGGCAAAGTGGACCGATCTGAAGAAGAGTCCCCTGCGCTGGAAGAATCGCAAAGCGGACAGCAAATGTTCAACCTTTCCTTATTTGCGTCAGGCGGTATCCTTGCTGTTTCTTTATACTTAGTCGGCATGCTCGCTCACGACTTTTTTGGATTTCCGGCACCCGTTGCCATGCTGTTACTGGCTGTTCTGATTAAGCTGTTCAGATTGGCGCCCGCCTCAATTGAAAATGGCGCGTTTGGGGTGTCCCGCTTCTTTTCAACCGCTGTGACCTACCCGCTGCTCTTTGCGATCGGGGTGTCCATGACGCCGTGGGACAAGCTTGTCGCCGCCTTTAATCTCAACAACATCATTACGATTCTGTCTGTCGTTGTGACCATGATGGCCGTCGGCTTCTTCACCGGAAAGTGGCTGAACATGTATCCGATTGAGACCGCCATTATCAATGCGTGCCACTCAGGACAAGGCGGCACCGGGGACGTCGCCATTTTAAGCGCCGCAGAAAGGCTTGAATTGATGCCATTCGCCCAGGTGTCTACCCGAATCGGGGGAGCCATTACAGTGTCCTTAACCTTATTGCTGCTTCACCAGTTTTATTGATACACCGCAAGCAAGTTCTTCGTCAAACGAAAGAGCTTGCTTTTTTTACATATTCCTGTTTTTGCAAATTCCCGCGCCATGGTATAGTAATAGTTGGAAATACCAGATAGAAAGGACTCTAGCATGCCTATGGGAATAGATCTATTTCTCGTTATGATTCTCGGGCTGGGATTATATTTTATATCAGCCCTGGCAGCAAAACTCATTCCGTTCATAGACTTCTGGATTGACATCGTTCTTTGGGTTTGCGCTGCTGTTTATATCTTCTCTCATCAATCATTCATGGACGGCATTGTCTCGATCGCGACAATGTTTTACTGTTATTGGACCGCAATGGATCTCACAGTGTCAGAACGTGCGGAAAAACCTTCGGGAGACTGGCAGGAAATCGAGCTTGCCAGAAACAAAACACGCCTCCTGTCAGACATCATGCTGACCGCCGTTGTGTTTGCGGGCGCCATTATTTTTTTCATCTATGGACCTGATCCAAGCGCTCTCAAATATGTGATCCTTTTCGGCATGATCTCCGGCGGAGGAGCACTTGTAAAACGAATATGGAATGTTTTCAGTGTAACCGTTTTGTATTCGGCGTCCTTAGAAAAATTGCACATCAGCTCGCGTTATGAAACCCGTACATACCCGCTTTCCGATTTGAAAGACATCCAGCTTGAATCAACAGCCGATCTCTTAAAGCTCCATCCGCTTCTGACGATGTATTCATCTCGTGTAGATTTGACAACAAGCTTTCAGCAAGTCATCAAACTGTCCCTTCCCGGTGAAACGCTGTTTCTGACAGTGAAGGAACCGCAAAGATGGAAAGCGATTCTCCGGGAATACACAGACGCGGAAAACAACGAGGACACTGTGATTTCTGTTTTGCCGTTTTATCATAGAAAAAATGTGAAGCGGCTGCTTGGGAAGCTTTATTTTGCCGCCAGCGTAAAAGGCGTGTCAGCTTACGCCTTACTGGTGCTCGCATTATACGGATTGCAAACCTCTCCATGGGTCATGGCCGTTGCCGTGATGTTGTACTGGATTTTCAATATGTACCTGTCAGACATTGTTTTGCGGGCGGCAATGGATGCCAAGCCTTGTCATCATCCGCATGTACAGACAGCGGCCGACAAAATTTTCCGCAAAGCCGGCATTTCCCATGTCCGCATATACGAGACGGAGAGTGATGATTACAACGGAATGGCAGTCGGCATGAATGTCGGAAGGTCAATGGTCATTCTGACAAGCGCCACACTAACACTTCCGCAGCGTGTCATCGAAGGCATTGTGGCCCATGAAGCGATTCATATTAAAAAACGTGACGTTTTGTCATCACAGCTTTTGCGTTTTCTATATCTTGGAGCCGTCGTTGGGATCATCCTCTTATTTGAGCAGCATATCGCCCATCCCGCGGACCATAAAGTGGCGCTTTGGGTTTTCATCATGGCAATCATCATCCTGTTTCAGCTCTATCAATCCTTTTGTTCACAATGGATGGAGGTGCGCGCTGACAACCTTGGCGCCTCACTGCTGGAAGACGGGTACAAACAAATGGCGGAAGCATTGAGGATCTTGGCGGTTCGGCAGGATGAGGATATACAGAAACAAAGCGCCTACAGCTCTGAAGCAGATGAGGACGAGCTTACCATTGACTCTCTCTCCCGTGATAAAAGCTGGCTTTTCAGATTCATTGATTTTCAGTTCGCACCTCATCCCCCTATGTATTGGCGTGTCAACACGTTATTGTCAAACAAAGGACACGGGGTGTTGAAGCGCTGGTTCAGAGACCGGCTGAAGGAATCGATTTCTCTGAAATGAAACCGGCCAGCGTTTCGTTCGTATAACAGATATGGTGAGAAAAGGGAGTGACCAGAAGTGATTGTGATTATCTTATTCATTATAGCGATTATTGTTTTCGTTTCAGTCGTACAGCCAAAGCCCTTGGAAAACAAAAGCCGCCAGCATGCGGACAGCGGGTTTTTCGGGGGTTATTCAGACCATGGCTCGCACCATAACGGAGGATGCGGCAGTGACGGCAGTTTCAGTGATTCCGGCTGCGGAGGAGGAGACGGCGGCGTTTAAGCGCCGCCTCAGATTGTTGACAACATCCTAAAACGGTTTAGTTTTAGGATGTTGTCATCTTTTCAGCGTGGTTGAAAACCCTTGAAGTCTAGGAAAGGCGAGCATTGGAGCGGAGCGAATGTCCTAATTCGTGAGCACCAACGCACAGGCTTAACAACGAATGCAAGGGTTTGTCGACACGCTGCGGCGGCGTTTAAGCGCCGCCTTTTTTTATTTCATCGACTCAATGTATGCGCCAAAAGCCGCACCTGACATGCCCGGAGACACGCGCACTCGGTGGAGGGCGTACATACCCTGGTCTCTCGATGCCGCGCCCGGTTCTGTCGTCACGCCCATTTGATAGCCCGTTTCTTCGGCTGCCTTCAGCGTCTCCTCATTGTAGCGCCCTACCGGGTAGCTGATGATGGAGGTTTCTTGATGAAACATGTTGTCAAACAGCTTTTTCGAATCAGCCATCTCATTGTACTGCTGTTCAGGCGATAACCCGTTCAGTTCAAGGTGGTCAATTGTATGGCTTTCAATCGATACGCCGTTCTGCGCCATTTCTTTCATTTGGTTCTCTGTCAGATGATGTTGATGTCCGATCGATTTGCCGATCATAAAAATCGTCGCCTTCATCCCGTACTTTTTCAGCACCGGATACGCGTCCTGATAATTGTCGGTGTATCCGTCATCAAACGTGATCAGCACGCATTTCTCACTCGGCTTTTTATCCTGCGTCAGCATAAGGTACGCCTCTTTCGGCGTTAATGTCTGATAGCCGTTATCTTGCAGCCATTTCATATGCGCTTCGAATTCTTCCTTCGGGACACGGAGGCTGTTTCCTGAGGAAATGCTGTGGTACATCAAAATCGGCAGCTTTGCCGGTTTCTCTGTTTTGATCCATGCGGATGTATCGTCCTCTTTTTTCTGAACATGTATTGTCTTTTCTTCCGGTTTCTTTTGTTCCGCTTTCGGCATCTGCTGCTCCGCGTTCGCCTCTTGATCAGCGCAAGCCGCCAGAGCCGAGCAGCTTCCCAAAAGAAAAATGCTTAAAATCAATTGTTTCATCGTTCTCCTGCTTTCTGTCTATTTCTTCCTCCTTTTTCATCGGTTTTTTTCTGAAATTTTCAAGCAAAAAAACCGGACATGGAAGTATGACCGGCACATTTAAGAAAACTGATTCAAAACCAGCGAGGTTAACAGCCCAAGTGCAGCGATTAAACCTGTCATTGGACCGCTGTCTTCGTACGCCTCGGGCATCATCGTCGACGCAACCATCGCAATGATTCCCCCGCCCGCAAACGCCGCGATTGCTGACATCACTTCTTCAGAAGCACCGTTTAGAAAGAAATAACCTGACCATGAAGCGAGAATTGAAATCACGAGCACTGCGGCCCAAAGCAGCAAAATTTTCGTTCTGGTATACCCGCTGCTTTTCATTCCTGTTGTACTGGACAGCCCTTCAGGTATATTGCTGATAAAAATAGCGATCACCAAAAGGAAGCTGACCGATTGTTCTTCGAGAAGACTGGCGCCAATCATAATCGATTCCGGGACAGCGTCCATGACGGTGCCGATAAAAATGGCGATTCCTCCTCCGCCGGCAGCTGCTTGTCCCGATCTTTTTCTATGTGACGCGCCTCTTTTAGAAACCGCGTAATCAAAAATCGTAAAAACGACCGCCCCTGCAATAAATCCGGCGCCCGTCGACACCATCCCGCCTTCTGCCGCTGCATCCCCAAGAAGTTCGTAAGCAGCCGCGCCAATTAATACCCCTGTGCCAAAAGCCATAATATAGCCGATGATCTGTTTGCGAATCGAAAAAAACATGGACGCCAGCGCGCCCAGCAAAACAGCAGAGCCTGAGATCCCGCCCCACATTGCCGCATGCCACATCTCTATCTCTCCTTTCTTACCAACCACTACCCGCTGCGGTTTTTTCTGTAAACCTTGGAGCGAAAAAAAACCGGACATGTCTCCATGTCCGGTTTAGAACTTAGCGAATTCTCACTTCTGTCTCACTGTCAAAGAAATGGCTTTTATTCATATCAAACGCAACCGTCAGCTCATCACCTGATTGAATATCGAGACGGGCGTCAATCCGCGCAATAAAGTCTTGGTTTTCGATCTGCGAATAAATCATGATTTCTGAACCAAGCAGCTCTGCGACATTGATTTTCGCTTTAATCGAAGAGTTCTTATACGATTCCACGACAATCAATTCATCATGAATATCCTCAGGACGAATGCCGAAGATGACTTCTTTGCCGATATAGCCCTTTTCACGCAGCACTTTCATTTTTCCTTCCGGCACGGTTAATGCCGCAGAACCGATTTTGATGACGCCTTCCGTCAGCTTTCCTTTGAAAAAGTTCATCGCTGGTGACCCGATAAAACCGCCGACAAAGACGTTTTCAGGGAATTCATATACATCCTTTGGCGTCCCGATCTGCTGGATTTTTCCGTCTTTCATGACCACGATCCGTGTCGCCATCGTCAGCGCTTCTGTCTGGTCATGCGTCACGTAAATCGTTGTGGTTTGCAGTCTCTGGTGGAGCTTAATAATTTCCGCACGCATTTGCACCCTCAGCTTGGCGTCCAGGTTCGACAAAGGCTCATCCATCAGGAACACCTTTGCATCCCGCACGATCGCCCGTCCAAGCGCGACCCGCTGTCTCTGTCCGCCTGACAGCGCTTTCGGTTTGCGGTGCAAATATTCCTCCAGCCCGAGAATTTTAGCGGCTTCCTCTACTCTTTTTTTGATTTCAGGCTTCGGCATTTTCCGAAGTTTCAGCCCGAATGCGATATTATCGTAGACCGTCATATGCGGATAGAGCGCGTAGTTTTGAAAGACCATCGCGATATCCCTGTCCTTTGGCGCTACATCATTTACCCGTTTCCCCTCAATATAAAAATCGCCTTTTGAAATTTCTTCAAGTCCTGCCACCATCCGCAGCGTCGTTGATTTCCCGCAGCCGGACGGGCCGACGAATACGATAAATTCCTTATCGTCAATGTGAAGGTTAAAGTCATCAACAGCCGCTTCCTTCTGCTCATAATATTTATAAATGTGCTCCATCCGCAATTCAGCCATCTTGATTCCCCCTTTATCATTGTAAACGCTTTCCTCACTTGAGTGTAACAGCATTTCCATATCACTGATATGGGCAGTGTTCATAAAATCAACCAGCCATTTTCGTGCATATTTCCAATTTATTCTGAACTTTTGCTTTGCAGGCAGATAAAATAGGCGAGCAGCGCGCCTTTATATGTTTTAATGTCTATCCCTGACCGCTCAACAAACTTGTCAATTCGATATTGCAGGCTGTTGCGGTGCAGATGCAGCTGTTTCGCCGTTAACGTCACGTTTGAGTTGTTTTCAATAAAGAGCTTGATTGTCTTTCTCAGCTCAGATTCATTTTCAAATAAAAGCTCAGCTTCTTCAGAGAGCAGCGTTTGCAGCTTTTCTTTTTCTGTTTCTAATAATAAAAAAGGAAAGATCATATCAAAGGTCACACTTTGCATCTGAGGCAGCCGCTTTTCAGCAAAGAGGAAATACGTCTGTTCACGGGCGTAATGAGTACGGAGACTCTCATCCGGTTCATAAAATCTCCCGGCGTAAAAACGGACACTGAAGTAGAAATCACTCTCAAGAACCTTAGCAAGCGATTCAAGTTCGTCCTTCCCCGCCGCCGCTTCACTTTCCTGCTCGACAATCACGCCTCTGTCCTCATGCATCCACACAATCACAAAAGACACCGGCCAAAAATGACGAACAGCTTCCGCAAATGACGTCCGCTCTATATTACCGATCAAATGAAAATGAACAAATCTCGTTCGCTTCTTTATATCCGCCGGCACTTCCCCTCTAGAAAAAAGAAACGCAAACCACTTGTTTTCTTCCGCCGACTTCAAAGACATTTGATTGACCTCATCCGCAGGCGTCAAAAATGACTGCAGCAGCATTATTTCTTTTTCGCTAATCTCTGTTTTTGGAATGGAGATATATCTCTGACTGTTCTCATCAAAAAAACATAGACAGCCTTCCTGTACGCAAAGCTCTTCAGACACAATCGAACCGGGATAAATAGCCAGCAGCGATTTCATATGGTCTCCTCTCTTTATGTAAGGATCTGTATATCCAGTATAAGGCGAAACACTCATGTTCTCCAATAAAAAAGAGTATATCCGGCACAGCAGACGAGAAACTGAAAGGGAAAACCGATTCGTTTACATGTCGGTCTCAACGGAAATAGAAGAGTAATGCAGGACCAAAGGAGGATGATCATCAATGGCTTTAGAAGCGTTAAACAAAAGTTTTATCAACGGAAAATGGACAGAAGGGGAAAGCGGACGTACGGAGGATATCTTGAATCCATACGACCAGTCTGTGATTACAACAGCATCTTTGGCAACAAGCAAGCAGCTGGAGGATGCGTTTGACATTGCACAGCGGGCGCAAAAAAAGTGGGCCAGGAGCACAACAGAAGATCGAAAAGCAGTTCTGCAAAAAGCGCGAGGCTATTTACAGGAAAACCGCGATAACATCATCATGATGATCTCCCGCGAAACTGGCGGAACGATCATTAAAGCCACGATCGAGCTTGAACAAACCATTGCGATTTTAGATGAAGCCATTACGTATACCGGCGAATTAGGCGGCATCAAAGAGGTTCCATCCGACATTGAAGGGAAAATCAACAAGATTTACCGCCTTCCGCTCGGCGTGATTTCATCGATTTCTCCATTTAATTTTCCGATGAATTTATCAATGAGAACGATTGCGCCTGCGATTGCGCTGGGAAACAGTGTTGTTCACAAGCCTGATATCCAAACCGCTCTTTCCGGCGGAACCATCATTGCGAAAGCGTTCGAACACGCCGGCCTTCCTGCGGGTGTCCTTAACGTCATGTTGACGGACTTAAAGGAAATCGGAGACGGCATGCTGACAAACCCAATCCCAAGATTAATCAGCTTTACAGGATCAACCGCAGTCGGGCGCCACATCGGTGAAATCGCCGGGCGCAACTTCAAGCGAATGGCCCTTGAGCTCGGCGGCAACAACCCATTTGCCGTCCTTTCCGACGCGGATGTCGATCGTGCCGTAGACGCAGCGATTTTCGGGAAATTTATTCACCAGGGACAGATATGCATGATTATCAACAGAATCATCGTTCATCAAGATGTGTACGATGAATTTGTTGAAAAATTCACCGCACGTGTCAAAGAGCTTCCGTACGGCGATCAAACCGATCCGAAAACCGTAGTCGGACCGCTGATCAATGAGGGCCAAATCGAGAAAGCGCTGGAAATCATTGAGCAGGCAAAAGCAGATGGCATCGAGCTTGCGGTTGAAGGAAAACGCGTCGGAAACGTACTCACACCGTATGTCTTTGTCGGCGCCGACAACAACAGCAAAATTGCCCAAACAGAGCTGTTTGCCCCGATTGCCACCATTATCAAAGCCTCCAGCGATCAGGAAGCGATTGACATGGCAAACGATACTGAATACGGGCTCAGCTCGGCAGTTTTCACTTCTGATTTAGAGAAAGGTGAAACGTTCGCCCTGCAAATTGACAGCGGCATGACCCATGTCAACGACCAGTCTGTCAATGATTCACCGAATATCGCCTTTGGCGGAAACAAAGCAAGCGGTGTCGGCCGCTTCGGAAATCCGTGGGTGGTCGAAGAGTTTACCGTAACGAAATGGATTTCGATCCAGAAGCAATACCGCAAATATCCGTTCTAAACGAACAAATCCCTCTGCATCAAGTGCAGAGGGATTTTTCTTTATTTCGATATATCAACAAACCCTTCGCCAAACACATCACGTACGTCATGAACGATCACAAACGCTTTTTTGTCACAGCTTCTGATGATTTTCTTCAGCATAGACAGCTCTTGTTTGTTAATGACAATATATAAAATCTCTTTTGACTGGCCTGTATAGCTTCCCTTCCCTGATAAAATCGTCACACCCCGATCCATCAAGTTATTTACCTTCTCTGAAATCTCACTCTTATGTTCTGAAATGACCGTAATGGCTTTTTTCGTATTCAAGCCTTCAATAATAAAGTCCATCACTTTCGTACCGATATACAGCATCACGATCGTGAACATCATTTTTTCCGCGCCAATGATAAAGTAAGAGCTAAATACCACGATTAAATCAAAAAACAATAACGCATAACTAATATTCCAATCTAAATATTTATTAGCGATTCTGGCCAAAATCGCAGAGCCGGCTGTCGTCCCCCCGACCCGGATAATCATTCCGATCCCGACTCCCGCAAAAACACCCGCGAAAATCGTATTAATGATCAATTCATCAGACGGAGTGCTCCACCCATGTGTCAGATGGAGGAATAGCGAATTCGCCGCAACAGCAATGATGGTATAGACCGTGGTTTTACCGTCTAGAAATTTGTAGCCGATTAAGAGCAAAAATGCATTTAAAATAAAGTTTGTCACACCGGGAGACCATTGAAAGATATAGTATAAAATCAGCGTAATCCCAGTGACCCCGCCTTCCCCAAGGTCATTGGGAATCGCAAACAAATTCACCGCAAGCGCGAAGAAAAAAGCGCCAATCACAAGCATCAGCACATCAAGCATTTTCTTTTTCACCACAAAACACTCCTTCTCCAGATAGTATCAACAAAAAAGCCCAGGAGTACGCTCTCGCAAAAGAGCAGAAACTCCTGGGCTTTTATCCCACCGTGTCATAACAGCCGGGCTGTTATGTGTTTTCTCTCGGTCACAGTCCAATATGCATTGCGGAACCCTAGAAAACCAATGTTTTTATCCTATCATTTTTTCTTTCCAATATTAGCATTATAAGGGACGGTTTGAATTGGTTCAAGAGGTATTTGCGGAGATTTATTCAATAAATTAAGAGAAACAAAAAAGATCATCAGCTGTTAATAAATGAAAGATTCGGTCGATATGATACAAAGTACCTTTTTGAACAGATATAAATTAAAAGGTTTTTTCCAATTTATCATTGACTGCATGAAAATATATAGGCAAAATAGAACATATATTTCAAGAAATTAATTACATAGGAGGAAACATAATGTCAGGAAAGCTACTACACTGTAAAGCTTGCGGCCAAGAGATTGCAAAAGGCGTTAAGAAATGTCCGAATTGCGGTAAAGATCAACGTAACTTTTTTATGAGGCATAAAATCATTACGTTTATTCTAGCGATGGTAGTCATTATTATTATTATTGCGAACATCGGAAATAGCGGAGACTCTCAAGCTTCTACTACAACCAGCTCCGACTCTACAAAGTCAACTAAAACAGTACAAAAGGCTGATATCGAAAAACTGTATACTAATGCCGATCAATTTAAAAATTATAAAGTCGATCTGTATGTAAAAGTTTTTGACGTTGAACAAGACGACGATGGTACATATCTTCAGGGCTATAATAATCCGGAAAAGTTAAGCAAAAATACTCTTATTATGATCGACGACCCTGATTTAGATATTAAAGATGACGACATTATTCATGTAGTAGGTACGGTGAAAGACAAATATGATGGTGAAAACGCATTGGGCGGATCAGTTTCAGCCCCTAGAATCATTGCCGATTCCATTGAAAAAAGCGACTATGCAACAGCTTTCGCCCCAGCTCAAAAAACAATTAACGTAGATAAAACACAGAACCAGCACGGATTTGCGCTCACACTTCAAAAAGTTGAACTTGCGGAAAAAGAAACTCGCCTTTATGTAAAGATAGAAAACAAATCACAAGATGAAATCAGCTTTTATGACTTCAATGCCAAAATTACAGCTGATAATAAACAGATTGAGCCTAAATCCGACCTTTCAGAGTATCCTGAAATTCAAAGTGAAATCTTACCGGGGG
The DNA here is from genome assembly GCF_040784915.1 of Bacillus vallismortis. Taxonomy (GTDB): domain Bacteria; phylum Bacillota; class Bacilli; order Bacillales; family Bacillaceae; genus Bacillus; species Bacillus subtilis_G. The sequence goes on from NZ_CP160797.1 coordinate 4,030,428, forward strand.
TTAAAACTGAAGGGATTATTGTCTTCCCTAAAATCGAAAGCAAAACAGCAAATATTATTTTAGAAGGTTCTTCCGAAAACTACGATATTACAATTAACCCATTTACATTTGAAGTAAACTTGGATCAATAAAAGAAGGGCTGGGGAAACCTCCAGCCCTTTTGTTTATGATTTTACACTCTTATACCCATTCACATTCAAAGACTGCCATCTCCAGGAGTCGGCACACATTTCCTCAAGGCCGCGTTTCGCTTCCCAGCCCAGTTCCCGCTTGGCTTTTGCAGGATCTGCGTAACAGGTCGCGATGTCTCCAGGACGGCGGTCCGCAAAACGGTACGGAACCTCTTTCCCTGACACTTTTTCAAAGGCTTTGACCATTTCTAGCACGCTGTAGCCTGTGCCTGTTCCGAGGTTGTACGCATCGGCTCCTGTGGTGTTCAGTACTTTTTCCAGCGCTTTGACATGGCCTTCTGCGAGATCAACGACATGAATATAATCGCGTACGCCTGTCCCGTCTTTTGTCGGATAGTCATTCCCGAATACGCTTAATTGCTCCAGCTTTCCTACCGCTACCTGCGCTACATATGGCATGAGGTTATTCGGAATGCCGTTCGGGTCTTCACCGATTCGTCCGCTTGGATGAGCGCCGAACGGATTAAAGTAACGAAGCAGCGCAACGCTCCACTCATTGTCGGCTGTATACAAATCACGCAAAATTTGTTCCAGCATGAGCTTTGTCTGCCCGTAAGGATTGGTCGCACCTAATGGGAAGTCTTCGGTAATCGGCGATGTTTCCGGAACGCCGTACACCGTCGCGGATGAACTGAACACGATTTTCTTGACGCCGTATTTCTCCATGACCTCACATAACATAAACGTTCCCGTCAGGTTGTTATGATAATATTTGAGCGGAATCGCAACAGATTCACCGACCGCTTTTAACCCCGCAAAATGAATCACAGCTTCAATTTCATTTTCCGCAAAAACAGAATCTACCGCTTCCCGGTCCAATAGATCCGCTTCATAGAACGTTACATCTTTTCCTGTAATCTCCTTGACGCGGTTCAGCGCCTCAGCCGAACTGTTGGACAGATTATCTAGAACGACAATCTCATAGCCGCTGTTTAATAATTCAATACATGTGTGGCTCCCGATGTATCCCGCTCCGCCTGTTACAAGTATTGCCATGATGAATAACCTCCTAAAGAGAATGTATTGTTTAATATTATAAAGTTTTCAGAAGCTTTCTACATCCATTTTCAAGAAGTTTAATTGTTTATTAACCGTTTCTTCATATTTTCTTCTTAAACCCTTGCCAGTAATTCAATAGAGGTCTCAGCGAGAATGCGCCCCTTCATTTCTTGATAGAGCTGATTCATATAAAAGCCCTGCTGAAGATTCAGCTCTGTGTCTAAAGCATAAACTGTCAGCGCGTAAGCATGATCCTTGTCAGGCGGTGTCGGTCCGCAATACTGGTGAATCACCTTTGGATTGCTGCTTCCCGCAAGCGGTGAAGCAAAGCTATTTTGCCCTTGTATCATCAAGTCCTGTCTTTCCTCGCTCGCATGTTCAGGAAGCTCTCCGATGCGCGCCGGAATGTTAGCCGCTGTCCAGTGAATCCAGCTGAACCCGCATACGGGAATGGCGTCATGATCAATGAAAGTAAGCGCGAGCGTCTTTGCGCCGGGCGGGACGTCCTCAAAACGAATCGGAAAGGATACAAATGGATTCCCTTCTCTTTTATATTTTTCATCAGTGTATTTTGAAAACTTGTCATGTAAATACGGATTTGCTTCTACGTATATGTTCATATATGAATCCCTCTCTCTATTTTCTCGTTCTATAGGTATACTAAACGAATGGATGTATAATCAGTGATAAGCAAATGCGCATGTTCACTTAACAATTTGTTATTGATTACTTGCAGTGAAGGAGATAGGTTATGGATTTAAAATGGCTGCAAACCTTTATTGTCGCAGCGGCATCAGAGAACTTCAGGGAAACGGCTGAGCGTCTTTACCTCACCCAGCCGGCTGTTTCTCAACATATAAGAAAATTGGAAAATGAACTGGACATGCGGCTGTTTTTGCATCGCGGGAGACGCGTCGTCCTGACTGACGAAGGCAGGCTGTTTTTGCCTTATGCCAAAGAAATGATCAATGTATACCAAGCCGGAAAGCAAAAAGTCAGCCAATGGAAGCAAGGATACAGCCGTTCACTTACACTGGCCGTCCATCCCTACATTGCATCCTATATCTTGCCTCGCTTTCTCCCGGCTTATATCCAAAAACATCCGCATGTTGAACTTTCAACTCATGTGGCTGGATCTGATGATATCAAAAAAGCGGTGGAACAAAATGAAGCGGATATTGGTTTGTCGCGGAAAGATCCGAACTCAAACACACTCTATTATCAGTACATATGCGAAGGCACGCTGTGTCTTGCGGCCCCATTCCAGGAAAACAGGCCTGCTGATGCTGCTTCTGTCTTCAGCCATTATCGGCTTCTCACGCATGATCATCCTTCATATGGGGATACCTTTTTACATAACATCCGTTCACATTACCCTCACCTTCAAACGATGGCTGCCGGGCAGACTGATACGGCTGTCCATATGATAAAAGCGGGAATGGGAGCGTCTTTTCTCCCCGCCTACATCATCAAGCAGGAAGAAGCGGAAAAAAAGCTGATGGCTGTAAGTACGCCCCCGCATCTTGAATTGCCGGCGTCCCAGACGTTTATGATGTGGAAAAGAAACAATGAGGACATTCAGCACTTTCACGCCATGTTACATGACTTTATGCTGCGCGAACAAGTATAGCAGCTGAAAAATCAATCTGCCGGTTGACGTTTTCTTTTCCAATATTCGCTATGCTTCATGCAGAAAGGATTTGATAACATGGCGATGAGCCCTATATGTTGATTTGAATTATTTTTATTATTTTATCGATGTATCGAGAACGAACGGTAAAGCCCGGGACATGTTCGATCATTCCGCTTAACTAAAAATCATCAGTGAAACATTTCGCGCGAAGCAACAGACACAAGCTGATAAACTGGCAGAATCGTTTACCAAAAGAGAGCTCGAGGTTCTTCAGCAAATGGCCTACGGATTGAGAAATGAAGAGATTGCTGAAAAGCTATTCGTCAGTGAAAGCACTGTGAAAACCCACGTGCACCGCATCCTGCAAAAATGCAACGCCCAAGACCGGACACAGGCAGTCGTGTTTGCCATCCGTAACGGTATTGTGCAATAGAAATCTCTCGTCCCGCCATGATAAGATAAGACAAAGGAGATGATTGGAAATGAAAGAAGAAATCATTGAACGGTTTACTACATACGTAAAAGTCGACACGCAGTCTGATGAATCCGTCGACACCTGCCCTTCCACACCCGGCCAATTGACGTTAGGAAACATGCTTGTTGATAAATTGAAATCTATCGGCATGCAGGATGCAGTGATTGACGAAAACGGTTATGTGATGGCGACTCTTCCCTCCAATACTGAAAAAGACGTGCCGACAATCGGCTTTCTCGCTCACGTCGACACCGCTACAGACTTTACCGGCAAAAACGTGAATCCGCAAATCGTTGAAAGCTACGATGGAAAAGACATCGTTCTCAATGAAAAACTGCAGGTCATCCTGTCACCTGATCAATACCCTGAGCTATCTGGCTATAAAGGCCACACACTCATCACCACTGACGGCACAACCCTGCTCGGCGCAGACAATAAAGCCGGGATTGCCGAAATCATGACAGCCATGGATTACCTCATCAAACACCCTGAAATCAAGCACGGCACCATCAGAGTCGCGTTTACGCCTGATGAAGAAATCGGAAGAGGACCGCACAAGTTTGATGTCAAACGGTTCAATGCGTCCTTTGCCTATACAGTTGACGGCGGCCCGCTTGGCGAACTTGAGTACGAAAGCTTCAATGCCGCGGCCGCAAAAATCACAGTCAAAGGCAACAACGTACATCCCGGCACGGCAAAAGGAAAAATGATCAATTCCGCGAAAATCGCGATGAAGCTGAACAGCCTGCTGCCGGCAGATGAAGCGCCTGAATATACAGAAGGCTACGAAGGCTTCTACCACCTGCTGTCAATTCAAGGAGATGTAGAGGAAACAAAGCTCCACTACATTATCAGAGACTTTGACAAAGAGAAATTCCAAAGCAGAAAAGCAACGATGAAGCGTGTCGTTGAGGAACTTCAAAATGAATATGGGCAAGACCGGATTCACCTTGATATGAACGATCAATACTACAACATGAGAGAGAAAATCGAACCTGTCATCGAAATCGTCAACATCGCCAAGCAAGCGATGGAAAACCTCGGCATCGAACCGAAGATTTCCCCAATCCGCGGAGGCACGGACGGTTCCCAGCTGTCCTACATGGGGCTTCCGACGCCAAACATCTTTACAGGCGGCGAAAACTTCCACGGCAAATTTGAATACATCTCGGCCGACAACATGGTTAAAGCCGTAAACGTCATCGTTGAGATTGCAAAGCAGTTTGAAGAACAAGCATAATGCCAAAAGCCAGTCTAAAAAAAGGACTGGTTTTTTTACGTGAAAATGAAACATTTTTCATACGTCCTCCGTAAAACAAGTATCAACGGATGAGGGGGAAAAACAATGACAAAACATGCAATCGCTGCAAAAAGTTTATTGAAAAAATGGATCATGACCCGGCCGCTTAACACACAAAAGAAATCAAGCGCATTTCAAAAGATTAGAAAAATGTTCAAACGCTTCTTCTGATCAGTCATCCAAATCCTCAAAACCACAATCTGCATACCCTCGTACCGCCCAAATGCTCCGTGATTTGGGTTTTTTGTGTTTAATTAAGATAAATAGGGTATACATCAAACAAGCAAGAAAAAAACATCCAAAAACAGGTAGTTGGAATCACATAATTTTAGGTTAAAAGTTATATAAAGGAATTTATTTTCTCGTCGATAGTAACTATAGAACTAAACATCAACTAGAACATTCACCGTGATTCAAGACTATTTTCAGGTCATCAGGTTAAACTGTTTTAGAGGGGCAGTTATTTATTTTTGATTGATTTAGAATTTTTTGAATACTTTTTGACAATTTATCCGTACAATAGAGATACCAAAACTTTTTTTGGGAGGTATGTAAAATGATCCTATTTATTATCATCGCATTATGCGGCTATCTTCTTTTTTCTTTCAGCAAGGACAATCGCCGCAAACCGCAAAAGACAAGCCCTCTGCCAGCAGCCGCAACTTATCATAACAACCTAATCGACCTTGACGCCATCCGCCAAAAACGCCGGATGCATCTTTCCTAAAACGATATTTCAAACGAAAAGGCTGCTGAACAACGCAGCCTTTTTTCATTTTGGAAACATAGATTTGGACTTGAAACCTTTTTGCCCCCTGTCCGTAATATTTTACAAGGCAAATTCAAAAGGAGACTGCAGCAATGATCGATTTATTTATGAAACAAAAAATGTTCTCGTTTAAAGATACATTTCACATTTATGACCGGGATGAACAAGAGCGATTCAAGGTCGAAGGACGGTTCTTTTCGTTAGGGGACTCATTACAATTGACAGATTCATCCGGGAAAACGCTCGTTTCCATTGAACAAAAAGTGATGTCATTTCTGCCGCGATATGTGATTTCAATTGGCGGGAAAACGGTTTGTGAGGTGACGAAGAAATTAGCGTTTTTCAAACCGAAGTTTGAGATTTCCGGACTTAACTGGCAAATTGACGGTGACTTGTGGAAGAATGAATTCCAGCTGACTGACGGGGAGAATGTCCGGATGTCGGTGAGTAAGAAGTGGCTCAGCTGGGGTGATTCCTATCATTTGCAGATTGCAAACGAGGAAGATGTGCTGCTTTGCACGGCCATCGCTATCGTGTTGGATATGGTCTTATATGACGATGAAGATGAGAGTCTTTTCTAAAAAAGTGTTGACAATTGATTCAAAAGTAATAATATTAAGATAATTAAAATGTAAATATGAAGATGTACCTTATCAAGAGAGGTGGAGGGACTGGCCCTGTGATACCCGGCAACCGCTGTTTCAAACAGAATGGTGCTAAATCCTTAAGAACATTGCGTTCTTGCAGATGAGGCGGAGATTTGATCATTCAAGCTCTTCCTTACTCAAAGGAAGAGCTTTTTTCATGCTTACCCTATTTCAGAAAAGAGGCGAATGACATGGCTCAACAAACAAATGTTGCAGGACAAAAATCAGAAAAACAAAACAAAGCTCCTTTCCGCGCCGATCATGTCGGCAGTTTACTGCGCTCCGCTCCGGTGAAAGAAGCACGCCAGAAAAAAGCGGCCGGCGAGATCACAGCGGAACAGCTTCGTGAGATTGAAAACAAGGAAATCACTCGCATTGTCAAAAAACAAAAAGAAATCGGTCTCGACGTGGTAACAGACGGTGAATTTCGCCGTTCTTGGTGGCATTATGATTTTCTCGAAGGGCTTGACGGTGTGGAACCGTTCATTCCCGCTGAAGGGATTCAGTTCCATAACGTAAAAACAAAAGCACGCAGCATCAAAGTGACGGGAAAACTCGATTTTACGAACCACCCAGCGCTTGCTGATTATCAATTTTTACAAGAGATTGCCGGCGACGCGACACCTAAATTGACGATTCCGAGCCCGAATATGCTGTTTTTCGGTGAAAAGGCCGATAAAGGCATTTATGACGATCAAGAGGAGTACTTTCATGATCTGGCCCAAGCGTACAAAAAAGCAATCAACGCCTTCTATGACGCTGGATGCCGCTATCTTCAGCTAGATGATACGTCATGGTCTCTCTTCTTTGAGGAAAAAGGCAGAGAGGTTGTCCGGGCGCTCGGCGGCGATCCAGAAACATTGCCTGCCTTGTTTGCCAAAACGATTAACGATGCAGTCGCGGACCGCCCTGATGATTTAACAATCACAATGCACATTTGCCGCGGCAACTTCAAGTCGACTTGGGCGGCATCAGGAGGCTATGACGCTGTAGCGGAAACGATTTTGGACGGCTTAAACTTGGACGGCCTGTTCTTGGAATATGATGATGATCGCTCCGGAAATTTTGATCCGCTCCGTTTCGTGAAACGCAAGGATCTGCAAATTGTTCTTGGCTTAATTACATCAAAATACGGCGAGCTCGAAAATCCTGAGGATGTGAAACGCCGAATCAATGAAGCGGCGCGCTTTGTCAGCCTTGACCAGTTGTGCCTCAGCCCGCAGTGCGGTTTCGCCTCTACAGAAGAAGGCAATCTGTTGACAGAGATGCAGCAATGGGCGAAGCTGCGCCACGTCATCGACATCGCCAACGATGTGTGGAGATAATCTATCATTGACAGACATGTAAAATGTGTGAATAATAGATACTATCAGAAAATTTCATAAAAAGGTTTTCCTTATCAAGAGAGGTGGAGGGACTGGCCCTGCGATACCCGGCAACCGCTGTTTAACAGAATGGTGCTAAATCCTTTAGAGCATTGATTGCTCTTGAAGATAAGGTTGAGATTGTCACGCAAGCTCTTCCTTATCCAAAGGAAGAGCTTTTTTATATTTGAATGGAAAGAAGGAATGAACAACATGCCACAACAAACAACACCCGCAGAACAAAAATCACTTCAAAGACAAAAACCGCCATTTCGCGCGGATCAAGTCGGAAGCCTGCTGAGGTCTGAGCCCGTCAAAAAAGCGCGGCTGCAAAAAGCCGCCGGCGAGATTACGGCTGAACAGCTTCGCCAGATCGAGAACGATGAAATCATCCGCATTGTGGAAAAACAGAAGGAAACCGGCCTGAACGTCGTGACAGACGGCGAATTCCGCAGAGCGTGGTGGCATTTTGATTTTCTGGAAAACTTGGATGGGGTTGAGCCGTTTATTCCTGAGCACGGCATTCAATTTCATAACGTACAGACAAAAGCACGCGGCATTAAAGTCACAGATGATATCGACTTTTCAACTCACCCAATGCTTGAAGATTATTCATTTCTCCATAGCATTGCAGGTGACGCGACGCCGAAGATGACGATCCCAAGCCCGAATATGCTGTTTTTCCGCGGAAAGCTTGAAAAGGATGCGTACAAAAACGACTATCAGCTTTTCCAGCATGATGTATCCAAAGCATATAAAAAAGCGATTCAAGCGTTTTATGACAGAGGCTGCCGCTACCTCCAGCTTGATGATACGGCATGGGCTGTTTTCTTATCTGAAAAAGGCTTAAAACAAATCGAAGCATTCGGAACAACGCCAGACGAGCTTCGCCAGCTGTTTGCGAAATCCATTAACGACGCGATTGCGGATCGTCCGGATGACCTGACGGTGACCATGCATATTTGCCGCGGCAACTTCCAGTCCACTTGGACAGCTGAAGGCGGTTATGACGCGGCAGCTGAAACCATTTTTGACGGCTTGAACCTTGACGGCCTGTTCTTGGAATACGATGATTCACGCTCAGGCGGATTTGAACCGCTCCGTTATGTGAAGCGCTCTGATCTTCAGCTTGTCCTTGGTTTAGTCACCTCTAAATTCGGCGAGCTTGAACATCCGGACGATGTGAAACGCCGTATCGAAGAAGCGTCCCGCTATGTGAGCTTAGACCAGCTTTGCCTCAGCCCTCAATGCGGATTCGCTTCCACTGAAGAAGGCAACAAGCTGACCGAAGAACAGCAATGGGCGAAGCTGCGCCATGTGGTTGAAATCGCTAACGATGTTTGGAAATAAGCAAAGAAAAAACACACTTGATTCCATGGCGGAGCAAGTGTGTTTTTTATATCATTGAGCGGTGTAGCCCCCATCTAGGACGACAGCCTGCCCGGTGACACCCTTCGCTTTCTCGCTTGCCAAAAACACTGCATAATCCGCGATTTCCTTGACGCCAAGCAGTCGTTTTTGCGGCACAAGCGGAAAAATGATCTGTTCAAGGACGGAGTCGTAAGGGACATTTCTCGTTTTCGAAAGATCGCTCAGCTGATTGCGGACAAGCTGTGTATCGACATACCCCGGACAGAGCGCGTTAACTGTAATGCCATGGGGCGCGCCCTCCAGCGCCCCGACCTTAGTCAGCCCAATGACACCGTGCTTGGCGCTATTATAAGCCGATTTCCCCGCAAAGCCGACTAAACCATTAACAGACGCGATATGAATGATTCTGCCAAACTGCTGTTTTTTCATGATCGGAAAAACATGCTTCATTGCGATGAAGGGCGCCGTCAGCATGACCTTGATCAGTTGTTCAAAGGTTTCTGTCGGAAACTCTTCAATCGGGGCGACGTGCTGAATACCGGCATTGTTCACCAGAATATCCAAGCGGCCGTATCGTTTTTGAATGGTGTTCACCGTATCAGCGACTTGCGCTTCCTTTGTCACATCACACGGAATGGCTGCTGCGTCAAAACCTTCTTCTGCAAGCTTGGAAGCGGCCTTTTCGCATGCTTCCTGATGAAGGTCCGAAACGATGACTCTAGCTCCTTCACGGGCGAACTCCCTCGCGATTTCGAATCCGATTCCGCCGGCTGCCCCTGTCACCAAGGCGACTTGTTTATTCATGTCAAACACCTTCCCTAAGAGTTTTGTTTGATCACAGACTGGCTTACAGCGAAATCAGCTTCTGTTTTTTCATACACCTCTTCAATTGTGACGCCTTTCTGAAGCTCAGTCAGTGTCATGCGGCCGTTATCAAAATCAAACACTGCCAAATCCGTAATCAGCCTATGCACGACTTTCTGGCCCGTCAGCGGAAGGGAGCAAGTTTTTTTCACCTTTGACTCTCCATGCTTATTGACATGCTCCATGATGACAACGATCCGTTTCGCCCCGTTGACGAGATCCATCGCGCCGCCCATCCCTTTTACCATTTTCCCGGGGATCATCCAATTGGCCAGATCGCCTTGCTCCGAAACCTCCATCCCGCCAAGGATAGCCAAATCGATATGCCCGCCTCTTATCATCGCGAATGACTCGGCGCTGTCAAAATAGGAAGCGCCCGTCACTTCAGTGATCGTTTCCTTTCCCGCATTGATCAAATCCGCGTCTTCCGTTCCTTCCGCAGGATACGGGCCGATCCCAAGCAAGCCGTTTTCTGACTGAAGCATGACGTGAACGCCATCGGGTATCTCATTTGCGACAAGCGTCGGTATTCCGATCCCGAGATTGACGTTCATGCCATCCTTGATTTCTTGTACAGCCCGTTTGACCATCCGTTGTCTCGCTTCCTTCATTTCGCCTCACCCTTTCCCGCCGCCTGCCGAACTGTGCGTTTTTCAATCCGTTTTTCATGGCTGGCGCCAAGCACCACATGCTGTACGTAAATGCCCGGTGTGTGGATGTGATCTGGATCAAGCTCTCCCGCTTCCACGATGTCTTCCGCCTCGGCAATCGTGATCTTGCCTGCCATGGCGGCAACGGGATTAAAATTTCTCGCCGTTTTCCGAAAAACCAAATTCCCCATGGTGTCCGCTTTCCATGCTTTGACAATCGCCACGTCGCCGGTAATGCCTCGCTCCAGCACATACCTCCGGCCGCCGAACGTTTTATGTTCTTTTCCCTCAGCTATTGAAGTGCCGACACCAGTCGCCGTGTAAAATCCCGGTATGCCCGCGCCGCCTGCCCGAATTCTCTCGGCGAGCGTTCCTTGGGGAACAAGCTCAACCTCAAGCTCTCCGCTTAAAAACTGCCGCTCAAAAATTTTATTTTCCCCGACATAGGATGAGATCATTTTCTTGATTTGCCTGTTAGCCAAAAGCAAACCAAGGCCCCAGTCATCGACTCCGCAATTGTTGCTGACAACGGTTAAATCCTTGACCCCCTGATCTCTTATCGCCATAATGAGCTGTTCAGGAATGCCGCACAGCCCGAATCCTCCTGCGATCAGCGTATCTCCATCTTGAATCAGTTCCGCAGCTTCCTTACTAGATAACAGCACTTTTCCCATACTGATGCCCCTTTCGTTTTCTCCTACACTAGACCCGTCAGGCTGTAAATCGCGATCACGGCAAATACGGCAGCCGTTTTGATGAGTGTGATCGCAAAAATATCCCGATACGATTGCCGGTGAGTCAGTCCCGTCACAGCCAAAAGCGTGATGACTGCGCCATTATGCGGCAGCGTATCCATGCCGCCTGATGCCATCGAAATGACCCGATGCATCACTTCCGGCGGAATGTTGTAAACCTGAATCGCCTGCAAGTATTGATCCGACATCGCACTTAACGCAATGCCCATACCTCCTGAAGCCGACCCGGTGATCCCCGCCAGCGCCGTTGTCGTGACGGCCCCGTTTACAAGCGGATCAGTAAAGGTGTGCGAAATCCCGCTGCTCAGCTTGTGAAATCCCGGAAGTGCGGCGATAACGCCGCCGAAACCATACTCGGCACCTGTATTCATAGATGCCAGCAAGGCGCCGCCGATCCCTTCATTCAGCCCTTCCTTCATTTGGACAAACACTCTTCTCCAATCAAATAAAATTGTTGTGATGATGCCAATCACCAGAGCGAGCTCCACCGACCAAATGGCAGCCGCTGAAGAAATATCAAGTTTATCGAACTCCTTTAATCCGATCGACGAAAAATCGAACCCATTCGGATACCACTTTGGAAGGTATATGGTGAAGCATTTATTCATTGCACCTACGAGAATAAGCGGGACAAAGGCAAGCGCATGCTGCACCTGGCTTTTGTCCGGTGCAGCCGCTAACTCAGACGATTCAAGAGCGGCAGAATTCTTCGAATCAAAACCGTCATAGCCTTCGCCAGTTGCCTGCGCTTTTTTCCTCCTCGATTCCAAATAAAGCATGCCCGCTGCCAGCACAATCACTGCGCCGAACAAACCAAGCCAAGGAGCGGCATAAATGTCTGTTTTGAAAAACGTCGTCGGGATGACATTTTGAATTTGCGGCGTCCCCGGAAGCGCGTCCATCGTAAACGTAAAAGCCCCTAAAGCAATCGTTCCCGGGATGAGGCGTTTCGGTATGTTTGCTTCTTGGAACATGTTTTTCGCAAAAGGATATACGGCAAACACGACAACAAACAGGCTGACGCCGCTGTACGTCAAGACAGCGCCCATCAGCACGATTGCGAGTATCGCTCTTTTCGCCCCGACAAGCCTGACAATCGTTTTCGCAATCGATGCCGCAAGCCCGGACATTTCAACGACCTTTCCAAAAATCGCACCGAGCAAAAATACCGGAAAATACAGCTTTATAAAACCCGCCATCTTCTCCATAAAAATTGATGAGAAAAAAGGAAGCACGTGGCTTGGATCAGTCAGCAGCACCGCGAATAACGCGCAAATCGGCGCAAATAATATGACAGAAAATCCCCGATACGCCGTAAACATCAGCAAGCCTAACGCCAATAGAATGATGATGAGTTCCACAAGCATCCCCCATTTCCGCGAAAGAGAAAGCGTTTGCAAAAATCTCTCCGCATCGACTGTTTCCATCCCTTTTTCATATGTACGGGAAGCGGGGGCCAACTATTCCCATTAAAAAAGGAAAGCCCCTTTTTTCGGAGCTTTCCTTTGCCTATTAGGATATCGACATCAACCGTTTCTCTTTTTGCTGTATGAAGTTTCCCCGCCCCTGTACATAACAATTATCCATAAATCGGAAATAGATGTTCAACGATTGCTTGTTCTCCAAATTCATCATGAGTCAGAAATTGAATTAACGCGTCTGCAGTTTCTTCAGGAGACTGTAATTTCCCTGTTTTCTTTAACTGAATGAATTCATCAACATAAGGAAAATCTTCTTTGCGGACCGAGCGGATTTCGGTTTGCAGCTGTGTATCAATCACTCCGGGATAAACCGCTGCGATTTTCACTGGATTCTGCTGATTCTCCTGTTCCAATTTGATACTTTTCGTAAATGAATCCAAACCAGCTTTTGACGTGCTGTAGCAGCTTTGTGAGGGCAATACATATTTGGCTGAGGCTGACGAGATATTCATGATTCGCTTATCCGTATCGATGAGCTTTGTGTGCTTCACAAATTGGGAGGTCATGACCATCGGAGCCATTAAATTCACTTGCATATGTTGGACCATGTCTTCCGCTTTATTGTGTTCAATCGGCCCCACAGGCGATAGCACGCCGGCATTATTGATCAAATAAATGCCTTCCGGATGCGGATCATGATTGATGTCTGCAAATAAGTCCTGAAAAAGCGCTTCAATCTTGTGGGTCTCTCTGAGGTCGAAGGAGTAATATCGCAATTGGGGATCTTGGTTAATCAGGCTTTGATTCGCCCGTCTTGACATACAGTACAGCCGATGGTTAGAATGGATGAGCTTTTTGCCTAATGCTTCGCCAATTCCTTTTGACGCGCCCGTAATAATGATATGCTTCATTTTTCCCCTCCTGATTTCCTAAACATCATTTCAACATAGCAATCCAGCGTGTTAAGCCTTTATTTCCTCAAATTCAAAATATAAATTTTATTATTGTGAAAATAGTTAAAAAGGTTGATTTTCAAAAAGTGAAAGGATAAAATACTGCTATCAACCTAGAAAATAGACATTCTTGTATATGATCAGTAATATGGTCTGATTGTTTCTACCTAGTAACCGTAAAAAACTAGACTACAAGAAAGTTTGAATAAATTTGAACGAGTTGAAAAGGACATGTTCTTTTCTGTTTGCTCTTATTTTTCACACTTTCTGCATTTCCAGAATTTGTGAAGAATAAGAGCTTTTTTTGTTTCCAAAATAAACCTCATAGGAGTTGCTATCATGTACTTTTTATTAAACCTTGTCGGTCTCATTGTGATTATGGCAGTTGTATTCCTATGTTCTCCGCAGAAAAAGAAAATCAAGTGGCGCCCGATCATTACGTTAATTGTTCTGGAATTGCTGATTACTTGGTTTATGCTGGGAACAAAAATCGGGAGCTGGACCATCGGTAAAATTGGTGATTTCTTCACTTGGCTGATTGCTTGCGCCAGTGATGGTATCGCGTTTGCCTTCCCGTCAGTGATGGCGAATGAAACAGTAGACTTTTTCTTTAGCGCGCTTCTTCCAATTATCTTTATCGTCACATTCTTTGATATTTTAACCTATTTCGGCATTTTGCCTTGGATGATTGATAAAATCGGCTGGTTGATTTCAAAGGCTTCCCGCTTGCCGAAATTAGAGAGCTTTTTCTCTATTCAAATGATGTTTTTGGGAAATACTGAAGCACTTGCGGTCATCCGCCAGCAGCTGACGGTATTAAACAACAACCGCCTGCTCACGTTCGGCTTGATGAGCATGAGCAGCATCAGCGGCTCCATTATTGGATCTTATCTGTCAATGGTGCCGGCGACATACGTGTTTACAGCGATTCCTTTGAACTGCTTAAACGCGCTGATTATCGCAAACCTGCTGAATCCTGTTCACGTGCCGGAGGATGAAGATATCATCTATACGCCACCTAAAGAAGAGAAGAAAGACTTTTTCTCTACAATTTCTAACAGTATGCTTGTCGGCATGAACATGGTTATCGTTATTTTAGCAATGGTGATCGGATATGTCGCGTTAACGTCAGCGGTCAATGGCATTCTTGGCGTTTTCGTCCACGGCCTGACCATCCAGACAATCTTCGCTTATCTCTTCAGTCCGTTCGCATTCCTGCTTGGGCTGCCGGTACACGATGCGATGTATGTCGCTCAGCTGATGGGAATGAAATTGGCAACGAACGAGTTTGTTGCGATGCTTGACTTGAAAGAAAATCTCACATCACTTCCGCCTCACACCGTTGCGGTGGCGACGACATTCCTGACGTCATTTGCCAACTTCAGTACTGTCGGCATGATTTACGGCACGTACAACTCGATCCTTGACGGCGAAAAGTCAACGGTCATCGGAAAAAACGTGTGGAAATTGCTCGTCAGCGGAATTGCGGTATCTTTACTAAGTGCTGCGATTGTCGGCCTGTTTGTGTGGTAAAAATCTTGAGCCATATCCCTTTCCCGGATATGGCTTTTTTGATTATTGATAAATAGACGAAGGCACCTGCACATCACGGATTCCGGCCGCATAAGGCCCTAATTCATACTGGCCGAAGACGATGGCGATTCCGTTTTTCGTAAAGTAAAACACTGTGTCTTTGTTAAGGGTAATATCTTCTTTCTTTACATCTGGGAAAAACAGCGTGTCATGTTTTTTGATATAGCTGTATAGATAATCTTTCGTTTTGCTGACTTTTGTTTTGGTATTCAGAATCTGATTCAGTGTCACCCGCTTTTTGGTTTTCAAGTCATAGTTGAAGGACTGAACAGACGTTAAACCATGGGCGCCGCCTGAATATATATAATTGAGTGTTTGAATGCTAAGCTTGCCCGCCGCATTATATTTGACGCTGAACGATGTTTGATATTCCGCTTTGAAACCTTGCTGTTCACCGGCTTTTTTGTTTTTTAAGTATTCTTGATACGATTGTTCAATGTAGGCTTTCAGCTCTTGATTGATTTTCTTTTCAAACGCGGCATTTCCGATGTGATGCACCTGAGGATACTTTAATTCCTTAATCTTTTTGTACGTATGGCTGCTGACAGCCGGTGTTTTCGCTTGAAACGCTTTTAATGATGGAGCCGCAGCATAGGCAAATACAGAAAAAAGCAAAACTGCAACCCCCGCGGCTTTCAGCATGTTATTCCATTTCATACACTCTCCTCCTTTGGTGTCGTTGTTTATCATTCCCTAGTACTGATAAAATCAAAAGAAGTTTCCAAATAAAAAAAGAGACAAGATGCCTCTTTTTTTACTGTTTACGCTCCAAAATCGCTTCATGAACCGCTTGTGCCAAATCTATATTTCCAAACATCTCTAACACCGCAATGACGGTCTGGTCCGGAATGTGCTCGGATTCGTGTTTCGGCACGGCCAGTTCGTCCATGGTTTTTCTCAAACTTTCATTGAGCTTTTGCTGCGGATACGCCTTGGCGTACAGCTCCAGCGGGTCAAGGTCATGGTTCACGCACCATTGGGCAAAAACCAAAATCATCATATTTTCATCGCGTTCGTAAGCTTCGGCGAGCTGTTTTTCGTTCATCTGTCATGCTCCTTATGAAAAGTATCTTCTTTTAAGATACAGGAGCGGATCACATTCGTCTATCCCAATGGCGGTGAGCGGCGACCGCCTCGATAAACGTCTTGCTGAAGGCGTTGTAATCAGCTTCATCTTTAGCAGTCACAAGGCCCGGCCCCTCTGTTGTCCCGACAGCTGATTGAAGAAGATCAATTCCTTCATTTGCCGCACCGATCGCCTTATAGTGATTGTAGGCTTCTCTGATAAACGCCATCGCGTGTTTGTCGTCTTTTAACTCTGATCCTCCCGCGGCATAGACGGCATCATACAGAACAGAGTCAGTCGTCAGGAACGTGCCGCCTGCCTCAAGCTGCCGGCCGTTGCCGCTCGTGATGTACCCCAGCGTTTGGCTGATGATATCCGCTGTGATTCCTTCTTGCTTTAAGGCATCCAGCACGGTTTGCAGCTCTTTTTCATGAAATCCGTTTCCAGCGAGAACAGCCACTTTTCTTGATGACGCTGTTTTCACTGTGCGGGCTTGGCTTAACGCAGGCGAGGTCAGGATTTCTTTAGACGCATTACGTTTCGCCGGCGGCGCCACACCTACTCCTTTGGCGATTTCTTCCGCTAAGCCTTCATCCACATTGCTGAAGACATCAACGACCTGCCGCTGCACATCCTTGCTCTTGACCTTCCCGACCTCGAAGCAGAAGGCGGAGATGATGTGCTGTTTCTCGACAGGAGACATGCTGTTCCAGAACAGCTTCGCCTGTGCGTAATAATCGTTGAAGCTGTCGCTCCGCTGGCGGATTTTTTTGCCCTCGACTTTTTCCTGATAGTGGACATAGCCGCCTTCTTCGGCTGTCGCAGGCGACGGGTCATTGTTTTGCAGAGAGTTTTTATGATAAGCGACCGGCCCCTTATTGATCGTCATCCGGTGATAGCCGTCGTACTGGTTGTTATGGAACGGACATACCGGGCGGTTAATCGGAATCTCATGGAAGTTCGGGCCGCCAAGACGGATCAGCTGTGTGTCCGTATAAGAGAAAAGCCGGCCCTGCAGAAGCGGGTCATTTGTAAAATCGATGCCCGGCACGACATTTCCCGGGTGGAATGCGACTTGTTCTGTTTCCGCAAACACATTGTCCTGGTTGCGGTTCAGCGTCATTTTCCCAATGATTTTCACCGGCACGAGCTCTTCCGGCCACAGCTTGGTTGGGTCAAGAATATCAAAATCAAATTTGAACTCATCTTCTTCATCAATCATTTGCACGCCGAGCTCATATTCAACCATGCCGCCGTTTTCAATCGTTTCCCACAAGTCGCGGCGGTGGAAGTCGGCATCTTTCCCGGCAATTTTCTGCGCTTCATCCCATACGAGAGAATGCACGCCGAGCACTGGCTTCCAATGGAATTTCACGAAACGCGCCTTTCCTTGTTCATTAACAAAACGGAATGTGTGAACGCCGAAGCCCTCCATCATTCTGTAGCTGCGAGGGATGCCTCTGTCAGACATCGTCCACATCACCATATGCGCTGACTCAGGATTGTTGGCGACAAAATCCCAAAACGTATCATGAGCGGTCGCGGCTTGAGGCATTTCATTATGAGGTTCAGGCTTAAACGCGTGAACCAAGTCCGGAAATTTGATCGCATCCTGAATGAAAAACACCGGGATGTTATTTCCCACAAGATCATAATTTCCTTCTTCCGTATAAAATTTCGTCGCAAAGCCTCTGGCGTCGCGCACCGTGTCTGCGGAGCCTTTAGAACCCGCGACCGTCGAAAACCGGACAAATACCGGTGTCTTCACTGAAGGGTCCTGAAGAAATTTGGCCCGTGTATACTCGGCCATCGGCTCGTAAACCTGAAAAAAGCCATGTACGCCATACCCGCGCGCATGCACAACACGCTCCGGAATCCTCTCATGGTCAAAGTGCGTCATCTTCTCCCGGAAGTGAAAATCCTCCATCAGCGTCGGACCGCGAACCCCGGCTTTTAACGAGTGCTCATCCTCTGACACCCGCACGCCTTGGTTTGTCGTCATTTTCTTCCCGCTGTTATCGGCTCTGTACTGCTCAAGCTGCTCGTCCTTTAAGTGTTCATTTACACGTTTGCTTTGATCATCACTCATGTCCGTTCCCCCTTTTATTGATTCCATATCTCAAAACGAAACATTCTACAGCACATTTACCCGCGGCCTTCTTCAGATAAACTGCTAATCCGTTCAATAGGATTTTAGGTCTACCTATCAGTATGAGGACATACATATTTGAAATAAGCCTTCTGTTCAGAAAGAGAATGTGGAAGCGCTTACTTAAAATCGACTGAGGGAGGTCATAGCGTGCTTGCCATACTCGGTTTTGTGATGATCCTTGTCTTTATGTACCTGATTATGTCTAACCGGCTTTCCGCTCTTATTGCATTGATTGTTGTTCCTGTTGCATTTGCCTTGATCAGCGGATTTGGCAAAGATCTTGGCGAGATGATGATTCAAGGTGTAACAGACCTCGCTCCGACCGGCATTATGCTGTTATTTGCCATCCTGTATTTCGGCATAATGATTGACTCCGGTTTGTTTGATCCGCTCATTGCCAAAATCTTATCGCTTGTCAAAGGAGACCCGTTAAAAATCACCGTCGGCACAGCGGTTCTGACGATGACCATTTCGCTGGACGGGGATGGGACAACAACCTATATGCTTACCATTGCGGCTATGCTGCCTCTGTACAAACGGCTCGGCATGAATCGATTGGTATTGGCCGGAATTGCGATGCTCGGTTCGGGAGTCATGAATATTATTCCGTGGGGCGGGCCGACTGCGAGGGTTTTGGCTTCCTTGAAATTGGACACGTCGGAGGTCTTCACACCGCTGATTCCCGCTATGATCGCCGGCATTCTCTGGGTGATTGCAGTCAGTTATATCCTCGGAAAAAAAGAGCGGAAGCGGCTCGGCGTCATTTCGATTGAACACGCGCCTGCCTCCGATCAGGATGCAGATCCGCTCAAGCGTCCCGCTCTCCAATGGTTTAATCTTCTGCTGACTGTCGCCCTCATGGCTGCGCTGATCACCAGCCTGCTTCCGCTCCCTGTTCTTTTTATGACCGCGTTCGCCATCGCCTTGATGGTCAACTACCCAAATGTCAAAGAGCAGCAGAAACGGATCTCGGCGCATGCGGGAAACGCGTTAAACGTTGTCTCGATGGTGTTTGCGGCAGGCATATTCACAGGCATTCTTTCAGGCACGAAAATGGTGGATGCGATGGCCCATTCTCTCGTTTCACTCATCCCTGACGCCATGGGCCCGCATCTGCCGTTGATCACAGCTATCATCAGCATGCCATTCACCTTTTTCATGTCGAATGACGCCTTTTACTTCGGTGTTCTTCCGATCATCGCAGAAGCCGCTACCGCTTACGGAATAGACGCCGCCGAGATCGGAAGGGCCTCCTTGCTGGGCCAGCCGGTGCACCTCCTCAGCCCGCTTGTGCCTTCCACCTATCTATTGGTCGGAATGGCAGGCGTCAGCTTTGGCGACCATCAAAAATTCACCATCAAATGGGCCGTGGGGACAACGATTGTGATGACGATTGCGGCGCTTTTGATTGGGATTATTTCGTTTTAATGAGAAAAGGATTTCCGCTGGCGGAAATCCTTTTGTTCTGCATAATTTAAAAATCGAAGACCATACTATGGAAAAATCAAAATATAAAGGTGATTGCATGAATTTTGCTTGGGAAGCACTCATTTTAATTATATCCGGCATCATATTGCTAAGAATTTCAGGAAGAAAGTCAATCTCCCAGATGACATTAGCACAAACTGTGGTGATGATTTCCATTGGAACGATTATTGTCCAGCCGATTATAGAGACAAGTTTATGGAAAACCCTTGTGGCAGCCGGTATTTTTACTGCGGCTTTAATACTCATGGAATGGTTCCAGGTGAAGGCCAATTGGATGGAAAAGTTCTTAACCGGCAAAGCGAAATCAGTGATTGAAGATGGCAAACTCAATATAGAAAATATGAAAAAACTGCGGCTGACAGTTGACCAGCTTGAAATGCGATTGAGGATTCATGGAATCTCCAGCATAAAGGACATTAAGAATGCAACGATTGAAGCGAACGGCCAAATAGGATATGAATTGCGTGATGACAAGAAACCGCTCACGATTGGTGAATTCAAGAAATTGATGAATATGCCGGCCGCAAACACAGTTCAACAGCCTGAACCAGAAAATCAAGAAAACATTTTTCAAGAAATAAAAAACGGTCATTCTACACCTTCTGGCAAACTAAAATAAGGCTGTTCCTTGTGCGGAAACAGCCCGAGCGAATGACCTTATTGGATATATGAAATGACTGGCAGACTTTCAACACCCCATGCATAGTAGTAATTGAAAACGCTGAAAGAATCGATTGCTTTGCCGGTTTTTACATCTACGATTAAAATATGATATCCGTAGCTTTGATCATTTGCATCTAGTCTTCTAGGTGTTTTTTTCCTAACGTATCTGAAAACATTGGATTAATCAGACCGATAAAAAACTGATTTTTATGAATCAAAAGAGGACTGATATAATCTCGGTAAGTATTGCCCAGATCAGAAGATTCATGCCAACAATTTCACATTACAATCATAAGAGCATGGCTATTATTGAAGCAGCAGGCTCTTATTACATTTGACATTATTTTTTTGTATAACGCACCCAGTCGTAATGAGCGTATAGCGGTGTTACACCATTGTAGGAACCGAGCCATTCATCAACACCCGTACCATTCCACAAGTTCATCATGATCTTTCCTGGTGTTTTCGGAATTTGGCTTGTCGCAGTATGTTTTAATTGCCCATCGACATACCATTTAATAGAGTTTGGCTGCCAATCGAACGCATACGTATGATGAGCAGTGGCTGCATCAAATCCGAGATCCACTATCTTCTCATGGTTTCCTGCACCATTTGTATAATAGTTAAATTGAACCTTTGTTGTGTCTTTTCCTAAAAATTCGATATCAATCTCATCCCAAGGAGTTCCATCCGTTGGTCCTGTGTAAGTGAAGAACGATGAAACGATCCCTGTGTTTTTAGCTGGTTTCATTCTGACTTCATAAAGTCCATATCCATATGTTTGAACAGAGCGGTTTTCCCCGCAGTCAAACTTGTTATAAGATGGACTTGTTAGCGCCAAACGCATTTCACCTAATGACGTCATTGATACGTTATTTGCACGCCAAGTGCAGTTAAACATATTTCCATTCGAATAACCATTTGCTTTTTGCCATAATCCGGAGTTATAGCTGTTAAAAGGGTCAAAAAACGATCCACCTGTTTGAGCCGAGGCATTAGAAGTGACTGCAGAAAAACTCATAAACAATCCAGTGACAAGAATCAACAACACTCTTTTCATACAAGATGACATGTTGGCATTCCCCTTTCTGAGAAAGCGTTTTCTTTGTCGATCATACATGATTTTTATAAAGGGAACATCGGTCAAAATAATGATAATAAAGAATCTTACTTACTAGAATCCTGTACTATCATTTTTAGATTATACTTAGACTCAACTTTAACAAAATGAAAGTGATGAATGTATTGAATTCAACATGTTTGGTATTCCTTCTTCAACGCTGCGCTTTTATGAAAAGGAAGGAATTAGTTCCGGAAATGAATCGAGATACAAGCGGCCGAAGAGTCGATGATTTGTTGATCGAGTACAAGAGATAGCCGCTCTGAAAAATTGTACGCCGGCTCAGCTTGCACTTGCATAGACGATGGCAAATGAAGTGATTCGTATCCCTGGAACAAAGAGAATCCCTTATTTAGAAGAAAACGCATTTTCTTCCACGCCGGCCAGCTGTAAAATGCCTTTTGCCGCTGCTAAGAATCCCCATTTTTCATCCCTTCTGCTAAAAAATAAAAAACCTAAACTACCCCTATCGCAATAGGAACGAGTAGTTTAGGTTTTGCCTGCCTGACCAGTAACAATCCTATGAAACGCCCTCATCACCCTCTGAAAAAAATAAAAACCTAAATTACCATCAGTACAGACAGAGATCATCCGCACTCATTGCAATTTAGGTTTTGCCTGCTTAGCAGTAACAATCCTAACATCCTCATATGTGAATGTAAGAAAAAATCAACACAAGAAAATAAAAATGTCAACGCTTTCATTTGACGACCCTTTCGATGTGAATCGTTAAATACAGCAGCTCGTCACTGGTGAGCTTGTGTTTATACTCCCGCTCAATGTAGGTTTGGATTTTTTTCGTGCATTCATACGCGTGATGGTACTTTTCTATCACTGTCTCCAGTAAAAAATCGTCCTGGCTTTCCATGTGCGTGCCATTAAAAAGACGCTGCGCGAAAAACTTCAAATGGGTGACAAACCGATAATAGTGAAGCGATTCTTCGTTGAATTCAATCTTAAAATGGTATTTTACGATACTCAAAATCTCTTGCATGACTTTTGTAATATTGATGATATTAGGCATCTCTTCATTCAGCTCGGCATTTACGATATGCATGGCAATAAAGCCAGCTTCATCCTCCGGCAGAGACACGCCAGTCTTGTTTTTCACCATGTGCAGCGCTTCTTTTCCGATTGCAAACTCGTCTTTGTACAGCCGCTTTGTTTCCCACAGCAAGGCGTTTTTGATATCAAGCCCTTTCTGATTGCGCTGGATGGCGAAGTTAATATGGTCGGTCAGCGACACATAGATGCTGTCGTTGAGCTTTTTGCCGAGCTTTAATTTCGCATAGCTGATAATCTCTTCGGATACTTCCATACACTCGATCGGTATATCATACAAAAGGGTTTTGAATTTTTCTGATACATCCTTGTTATCGAGCGTGAACACCTTCTCAATGCGGTCTTCATCGACATCATCGCCGGTCTTTTTCTGGAACGCGAGCCCCCTGCCCATGATGACCAATTCTTTTCCCTGTTCATTGACCACGCTGATCACGTTATTGTTGATCACCTTCGCAATTTTCATGACATGTTCCTCCAATCAACTAAGAACAAACTACACCTTGATTGTACATTCTTTTTGTACTAGGTCAATATCATCAGGGAAAGAGCAGGAAGCAGGTCAATACAATCCACTCAGCACCGGCTGCCCGGGCTGTTTTTGAAGCAGTGCCTCCAGATGTCGTTCAAATGCTGCCTTGTCAGCCCCCTGCTTTTTGACAATGCTGTTCATGATTTTGACGCTTTCGGCACTGTATTGCGTATATTGTTTTTTCAGCTGATCCAGCTGCTGTCTTGTCTTCTTCGCGTTTTTCGGTGTGACTTGGCTGATGAGTTTGATCATACGTTCTGTGATCTCAAAAAAAGCAGCACGATTTTCTTTCAGCTGCTGCATTTCGTTGCGGCTCATTCCATGATTGCGGGTTTTTTGAAGCAAAGCGATTGCCTCGGTGTTTTGTTTTTTGAGCGGTTTGTTTGCATGTTGAATCGCTCCAAGGTTCTCCTTCGCAATGTCTGCTTCTTCTTCAGTCATGCTGCTCCGAACAAAGTATTCAGGATTGCCGATTCCATAATCAAATGCTTCGCTTACACGTATCATGGAACTGAATACAATCGCCAGCTGCATATCGCTTGGGAGGGTCTGGAAGTCCTGTTTATTCTTATTGCTCATCGGTTTGGCTGTGGTTTGTTTGACCGTCTCTTGATCACGATCTGCAAACGTCTGAGCCTCATCTTCACTTTCGCATGCGCTCATCACAAGAACTGTGACCAGCAGGCTTATACACAAGCCTATTCGCCTCATGCTCTGTCTCCTCTCTGCTGAATCCCTTCTGGAAAATACGTAAAATGTAGTTAAATGGTACCAGATACACCTATCCCCATCAATAAACCAAAAGTATGATTTGGAACGCAAAAACATAAACATTTTGTAAAAATTTACGTGATTTCCATTCTTTTCAGCCCCATTTCTCGTACAATAAAAGTATTGTTACCAGAGGAGGGGGCTTGTGATGAAACGTTTTACGAAACAAGAAAACAGCTGGATTTTATATGACTGGGCAAATTCTGCATACTCGATTGTCGTGACCACCGCGGTGTTTCCGTTGTTTTATAAAGCAGCTGCTGCGGAAGGCGGTGTCGGAGCTGCTCAATCGACTGCCTATTTGGGATATACCATTGCGATTTCAACGTTTATTCTTGCGATGCTCGGGCCGATTTTAGGCACGATCGCCGACTATGAAGGGTGCAAAAAAAAGTTTTTCGGTTTCTTTGTGTCAGCCGGTGTTGCCAGCACCGCGATGCTAGCCTTTATTCCGAGTGAACATTGGCTGCTTTTATTGCTGTTTTATACGATATCAGCTATCGGTTTTTCCGGCGCCAACGTGTTTTACGATGCCTTTCTCGTTGACGTCACCCCGGAGAACCGAATGAACCTCATCTCTGCACGGGGTTTTGGCTTAGGCTACATAGGAAGCACGATTCCATTTATCATCAGCATTGCTGTCATCCTGCTTGCTCAAGCAGAGTCGATTCCGCTGTCTGTATCGGCCGCAAGCCAGCTGTCCTTTTTCATAACGGCTGCCTGGTGGGGGCTGTTTACCATCCCGATGCTGAAACATGTCCATCAGCGCTATTTCATCAAAAGAGAACCTCATATTGTTATCAACAGCTTTAAGCGGCTCGGCCAAACGATGAAACGGATTAGGCAGTACCGGGCGCTGTTCCTCTTTTTGCTTGCTTATTTCTTTTATATCGACGGAGTCGGCACGATTATTACGATGTCGACTTCCTATGGGTCTGATTTAGGGATCAGCCCCTCAAGCCTCCTGATCATCCTGTTTGTCACTCAAGTCGTCGCCGCGCCGTTTTCCATTGTATACGGAAAACTGGCAGAACGCTTTACGGGAAAAACAATGCTGTACGTTGGAATCGTCATTTATATGATTGTCTGTGTGTACGCTTATTTTATGGAGACAACGCTAGATTTCTGGATACTGGCCATGCTTGTCGCCACTTCGCAGGGCGGCATTCAAGCCCTCAGCCGTTCTTATTTCGCCAAGCTCGTGCCAAAGCGCCACGCCAATGAATTCTTCGGCTTTTACAACATTTTCGGAAAATTCGCTTCGATTATGGGACCGCTGCTCATTGCCGTTACCGCTCAGGTTACCGGGAGATCCTCGACTGCGGTGTTCAGCCTGATTGTTCTATTTGTAATCGGCATTGTGATCCTCGCTTTTGTCCCGGAGGAGACCAGCGCGGATATAAGCCAGCAGCAAAATGACCTGCCCCTTTAACTGGGAGCAGGTCATTCATCATTTATTCGCTTTATTCACCTTGAGCTTTTTCCCTTTGACGGTTGTGTTTTTCATCACTTTGAGAACTTGAGGGCCTTTTCCGTTTAAAATTTCCACGTAAGAGGCGTTATCCATGATCGTGATAATGCCGATGTCATCAGTTGACACACCGTCAATTTTGGCAATCGTTCCTACAAAATCAACAGCTCTGATTTTCTTTTTCTTTCCGCCGTTAAAATACAGCTTCATAATGTCTTTATTCAGCTCTTCGCTTTTGTCCTTTTTGAATTCCGGACGGTCATTCAATTTGGATAGAAAATCAGGTTTCTTCTTGGCCACTTCTTCTTGAGAAGGGGCTTCTATTTGTTGAATCTCAAACCCGATATATTCTTCAATGTCAGCTAAAAACCGTTTTTCGAAGGCCGTGACAAACGAAATGGCCTTTCCTTTGTTTCCTGCGCGCCCCGTCCGGCCTGTGCGGTGGACGTAGCTTTCCTTCTCAAGCGGCAGATCATAGTTGATGACAAGAGAGATATTTTCAATATCAATCCCGCGCGCGGCGACATCTGTCGCGACTAAGTAACGGTACTCGCCCCGTTTAAATTCATCCATGACATCGAAACGGTCTTCCTGAATCATTCCGCCGTGTATTTTATCGCACGGATACCCTAAGTTATCCAATTCATCGGTCAGCTGATTGACATGCTCTTTCGTCCGGCAGAAAATGATGCAGCTGTCAGGATTCTCCGTCATCAGCACATCTTTCAGCAAAGCAAACTTATTCTCTTCTCGTACTTGAATCACCGCATGTTCAATATTCCTGGTGGTAAGACCGGCCGCTTTGATTTCGATATGCTCCGGGTTTTGCATGTATTGCCGGCTTAATTTCTCAATATCCTCCGGCAGGGTCGCCGAAAACAGCATCGTCGTACGCTCAACCGGCAGATGTTTGATAATCGCCTCCACCTGCTCAATGAAGCCCATATTCAGCATCTCATCGGCTTCATCAATGACCAAATAGGACAGACGGTCTAACGGCAGCGTGCCCTTTTCGATATGATCCAGTACACGCCCCGGCGTGCCGACAACGATGTGGCTTTTTTGCTTCAGTTCAGCTTTTTGTTTATCAAAGGAAGACTTTCCAAACACGGCAGTCGCTTTGATTCGTTTAAAGCGTCCGATGTTTGTGATATCCTCTTTAACTTGTACGGCAAGCTCACGGGTCGGTGTTAAAATAAGCGCCTGCGGCTTGTTTTCATCCCAATCCGCCAGCTCACAGAGAGGAATCCCGAAAGAAGCCGTTTTCCCGCTTCCCGTCTGTGATTTGACGACAAGATCCTTTCGTTCTAAGGCAGCGGGGATCACGCTCTGCTGCACCTTGGTCGGTTCTGTATATCCCAGTCCTTCTAATGCTCGTAAAATGTCATGACTGATTTGATAGTTTTTAAAATGACTCATGTATAAACTCCTGTCTCTTGCAGATGTTCTCATTATACGCTAATTCACGCAGGCATATGTGTTTTGCCGAAAAATGACGTATTAAAATCCTTCAATTCTCTGGCGTTTCAACTCCTGAACGGCTAGCCGCGCCAGTGCGTCGGCTCCCGCGCGGTTAGGATGCAGCGTATCTCCGTCCATATATAACGCGAGTGTTTTTTCCGGGCCGATTGATGTAAAGTAAGCCGAACTAAGGACATTTAAGTCAATGAGGTGCGTTTTCTCCTCTTCGGCCAAAGCCAAAATAGAAGCCCTGTACCATCGGTTGACAGACGAATGAATGCCTTCAGACGTAAAATCTGTCGCCCGTCCCTGTGGTGTTGAAAGGATAACTTCCGCACCCTTCGCTTTCACCTGGCGGATCATATCTCGCATCATCTCCTTAAACTCCGCTTCAGATTCATTATGCTTCGGATTTGTGTCATTAATGCCGAGCTGCAACATCAAATAATCTCCCGGCTTGATATACTTCAAGATCGCCTCAAGCTGTCCGTCATTTCGAAACCCTCTCGCGATCTGCCCGCCGGACGCCATGTTTCTGACTTGAAAGGTGTGTTTGTCGACATAGTGAGGCAGCATCTGCCCCCAGCCCGCCTGCTTGCTGCTGTTGAGCGGATAATAATTGCACACCGTCGAATCGCCGCCGACATAAATGGTTCGGTTTGTCATCGGCTGATCAGACAATTTCTTGATTTTCAAGGCACTGAGCGTAAAAGCGGTGCCTGCTTTTCCCTCTGTCACCAGCAGATTCAGCTGCCCGTCGGTGACAGGAATTTGGAACGTATCCTCCGCACCGTCCCCCGTCATATTGATGACCTGAAACACACCCTCCGCCGCCACACTGGCCCTTGCCGTATTGCCAAGCGTCACATTCACCTCGTAAAGGCCATTCGGAAGATCCACGCTAAACGTATTGTCGCTTTTCGTCCCATACGTCAAAAACTGAACCGCATCACTCTTCACACCAGTCCCGGATGCCGCCACATCCTTCATATTCTCCGGTGTTTGAAAACCGTAGCCCGTTGACAGGTTATACCGATCAGACGCCCTGACACCAATGTAACCAGGCTCAACCGAACCGCTCCCAAAATCAAACTGATACACCTTCGGCTCCGCCGCCTTCACACTCTCAATCCCACCGGAACACAGCATCAACATCATCACAAAACCCGCAGCCATCCACTTTTTCATCAAGATTCCCCCTATATGTAAACGCATACATTAATGCATACTCGGTGATTGTTTCTTTATGATGACTGAATGCAGATTTGACAAAACAAAAGGAATATTTTATTATATCAACTAATGATATATCATTAGTTGATATAAGAAATGAGGTGACCCCTTGCCAAAACAACGTCAGGAAATGGATCAGCTTACCGATCCAGCCTATTACATTGTCTTAACATTGCTGGAACCAAAACACGGATATTCGATCATGCAGGAGATTGAGGACATGACCGATGACTCCTTTACGATCGGCCCGGCTACTTTATATACATTGTTAAAGAAATTACTGCAAAAAGAGATCATTGAGCTAATCAACAATGACAACCCGCGCCGCAAAGTATACCAGACCACCCTGCGCGGCCAAGAATTACTCAAAAAAGAAATTCAGCGCAGAAAAGTGATGGCGGAACACGGAGAACGCGCTTTTCAACAATTGAAAGGGGATTAGTCGTGAAACAGAAAAAATATATGATGTCCGAAGGATTGGCGTTTTCAGAAGAAAAGGATATGAAGAGACTAAGCGATATGGCCGGCAAAGGCTGGGTGCTCGATTCATTTGCGTTTATGGGGTATAAGCTTAGAAAAGCTGAACCGCGGAAATTGATCTACAGCTTAGACTATCGTGCCGTCGATGATGACAACATAGATGAGTACCTTGAAA
Organism: Bacillus vallismortis; assembly: GCF_040784915.1. GTDB lineage: Bacteria > Bacillota > Bacilli > Bacillales > Bacillaceae > Bacillus > Bacillus subtilis_G. The sequence goes on from NZ_CP160797.1 coordinate 4,059,087, forward strand.
TATTCGAAAATGCCGGATGGGAGCATGTTTGTTCTGAATACACCACACATATCTTTGCCGCCGCACCCGGAACGAAGCCGATTTACTCCGACCGTTCAACCATGATTGATAAATACAAACAAAGTGAATATACCCTCCGCTATATCACATTGTTCATGCTCTGTCTTACTGCGGCTTTCACAGTCATCAGGAGTATGTTTATTTCTGCTGAAGCTTCCATACTTCATAACACCATACACATCCTTTTTGTCTTTCTCATCACCATCACGATCCCGGCTTTCCTCACTTACGCAGCCTCTGTCTTTAGAATTTGGCGAGTCAAACGCAGAAACCCCAACCTTGAGTGAAGGCTGGGGTTTTGCTTTTTCATTACTTTCCGTGCCTGTTGTACACACATTCTAAGCTTATACTATCATTTCTTATAGTGCTAGCTTATTAGAAATTATATTAATTAATAATCTCCTTGCTCGCTCGTGTAGTTCTATTTCTCGTTTTAAGGCAGGATAGTTTTCTAAAATTCTATTCATTTGATAGTACCCAGGGTATAGTTCCAAAAAAGATTTTGATAATGAATCAAGTTGGCGTTTGGGCAGTTTTTTATCTGCTAAAACATAACTTAGACTTCCAATAATGAGCATAAAATATTCATAAAAATCTTCCGCTGAACAAAATTCAGTATGATCTTCCTCTAATTTCTCAATATCAGAAGGAAATGGACCTTCTAATTCTCTTTTAATTCTCTCAAGCGTAGAAATTAATTCATTATCTAAATTGTAACGCTTATACTTTTTTATTATTATCCCTCCACAAATAACTAAGACCGCTTAGGCCTTTTTACGTTTTCTCTATTAGTGTTACTGAATTTGTTCAATATCCTTACCCTCAGCGACCACATCCGCTTTCCCCTGTCTCCTGACAAGCGTCAAAGCCATGCCCGCAAAGATCATCACGATGCCTAGTGTTTGATAGAGGTCTGGGCGGAAGCCTGTGAAGACGGTATCCAGCACGATCGCGACAGCCGGGTCGAGGAAGACAATGATTGAAATAAATTTCGTTGATAAAAAACGCAAACTGTCAAAAAACAGCAAATACACAATACCTGTATGAATGATACCGGTAGACACCACCATGATCCAGTTCCCCTGAGACAGGCCGGCAAAAGCGCCAAAGTGAATAAACGGAATCAGGATAATGATCCCTAAACCGGTTTGCAGGAAGGTGGTCGCGTAAGGGCTGAGGTTGTGAATGCCTTTTCCCAATAAAGTAGTGAACGCATAAAACAGTGCGGCGAGAACGGCCCAAATGATTCCTGATCCCATCAGCTGCGTTAGTGATGTGCTGCCATTAATCCCGGAAATCAGCGCAGTTCCCAGAAAACAGATGATAATGGAACTGACGGAGATGACGTTTAATTTTTCTCTGTAGATGATGCTCCCCAGGAGAAGAACAAGCACCGGTGCAAGGTGATAAACCGAGATGGCGATCGTGACAGATGTTTCTTCAAAAGACTTAAATAAGAACACCCAGTTGAATACAAGAAAGAAACCGCACGCCAATGTTTGCAGCACTTCTCTCTTGCTCCACTTTTCGGTTTTATACTGGCCGGACGCCAGCCAGCAGAAGCTTAAAAATAGCGTCGCGCAAAGGCAGCGGATGAATACCAATTCAACTGACGGCAAATTGGTATGCTCTGAGAAAAAGCCGATGGAACCGAAAATCACCATGGAGATGACCATTTTCAGCACGGCTGTTGATTTTTGTTTTGATATGATTGAGAGATCTTGCTGCATCAAGTGTATTCTACCTCCAGTTATGCATATGGAAAATAACCCCAGATGCAAGGTGCTTTTCCCTTTATTATAGTTTCTTTCCGGCCGTCCAGCCGCCGTCTATGACAAAGTTTGAGCCTGTAATAAAGTGCGCCTCTCAGAAGCTAAAGATGACCTTTTAAATGATTCTGCTGATAATTCAAAAATGATTAAAATACTGGAATCCAATGGCTTTGTTCAGGCTGTACATCAAAGATTCTGCCTGCTGAACATCAGATAAGGCTGCTTCCTTCATATGAAAGCATTGTTTACTATAAATTCTGACATCTTATCCGTTTAATTATCTACTCCAACGACACGCTGACCGGTAGAAGTTGCTTTACCGCCTCAATGTCTTTGCACCTGTATTCATTATATTCTTTTTTTCACCATTTTACATTATACCTTTATTCATTTTGGTAATTTTAAGCAACACGGATACTATACTTAAATGATGTATCACTTATCATTTAGCATGTTGCACATGTAGATTTCTGGTTTTTGCCAACACGAAGAGCCCCCAAGAAATACCAACCTACTCAATTGGATTAACGATAGATGAGAAGGGGAATGCTGTTGATATCGCAACTTTTACAGCACACTTTACGTTTTAGAAAGGAACGATGTTAATGGAGTCTATCTGGCTGGAATATGCCTGGACATTACTCATTTTAATTGGATTAGAAGGACTGCTGTCGGCTGATAATGCCCTTGTACTGGCAGTAATCGCCAAGCATTTACCTGATGATCAGAAAAAAAGAGCGATAAATTATGGAATCATCATGGCATTTGCCTTCCGGTTTGCGGCGCTTTTTGCCATTTCGTTTATCGCGAATGTCTGGCAGATTCAGGCGATAGGTGCAGCGTATCTTCTTTACCTGGGCTTAAAGCATGTGGTGAAGGCCCGTTTCGGGAAAAAAAATGAGAACATTCATGAGGAGGCAAAAGAGGAGGCTGCCGGAAAAGGTTTCTGGCCCACAGTCGGAAAGATTGCTTTAGCGGATCTCGCTTTTGCCATTGATTCGATTCTTGCTGCGGTTGCTTTAGCTCTCGGCCTTCCGGATTCACCGCTTGATGATTTCGGCGGTATGGATGGAGGACAATTTATTGTTGTTGTCCTAGGCGGAATTGCAGGCCTTATCCTGATTAAGTTTGCAGCAACCTGGTTTGTAAAACTTCTTAATCAGCGCCCCGCACTGGAAACAACCGCATATGCCATTGTGGCCTGGGTCGGTGTCAAACTGGTGGTCATTACCCTTGCCCATGAGGATATTGGAATCCTGGACCATCACTTTCCGCACAGCACCACCTGGACGCTGATCTTCTATGGCGTTTTAGTGGCCATTGCTTTATTCGGTTGGTTTGCGCCGGCCAATAAAGCAGCAAAGAAATAGATGGAATAAGCAACAATGAAAAGAGGAAGGTATGTTTAAGAGCATACGGGACTTTTATGTGAACGGGGCAGCTAACATTCGAATAGGAAACTGGGAAAACAAATTAAAACGCTGTGGCAACTAGGCAGTTGGATTTGAAACCAAACCAGATAGAGGCGTCATCCCTTATTGTTCAAAGGGAGGCGCCTCTTTTGGTAAAGCTGTATTACAAAAAACAAGTTTATTTAAGGTTGTTTTTAAGTTTAAGTCTCGGACGATGGTCAGCCGCTATCATTAGCAAGATGTTCAGCAGAAATTTAATTTTTTTCTATCGAACAATTAAAACCGGGCAAGTTGATAATTGAGACACTTTATGGCTGACGCTTCCAAGCATCATTTCTTTCAGTCCGCTGATGCCCCGGCTGCCGACTACGATCAGGCTGACGCCTTTCTCTTTTGCGGTATTTAGTATCTCATGCGCCGGCTCGCCATTCGCGTAAATGATTTCAGCTTGAACACCGTTCTCGGCTGCATTTTCTTTTGCCTTCTCAAGGATTTTCATGCCTTCTTTTTTAACCTGGTCCCTGATTTCTTCAATAAAATGTTCAGGCACATAGACCATTCCCGTCAGAGAAGAAGTCGTGACGACGGCTTCTCTCCCCACATGAAGAATGCTTAGTTCCGTCTGCTGCTCTTTAGCCAAATGCACTGCGGCATCAAGCGCTTTTGCACTCATATCTGATCCGTCAATCGCAACTAACATTTTGTTAAACATGCTCTTCCCGCCTTTCGGACTGTGGGTGGTTCATCTTTCTCTTCTATTGTCCGCCCGCTTCCGGTTATTGTCAATTGAAGCGCATGAGTATTCAAAAAATTGTCAGAGACTCTCTCCATTTGTGGCGATGACCCGCTGATACCAGCCGAAGCTTTTTTTCTTGATGCGGTTTAATGTTCCGTTTCCTTCATTGTCCCGATCAACATAAATGTAGCCGTAGCGTTTTTTCATTTCCGCAGTGGAGGCGCTGACAAGGTCAATCGGTCCCCATGACGTGTATCCGATTAAGTCGACACCGTCAGCAATGGCTTCCCGGGCTTCAATCAAATGGTCCCGCAGATAGTCGATTCTGTAATCATCCTGAATAGAGCCGTCCTCCTCCACTTTGTCTGCCGCACCAAGGCCGTTTTCCACGATAAACAGCGGCTTCTGGTAGCGGTCATATAGCGTATTGAGCGTGGTGCGCAAGCCCTTCGGATCAATCTGCCAGCCCCATTCTGATGATTTGAGATATGGATTTTTCACACCGCCCAGCAGGTTGCCTTCTGATTTTGTAAGATCTTCAGGATCAGTGCTTGCCGCCATCGACATGTAGTAGCTGAATCCGATGTAATCCACCGTATGTTCTTTCAAAATCTCTTCATCGCCATCAGCCATTTCAATTTCAATATGATTTTCTGCCAAGAAGCGTTTCATATATCCCGGGTATGCGCCTCGTGCCTGCACATCTGAGAAGAAAAGTGTTTTGCGCTCATTCTCCATTGCCGCGAAGACATCCTCCGGCTTAGATGTCATCGGATAGGTTGTCGTTGCCGCAATCATACAGCCAATTTTTGAATCAGGAATGATCTCATGCCCCGCTTTGACAGCGCGGGCGCTGGCGACAAACTGGTGGTGCGCGGCCTGATACATCGCGTTTAATTTGTTTTCTCCTTCTTCAAAGACAAGGCCGCCGCCGGTAAATGGCGCATGGAGCACCACGTTAATTTCATTGAACGTCATCCAATACTTCACTTTGTGCTGATAGCGTTTGAAAACGGTTTTGGCATAGCGTTCATAGAACTCGATGACCTTGCGATTCTTCCAGCCGCCATACTGTTTCACTAAGCCGAGCGGCATTTCATAATGAGAGATGGTGACAACAGGCTCAATCTCATGCTTTAACAGCTCATCAAACAGATCGTCATAAAATTTGAGTCCTTCTTCATTTGGCTCCTCTTCATCGCCATTCGGAAAAATTCTTGTCCACGCTATTGATGTGCGAAACGCCTTAAATCCCATTTCCGCAAATAAGGCAATGTCCTCTTTATAACGATGGTAAAAATCAATTCCGTCATGATACAGATTTAAGGAAGACATCGACTCATCAAATGGAGACATGATGCCGTTCGGTGATACGTCAGCCGTCGAAAGCCCCTTACCGCCCTCGTTATAAGCACCTTCCACTTGATTGGCAGCAACCGCGCCGCCCCATAAAAATCCTTCTGGAAATCGTTTTGCATTTGCACTCATATTGATCACCTCATCAGTTTTTTTAAGATAAAGCTAGCAACGCTTCTTTTGTCTTCACCTTGCCGATTTCTTTTACAGGCGAAAACGAATATCGGTCTGTGTTGGTCACGATCACCGGGGTGATGACGTCATATCCCGCCGCTTTGATTTGTTCCAGATCAAAGGACACGAGCAAATCTCCCGGTGCGACCTTGTCGCCTTCTTTGACGTGAGCTGTAAACCATTGCCCCTCCAGCTTCACAGTGTCCAATCCAATGTGTATGAGAATTTCGGCTCCCTGATCACTCGTCATTCCAATCGCATGCTTGGTTTTAAAAACAGTGGTAACGCTTCCATGAACAGGAGAAACAACTTCTCCTTCTTCAGGCTCAATAGCGAATCCTTTTCCCATGACCCCGGCAGAAAACACCCCGTCATTCACTTCACTTAATGACTTTACTTCACCTTTAATCGGGCTGTGAATGATTTCTCCGCTGCCTTCATGCACAGACGGCCGCTGATCACTGTCAGACGGCACATCCTCGAATCCAATAAGATAGGCTGCCGCTGTTCCAGCCGCAAACGCAATCACAAGGCCGATCATGGCGTAAATAAACGTTGGTCCGATGAAGACCGGAATACTCGGCAGACCCGCGTTTCCTCCAACAATATAGGAAGCAACACCCGTCACACCGTAAAACGCGCCGCCGGCCGCTCCGCCCAGCAAAGCCGCCGCAAACGGTTTTTTTAAACGCATATTCACGCCGTACATCGCGGGTTCTGTAATCCCCATCAACGCCGTGATGCTTGTGGTAAGCGCGAGTGATTTGAATTTTTTGTTTCTGGAGCGAAGGAAGACGGCAAATGATGCCCCGGCCTGCCCCATATTCGCCAAAAACATAGCCGGCAGCAAGTAATCGTGCCCGTTTTGGGCAATGTTGTTAATCATAATAGGCACCAATGCATAATGCATGCCTGTCATAATGATTAAAGAGAATGTTCCCGCAAGCAAAATCATCGCAATAAGCCCTGCATGATCAAATAAAACATTCACACCGACAGACAAGTATTCTCCCAAAATAGCGCCAAGCGGACCGACAGTAATCAGCGTCAGCGGCACAACAATCAGCAATGTCAGTGTCGGAACCACAATCAGCTTCAGAGAAGAGTGGGTGACCCGGTCAATCCACTTCTCAACATACGATGCGATCCAAATTGCAAGCAAAATCGGAATGACTGTTGAAGAATACGTGGCAGCGGTTACAGGAAGCCCGATAAAGGAAATCGGTTTCCCCGCACCGAGCAGTGCCGTCAGATCCGGGTGCAGAATAGCCGCCCCAATCGCCGCCGCTACATATGGATTGCTTCCGAACTTTCTCGCCGCGCTCATTGCAAGCAGGAGCGGCAGGAAGTAGAACGCGCCATCACCGACAGCCGAGAGAATCACATGCGCCTGACTCGTCTCTGTCATCCAGCCGAATGTAACGGCTAACGCGACAAGCCCTTTGATCATCCCTGCTCCCGCAATCGCCGGAAGAATCGGGGTAAACACACCAGAAATCACATCAAAGACCGCACTCAGCACATTCTTTTTCTGGGATGATGAACCGGCACTCTTCTCATCACTGAGCTTACCGTGCTGCAGCATCGCCTGGTACACCTTGGGCACATCATTTCCTATGATAATTTGAAACTGACCACCGCTGATATTAGTGCCCATCACACCCGGCAGCTGCTCCAGCTGACCGCGATCCGCCTTCGAATGGTCATGAAGATTAAAACGAAGCCTTGTCATGCAGTGAATCACGCGCTGAACGTTGTCTTCACCGCCTACGAGTTGTAATATGTCTTTCGATAACTTATCATAATCCATGTGAATACCTCCTTTTTATGGGGGAACCCGCTGGATGAAAGGTGGCCGCCTTTCATCCAGCTTTTTTTGTATCAAATGCCGCATCACCTCCTTAATTGAGAATAAAAAAAACCTAAATGACACAGATTGCGAGAGTCTCCTCCTGCACCTGCACCATTTAGGTTTTGCCTGCTTTCGCAGTAACAATCCTGACGGGTCGCTTTATTTGTTTGTAGGTATACTTTAGCACTAGGTTTATTTTATGTCAACGCTTTCATTTTCCTTCTATTACAATGTGCCGATAAATTTATTTTTCAAGAATGAGAACTACCAACCATTATTTTGAGAATAATAACAAATATATTTAACATAAACTTTTAGGATTGGAAATGTTATAGTTTTTTGTTTTCTCATATCAAATACATCAAAATTACAAATAGAAGCTGGTTCCCAGCTCCTATTTGTCGAAAACCTGAAAGGTCCAGATTTAATCGTATTCAATCACAACAGTTTTGTTTTTCACATGTTCAAGAAATTGTATAATTTCTTGAACTAATTCTACTAATTCTTTTTTAAAACCGTCTGAAGCATCTAGTTTGCTTACATCAAAACTTTTCATTTGGTTTATTGTTAATTGTACGTCTTCTATTACCCAAGGTGAGTCATCATACCAGCCTTCTTGATAAAAGTATTCTTTAATAATTCCCTCTTTTTCTAGATTGTTATCTAATAAAGCTTTTAATAAAGTTTCAAAGTATCCATTCCACATGATGATCTTGTTTTCTCCATCAGATAAGGCAAGTTCAGATTCACCTTCAAATCCATCATAAAATTTTGTATTTAACAACTTGATCAATCCTTCAGTTATCACTCTAATTATTTTTCATTAAATTTAAAGGTTAAAGCAATTCAACACCAACTTGTTTAAAGAATGAAACTATTATTCTCACTTTCTTTCCTACGTTTATCACCAGAGTATTTTCAACTTTTTTAAGCTAGTAACGTCTTTTTCATAAATAAATAGGCACCTTGATGGGCGCCTTTAAAATAGATATACTCTTTGTTTACTTTATAAGCTTTACTTTAGTCCAGAATAAGAATTTTCAATATTCTCTTCTAATTCCTCTATTAGCTCTTTAATATCACCACTTAGATTTTCTTTTATCATTTCTTGTAATGCCTTGTAACTCTCTGGAAGACCCAAATAAGCAATTATTGATGTAGCATTATCCATTAGATCATAAGAATTTGGTTCCAATAAATCTCTTATTATAATATCTACTTTGTGTTTAATTTTTTCGGCCAAAATCTTATATGTATTCTATTGTCTTTCTGAAAGTTGATATATTGCTTCAGATAACTCAATATTACTGACATTATCCTTTTTACTGGGATAAGCATCAATAACCTCATTAAAGAACTCTTCTAATGTTTACAGATAAAGTATCGGGTAGTTCATCAAATTTAGAAATATCCATGTTTTACTCTCATTCTATTTCAGGCGGGTTAATGCCGACCTGCGTATAAATCGATTCGGCTAATGCTGCTGTTTCATTTTATTTTCATTAAGCTGAATTTGCAGACTACTGTTCCACATATTTTTATTCTGTTAGTAATAAAATGTAGTGCCCACATTGTTTATTAACCAACTTTTACTCTGAAAAATCCAATTCACTGCACTTTTCTTTTATCCATTCTAGTCTTTCAGCTACCTCTGTAAGCTATAGTACCTCAATCCGTTTTTAAGTGATTGCGCTATTCTTTAATAAGCACCTTTTTTGACAATATCCACCCATTTAAACCATAAGAAGCTTGTATTTTAAAGTAATGATAACTATTCTCCTTAATATGATTCATCAATTCATCTATAGAATCATAGTCCATTGGCCAATAATAGGATTTACCTTTTTCTAATAATTCTTCATTCTCTAAAACGAACGAATTGATCTCTTCTTCAAAGATATCCAAAAGTATACTATTAGGTATCTGGTCTTCAAAATGAAAAGCGAAAAAATCTTCAAATGCAATTTTAAATAGCTCTCCGTTTTCGCTCTCCGAGAGTATTTGTATTATTGATGACTCAAAGTCTATTTGATAATTTAAAATTTTGCTATCATGAATTTTCTCCATCATCGATTAGCTCCTTATTCTGGTTTTTGTCTAGGTTTTTTTTGAGTCCAATCCCACTTATGCCTATGCGGAAATGTATGTGTTCCATCATCAGAATGGTTAAAATCTATATCTTCTTTTGCCCTTCCTGTTTCATCATAGTACCTTCTTTGCTTTACAGTTCCATCGGAATTTAACAGATCGGTTGAAGAATTAGGTTCTCCTTTTCCAGGCAAACTATTTTTATTTTTCACTTCACTATGTTTCGGCATCTTCTCTCCATTTTTTATAACATCATCAAAATTAGAGCTGCTGGCTTTCTTACTAGACTCACCCGTTCCCTTATGAACTTTCGCAGCTTTCTTCGCCTTTTTCCCATCATCAATTAGTTTATTAATATCTCTTAACTTTTCTAACTTAGCTATTTTGGCAAATGGTACTGAGTTTATGGAGGCAACAACACGGTCTTTTTCTGTGACTTTTTCGCCTGTTATCGGATCTCTGCCGGTGACGGCCTTAAAAAGGTCATTCACGCCGGTAAGATCTACAGCTGTCTCTAAGATTTTCACATATCCACTCTCATCCACTTTAATGTCCGAAAGCGAGACGACAGGTTCAAGTTTCATGTTATTACCTGATATGTATACATTGTAAAGTGTATCATTATAAACGACTTGCTTAACCTCTGCATTTGAGAAATCAGTTTTTACATGTTCTACATGTTCACTCGTATTATACACTTTACCATTAATAACAATAATATTTTTATTGACCTTTTTAGAATGATCCGTTTTTACAACTGAATCGACTTTAGACTTTTCTTTCTCGTCTAATTTCTTCAACATCATCTCCATCGGAGAATCATCCGCCTGCTTCATTTGCGGGTTAATGGCGCCAAAGGTTTGATTGATCTTTTCCTCTTCCTTTGATTTCAAGATAGAGCCGCTTTTGTAGCCTGTAATTTCAATTTTCGGCCCGGTGTACATCGTTTCGAGCTGATCTATGTATTTTTTCATCGTTTGAAAATCTGATTTTGCTGTTTCCAGCGCTTGGGTTTGCTGGCCGTCAAATTGAAAGAGCTTATGCAGGGTGTCCGAAATCAGTCGCTCAGCCTGTTCTGTTTCCATCCGAAAAAAGGAGTCATTGACTGTTGGCAGGCTGACGATGTGGTCGATGGCTGATGTCTGGCGATTGACTGCGTCTGTAAGCTGCTCTGTTACTTCTCGCGCATGCTTGATTCCGTGTCTTGCGTCATGTGAGAGAAAAGCCTCCACAATCATGCCGTGAGAGTCGGATTCTACAGAGGAAATGCCGTGCTGCGTTTGTTTCAGTACTTTTTTGTATTCGTCGATAAACATGCCGAAGAAAAGGAGAAAGGGCTTGTGGCACTCCTCGTAGAAGGTTCGGATCGCATCTCCGCCTTTTCCTTTTAACGCATCCTTCATGCCTGCCAGATGCTCAACGCTTTTTTCCAGCTTCTCCAGCTGCTGTTTTTGCTTGTCCAGTTTCTCAATCGTATGCTGAATGCCCTCGTGAAGAGCGTGGACATCTAATGTTTTCAAATTCCTTGTCCTCCCGCGCTTTATTTCATGGAAGATGATACGTTTTCGTCCGTTTCTTTCATGGCGTTTACCGCGCTTTCCGTTTGTGCGATATGCTTGGCCAGAACGGATGCATATGCTTCAGTGAGCTCTTTGATGTCCTCATTTAATTGCTCGATGGACTTCACAACGTTTAAATGGTTTCTGCCTGAAAGATGGCCGGGTACGGAGGACTTGAGTTCAGCTGAGTTCTTGAGCTGAGAAAGCCCTTGCTTCACTGTGCCATAGACCATTTTAATTTCCTGTGCCATTTGTGCTCACCTCACTTTTTATGTTTTTCCTGCTCTATTTCATGCTCTATTCTCGTGATTTGCCGTCTTATGGAATATACATCGCCCTCTAATGAATGGATTTTTCCTTCGATGCTTTCGATGATTCCGCTGACCTGTTGGCTTTTGATTTGATGATATGATTTGTTCATTCCATCACGAATATCTTCAAACCGCTCAGCGTGTGTTCCTCTCCATACATCCCGGTTAAGATGCGGCCGGTGAATGAGATGCTGAACCTCGGAAAAATCGTGTTTGATTTGCCTGATTTCGTGCAGCACTCGTTTTAACTGATGGATCTGTTCCTGTTTTTCATGTAAATCGGCTTTGACCGAATGTAACAACATTTCACTATGCATGCCGCAACACCTCATGTTTCTATCAAACTGTGTAAATTCTTTACAATACAGACTATTTTCATATTACATGATGGGTCATATTGGATAAATAGGTGAAAAGGTTTGTCTTGAGGAGGATTGATTAGTTCCAAATTGCTACAAAATTGCTTTTTATGATTTTACAAGGAGTATAATAAGAATAGAGAGGACTTTGTGTTTAGGTCTATATTCTCATCTAAAGCTTTTGTTTTTTCTTCCGTAGGACTGTTACTTATAGTCAATAGTGATCATAAAAAAACGCCCTCCTAAGAAGGCGCTTCTCCATCTTATTTAGACCCCCAAACAGCCTCACCGCTGCCATTCAACACACTAAACGTCATCACGTCCTTCTCTCTCACCGAATCCCACTGCCGTAAAAATACTCCGCTATACTTCTTGCCGGCTAACGTGATTTCGGCTGTATTTTTACCAGTTTTCTGCCATGTTCCGGTCATTTCCCCGGAAATGGTGTGGTTTTTGTTGAGTTGGATGTTGATGGTTTTTTTGATGTCTGCTGAGATGTCTTTTCCGTGCTGGATGAGTTTGTAGGTTCCTGTGATGTCTTTTTGTTTTACTTTTTCCAGTGTTTCACCTGCGTAACGATATGGGGCTGTTACCGGCCAGCCGTCTTTGTTCATGAACATTTGGTGGACTCTGACTTCGTGTTCTTCACCTCTGCCCGGGAAGCGGGTGTGGAAGAGTAAATAGGATCGTCCGGTTTTTTCGTCATAGTATGCGGAATTGTGGCCTGGCGAGACGTAGCCTGTTCCTTTTTCAGTTTCTGTTTCAAATGAATAGCTGCCCATCAGTTTGACGCCGTACGGTTCGATAGAGCGGTCATCGAAGACTGTGCCTTCTTTGCCGCGGACGTCAATCATTGGGTTGCCTTCTGCGTCATAGTAAGGGCCGTCCGGTTTTTTGGAGCGGGCGACACGAATGTTATAGCCTCCTGTTGCGTCGAGACCGCCATATGACAGGTATAAATAGTAGTATTGGGTGTCTGGATTGTAGAGAACATACGGGCCTTCGATTCTGCTGTGGTTGCCGCCGAGCAGTTTTTTGCCGTATCCCTGCCCAGGAAGCGGGAAGCCTGTTTTCGGATTCATTTCAAGAATGAAAATGCCGCCAGAGTATGATCCGTACACCATCCACAGCTTGCCGTCTTTATCAAAGAAGGTATGCGGGTCTACAACATTCGGGTGTTTGGTTGCGTCATACGGTGTTCCATCGCTGCTTGTGCCTTCCATTCCTGATTTTAAAAAGATGCCTTTGTTTTTGTACGGGCCTTCGATGTTGTCAGCGACGGCCACGCCCATGGCCGATCTTGGCGAATCGCCGCGGCAGGCGTTGTAGTACATGTAGTATTTGCCGTCCGCCAGTTGTGTGACGTCAGCCGCCCACAGGGTATCGGATTGCGCCCATTCGAAGGTATCTTTTAATTCTTCGTAGACATTCGGAATCAGAGGATTGGTGTTGCTTACACTGGTGGTCAGCTGTTGCCATTGCATGAGGTCATTTGTTTTTGCTGAAGCGAGATGAGATCCAAAAACATAAAAGGTGCCGTTTGTCTCAATGACAGAAGGGTCATGAACACTGACTTCTGTAAATACGGGTTTTTCTCCCTTTTGTGCATAAGCGGAGTTTGGCAGGGTAAAGGCCATAATAAGAGCTGCAAGAAAACATACACGGAACAATCGGTTTAACATCTAAACAGTTCGCCTCACTTTTTTATCAAATTTTAAGCGCTTACATTTTCTATGAAAAAGCCCGAGTCCGTTATAAAGGCCCGATGTTTTCATATTCAAACGTTCCCCACTGTTCTCTTACATTGTCCATGATGTTCATGACATCCAGGGAGAGATGGATGGTCTGGCTGCCTGCTTGCATATTCCCTACTTCATAATTCAACCCTTTTGCCGTTTCTCCTTCTTTCATCATCTCTGTTTTTCCATTTGCGTATGTAATGAACGCTTTGTCCGGCCTTGTGAAGTCATCGACTGTGATAAAGCCATTTTCTCCGGCAACTACGCCTCTTTTTGCATTTTCACCCTCATTGTCAGTGATATGCCTGACTGCTCGTCTACACCTTTGTCAGCCGGCTTGGCCGTGCTGAGGATCTCATTCGGCTGGCTCGTGAGAAAACAGCAACCGCCCACACCCCTGTCTGGCTATCGTGTGCAATGTGCTGAAAAAAACCGTCCGGTTATCTGCGCCACGCTATCACAATAGCAATCTAACTTGTTAAAGACTGTAAAAAACCTTTTGACTTCTGCTGCTGAACCAATTAATATAATACACAGTTAATAGTTATCAGAATTTTTAGGAATTGAGTGATTCATATGACACTGCACAAAGAGCGCCGGATCGGCCGGCTGTCTGTTCTTCTGCTGCTTAATGAAGATGAAGAACGTACACAGGTCGGGGAGCTGGAGCGAGATGGATGGAAAGTCTGTCTCGGCAAGGTAGGATCAATGGACGCGCATAAAGTAGTAGCCGCAATTGAAACCGCTTCCAAAAAGAGCGGTGTCATTCAATCTGACGGTTATCGCGAGTCACATGCGCTTTATCATGCAACGATGGAGGCTTTGCATGGCGTGACCAGAGGTGAAATGCTGCTTGGATCGCTGCTTCGGACGGTTGGCTTGAGGTTTGCCGTTTTGAGGGGAAATCCTTATGAAAGTGAAGCGGAAGGCGATTGGATCGCTGTCTCGCTTTATGGAACAATCGGGGCGCCGATCAAAGGACTTGAGCATGAGACATTCGGCGTTGGAATCAATCACATATGAAACAGCCCATAGATCTTAGACGATAGGGGGCTATGCGTGAAATCAAATTTTCACAGCATAGCCCCTTTTTGTATGGGCGCTTTACCAAAGTAAAGACAAAGGAGTTGGGCTTATGGTGACTTTAGACGGTTCTTCATTGACAACAGCCGACGTCGCTCGTGTGCTGTTTGATTTTGAGGAGACAGCGGCTTCCGAGGAAAGTATGGAGCGCGTGAAAAAAAGCAGAGCGGCAGTGGAACGGATTGTTCACGAAGAAAAGACAATCTACGGCATCACCACCGGATTTGGCAAATTCAGTGATGTCCTGATTCAAAAAGAAGACTCGGCGACGCTTCAGCTGAATTTAATCCTTTCTCATGCCTGCGGAGTGGGTGATCCTTTTCCTGAGTGTGTTTCCAGGGCAATGTTGCTTTTGCGCGCCAATGCGCTGTTAAAAGGGTTTTCCGGTGTACGTGCTGAACTGGTTGAACAGTTGCTTGCTTTTCTAAATAAACGCGTCCATCCTGTCATCCCCCAGCAGGGATCACTTGGCGCAAGCGGGGATCTGGCGCCGCTTTCCCATTTGGCGCTTGCGCTGATCGGTCAAGGAGAAGTCTTTTTTGAGGGAGAAAAGATGCCGGCAATGAAGGGATTGAAAAAAGCCGGTATTCAGCCGATAACGCTGACATCCAAGGAAGGACTTGCCTTGATTAACGGGACTCAGGCCATGACTGCTATGGGTGTGGTCGCAT
The DNA here is from genome assembly GCF_040784915.1 of Bacillus vallismortis. Classification (GTDB taxonomy): domain Bacteria; phylum Bacillota; class Bacilli; order Bacillales; family Bacillaceae; genus Bacillus; species Bacillus subtilis_G. The sequence continues at coordinate 4,074,259 of NZ_CP160797.1, forward strand.
ACATTGAAGCTGAAAAACTAGCCTATCAAATCGAGCGCATCGCCAGCTTAACGATCGAGGGGCTGAGGGGAATTATTGATGCGTTTGACGAGGATATTCACTCAGCCCGCGGCTATCAGGAGCAGATTGACGTCGCAGAACGAATTCGCTTCTATCTATCCGACAGCAGCCTGACAACCTCTCAAGGTGAACTGCGGGTTCAGGATGCCTATTCATTGCGGTGTATTCCGCAAGTGCATGGTGCGACTTGGCAAACGTTAGTCTATGTCAAAGAAAAATTAGAGATTGAGATGAATGCAGCTACGGACAATCCTCTTATTTTCAATGACGGTGACAAAGTGATTTCCGGCGGAAACTTTCACGGACAGCCTATAGCCTTTGCCATGGATTTTCTGAAAATCGCAATGTCAGAGCTTGCGAATATTGCAGAGCGCAGGATAGAGCGCCTTGTGAACCCGCAGCTGAATGACCTGCCGCCATTCCTAAGCCCTCACCCCGGTCTGCAATCCGGTGCAATGATCATGCAGTACGCCGCGGCCTCACTCGTTTCTGAAAATAAAACACTGGCGCATCCTGCAAGTGTGGATTCTATTCCGTCATCCGCCAACCAAGAAGACCATGTCAGCATGGGAACCATTGCTGCGCGGCATGCCTACCAGGTGATCGCGAATACAAGAAGAGTCATTGCAATCGAAGCGATTTGCGCATTGCAGGCGGTTGAATACAGAGGCATAGAACATGCAGCGACCTATACCAAACAGCTTTTTCAGGAAATGAGAAAAGTCGTGCCTTCCATTCAGCAGGACCGTATTTTCTCCTATGACATAGAACGCTTGACTGACTGGCTGAAGAAGGAATCTTTATTACCAGATCACAAGAATGAAGAACTGAGGGGGATGAACATATGACTGATATAAAAAAATCTATCCGTGCCAATAGGGGAACAGAGCTTGAATGCTTAGGGTGGGAGCAAGAGGCGGTGCTTCGGATGCTTCGAAACAACCTTGATCCGGAAGTCGCCGAGAAGCCGGAGGACCTGATTGTATACGGCGGAATTGGCAAAGCCGCCCGGAATTGGGACGCTTTTCACGCCATTGAGCATTCTTTGAAAACACTTAAAAATGATGAGACATTGCTCGTGCAATCCGGAAAGCCCGTTGGTATGTTCCGAACCCATCCGCAGGCGCCGCGCGTGCTTTTAGCAAATTCTGTTCTTGTTCCGAAGTGGGCGGACTGGGAGCATTTCCACGAACTTGAGAAAAAAGGGTTAATGATGTACGGGCAAATGACAGCGGGCAGCTGGATTTACATTGGCTCACAAGGCATATTGCAAGGAACCTATGAAACCTTCGCCGAGCTCGCGAGACAGCATTTCGGAGGAAGCTTAAAAGGAACATTGACTCTGACAGCCGGTCTCGGCGGAATGGGAGGCGCCCAGCCGCTGTCTGTCACGATGAATGAAGGAGTCGTCATTGCCGTCGAGGTTGACGAGAAACGAATCGACAAACGAATTGAAACAAAATACTGCGACCGAAAAACAGCGTCGATTGAAGAAGCCTTAGCATGGGCTGAAGAGGCAAAGCTAGCAGGAAAACCTCTCTCCATCGCTCTACTCGGAAACGCGGCAGAGGTTCACCATACCCTTCTGAATCGCGGCGTCACCATTGATATCGTCACCGATCAGACATCTGCCCATGACCCTTTAATCGGTTATGTTCCCGAGGGCTATTCCCTTAATGAAGCCGACCGTTTGCGCCAAGACAATCCAGAGCTTTACGTGCGCCTTGCGAAGCAAAGTATGAAAAAACATGTGGAAGCCATGCTGGCCTTTCAGCAAAAGGGCTCTGTTGTATTTGACTACGGCAACAATATCCGGCAAGTTGCTAAAGATGAAGGCCTGGAGAATGCCTTTGATTTTCCAGGGTTTGTCCCAGCCTACATCCGCCCCTTGTTCTGTGAAGGAAAAGGACCGTTCCGCTGGGCGGCGCTTTCCGGTGATCCGGCAGATATTTACCGTACAGATGCGTTATTAAAAGAACTATTTCCGGAAAATAAAGCCCTTCACCGCTGGATCGATATGGCACAGGATAAAGTCACGTTCCAAGGCTTGCCGTCCCGTATTTGCTGGCTCGGATATGGAGAACGAAAAAAGATGGGCCTCGCCATTAACGAGCTGGTCAGAAACGGGGAGCTAAAAGCGCCTGTCGTCATTGGGAGAGACCATTTGGACTGTGGGTCTGTCGCCTCTCCTAACCGGGAAACCGAAGCGATGAAGGACGGAAGTGACGCTGTCGGCGATTGGGCTGTGCTAAATGCGCTTGTCAACACGGCGGCCGGTGCAAGCTGGGTCTCCTTCCACCATGGCGGGGGCGTCGGAATGGGCTATTCCCTGCATGCCGGTATGGTCGCAGTTGCCGATGGAAGTGAGCTGGCTGACGAACGGCTCGCGCGGGTCTTAACGAGCGACCCTGGGATGGGCATTATCCGCCATGCGGATGCGGGTTATGAACGTGCCGTTGAAGTAGCGAAGAAACAAGACATTATCGTGCCAATGCAAAAAGAAAGGGAGTGATGACATGCCGAAACAAATTGATACGATTCTCATCAACATCGGTCAGCTTTTGACGATGGAAAGCAGCGGCCCCCGCGCGGGCAAAAGCATGCAGGCTCTTCATGTGATCGAAGACGCTGTGGTCGGCATCCATGAACAGAAGATTGTGTTCGCCTCAAAAAAAGGAGCTGAAGCCGATTACGAGGCAGACGAAATCATTGACTGTTCGGGACGGCTTGTAACGCCGGGTCTCGTCGATCCGCATACCCACCTTGTATTTGGCGGATCTCGGGAAAAGGAGCTGAATCTAAAGCTTCAGGGCATCTCATATTTAGATATACTGGCGCAGGGGGGCGGAATTCTGTCTACTGTCAAAGACACCAGAGCGGCTTCAGAAGAAGAGCTGCTGCAAAAAGGCCATTTTCATCTGGAGAGAATGCTGTCCTACGGGACGACCACGGCTGAAGTGAAAAGCGGCTATGGCTTAGAAAAAGAATCAGAGCTAAAACAATTGCGTGCCGCAAAACAACTTCATGAGAACCAGCCTGTTGACCTTGTCTCCACGTTTATGGGAGCCCATGCGATCCCTCCCGAATATCAACAAAACCCAGATGAATTTCTGGATCAAATGCTTTATCTGTTGCCGGAAATAAAAGAGCAAGAGCTCGCAAGCTTTGCGGATATTTTTACAGAAACAGGCGTTTTTACCGTCAGTCAATCCCGCCGTTACTTAAAAAAAGCGGCTGAAGCGGGATTCGGGTTGAAAATACACGCAGATGAAATCGACCCGCTTGGAGGAGCTGAATTAGCGGGGGAGCTAAAGGCTGTCTCAGCCGACCATTTAGTAGGCGCCTCAGACGAAGGCATAAAAAAATTGGCTGAGGCAGGAACGATCGCCGTCCTCTTGCCGGGCACGACATTTTATCTTGGCAAAAGCACATTCGCCAGAGCAAGAGACATGATTGATGAGGGTGTATGTGTCAGCTTGGCAACGGACTTTAATCCTGGCAGCTCGCCGACTGAAAATATCCAGCTGATCATGTCGATTGCCGCGCTTCATCTGAAAATGACTGCGGAAGAAATATGGCATGCGGTCACAGTCAATGCCGCATACGCCATAGGAAAAGGAGAAGAAGCCGGTCAGCTCAAAGCCGGCCGCTCAGCTGATCTTGTCATTTGGGAAGCCTCGAATTACATGTATATTCCGTATCACTATGGAGTCAATCATGTACATCAAGTCATGAAAAACGGAACAGTTGTTGTTAACAGGGAGAGAGCCATTTATGGATAAATACCCTTTTCTCAGAGAGGCTGGTTCTTCGTTTCAAGACCGGGATGTAACAAAAATGAGCGACCTGATCGCAAAATGGGACGGCCAAGGCATTAAAGGGCCGGCATTGATAGGTGTCCCCCTATCAAAATCCTCCATCAGTCATTCAGGCGCTTCCTTTGCCCCCGGAACAATCCGCCAGGCTCTTAAAAACACATCTGCCTATTCTGCCGAGCTTGGAGAACATGTCGTATCTGACCTTCTTTACGACCTGGGAGATATTGATATTCATGTCACTGATATCGTAAAGTCACATCATCAAATCTTTCTTACCATGCATGCGCTACTTTCGGATCACCCAGATTGGGTGCCGTTCATACTCGGTGGAGATAACTCCATCAGCTACTCCACTATAAAAGCAATGGCACAAACGAAAGGAACGATCGCAGTTATTCAATTTGATGCCCATCATGATGTTCGGAACACGGAGGACGGAGGGCCGACCAACGGCACTCCCTTCCGCCGCCTTTTGGATGAAGAAATCATTAAAGGCCAGCATTTGATTCAGCTGGGCATCAGAGAATTCAGCAACAGCTTAGCGTATGAAACATATGCGAAAAAACATAACGTGAACATTCACACGATGGGCATGGTACGTGAAAAAGGACTAGTCCCGACGATAAAAGAGATTCTGCCTGCCATCCAAACGAGAACAGACTTCATTTTTATATCAGTTGATATGGATGTCTTAGACCAGTCCCATGCACCCGGCTGTCCAGCGATTGGCCCAGGCGGCCTTTATACAGACGAATTACTCGAAGCCGTCAAATACATCGCACAGCAGCCTAATGTCGCCGGGATTGAAATCGTTGAAGTCGACCCTACCCTCGATTTTCGAGATATGACTAGCAGAGCCGCGGCGCACGTTCTGTTACACGCATTAAAAGGAATGAAGTTCTCCCCGTTCTAATGATCTTCTGTCTGGTTGTATTTTGGATACGAGAAACTCATCTGCCTAATGAATGGCAGCTAAAAGGAGGACGAGACGGTGAGTCTTCAGGGAAACAGCGGCCAACAGCTAAAACGCACGATGAAAAGCAGGCACTTATTTATGATCTCATTGGGAGGCGTCATAGGCACAGGACTTTTCCTCAGCACAGGCTATACGCTAAATCAAGCTGGACCCGGCGGTACGATCCTCGCATATGTAATCGGCGGGTTGATGATGTACCTCGTCATGCAATGTCTCGGTGAATTGTCGGTCGCCATGCCCGTGACCGGTTCTTTTCAAAAATACGCCACAACATTCATCGGGCCATCTACCGGTTTTATGGTCGGCATCATGTACTGGGTGAATTGGGTGGTGACGGTAGGTTCAGAGTTTACCGCATCCGGCATTCTCATGCAGCGCTGGTTTCCTGACAGCAGCGTATGGATGTGGAGTGCAATTTTCGCAGCTCTCCTTTTCGTATGCAACGCATTTTCAGTCAAGTTATTTGCGGAAACCGAATTTTGGTTTTCCAGCGTAAAGATTGTCACCATCATTTTATTTATCATTTTAGGAGGAGCCGCCATGTTCGGCCTGATCTCTCTAAACGGGATGGCTGATGCTCCTGTGTTTTCAAATTTCACAGATCATGGAGGGTTGTTTCCGAACGGCTTTCTCGCCGTATTTATCGCTATGATATCTGTGAGTTTCGCCTTTTCTGGAACAGAATTAATCGGAGTCACAGCAGGAGAATCAGCAGATCCTCAAAAAGATATTCCGCGCTCCATTCGTAATGTCGCATGGAGAACAGTCATTTTTTTCATTGGTGCCGTCTTCGTATTATCCGGACTGATTTCATGGAAAGAAGCAGGAGTGATTGAAAGCCCCTTTGTAGCAGTGTTTGCAGAAATCGGAATCCCTTACGCCGCAGATATTATGAATTTCGTGATATTAACAGCCTTGCTTTCCGTTGCCAATTCAGGCCTGTATGCCTCAACCCGTATGCTGTGGTCTTTAGCAAATGAAAACATGATCAGCTCTCGTTTTAAAAAAGTCACATCTAAAGGCATCCCACTAAATGCCCTAATCATCAGTATGGCCGTATCTTGTTTATCTCTCGTTTCCAGTATCGTGGCGCCCGGAACTGTTTATGTGGTGATGGTAGCGATTGCTGGGTTCGCAGGAGTTGTGGTCTGGATGAGCATTGCCCTGTCTCAGCTCTTATTTAGAAAGAGATTTCTTAAAAAAGGGGGGAATGTTAAAGATCTGACATTTCGCGCACCGCTTTATCCTTTTATACCTATAGCCGCTCTTTTATTATGTTCAGCTTCTTGTATCGGTCTCGCTTTTGATCCCAATCAAAGAATCGCACTATTCTGCGGAATTCCTTGTATCATCCTTTGCTATCTCATCTTCTATTTCAAAAGAAAGCTTGAGAAAGCAAAAAAAAACACCCAAGAGGATTATCAGATCGATCATATCCTTTAATTAAAACAGCACACCCCACTCAGGATGGGATGTGCTTTATTTTTATTCCGTAATTAACGTATGAATCAGCTTCGGCGCCTTCGCCTCTGCTGCGATGCGGATGTTGTCATAGACTTTCGCCATGACTTCATCGACGTTCTCGCGGTTGGCGTAAAGCGTGACGAGTGGTTCGCCTTTTTCTACCTTGTCGCCGACCTTTTTGCGGAGCATGATGCCGACGGCTAAATCGATTTCGTCTTCTTTTGTGGCGCGGCCGGCACCTAACAGCATGGCTGCGACACCGATTTCGTCCGCGACGATTTCAGAAACGAAACCGGCTTCTTTGGCAGGCACATCAATCTGATAAGCAGCCTGCGGAAGCTTAGACGGCTCGTCAACAATCGAGCTGTCGCCGCCTTGGTTTTTCAGGAAATCCTTGAACTTCTCAAGCGCTTTGCCGTTTTTCATGACTTCTTCCAGCTTCGCTCTCGCCTCGTCTAATGTATCGGCTTTTTTCGCAAGCACAACCATTTGGCTTCCGAGCGTTAAAACAAGCTCATGAAGATCCTCAGGGCCCTTGCCTTTGAGCGTGTCAATCGCTTCTTTGACTTCAAGCGCATTTCCAATCGCAAAGCCGAGCGGCTGGGACATGTCGGAAATGACTGCCATTGTTTGGCGGCCGACGTTATTTCCGATGCGTACCATCGCTTTGGCGAGTTCAGCCGCGTCTTCTTCCGTTTTCATGAAGGCGCCCGCTCCCGTTTTCACGTCGAGTACAATAGCATCCGCCCCGGCAGCGATTTTCTTGCTCATAATCGAGCTTGCGATGAGCGGGATGGAATTGACCGTTCCTGTCACATCACGAAGCGCGTACAGTTTTTTATCAGCCGGCGTTAAATTGCCGCTTTGGCCAATGACGGCGACCTTATCGCGATTCACAAGCTTAATAAATTCGTCCTTCGACAGCTCCACGTGAAAGCCGTCGATCGCTTCTAATTTATCAATCGTTCCGCCTGTATGTCCGAGGCCGCGTCCGGACATTTTGGCTACCGGCACATCAAGAGCCGCAACAAGCGGGGCGAGAACGAGTGTTGTCGTGTCGCCGACGCCGCCGGTGGAGTGTTTATCCACTTTAATTCCTTCAATGGCAGAAAGATCAATCGTTTCACCGGAGTTCACCATAGCCATCGTCAAATCCGCACGCTCGCGGTCACTCATATCCTGGAAAAAAATCGCCATGGCAAGCGAGCTTGCCTGATAATCAGGAATGCTTCCATCCGTATAGCCGTTCACGAAAAATTGAATTTCTTCTGTGGTGAGTTCTTTTCCGTTCTGTTTTTTGATGATAATATCTACCATTCTCATTATGGTCACCGATCCTTTTCGTTTATGTTCAGTAAATCAAGCCCACAATTGCCGCTGATAAAAAGCTGACAAGCGTAGCGCCGTATAATAATTTCAGGCCGAAACGAGCAACAACATTTCCTTGTTTTTCATTCAGTCCTTTTACGGCACCGGCTATGATTCCGATTGAGGAGAAGTTCGCAAATGACACAAGGAATACCGATACGATCGCTGTTGTACGGCCGCTGAAATCAAAGCCGTTTTGCGTCAATGTCGTCATAGCGACAAATTCATTCGATACCATTTTTGTTGCCATAATGCTTCCCGCATTAACAGCTTCATTCCATGGGATCCCCACAAGAAAAGCGAATGGAGCAAACACATATCCAAGAATGTCTTGGAAGGAAATACCGAATACTGCATTAAAAATACCGTTAATCAAGGCAATAATCGCGACAAATCCAATCAGCATCGCAGCGACAACCACCGCTACCTTGAAGCCATCAAGGATGTATTCTCCGAGCACTTCGAAGAAGGATTGTTTTTCTTCTTCTTCAACACGCAGCATATCCTCTTCTTCTTCCACATCGTAAGGATTAATAATCGTAGCGATAATGAAACCGCCAAATAAGTTCAAGACCAGCGCCGTTACAACATATTCCGGTTCCAGCATCGTCATATACGCGCCGACGATTGACATGGATACAGTTGACATCGCAGAAGCGCAAAGCGTGTACAAGCGCTGCTGATTTAAAAGACCAAGTTCTTTCTTCAAGGAGATAAACACTTCAGACTGCCCTAAAATAGCAGAAGCGACTGCGTTATACGATTCCAGTCTTCCCATACCGTTTATCTTGCTGAGAGCAAGTCCGATATATTTAATAATGAACGGAAGTATCTTCCACTTTTGTAAAATCCCAATCAGAGCGGAAATAAACACAATCGGCAAGAGAACATTCATAAAGAATGTCGTTTGGTCCGCATTCACCAGACCGCCAAACACAAAGTTGATGCCTTCTGCCGCGTATTCAAGCAAGTAATTGAATCCTTTTGCAAATCCTCCTACAAGGAAATTCCCCACACCGGTATTGAGGAGAATGTAGCCGAGTATAAATTGCAAAATGAGCATAACAACAATTGGGCGGATCTTAATTCTCTTTTTCCCGCTGCTTGCGATCCACGCAAGGCCTAAAAACACGATTAAACCGATAATCCCAATCAAATACTTCATATGTGTTCTCCTTTATCTGTATTCGCTTACAATTATTATTTCCCCGTGAATAATAGAAGAGTAACGGAAAGCAATGGGCCTTCCGTCTGCTTCTTAATAGTTGTCTCCGCCAGATGCATGTTCCCCTTTTACAATGGAAACGCCTGCGCTTGCGCCGATTCGGCTCGCACCCGCCTCGACCATTGTGTCTACATCTTCTTTCGTTCTGACGCCGCCGGATGCTTTCACGCCGATATCAGGGCCTACAGTTTTGCGCATTAAGGCGATATCTTCCTTCGTTGCGCCGCCGGATGAGAAGCCTGTTGATGTTTTCACGAAATCCGCTCCCGCAGAAACCGCTAAACGGCATGCTCGTTCTTTTTCTTCATCAGTCAGAAGGCATGTTTCGATAATGACTTTGACAAGCGCTTTTCCGGCTGCAGCTTCCACCACACCGCGGATGTCCGCTTCAACTATGTCATCTTCTTTGTCTTTCAAAGCGGCAATGTTAATGACCATGTCCACTTCAGTGGCGCCTTTTGAAATCGCGTCTTTTGTTTCGAACGCTTTTGTTTCAGTTGTGTTGGCACCGAGCGGGAAGCCGATGACCGTACAAACGTCAACTCCAGTTCCCTCAAGCTCTTTTGCAGCAAGCTGCACCCATGTCGGATTGACACATACAGAAGCAAACTTGTATGTTTTCGCTTCTTCAATTAATGTTAGAATTTCCGCTTTTTGTGTATGCGGTTTCAAAGCTGTATGATCAATTTTGTTAGCTAATGACATCCGTCGCACACTTCCTTTTTTGTTAAGATATTTTTTAGCATAACCGACTTTTGAACATATGTAAATTGGTAATTGAAATTTTGTTCATCGAACGGTTTGCACGTGTCACAAATCATTAACAAGCGCCCTTGCGGTATGCTGGTCAATGATTAAAACATTGGCATATTTTCCGGTTAACGCTCCGTGTATGGAAGACACTTTTCTGCTTCCGCCGGCCACTAAAATTGAGCGTTCCTTCAACCTCAAGTCTTCAAGCTCAACGCCGATGGTCCGGTCATTGATGGCTGTGCTGCAAATATTTCCTTTCGCATCAAAAAAGCGTGAACAAATATCGCCGACGGCCTGTCTTTTCAGCAAGGCTTTCTCTTCTTCATTAAAATACCCGAGCCTGAATAACAGCGCTTCGTCACGGACCGTTCCCACCGTGAAGAGAGCGATATTCGCCTGCTTGCCCATCTCGATGATCCGCTCGATATGACGGTCTTTCTCCACCATTTGCTTTACATCGGCATGATCAAATACGACGGGAAGCGGGAGATAGCGCGGCATCGTTTGAAAGGCCTCTGCAAACAGCTGAATCGTTTCAGCGGAATACGTGTTCACCCGGGAATGGCTGATACCGCCTTTCAGCTGGACGACCTCGACGCCTTTAACCTGCTTCGGCTGCATGTTCTGCGCGATTTGATACATGGTGGTTCCCCAGCTGACGCCGACAATGTCGCCGTCTTTCACCGTTTCATGCATATATTCTGCACCATAGCGGCTTAGGTCATGTGTAATTCCTGCATAATCGGGGGTCGGAGAAAACACAACATGCGCCTCGAGAAGCCCGTATTTTTCTTCAAGCATGGAACCGAGTGCATCCAAATCCTCAAAAGGGTCCATGACGCGAATCTGGACAAACCCTTTTGCTTTTGCATATTGCAGCAGCCGGGAAACGGTCGGCCTTGAAATGTTGAGCTGCTCAGCAATTTGCTGCTGACTGTAGTCAGACTGATAGTATAGCCTTGCCGCTTCTATGCTTAATTGCTGTTTTTCCCGATCCATTCCGCACCTCCCTGTGGATCAGTTCATGATGAAACTGCTTTCGATTTGCTTTTATTATACAGGCTGACACCAGCTTTCATCCACCTGATTTCTAAGAAACTGAAAAAACGCGCTGGACGCGAATCTGCCGAGAGCTCACTTCTCCCATGCCATATGCTGATAAATGCCTTTCATAATGGCGTACATTCCATATAAGATCAGCCCGAACGCCAAAATACATAAAATCATTTTGCCATGCGGCTGTTGCGCGAGTTCGGCGAGCGCGCCGTCAAAGCCTCTTGTGTCGTCAGGGTCAGCGGTGATAGCGGTCTTAATGAGAAAATAACCGATAGCTGAGAAAATAATAGCCCGGGCGATATGGCCTGCGCGTCCGGTGTTTTTTGCGATGCATATCATCTGTTTGTTCATTTTTGACGTATCGAATTCTTTCATAAATGCAGCCCGGACACCCTTCACAAATTGAACAATCGCAAATAGGATAAAAACCGCACCCGTAACCCCTGTGAGCCATTGGCCGAACGGCTGCGCCAATACATAAGCGGACCACGTCTGTTCTGAAGTGCCGCCGGTTCCTTGGCCAAACACAAATCGCAAGGCATTCCAAGCAATGGATGCGTAAACGGCGGCGCTGAAAAAGTTTCCCGTTCTCCGTGACAGGCCGCGCCTGCTTGTTCCGTAGCCCTCTGTGTCCTTGAGCGCGCTCAGCACCATCCATATCACATAGCCGATGAGACCGACGCCAATGAGCAAAAGCAAGATTGATCCATACGGCATACGTGATAGCGTTTGAAACGCTCCGCTCGAATCTTTCGCGCCGCCCGCCCCTGCTGCCGTCATACATGCTAAGATCCCGAGCAGGATAAAAACGCCGCCGAATGCAAAATAACCAAGCCTCCCGAATTGCTTAATCCAAGGCTTGGTTTCCTGTTTGATTTTTGACATGCACTCGTCTTTCACGGCCATGTATCCAACCCTCTTTCACAGAATCCTTACTGTAACATTCCCGATTGGACAAAGTTGAAACAGCTTCTGCCTCAGCTATAGCCGGCTGATGCGTGTTTTTGCTGATCAGCTGATTGTGCAGGCGTCATCCAGGCAGCCGCTGCCGCAGCTGTGATTCCCCCAGCTAATTTCCCAATGATCATGGCCGCCGCCATTTCTTTTTTCATTCCCGCCACAAAACCGAGATGGCTGCCAAGCACAAAGGCTGCGCTAACCGCAAACGCGACATTGATGACCTTTCCTCTCGGCGTCATATCTTTTAATGAGGCCAGCATCGGAATATGATGAGCCAAAGAGGTCACCAAGCCTGCTGTTGCTTTCTCATCTAAATGAAAACATCTCCCCACTGCCTGAAGCGGCTTTTTAAAGGCTTTTGTGATAAAGGCTGTCATCGGAAAAGCCCCTGCCAAGGCAATGGCGATGGTGCCAGTCGTTTGTATTCCTGTTTCAACGCTTTCCATTCCCGGAATCAGCACAATGCCGGTCATCGTTTCAACGGAAACAGCTGCGAGCCCGATAATCGCAACCATACTGACAGCCTTTCCGAACAGATGAAATAATCGAATGATGTTGTCGGTATACCGCCATAATCCAAAAGCGATCACAGCAGAAAAAAGACTCGGAATCAGAAGGTTTTTACCTATCATAATGGTGTCAAAACCTGCGCATAACCCGCCGATTAAGCACCCGATCGGTACTGTACACAGCCCGATTAATATGCCTTTCGCAAAATACGGGTGATCCTCTTTTTCGATGATCCCAAGAGCGACGGGAATCGTGAAGACGATTGCCGGCCCCATCATCGTTCCTAAAAACACCCATGAAAACAGTCCGGCATCTGGATCTTTGGCCATTTCTCCAGCGAGCGCGTATCCACCCATATCAATGGCCAAGATGGTGTTCGCAAAGGATGAGGGATCAGCTCCAATCGCTGTATAAACCGGAGATACGATGGGAATCAGGATTGCTGCCAGCACGGGTGCCAGCGACACAATTCCGATCATCGACAGCGCCAGCGGACCCATGGCTTTGAAGCCGTCGGCAAACCGCTCGCCAAGCCCCCATCTGTTTCCCAAACAATAATCCGCCGCTCCCCCTAGTAAAAAGACAGCTAAAATGAATACAACCGCATCGTTCACCATCAGGGGTTTCTCCTTTTTTAAACGTATGATTGGTTTAATCATATCATCTGAAATCACCTAATAGAGCTCAATCTTAATCAATATGCGCTAAAAATTCATTGATATCGGCTTTCTCAACGGCTGGTTATGATGTGCCGCGCTTATGCGAAACCGCTAATGTCCATTTGGTTTTGCCAATCATTCAAAAACTGTGAAATTGCACAAAAAAATAAGCTGACCCCGGATTCATAACGGCATCAGCTGATTGAATCTTAATTAAGCTCTAGAATATTTTCTTCTGCTTTAGCAGAAAACACTTTAGGCTCAAAACGGTCAAGGTCTTCATGAAATAAACTTACTTTTTGGATTTGCCGATTGTCGTAATGGTGAAAGTAGTAGTTTCCCGTGTCGCTGCACATCACAGAAGTATATTGCGTATAATCAATTTCGTCTTCTTCCGTTATCACAGCACCCTTGGGTATCGCCATGTTAGCCAAAAGCTGAAAAGCTGCGGATACACCTCTCGTTTCATCTGCCGCCGGCTCTAGATGTTCTTTCAGAAAAACAGCTCTGACAAACCGTGAAGGCGGTGTATAATCTCCCGGCAGACCTACAGTGCCCGAGCCTTCGCCAAAAGCGGACAGCATCAAGCCGGCCATCTCCTTGCTCTCGAATTGTTTCGGCCTTATTCCTATATATTGCCGAAGATTGGTCACATGCCATAAAAAGTCGGGGCTGTTCGTCATGACACCTGGTTGATTGTCATAGATTTTGATGCCTTCTGTTCTCGGTTCTATCGTCAGGCTGCGTCCCGTCCGGTCTGACAATATCCAGTGTAGCGGTAAAACTGTATCCAATAGCTCTAATTTCTTCTCTACAATCGTTAAAGATTGGATCTTTTCTTTTACGTCTTCCAAAGACTTACAGACTGACAGCACCCATGTGACAAACTCATGCGGGGCAATATGAACGCCGTCTCCCCGTATCGTTTTTTCGTACTCCGCATATCCCATAAAATAAAGCGCCGCACAAGATAAACCGCTTTCATTAACACCGTCGGCAAATAATATATTTCCAAGTTTTCTCCCCATACCGATAAACGCGTACTGCGTTTGATGCACCTTTCCGTCAGCTTCACTCGTCCAGCTGTAACGGCGCGGATAGAGAATGACCTCCGTCCCCAGCTGAAATGCAAAATCCATTGTTCTCGCTAATAAATGATTCCGGTCAGTAGTTTCCAATGTAAGACTTGTGCACATCTGATTCAGTCCCCTTTCAATTCAGGCTAAAATCATACATTTTGTGAACGAGTTGTTTTATCAGCATAACGAAAGTCAAATAGATTCGTCAAAAGATTAGCATGACATCAAAACAATGAACAAGAAGATTCGTTCCTCAAAAAAAAATGTACGATGCTGATGTTTATGGCGATTGCTTCCTTTTTATTTCTACAGTCCTCTTTCTTCAGCAGCAGAGCCAATCAGAAATTATACAGGTTTATGATCAATCGCTGACGTTCTAAATATCGACGGGGCAGCAGGAATGTTAGCGTCCATTCCGCAATTACAGACCGGACAGGCACAATAAAGCCGCCATAACAAAAAATCCAGCCTCCTAAAAGGCTGGACTTCATTATTTCGCCAAAACAAGCTCGTGAATCGCATGCGCAACTCCATGTTCATTATTGGAGCGTGTTTGAAAGTTTGCGGCCTCCAATACTTCTGGGATGGCGTTTGCCATGGCAACGCCGCATCCCGCCCATTCAATCATTGTCAGGTCGTTCCCGTTGTCACCTATGCTCATGACTTCCGCCTGTTCAATTTCAAGCAGCTGCGCCAGCTGGCGTACGGCATTTCCTTTGCTGGCTTCCGGATGCAGAATTTCATAAAAGAAAGGCGCGCTTCTGACCATCGTATATTTTTCTCTCACGTCTTCTGGAATTGATGTAATGACGCGGCTTAAGTTCTCCGGTTTATCAATAAACATCACTTTCGGGATGAGGATGTCTTTTGGCATTTCGTCAACTTTGCGGTAATGAAGCGGCACTTGTGTCACATAGGATTCGTATACGGTAAATTCACTGATATCCCGGTTAGGCGTATACAGATTAGATGAGTCAAAGTAATGCATCGGCGTCTTCAGCTCTAAGCTCAGGTCATATAATGAAGTTAAATCATCATATCCGAGAGACAGCTCCGTGACCACTTCATTTGTATGCGTATTTTGAACAAGCGCTCCGTTGTACGCGATGACATAGTCGCCTTCTTCAATTAAATTCAGTTCATCTAAATATCTCCGCACTCCCCCGATAGGCCGGCCGGTGCAAAGCACAATTTTGACGCCTTCCGCTTTTGCCGCGTGAAGCGCGTTGCGGACCTCCTCTGTTACTTCATGGTGATCATTTAAAAGTGTTCCGTCCATATCAATTGCAATTAGTTTGTACATCCTGCATCTCCTTCATGTCGTTTTCAGGCTATAGTCCCATCATATCGTTTTTTCTTTTTGATATTCAACTGGAAGAGATGATTTTCTCCTGATTCTATTTTGACGCCGGCCTTGTCTTCGCATACGCGTGCGCGGTTTCCGCTTTGTTTCTGTCTCCATTTCGCCGTTTTCTGCTTTTTTCTGTTTCATCAGCAGGAAGCCGGCAGCTAAAAAAGGAATGCCGGTTATATTCAAGATGGCTAGCTTCACACCTGCCGCCGTCAAAAAGACTGCCCATGATGATGAAGGGTTCCGTCTGATCATAACGTAAGCGGCCATTTCCATAACAATCAGGATGGCGTGAAGCACTACACAATAAATAAGCAATACAAGCGCAAAAAACAAAATATAATTCACGAATGCCCCCGAGTAGATCATAGCGCGCATCATTTGGATAAATGATAAGGACTGCATAGATCCGCTGATGACATTAGGATTATAAATCGTATAGTCACTCAATAAATGTTTAATCTTGAGAAAAGCCCAAAACATAAAAATCCACTGAATAATATGTAAGATAAGTCCTGTTAACACCAGGCTTTCAGCTTTTTTATTTCTCATATGTCTCCTCCTTGCCGGTCCTTGATTCGATTCTTGTCATCGTTTTTGTCTGGCCATTTTGCTCCCATATTTCAACGTCCCGTTTTCACCTCTTTTCAGCGTGCTTTTGAGCGGATAATAGGAGCCGAGATACTGAATCTCAATGAACCCGTCAGTGATCTGGGACATGATCTTGTATGCCTTAAAACAGCTGTACCTCTCCCTTTAATCACTTCCGTCTCTGCTACCTCGTCTTTGGTAAATGTAACTGCTGCATCTCACGCCGTCCATGGGTCCCGGGGTCATCCCCGCATCCCACGTTCCATCATAAAATGGCGTTGCTGTTGGCAGCCCGCTATCATGAACATACATCCGTTAAGAGTAACATGGCACAGTTTTTCTCATCGCAATCTCCGTCCTTTCTCTCCTTTTTGGGCGAATGCCGTGGCACTGTGCCAATGACTACATAAGTTATAAAGAATTCACCCATATTTTACATTTTTTAAGGAGATTGATCACATGGACCCTTATCAATATTACAGTCCGCAGCCGCCTTACTATAGCCAATATGAATACAATCCTTATCCGCAGCAGGATTATTATGAGCCCCTCCAGATGGACAGACAGCCGCCAGCATTAGAAAGAAGAATCGCAGCACTTGAACGGCAAAATGAACAACAAACAAGAGAGTTAACACGCCTTACAAATGAAGACCGCCGCCAAAATCGGGAAATTGCACGGATGGCCGAACAGGTCAATCAGTTAAGCCAGGCTGTTGAACGCCATACCCGCCGCTTAAATCGGCTCAATCAGCGCCTCCGCACAGTAGAAAACAGGCTGAATATCCCATTTACCGCAGGCGAAGGCGGTTTTTGAAGCGGGCAAAGAAAGAAGCGGAATACGATTTTCCCGATTTCAGGGTTTCGTTTTCCGCACTTCTTATGATTTTAACGCGGAGCATTTACATAAAAAGGGTTTGCACAAGTATACAATCTTTACCGTTTTCATTCAAAGATAGAGGGGGTAAGGAAAATAATTGTAGTTTCTCATTTGCAGAATTTCTTTTCATTCAGGTTGCATGATAATACTGACTCACGTCAATTGATCATTATGGAGGGATCATTCATGCATAATACACAACACGGCTTGCAGCAGCTGAACCAAGCCCGCCAAACTGCTCAGCAGCTCATTCAGCAAACACAGCAAAGCAGCCAGCAATATCGCCAAATGCTTCATCAGGAGCAGCAGAACATCCAAATGCTGCAGCAGATACTAAACCACGAACAACAAGCTGCACATACCATTCAGCAAGCACTGCACGGACATGATATGGCGATTCAAAAATGCCAGCAGGTTGTCAACATGTGCAACCAAATGCAGCAGGAACTCACTGGGCAATCCAGCGGCATGAATTCGAATGTATCAGCACTTCCATTCGGACAAAACACGCCATTCCAGCAGCATTCCTACCAGCAGTAACATATAAAAGCAAGCGGCATAGCTCCCCCTATGCCGCTTGCTTCTCTATTGTTTTAATTGTGATTGGACTTTTTTGGGCAAATCTTTATATTGCACTTCTTCCCAGGTCTCTACATATTTGCCTTTTGTGTTGACTTTTAAATAGGCATTCTTCCGCAGATCACCGCTTGCCAGGAACGTTATTTCGCTCTTTCCACCGGACTTATTGCAGCCGTCTAATGTATATTTAGTGCCGCCTGGTTTAAGATGCTGGCCATCTCGATTCATCTGGACATACATATCCTGTCTGGGAACAAGCGGGTTGATTCTGTCTGTTATCTCGTTATGAATGAAGAGAATGCTGCAAATCGCTGCGATAACCCCTGCCCCCACAATAATTGAAAAGATTTTTTTTCATCTTTACCTTCCTTTATTTCATCGTTAAATCGCTTTTTATTTTTTTCAAGTAGCTAAACCGCACCATCAAGAAGAACAGCAGCTGAAAAGCTAAAAATCCTCCGATTGTCAGCAGCAATGGTTTGGTTACGTTGACAAAGTCGCCAGCTCTAATGGCAAAAACCGTATGAAGAACAGCCATCGCAAAGGGAAAGAAGAACAAGATCGCTAATTGAATGGTTACGCTCTGTGACATTTCTTCTTCACTAAATCCAATCTTCGCTAATGAACGGTAGCGCTTCTGATCTTCCTCTAAATCCGTAAACAAACGGAAATACAAAAAGCTTCCGGCCGCGGTAAAGAAGACAATGGCAATGAAAAGCCCAATAAATAAGCTTAAGCTTGGCAGTTGCACTGTCATATAGTGCGTGCTGGCCTTCGCATCAAATTGAAAGTGAACGTCAGAATAATCACCATACAATTTATTTGTAAGTGATTGGCTGATGCCTAAACTGTCTTTCCAATTCTTAAATTTGTAACCAATGAGCTTCGTGCTTTCTCCAAGCTTATGAAGCTTTTTGTAGGTTGTTTCATTTACGACAAGAACGCTGTATACAGAAATCAGCGGTTTTTTTGTTTCTTTCACTTGGAGCTTCTGATTTGCCAGCTCATTTTTTTTGTTCAGCAGATCTAATTGTTTCGGAAATTCAGTTTTATCCTTGACTTCATAGGTGCTTGGGAAATAGATGCTTTCCCCGTTTTTCAGATCATTCATGCTCATGCTGAAGTGCTTTTGAAATGTTCCCTGATCCATTAAGATAACAGGCGGCACTTCATCTCCCCGCTTATAGCGCACATATGAAACCTGCATATCATAACGAGTAAATGAGAAATGGTTATGCTTCAGTTCGTGTTCAATATCTTGCAGGTGCTGTTTTTCTTTCGGATTGCCTTCAAAGGATAAGTACTCCATTTCATAGGCTGAATCCATTGCCCCGACAGTTGATTTGTAAACCGCCAGCACCCCTGTGGCTGTAAATGCCACTGCTGAAATAATACTGACGATAAAAAACAGACGGGCGTTATCCTTTAAGCGATAGACTAAATCAGAAATCCAAATGACATTTTTCCCGCGCAAATAAAAGCCCTTCCACTTCTTCACGGCCCGCAATATCCAAATGCTGCTCTGGCTGAAGAAAAAATACGTTCCGACAATGGTTAAGATCAAAATCAGAAAAGGCATATAGGAGTGAACATTCTCTTTTAAGACCATTCCGTAGCCCATCACAAGGCATGCCACGCCGAAAATCGACAGAAGGATAGACGGCTTCGGCTCAGGTTTCATGTTTTCCGCGCCTTTGATCAGCAAAATAACGGTTTTGGATTTAATAAAAAAGAGCGTAAACTGCGATAATAGGAAAAATAAGAGCATAAATCCGCAAATCGTAATCCCCAACGCCTTCCAAGGCATATAAAGGGGCAAGGCGTCCATTTCTAAAATATAAGCGCCGATTGTAAAAAATGTTTTTGAAAAAATCAGTCCGCCGATGATCCCGGCAACAATTGAAAAGGCGCCGATCATCATGTTTTCAGCTGTCACCAGCACCCGCAGCTGGGCGGGCGTAATCCCCTGAATCAGCAAAATGCCAAACTCTTTGTTTCTGGATTTCAAAAAAGCATTAACGGAATATAGAACAAATAAAATTGAAAAAATAAAAATCATCCACTCCGCTGCTGTTAATCCTTTCCTCGCAATGGTATTCAAGTATCCTTCCTTAAGAGCAGGATGAAAAATAAACATAGCGAAAGTAAAGAAAATCAATACAGAAAAAGCACTGCTCAAAAAGAACGCCAAATACGACCGTTTGTTTCGTGTAACATTTTTATAAGCGAACTGAAGAAAGGTCATTTGCGTTTCCCCCCAGCATAGAAAGTACATCCAGAATTTGATCATAAAACACCTGGCGGTTATCCCCGCGGTAAATTTCGTTAAACAGTGTTCCGTCTTTAATAAAAATCACACGCTGGCAATAGCTTGCCGCCACAGGATCATGGGTGACCATCAATGCTGTAATCTGATCGTTCTGGTTCAGGCTTTGCATGGTTTCCATAACATCCTTGGAAGCTTTAGAGTCTAGGTTTCCCGTCGGTTCATCAGCCAGAATCAGTGAAGGTTTATGAATCACTGCTCTCGCAATGGCCGCCCGCTGGCGCTGTCCGCCTGAGACCTCAAACGGACGCTTTTGTAAAAGATTCTCTATTCCAAGCTTTTCTGCGATGGCATACAGCTTTTTTTCCATGACAGAAGGAGATTCTTTTTCGAGTGTTAACGGCAGCATGATATTTTCGCCAATCGTCAGTGTATCAAGCAGATTAAAGTCCTGAAACACGAAACCAAGCTGTTTGCGCCTGAATTGTGCCAGCCTTGTTCTTTTCAGATTGTGAGGGTTGTCTCCTTTGATCAAGACATCTCCGGAATCAGGACGATCTATGGTAGAGATGATATTCAAAAGCGTTGTTTTACCGGAACCCGACGGGCCCATTACAGCCGTGAATTCCCCTTCTTCTACTGAAAAAGAGATTTGTTTTAACGCCTGGTGGGACACTTGTCCTTTGTAAGTTTTATTTAAATGTTTGACCTCGAGCATATTCGCCATGAGAATCCTCCTTATCGTTATTCTTCATCAGAAACCGGCTTATCATGTGTGCGAAGAACCTCATAAAAAATCCCCCCTGATAAGCTGGTAAACAAATCTTATCAAGAGGGATGGCAGTGTGCTATGCGGTTATCTTAATGCCTCCTTACACTTTTGTAAGAAATAAAAATTGTACCGCTGTGCCTTTTCCCGAAGAAGAGCTGATCTCTACTTCATGATTCAGTTTTTTCGTAATTTCTTTCACCAGATGAAGGCCTATCCCGGTTGATTCTTGGAAACGCCGGCCGTTTTCACCTGTGTAATAGGGGTCAAACACACGCTTTATATCCTGTGAGGGAATCCCCACACCATAATCTCTTACTTCTAACACCGTTTTAACCTCATGCTGAAATATCGTCAGCTCAATCCGGTCACTCATTCCCGCGGAATACTTCACCGCGTTTGTCACAACCTGCCCAATCGCAAATTTCAGCCATTTTGGGTCTGTATAAATCGTATCGTCAGTGAGAATATTCGTTTTCGGATATACACGATGCTCAATAAAATACCGTTTATAGCTTTGAATAACGGTTTGGAGAATCTCGGATAAAGAGACTGCTTCTATTTTGAAATCTCTCTCAAACAGGTCGAGCCTCGAGGAATATAGCAATGTTTCCAATCCATATTCAATCTGCCGGACTTCTTTTTTGATTTGCCCAAAAATGGGTTCGTCCTCTTCCTGAATGATTAAATTAATAACAGAAAGCGGTGTCTTCACTTGGTGCACCCACTGGTTCATATAGGTTACCCTATCCTCCAGTTTGGCTTCTTTTTCTTGAAGCTTTTGATTGTGGAGGCGGTTCAGTTCCATCTGTTTTTCATAAAGCTCAGAACAAAACAAAGAAGAACCTAAATCAGGCACTTCCGCATCCTCCTGATGAGAGCTGATCCACTGATAAACACCGCGGTCTTGATACCAGCGATAGATCAAATACACCGCTAACAACAGCAGCTGCACGCCGAGTATATAGAATAAATGGGCAAGGGAACGCTGGCCTGCAAACCAATAGTACGTAAAAACAAAAATGCCTTGAATCAGAAAAAGCAATATTAAGAGTACATGAGCCCGTAAAAACAGTCTCATGACAGCGGCCTCAACTGATATCCTTCACCGCGGACAGATTCGATCGAAAAAGGCACCTCTAAGTCACGAAGCTTTTTGCGCAAACGGGTGATATATACATTCAGCGTATTGTCATCAACAAACAGATCAGTATCCCACGTTTTTTCCATTAACCGGTCTCTTCCCGTTACCTTTTCTCCGCGTTCCAGCAACACCTCAAGAAGCTTGCTTTCTTTCTTTGAGAGCTCGCACTTTTGTTCTTGATAACGCAGTTCAAATCGCTCTACATACAGCTGCACACTCTCGAATTCCACGATTCTTTCTCCCTGCTTTACCGCATACTCTCCATACGCCCTGCGAATTTGGCTTTTGATTTTCGCGAGCACAATATCATAAGAAAAGGGCTTTTCAATATAATCATCGCCGCCGTTTTCAATCGCCATCACCTGATCCATTTCGCCGCTTCTGGCAGAAATAAAGATGATCGGGCTGGTCGAATGCTGGCGGATTTGCCGGCACCAATAATATCCGTCATAGGCCGGCAAGTTGATATCAAGCAGCACCACATCGGGCTTTTCCCGCAAGAACTTATCCAATACAGCTGTGAAATCATTGGTAACCACGGTATTATATCCGTACTTCTCTAAATAATTTTGTAATAATGACCGAATGTCTTCGCTATCTTCCACAATCATGATTTTATTCATGCAATCCATCCTCCAAAAGGATAAGGCCGTTTCAGAGCCATCATTTTTTGATGCCCCCATCATAATGCTTTCATCGGTTCTGCGCAACAAGAGAAAGCGGGCCTTCATAAAAGACCCGCTTCTTACCGTTCTTTGCGAATATGTATATCTTGAATCGATTGTTTTGGTGCATGAAATCTGCTTTCGGCTTCACTTCTTACCTCAGCAAAGGCCCGTGCCTCCACATTGTCTTTGTAGACATCCAGCTGAATCAGATACAGCGGACGCACTTTAAAACCATGAATAATCGTCACAGCCCACAGCGGGAGCACAATAAAAATTCCTGGTAAATCGGGCAGCACAAAACCAAACGCAAATACGAAAAAATAAATAATTCCATACATGATCCATTTTTTATTTCTAACCTTGATGCCAATCAATAAAAAGGCAAAAAAACTGGTGATAGCAAAAGGCATGAAAATAAACAGCATCCACCAGCTATGCCGCCATTCCCAAGCGGCACCTCTTTTTGTAATTTCCATATTTTTCTCCTCCTATTTACCTATAATAATAGATTAAGCATACCACGTCACCTGTTAACGAGAAAATAGTGATAGACGGAGCACAGGTTTCCTGCTATATTATTAATTGATAATGATAATCATTACTGATTAATTAAAATACATATTGGGGGATTCTTGATGAAAAAGAACACATTGCTCGTGGGCATGCTGGTGCTGCTTCTTATGTTTGTCAGCGCTTGCAGCGGCACGGATTCGAAAGGAAGCTCAGGTGATTCAGCTTCCGATAAGACAGAAATGAGAACATACAAATCAACAAAAGGAGACGTCAAAATCCCTGCACATCCGAAACGCATCGTCACTGATTTTTATGCTGGTGAATTGCTGTCTGTCGGGGCGAATGTGGTTGGCTCGGGTTCATGGTCATTTGATAATCCGTTTTTAAAATCAAAGCTGAAAGATGTGGAGGATGTCGGTGATCCGATCAGCGTCGAAAAAGTGACGGAGCTTCAGCCTGACTTAATTGTTGTCATGAATGAAGAAAATATCGATCAATTAAAAAAAATCGCGCCAACTGTTGTCGTTCCTTATAACACAGCGAAAAACATAGAAGACACAGTCAGCATGTTCGGGGATATCGCCGGAGCGAAAGACGAAGCAACATCCTTTATGGCTGACTTTAACAAAAAAGCGGAAGCAGCCAAAAAGAAAATGGCCGGCGTCATCGACAAAGATGCGACTTTCGGTATTTATGAAAACACGGACAAGGGCGAATTTTGGGTGTTCAATGACAATGGCGGACGCGGCGGCCAAGCTGTATACAACGCGCTTGGGTTAAAAGCGTCTGAAAAAATTGAACAAGATGTCATCAAAAAAGGAGAGATGAAACAGCTCTCTCAAGAGGTCATTCCTGAGTATGCCGCAGATTATATGTTCATTACGGACTACAATCCGAAAGGCGAAAGCAAAACACTCGACAAACTGAAGGAATCCGCTATCTGGAAAAACCTAGACGCCGTCAAACATAACCGCGTGTTTATCAATGACTTTGACACATTCTACCCATACGATCCGATTTCCGTCAGCAAACAGGTTGATTTGATTGCTGATATGCTGGTGAAGCGTGAGAAAGAAAACCAAAAATAAATGGCATGACAAAAGCACTCACGATGACGTGAGTGCTTTTTCTTCAGCTGACTTGCTGTCTAGCGGCTTTTCCCGCTGAGCCGAATTCTTTCATTTTGCTTTTCACTGTTTCTTTTACCGCGTCAATTCCCGGCGTCATATAGGCGCGGGGTTCGTATAAGTCCCGATTTTCTTCAAACATGACGCGCGTTTTTTCTGCCCATGCCACCATACATTCCGTATTGATGTTGATCTTCGCGTGACCAAGCTGAATTGTTCTTGCGATTTGATCAGCCGGAATTCCCGATGCGCCGTGAAGAACAAGCGGAATATTCGTGACCTTAGCGATTTCCTCCATCTCTTTGAATCCGAGCTTAGGTTCACCTTGATACTTTCCATGGACTGATCCAAGCGCAGCCGCCAGGGCATCAATATTGGTTTCTTCCGCGAGACGCTGGCACTCATGAAGATCAGCGTATTTGACGCCGCCCACAAGGCCGTCCTCCATGCCGCCTACCGTGCCGACTTCAGCCTCCACTGACACACCGTGAAGCTTGGCATAATCCGCTACCTCTTTCGTCATGGCGATATTCTGATCAATCGGCGAATGTGATCCGTCAATCATGACCGAGCTAAACCCTGCGTCAATGGCTTGTTTGCAGCGCTCCACACTGCTGCCGTGATCAAGGTGAAGGACAACGGGAACGGTGATTGACAATTCTTCCATTAATGCATTGACCATCACGGCTACGGTTTTGAATCCGCCCAAGTAGTCGATCAGCCGATCTGATGCCGCCGCAATGACAGGAGACTGTTCTTCCTCCGCAGCCCGCAAAATCGCTTTTGTCCACTGCAGGCCATTAATATTAAACTGGCCGATTGCGTAATGCTCCCGTTTTGCATCTTCAAGAAGCTCTTTCATCGATACAAAAGCCATGTTCACCCCTCCTTTATCCATTACATGTTGAAGTATTTTGATACAACATCAACCGTTGTTTTTTTCGCTGTTTGAATGGCTTCCTCGGCACTCAGCTTATAGTATTCAGGCCGGAAAAGCTCAACCGATACAACATCAGAGAAACCGATTTCTTTGAGGGCTGATAAATGGGCATCTAAGTCAATCGCCCCTTGGCCAGGCCACACACGATCCTCATCCGTTAAAAAGCCGATTGGGAAATCTTCGGTATCGTCGATGTGGTAGATGAAAATTTTCTTTCCGTCCGCCTGCTTTAAGCTCTCAATATTTGAACCCATCGCATGGAAGTGGAAACTGTCAAGGACAAGCCCGACATTGTCACGGTTGACTGTGTTTACGATGTCGTACGCCTGTTCAAACGTATTGACCGTACATTGCGGATGCCCGACAAATTCAAGCGCGATTTTTACGCCGTACGGCTCCGCGATATCTGAAAGCTCAGTCAGCATCTCTACACTGCTCTTTTTGATCTCTTTTTTTACAATCTTCTGCTCAGTCACAAGCGGAACGGCCACGACATATTTTACGCCGAGGGTTTTGCACGTTTCCATCATGTCTTTAAATTCAGCGATGATCTCATTTGTGTCCTTTTCATCACGGTTGTTGAAAAAAACGAGTGCGTTTAAGGCAAGCGGTTTAATGTGATGGGTTTGAAAATACTCCGCAAGATCGTCCAATGAATGGTTTTTTAAGTACTCCGGCAGCTTATCCAATGTGCGGATTTCAATATAATCATAGCCGTGCTTTTCGCACAGTTCTAAATCCTGTTTAAGATTTGAGTTTTCCAATGTTGTGGCTTCATTAAAACAAAGTTTCATGTCAGACTCCCCCATCTGCGTTTTAGATATGAAGGGAGTTCGGCAGGGAGGCTGTTCGCCATATCCCGCCGAACTCCATGCTCAGCTTATGCCAGACCTAATTCTTCTTTCATTTTTTGAAGCATAAAACGGCTTGATTCATCCGCTCTTTTGTCAACCCAAGCAAATACGGCGTTGGTCGCAATTCCATCGAACTTCATTTCTCTCATCTTTCTGAAAATCGTCTCAAAATCAACCTCGCCTTGGCCAATGTCCAAATGCTGGTGAACCGTTACTTTCGCGTCAGGCGGATTGACGATATAGCGCAGGCCATGAGCCGCTTTATGATTATAGGTATCCGCAAATAAAACATGTGTGAGGCGGTCGCCGGCTTCGTCAAACATTGTCTCGATGTCGCCTTTGCCGTCATCATAGAAGAAGGTATGCGCAGTTGAATAGACAAGATTGATCCAATCCTTGTCAAGCGCGCGGATCATATCCATCGCACCTTTGTGCGTTTCGATAAAATCGTATGGATGGGCTTGAAGATTCAGTTTAACGCCTTCTTTTTCAAAGACTGGCAGAAGCTCATCCATGGATTTGATAAATTTTTCTTCACTTGTTAAAGGATCATATTTTGAACCGCTGAATTCACTGTTCATCAAATCCACTTCAAGTTCAACCGCAATTTCGATCGCCCTTTTCCAATTGCGCACCGCAGCCTGGCGGCGGTCTTCATCAGGACCCGCCCAGTGGTAAAGAGGGAGGAGCGATGAAAGCTTAACACCTGTATCCTTTAAAAGCCGCTTTAATTGTTTAATCTTTGCTGAATCGACCTTCGGATATTTATAGAATGGACAAAAATCCTCGCGCGGCGATAGCTCAATATACTCATAGCCAAGCTCCACCGTTTTATAAACCATTTCCTCCAACGTTAAATCATCACGATACATCGATGGATCCAATGCTAATTTCATATTTTCACTCCTCTACTTTTAGTTTTCAACTGTTGTATAAGATTGATAGAATTCCGGCTTTTCCTTCAAATCAACTTTTTCTTTTTGTCCGGATTCCTGGGCTTTTACACACGCGTCAGTCGTAACAGCGGCAATATAGCCATCCCACGCCGTCGGTCCGCTGACCTCGCCTTTCTTTTGAATGGAATCAATGAAGTCTTGGATTTCTACGTCGTACGCGGCCACAAAGCGTCTCTGCCAATCCATCAGAATATCTGTGCTGAATTTGCCTTCTTTTCTCATGCTGATGCTTGATGGTTCAGGGAGCTTGATGACACCGTCTTCTCCGACGATTTCACATTGAATGTCGTAGCCGTATTTACAGTTCACATAGATTTCTGCATTGATGACGATGCCGCCTTTTGTTTCAATGACTACGATTTGCGGATCTTTTAAATGCGGAAGCGCATTTTTCGATTTTTTCGGATAGATGACTTGAACGGACTCGTAGTCATCATTGACGAGCCAGTGCAGCACATCAATTTCATGAACAAGCGTATCAACAACAGCCATATCCGTTGTGTAATTTTCGGGAACACTTGGGTTGCGGTGCGCGCAGTGAATCATAAGCGTCTCACCGATGACATGGTTATCGAGCGCTTCCTTCAGCTGTACGTAACCGCTGTCATAACGGCGCATGAAGCCGACTTGAACAAGGCGTTTGCCCACTTTGATTTCCTCTTCGACGATGCGCATGCATCCTTCAGCCGTTGTCGCGAGCGGTTTTTCACAGAACACATATTTTTGGGCGTTAATCGCTTTCAGTACGCTCGATTCATGCGCAGGCCCCCAGCTTGTCACTAAGACAGCGTCTACATTTTCGTCGGCAAGAAGACTGTCATCATTCGGATAAACCGCCGCGTTTAATTGGTATTGCTCAACGACCTTTTGCGCGGCTTCTTGATTCACATCCGTTACAGCCACGATTTCCGCACCGGACAGCTTGTTCGTGATGCGGTTAATATGTTCTTTTCCGATTGCTCCAGTTCCAATTACACCAATACCTAAACTCATTGACAGCCACTCCTTCTGTTGGTTACATGATTTTGCTTTCTGTTCCTTGCTTTACTTGGGTCCGAGGAGATCCGTAGAGTTCCTCCTGAATTTGTTCAAGCGACTTGCCAGATGTATTCGGCGCGAAGAGAAGCCCGATGATCATACTGGCCGTCACACATCCGGGAAGAATTGCAGCCATTGTTCCAATGCCGAAATTGGTCATAACCATTGGGACAAACAGACTCCAAACCCCCATTAAGCCAGATTCAACAACTGCTTATCAATATAGTTTCTGGCGATCAATGCATACTCAAGCGGGTTTGCCACATCAGGGTCCTGTTCAGCTTCAACGACAATCCATCCGGAATAATTGTTCTTTAACAGCAGCTGATATACGTCTCTAAAATCAATGCATCCATCACCGGGAACCGTAAACATGCCTTTTAAAAACGATTGCCGAAACGACTTCCCTTCAAGCCTGCACTGTTCCATGACATTCAGTCTGGCATCTTTAAAATGCACATGCTTAATGCGGGCGAAATGCTTCTCAAGCATTCCCATGTAGTCTCCGTCAGAAATATAAGCATGGCCTGTATCATAGAGGAGGTGTACATGCGCAGGGTCTGTACCCGCCATCAGACGGTTCACTTCTTCCGCCGTTTGAACGCCAGTGCCGAGATGATGATGATAGACAAGCTTTAAGCCATGCTGATCGGCAATTTTGCCAAGGTGATCGAGCCCTTCACAAAGCCGTTCCCATTCTTCATCATTAAAGTACGGTTTATCTGTGAACACGTTTTTTTCCAGGCCTTGCACACTGTAGGTTTGTTCAGAGACAACAGCGACATCCGCTTTTACTTGCTGTAAGTACTCACAATACGCTTTAAACGCCTTTGCTGTTTCTCCGAGTCCGTCTCGGAGGATGAAGCTGCTGAACCATTTTCCTGCGATCCGCAAATTCCGAAGCTTCAGCTCTTTATTCAGGATGGCAGGTTCAGGGAAAAAGCCCCCGACTTCCGTGCCTTGAAAACGCGCGACGACAATATCACTTAACAAATGCTGAAGAGTATTTCCCGCTCCGATTTCAGGCATATCATCATTCCGCCACCCAATGGGAGCAATCCCCCACAGGATTTCATTTTTGCCCATCTATGATGCCTCCCCTCTAATACTGCTTAGCAGATTCCAGCATTTTCTCTTTTGCTTCGTATGCTTTCTGAACACTTTCTTGTTCAGACACCTCTGCTACGCCGACATGCCACCAGCTGTCATAGCCGTCCGTCATTGTTTTTGGCAGAACCTTCATTTCAATTAACGTTGATACGTCCTGTTTCTTCGCATCCTCTAACGCCTCTTTTAACTCTTCTACTGTGTTCGCACGATAGGTTTTCGCGCCGTATCCCTCAGCAACTTTCGCATAATCGACATTTAAAATCTGGTTGTCATCTGTGCGGAACTCACAATAGTAGCTGCCGCTGCCATGATCCATTTGCAAGTTGTTGATACATCCAAAACCAGAGTTATCAAAGAGCAGCACATTGATTTTCTTGTTGTACTGAATCGCTGTAATCAGCTCAGAGTGAAGCATCAGGAAGCTGCCGTCTCCGACAATGGAATATACTTCTCTGTCAGGGTGGGCCAGTTTAAGCCCAAGTGTCCCGGACACTTCATAGCCCATGCAGGAGTACCCGTATTCCAGGTGATACGTATTCGGAACATTTGAATGCCACAGACGCTGTAAATCTCCTGGAAGAGAGCCCGCTGAACAAATGATTACGCTGTCTTCAGCAATCGTTTCGTTGATTGTCAGCAATGCCGTTGTTTGCGGAAGTTCCGTATTCAACGCGTCAGCGTATTCATTTAGAATCTCTTGAGAGAAATGATGTTTGATTTCCGGATCAAACGCTTCCCGTTTAAATGCCACTTTGCTGAGGCGTTCGCGTTCAGCGAGCCATTCGTCCTTCAGCTCCTTGATCGTTGAGCCGAATTCACTCTTATAGCCTGCAAGCAAGCCGTGCAGTTTGCCAAGCGTTACTTTCGCATCCGCCACCACTTGGAACGCGTCGAGTTTATACGCCTGCATTCGGCTGACATTAATGTTCAGGAACTTCGCTTTATCAAAATCAAAAGCGGTCTTAGAGGATGTCGCAAAATCCGTATATCTTGTGCCGATGCCGATAATCAAATCAGCTTGGCGGGCCGCTTTATTTGCCGCAAGTGTACCTGTGATGCCCATTCCGCCGAGGTTGTTCGCAAAATCAGCTTCAACTGTCGACTTTCCTGCCTGCGTTTCAACTAACGGAATGTGATACGCTTCAGAAATGGCAACCAATTCATCGCGCGCACCGGAATATTTTGCGCCGCCGCCGACGAGGATCACAGGATTTTTGCTGGCTTTCATCAGCTCCGCCGCACCTTGAAGCTCGCGCTCGCTCGGCTGCATGCGATCAATATAGTGAATCCGTTTGACGAAGAAACTTTCATCAAAGTCGTATGCTTCTCCTTCCACATCCTGAGAAATACAAATCGTTGCCGGACCTGCTTTTGCCGGATCAGTCATGACTTCAAACGCGCGCAGCAAACTGCTCATAAGCTGCTCGGGGCGCGTAATGCGGTCCCAGTATCTCGATACAGGTTTCAATGCATCGTTTGTCGTAATCGCCGCGCTGTATTCTTGCTCCATTTGCTGCAGTACAGGGTCTGGCTGTCTTGTCGCAAATGTATCTGCCGGAATGAAGAGAACCGGGATATTGTTTGCCAATGCAGTGCCGGCCGCTGCTACTAAGTTGGCCGCTCCGGGTCCGACGGATGTAGAGACCGCATATATCTTTCTTCTCAGCATTTGTTTGCTGTACGCCATTGCGGCATGCGCCATTCCTTGTTCATTTTTCCCTTGATAGACTTTCAAATGGCCTGCATCCTGCTCAAGCGCCTGGCCAATCCCTAATACGTTACCATGACCGAAAATCGTGAAAATCCCTTCAACGAAAGGCTCTTCCTTTCCATCTACATGGATGTACTGCTGGTTTAAGAATTTAATCAGCGCTTGTGCTGTTGTTAAGCGAATTTTATTACCCACAAACGATCCCACCTTTACTCGATCTTTTTCAATTATGACTGTGCTTCAATAAGCTGTACGATTTCTTCCGCAGTCGGCATCGCTTCTGACGAACTGTGCTTGCTCACCACAATGGAGGCTGAAGCGCTGCCGTATTTCAATGCCGTTTCGATATCTTTTCCGCTGACAAGGCCATAGATGAAGGCTGACGCATAAGAATCACCAGCTCCAAAGGTTTTCAGCACGTTTGTCTTGTACGCTTGCGCTCGGAATACCTCGCCTGATTTGCTGTATGCGTAAGAGCCTTCGACGCCGTGTTTAATGACAACGAGGTCGGCTGAATGCTCAAATAAATGATTGACTGATTCCTCATTGCTTCCGCCTGTGCGATTTTCCATGGCGTCAAATTCATCGCGTGTGCCAATGACAATATCAGACTGCTCGGCGACCAAAGAATAGTAAACGGCTGTTTCATCCGCTGACTGCCACGTATATGGGCGGTAATCCAGTTCGAACACCACTTTGACCTGATGCTTTTTCGCATATTGAACAGCTTTCAACACCGCTTCCCGTGACGGGCTTTTGGCGAGCGCTGTCCCCGAAACCAGCAGCATTTTCGCCTTTGCGATATACGCCTCGCTTACCTCTGAAGGCTCCAGATAGAGGTCTGCCACATCATCGCGATACATTAAGATGCTGCACTCCTCAGGGCTGAGGATTTCTGTAAATGCAAGGCCCGCTTTATGGCCATCTTGATCAACAATCATCTGCGTTGTGTCAACGCCGGTATTTCTCATATAGGACTCTATGAATCTTCCATGCTGGTCATCTGGAATTTTGCCGATGAATCCCGCTTTTAAGCCTAGCTTCGCGCTGCCGATCGCGATATTCGCAGGTGAACCGCCGACGTATTTCGAAAACGTCATCGTTTCTTCCATTGGGCGGTTGTATTCCACTGCGTTCAAATCAATACATGCCCGGCCGATGGCAACAATATCAAAAGCCTTCTCTTCATTGAATGTATACTTCATCGTAAACAGCCACTCCTCACTTGTTAGCGTTCTAAAATCCACTCATGCGCCGGGTCGTTATGAAACTTCCATTTCCGCGTCGGCCCTGCCATGACATTTAAATAGTAGGATGTATATCCATCCGGAACGCCTACCGGGTGGTATCCAGCAGGAACGATGACAACGTTTTCATTTTCGACGGTCATCGTCTCGTCAATGGAGCGGTCATCTGTATATACGCGCTGAAACACAAAGCCCTGTCCCGGATCTAACTCATGGTAGTACGTTTCTTCTAAGAAAGATTCTTCCGGCAAGTTGTCTTGATCATGTTTATGAGGCGGGTAGCTGGACCAGTTGCCGCTTTCTGTATAGACTTCAACTACTAATAGGCTGTTAGCTGAAGGGTTTGAGTCCGGAAGAATGTTGTGAACAGTCCGTTTGTTTGAAAACTTCCCGCGATGCTCAATTCCGGTGTCTTCCGCTTTGATTAGCTTTGTTGGAAGCTGTTTTTCTGATGGAGAATAGCAAAGCGCCACTCTTGCGTCGCTGACCGCTGTAATCTCAAATGCACGGTCATTTGAAATATAGACGCTGTCTGTCGGTTTTCGTTCGAATACGCTTTCACGTGTGCCGATATTCTCAAAAGTCGACTCATGATCGGTCACTGTGATTTTTCCCGTTACTGCCACAATACAGATTTCTTGTTTTTTCAACTCTTCTGCATAGCTGGAACCGGAAGCGAGATCTAACACTTTAAACTCTACATAGGTGAGATCAGAGTTGGATTTCGTTACTTCGTGCACCAGTTTGACCCCATTCGATCCTTCATTCGACTGCGGCTTACGCAACAAATAACTCATAGTGAAGCCCTCCTCTTTCTATTGGCAGAATGAGTCCGAACAGCGCACATGGACGCCGTTCGGCTGTTCGTCGTTTAGTTGAAATCAGGCGCCGGATATCTTGCTGTAACCACTTTTTTACGCGTATAGAAGTCGACGCTGTCTTTTCCGTTCGCATGCAGCGTTCCAAAGAATGAAGACTTCCAGCCTGAGAATGGGAAGAACGCCATTGGAGCCGGCACACCCAGGTTGATGCCGAGCATTCCCGCATCGATGTTTTCACGGAAGTAGCGGATTGCATTTGAGTTGGATGTGAACAGGCAGGCACCGTTCGCAAACTCAGACTTATTGGCAATTTCAATCGCTTCTTTCAGGTTTTTCACGCGGATAACAGATAAGACCGGCGCGAAAATTTCATCTTTCCAGATCGTCATCTCTGTCGTGACATTGTCAAAGATCGTCGGGCCGACAAAGTAGCCTTCGTCAGACCCATTTTCACGTCCGTCACATACGAGTCTCGCGCCTTCTTCCAAACCTTTTTCGATATAGCTGAGTGTGCGTTTCTTGTTGTCTTCGCGAATAACCGGTCCTAAGAACACGCCGTCATCAAGGCCGTTACCGATTTTAATGTCAGCCACTTTTTCCTGCAGCTTCGCCATAAACTCATCAGCGATTCCTTCTTCAACCGTCACAACCGCACAAGCCATGCAGCGTTCACCGGCAGAACCGAAGGCTGCTCCGATGATGTTTGTGATTGTGTCTTCGAGATTCGCATCGTTCAGGACAATCGTATGGTTCTTCGCTCCTGTCAAAGATTGAACGCGTTTTAAGTTTTCGCTTCCTTTTTTGTAAACGTATTCGCCGACCGGCTTGGAGCCTACGAATGAAATCGCTTTAATTTCTGGATGCTCGAGGATGCCGTTCACAACGTCATGCGCACCGTATACGACGTTGAATACCCCTTTCGGAAGACCCGCTTTTTCAAAAAGCTCAACCAATTTCTCTGTTAACAGCGGCGTCCGCTCAGATGGCTTTAAAATAAATGTGTTTCCGAGTGCGATTGCCATCGGGAACATCCAGCAAGGAACCATCATCGGGAAGTTGAATGGCGCGATTCCGCCGACAACTCCGATTGGGTAGCGGTAGTTGGCCGCTTCAACGTCCGTTGCGATGGAAGCAAGTGAGTCACCCATCATCAGGGAAGGTGCTCCAGCTGCGAATTCCACGTTTTCAATTCCGCGTCCCACTTCTCCAAGCGCTTCTTTTGTGTTTTTTCCATTTTCAATGGTAATCAGATGAGCAAGTTCTTCTTTATGCTGAGAAAGCAGCTGCTGGAAGTTAAATAGAATTCTGGCACGGCGCGGAACCGCCACTTTTGACCAGGTTTGAAATGCCTCAGCCGCTTTTTGCGCAGCGTACTCAATATCCTCTTTTGTAGAGATCGGCACTTGGCACAGCACTTCTTTCGTCGCCGGATTAACAACTTCTTCGTATTGATCTGTTTTGCTTTCAACCCATTCACCGTTGATGTAGTTTTTTAATTTTCTGATTTCTGCCATTCTTATTGCCTCCTTCATTAGTAAACACATACACTTGTATGGATGGTTCAAGATAGATTCATATCAATATCCACTTTTCAGCAAGCCAAGAATTAAACGCTTTCAAAAAAACCAAAAAAATAAATGGCGATGCAATTTGAAATAAGCAACCATTTCATGCACATCAGGTTACTTTTTGGTCATTTCTTGGTTATATTCTAATCGCACAATACCCATAAGTCAATCATAAACACTACATTTTTTCATTATTTTTATTATATTAATCTTTTAACTAATTAAGAGATAAACAAGAAGTCCGTCGATTCTTGCAAAAGATATACACCGGTGTTATCATTTTTTAATCAACTATTGATAAACTTTTGGTTTTTATTATATATTTATGTTACGTAAAGATTCAAGAAGGAGTTTTTAATATGAAACTGATGCGGATTCAGGAAATGGAGGAGTACATATTATCGCATGGCACTGTTTCCTTAGATGAGCTGTGCCAGGTGTTCAATGTCTCTAAAAACACAGTCAGACGAGATATCAACAAGCTAACAGAAAAGGGTGCGATTGAAAAAGTATACGGCGGCGTAACATCTATTGAAAAAACCGCATTAGTTCCTTTTGAGAATCGCACCATTCAGCACCAAGATGAAAAAACAAAAATCGCCCATTATGCCTCCCGTTTTATTGAAGATCACGATTTGATCTTCATTGATTCAGGAACGACAACAAAGTCTATTCTCGATACGCTTGACCCGGCCAAAAATGTCACCATTTTAACCAACAGCTTAGACATTATCAATGCGGCGTCAGCTTTGAAGAATATCAACTTAATCATTATCGGAAACAACTATAAGAGAAAAACCCGCTCCTTTGTCGGCATGGACGACCCGGCTATGCTTGATAAGTACAACATCAACAAAGCCTTTATGTCCGCTACCGGAACGACGCTGACACACGGATTGACCAATTCCGATCTGCTGGAGTACGACATTAAAAAAAGGATTTCGGAAAAAGCAAAAGAAGTGTATTTATTGGCTGACCATTCTAAATTCGGAAAATCAACACTTTTGACATATGCGCCGTTTGACAGGCTGCGTTGCATTGTGACATCTCAGCCATTAGATGACGAGTACACACAGTACTGCAATGAGCACCAAATCAGCATTCATCTGGCCTAACGGTTACAATAGTGTTGAGAGTCTTTCATCCATTTTATTCTAGGAGGCAGATCATGAAAAAAGCTACGCTCGGAAAATCAGACTTGCAGGTATTCCCTATCGGATTAGGAACAAATGCTGTCGGAGGACATAACCTCTACCCGAACCTGAATGAAGAAACCGGGAAAGAACTGGTACGCGAGGCGATCCGTAATGGTGTGACCATGTTAGACACCGCTTATATTTACGGGATCGGCCGTTCCGAAGAGCTAATTGGTGAAGTGCTGAGCGAGTTCAATCGCGAAGATGTCGTCATCGCGACGAAAGCGGCGCACAGAAAAGAAGGAAATGACTTTGTCTTTGATAATTCACCAGAATTCCTTAAGAAATCAGTTGATGAAAGCCTGAAGCGTTTGAATACGGATTATATCGATTTATTCTACATTCACTTCCCGGACGAACATACGCCGAAGGATGAAGCGGTTAACGCGCTGAATGAGATGAAGCAAGCCGGAAAAATCCGTTCCATCGGTGTATCCAACTTCTCTTTAGAGCAGCTGAAGGAAGCAAACAAAGACGGCTTGGTAGATGTATTGCAAGGCGAATACAACCTGTTAAACCGTGAAGCGGAAAAGACATTTTTCCCGTATACGAAGGAGCATAACATTTCATTTATCCCTTACTTCCCGCTCGTATCAGGATTATTGGCAGGAAAGTATACAGAAGATACAACGTTCCCTGAAGGAGACCTGCGAAACGAACAAGAACACTTCAAGGGCGAGCGTTTTAAAGAAAATATCAGAAAGGTCAACAAGCTTGCGCCGATTGCCGAAAAGCACAACGTTGATATCCCGCACATCGTATTGGCTTGGTATTTGGCAAGACCGGAAATTGATATTTTAATCCCTGGGGCAAAACGTGCCGATCAGCTGATTGATAACATCAAAACAGCCGACGTAACGCTTTCTCAAGACGATATTTCGTTTATTGATAAGCTGTTCTCATAATAAAAGGAAACCCGCCTTCTCACTTAGGAAGGCGGGTTTTGTATATTAATCTTGATCGCATTTCCCATATTTATACTTAATTGGATTTATATCATCCTTTTTTTCGTTTTTTTAAATTTGAAGTTACTTTTTCCCTAAAGTAGTAGTATGATAGGAATTGTTGAGCAGAAAATGAACTTTGCAATCTTTCTTTTGTCTTATTTTTCTTTGATTCTGCTTACGATATCATCTTAGAGAAGAGGTTGAATACGATGAAGGTTTTGCTGAAAAACGAAGGCGGACTGACAAAGGAAGTAAAAGTCGGATTTAGCTGGACGACTTTCTTCTTCGGGTTTTTCCCTGCGTTATTCCGCGGTGATTTAAAATGGGCTGCGATCATGTTTATTATTTCTGTCGTTCTTGGCTCATTTACGTTAGGAATTGGCGGCTGGGTCAGCGGCATTGTTTTCTCATTTATTTATAATAAGCTTTACATAAAAGAACTGATCGAAAAGGGATACCGCCCAGCAAACGAAGAATCCCAAGCGATTTTAGAAAGAAACCAAATCGTTACACCTGCAGCATAAGAATGAAAACCTTACCCCATTAGGAGTAAGGTTTTTTCATGCCTATTTCGCGTATGACAATCACAAGATCATCTCTCTATGCTGTTGTGAACCACGTATATAAATAAGCTGTCGTCCCTTCATACCCAAACACTAGAAACAAATTCCATTCATCATAGATGACGACATGTCTGCTTTCATTTGTAAATAGCCGTTCATCAATTTGAATCCCGTTATTTTCATAGGCAAGAATTCGCTGTAAAACAGATGCTCCGTCAAATTCTGAAAAGATCCCATACTCTATCACCGATTCCAGTATTTTGGTGATTACAGCCTCTCTGTTTTTCTCTACCGCCGCTCTGTTCCATTCCCAGCCAACTTCTGCATACTCTTCCCTCTCCATCAATAAACGAAAGACTTCTTCCACTGATCTCTCTTCTGGTCGTTCAGCTGTTAAGTAAAAAATGAATGATTCTGAGTCAGGCTCGAGGCATTCTTGAATACTGATATGTGGCAAAAAAGACAATTGCCTGCTGCACACTTTCTCAAGCTTTTGTTTTTTCAACACGATAAATCCTCCTTTTTCTCATATCCTTGCGTGAAAAAGGTTTTGGCGCTTACAATGATGTTGAAAGGAATGATTACAATGGCAAATACGCAATTCCCTCTGATCACACAAAACCTTTCTCTCGATCTCGTGAATACAGAAATCATCAGCTATGATAAACGGCACGATCTCATCCAGTCAGAAAAAGATCTGATGGCATGGTTAGAAATAATGGGAGAAACCGCTCCTTTTCTCCATTCTTTTACGTTACAGCAAGTCCAAGAACTTGATTCTCTCGTGCTGCAACGAATTCATCAATTCCGCGCTGAGCTAAGAAAACACTTTGAGCGTATCGCCGAGGGCAGTGAACCCTCTCAAGCTTTCATCTCTTTCCTGCAAGATCAAATTGCCGCCGCTCCCTTTTCTTATCAAATCATAGATGACACACTGGCACGCATACCGAATGGAACACTCGATCAATCCATTTTATCGCTTATCGCTTACGACGCGTTATGGCTGATTCATACAAAAGAAATCCAACAGCTGAAAAGGTGCGCAAACGAAAAGTGCATTTTGCTCTTTCTTGATAAAACAGGAAGGCGAAAATGGTGCTCCATGAAGATATGCGGCAACAGACAAAAGGTCTCGCGCCATCAGAAAAAAATCAACAATGAGTAAACCGTTCCCCAGTGAACGGTTTTTTTACTGTTATCATAAACTAACCATTAAAAATTAAATTGACAGGTTATTTTATAACTATTATTCTATACCTACTGGAGGGATTCATTTGGAAAACAACTTCTTTTTGAAAATGAAAGGAAAAGGGAAAACACCTTTACAGGTAAATAGCAAAGATGCTGTTACAGGGCTTATAGGAGGATTTATCACCATATTGGCACTTGCTTCCTTGACCGCTTATACTTCAAGCTTATGGTTAATGGCACCTTTTGGAGCAAGCTGTGTGCTCGTATTCAGCGCTTGGAATGCTCCATTATCACAGCCGAGAAATGTGATTGGCGGCCATTTCATTTCTGCACTTACAGGGATTGTTGTCTTTGAGGTATTCGGGGCCCATCCATGGACCTTTGCATTAGGCACAGGACTTGCCATTTGCTTGATGATGCTGACTAAAACCACTCATCCTCCTGCCGGTGCAGATCCGATTGTTGTCATTCAAGGGGCGTATGCTTGGAGCTATTTAATATTTCCCGTACTTATTGGATCTGTCATCATCGTGATCATCGCTCTCGTTATCAATAACTTGCGCAAAAATCGCCAATATCCCGCATTTTGGCTTTAATGTTCAAAACAAATGTTTCAAATCAGATAGGGAAAGGGTACTCATTTATTAACTTTGTTAAACATATATGAGGTGCTCATTGGTTCAACAACTGAGGGGGAACATTTGTGAAGAAAGACATAAGGAAATATATGATCTACTTTTTCGGCGCTTTAGGGGGGCTGCTTTACGGTTACGATACGGGCGTTATCTCTGGAGCGCTGCTATTTATCAACAACGATATTCCTCTAACAACATTGACCGAGGGATTGGTCGTCAGCATGCTGCTTCTTGGCGCGATCTTCGGGTCTGCTTTAAGCGGCACATGCTCAGATCGCTGGGGCAGGAGAAAAGTTGTATTTGTCCTCTCCATCATTTTCATTATTGGTGCGCTCGCTTGCGCATTTTCTCAAACGGTCGGCATGCTGATTGCGTCTCGGGTGATTCTCGGATTGGCCGTAGGCGGTTCAACGGCACTGGTGCCTGTATATCTTTCAGAAATGGCGCCGACAAAAATCCGCGGAACACTGGGCACGATGAACAACTTAATGGTTGTTACCGGTATTTTATTAGCCTATATCGTCAACTATCTGTTCACGCCATTTGAAGCGTGGCGCTGGATGGTGGGGCTGGCTGCGGTGCCTGCTGTGCTTTTATTAATCGGGATCGCGTTTATGCCTGAATCACCAAGATGGCTCGTGAAACGCGGACGTGTAGAAGAAGCGAAAAACATCATGAAAATCACTCATGATCAAGAAAATATTGAACAAGAACTTGCGGATATGAAAGAAACGGAAGCAGGGGAAAAAGAAACAACACTCGGTTTGCTGAAAGCAAAATGGATTCGCCCCATGCTTCTCATTGGCGTCGGCCTTGCCGTTTTTCAGCAGGCTGTCGGCATTAACACGGTGATCTACTACGCGCCGACCATTTTCACGAAGGCCGGTCTCGGCACATCCGCATCAGTACTCGGCACAATGGGGATCGGCGTCCTCAACGTCATCATGTGTATCACCGCCATGATCTTAATTGACCGTGTCGGCCGCAAAAAGCTCCTGATCTGGGGAAGTGTCGGTATTACACTGAGCTTGGCAGCACTAGCAGCTGTGCTCCTGACACTGGGGCTCTCTACATCAACAGCATGGCTGACCGTCGTTTTTCTCGGTGTCTATATCGTGTTTTACCAAGCAACATGGGGGCCAGTTGTATGGGTTCTGATGCCTGAGCTCTTCCCATCCAAAGTACGCGGAGCCGCAACAGGCTTTACTACTTTGGTATTATCAGCGACCAACCTGATCGTGTCGCTCGTCTTTCCGCTGATGCTCAGCGCGATGGGCATCGCATGGGTCTTTACCATTTTTTCAGGGATCTGTCTGCTATCGCTTTTCTTCGCCTTCTACATGGTTCCTGAAACCAAAGGGAAAAGCTTGGAAGACATTGAAGCAAGCCTGAAACAACGGTTTAAAAAGAAGAACAGCAGCCAGAGCCAAGTGCTGAATGAGCGTACATTATAAAAAAGGAATCGTCTCACAGGACGATTCCTTTCTCTGTTACACCATAACCTTGCACATATTGTTCGTAAATTCCACAGGGTCCTGAATCGGCAGGCCTTCGATGAGAAGCGCCTGATTGTACAGGAGATTTGTGTACAGGCTCAATTTCTCTTTATCCTGTTCAAATGCATCCTGCAGCGTATTGAATACCTCGTGATTCGGGTTGATTTCCAGCACTTTTTCCGCCTGTACATTTTGGCTGTCCGGCATCGCGTTTAAGATTTTTTCCATCTCAATCGTGACTTCGCCGTCAGCAGCAAGGCAGACCGGATGTGATTTGAGTCGTTTTGAGATTTTGACGTTTTTCACTTTATCTGACAAAATGTTTTTCATTTCCTCAAACAGATCCTTATACTTGCTTTCCTCTTCCTCTGACTGCTTTTGATCCTCATCCGTGTCTATGCCAAGGTCTCCGCTTGATACGGATTTAAATTCTTTTTCCTGATAAGATGTCAGCATTTTAATCGCAAACTCATCAATGTCCTCTGTGAAGTAGAGAATTTCATAGCCTTTGTCCGCTACCATTTCCGTTTGCGGCAGTTTCTCAATGCGATCGTATGAATCACCTGTCGCGTAATAAATATATTTCTGCTCCTCAGGCATTCTCGATACGTACTCATCTAGGCTGACCAATTTTTTCTCTTTCGAAGAGTAGAATAATAAGAGGTCCTTCAATTGATCCTTATTCGCGCCATAATCATTGTACACGCCGAATTTCAGCTGTCTGCCGAACGACTTGTAGAACGTCTCGTATTTCTCTCTGTCTTTTTTCAGCAGGCTTTGCAGCTCGCTTTTGATTTTCTTGCTGATGTTTTTCGCGATCAGCTTCAGCTGACGGTCATGCTGCAGCATTTCCCTGGAAATGTTCAGTGACAGATCCTCAGAATCGACCATCCCCTTCACGAAGCTGAAGTGGTCCGGAAGCAGATCCGCGCATTTGTTCATGATCAGAACGCCATTTGAATACAGTTCCAAGCCTTTCTCATATTCTTTGGAATAATAGTCGAACGGCATGTTTTCAGGAAT
The DNA here is from genome assembly GCF_040784915.1 of Bacillus vallismortis. Classification (GTDB taxonomy): domain Bacteria; phylum Bacillota; class Bacilli; order Bacillales; family Bacillaceae; genus Bacillus; species Bacillus subtilis_G. Next base: position 4,115,370 of record NZ_CP160797.1, read on the forward strand.
AAATAGAATCGCGTTGTAGCGTACGGCGCCATCCACACTGATATGAACGTGTGAGAGCGGTTTATCAAATCCGTAATGCTTTTCAGCATAGAACTTTTCATAGTCCTCATCTGTCAGCTCGCTTTTGTTTTTTCTCCAGATCGGCACCATACTGTTGACCGTCTGTTCTTCCTGCACCTCTTCAAATTCATTCTCGCTGTCTTCCTTCGGCTTATTAATGGTAGTATCCATTTTGATCGGGTAGCGAATGAAGTCGGAGTACTTTTTGATGATCGCTTTTAAACGATATTCTTCTAAGAATTCGTCATAGCTGTCATCTTCTGTGTTCTCTTTGATTGTCAGAATAATGTCTGTACCGATAGCATCCTTTTCACACGGCTCAATCGTATAGCCATCTGCGCCCGCAGACTCCCATTTATACGCCTCTTCGCTGCCGAGCGCCTTACTGATGACCGTCACGACATCGGCAACCATAAACGCCGCGTAAAATCCGACACCGAATTGGCCGATGATGTCATGTCCGTCCTTCTGCTCGTTTTCCTTTTTAAACGCGAGGGAACCGCTTTTTGCAATTGTGCCGAGATGCTGCTCAAGCTCGTCCTTTGTCATCCCGATCCCCGTATCAGAGATCGTTAATGTTCTAGCGCTTTTGTCAGCCGCGACCTTTATGTAATAACTGTCTTTATCAAACGTAAGCGCATCGTCCGTCAGCGCTTTGTAATAGATCTTGTCAATCGCGTCACTTGAATTGGAGATTAACTCACGAAGGAAAATTTCTTTTTGGGTGTAAATCGAGTTAATCATCATATCCAGCAGGCGTTTGGACTCTGCTTTAAATTCTTTTTTAGCCATTCTAGATCGCCCCTTTTTGATTTGTTATTAGGTTATGTAAACTCTTATCAGCATCTATTTATCACATACGGTGACAATTGTCAATTAGATTAATAGATGCATATATATGTAAATTTAACATGATTTAGATGCACTTTCACTATATATTCTCAAAAAAGAGAGGTCATCACCCTCTCTTTTTTACTGCGCCATTCCAGCGGCCAAACTCTCGCTTCATCCAAATATGCACCGGGTAGAAAAACAACCCGAACGGTATCAAAAATAATATATTATGCCATGAAGCATTTAGAAACGCGCGGGCTGTAACCGGAAACGTAATCTCTTTGAATAGAAAAGAGATGACAGTCAGCACAACAAACGCGGACGGAATCGTGACGAAGCAATAAAACTTGAGCTCCTTCTTATGCTGCACCTTCAACACACACAAACCCCCCAACAATTTCTAGTCCATCTTAACATATGTTGGCATTTCTTTTCTCGCATGTTTATCACTGCACATAGCGGGAAGACAAATAGAAAAAGGAGGACTCGTGTTATGAGAAGACTTGAAAACAAAACCGCAGTCATCACAGGCGCAGCGACAGGCATTGGGCAAGCGACGGCAGAGGTTTTTGCCAATGAAGGCGCGCGTGTGATGATCGGAGACATTAATGAAGACCAAATGATAGAAACCGTTGAAGCGATTAGAAAAAACGGAGGACAGGCGGACGCCTTTCACCTCGATGTGTCAGATGAAAACAGTGTGAAAGCATTTGCGGATCAAATCAAGGATGCTTGCGGTAACATTGATATTCTGTTTAATAACGCCGGGGTTGATCAGGAGGGCGGAAAAGTGCACGAATATCCCGTTGACCTGTTTGACCGCATTATCGCCGTCGACCTGCGCGGCACGTTTCTTTGCAGCAAATACTTGATTCCGCTCATGCTCGAAAACGGAGGCTCCATCATCAACACCTCCTCCATGTCAGGCCGGGCCGCGGACCTCGATCGCTCCGGCTACAACGCCGCAAAAGGCGGAATCACCAATCTGACAAGAGCGATGGCGATTGATTACGCAAGAGACGGCATCCGCGTCAATTCCATTTCACCGGGCACGATCGAAACGCCGCTGATTGACAAATTAGCAGGTACCAAGGAACAGGAAATGGGCGAAACATTCCGTGAAGCCAACAAGTGGATCACGCCGCTCGGACGCCTCGGTAAGCCGAAGGAAATGGCAACAGTGGCGCTGTTCCTCGCCTCAGACGACAGCTCATACGTCACAGGAGAAGATATCACCGCAGACGGCGGCATTATGGCTTATACATGGCCTGGGAAGATGTTGATTGATGAGAAGTGGAAGGAAGAAACGAAATAAACGAAATAAACATGGTCTGCGCAATATATGTATTACGATCCATACATTAATTAACATTAAAAGGGAGCTCAGCCTTGACCACGAGGTTAAGCTCTCTCTTCATTTGCTCCTAATTATTTTTCTCTATCTGTAAAAAAGAGATGAAAACTACTTATTGTATTCATATTTATTTTACATACTGTCAATTCTACCTTACAATATATTTAGCATTTATTGGGAGTTGATAGAATGAAATTGCTGTATACCTATATCATTTTAGGAGGTTTCATAAGCATATCTCTTTCTTGTTTTTTTCAGTTAGGTATTTTTAATCTCGCTTTATATCTTATCTATTTAAACTATGCACTTTTTTTATATAAACGAGCTAAAAACGCCAAAAGTTCAAATTAATACTTAGTATATCCCTTAACAGATTGTCAAAAATAGAGAAAGTAAAATCTTGTAGGATAAAGAATTCACTCTTACAAGTTCTACATATAGAAAGGTACGCAATTTATGTCACAAAACAAACTTCTCTTTTTACTCTTTTCACTTTCTTCTATCGTTCACTTGCTCTTCAATGCAATTTTAGACCCCACTGTAAGCTGGAAAGCTTGGTTGGTGAACGTTGCTCAAATTCTTTTGGCCCTTCTATTTTTAAATCTCACCTTGAAAGAAACTCAAAAGACCAAGTGATATAACGACACAAAGCCCGAACTGAGTATCCGGGCAAATGTATATCCGTTGGAAGCGTTACCTCTCTCAGGTTTTCTTTTCAAAACCTACTGAAGTTACTCCCCAGCCTTCCATTTCAACCGCAGGCTGGTTTCTCTCGTTTATAGCAAGACAACCTTATACTTCTTCACATCCAAAAACTGCAAAAACTCCCTCGCCAGCACTTCCGGCGCATGCGCTTTTCCTTCATCAAGCCGATACAAAATCAGCCCTATAATCATCGCGGATACATAATAGGCGTAAAGTTTTTTCTCCGCATGAATGTCAGTCTGCTGATGCAGGTAAAACGATTCCAGCGCTTTGAACATATCAGGTATCACATGAGGAACACCCCATTCCCGATTGAGAAAAGGGACAATGGGCATGTTTGATAAAGCAGAAAGCAGACTGGCTAGCGCCTCCTCCGCATCCTTTAAAGAAAGCTCATTCGGACTTGAGGCAATCGTCAGGTGATCTATAATCTCCGCACATGATTGCTGAATCATGGTCTGCAGCAATTCCTCTTTGCTGGCATAGTGATCATAAAAGGTTGCGCGGCGGATATTGCTTTTCCGGGTCATGTCAGAAATCGTGATGGCCGCGTAGTCTTTTTTCTCTGCCAATACGTCCAGCAAAGCCTTCTGCAACGCTTCTCTCGTTCGAACCACACGCCTGTCGATTTGCTTGTCCTCCTGCCGCTTCCTTGACGGGGCCTGTCCAAACAGCCAATAAAACCGCTTTTGAGAAACGAGCTCCCATACCTTTTGGCTGATGGCTTCCGGAGAAGCGTCCGCATCCTCATGCAGCCAATAGAGGATAATCGCGTACGTGTACAAAGCCCGATAATGTCCGTAAATCTCCTGTTCGATCGGCGTCAGATTCACATTGACCGGAGCCAGCAAAACATCCAGCTGAAACACATCCTTAAAAAAACGATGAAAATGTCCTCTATTCATCATCGTGCCAAAAAAGGATCGATGCTCGCGGACAAAGGACAGAGTCGGATGCACGGTGTGCCGTTTTTTATTTAAATGGAGTGTGTCCATATGCTTGAAGGCGTCATAGAGCGCTTCACCCAGCCCTTCCTTCATGTCTTCGATCACATTCTCAATAATAGAGAACTTGTCTTCATAATAAAGGTAGAGCGTCCCGCGGCTCACTTTGGCCTTTTCAGCAATTTCTTTCATCGTGATGTGTTGAATGTCTCTTTCTTCCAATAAAGCCAGCAGCGCCTGTTTCACTTGAGCTTCAGCAGATTCCGCCACAAAAACACCCCCAGTCATTAGACAGATATTCGATATATGTACGGTAACGTATAGATGGTTCACCGTTGTCTTTCTTATAGAAAAGGTACCACTTTATAATAGGTCCGAGAAAAGAAGAAAGCAAATGAGGGGGATTTACAATGGAACAGCAAATAAAAGACGACATTCAGCGTGTGTTTCAGCTTCAGAAAAAACAGCAAAAAGCATTACGAGCTTCAACAGCGGAACAGCGCAGAGAAAAGCTTCAGCGCTTTTTAGATTCTGTGATCGCCCATGAGGAAGAAATCACCGAAGCGATCCGCAAAGACGTCCGCAAACCATATCACGAGGTCAAAAAAGCGGAAATCGAAGGAACAAAAAAAGCAATCCGAGATAATATGAACAACCTGGAAAAGTGGATGGCGCCTAAAGAAGTCGGTTCATCGTTAAGCCCCGAGGCAAATGGGATTCTCATGTACGAGCCAAAAGGCGTAACACTTATCCTTGGCCCGTGGAACTATCCGTTTATGCTCACAATGGCGCCGCTTGCCGCTTCTCTCGCAGCCGGAAACAGCGCGATTGTGAAGCTGTCCGATTTTACGATGAACACAAGCAACATTGCCGCTAAAGTAATCCGAGATGCTTTTGATGAAAAAGAAGTCGCGATTTTTGAAGGAGAGGTTGAGGTGGCAACCGAGCTTCTGGATCAGCCATTCGACCATATTTTCTTCACCGGAAGCACAAATGTCGGAAAAATCGTCATGACAGCGGCTGCCAAACACTTGGCATCTGTCACACTTGAGCTTGGCGGCAAGAGCCCGACAATCATTGACAGTGAATACGATCTCATGGACGCAGCGAAAAAGATCGCCGTCGGCAAATTCGTAAACGCCGGCCAAACCTGCATCGCACCTGATTATCTGTTCATTAAAAAAGATGTGCAGGACAAGTTCGCGGGCATTTTACAAACAATCGTCAACGCAGGATTTATGGAGGATGATCGCAATCCGGACCGCAGCAAATTTACGCAGATTGTCAACGACCGCAACTTCAACCGCGTCAAAGACCTGTTCGACGACGCTATCGAAAAAGGTGCGGAAGTCGTGTTCGGCGGCGTATTCGATGCCAGCGACCGCACGATCTCGCCAACCGTTTTGAAAAACGTCACGCCCGACATGAAAATCATGCAGGAGGAAATCTTCGCACCGATCCTGCCAATGATGAATTATGAAGACATCGACGAGGTCATCGATTACGTAAATGACCGCGATAAACCGCTTGCGCTTTATGTATTCAGCCACAACCAAGGCCTGATCGACAACGTCCTTCAGCATACAACATCAGGCAACGCAGCCATTAACGATGTTGTCGTTCACTTCAGTGACGTCAACCTTCCATTCGGCGGCGTCAACACAAGCGGGATCGGCTCCTATCATGGCGTATATGGATTTAAAGAGTTTTCTCACGAAAAAGGTGTATTGATTCAAGCCTCTAAATAATCATAGTTAAGAGAATCTGCATTACTCTGCGGATTCTCTTTTTTATCATCCTATTAACCTAAAGGCAAAAAGGAAAATAGAAGAAATGAATAGTAATAAAATACTGTTTTTGCTACGAGACCAAATTCCTCTAGTATATCTCATTGAAACCGCACAACCTCTCACGTATAATATCCCAGAAAACTTCAAAGGAGAGAATTTTATACATGGAAAAACCAGCTGGATTTTGGATTCGGGCAGTTGCCTCTATTATTGATGATTTGATTATCTATTTTTTTGCTTTTATTATGATTTTTATTAACACCTTCATTGTCCTGCCTCTCATTGATGCAGGAAGCCCTTATATGACAGAAGGAGAATATAAATTTTATGTGCTGGTATTCGGAACAATCCCTGTTATAGCCATCATCTATATCTTCGGCATTCTTTATTATAGCTTGCTGACTTCTTCAAAAATGCAAGCAACACTGGGCAAAAAACTCATGGGCATCATCGTTGTCAATCAGTATGGCGAGCGTCTTTCTTTTTGGCACAGCTTTGGCCGTTTCTTCGCTTACATACCATCAGGCATTTTGTATATCGGTTACATTATGGCGGCTTTCCCCTCTAAACTGGCATTACACGATTATATTTGCGGGACAAAGGTTATCTATAAAAGTAAAAATCTCGATTGATTACCAAAAAAAGGCTGACGAGATAACCTCGCCAGCCTTTCTGCTATTTCCCAAAAGCCATTAGCTTCGTATAGCTTCCAATATAAAGCGTTCCGTCCTCAGCAAGCTGAGGAGATGACACGACGTTGCTGTCGGTTTGATAGCTCCATAATTCATTGCCGTTTGAGTCCGCCGCATAAACCTTCATATCATCTGACCCGAAATAAACCGTTCCTTTCGCATCAATTAGCGGTGCCGTTCTGACAGGGCCTCCTGTGTAGAATGACCAGTTCATATCTCCGTTTTTGCTGATGGAAAACAGCTCGCCGCTTCCTGAACCGATGTAGATATTGCCATTATGGTCGATCGCAGGCGATGAACTGGAGAACCCGTTAAGCGGAAATGTCCATTTTAAGCTGCCTGTTGACGTATACGCATACAGCTGTCCGTCTTGGTTACCGGCATAAACGTTGCCATCCTTATCAATCACTGGATATCCTTTAAACGCATTTGACGTCGTTCTGGACCATTTCACCTGTCCGGTTCCGGAGTTGATCGCATAAAACACGTAATTATATGTGCCTACATATACAGTGCCGTTTTTGGCAAGCACCGGCACAGAGCTGACGACACCATTTGTTTTCAACTTCCAGCGTTCTGTCCAAGTTGATTTTGACGTCGGTTTGATCGCGTGAACATAATTATCAAGTGTTGAGAAGTACAACGTGCCGTCTGAACCGATCACCGTTTCAGAGCTTGGCCCGCCGCTTAATGGGACCGTTGTTAGAATCTCGCCTGTTTCCTTGTCGATAAAATAAATCTTTTTGTCATAGGATGCCAGATAGATAACGCCGTTGGTTCCGAGTACGGGAGATTGCGTGAATGTTTTTCCCAGATTGCCTGTCACCCATTTGACTGAGCCATCCGGATGAAAAGCTTTCATTTCCCCATCTCTGGAATGAAGATATACTGTGCCGTCTTCATCAATCACAGCCCCCGCTCCATTTTGAGGAGTCGTTCTGATGTCGTTTTGCCATTTCAGTGTCCCGTCTGTATTTCCGGCGAACCGGCTTTCGCGTGACCAGTTAAACATGGCAGGCGCCATCGCTTGTACATCATACCTTCCTGTTAAAAAGCCGGATGCTCCATTATTTTGAGAAAACACCGTTTCCGCCGCATAAGCAGCTGTTGGCTGAAGCACTTTGGCAGCGGGCACATCAGAAACAGCGCCGACTGACACAGCAGCCGCCACCGCGGCTCCCGCAATCAAAGCTTTCATGCGAAATGAACTGACCATCATTGAGACCCCCATTATATGTAATTTCTAATTTGTGATCATCATAACATATTCATCCATTTTATAATTCTACTTCACAAAACCATCACAAACTAGAAAACTATGTAAGGCTGTTCGCGGACGTTTTTTCAGCAACAGAACGAAAAGCAGCCACAAACCAAATGATGTTGACAGCAGCCGCGGCGAAACAAACCACAATCACAAAGACCACCTCAGAAAGCAGCTGGTCACTGAACAAACCATACATCAAGATAAAACCGGCCGAAGAGAAATGAATCAGCAACCCAAAACCGCAAAGCACCGCCATTACATACCTCATCGCATCAACTCCAAGCATGTAAATAACAAAAGGAATGAAATACATCACAAGGATCATACCGATAGCTGACCACATGCCGACTGAGTTAAATTGATTGGCCGCCGCTCCCGTTCCGGCCAGCGGCGAAAGTGAAGCAGCGGCAATCACGGCACAAAAAAGAAACGCAGAAATGATTGTTGCGATCGCCACCCTGTTTTTTCTAGACATCAAACCCCTCCCTCAAATGAAAATATTAACATATATCATTATAATGTAATCTAAATGAGAAATTCATTATATTTTAAAGAAAATGACAGAATGCAGAAAATGAGATTCGCTTAAATGTAGTAGATTTATATAGTAAAGACACAGGGATAAAAGACTCATTTTTCAGGCATATCAGGATTTTATCACCATATCATATTGCGCATATTATTTTTTCAAAGTATACTATTCCAGATTCATTCAAAGGAGAGAGAAAAAGACATGGAAAAAACAGCAGGATTTTGGATTCGTTTTTTAGCTTATTTTATTGATGGCATTATTGTATCTGTTCCTAGTTATATTATTCTATTTATTATCAATAGTGTGTTTATAGCTGGATCTGTGGCAACAGACCCTTACATGACAGAAGAGGAGTATCTCGTGAAATACATGACGTTCGCATTTTTGCCTACCATGCTGATCATGCTCGTCATCTGTGTGTTATATTACGGTCTGCTCACAGCTTCTAAAATGCAGGGCACACTCGGCAAAAAAATTCTTGGCCTGAAAGTGGTCAATGAACAAGGCGATCGGGTTTCTATCGGACAGGCAATCGGCCGTTACTTTGCATACATCTTATCTGGAATTATCTTTTATATTGGCTTTATCATGATCGGCTTCGGAGAGAAAAAAGGTCTGCATGACATCATTTGCAAAACACGTGTCGTGTATAAATAATAGAAGAAAGTCTAGACACCAATAGGCGTCTAGACTTTTGTTTTCTTTACCATAGGCTGCCACGCCAGATACGTAGCGCTCCTCCACAGCCACTCAAACGGCCCCATCCGGAATACCCGAAGCCAAAGGTGGCTGAAGACCATCTGAACGGCACAAACAGCAATCGTAATGAGCACGCCGGCAGCAGGATACACTTTCCCGTACAGCCCCAAGCCGTAATGATAGAATATCCACGTACACACGATAGACTGCATCAGATAATTGGTAAACGCCATCCGTCCAACAGCGGAGAATGATTGCAGCACTGTTTTTACTCTTGTTTTATGATAAAGATAGACAACCGTTGTGACATAGAAAAACATGAGGAAGGGCGCGCCAATCAGCAAAAATACTTGCCTATCCGTTACACTGTACAGCACTTGTGCGCTGATGCCGATGACAAGCCCAGCCATCCACACGCTTTTCAAGCCTTTGCGATGCTTTCCGGGTTCATGCAAATATCGTGACTTCGCCGCCGCAGCCCCCAGCAAAAACATGCTGAAATAAGGAATGGATGCAAAGAAGAAGCTGATCGGGTTATACGTAAGCATGCCATTCGAAGACATGTAAACAAGACGATCGTGGATCCGCTGTTCCGCAATCTCCTTCAAGCTGCCGCTTCCGTACGCATGGAGCGCTTGTTTTGCCTGCTGAGTTACCGCTTGAGTCCATTCCTGTCCGTTTGCTTGATAAAAGCTTGTCAAAATGAACGGTATGGTAAACAAAAGATACAAAGAGAGCGCCCATATCAGCAGTGTTTTCGGCTTTGCTTTTCGAAATAAGAGCAGAACAAAACCGAGCAGGGCGTATTCCGTTAAAATGTCCCCGTCCCAAATCAAAAAGGCGTGAATGGTTCCAATCAAGAGAAGCGCCGCTAACCTTCTCGCATAGAGCGGAACAAACCGTTTCCCTTTGCTTACTGCCCTCTCCATCATAACAACCATGCCGAATCCAAATAAAAAGGAAAACAATAAAATACATTTTGTTTGGATGAAGAATGTCAGTATGTCTGTTACTGCAAAATCAGCTTCAGACCACTTTTCTGTAAAAAAGTTCTCTTTTCCAAGCATAGACAAATACATATCCGGATAACTGAAATGGGCCAGATTGACAAATAAGATCCCGAAAATCGCCATTCCCCTTAGCACATCAAGCACGCCGATCCGTTCATTTGCCAAAGTCGGCTGTAATGAAACCATATCTATCACGCTCCTTTTTTCTGTACCCTAAGAGTATGAAAAAAAGAAACGCAGAAACATCGATTTAGGTGACACACAGGCATGGAAACCTTACAATCTTGTTATCTTTATGGTTTCATGACCTTTAAATCTAATGCTTCGATATTTTGCAAAACGCGGTCAAATCGCAGCGCCTGAGGCTCACTTGGATAGATGTGGCCTTCATACGGCTCACCTAACGTCCGGAAAAACGGTTCAAATAAGCCTGGAACCAATACGCCCACCATCTTTGTATAATGGGAATCCAGACGATAGGAATGAACGGTATTCTTTGGAACATGCAGAAAATCTCCAGGGTTCAGCTGAATTTCCTGTCCATTTGCCCACATCGTCATCTGCCCTTCTAAGCAATAAAATGTTTCTGTATGATGTTCATGGTAGTGATCAACGATCCGTTCGCCTTTAGGGCCATCCGATGATACGACGATAAACTGGCCGTCTGTATTTTTTTGTGCAGCCACAATGCGGTGAAGCTGATCTCCCGTCACCAGGCGGTCGCCTTCTCCAGACTCAAGCACGTATGGAACAGCTCCATCTGGAAGCTCTGTAAGTTCCGCTAACTTTGCCGCACCGGAAGGCTTTTCTTCATCAAGAAATGCAATGTCCGCCACAGTCGCCGCTTCTGCAAATCGCTCGTTTGACACCTCCTCGCTTGCGTACGGAGGATGTTCAGCGTAATCATATGGATTCCCAATAACGGAATACATGTGCGCTACATTTCCCTTCATCGTGTAAGACACCAGTCGCGTTCTGTGGCTCTGCATCTGGTAGCTGTGCGGTGTTCCGGCTGGAATGTTCGCATAATCGCCTGATACTAATAAATAATGTTCTCCATCAAGCGTCAGCTCAAGCTTTCCGTCCAAAACGAGAATCCCTTCATGTGTATCCTTGTGGACGTGAAGCGGAAAGGCATCTCCTTTTCCCCCGGAAAGCAGCACGATCTCAAACAGATCGCCTGTACTCTTCCCATTCGCCATCACCGTGGCGACTTGTCTTCCGAACAAATAGCGCTCACCTTCTCCGCTGCGGAGCAAATAAGGCATTTTTTCTTTAGGCAATGAATGTTCACATAATGTTTTCATATATCGTTTCCTCCAATTTAGACCAGTCTATATATTAAAATATACATTACTAGACCGTTCTATATAATTGTAGGAGAAAGGATAACAAAACGCTACCCTTTTTTTCTCACCAGCACTGGAATTTGTTCGGCAATGAGAAGAAGAGGCGTTTTGACTTTATTCGTTAACGAAAGCATGATGCCGCCCTCGATCATCGAATTGATCAGCATTCCAAGCTGATTCGCTTCTTCTTCTGCAAATCCGTTTTCCATTAGTTTTCTGGCAAAAACCGCTTCCCAGCTTTTAAACACCTTCATGCAAACCGTCCGCAGCGGTTCACTGATTAATGCTGTCTCACTCGCAAGCAAACCGACTGGAAGGCCTTGAATGCTTTCTGTATTGTCAAACTGGCTGGCTGTTTTTTTGATAAATTGCTGAATCGCTTCTATTGGATCAGAGAATTCATCCATGCTTTGCTGTATCAGATGTTCAATCAGTTTTCCTGTATATGTAACCGCTTCAACTGCTAATTCTTCTTTGCCGTTCGGGAAAAAGTGATAAAGCGATCCCTTAGGAGCACCGCTTTCTTTCACAATCTGGTTCAAACCCGTCGCGTGATATCCTTGAAGCTGGAACAGACGTGACGCCGTGTGAAGAATTTTTTCGCGTGAATCTCCTCTGCTAGTCATTAAAACATTCCCTCCTAGGTATGGTAGAGCGACTTATATAATATAAAAAAGAACCCTGTGATTGTCAAAAAGGGGTAAGGACCTCCCGGATGGGGTAAATGTAGAAAAACAGCGTCTAGGAGGAATCTCAATGACAAACGATGATTCACTCACGAATACGGAAAAGCTTGAACAACAGAACCCGGGCACGAAAAAGAAGCTCAGATTGAAACAACTCAAGGATCAAGTGATCGTGATTACCGGCGCCTCAAGCGGAATCGGACTTGTCACTGCGCGAATGGCAGCTGAAAAAGGCGCGAAGGTTGTGGCAGCAGGGCGAAATGAAGAGGCTTTGAAGGATCTTACTGAAGAATTAAAGGAAAAAGGGCACGACGCGATATGGGTGAAGGCGGATGTCGGGAAAGAAGAAGACATCAACCGCATCGCAGAAACCGCGATCAGCACATTCGGCCGCTTTGACACATGGGTCAACAATGCCGCCGTCTCGACTTTCGGGCACGCCATGGATGTCACCGTCGAAGACATGAAGCGCATGTTTGACACAAACTTCTGGGGACCTGTTTACGGAACAAGAGCGGCCGTCAAACACTACACCAGCAGAGGCGTGCCGGGCGCACTCATCAATGTGGGAAGCCTGTTCGGCGACAGGGGAACCGTCATTCAATCCACATACGCGTCAGCCAAGTTCGCGCTTCACGGCTGGACGGAAAGCATTCGGGTGGAGCTCGAGAAAGAACAGGCGCCCGTCTCGGTTACGCTCATCCATCCGGGCAGAATTGACACGCCTTACAACGAGCATGCTCACAGCTACCTCGACAAACAGCCGGCTCATTCCCGCTCCATGATCTATCCGCCGGAAGCGGCCGCCGAAGCCATCCTGTTTGCCGCCGAACACTCGAAGCGCGACATGTACATCGGCTCACAGGCAAAAGCCATCGCCATGCTGGGCGCTCTTTTCCCCCGGCTGACCGACAAACTGATGGAAAAAATCATGTACCACAGCCAGCATGCCGAAAGACCGTCCAAGCCGCGTGAAGAAGGCGCGCTTTATCATGCGGGCTACGGCATGCATGACAGGGGGACAAATAAAGGATGGCTGCGGTCCAGAAGCTATTACACGCAAGCTACGAAGCGCCCGATTGTATCCGCGGCTGTTGTTGCCGGACTGTTGGCTTGGGGAATGGCGAAGAGGCGGAAGTAAACCGATCACTAAAATAAACAGGCGTTTTGCCTGTTTATTTTCACTCTCCTATATCTCTTAAATACTGTTCACGCTCTTTTTTATCAGGGTAAGCGGTTTTGATGTATTTATCTTTTACTTCTTTGCTGTATTCGCTCCAATCTGTAAAACGATTACCTACATCCTCAGAGTAACTCATTCCGTCCACTTTATTGGAATCATAAATTAAATCTGCTGAGAAATAAAACTTATCTGGATTGTCATTTATATAATCATTCACTACTATTCTTCCCATCGGATTTATAGTCACTTTATCTTCAAAAGTTACAGACTTTATAAAATGATGAATATCCTCTTTTCTTAACTCTTCTTCTATTTTTGGCTTCATTTCCTCGACGTATGCTTCAGTTTTTTCTTTGCTACCTATGTATTTTTTACTTTTAGAAGTGTCTGACGTTTTTTTGATTTCATAAATAAAGCCAACCATTACGAGTAACAAAACGCTAACAAAAGCTAATAGTTTAAATGGCGCTTGTTTTTTCATAGATTATTTTATTTCCCCTATGTCTTTTAAATATTGTTCTCGTTCTTCTTTCGATAAACTATTTAAAAAGTCTTCTTTGACCTCTTTATCAAAATCATCCCAGTTTTCAAATCTATCTCCTAAGTCTTTTGAAAAACTCATGCCATCTACTTTGTTGGAATTATAGATTAAATCAGCAGAAAAATGAAACTTTTCTGGCTCCCCGTTCACATAACCATCCATAATGATTCTTCCCATGGGGTTTATTTCTATATTTTTTTCAAAGGTTATCGTTTTTATAAATTGATGAATGTCTTCTTTCCTTAATGCTTCTTCTACTTTCGGCTTCATTTTTTCTGCATATTCTTCCGCTTTTTCTCGATCGCTTTTTTCTTCACTGTTCATATTTTTATTGCCCCCAGTTGTTTCTTTTGTATTGGTTTTATAAAAATAGAAATATAAGGAACCCGCTAAAATTATTATTATAGCTCCTGCAACAATCATTTTCTTCATGGTTATCATTGGCAATTCACCCTTTTTATTTTATTATACAAGATATGTATAAAGTTTAGGAGTGGCTTAGTTGGCTAAAAATAAGTCTATGAAAATTTCGGATAAGGATTTCAACCGTATATCGAGTGCATCCTACGATAATCAAAACTATCATATTGGTGAGATTATTTATACTAGCAATGGGCAAAAGCTATACGTTATCGATTATAAAAAAACAGAAAAGGGCCTTAACGCCCTCACACTTGTTACTAGAGAGGATTATCGTAATTCCCATGAAGGCAAACACCCTGAAAAAATCCAAAACGCCATCATCGCGTACCGCGGATCAGAACCTATCAGCCCGGGTCAATTACAAGACACAATAAAGCCATATCGTGAAGAGCGGGAACAGCTTATTAAAGAATTAGAGAAAAAGGGAATCAACATTCCTAAAGATGAAGATGGTTCTTTCTATGACTACGCACAAGGGGTTCCTGAATATTCAAATGAGATTTTACAGGATTGGCTCCATATGGATACCAGTTATTTGGTTGGCAAAAAACCATTTGATGACGGGACGGAGAACCAAGCCATTCAGGCAGATCAATATGCAAAAAAAATACATAAAGACTTTAAAAACGCTGACATTCAAGTCACCGGTCACTCATTAGGCGGTTCTAATGCAAGCTATGCAGTCGTGATGAATGACTTTATCAAACGCGGCGTTACTTTCGAAAATCCTAACATATATGAAAACCTGCCTGAGGATGTCAAAGCCCGAGCATTAAAAGGGGATTTCCGCAGCCGTTTAACAGAATATATTAATTTAAATGATGGATTATCTTTGTTGAATCGGGATGCTGCTGAAATAGGTAATGTGAAAGTGATGTATGACGAGGCTTTGCCGAACGGTGTACAAAATAATCGCCTTCCTGATGCAGTAAAGATGTTGGGCCTTGCATTTAAACGTTACAACAATCAATCTCTTGATGTATCACTATTTGTCGAAGCCTTGATGGGAAGTCACAATCTGGACCGATATAACTTCAATTCAGATGGCTCTGTCCAAACTGTTGATGATGTGTTAAAAAACAATCCTGACTTTGCATTAACGATGCTTAAGCAAATGAAATCAACCAATGTGAAAGCCAATACAGGTGTTTCAATCCTCATTAAGTCGCATGTATTGATGAATACATGCACACAGTTAAAACATATCGCTGAATTGGAATGGTCTAGGATTATTCGTGAGATTGAAAGAATTGATGACAAAGTAAAGGATTCTATTGAGGATGTCAGGAACATGCATGCACGAATGGTTGGTTTTGGCGCATATGATGAATTAGCCATTTCTGATGTCGATGATCTGATCAATAAACTTAAAATGAACAAACCGCATCACCTTTTTTACTCAAAAGAAAAATATGATCAGGCAGTAGATGCCGCGCTTCATTTACAGCACTTGCTTCAGATGGTTGCAGATGACCTTGGACATATGGGACACGCTTACCATGATGCAGATCTGGCAGCAGCAAGCCGGATGGGGATTTCATAAGGGAGAGAAAGAGACATGGATTTTATGAATAAAAAACCTACAGATGCAGACCGTTTTATGCAAAGAGTGACAAGCCAGCATTCAACCACTTCGCTTTTTTCAAATGCCCATCTAGATACATCTGAAATGACACCAGAACAATTGGCGGCGTACAAAGAGAAGAAAAGACAAGAACAAAAATTGGCGCTGATGAATTCAATCAAAAAACAATTAAGCTATGCTTTTCAAGAAGACCGTAAGAATTTATCTTCGATCAAAGATAATATCACAGATGCCGAGCTGGCGGTTAAGACAAAGCGGGACATTCTCGACCATCATATGTCAGGAAAAGCGATTGACAGTGTCACGGATAAAATGAAGGATCATCTATCTTTTGATAAAGTTCGTTCTCATGTATCGAGTGTAGTCAATTCCATTGGCTTATAGAATAAAGAACCAAAAGCCGGCAAATTGCCTGCTTTTTTGCTTTTCCGCAGACTGGCAAAGGACTGTTTTACATATGATATGATTACCAATGACAAAATGAGGGTAATTTTTTAGTTAC
Source organism: Bacillus vallismortis (assembly GCF_040784915.1). Classification (GTDB taxonomy): domain Bacteria; phylum Bacillota; class Bacilli; order Bacillales; family Bacillaceae; genus Bacillus; species Bacillus subtilis_G. The sequence goes on from NZ_CP160797.1 coordinate 4,131,526, forward strand.
ACAATTCATAAAAGGAGGTTCTAATGGAACACTTAGATTTGCATCATATTTTCGAACTAGGTTTTTTGTTGGTCATGATTGCAGCCGGTATTACCGCGATTGCCAAGAAGTGCAGACAGCCTTATCCGATCGCACTCGTGATTGTCGGCACGATCATTGGACTTGTACATATTCCGCTCTTCGAACCGCTGAAAGATTTTATTACTGAAGGAGAAGTCTTTAACTTCGTCATCATTACGCTGTTCTTGCCGGCTTTATTAGGAGAAGCTGCCCTGAAGCTGCCCTTTTCCCATTTGCGGGAAAATAAGCGCCCCGTTCTGGCGCTGGCCTTCGGCGGCACACTCATCTCGTTTCTGATCGTCGGCTTTTCTTCCATGTGGCTGATGCATTTGGCCATTCCGGCGGCGTTTGTTTTTGCCGCGCTGATGAGTGCGACAGACCCAGTTAGTGTGCTGTCCATTTTCAAAAGCGTCGGTGCGCCGAAAAAGCTTTCGATTGTCGTTGAAGGAGAAAGCCTGTTCAATGACGGGCTGGCGGTAGTGCTGTTCAACATTTCCGCCTTTTACTTAATGACTTATTTAGATCTCGGCATTCAAGGCGCCGGTTTAGGCTTGTGGGAGTTTGTCAAAGTCATTTCCCTCGGCCTCATTATCGGAGGCGCTCTAGGATTTGTCTTTTCCCAGCTCACCAAGTATTTTGATGATTATCCTTTAGAAATTATTTTTAGTATCATTCTGTTTTACAGCTCATTTCTATTGGCGGAAATGGCAGGTGCCTCCGGCGTAATCGCTGTCGTAGTCGCCGCGCTTATATTCGGCAATTACGGCGCAAAAATCGGCATGAGCCCGACGACCAAGCTGAATATCAATAACTTTTGGGACGTCGCCGCCTTGCTCGCGAACTCCCTTGTCTTTTTGATGGTCGGACTTGAGATCACGAGAATTGACCTGACTGACAAATGGGGTTTGGCGATTATGGCGATTGTCATTGTGCTTATCGCCCGAAGTGCCGCCGTCTATATCAGTCTGGCCTTTATTAAGAAATTTCCGGCGACATGGAAACATACCATCAATTGGGGCGGGCTGAAGGGCTCTCTGTCCATTGCCCTTGTACTGAGCCTGCCGAGAGACTTCCCGGGGCGTGAAGACATTCTGATTTTCGCCTTCAGTGTCGTTTTATTCTCCCTTGTTGTTCAGGGGCTTACCATTAAGCCGCTTCTGGAACGGTTAGGCGTGAATCAAAAGGAAGAGGGCAATCAGGAATATGAGGAATTGCTTGCAAAAGGACACCGGCTAGAAACCGCTATCCAGGAAGTCCAGCAAGTCAAACACAATTTGCTGATACACGAAGCTGTCTCCAGCGAACTGACAGACCAATACAAAGAAGAAGTCAGCCAGCTGCATCAACAAACAAACCAATTGTTCGAAACATACCCGGAACTCAAAAACAAACAGCAAACCATCTTGAAAAAACATTCGTTATACGCCCAGTACCAAGCGATCGAGAACTTATCAAAGGAAGATATCATCTCAAACGAAGTGGCTGAGAAAGAGCAAGCGCGGATCATTGATGAAATCGTTTCTTTGGAAAACGATCATTAACGCAAAAAAGCAGACTGTCATCAGTCTGCTTCAGATTGTTGACAAAATCCTAAAACGGTTTAGTTTTAGGATTTTGTCATCTTGTCAGCGTGATTGAAAACCCTTGAAGTCTAGGAAGGACGAGCATTGGAGCGGAGCGAATGTTATCATTCGTGAGCACCAACGCGCAGGACTGACAACGAATGCGAGGGTTTGTCGACACGCTGAAAGCAGACTGCCATCAGTCTGCTTTTTCTTTTATGATTTGAAAAAATCAACCAGCGGCTGAAAATCCCTGGATAAATCAACTTCATTCGGTTCTGCTTGAAGCAGGCGGTCAATCATGCGCTCCAGTTCCTTCATATCATGTTGATCTGTGTATTCAATGAAGTTTAAGCTTTCGAGCCAATCCCGGTACGAATGTTTAGCTTTGCCGTAACTGTTTCCAAAGACAAGGCAAGGTGTTTTGGTAATAATCGAGAAAATCATCGCGTGAAGACGGTCGGTGATCACCAATTTACTGGAACCGATGCGGTCAAGCATCTCCATTAAATGTTTTTCACGATCGGCGTAATCAATGGTGTCTACCGTGTCCAGCACCGTATCGGTACGTTCCGTATAGGTTGTTTTTTCTGCCCATTTTCTCATCTGTGAAATAAAATCTTCGTCGGTCACTTTCTCCTTATCCGCTCTTAAAATAAAGAGAACGCCGTCCCGCTCAAGCTCTCTCGGTACAATATCCAAGGAGAGCACCATATCCGGTGTAAAAATCACATTAGAATTGAAGGTCTCTTTCACAACATCCAGCGTCTGTGTCTCACGCGCGGCAATCGTTAAATTAGAATTTTGATGGTACGCGTCCTGTGTTTTTTTCTTTTCTTTATTTCCAGCGTCTGTGTCTTCAAAATAAACGGATTGCGGCAGAGAAATCGATTTATAGTCCTTAAACGCCGAGAAAACCTTCCTTCTGTCTTCCTCAATATCGAGATAAAGGTTTCCTAAATTTCCTCCGCCGGTAAAGCAGACAATATCGTCTTCACGGATGATCTCCTTCACCAGTTCAATCCCCTCATCTGTCGCATAATCCATAATTTCAATATATTCATAATACGGAAAATGATTTTTTATAAATTTCTCTTCCGCATACGCAATCGCTTGGTCACCAATGTTTGTGTAACTCGGGGAACCAAACAAAAATACTTTTCGTTTATCATGTAACAGGGCATCTGGCTCGACATTTGGCGCAATGCCTTTTACGAGTTTTTTGCCTTTGATTTCTTGTACAGTCATATCTTTGTCCTCCTTCTGGGATGATTGCCTCATTGTGTAGTTAACTGTCTCTACCCAAAAAGGAGGATGGCTATGCATCGGCATGTGCGCCGGCTATATCAGAAACATCGTTTTCGCCAATTTGATGGATGCTGCAATGTCCCGAGCCGTTCTTTCCATGTATTCTGCGGCATGTTCAAACGCGTCTTCAAGAGGCACGGCGCCGGGAACGATGCTGAAAAGCGCATCAATTCCGTGCTGATAGACGGCATCACTGTCTCGTGATACCGATCCCGCTATGCCGATGACGGGCACATCGTATGATTTAGCCGCTTTGGCCACGCCGATCGGTGTTTTCCCATAAATCGTTTGGCTGTCAATCCGCCCCTCACCGGTAATCACAAGATCCGCATCCTGAACTTCATCTTCAAAATCAACCGCTGCAAGCACAATATCAATGCCTCTTTTCAAATCAGCATGCAGAAAAGCCAGCAGCCCCCACCCAAGACCGCCCGCTGCGCCGGCGCCCTTTATTTCCCTGCAGGCTGTTCCGAGCGCTTTTTCTGCCACATCCGCGAAATGGGTTAGGTTCTGGTCCAGCACTTCCACCATGTCGTCTGTCGCGCCTTTTTGCGGCCCGAAGACAGCCGCAGCTCCTTTTGGCCCGATTAACGGATTGTCCACGTCGCAGGCGACCTCCAGTTTGACATTCTCCAATCTGGAATCAAGCTCGCTGATATCGAGTGATGCGAGCTGAGATAACGCGCCGCCTCCGAACCCGATCTCACGACCTGATTCATCAAGAAGCCTTCCGCCCAATGCTTGAATCATCCCGGCTCCTCCGTCATTCGTTGCGCTTCCGCCGATCCCGATGATCAAACGCTCTGCGCCCGCGTCAAGAGCGGCTGCCATTAATTCTCCCGTCCCCCTTGTTGTCGTGACGAGCGGATTGCGCCTTTCAACAGGCACGAGATGAAGCCCTGAAGCGGCTGCCATTTCAATCACAGCTGTTTTCCCATCTCCCATCATGCCAAAAAACGCTTTCACCGGTTCTCCCAGCGGCCCCGTGACAACCTGTTCTTTGATCCATCCGTTTGTGGCATCAACCAGAGACTGAACGGTGCCCTCACCGCCATCCGCCATCGGCATTTTTCTGTAATCGGCATTCGGAAAAACCGATTTGAAACCTCTTTCTATCGCGTCAGCGGCATCCAAAGCTGATAAGCTTTCCTTAAAAGAATCAGGTGCAATGATGATTTTCATCCAAATCGCCTCTTTCAAAACATGATTCACTTACACGATCTATCTCCAATGTATCATATCAGGTTTGGAAATACATACCATCAGTTATGGTAAAATTTTAATAAAAATTAGAAATGAAAGTGTTTGCATAAATGAAACATTCACGTTATCATACTTGTATACAAGTATACTCCTTGAGTAAGGAAGGTGAGTGTATGCTAGACTCCAAAGACCTGTTGTATCCCGCAAAATGGCTCTCAAAAGCGTCAACTGGTGTTCGTGTCGCATACGAGCTGAGGATGCGGATCATTTCAGGCCTGATTGAAAGCGGTACCATTTTGTCAGAAAATACGATTGCCGCCGAGTTTTCCGTAAGCCGTTCGCCGGTTCGCGAAGCGTTAAAAATACTCGCATCCGAAAAAATCATCCGCTTAGAACGAATGGGGGCGGTTGCAATTGGGTTAACTGAGAAGGAAATCACGGAAATTTATGATGTGCGTTTACTATTAGAAACATTTGTCTTTGAACGGCTTGTCAAAATCGACATTGAGCCCTTAGTCAAGGACCTCAGCAAAATACTTGAAATGATGAAAGTCTCCATCAAATACGAGGACGTAGATGAATTTTCATTTCAAGACGTGCTGTTTCATGAAACGATTATCCGTGCGATCGACCATTCATACATTCAGATGATCTGGAACAATCTAAAACCCGTTATGGAAAGCTTTATTCTTTTATCAATGCGGGCACGATTAAAAGAAAAACACGAGGATTTCACAAGGATTTTAGATAACCATGAGCTTTATATTCAGGCCATTAAAGCAAAAGACAGGGCACTGATGATTCAGTCTCTTCACCAAAATTTTGATGATGTGCAAGAAAAGGTAGAAGACCTGTGGCTCTCACAACAAATGCTGGCAAAAGGAGCTGAACACAATAATGACTAGTTATATGTTAGGAATCGATATCGGCACGACAAGCACAAAAGCTGTGTTGTTCAGTGAAAACGGAGACGTGGTACAGAAAGAAAGCATCGGCTACCCGCTCTATACACCGGACATCTCAACGGCTGAACAAGACCCTGAAGCGATTTTTCAGGCCGTCATCCAAACAACCGCGAGAATCACAAAACAGCATCCGCAAAAACAGATCTCATTCATATCATTCAGCAGCGCCATGCACAGCGTCATCGCAATCGATGAAAATGACCAGCCGCTGACGCCATGCATCACGTGGGCCGACAACCGGAGCGAAGGCTGGGCGCATAAGATCAAAGATGAATTGAATGGGCATGAGGTGTACAAGCGGACAGGAACACCGATCCATCCGATGTCGCCGTTAAGCAAAATCACCTGGATCACGAACGAACAAAAAGAAATCGCTTCCAAAGTAAAAAAATATATCGGCATCAAAGAGTACATTTTCAAACAGCTGTTCAATGAGTATGTAATCGATTACTCCATGGCATCAGCGACAGGCATGATGAACCTGAAAAGCTTGGATTGGGACGAAGAAGCACTGCGCATCGCAGGCATCACGCCGGACCACTTATCAAAACTCGTGCCAACGACTGAAATCTTTCAGCATTGCAGCCCGAAATTAGCGATACAGATGGGAATCGATCCGGAAACACCTTTTGTCATCGGCGCCAGCGACGGCGTGCTGTCCAATCTCGGCGTCAACGCCGTTAAAAAGGGTGAAATTGCCGTCACCATTGGGACAAGCGGTGCTATCCGGACAATTATTGATCAGCCGCAAACTGATGAAAAGGGACGGATTTTCTGCTACGCCTTGACGGACAAGCACTGGGTCATCGGCGGACCGGTAAACAATGGGGGCATCGTGCTTCGCTGGATCAGAGACGAATTTGCCTCTTCCGAAATCGAGACAGCGACACGGCTCGGGATTGATCCATATGACGTGCTGACGAAGATCGCCCAACGCGTCAGACCCGGTTCCGACGGTTTGCTGTTCCACCCATATCTCGCCGGAGAACGCGCTCCGCTGTGGAATCCAGATGTACGCGGCTCATTTTTCGGCCTGACGATGTCGCATAGGAAAGAGCATATGATACGGGCTGCATTAGAGGGGGTCATTTACAACCTGTACACGGTGTTCCTGGCGTTAACCGAATGCATGGATAGCCCGGTAACCCGCATCCAGGCGACAGGGGGATTTGCAAGGTCGGAGGTTTGGCGCCAAATGATGGCGGATATCTTCGAATCACAGGTTGTCGTTCCGGAAAGCTACGAAAGCTCATGTCTTGGCGCCTGCATTTTAGGCCTGTATGCGACAGGAAAAATTGATTCATTCGACGCCGTGTCCGACATGGTCGGCAGCACGCACAGACACACGCCGATCGAAGACTCAGCCAAAGAATATAGAAAATTAATGCCGATTTTCATTAATCTCTCAAGATCATTAGAGAATCAATATACACAAATTGCAGATTATCAGAGAGGCTTAATCACACACAACTAGTACATGACACGAAGGGGAGGGCACTACCATGCCATTAATCATCGTTGCAATTGGGATCTTAGCTTTACTGCTTTTGATTATGGGCTTAAAATTAAACACATTTATTTCCTTGCTGATCGTATCGTTCGGCGTGGCATTGGCACTCGGGATGCCGTTCGATAAAGTTGTCAGCTCTATTGAACAAGGAATAGGGGGAACTCTTGGCCACATCGCACTCATCTTCGGGCTCGGTGCGATGCTGGGCAAGCTGATCGCGGATTCTGGAGGCGCACAGCGCATCGCGATGACGCTCGTCAACAAATTCGGCGAGAAAAACATTCAATGGGCCGTTGTCATTGCCTCATTCATTATTGGTATTGCTTTATTTTTTGAAGTAGGATTGGTTCTATTAATTCCGATTGTATTTGCGATTTCAAGAGAATTGAAGATTTCTATTTTATATCTCGGAATTCCGATGGTCGCGGCGCTGTCCGTCACGCACGGTTTCCTGCCGCCGCACCCGGGGCCTACGGCGATTGCCGGTGAGTACGGCGCAAACATCGGGGAAGTGCTGCTGTACGGCTTTATGGTTGCTGTTCCAACAGTGCTCATCGCAGGGCCTTTGTTTACAAAGATCGCGAAAAAAATCGTGCCTGCATCATTTGCGAAAAGCGGCAATATCGCATCACTCGGCACGCAAAAAACGTTCAAGCTTGAGGAGACACCCGGCTTCGGAATCAGCGTCTTTACTGCAATGCTTCCGATTATCATCATGTCGATCGCTACCATTATTGATCTGCTTCAAGAAACAATCGGATTTGCGGATAACGGTGTTTTAGCTTTTATCCGATTGATTGGAAACGCATCGACTGCTATGATTATTTCGTTATTGGTCGCGGTCTACACAATGGGCATCGCACGCAACATTCCGATCAAAACCGTAATGGACTCTTGTTCAGCAGCCATTTCACAAATCGGCATGATGCTTCTGATCATCGGGGGAGGCGGCGCCTTCAAACAAGTGCTGATCAACGGCGGTGTCGGCGATTACGTGGCGGACTTATTCAAAGGTACAGCATTATCGCCAATCGTCTTGGCATGGCTCATCGCGGCGATCCTGCGCATTTCTCTAGGATCAGCCACTGTTGCCGCGCTAAGCACAACCGGACTTGTCATTCCGTTGTTGGGACAATCTGATGTCAACCTGGCATTAGTCGTGCTTGCAACAGGCGCCGGAAGTGTCATCGCTTCCCACGTCAATGACGCCGGCTTCTGGATGTTCAAGGAGTACTTCGGATTAAGCATGAAAGAAACATTTGCCACATGGACGTTGCTGGAAACGATTATTTCGGTTGCTGGACTTGGATTCATATTATTGTTAAGTTTAGTTGTATGAAATTGATGAAGGAGCTGTAACACATGTTCAATACGATTGGTGTCATAGGCTTAGGCGTAATGGGAAGCAATATCGCCTTAAACATGGCAAATAAAGGTGAAAACGTCGCCGTCTATAATTACACCAGAGATTTAACGGACCAACTCGTCCAAAAGCTGGATGGACAATCTCTCAGCCCGTACTACAAGCTGCAGGATTTTGTTCAATCGTTAGAGAAACCAAGAAAAATCTTTCTGATGGTCACAGCGGGAAAACCCGTAGATTCCGTCATCCAATCATTAATGCCTTTGCTTGAAGAAGGCGACGTCATCATGGACGGGGGCAACTCCCACTATGAAGATACAGAAAGAAGATATGACGAGCTGAAGGAAAAAGGCATCGGCTATCTGGGAGTCGGCATTTCCGGCGGCGAAGTAGGCGCATTAACAGGGCCTTCCATCATGCCGGGCGGAGATCGTGACGTCTATGACAAAGCCGCTCCTATCCTGACGAAAATCGCAGCTCAAGTTGGAGACGATCCGTGCTGTGTCTATATCGGTCCAAAAGGGGCAGGGCACTTTACAAAAATGGTGCACAACGGCATTGAGTATGCTGACATGCAGCTGATTGCAGAAGCGTACACGTTTCTGAGAGAAACACTGCACCTGCCGCTCGAAGAAATCGCATCTATTTTTGAAACCTGGAACCAAGGTGAGCTGAAAAGCTATTTAATAGAGATTACAGCTGAGATTTTACGCAAAAAAGACGAACAAACAGGACAGCCTCTGATTGATGTCATCCTTGATAAAACCGGCCAAAAAGGCACCGGAAAATGGACGAGCATGCAGGCGATTGATAACGGCATTCCGTCCACAATCATCACAGAGTCCTTGTTCGCCCGCTACTTGTCTTCCTTAAAAGAAGAACGGGTGGCAGCTCAAGACGTGTTAGCAGGTCCGGAAGCTGAAGAAAAACACTTCGATAAAGACACTTGGGTTGAATACGTCAGACAGGCTCTTTACATGGGGAAAGTATGCGCCTACGCACAAGGCTTTGCCCAATACAAAATGTCATCTGAGCTTTACGGCTGGAACCTGCCGCTTAAAGACATCGCTTTGATATTCCGTGGCGGCTGCATCATCCGCGCAGATTTCCTAAACGTGATCAGCGACGCATTCAGCGAGCGGCCTAACCTATCAAACCTGCTGATCGCGCCTTATTTCTCAGATAAGCTCCAAGGCTATCAAACAGGCCTGCGAAAAGTTGTTTGCGAGGGCATCAGCACAGGAATCTCATTCCCATGCTTAACCACCGCGCTCACTTATTACGACGGCTACCGCACAGGACGGTCCAATGCGAACCTCTTGCAGGCACAGCGCGATTACTTCGGCGCCCATACGTACGAACGGACAGATATGGACGGCGTTTTCCATACCAATTGGCAGTAATCAAAAAAACCTCGCTCATTTTGAGCGAGGTTTTTGATTATGCCTCTAATTCTACAAGTTTTTTTGCTTTCTTTTTGTCCCGCTTTTCTTTTTTTGTCATCGTCAATCCAGTGATTCCATAGAAAAGAGAAACCAAGGGCGTGATGAAAGCCAAGAAACAGAACGGAAGATAAGCGACTGTTGCTATCCCTAAGGCTCCAGCTGTATATAGACCGCCGCCAGTCCATGGAATAAGCGGTGCAGCTTGTGTTCCTGAATCTTCTAACACGCGCGACAGGTTTTCAGGTTTTAAGTTTAAGCGTTCATAAATCGGTCTCATCAATGTTCCGCCCATAACCGTTGAGAAGTATACAGATCCGCCGATTGCAAGTGTAAGATAACTCACAATGATGGTCACAAAAACAGCCGTCCCTGTATGCTTAATTTTATGGGCAAAAGAAGCAATCAACGCTTCTAATACTTGTGACTCCGCAAGCATCCCGCCTAAACCAAGCGCAAATAAGAACAAGGCAATTAAGCTCAACATACTGGAAAGTCCGCCTCGTTGAAGCAAGCTATCAACCATGTCAATGCCTGATTCAACTGTATACCCGCCATAGAACGTATTCATGACATCTTGAAAACTCAAGCCTTGATAGAACATCGCGATAACGCCGCCAACAGCTGCCCCAATGAAAATGGAAGGAATCGCTGGTTTCTTTAACATTAACAGCGCAATGAGAACAACAATCGGAATCATTGGCACAAGTCCGAGATGGAATGTTTCGTTCAAATAAGACGTCAGTTGATTGACACTTTCTGAATTTACAGATGCGGAATTGTATCGCAAACCAACAATCGTATAAATGATCGCTGCAATGATATATGCAGGAATTGTCGTCCAAAGCATGTGTTTAATATGGCTGAAGATTTCTCCGCCGGAAACAGTAGGGGCTAAGTTCGTCGTATCCGATAGCGGAGACATTTTATCTCCGAAATACGCTCCGCTGACAATAGCGCCGGCAGTCAGCCCTGCCGGTATCCCCATCGTGGCTCCAACACCCATCATTGCAACCCCGGCAGTTCCGACTGTTCCCCATGACGTACCTGTTGCGACAGATACTAATGAACAAAAAACTAAAGTTGTGACTAAAAAGAATTGTGGTGAAATCGCGTGTATACCGTAATAAATTAATGTAGGTACTGTCCCTGACGCGATCCATGCGCCGATTAAAATCCCGACGGTTAGAAGTATCAGCCCAGGCTGCAGTGCCCTGCTCATCGATTTCATCATCGATTTTTCTACTTGTTTATAGGTAAACCCCAATCCCATCATAAACGGGATCAATACAAGCATGCTGATAAACATCAGAATTTGAATCGGTGCATCAAATACAAGAATTCCAATTGATATCACACTAACCGCTGCAATCAGCATCGATAGTGCATACATAAACGAAGGCCTTTTTATCTTATCGGTTTCCAACAAACCACTCCTTTGAATAAGTTGATCTTACATCTAAATCTGGAATACATATTGACTGGCACTTTCATAAGATCAAGTGAATTTTTAAAACGGGGACTCATTTTGATTGAATGGAGAATACTTTATACGCCGGGCGAATGATTAGGTCCATTCACCCATAAATAAATGATGGGGTATAACGTTTTACCACATGGGAAATGGTATGTGAACATCTTACTACAAAACAAAATGTTCAGTAAAATTGTATATCCTCTGATATTTCATCATTATCTCAGTTGATCCGGTCTGAAAGTCATTATCCTGCTATATCTATAAAAATGCTCCGTTATCGTGCCAAATCGTTCAGAAAACAGGATCGTACGTTCGCAATCGGCTTTTTATCCCGGCCATTTTCCTAAAAAGCGCCAACGAAATGATAAAAATCAGCAAAAACCCATCTTTTACAGAATTACTGTATTATTATTATCGAAATAATCAACAAGCCGAAATATCGTCCGGTTTTCCGACCTCCATGTTTCACCGCACGATCCATTTCAGTAATTGGCATTTTCTTCTTTTCGATATACCCCTTATCTTTTTAGTCTAAACCTTTTAACTGGCCTATTTAATGAGAAAACGCAGCCTTCACATTGATAATGAGAATCAAGTCAGCAATCGGGCAAGTAGTTTTAGCATCTGCTTCAAAAAAGAAAAACACCCGTATGTGACTTTAATTGTGATATTTTGAGCTGCAGGAATCCATACTATATAATAGAAAGTTGAAACCTCTCCCGAGAAGCTTCATGTTTTTTATCCGAATCTCTCCTTTTCACTTGACAAGAGAAAAGGTATTATATAATAATTTATACAGAATTATAATTATTATAGATAGCGGGAGCATGGCTTCACATCATCTATAATGTCCATTTATCACTATTAGGAGGAAGATATTATGTCTTTAATTGGAAAAGAAGTACAACCATTCGAAGCGAAAGCATTCAAAAACGGTGAATTCATCGATGTAACAAACGAGTCTCTGAAAGGCCAATGGAGCGTATTCTGCTTCTACCCAGCAGATTTCTCTTTCGTATGTCCAACTGAGCTTGAAGATCTTCAAAACCAATACGCTGCACTTAAAGAATTAGGTGTTGAAGTATACTCTATCTCTACAGATACTCACTTCGTACACAAAGGCTGGCATGACAGCTCTGAAAAAATCGGCAAAATCACTTACGCAATGATCGGTGATCCTTCTCAAACGATCTCTCGCAATTTTGACGTATTAGATGAAGAATCTGGTCTAGCTGACCGCGGAACATTCATCATCGATCCAGACGGCGTTATCCAAACTGTTGAAATCAATGCAGGCGGTATCGGCCGTGATGCAAGCAACCTGATCAGCAAAGTAAAAGCAGCACAATACGTTCGTCAAAATCCAGGTGAAGTTTGCCCGGCTAAATGGGAAGAAGGCGGCGAAACTCTTACACCTAGCCTTGACCTAGTAGGTAAAATCTAAGGAGTGCATTCCATTGGTACTTGATGCAAATATCAAAGCACAATTAAATCAATACATGCAGCTTATTGAGAATGACATTGTTCTCAAAGTGAGCGCAGGTGAAGATGACATTTCTAAGGACATGCTGGCTCTCGTTGATGAGCTGGCTTCCATGTCATCTAAAATCACAGTTGAAAAAGCTGAATTAAACAGAACGCCAAGCTTCAGTGTCAATCGTGTTGGAGAAGATACTGGCGTTACATTCGCCGGTATCCCTCTGGGCCACGAATTTACATCCTTGGTTTTGGCGCTGCTCCAAGTAAGCGGCAGATCGCCTAAGGTAGACCAAAAAGTCATTGATCAGGTGAAGAAGATCAGCGGTGAATACCACTTTGAATCTTATATCAGCCTGACATGCCACAACTGTCCTGATGTTGTACAAGCCTTAAACATGATGAGCGTGCTCAACCCGAACATTACGCACACGATGATCGACGGTGCAGCATATAAAGCAGAAGTTGAAAGCAAAAACATCATGGCAGTGCCGACCGTTTACCTGAATGGCGAATCCTTCGGAAGCGGCCGTATGACGCTTGAAGAAATTCTTGCGAAAATGGGCAGCGGCGCAGACGCATCCGAGTTTGCAGACAAAGAGCCGTTTGACGTTCTTGTTGTCGGAGGCGGACCGGCTGGGGCAAGTGCAGCGATCTACACTGCGCGTAAAGGCATCCGCACCGGTGTCGTCGCTGAGCGCTTCGGCGGACAGGTTCTCGATACAATGAGCATCGAAAACTTCATCAGCGTCAAAGCGACAGAAGGACCGAAGCTTGCTGCAAGCCTTGAAGAGCATGTGAAGGAATATGATATTGATGTCATGAACCTTCAGCGCGCAAAACGCCTTGAGAAGAAAGATCTGTTCGAACTTGAACTCGAAAACGGCGCTGTCCTGAAAAGCAAAACAGTGATCCTATCAACAGGTGCCCGCTGGCGCAATGTCAACGTACCTGGTGAACAAGAGTTCAAAAACAAAGGTGTCGCGTACTGCCCGCACTGTGATGGGCCATTGTTTGAAGGCAAAGACGTAGCGGTCATTGGCGGAGGAAACTCTGGAATCGAGGCTGCTATCGATCTCGCAGGCATCGTCAAACACGTCACTGTGCTTGAGTTTGCACCTGAACTGAAAGCTGACGAAGTCCTGCAAAAACGCCTCTACAGCCTGCCTAACGTCACTGTCGTGAAAAACGCACAAACGAAAGAAATCACAGGCGATCAAACCGTAAACGGCATCACATACGTTGACCGTGAAACAGACGAAGAAAAACACGTTGAACTCCAAGGTGTATTCGTGCAAATCGGTCTCGTGCCAAACACAGATTGGTTAGATGAAACGGTTGAACGCAACCGCATCGGCGAAATCATCGTCGACAAGCACGGCGCGACAAGCGTTCCAGGCTTATTTGCTGCCGGCGACTGCACAGACAGCGCGTTTAATCAAATCATTATTTCGATGGGATCAGGTGCAACTGCCGCTCTCGGCGCGTTTGATTACCTTATCCGCAATTAATACAACAAAGCCGCAATATTGCCAGATTGGTGGCAGCATTGCGGCTTCTTTTTTATTCCAAATATATTGCATGTTTTATACATTTGTAATATAGTTGTAATGTTAGTGAAATATTATTTACCGCTCAGCATATTTGCTGTTTTTAAAGCGAAACGCACTGATTTTCTATTTAAAGTGCCCTGATACTTTTTGACCTTGTTCTTTAGGTCTTTAATGGTTTTTTCCTTTTTGGCATTTTCTAATGCCATAAGCGCTTCCCAGCGTTTCGCTGTTTCTGTGGAACTGCAGCCGCTAACTGTAGTTACAGGCGAAAGAAGTTTGGTGTTAGATAGTTTTTCGTCAAAAGGAACGGTATCAGGAATCGCTTTCTCTTTATAAATATGATCCAATTCATTTTGATTCAGGAAGCTGATGAAATGGTCAAAGTTTTGCGCTTGCCGTTTCTCAGGCTTGTGAAAATCAAGTGTTTCAATTAATTCTGACAGTTTTGTTTGCTCCGTTATCTCATTTGCCATGATATGCGTTAACTGATGGTATTCAGCTAATTCCCGCATTCTTGCATCTTTCGGAAGCAAAAGGCTCGGTGTTCCGGCAATTGCCGCCGCGATATTCCCATGCAGCCTTGCGCCAAAGCTCAAATCAGCTTGTTTCAAGAAATCCAGCCAAGTCGGCACATTTAAAAAGAATCGGACTCTATCATTCTGGTAAGCTGGGTCTTCCATGCTGACAGGGTAATTATCCGCAGGCTTCGCTATCGCAGGCGCCCCGGCATACGTCAAAATCATCTCTTTTCGCCATTGCGGGATGAAGTAATGATTCGGGAACTCTTTCATGCTTCTTGTAATGAAGTCCAGCACATGCTTAGGAGACAGCCTTGATGAGTTAACCGTCACCATTGATTCAGGTGTGATAGTGGTGTCTCTAATCTTCAGCTCTCTTCCAAACGCATACATAGAAGGACAGCCAATTACCGTATGGTCAATACCTTCACGGAATCCTAATCTGGAAAGGTATTTCGCTGTAATCTCACCGCGGACACCGATCATATTTGATCTCTCCAGCACGGCACTCACAAACGCCTTTACATCCTCGTCAAAAGGAAAACCTTCATTTAACTTTGGTTCAAACGGAGCCCGCAAACCAACCCCAATCACAACAACCGGAATGGTTAACTTCTTAATTAATTGGGTATATTTCCGTAAAGAAGGCACAAAATCCTCGCGGAAGGCATCTGCCAGCGGAATAATATACATATCATATTTTTCATTGATTTGCTCCGCATCCGCCGCATTAATCCGATAATAATCAGGAGTAATCGTCGTTCCTTCTGTCATCAGCGTACGAAACACACTGTAGGCATATACTAAGTTTCCTACGTTACCGCCAATGGAGTTGCGAACAATCATTTCAGCTGGATCAAATGTATCAAATGGTGATATCCCAGCTCTTATTAAAATGTTTTTCAATGTGATGTTGCCCCTTCCTCACCAAATTTTTTTCAGGAGATTGCTTAGGGAACTCTATCGTAAACATAAAATCTTCAGCCAGACACCCGCTTTCATCCCTTTTCACTTACAAACTCTCTCCCTTTCTTCCGTTCTAATATTCAATTATACAAAAAAGGATCTTACAGGTGAAATCATAACATAACGTTCAGCGCTGGTAATCTATTCCCATCACTGGATGTTCGTTCACATCACACAAAAAAACCCGAACCAGGCACTTTAGTAAAAGTGCTCGATTCGGGCCAGCTGCTTACAATTCCTCGCCATTCGTTTGAATGACGTTTTTATACCACTCAAATGAATCTTTCTTATATCGCTTCATAGATCCGTTTCCTTCATTATCACGATCAACATAGATCATGCCGTAGCGTTTTTTCATTTCGCCTGTTGTAAAGGAGACGATATCAATAATGCCCCACGGGGTGTAGCCGATTAAATCTACACCGTCGTAAGTGACCGCTTTTTCCAATGCTTCAATATGTGATTTCAAATATTGGATTCGTTCCGGATCATGGATCTTGCCGCCTTCCTCCACCGTATCCACTGCGCCAAAGCCGTTTTCCACGATGAATAGCGGGATTTGGTACCGATCATAAAAACGGTTTAACGTATATCTCAGCCCGGTGGGATCAATCGCCCAACCCCAGTCACTCGATGTGATGTATGGGTTTTCGACACCATTTGGCAATCCGCCGTTAACGATATCGCCTGTATTATCATTTTCCACATCGCTTTTCACAGTTGTTGACATGTAGTAGCTGAAGCCTAAGTAATCGACGGTGCCGTTTCTTAAAATCTCATCATCGCCATCTTCGAAAGTGATGTGATAGCCTTCCCGTTCAAATTCCTTCAGCGCGTAGCTTGGATAGTACCCGCGAACCTGCACATCCGGGAAGAAATACCGCTGCCTCATTTCTTCCTCAGCCAGCATCACATCTTCAGGATTGGATGAGAAAGGATAGATCGGCACGTGTGACACCATGGCACCGATCTGGAAGTCTGGATTGATGTCTTTTCCTTTTGCCACCGCTAATGCGCTCGCCACTAATTCATGGTGCGCCGTTTGATACATGACTTCCTTGGCATTTTCGTTTTCTCCGACCGTAACACCTGAATTCGTCCATAGGAACAGCGGGTTATTCACATCCATTTGGTTGTTGATCTCGTTAAAGGTCATCCAGTACTTCACTTTATCTTTGTAACGATTGAAGCAGGCCTCTGCGAAATTGACGAAGAAGTCCACGACTTTCCGATTTCTGAAGCCGCCATATTCTCTTGCCAGATGCAGCGGCATTTCAAAATGGGACAAGGTAATGACCGGCTCGATCCCATGCTTCAGCAACTCATCAAACACATCATCATAGAACTGCAAGCCCGCTTCGTTCGGCTCAGCCTCATCGCCTTTCGGGAAAATCCGGCTCCAGCCAATGGACGTCCGCAAGCATTTTAAGCCCATTTCCGCAAACAAAGCGATATCTTCCTTGTATCTGTGATAGAAATCAATGGCTTCATGGTTCGGATAAAATTCGTTCTCTTCAATCGTATCCGTGATTTTTCTCGGCACGCCGTGCGCACCCGCTGTCATCACATCGACTACACTCGGCCCTTTACCGCCTTGATTCCATCCGCCTTCAAATTGGTGTGCAGCTAACGCGCCGCCCCATAAAAAATCCTTCGGCATGTGTCCCATGTTTTATTCCTCCTCAGCTTACGACTGTAAATAATTTTTGGTCTAACGTACTTTCTTCAATATCTTCGATGAGAATTTCCTGATACGCATGTGAATTCGTGATGATGACTGGGGTAATCGTTGTTAACCCTTTCTCTTCAATGAAAGCTTTATCAAATTCAACAAGCACTTCGCCTTTTTTAACTGTATCGCCCTCTCCCACCTTCAAGGAAAAAGGAGTTCCGTCTAATGTCACTGTATCCAGTCCGATATGCACCAGCAACTCGACGCCAGACGCCGAACGAAGGCCGATCGCATGCTTTGTAGGCGCAACCATGACAACGGTGCCGTCAAACGGAGCATAAAGCTTATTTTCGGATGGCTCAATCGCCAACCCTTGTCCCATTGCGCCTGAACTGAATACCTCATCAGGCACCTTAGAAAGCGGGATGACCTTGCCGCTAAACGGTGCATATACTGTTTCTTCATTTTCCTGTGCCGTTTGACGATTTTCCTTATCCGGCTGAGCAGCTGTATCTTCACCGTAGCCAAAGATTTGAATCAGCACAACAGGGAGAATAATCGCGATCGCCGCTCCGATCAAAAGGCCCCAAATGGACGTCGGGAATTGTTCATTGATGCCATTCACAATCGTCAGCGGTCCCGGAAGCCCCGCATACGCAAAGTAATACGGATTGAAAAAGCTTGCCACAACTGCCCCAACCGCACCGGATATACAGCCAAAAATAAACGGTTTCTTAAATCTCAAGGTCACGCCGTAGATCGCCGGCTCTGTAATGCCGAACAAGCCTGTGACCCCAGCTGAAACGCTGACTTTTCTCGTTTCCTTGTTTCTCGCTTTAAGGATGACGCCAAGCACCGCCCCAACCTGTGCAATGACCGCAATCGTTTGATACGCCTGGAATGAATCCCGTCCGTATAAATCATAGTTCGCCAATACCATCGGCGTGATGCCCCAATGTACCCCAAAGATGACGATGACCTGCCAGAAGGCGCCGATGATCGCTCCAGCCAAAGCCGGCACGTTTTCCGCCAAGAAGTTGTAACCGTTTGCAATTCCATTTGCGCCTAATGTTGTCACAGGGCCAATGAGAATAATCGTTAACGGCACCATCACCACCATGCACAGAAACGGAACAAATAACGGCCTGACCACTTCGTTCATTCTCTTATTCAAAAATCGTTCGAGATAAGACAATATCCACACTAAAAATAATGGCGGCAGTACGGAGGATGTGTATGTCGTTTCCGATAAAGCAATCCCTAAGAAAGAAATACTCTTTCCGTCTGCGATTTGAACGGCCATCTCCGCCCATGTCGGACTGACTAACGCGGCACAGCACGCTACAGCGATATACATGTTGGCCTTAAAATGCTTTGATGCCGTAATCGCGATAAAGATAGGCAAAAACGTAAACGGCGCCCAAGATATAAAACTAAAAACCTGATAAGCTCCTGTTTTCTCAAAGCCATCAAACAATAAATTAATGATAATTAATGCCCCTTGCAAAATACCAGCAGCGGCCAGAATGTATACAAACGGCGCAAACACCGCTGACATCGTCGCAATAATCCGGTTCAGAACGGTCCCTTTATTCTCGCTTTGTTCCTCAGACAGATCGATATTGACCAGCTTTGAAAATTCTTCGAAGACTTCCCCGACGTGCTGTCCAATGACAATTTGAAATTGGCCGCTGTTCTCTACAACCGTAATGACACCGGGCATCGACTTCACAATATCCTTCGCTTTAGGGTTAGACCGCTTCAGCACCAACCGAAGCCTCGTCGCGCAGCGAGAAGCTCCAATGACATTCTCTTCCCCGCCTACGGCCTCCAAAATGTCTTTTGCTAGTCTGCTATAATCTCTCACTTTCCCCGACATTTTCACCCACCCCTTCGTTTTGGTTACGCTTTCATTATAATTGTACCGGTATAATTTATCAATACCCAAACAAAATATTTATTCATTAACTATAATTGTAAGCGGTTTATGCTATAATTTTGACAAGTGAAACTAAACGAAAAAAATGAGGAATGCGTATGTTAAAGTACCAGCAAATTGCAGAAGAAATTGAAAGATATATAGAAGAACACCAGCTTCAGCAGGGAGACAAACTGCCAGTGCTAGAAACCCTCATGGCAAAGTTTGAAGTCAGCAAAAGCACAATCACAAAATCCTTAGATCTATTAGAACAAAAAGGCGCGATCTTTCAGCTCAGAGGAAGCGGCATCTTCGTCAGAAAACACAAACGAAAAGGCTACATCAGCCTCCTGTCGAATCAAGGATTTAAAAAAGACCTTGAGGATTTCAATATCACCTCAAAAGTCATTGAACTAGACGTGAGAAAGCCGACACAAGAAGCGGCGGACAACCTCAACATCGGACTTGAGGAGGACGTATACTTTGTCAAAAGAGTCCGCTACATCAACGGCCAAACCCTGTGCTACGAAGAATCCTATTACAACAAATCCATCGTCACGTATTTAAACAACGAAATCGTCTCCCACTCGATCTTCCATTACATCCGGGAAGGATTAGGGTTGAAAATTGGTTTTTCGGATTTGTTTCTTCACGTGGATCAGCTTAGTGAGGAAGAAGCGGAATATTTAGGGATGAAGGCTGGACTGCCGAAGCTGTATATAGAAAGTATTTTTCACCTGACGAATGGCGTTCCGTTTGATTTCTCGAAGATTTCTTATAATTATGAGCAGTCGCAGTTTGTGGTGCAGGCTAATAGTTTTTTGTTGTAGGGCTGCTGCATCCTGCTACTAATAAAAACATGAGGGGACGATTAACTGGAAGGTGGTCGACATGTACAAAATCATCATTCCTGCCATACTAGCCATCTTCGTGCTCTGGATACTCTTACAGATTTCACTGGAGATGAGCATCTTTAAGAATCCAATGAACTACTTTATTGGATTCATTATCTTTTTTCTCTTTATAAAGATGGTGAAAGAAAAACAACAATAGATTGGGTGATGCAAGCAGGAAGACCACCCCCCTTAACAAAATCAACAGGCCACATGGATTTATCTCAGAGTTTAACGAAAATATCGATGCACACAAAAAGCTACTTCACTGAGAGAAGTAGCTTCCTTTATCATATGCCCATTTTGATCCATCTTGTTTTAGAAAAGCGAAGTATAATCGCATTTATGATCATGATTGAAACTAAATATAAAATAATATATAAAATGTCATTATTCCCAAGTGTCATGTTATCAGATTGTAATACTCTTTCTATTCGGGGATACATCGTGTTACCTGCCTCAAATGGAGCAATAAAACCAAACACTTTATTGCTTACAGCTACTAAAATAACAGAAGTCATCCAATAAACGATACTTACACCTATGCTAATTAATATATTTGGACATAGCATGCTTATCGTTCCAATGATGAAAATATACTGTAATATAACTGCGGAAAATAAAAACAGTAATAATGTAAAATGAGAAAAATCACCGTACATCAACGATATAATTAGCAGGCCTAGCGCGATAAACGCAAAACATTCCAAAAACAAAACAGCTATCTTTTTATAAAAGAAGGTATAGATGTTGTCCCCTATTAATTTGTAAAAGAGAATATTTTTGTTTGAATACTCTCTATTAATAAAAAAAGCTATAACAAATGAAAATAACATCAAACCAAACTGGGTCGCAACGGTATAGGAGCTAAAGAAAAACATCTCAGGTGTAACATGGCTGACTTTATCGATTCCTACCAGTAAAAAATATCCCAGTAAAAATAAAAACACGAACATAGATCCTAAAATAATGAAAACTTTGTTGCTTATACTCTTTTTAAACTCTAATTTCATCTTAAGCCCCCACTGTTTTATTACTCATTTATATACACTTCAATTAATTGATCCACTGAATGATACTGTTGGATTTCTTGGTGATTAAATATAAAATAATCCCCTTCTATCGCCTTTAAATCAGACAAATCATGTGTAATATTAATGATAATTTTCTCTGGGTTCTCCTGAATATACTTGTTTATGAAGCCATGAATCTCTATAACCGTTTTTTTGTCTAATGAATTCGTTATTTCGTCTAAAACAATAATATTTTTATCCTCTAGTAAGAAGCTAAGCAGTTTTAATTTTTGCTTTTGGCCATCACTCAAATTCTTAATAAGAACTTTACCGTCGATATTATCAAGATTAAGTAAATGTGCAATCTTATTTATCTTTTCGGAATCAAACTTTTCGCTCAAAAAGTGTAATAAAAAATCCTTAGAAACATCATGAGGTATATTCGACGAGCTAGATATTAAAGATACATTTTGACGAATGTCTCTGCCGATTCGTTTGCTATTATTCAACAAAAAGTCTTTAGCAAGCTGTGATTTGCCTACCCCATTTTTTCCAACTACATGGTTGATTTTCCCACTCGAAAAATGTAAGTCAGTGTCCTGAAGTAACGTTTTGCCTTTCACTTTTAAAGTATAATTCGCTATGTTCATATACATACTCCTAGGAAATATTTGAATCTTTCAAGGTGCCTCTTTCGTTTCCGGTTCGGAACTGTAAGAAATGTTGTTTGATGATTAATTTGGATATCTTTTACTCCAGTTTACAATATATAACACTCAATGTACAACAACGGCAGTTTCCTCAAGGTAATTCCTTACATGATAATTGACAAGCCAAATAAACGGATCGTCAATACCATATCAATACATATTGATAACAAGAATAAGGGGGATACTGAACCTTTCAGCCTAAGCCCTTGACTAAATAACCTCCTCCGTAGATACTGCTGAAAGGTTTTTTAGCTCTAGCTGCCTTAATCTTTCTCTCTTTTTTCTGCTTTTTCTTTATCCCCGATCATCTCGGCCCCTCTTTCCCTCATTTTAATTGTCTCTAAAAGGAGTTATGCGTTACTATCATATAAAGGTCTAATGATGAAAAATAATGTCATACTTTTAAATTCACCTGATCATGCACATGCTCATAAATAGGGGTTTATTCTAAAAAGGGGATGGACGATTTTGGAAAGCAAATACTTAGATTTACTCGCGCAAAAATACGATTGTGAAGAAAAAGTGGTAACGGAAATCATTAATTTGAAAGCGATACTGAATCTGCCAAAAGGAACTGAGCATTTTGTCAGTGATTTGCACGGGGAATATCAAGCATTCCAGCACGTGCTGCGTAATGGTTCAGGACGAGTAAAAGAGAAGATCCGCGATATTTTCAGCGGTGTCATTTACGATAGAGAAATTGATGAATTAGCAGCATTGGTCTATTATCCGGAAGACAAACTGAAGTTAATCAAACACGACTTTGATGCGAAAGCAGCATTAAACGAGTGGTATAAAGAAACGATCAACCGAATGATTAAGCTCGTTTCTTATTGCTCTTCGAAGTATACCCGCTCCAAATTACGCAAAGCACTGCCTGCCCAGTTTGCTTATATTGCCGAGGAGCTGTTATACAAAACAGAAGAAGCTTCCAACAAGGAGCAATATTACTCCGAAATCATAGATCAGATCATTGAGCTTGGCCAAGCCGATAAGCTGATCACCGGTCTTGCTTACAGTACCCAGCGATTGGTGGTCGACCATCTTCATGTTGTCGGCGATATTTACGACCGCGGCCCGGAGCCCGATCGGATTATGGAAGAACTGATCAACTATCATTCTGTCGATATTCAGTGGGGCAATCACGATGTCCTTTGGCTCGGCGCTTATGCCGGTTCCAAAGTATGCCTGGCCAATATTATCCGTATCTGTGCCCGCTATGACAACCTGGATATTATTGAAGACGTGTACGGCATCAATCTCAGACCGCTGCTGAACCTTGCCGAAAAATATTACGATGATAATCCAGCTTTCCGTCCAAAAGCAGACGAAAACAGGCCAGAGGCTGAGATAAAGCAAATCACAAAAATCCATCAAGCGATTGCGATGATCCAATTCAAGCTTGAGAGCCCGATTATCAAAAGACGGCCGAACTTTAATATGGAGGAACGGTTGTTACTAGAGAAAATTGATTACGATAAAAACGAAATTACGCTGAGCGGAAAAACATATCAGCTGGAAAACACCTGTTTTGCGACGATTAACCCGGAACAGCCTGATGAGCTATTAGAGGAAGAAGCCGAAGTGCTGGACAAGCTGCTATTCTCCGTTCAGCATTCTGAAAAGCTGGGCCGCCATATGAAGTTTATGATGAAAAAAGGCAGCCTTTATTTAAAATATAACGGCAACCTGTTAATTCACGGCTGTATTCCTGTGGATGATAATGGCAATATGGAAACAATGATGATTGAGGATAAAGCCTATGCGGGCCGTGAGCTGCTCGATGTATTTGAACGGTTTTTACGAGAATCTTTTGCTCACCCAGAAGAAACCGATGATCTGGCGACAGATATGGTCTGGTATTTATGGACAGGCGAGTACTCTTCCCTCTTCGGAAAACGCGCCATGACGACATTTGAGCGGTACTTCATTAAAGAGAAGGAAACGCATAAAGAGAAGAAAAACCCGTATTATTATTTACGTGAAGACGAGGAAACCTGCCGAAACATCCTGGCAGAATTCGGACTCAATCCAGATCATGGCCATATTATCAACGGCCACACACCCGTAAAAGAAATCGAAGGAGAAGATCCAATCAAAGCAAACGGAAAAATGATCGTCATCGACGGCGGCTTCTCCAAAGCCTACCAATCCACAACAGGCATCGCCGGCTACACGCTGCTATACAACTCCTACGGCATGCAGCTCGTCGCCCATAAACACTTCAACTCCAAGGCAGAAGTCCTAAGCACCGGAACCGATGTCTTAACAGTGAAGCGATTAGTGGACAAAGAGCTTGAGCGAAAGA
Organism: Bacillus vallismortis; assembly: GCF_040784915.1. Lineage (GTDB taxonomy): Bacteria > Bacillota > Bacilli > Bacillales > Bacillaceae > Bacillus > Bacillus subtilis_G. The sequence continues at coordinate 4,155,443 of NZ_CP160797.1, forward strand.
AAGTGAAGGAAACGAATGTGGGTGAGGAGTTGTTGCAGGAAGTTACGATTTTGGAGAGTTTGCGGGAGTATCGGTATATGAAGTGAGTGATAGTGGGGTTCAGGGATTATATTCTTTGGGCCCTTTTTTACAATCGAATATAAATCAACAAAAAGCCTCTCAAAATAAGGTTTTGAGAGGCTCACTATCAAACATGAAAAGTACTTCTATTAGTGTTAGGTCTTATGACTTGGTCTACATTCTCAGCAATCGATTTATAATTTTGTTTTTTTGATAAACGATCATAATCCCCAACAATATAAAACTCTTTTTTTGCCCTTGTAACTGCAACATTAATTAAATTAGGCTTTGAGCACGACCAATTTGCCGCTCCATCACTATTTTGATCTGTCCCCACTACAAAGTAAACAGTGTCGGCTTCTTTTCCTTGAAAGGTATGGGTAGTTCCTATTGAGCTTCGAGTCCAATCATTTACTATTTTCTTTGGTACATTTAATTCTGCCAACCGCTTTTTAATTGTTTTTTTGAGACCATCTTTCACTGCTGTAAAGGGAGTAATAACATATAAATCAGGAGCATTTAATGTATTTTCCCATTTTTGATAAATCTCTTCAGCAACTAAATCTGCCTGCTCTTTTACAAACTGCTTATTAACCGCTACTCCCTTGCAGTCAAACCATTCGCTTTTCCCTTGTTTTTTTATCGCTAAAACCATTTTATTATCATAAGCAATTTGATTAGCGATTGTAAACATTGGATTTAAGCATCTCCTATGAACCCATAAAGGTGTCCCTATCCACTGTCCTTTATTGTTATACATTCCAAATGGATTCGCCACATCCGCCAGTGATTGTACAGAACTCCCTATTTCAATAAACCGATCTTCAATACCATAAAATTTTTTTATATCTCCTAATATTGTTCGATCAATGGTGACAACTGGTTCAATCTGGATTGGATCACCAACAACGACAACTTTTTGAGACCTCCATAATGCGCCTGCCGCTTGTTGCGGAGTAGCTTGTCCCGCTTCATCTATAAATAAGTAACGAATAAAATCACGTCCAACTCCTTTATACATTGTTCGAACACTGGCAAAGGTTGTACTTATTACGGGTGTGATTAAATGGATTACACCCCACATATGTTGTAACCACATTCTGTGCTCAGTCTGATTTAAATCTAACTTACTGCGATAATTTAACAAACGCAAACTTGATTTTATTGCTTTATAATTAAATATCAAAAACAACTTGTGGACTTTCATTCCCTTTAAAAAAAGAAGCCCTCTCTCAAAATTCAATTCATCAGTTAGCCAAGGTGTATGTAATTGCCTATATTCGTATGCACTTTGAGAATTGGTCCAATAATTATCATCGGGTATTACTAACCCCTGATTTTTGCATTTATTGTTGATAGAATCCCTATATTTCTTTAACTCCATCCTTATTTGATTCGATCTCATCTGCAAAAGATCCCATTCCTTTTCTTCATTTTTTATTTTCATAGTTATTTTTTGCAGTTGATCTTCCATCTGTAATAATTTGTTTCTTTTTGTATGAAATATTCTTTGAAAAAAAGTTGGTTTAGAAAGCGTGTGAAACTCTCTCTCTAACAACCGTTTCTGTTGTTTATAATGAGCTGTCTTTAATACTAACTTTTCTTGTTCTGCCTCTAGTAACAATAACTGATTATTTATATCCCTATATTTTTTAAAAATTTCGCATAACGATTGTAGTTCTGCTTTCTTTTGTTTAACTGATTTCAATGTTTGTTGGAAATCAGTTACTGCATTCTTCCAATCTGTTAAGCTTATTTTTTTATTTTCTTGTTCTAATTGCTCAATGAATGATAGTTCAAATTCGTTATTATTTCTATAATAAAGTTTTTTGTAATAGTGAGATATATTTTCCGACTTTCCTAAAGATGCTGAGAATAGACCCCAAGCATCTGTCTCTTCACCGAGAAGAGCCTTTGCCGCAAAAGGAAACATCGATAATTCCTCTGCTTCTAATGCATATGCTTTTTCATAAGAAGAAAATACATTTTCATCTGTAACTTTACGTATAATTTCCTTCTTTTTAGGAAGGTCTTTTGAGATATTTTCAACTGCTCCATTATTGCTTGAAGCCACTACCATAGAATACTTATTAATAGATTTATCAATTTCATAAATAGTATAATGATAGCCATCTAAAACTAATTTCTTTATTTTTTTCAGAGCTTTTTCTGGGTTTTCAAAACAAGCCATTTTTTCTGCTTTTTCAACCATGAGATTTGCAAAAACATCTTTTAACAGTGTCGTTTTCCCTGTTCCTGGTGGGCCATTCACAGAGCTTATCTTTTGATTGTTATTTATAATTTGATTTACAGCTACTTGCTGCATTAAGGATAATCTATGTTCAACAGGTGACGGCCACCTGCCGTTAGGTACATTTTTAGGCTGCAACACATCTTCAATTAAAACTCTATTTTCATCAATGTTCGTTCTATTATCTACCCCTTCAATAAATTGCCGTAGTGTTTCATTTTCTCCTTGTGAGATAATATCTCCTAAGTCCTCTAAGAAAAAGCTATGAAAATTATTTACCCGTCCATCTTGTCCAACCTTCAAAATTTCTTTCTCAAAATAATGAAGCGCCATATTATCTATTCGTAAAAAATACCGTTCATATACTTCAAGTACTTTCTTAAGGGCTTTTTCTGTTACTCCATTTACAAAGATTGCATCAACCTGTTCCTCAAATAATCTCAACTGATCTCGAAATGTAGTCATCAAATCATCATATGCCACTTCAAGATGTTCGTTTATTAATTTCATCACATACATAAGTACAGGTACAAATGCAGAATCCTTTACATACTTGCCTGTATGGTCAACTAAAAAAGACATGCTAAATAACATTTTCTGATCTCTATTAATCATTTCTTCATTATTTTGGAATAGATCACGTAGATAACTAACAAGTTTATGTTGCTCAAAGCAACCTAAATAGTAACGAAATTGAATAAAATTTTTTTCAGAGTCCTTCAACTGATGCCTCTCCCAAGGCCTTTCAGAAAAAAGAACTTGTTCTGTTTTCTTTCGTTGTTGACCATCTAAAAAATGGCTTCTACCCAAATCATCTCCTATACCATTGACTCCGCTTGGTGATAAAGCCTCAACTAAGTGCCATGCCCTTAATACAGAATTTACATTTATCTTCCCCATAATTTCCTCCTATTTTAACAACATCATTCGGTTAATGTCCTCTTTATTGATCCAACTGGTATCTGTACAAAATCCCTAAACTGATTGATCAGTCTCTTTTCTTTTTTTCGACACATTTGTTTAAATATTGAATAATTAACTAGATCACACATTAAAATTATTAGATTTTAGAACATTTCATTTTATTGAAAATTCATGATTGATTCATAAACTCTGAGATCATCTGTTAAATTTATGATACGATGACAGTAAAAAAGACATAACAGGGGCTAGTCATATGAGTGAACTTGTGTTTGAAAAAAGAGATTTTAATACAGAACAAATTCTTGCGTTGAAGGCATCTAAATTAGATAACCATCCGATTGTATACATTCTTTACAACGAAAAAAAGAAGCCGACTGCATATATTGGGCAGACTGTACAGGCTACACGACGATTGAAAGATCATTGAGAAACAAGAAGCGAAAAAGTTTAACGCAAACCATTTTCATTGGTCATGAGAGATTTCACCAGTCCGCATCCTACAATATTGAGACAAATCTTATTAATTACTTTATTGCCGAAAATCACTACCAATTGCAAAATGTCAGTCAAACTAGATCGAGAGAAATGCATCATTATTATCAAAAGAATTTTTATAACGAACAGCTTTTTGAGGAGATATGGGATCAGCTTCGGAAAGAGAACATTGTCAGCGACACTCTTGAAAACCTCAGAAATAAAGACATTTACAAACTATCTCCGTATAAAGAGCTCTCTCCTCAGCAGGTGGAGATCAAAAACGAAATTCTTGATTTTTGCAAGGTGCATATTGAAAAACCAGGCAACCATGTCATTTCTATAGAAGGAGATGCCGGAACAGGGAAAAGTGTCTTACTGAGCTCTCTATTTAACACGATTCAGGATTTATCTAAAGATGAAAATTCACATTTAAAAAACAAGAACAATTACTTACTTGTGAACCATGGTGAAATGCTGAAGACTTATAAAAGCATCGCAAACAGCTTACCAAATTTAAAGAAAAAAAACTTAATGAAGCCTACCTCCTTTATAAATCAAATGTCAAAAACAGGGGAAACAGCTGATATTGTATTAGTAGATGAGGCTCATCTGCTTTTAACCAAAGAGGATAGATTTAATAATTTCCACTATCAAAATCAGCTAGAGGAAATCATTAAACGCAGTAGAATCACTATTGTCATCTTCGATCCTAAACAAGTGTTAAAAATTAAAAGCTATTGGAATGAAAGGTTGCTTAAGGAGATCACCAATCAATATCATGCGAAAACAGTAAAGCTCACGGAGCAAATGAGAATGAATGCAAATCCAGACACACTAAAGTGGATTAACCATTTTGTCTCAAAACAATTGCTCCCTCTGCCGCAAGAAAATAATGATACCTTCCAGCTCAAAATCTTTGAGGACCATGCCGACTTTAAAGCTGCAATTGAGAAAAAGAATAAGGAAGTTGGTCTATCACGTATTGTCTCGACCTTTGATTATATACATAAAAAAGATGGTGCTACTTATATGGTCGATGAGGAAGGCATTAACATGCCATGGAATTCTACAAATGACAAATGGACTTGGGCAGAACATGCAGATTCGATTAAAGAAGTCGGTTCCATCTATACTGTTCAAGGCTTTGACCTAAATTATGTTGGCGTCATTCTAGGACCTTCTGTCAGCTATGATAGTGAAAAAGATGAGCTTTTCATCGACACTGCAAAATATAAAGATACAGGCGCATTCACCACACGAGATGACATGTCTGCCGATAAAATTAAGAAAATAAAGGAAGAGATTATTCTAAACTCTATCAATGTCCTCATGAAACGGGGCATCAACGGTCTTTACATATACGCAACGGATGTTAAATTAAGAAATAGATTGCTAGAGTTAAAAAGGAGCAGGAAAAAATGAGCGAAATCAAAGATTTAATTAACACGATTAATGAATTTAGAGACGCGCGCAACTGGAGACAATACCACAACCCAAAGGATCTCGCCATCTCCATTTCAATTGAAGCAGCCGAACTGTTAGAAGACTTCCAATGGAAAAGCAGCGAAGAAGCACTCAAAGCAAACGAGGAAAACATTCGTGAAGAAATTGCTGATGTTCTTATCTATTCGCTGATGCTCTGTTCAGATCTTGATATGGATGTGAAGGAGATTATTGAGGAGAAGGTTGTGAAGAATGGTCGGAAGTATCCGGTCAATGAGTAATTATATTTCCTTTACATTTAATTAAAGCGATCGTCATGCATCAGAAAATAAAATAAGTGCATGACGATCTTTTAATTATGTGCTTGGGAATGGTTAACAAATGATTGGACACTACATCTTCCTAAAAACTCAAAGTAGTATTAGCAGTTTCACAGTTCTAGTCTATAATTGATGTCTTATATTTAAACTCGATGTCTTTTAAATAATTAATAGCAAATAACTTATTATCAAAATTATTTAACCAGTTATCTATATAATTTCGAAGTTGATTAGAAAAACTTAAATTATACTTATATTTATATCTAAAAGCCCGCGCTAAATTTAGCTTAGGATTCTCCCTAACTTTCACCCTCCTAAAAATTGAGTGAAACTCAAGACAGTCAATAAATTTATCATTAAGAGTCTTCTCATTTAGGAACACTTCGTTTCCTTCTTCTTTTTCTTGAATTAATATTTTGTTAAGTATTTTATCTATATGCACTTTTTATTGATTTTCTTATCACTTATGATATGACTCACAGTAAGGTTGGGTGGGTAAACTATTAAAGAATTAAAGGATATCCAATAATTGATGATCTTAAACATGTGAGTAGTTATTAATAATCGTAAGACTTAGATTCTGGATTCATTGTCCTTTCAATCCCAACGGTAATGACGTTCAACCTTATTGCTTGATATATTCTTAAGAAACTTGGTATTTCCATTATTCCTTTTTTACCTTTAATTCTTCTAACCTTGCATTCTTGTATCAAATCATTACCGTTAACATTAAACGGGAATTGGTCAGTCCTTAAGTGCCCCCACTTAAGTAGAAGTCTCTTTCTTTTCTTTAATGTATTTAAAATTGTAGATATAAGCCATTTATCTAAGTGCCTTAGCTGCTCTTCATCATCTAACAATGGATAAAAACTCATAATACCTTTAAATCTTAGTCTTTTATAAGATCCATTAAGGTAATTTTTAAGCATTTTCTCATTTAGATTACCATATAAATAACGACGAATTTGCATTATCGCGGTTACAAAGTCCCTATCTTCATTGTTTCCCGGAATCATAACAGATTTAAGAGTCTCTCCATTTAATGGTTGGATTAGGTTTCTATAAAGAATATAGCTTATTTGTTTTTTTATTTTATTAACAGAAGAAGGTTTTATACTAATATGCTCATTGGAAAGCTTATATCCTAAAAATTCAACATAATGCTTGTAAGAAGCTAGTTCGGAAGGCATTCCTTCCTTAGATAAAATACTAATACCATCAGATTTAAGAGCGTTAATTTTAACCCCCGCCTCTGTTGAAAACACATTAATAATTTCAAATGATTTACTTATCTTTCCATAGTCATCTGCCCAAATTATTGTGTCATCTGCATATCTTGCAAATCTTAATCCTTCTTTTTCTAATTTTTTGTCCAACTTCCAACATGCTATATTTGCCAGAAAAAGTGATAAAGATGTTCCTTGGGGTATACCTTTTCCCTCTACCATGTTTACTAAGAATGACTTAATTATATTTGTTTCAAATTCAGTTATTAAAAAACCATTTTGATTGAATTGATCAAATAAATAATCGTGATTAATCGAACCAAAAAAATCTTTAAAATCGAATTCGGCTACAAATGTTCTCGAGCTTAATTTTATATCAAGTCCTATATCATTTATTGCGTAATGTACATTTCTGTCATTTCTGTAGGCATATGAGAAGAAGCTAAATCTATGTTTGTTTTTACTTAAAAGTTTCTTATAAAAATAATTTGATACTGCTTCGTCCGGTATTTGGAATATGTATACTTCTCTTTTTCCACCACCTTTTTTATCAACATAATTAATATAAGGTTGATGTGGCTTATATTCACCATTAATCAGCTTGTTAAATATTGAGGTCCCTATTTTCTTGTAATGCTTTAACACATAATAAGGATTGTGCTTTCTATTAGCGTTCCAATGTATAGGTGTTTTTACTTCTTTAGGGGGAGGATTTGTTACACGTCGCTTGTTTCTTTGGTACTCTAATTCCAAAGAATTATGATAATTCTCGTGTTGTTCGACCTTCTTTTTGGCAAATTCAAATATTGAATTAATAATCTCTTGTTTTAACATGCAACTTCCCCCTTTTCTAAAAAGAGCTCCCTCTGTAAAGAGGGAGCTCTTATCACGGAAACTATAAGTAAAAATAAGCTCAATACTCTCGATCAACTCTTTTGAGAAGCGTTGATCTCCATCGCCATTCTTTAAAAGAATGGCATCTATAGTATCCGTTAGTCACCTAATGACGTTGTAACTATTTTATCATGATATTAAACAGAACAAAAGAAAATTTATTCCAGTTCATTTAAACCCTATGTCTGAATTCCAGGGCATATTCTTTTATTTCCTTTTAAAAAAACAATAAAATAAATAGAGAAAATATCAAGCTTTTTTATAATCTTATTTATGAAGCTATCTTATAATCTAAATACTTTTAACAACTTCTAATCCTTTAGCTTCAACTAGTCGAATAAAGGCTTCCAACTCTCAGGCATAGATTAAATTGATTTCGCTCTAGTAAATTCTTAATTTAGTTCCCCACTTATCTACGTGGAATACCGTTACTCGTATTAATCTTATGATGTTTGACTTTACTATTGAGCACTACAGGGAAGTAGAAGTATAGGAGTACTACTCAATAGAATGACTGACATTAATCTTGATTTCATAGCACCAATCGATACTTCCTTTATAGACAAGCCATTTTCACTTGATGAAACGTTAAAGGACACACCCGCATCCCTTAGTCTTTTAACCCTACTTATGATAAGGCTCCCCCCGATTAATCCGAAAAGCCCGATAAATCTGCTCCACCAGAATAAGCCGCATCAACTGATGAGGAAACGTCATTTTCGAAAACGACAACTTTTCATCCGCTCGCTTCATCACCGCGTCACTCAATCCGAGTGATCCGCCGATGACGAAGGTGACTTTGCTTTTTCCATAAGTAGCCAGCTTATCTATTGTATCGGCTAGTTCTTCGGATGTTTTCATTTTTCCTTCGATGGCGAGGGCGATGACGTGGGTGTCGGGGCTGATTTTTGATAGGATGCGGTCGCCTTCTTTGTCTTTTATGATTTTCATGTCCTGATCGCTTAGGTTTTCCGGCGCTTTTTCGTCCGGGAGTTCGATGATGTCGATTTTTGCGTAGGCCGAAAGTCGTTTGGTGTATTCTTCAATGCCTTGCTTGAGGTATTTTTCTTTTAGTTTTCCGATTGTCACAATATTGATATTCACAGGTCATCCCCACTTTAAAAACAAGTTATTCATATATGTTGTCCACAATTGTGGATATCTTTTCTGTATTTTGTGTAAGATCATTCGTTCCCCACTATATATACTGCGGGGTCTCCACATAATTCACAGGCTGTGGATAAACTGTTAGTATGTTCGATTTTTCTGATTTCGGGCGGCAGCTCGTGGTCGTCTATGTACATATCCAGCACGGTTTCGATGTGTTCTTCACAGGAATAATACGTTTGTTTCATGTTCAAATCCTCCGATGGTTTCTTGCATTTTTGCAAATATTCTCTTCCCAATATAACCTATTTATTCACATGTTAGTAGTGCTTCGGGCTGAGTTTTATCCACAAATCGACAAACAAGCTGTTGATGACTCTATTTCGCTCGTATGTTAGTTTGGATGTAACCGATGTTTGGGGAGGTCTGCATGTGCGCTTCAGATGGGTTTGGCTTTTTGTGATCATGTTGCTGCTTGCTGGGTGTCAGCCGTCTTATTGGGTGTTAGAGAAGGAGCGGATCGGTGAAGGCGGTTCAGAGCTAGAATTATACGCTAATTATCTTCAAATGCATGATGACGTAAAAGGATATCAAGTCTTCACTATATCAGAAGGCAAAAAAATGGTCGTGGTGTCTCTCGGAAGCAGCGAGAAGGATAAGAAGCTTGTGGTGTCAGACGTCAAATTCTCGACTAAAGAAACGATTGTAACTGTGAAGCGAAAACCTGCTCTAAAAGCAAATGAGAAGAACCCTTATATTCTGATTGGACTGGATAAAATCGAAGGGGATTTAATTGTCCAAGACGAATCAGGAAATAGCTTTGAAGAAACAGATTATCAGCAATAAAGCCGGCGTTCTGAGAACGTCCGGCTTTTTCTTTACTTCAGCATTCCATGCGGGTCGATGACGAATTTTTTGGCTGCGCCTTTGTCGAAGTCGCTATAGCCTTTTGGCGCGTCGTCCAGAGAAATGACGGTGGCGTTGACGGCTTTTGCGATTTGCGCTCTGCCGCTCAGGATCGCTTTCATCAAATTGCGGTTGTATGTCATGGCCGGCGTTTGTCCGGTGACAAAGGTGTGGGCTTTGGCCCAGCCGAGTCCGAAGCGGATTTTTAGTGAGCCTGTTTTGGCGTCCGCATCCTTTGCACCGGGATCTTCGGTCACATATAAGCCCGGAATGCCAAGGCTTCCGCCGACCTGGGTGACGTCCATGATCGAGTTCAGCACGGCGGCAGGCGCTTCCCCTTGATTGCCGTGTCCGGATGCTTCAAATCCGACACAGTCCACGGCGGCATCAACGGCCGGTTCACCTAGTATTTGTTCAATTTGCTCGCCGAGGCGATCGTGTTTTTGCACGTTGACCGTTTCGCAGCCGAAGCTTTTCGCCTGTGCCAGTCTGTCTTCGTTCAGATCGCCGACAATCACCGTCGAGGCGCCAAGGAGCTGGGCGGAGTGTGCGGCGGCTAACCCGACAGGTCCCGCTCCAGCGATATAAACGGTTGAACCTGTTTGCACGCCCGCTGTGTACGCCCCGTGGAAGCCGGTCGGAAAAATGTCGGATAGCATCGTCAAATCGAGAATCTTTTCTAACGCCTGTTCTTTATCCGGGAACACCAATAGCTGAAAATCGGCGTACGGCACCATGACGTATTCCGACTGGCCGCCGACCCAGCCGCCCATATCGACGTAGCCGTAAGCCGATCCCGGCCGTTCCGGGTTGACATTCAAGCACACGTGCGTTTTCTGCGTTCTGCACATCACACAGCGCCCGCAGGCAATATTGAAAGGAACGGATACGATGTCACCTTTTTTGATAAATTCAACATCCCGCCCCGTTTCAATGACTTCTCCGGTGATTTCATGCCCGAGCACCAAGCCTTCCGGCGCCGTCGTGCGGCCTCGCACCATGTGCTGATCGCTTCCGCAGATGTTTGTGGTAAGCACCTTCAAAATCACCCCGTGCTCACATTTACGATTCACATTCGCCTTCGGAACGCCGGGCCCGTCCTTCAAGATTAACTCCGGATACCCGATATCCTCCACCGCTACAGTTCCTTCGCCTTTGTACACAACCGCTTTGTTTCCTGTCAACGCCATTCCTCCCATTCATGTTTTTGGACTATTCGTCCTTGAACATGACTTCGGTTCGGCATGACCCTTTCCCTTTTTCACGACTGTTTTTTCTGCATCTTAACGACAATAAAAATGCCAAGCCAGCACCCGACAATGGTTCCGACGATGTCCAACCAGCCCGCTTTTCCCCCGTTCAGCAGGAACACAGTAACCGCCGAAGTCAGACCAATAATCGCTGCTTGCAGCATGACACGTTTGGTGCCCATTTGATCCCTCCTTTACATTCTTTTCTATACCATACCTAAAATCACTGCAATATTGGATTCAACAAAAAAAGAGACTTCACCCAGTCTCTTCATAAACAGTGATCAGTTGAAGAATAATTTCCTGAGAAATAATGTGACAACGCTGGTTGCTAACGCAATTGCAGTATAGAGTACAACCCAAAACATGAAAGAACTGTTACCAGAGGCTAACGTAAACAACAATATCAAACTCCCGATAAGGATGATGAGTGGACCCATCCAAACTTTCTTGCATAGGAGATATCCCGCTGCACCGATTACGCCTGACATCATCGGAAAAACAAAAACGACGAGCAGTATAACGGCTCCCAAATCGGAACCCCCTTCACCTTAAAAATCCTTCACCACTTCAAAATCATATAGCTTCAAATGACTCTTCGGCGTCACGACATCTTTTACCTTCCCGATCTCTTTTTCCTTCACTTTCTTTCTGGTTTTCAAGCTGTACTGTTCAATGTATGCAGGCTGATTGTAGGTGTATGTGAAGAAATAAAGACTGCTGCCTTTTCGGGTGATTTCTTTGAAATCGGCTTTCATTTTTTCTGGTGAAAGGGTGAAGGCAATGCTTGATTTTCCTGTCTTTGCATCGATTTTGTACACCTTTCCGAAGCCGTCAATGAAGTACAGGTATCCATCATAAGAGAAAAAGCTGTTTTTAAAGCTGAAGGGCATGGAGCTGTATATCGTTTGTTCGTCGTTTTTGTATTTGGCGATGTCGTGCAGTTCCACTTTGCCGCTTTTCTTGTTGATTTTGACCATTTGATATAGATTGCTCGCCTTTTGGCCGCGGATCATGACATAAACAGCTTGATCGTCCACAGCAAGCTGGGATTCGATTGAGGCTCCTTCCCGGTATTGCCATTTCGTTATCGTGTAATAGGTGAGCTTCTTCTGATCTGCATGAATTTGGAGGAGCTGATAGCCTTTTTCGTCAGCTGTCGGGACAAGTGCGTAAATGGCGCCGTCATGAAAACCGGAGGCTCGGATGTAGTAGGGGATGACGTCTTTTTTCCACTCTCCGTCCATCTGGTGGTACAGCTCTGAACGGTACCCGTCTCCCTTTTTGTCGTAGCCGGAGTTGTAGAGGGTGTAAAAACCGTCCGTCTGTTGTAAAAAGCCCGCGCTGTCACCGGTGTGTTGATAGGCTCTTTTATGGGAGCGCAGGCCGTTTTTGATTGTGAAAATCGTGTTTTTGTCCTCCAGCATCACACTGTCGCCGTGAATCTTGGCTGAGCCCAGCTCAAGGCCCTTCATCTTAAAAGAAGACAGCGACCCGTCTTGGCTGATGAACAGGGCGTAGCTTTTCCCGCCGCCGAATGCATCTTGATCCGCAGAGGTTGAGAGATACAGCAGGCTGTCCTTGTCGTCCAGAAAATCGGTGTCGCTGAGATCCTGCTGACTCACGGCTTTATGGCTTGTGAGAGGAGAAACGAAGACAAATAGTGCGATCCCTGCGAGAATCAGCATGGCGATGGTAATCATCCACTTCTTCATATCTTTCTCCTTAGTAAATGGTCATGATGGTTGACGTATAGGAAGAGCTTGTAATGTCGCGCGGATATACGCCTAAGCCTCCGTTGCCATCTATATCAATGCCTGCTTTCAGCAAAAAGGCGGACCATAGGAGCTTTGAACAGTTTTTGGCGCCATCATGGCCGGTATTTCTGTTATTAACGAAGTTAAATGAGTATGCGTCGCCGACTCTTGAGACCGCCCAGTCGGCAGCGGATGTTTTTTGAGATGAGGTTACGCTGACTGTTTGCACGATGGAGTTGTCTTCCACGTCTCTGGCATTGTAAGCGATCTGCCTGACCCCGTCGCTCGGGACAGATTCAACAATTTTGTCAGCCGCGGAGTACATGCCGACGTGGCCGTGGTTGTAGAAGGCTGTGTAGGAGTTGGTGTAATAGATATTCCCTTTCGCGCTTGTCGGGAGTTTTTTCGTACCGGACGAGCCGCCCATGATGGACATGCCGCTTTCCTTGGCGAGCCTGTCGCCTTCTGCTTTATCCGCAGTGATTTCCTCATAGAACTGTTTGAGAATGACGTCTTGCTTGACCTGCTGCTGTTTGGCAATCTGACTGGCGGACTTCATGATTTCTTCCGGTGTCGTGCCTGGTTGCAGTGCGGCGATTTCTTCTGCATAGTTTGTGGTTTTTACGGCTTTGGCGGGAGAAACATACAGTCCGCCACACATCATTGTAAGCGCTACCATAAACGATACCATCCGTTTCTTGAACTTCATTACATCTCCTCTTTTCTTTTGAATGTAGGAAAGGTGACTTCCTTCACCCACATTATATTAGGAAAATAAGGAAAGTAACTAGGTTATTTACAGAATTTTTAGAAATCATTTACAGAAGGCTGTCCGTAAAAAAGGCCTTTATCAGGCCCTTTACGTTTAAAGCTTCTTGCTCATCACCACGTCTGTTTCTTGAAATCCGGTTCGCTCGTATAGCTTCCGCGCTGTCTGATTATGGGCAAATACATGGAGGGACAGCTTCCGGATTCCCATGCTGCGTGCTGTCTGATCTAATGCCGCCAATGCTTGCTTTGCATAACCCTTGCCCCGGTATGGTTCATATAACCCGAAATCGTAAATAAACGCTTCCTGTTGCGCATGCTCCGGTTCTGCATGTATCCAGAGCCAGCCAACGATTTTCTTTTCATTCAGCGTGAGACTCCATAAGTGATGATGGGGGGTTTCCAGCCCTTTCGGAAGCAGATTGGAAAAGACCTGCCTAGACAATAGCTGTGCGTCTTCAGGCTGCCATGTTCCCGCCTTTACCTTTTCTTCCGCATAATGCTTGGTCGTATACGTGAGATAAGACCGGAATTGTTCTGTCTGCATGGGAGTCAGTATCATTGTTTATCATCGCTCCTTCATATATTGACTATAGGATTTTACATAAAATAGAAAGAGGTGTTACTATCAGAATAAACAACTGAGATTGATAAGTCACGAGAGAAAGGAGTTTCAAATGAATAAGATTGCACCCGCAGAAATCGCTAACATGCTCAATGACTGGTACCTTGCGATCAAGAAACATGAAGTTGAAGAGTCCGCCCGTTTGTTTGAAGAAGTGAAGCCTTTATTGGATGACATGGAAGAGGATCAGGAGGTGCTTGCCTACTTCTCCTTATTGGAACTGCGCCACAAGGTTTTGCTTCACGAGGCGAGAGGACAGGGTTTTCAGCATGAGGAGCCTTCTCATATGAATGCTGCGTCAGACATGCTGAAATATTACTTTTTTCTGTTTGAAGGCATGTACGAAGCCTATAAAAATAATTACGATATTGCCATTGGGCTGTATAAAGAGGCCGAGCAGTATCTTGGCAACGTTCCCGACCCGATTGAGAAAGCCGAATTCCACCTGAAGGTCGGTAAGCTCTATTATAAGCTGGGACAAAATATTGTGTCCCTCAATCATACACGGCAAGCGGTCAAAACGTTCAGGGAAGAGACCGATTATAAAAAGAAACTGGCCTCGGCGCTGATCACCATGTCAGGCAATTTTACCGAGATGAGCCAGTTTGAAGAAGCTGAAACATATTTGGACGAAGCGATTCGGATCACGAGAGAATTAGAGGATTATTTTTTTGAAGCCCAGCTTTTGCATAACTTCGGACTTCTTCATGCGCAAAGCGGCAAATCAGAAGAAGCGGTCTCCAAATTAGAAGAGGCCCTACAACACGAAGAATACGCCCGCTCCGCCTATTACTATCATTCTGCCTATTTGCTGATACGTGAGCTGTTTAAGATTCAAAAGAAAGAACAAGCTTTATCTTATTACCAAGAAGTGAAGGAAAAATTGACAGCCGAGCCGAATAGAATATGTGAGGCAAAAATAGATATTTTATATGCGATTTATGCAGAAGGAGGTCATGCGGAAACGTTTCACTTATGCAAACAACATATGGATGATTTGGTGTCCTGGAAAGAGTTTGACAGTGTAAGAGAACTTTCCATTTTGGCTGGTGAAAAGTACAGAGAGCATGAGCTTTACAAAGAAGCTGCCCACTTTTTTTATGAAGCATTACAAATTGAAGAACTCATCAAACGAACGGAGGTTATATAAATGAAAAAATATCTGATTGGTGCAGGCATCGCAGCGGTGATTTTATCAGGATGGTTTATTGCGGACCACCAAACTCATTCACAGGAGATGAAAGTCGCTGAGAAAATGATTGGGTAAATGAAATACCCCCGCGGGATGCGGGGGTTCAATTTAACGAAAGAATCCTAAAACGGTTTGTAGTTTTAGGATTCTTTCATATTTTCAGCGTGATTGAAAACCCTTGAAGTCTAGGAAGAGTGAGCATTGGAGCAGTCTTTCACAGGATGTGATGACGGCGGTGTTTAGGCAGGACGCCTAAGCATTTAGCCGCCGTTCCTTTCGTAATTCGTGAGCACCAACGCGCAGGCCTGACAACGAATGCAAGAGTTTGTCGACACGCTGAACCCCCCGCGGATGCGGGGGTTTTCTTATTACAACAGCTTCTTACCGAGCAGAGATTCTACGAGCTCCACTGCTGTTTGTCCAGTCTTGTTTTCGTGGTCAAGAATTGGATTGACCTCCACGAATTCAGCTGAGGTGATGATACCCGCGTCATACAGCATTTCCATAGCCAAATGGCTCTCCCTGTAGCTGATGCCGCCGATAACAGGGGTTCCGACACCCGGTGCGTCGTTCGGATCAAGTCCGTCCAGATCGAGGCTGAGATGGACGCCGTCACATGCTGATAAATAATCAAGGGTTTCTTCGATCACCTTTGTCATGCCAAGACGGTCGATTTCGTGCATCGTGTACACCTTCATGCCGCTCTCCCTAATATACTTGCGCTCCCCTTCATCAAGTGACCGGGCGCCGATGATGACGACGTTTTCCGGTTTGATTTTAGGCGCGTAGCCTTCAAGGTTAACCAGTGACTCGTGGCCGATGCCGAGGCTGACGGCAAGCGGCATACCGTGAATATTGCCTGACGGTGATGTTTCAAGCGTATTCAGGTCGCCGTGCGCGTCATACCAGATGACGCCGAGATGATCGTAATGCTTCGCTGTACCTGCCAGTGTGCCGATCGCAATACTGTGGTCTCCGCCAAGGACAAGCGGGAATTTTTTCTCTTCAATGACTTTGTTGACCTTTTGAGCGAGTTTTTCATTTCCCGCCAAAACGGAATTCAGGTTCTTCAGTTCTTCGTCATTTTTGATCTTTTCGCGGTTGATCGGAATGTCACCGAGATCTTCAACCGTATAACCCATGTCTGACAGCCTCTCAATCAGATGGGCGTACCGGATGGCGCTCGGGCCCATGTCCACTCCGCGTCGTGCTTGTCCTAAATCCATTGGCATTCCAATAACCGAAATCGTTTTATCCATCTGTGATTCCACCTCAACATATAAGATAATGTCCTATGCGGGTTATAACAAAGATGACTTGCGGACAATGTGTTTAAAGCTCTAGCTGACGATTTGCCTGCTGGCGTTTTTTAATGACGACATGATAAATGATGTAGCAAATGATCATAAACGGGATGCCGCAATACAGCGCGATACGCTGCTCCGGATCAAATGCAAGGCTGATGAGAACGACCGTATTTAACGTCAGGCCGATCAGCGGAAGCACCGGATACAGCGGTGTTTTGAATTTCAAATCTTCCTTCTTGCCGCCTTCACGGATAAATTTGCGTCTGAACATAATTTGAGAAAGCGTAATCGTGATCCAGCCGACCTGGGCGCTCATGCCCGCCAAAGATAGAAGCACCATATACACGGTTTCAGCCGCCGCCACTTTTGATAGGAGCGATAGGCAGGCCACAGCCATCGTTACGATTAATGCGTTCAGCGGCACACCTCGTTTGTTTGTTTTGCCCAGCGCTTGGAAGGCCTGTCCTTCATTCGCCATCGCGTACAGGATACGTGTCGATGCGTATAAACCTGAATTCGCAACAGATAATAACGCGATTAAAATAACAAAGTTCATGATATCAGCGGCATACGGGATTCCGATTTGTTCAAATACCGCAACAAACGGACTTTCCACAACTCCAGCCTGTTTCCACGGAATCATGCCGGCAATGACAATGATGGATAGAACAAAGAAGACAAGCGTTCTCCATACTGTCTGTTTGATAGACCGCGGAATCGTTTTTTCAGGATCTTCACTTTCTCCGGCTGCAACCCCGATCAGCTCAGTCCCCTGGAATGCGAAGTTTACGGCAATCATCGTTATCAATATTGCCTTTATCCCGTTCGGGAATAACCCGTCTTCATAAAAATGTGTCAAAAACGGTGCCTGCTCTCCGCCTTTCAAATCAATCAGGCCAAACATGGCAGCTCCGCCGAGAATAATAAATAAAAGGATAATCAAAATTTTAATGCCTGAGAACCAGAATTCCGATTCTGCAAAGGCTTTGGCTGTTATTGCATTTAGTATAAACATCAGTGCCGCAAATACCAGACACCAGATCCACACGTCTACGTGCGGAAACCAGCGGAGCATCAGCTGCCCCGCTGATAAGAATTCAATGGCGCATGTAACCGCCCAGCCGAGCCAGTACAGCCAGCCGAACGCAAATCCAAAGGCCGGGCTGATAAATTTTGTCGCATAGGTCTGGAAGGACCCCGACACAGGAAAGGCGACTGCCAGCTCCCCTAAGCAGAGCATCGTCAAAAACATGATAAAGCCGCCTACTAAATAGGACAGAACCGCGCCGAGCGGTCCCGCTTGGTTAATGGTAAATCCGGTTCCAAGGAAGAAGCCGGTTCCGATCACTCCGCCCAATGAAATCATGAACAAGTGGCGTGATTTCATTGTCCGCTGGAGCTGATTTCCGTTATCTTGGTTTGTATTCACATTCTGCACCCCTTCAGCAACTTGTATTGGATCTAAGCTGGAATGACTACACGGTGCATATCCCAGTTTGCTGTCCAAAGAGCCTTTATCTATTTAATATAAAATTCACTTCTTCTCATAAAGATACATTATACTAAAATACTGTAGCTGAGCAAATAGGGAGTGCTTAATTTTCTGTTGTAAATTTATACAAACGAAGTGAATATCCCGCCATGGTGCGGATTTATGCGTTTTGCAGCACGTGCTTAATTTTCTCTATTGCCCAATCCAAATCTTTTTTCGAAATGATTAATGGCGGTGCAAAACGAATAACTGTATCATGCGTTTCCTTGCATAAAAGCCCTTCTTTCTTCAAGCGCTCACAATACGGACGCGCGGCTTCCGTCAATTCCACACCGATAAACAGCCCTCTGCCGCGGACTTCTTTAATGACAGGGTTATCAATGCTCTCAAGTTCTCTTTTAAAGTATTCGCCAAGCTCAAGAGAACGTTCCGCCAGCTTTTCATCCTCCATCACTTCCAACGAAGCGATAGACACCGCACATGCAAGCGGGTTTCCGCCAAATGTCGAGCCGTGTGAGCCCGGGTTAAACACGCCTAAGATCTCGCGGTCCGCCGCAATGCATGAGATCGGGAACACACCGCCGCCAAGCGCTTTACCCAAGATATACATATCGGGAACAATGCCGTCCCAGTCACACGCAAACGTCTTGCCTGTTCGTCCAAGACCCGTCTGAATCTCATCGGCAATAAACAAGACATTCTCTTCCTTACAAATCGCCGCCGCTTCCTGTGAAAATCCTTCAGGCGGAATGACAATGCCCGCTTCGCCTTGAATCGGTTCGAATAAAAATGCCGCTGTATTCGGCGTAATGGCCTGACGAAGCGCTTCCGCATCGCCGTAAGGGATTAACTTGATTCCCGGAAGCATCGGGCCGAATCCTCTTTTATATTCCTCTTCAGAAGACAGAGATACCGCCAGCATCGTCCGGCCGTGGAAGTTCCCGACACATGCGATAATTTCAGCTTGATTGTCTGCCACGCCTTTTACTTCATAAGCCCAGCGTCTCGCCGCTTTCACCGCAGATTCAACCGCTTCAGCTCCTGTATTCATCGGCAAAATCATCTCTTTGCCCGTCAGCTTAGCTGTTTTCTCGTAAAATGGCCCCAGCTGATCGTTGTGAAACGCGCGTGACGTGAGGGTAATTTTATCAGCCTGATCCTTCAATGCCTGAATGATTTTCGGGTGTCTGTGCCCCTGGTTTACCGCAGAATAAGCACTCAGCATATCCATATATTCATTGCCTTCCGGGTCCTTTACCCAAGCACCCAGCGCTTCAGAAATGACAATCGGGAGCGGATGGTAATTGTTAGCTCCATAATGAGACGTCTGATCAATAATTTCTTTGGATTTAGATAAAGCTGGCATATTTGAATTCCCCCTTGTTTTCTGTTTCAACATGTTATCCTGCTTTCCCTTTTTATAAATGCAAGTTCCGTGCCAAATCAAGATTTCGTGTGTTTTCTACAAATTTCGTGGACAAGGTGCAAAAACATTCTGATATTTCGAGCAAAAATTTCAGCAAGTGCAAAATTCTTTTGCATATCCTCTCCATTCTTTTATAAAATAGAGGCAATATTAAGAAAATAATTGAGGGAGGTTTATACAATGGTCAAAGACAGCGAATTCCTCACATTGGTTTTTCAAAGCATTTTGGATGAAATCGATGTTGGCCTGCACGTGGTAGACGAGCATGGAAACACGATCGTTTATAACAACAAAATGATGCAGATTGAAGATATGGAGAAGCATGACGTCCTCAATAAAAACCTGATGGATGTATTTATGTTTTCTAAACAGCAGGACAGCACCCTGGTACAGGCCCTTCAGGAAGGCACAACGATTAAAAATGTGAAGCAGAGCTACTTCAATAATAAAGGCCAGGAAATCACAACGATCAATCATACATATCCCATCGTCCAAGACGGCAAAATCAGGGGCGCAGTCGAAATTGCCAAGGATGTGACAAAGCTTGAACGGCTGATCAGGGAGAATATGAACAAAAAAGGCAGCACAACTTATACATTTGACAGCATTCTCGGCACCAGCCCGGCCATTCAAGATGTCGTCGAAAACGCCAAACGGGCAACGAGAACGTCATCATCGGTCCTTCTCGCAGGCGAAACCGGCACGGGAAAAGAGCTGTTCGCGCAAAGTATTCATAACGGCAGCGATCGCTCAGGCGGCCCGTTTATTTCACAAAACTGCGCGGCGCTGCCAGACAGCCTTGTAGAAAGCATTTTGTTTGGAACGAAAAAAGGGGCGTTTACAGGCGCTGTCGACCAGCCCGGACTGTTTGAACAAGCACATGGCGGCACGCTGCTGTTAGATGAAATCAACTCGCTGAATCTGAGTCTTCAGGCGAAGCTGCTGCGCGCTCTTCAGGAACGGAAAATCAGGCGCATCGGTTCGACAAAGGATACGCCGATTGACGTGCGTATAATTGCCACAATGAACGAAGACCCGATTGACGCGATTGCGGGCGAACGAATGCGGAAGGACTTGTATTACAGGCTGAGCGTCGTGACACTGATCATCCCGCCGCTTCGGGAACGGAAAGAAGACATTTTGCTTCTCGCGTCAGAATTCATCCAAAAAAACAACCACCTGTTTCAAATGAATGTCGAACACATCAGCGAAGACGTGAAGCAATTTTTTCTATCTTATGACTGGCCGGGAAATATACGTGAGCTTGAGCATATGATCGAAGGCGCAATGAATTTCATGACGGATGAGCAAACGATTACGGCTTCCCATCTGCCCTATCAATACCGCATGAAAATCAAACCGGCTGATACCCCAGAGCCTGAAGCACCAAGATACCAGCCGGCCGCGGACTTAAAAGAAAAAATGGAAAGCTTCGAAAAATATGTGATTGAGAATGTGTTAAGAAAGCACGGCCATAACATCTCACAAGCTGCTCAGGAGCTTGGCATCAGCAGACAAAGCCTTCAATACCGGCTGAAGAAATTTTCCCACCCGCCTGCCGAGTAACAGTCCTATTCCGTCGCAGGAAGCCAGACGTGTATGTCGTTAAACGGCAAAGCTCACACCCAACTGCAACAGCGGAAAAGCCTTCAAACATCATGTTGACAGCAAACCGCAATCACAAAAAACATCGCGCTGAACACATGCAAAAGGCACAATAAAATCTTCTGTATCGAGGGAAGAAAAAGAAATCTATGTATACATCATAAAATTCATCACCAGCAACCATACGGAACAAACCATTAAGTCAATGCTGGTCAGTCCTTGCCTGCTGTTTCACGTGTAACACCCATCTTGTATGTTTCTTCATATTCGATAGATCCTTTTTCAACTGAACGGGCGTGACCCTCGTTCAGTTTTTTTGTATAAAAAAACAGTCTGGCACGGTGCCAGACTGTTTCTGTTAACTTCCTAATTGGTCTGCGGAGGAGAGCTGAATGTCAACGGATTTTTCTTTTCCGGCGCGGTAAAACTTCACTTTCACCCGGTCACCGACTTTTTTCTGATAAAGCCGTTTCCGCAGATCAACAATGTCATTTACTTTGTGACCGTCAAATTCTGTGATGACATCCAGTTCCTTAAGCCCTGCTTTTCCGGCAGGTGAGAAGGCATCTACCCCCATCACAACCGCTCCATTGGTGACATCCTTAGGAAGCTTCAAAGTTTCGTCCCAATGATAGCTGGCGATGTCGCTTAGCGATTTCATCTCAATGCCAAGGAACGGACGTTTAACCTCGCCGTATTTCTCCAAATCCTCTATCACCGGGATCACAAGCTTAGACGGAATCGACAGGCCAATTCCTTCAACCGCCGACTCGGCAATTTTCATTGAATTGATGCCAATGACTTTTCCGTCCATATTTAACAAAGCGCCGCCGCTGTTCCCAGGGTTAATGGCCGCATCTGTTTGCAGGACTTCTGCGTTCCAGTCAGGCTGCCCATCACCGTTCGAATCCACTGGGATGGCTCTCTCCGTTCCCGAGATGACGCCCTGTGTGACAGAGCCTGCAAATTCAAGGCCTAACGGGTTCCCGATCGCAATAACCGGCTCCCCTGATTTCACTTTATCTGAATTACCGAAATCAGCGACTGCTTTAATTTTATCGCTTTTTACTCGTAAAACAGCAAGGTCCATCAGCTGGTCGCTGCCGATCAGTTCAGCCGATACACGCGAGCCGTCTTTCAGGCTGATTTCAATTTGGGAAGCGCCCTCGATGACATGATGGTTGGTCACGACATAAGCGGAGTTGTCATTTTTCTTATAGATGACGCCAGAGCCGCTCCCAGCCTCACCGCTCTCTCCCCAAATATCTGATTTTTGAATGTTCACAACACCGACAACGGCGGGCGACACATTGCTGACAATCTTGGTGACTGCGTTGTTGACACTGACATTCACCGTTCTGATTGATTCCCGGTTATTGTTGTTCTGCTGCTCTTCTAAGACGCCCGTATCTATCCCTTCATTTGAAAGGTACGGCATGATAAACGCCATTAATACGGCACCGACAATCACGCCAATCAGACTAGAAAGGAAATATCCTTTTTTGCTTCTCTTTGGCTGTTCAGGAGCAGTATGTTCTTCCTCACGATCGTAATCCACCATATTCCATCCTTTCCAAGAACGTTAATATGGTTATATTGTGGGTTAGAAACTCCTATAATAGTCATGATTTACATAGAAAAATTATACAGCGCAGAGCGGTGTGGCCTTCTTCGGGTCGGTATCAAACAAATCAAATGTTTCCCCCGTCACAAACCCTTTAGAAGCCAATGTCTGCTGTACAGACATTCTCGCCAGATCCTTCATGTTGTTGTCCTGGCTCAAATGCGCCAAATAAATACGAGACGTCTCGTCGCCAATGACATCGGTCATCGCTAAGGCAGCATCTTCATTTGAAACGTGCCCGACGTCACTTAAAATCCGCCGCTTAATGCTCCATGGATATCTCCCCATTTGCAGCATGCCGACATCGTGATTGCTTTCAAACACAAACATATTCGCTGAGCGGATGATCCCTTTCATCCGGTCGCTGACGTACCCCGTATCTGTCATTAAAGCAAGCTTTCGGCCGTTATAATGGAACACATAAAACATGGGCTCCGCCGCGTCGTGTGAGACGCCAAACGATTCCACATCAAGTCCGCCGAACGACTTCACCGTCTCCATCGGAAACACAAATTTTTGATCGGTATCAATTTTGCCAATTTGGTTCTCCATCGCTTTCCATGTCTTCTCATTCGCATAGATCGGAAGCTTGTACTTTCTGGCGACCACGCCAAGGCCCTTAATATGGTCACTATGTTCATGCGTCACAAAAATGCCGTCTACATCATCCAGCTTACGCCCGATTTGCGCCATCAATCCATCCATGGCTTTCCCGCTCAAACCGGCGTCTACCAAAAATGCGTGATCCTCAGTTTCAAGGTAAAACGCATTTCCCGTACTCCCGCTCGCAAGTACGCTAAATTGCAAGCTCATGTGTCTCACTCCATTATTTTCATTGATCTGTATCTAAAATCGTACTCTCCAAAGCATTCACTGTAAAATACTCTTGCACTGTCTTTTTCTCACCGTTCACTTTTTTATCGTACTCGACTGTAATTCTCCATACCGGCGCCAGCACCTGTGTACTTGTCAGCGGATATTGCGCGACGTAGCCGAATTTGACACTTTTTATCGTACTGTTCTCTTTTAATTGATTTTGATAGTACAATAACTCAACCGCATCCATTTCAGTGATTAGGCTTTCCTTCTGAATTTGCTTAAAGGTCTCAAGCGTCGTCTGGTCGTATGACACAACCTCGTTTTTATCGTTTAAACGCAAAATCACTTGCCCGATCATATTAGAAGAAGTGTCGGTCTGCTGATAAATATAATGGCCCTCATATGTTTGGAAGAAAATAATTTCTTTTTGCGATTTATCAACCTTCCAAAGCTCATATTTTTCACCATCTTGGATTTTCGAAGAAACAAACGCCTGAGCATCGTCCTCAATCTTCTTCTTTGACAGGGCGATCGGATTCGTAAATTTCATTTTCAGGGTCGTTACTTTACGATCATCACTAGGCATGTCCATCAACGGCTTTTGATCCTTGAGCGCCTCAATTTCGTCCTTGGTGAAGGCCTTTTGATTCGCTGTGATTCTGTAGCCTTCTGTTGCTTCCTTATTCAGCCCTTCATACGTAATATGATCGGCCTTCATGTCATGCTCGACATCATTTTTAATGACTTCATAATCTTTGCTGGTAGACTGCCATTTTTGAAAAAACTGATAGCCTAAAAAAATATCTAAAATGAGGAAGGCAACGATGAAGATTGATTTTGTCTTATTCCACTCCACTGTTTGCCCCCTCCTTCGTTAATAAGTCCTTCGTGATCGGCACAATTTTCCCGTTTATTTTCATCCCCCAAACCGGTTCCAGTTCAACAAGAGGGTCATTATTGGATGATGTTGATACCAATTGATACGCAAGGAAGATCTGATCAATTTTATCCGTATTATATGCCGTTTGTTTAGAAAGCAGCATCTTCACTTCGCTCCCGCTCATCAGCTCAGTCTCTGTCGTTTTAATCGGATTCGTTCCGAGACTGTAATTCGGCCGCTTATAGCTGAGAATTTCATCGTTGGCCCATTGCACCGTAATCGCGGATGTCGCTCCGAATGGTTTGGCGGTACTGTTAATGACCGGCATCTGGTCCATAAAGATATAGAAGCTTAACTGCTGGCTGTCATTGATATTGAAAAATTGATAGTGATCTGTCCAGCTGCCCGTATCCTCAAGGTATTTTTGGCTCTTTTTAATTAATTCACCTGTTTGATAGGAAGTGCTCTGCACCAAATTGCGCTGTTGGAATTGTACCTGGCGCTGGCTTAGATTCACATCTAAACGGCTGATTCCATCTGTCAGCACATTTCTGTTGTTGTAATTCGAATCTTCCCTTACAATACTTGGATCGCTGAACAAGGCCTGCTTAAAGGTGTTTGTTTTAATCGATTCTGTGACAAATTCTTTTTTGTCCATCGTAAGCGTTTTGTTCGACAGCAGAAACTCTTTCTTTGAACCGATAGAAAACAGACTGAATGCCGGCATGTTTGATTGACTGTTTTTCAAGTCATTCATCATGTTCCGGTAGTTAGCCGATTCAACAGTCACTTCCAGAATCAGCTGCTTGCTGAAAGACACCAAATAGATTTTCTTGTTCGCTTTTGTTTCATTAATCGGAATCAAAATGTGGTCAAATGAACTGTACTCAAATGACTGGTTAGACCATTTAAACAGCGTTTGGAAGATATCAATAGGAATCGTGTCGTTGAATTGCAAGTCAAGCTTCGCATCATAACCGCTTATCCCGTAAAACCAGCTCTTAAATGAAGTCTTGTCATACTGATCAGAAATATCTTTGATCCCTTTTACATCCCAATGCGGCAAGTCAGACCAGACTTCATTATAAAGTGAATCATCATTCACTTTATAATGAGCGCCGCCATCATGGATAAACATGTCCCTCGGCCTTACCGTTTCAGACAGCTTTTGGGTGTTTTTTTCGATTTTATGCTTCTCACGCACAGTAGACGCTGTTGATGATGAGCCTCCGGAAAAGTTTGGCTGGAACGTCCATATCCCCCACGTAAACACAAGGCTGATGACGACGAGTATCGTAAGTAATATCGTTTTTATATTTTCACGCTTCATCCCAATCATCCTCTTGTTCCTCTTTATATGGAAGAGTAAATGTAATCGTCGTGCCTTTTCCTTCTATGCTGTCCGCCCAAATATCCCCGCCATGCGCCTGAACCATTTCTCTGGCAATCGCCAGTCCCAGACCGGTGCCGCCGAGCTTTCTCGTTCTTGCTTTATCCACCCTGTAGAAGCGGTCAAAGACTTTTTCGACATCTTTTTTCGGAATACCGATCCCTTCATCCTTGACGCTGATATAGAGAAGCTCTTCCTCTTCGTTTACGTCAATTGAGAACGTCACATGTCCGCCTTCCGGTGAGTATTTTAAAGCGTTGGAAATAATATTATCAAGCACTTGTGTAATTTTATCCTGGTCAATCTCAACGTACAGATTTCTGTCCGGCAGATTACGAATAAATTCCACATGCTGTTCTTTTGTCATTTCAAAACGGTCAATAATCAGAGACATAAACCGGACAATTTGAATCCATTCCCGGTTAAATTGATAATCCTTGCTGTCGAATTTCGAAAGCTGAAGCAAATCATTGACAAGCCGGATCATGCGCTCTGTTTCATTTTGCGTCACCATTAAGAAACGCGGGGCAATGTCTTTATTTTCCCACGCACCTTCAGCTAACGCTTCTAAATAACTGCGCATTGTCGTAAGCGGCGTCCGCAGCTCGTGTGATACATTCGCCACGAATTCTCTGCGTTCCTGATCCATTTTCTCTTGCTCGGTTACATCGTAAAGAACAGCAATTAAGCCATCAATTTTGCCATGTTCCCTTTGAATCACAGAGAAATTCACGCGAAGCACTGTTAGTTGATCATCTCGCTCAATTTCAAGCAGCAAAGAATCCTGCTGCTCCACTAAATCTTCAAACGTATAATTCTCTTGAATCC
Organism: Bacillus vallismortis; assembly: GCF_040784915.1. GTDB lineage: Bacteria > Bacillota > Bacilli > Bacillales > Bacillaceae > Bacillus > Bacillus subtilis_G. Next base: position 4,182,014 of record NZ_CP160797.1, read on the forward strand.
CCAACAAACTCGTAATCGGCATTTCTAAAGCTGTTTCACGTGAAACGTTCAACAGCTCCAGCGCCGGGCTGTTTAAAAGAATAATCGCTCCGTTTCGGTTTGTAGCGATAACGCCGTCTGTCATATAAGCAATAACAGAGGCAAGCTTTCTGCGCTCTCCTTCTGTCATCGCCTGGGCATCTTCAAGCTCTTTCGTTAAGTGATTAAACGTGGTGGCGAGCTGCCCGATTTCATCATGCCCATACTTTTTAACCTTCCTCGAGAAATTCCCTTTCGCGAGCTCCATGGCCTGCTTTCTCATATCTGAAAGCGGATGGGTGATGGTTCGTGCCAGAAAAATACCGAGAAGGGCGGTCAAAACGAGCGCCAAACCAGTGCCGGACGCCAGTATCGTGTTGATAGTCTTCATTTGATTAAAGACATCTTCCATACTCGCGACAACATAGATCGCGCCGACAACCTCTTGGTTTTCAGTCATGACAGGCTTTGCGGAAATGAGAACTCTGATTTTGCTTTTCGGGTCATAGTACTTTCTTAAATACGATTGTTTAGTAGAAAAAATCCTTTTAAATATCAGATCGGTCGTTTGTTTCCCTGCCACTTCCTCACCATACGGCTTTGAAGAACCGACCACTTCATAGCTTTTATCTACAAAACTAATTTCCCGGACCTCATCACTTTTCGTGAAATCATTCAATATACGGCTGACGTCATCCTTAATAACGGTGCTGTCGTTATCGCTTTTATATTCTTGTTCGATATAGTAAGAAAGGTTGTCGATTCGCTGATTCAGTGATTGTTCATAAGAGCTCATCAGTGATTTCTCGACCTGATTGACAAAATACACCCCAATGATTTGCATGGCAATGATGATCAAAAGCACATATATCAAGGTAATCTTAAATTGGATCGACCGAAAAAAACCAACCTTATTCATAAGGGCATTAGTCCTGTTCTGGATTTCTCAAGTAATAACCTACGCCGCGGCGTGTGACAATCCAATTTGGATGGCTTGGGTTATCCTCAATTTTTTCACGAAGCCGGCGGACTGTTACGTCAACCGTTCTGACGTCACCAAAGTAATCATAACCCCAAACGGTTTGAAGCAAATGTTCACGGGTCATCACTTGTCCGATATGTTTTGCTAAATAATGAAGCAATTCGAACTCACGATGAGTCAATTCGATTGTTTCATCTCGTTTTGATACGACGTACGCGTCAGGGAAGATGACAAGAGAGCCGATATGAATTTCGTTAGAGGACGACTCTTCCTCCGCAGGCGCTGTTGTCAGCTGGCGGCGCAAGTTCGCTTTCACACGAGCCAGAAGCTCACGTGTGCTAAATGGTTTTGTGACATAGTCATCAGCACCGATTTCAAGCCCGATGACCTTGTCAATTTCTGAATCCTTAGCCGTCAGCATAATGATCGGCATATCGTATTTCTTTCTGACTTCACGGCACACTTCAACGCCGTCTTTATTAGGAAGCATAATATCTAAAAGAATTAAATCAGGCTGAAGCTCTTCTACCATTTCAACCGCTTCATTTCCGTCGTGGGCACAGTGCACTTCATAGCCTTCTTTTCTTAAGTTAAATTCCAATATATCTGCAATCGGTTTTTCATCATCTACTACAAGGATCTTCTTATCCATCATTTTGATTTCCTCCTGCCGAATAACTTCTTTTCATCTAAATAACATTCGTTTCATCACTTATGGCCCGTGTAAACATTGGGTCCTTGTCTATTATAACGGTTAAAGGTCAAAAGATAAAAAAAATAAAGGTTTAGAAAAAAACACATGTTTCACCTTTATCCGCCAATTGTTTCTCTTTTGTCATGCTAGTCAAATTTTTATAAAAAAGATAACTTAACTGAAACCTCCCGACATCGGAATGCGTCTTTATCGATGACGTCTTCTTCTTTGAGCCGGCCGCAGGGCCGGTTCTCCCTTTTTCTTCTATTATAACACTTCTCATGTTCGCCTTTTCCTAAAAGAAAAAACGCACCTACAATTGCAGATGCGTTTGGTAAGTGGCTCGGGACGGAATCGAACCGCCGACACACGGATTTTCAGTCCGTTGCTCTACCAACTGAGCTACCGAGCCAAATGTTTTATTTTTCTCTACTAAGTAAAGTAAAATGGCGGTCCGGACGGGACTCGAACCCGCGACCTCCTGCGTGACAGGCAGGCATTCTAACCAACTGAACTACCGGACCTTACAGTAATTGCCTGGAGAGCTGTCGTGTCAGCCCTCGCAGACAAATAAGGAATTTAGCAATAACGCTAAAGTAAATCAATGACCCGTACGGGATTCGAACCCGTGTTACCGCCGTGAAAGGGCGGTGTCTTAACCGCTTGACCAACGGGCCTTCACGAAATGGTGAGCCATGAAGGACTCGAACCTTCGACCCTCTGATTAAAAGTCAGATGCTCTACCAACTGAGCTAATGGCTCTTAAGATGTCGGAGTTTCCATAGAGCAAACAACTTTGACCAAGTTCTTATCTAGTACTCTATTGAAGCAGTTTCCGTAACAACGAGATTTATAATATCACGAACAAATAGAAGTGGCAATAACTTTTTTGGTTTTTTTCATATTTTTTTCTTAGACCAACTTAGATGCGGCTTTCAAACAAAAAACAAGCCCCTGGATTCAGGGGCCTGAAGCATAATCTATTTAGTTCGCACGGTACACGCTGCGAAGGACATTTGTCTGTGAACGGTCTGGGCCGACAGAGAAAATAGAAAGCGGAATGCCTGTCAGCTGAGACACACGCTCAAGATAGTGACGCGCGTTTTCCGGAAGCTCGCTCAAGCTTTTCGCACCTGTGATATCCTCAGTCCATCCCGGCATTTCTTCATATACCGGCTCACAATCAGCAAGTGCTTTAAGGCTTGCCGGGAATTCTTCAATGATTTCGCCTTTGTAGCGGTACGCCACACAGATTTTCAGCGTTTCAATTCCTGTTAAAACGTCGATTGAGTTCAGAGAAAGATCTGTAATTCCGCTCACACGGCGGGCGTGGCGGACAACGACGCTGTCAAACCAGCCGACACGGCGCGGACGGCCTGTTGTTGTTCCATACTCCCGTCCGACTTCACGGATTTGATCGCCGATTTCATCTTTCAGCTCAGTCGGGAAAGGACCGTCGCCGACACGAGTCGTATATGCTTTTGATACACCGACAACGTGCTGAATTTTGGTCGGGCCGACGCCAGATCCGATCGTGACACCGCCGGCAACCGGGTTAGATGACGTAACAAATGGGTATGTTCCTTGGTCGATATCGAGCATTACCCCTTGCGCGCCTTCAAATAACACGCGGCGCCCATCATCAAGCGCATCATTTAAGACAACAGATGTATCGCAGACATATTTTTTAATCTGCTGGCCGTACTCATAATATTCGTCTAAGATATCCTCAATTTTAAACCCTTCTGTCTCGTACATTTTCTCGAGCAGGCGGTTTTTTTCTTCAAGATTGCGTTCAAGCTTCTCCGCAAACGCGTCACGGTCTAACAGATCCGCGATGCGAATTCCGATGCGGGCTGCTTTATCCATATAAGCAGGGCCGATTCCTTTTTTCGTTGTGCCGATCTTGTTAGCCCCTTTTCGCTCTTCTTCCACTTCATCCAATTTCAAGTGATACGGCAGAATGACGTGAGCTCTGTTGCTGATTCTCAGGTTGTCTGTACTGACGTTGCGCTCATGAAGATACGCAAGCTCTGTGACTAATGCTTTCGGATCTACAACCATTCCGTTTCCGATCACACACGTTTTATCCTTATAGAAAATTCCAGACGGGATTAAGTGAAGCTTGTATGTGACTCCGTCAAACTTGATTGTGTGCCCTGCGTTATTTCCGCCTTGATAACGGGCGATCACTTCTGCATTTTCTGAGAGGAAATCTGTAATTTTACCTTTTCCTTCATCGCCCCATTGCGTACCTACTACAACTACTGAAGACATGTCCGTGCACCTCCGTTAACCTTTAAAACGATTCTATTCAAACAAATCAAGTTTATCAGTGAAGAAACAGAAAGTCAATCTTAAATCCGAACATTAAATTAATATAAAACTATATTCGTTCGCTTCCATTCTTTTTAGAAGCGTTTTCTAACGGCTTCGTCATAAAAAGCTTGTGAAACTTTTGTCCTTTAGCATGAAAAAGTATCACTTGCCTGAAATCCCTTTGGTATTCATAAAAACGACTCGCCAGCCGTCTGGATCCTCTATCGTCACGCCTCCATGACTCCAGTACGGGTTCTCTGATTCGACCTCTTGATAGCCCATGTGTTTTAGCCTTGAAGTGACCGATGCCAGTTCATTCACATTCGGCACATAAAAAACGAGGAGGCTGTCGGGATGTGAAACTGGAGCAGTGCTTTCCCCATCCTCATACTGGGTGAATTCCAAATGATAATCGGCATGAGGAAGGCCGAACATGACACCTCCATACCCGTTATGCTGCGAAAATCCGCCAATTCGTTTCAAGTCCAGTCCCTCTTCGTAAAAACGAATGATCTCATCAAGCTGGCCTGTAGGCCGCGCAATCCGGATTTGCGCTGCGTGAAAAGATGAAAAACAGTATCCCATGTTACCATCTCCTTTACGCCCTATTTTATTAAACCGCTTTCAAATTCACATCCGCTGTGCGTCCGGTTTTTCTTCCATCTTTCGAATGAAAAAAACCCCAAGATCAGCTCTTGGGGTTTATGCACCGGGCGGAACACCTGCGTCATCAAAACGCCGTTCCAGGTTGACGAATTTATTGTATTCTTTTACGAACGCAAGAGACACGGTTCCTACCGGGCCGTTACGCTGTTTGGCAATAATGATTTCGATAATATTTTTATTCTCAGATTCTTTGTCATAGTAGTCGTCACGATAAAGGAACGCGACAATATCCGCGTCCTGCTCGATACTTCCAGATTCCCGGATATCAGACATCATCGGACGTTTATCCTGACGCTGCTCAACGCCCCGGGAAAGCTGAGAAAGCGCGATAACAGGGACTTGCAGCTCCCTGGCGATCGACTTCAGTTCACGGGAAATTTCTGATACTTCCTGCTGACGGTTATCCTTTGAACGTCCGCTTCCCTGAATCAATTGCAGATAGTCTATCAAAATCATGCCTAGTCCGCTTTCCTGCTTCAAGCGGCGGCATTTGGCGCGGATTTCACTCACGCGGATACCCGGTGTATCGTCAATGTAAATCCCGCTGTTCGACAGGCTTCCCATCGCCATTGTCAGTTTGCCCCAATCCTCTTCCGTCAGGTTGCCGGTACGAAGATTTTGGGCATTGATGTTTCCTTCGGCACAAAGCATACGCATAACGAGCTGCTCTGCACCCATCTCAAGACTGAAAATCGCTACGCTCTCGTCGGTTTTGGTCGCCACGTTTTGTGCGATGTTCAGGGCAAAGGCCGTTTTCCCCACTGACGGACGGGCGGCGACAATGATCAAATCGTTGCGCTGGAACCCGGCAGTCATCCGGTCAAGCTCCGTAAATCCTGTCGGAATTCCGGTTATATCGCCTTTACGATTGTGAAGCTGTTCGATATTGTCATAGGTCTGGACAAGGACGTCCTTAATGTTTTGGAAGGCACTCGTGTTTTTGCGCTGCGCCACTTCCATAATCGTTTTTTCCGCTTCACTGAGTAAATCCTCGACCTCATCCTCACGGGTATATCCGTCTTGAGCGATGGTTGTCGCAGTTCTGATTAATCGGCGAAGAATCGATTTTTCCTCAACGATTTTCGCATAATATTCTATGTTAGCCGCTGTCGGCACTGAGTTTGCGATATCTGTCAGATACGAAATGCCACCCACTTCTTCCAGCAGTTCTGTGTTCGCAAGCTCTGACGTAACCGTCACTAGATCAACCGGTTCACCTCGGTCACCGAGCACCAGCATCGCATTATAGATTTTTTGGTGGGACATTCTATAGAAATCATCTGGAATCAATACTTCTGAAGCCAGTGTTAAAGCAGACGGCTGTAAAAAAATAGCGCCTAACACGGCTTGTTCGGCTTCTATATTTTGCGGAGGAAGCCGATCATTTAGAAGGTCTGTCATGCTAAGCACCGTCCTCTCATTAAAAAATCTCCAAACTCCATTCTACCATTTCCACAGAAAAAAAATAGAAAAATTGTCTGTTTCCTGTTTTTTTCAGGTAGCCGATTGGATCGTTTCGGACAGTAACAGGTCGGGAAAGACGAAATAAAACGTGAGGGAGGAATGAAAGATGATGAAAGAATATGCCGTTACACCCAATGTCGATGCGGATGGCTGGTTTATTAAGGTGGAGAATGTGGCGCCGACAGCTTTGTATACATCTAAAGACGCCGCAATTGAAAAAGCCAAACAGGTGGCAAAAGAAAACAGTCCGGCAAAGCTTGTGATTTATGACAAGTTTAAAAATGTAGAAGAGGAATACTCATATTAATGAATGAAACCCTTCGCGGCAGCGGGGGGTTTTTAGCGGTATCGCCTTATTTCATCCATTGGAAACCTGTGTGCATCATCAGATCCGCCGCTTTTTGATATAGATCCCACTCCTCGAACGAAGCACATTTCCCCATCAGTTCTTGAAGCTTTAGCCTCACTGCTAAATATTCTTCAAAGGTGACAGCTTTCTCAGTGTCTTTTTGTCGTTCATTCAGCATTTGTTTTAATAATGGCAACTGCGTGTACATAGGAACCCTCCTTACCTCTTTTATAACGGGCATTTTCGGATTGCTCTACTCCTTTGTGACATCTTCTTACGTTTCCCATCTGATTCTTGTACAATGGACAGAAGAGAGGAGGAATCTTTTGTGAGACCTTTGCAAATTTCTGCTGAAACTGCACAAAAGCTTGCAGAGTCCTTGAATCTGCCGCTTGAACAGATCATGCATATGCCTCAGCATATCCTGCTTGCCAAATTGGCCGAATTGCAGAAAGAAGAAGAACAATCGTAGCATTCGTTCGCATACTTGCTGATATCTTATGGAATTATATTTAGTATATGTTAGAAAGAAGGAGTAACTGCTTTGCCAAAACACAAAAACATCCAATCTTTTTGGCTGATCATCGGCATTATCTTTATCGCCTTTAACTTGAGACCAGCGATCACTTCAGTTGGTCCGGTCATCAGCTCAATCAGGGCAGATCTTCATATGTCGAATGGGACAGCCGGATTTTTAACAGCGCTGCCGCTGCTTTCGTTTGCGGTTCTTTCTCCGCTTGCGCCTAAGTTTGGACAGCGGCTTGGAAATGAACGGACCTTATGGCTCGGCCTTCTGATATTATTGATCGGGATTTTGCTTCGTTCTGCCGGCTTGATCTCGGCCTTATTTGCCGGAACGGCATTAATCGGCATCGGCATTGCCATCGGAAACGTTCTGCTCCCAAGCTTAATTAAGCATAAATACCCTGAAAAATCAGGAATCATGATCAGCTTATATACCACCTCAATGTGTATATTCGCCGCTTTAGCGTCAGGTGTCAGTGTACCTCTGGCAGCACAAATGGAGGGCGGATGGAAACAGGCCTTTCTCTTATGGGGCGGTTTAGCTTTCCTTGCATTGCTAATCTGGATTCCTCAGCTGCGCCACCGGGATACGGCAAACAAGGCGGTAAAGCTACAAACCAGTTCCATTTGGGCTTCCAAAATGGCATGGCATGTCACCATTTTTATGGGACTGCAATCCTTTTTATTTTACAGCAGCATCGCATGGTTTCCCGAAATTCTCCGTTCACACGGGATTGATACGTCAACAGCCGGATGGATGGTGTCACTCATGCAATTTGCGAGTCTGCCTTCCACGTTTCTGACACCTGTTTTCGCAGATCGCTTGAAACACCAGCGCGGCATTGTTGCGGGGCTGACTGCCGTTTATCTCATCGGACTATGCGGATTGCTGGCGGGCGGCAGCCATATCCTGCTTGCCGTCTGGATGATCATCATCGGTATCGGACAAGGCTCCAGCATTAGTCTGGCGCTCACTTTGATTGGTCTCCGCAGTGAAAATGCCCAGCAGGCCGCCGCGCTGTCAGGCATGTCTCAGTCGTTCGGCTACCTGCTTGCAGCCGTCGGGCCAATCTTTGTCGGCTATCTCTTTGACCAGACGCATTCATGGACAATGCCGCTTGTCCTTCTCATTGCCGCCCTGATCACAATGGGAGCAGCCGGGCTGGGAGCCGGTCGGGATCAATACATTCTTCAGCCAGAGAAACAAAGAAATTCAGCCTAAAAAGCGGGGAAGATCTCTCCGCTTTTTTCCATGAAATTCTTTGAATAGTTATGGTTTATTCATAAGTTTTTCATATTTGTTTTTTACAATTAGACACCATAAAGAGGTGAAAAACGATGAAAAACAAACGATTCGACTTTATCCTTATTCTCATTTTGCTTGCAGCGGCTTTTCTAAATACGTATAACATTTGGCAGGATGACACAGCGAACCAATACTATTTGGCGGCTGTGAAAAGCATGACGCTAAGCTTCCACAATTTCTTCTATGCGTCTTTTGACCCTTCCGGATTTGTAACAGTGGATAAACCGCCTGTTGTTTTATGGGTTCAAACGATTTTCGCACTGGTTTTCGGCGTTCACACGTGGAGTGTAATCATGCCTCAGGCTCTCGCCGGAGTTGGATCTGTATACCTTATCTACAGAATGATCAAACCGGCCTTTGGAATTGGAGCGGCCCGCATTGCCGCACTTGTCATGGCACTGACGCCTATTGCAGCAGCCGTCAGCCGAACAAACAACATTGACAGCATGCTTGTCTTTACCTTATTGCTCGGTTCAGCTTGCCTGCTTCGGGCAGTAAAGCAAGGCAAACTGCTTTGGCTGTTGACGGCATTTGCCCTGATTGGACTCGCCTTTAATATGAAAATGATGCAAGCGTTTATGGTATTGCCTGCATTTGTGTTATTCTACCTGATTGCATCTCGGGTTTCTCTGAAGAAAAAAATCGGCTCTCTGATTCTGTCTCTCATCCTTCTGACAAGCCTTTCGCTCTCATGGGCAGTTGTGGTCGATTCAGCCTCATCTACCAGCCGCCCGTATGTCGGAAGCAGCCAGACCAACTCAGTGTTAGAACTGGCCTTCGGTTACAACGGCACAGAGCGTCTGTTAGGACAAACCACTGGTCTTGCAAAGGGTGATACAATTGCCGCCGGCGGTAACACGCAGAATCATAACACCATGCAAACGCCAAACGGAAGCGGATCATTTTCCTCTCAGGACGGAACCAGCAAAACTGACGGAAGTGTCAGCAATCAAAACGATAACCAATCATTCCAGAACAACTCACAGGCACCTCAGCCGCCCAGCGGACAGACCGGCGCTTCCAATGGAGGCGGTGGCACACCTCCAACAAGAGGTAACGGACCTGGAAACGGAGGACCTGGCGGTGGCGGCGGAACAAGCATGACTATGTTCGGCACCGGCGATGCAGGACCGCTTCGTCTCTTCCAATCGGCGCTTTCCGGCCAAATCAGTTGGATGCTTCCATTCGCATTGATCGGATTGCTGGGCGGAATCGTCAGCTGGTACCGTGATCGCCGCGGACAAGCAGCTGAAATGAAAGAAACGATCTTCTGGACAGCTTGGCTCGTTCCTGTGGCTGGTTTCTTCAGCGTCGCAGGATTCTTCCACCAGTATTATTTGATCATGCTGGCACCGCCGATTGCCGCACTTTCCGGCATTGGCTGGTATACGATGTACCGTTTATACAAAAACAATAAAGACTGGGCCAGCTGCCTGCTGCCCGCAGCCGTTCTGATCACAGCCGCGTTTCAGGTTTATATTCTGAGCGCTTATACAAGCCAAATCGGCAGTGTATGGATGTATGTACTGGGACTATTAGGATTTGGCGTCACTCTTGCGCTTCTGATGCTTAAACGCAGCCATCCGTTCAGCAAGCAGCTGACCATCATCAGCCTATGCGTTCTGCTGCTCGCACCGGTCTACTGGTCAGCAACACCGCTTCTATACGGAGGCAACAGCGTCCTTCCGGAATCGGGTCCGCAGCTCAAAAGTTCAGCAAACGGCGGGAGCATGTTCTCCTCAGAGGTCGACACCGCACTCCTGTCCTATCTGAGAAAGCATAATACCGGTGAAGAGTATTTATTCGCTACTTTGACAACCGTAACAGCTGCGCCATACATCATTAATGAAAATGAATCTGTTATGGCAATGGGCGGATTTAACGGCACAGATCCTATTCTGACTGTTTCCGAACTGAAAAAACTGGTCAAAGAAGGAAAAGTGAAATACTTCCTTCTGTCAGAAAATAACTCAGGCAACAGCGATCTTGTTTCCTGGATTAAGAAAACCGGAAAAGAAATATCATCTTACGAGTACAGCAGTTCCTCCAGCGGCACAAACAGCAGTCATCAAGGCATGAGAGGAGGACCTGGCGGTGAAAGCCAGCAAACTCTTTATCTTGTGGAATAAATAAAAAAAGAGGCTTGGATTGCTCCAAGCCTTCTTTTCTATTTCTATTAAGCTTCTTCTTTCACATGTACCTTCAACACAGCCTGCACCTCAGGATGCAGCTTCACAGGCACGTTTGTATATCCTAACGCACGAATGCCGTCCGGCAAGTCAAGTTTCCGCTTATCTACTTTAATCTTATGGTCTTTTTGGAGCTGTGCAGTAATTTGTTTACTTGTTACAGAACCGAATAAACGGCCGCCTTCACCTGATTTCGCGCTGAGCTCAACAGTCAGTTTTTCTAAAGTCTCTTTTAAGTTCTTTGCCTGCTCAAGCTCGGCGATGGCTTCTTTTTTCTCTTTCTGCTTTTGTCCGTTTAGCACGCTGATGTTTGACGCGTTCGCTTCCACCGCGAGGCCTTTTTTAATCAGAAAGTTTTGCGCATATCCGTCTGCTACGTTTTTGACTTCGCCTTTTTTTCCTTTTCCTTTTACATCTTGTAAGAAAATAACCTTCATCTCTGTACGCCTCCCTCAAAATACTCATCTATGGCGTGCTTCAGCCGCTTCAGCGCTTCTGTTACTGAAATGCCGGACAGCTGAGTCGCCGCATTTGTTAAATGTCCTCCGCCTTCCAGCGCCTCCATGATGATCTGAACATTGACCTCGCCAAGTGACCGCGCACTGATACAAACGGTTTGTTCATCCCGTCTCGCCACCGCAAATGAAGCCTCAACCTCACTCATAGAGAGCAGCGAATCAGCCGCCTGCGCAACCAGCACTTGATCGAAGTATTCCTCCTCATTTTCAGGAAGAGAAGCAATCGCAATGTTCTCTTTATAAAGGACCGTATGCTGGATCAGCTTCGCCCGTTTAATATAGGAATCAACGGTTTCTTTCAGGAACTTCTGCACAAGCACCGTATCGGCGCCTTTTGCCCTTAAATAAGAAGCAGCATCAAAAGTCCGCGATCCTGTGCGGAGAGAAAAGCTCTTTGTATCCACTATTATACCAGCTAATAGGGCTGTTGCTTCAATCATATTGATTTTTAAGCGCTTCGGCTGATATTCAAGCAGCTCTGTCACCAATTCAGCTGTCGAAGAAGCGTACGGCTCCATATAAACGAGCAGCGGATCTCTGATAAACTCCTCACCCCTGCGGTGATGGTCGATGACCACGACATGTTCAATTTTATTGACCAGCCGTTCCTCCATGACAAGTGACGGCTTATGTGTATCAACGATCACAAGCAGCGTGTCATCATTGGAAATCTCCATCGCTTCTTCAGGGGTAATAAACCTTGACCACAGCTCTTCATATTTTTTGATTTCTTCAATCAAACGCTGGACACTTGATCCGATTTGGTTTGGATCAATGACGATAAAACCGTCTTTGTTATTTGCCTGAGCCACCTTTAAAATTCCGATCGCTGCGCCGATAGAATCCATGTCAGGAAATTTATGACCCATGATAATCACATTGCTGCTTTCAGAGACGATTTCCTTTAAGGCATGGGAAATGACACGGGCCCGCACCCTTGTTCGTTTCTCCATCGGGTTTGTTTTACCTCCGTAAAACTTCACCTTGCCGTTCGGCAGCTTAATGGCTACTTGGTCTCCGCCGCGTCCCAGCGCTAAATCCAAGCTGGATTGCGCCAAATCGCCAAGTTCTTTCAGCGAGGAGACTGAAGCCCCGACACCAACACTTAACGTCAGCGCAACGCCGTCGAATGAGGTTTTTTCCCGTACCTCATCAAGAATTGAAAACTTCGAATTTTCGAGTTCAGTTAAGATGTGTTCATTAAGTACAGCAATAAAGCGTTCTGAAGACGTCCTTTTCAGGAAGATCCCGTACTCCTGCGCCCAAGCGTTCAGCAAAGATGTCACCTGGCTGTTCATTGTGCTTCTCGTCTGGTCATCCAACCCTTGTGTCACATCATCATAATTATCAAGGAAAATATACGCCAGCACGGTTCTTTCGTTTTCATAAAGCTTTTCAATCTGGATTTGTTCCGTTACATCAAAGAAATACAACAGGCGCTCATCCCGTTTGATGACAACCTTAAACTTACGGTCATTCAATGTAACCGTTTCCGATTCCACCTCTTGTTTGATGAGCGGCACAACCGATTCACAGGTATCGTAAAGTGATCTCCCCACTAATGTGCTTTCATTAAAGCAAGAAGAAAGGAACGGATTTGCCCATTCTATATAATATTGATCATTAAAAAGCATGATGCCGATCGGCATTTCCATCAATGCCTCTTCACCGACTTTTTTCAACCTGTAGGATAACGTAGAAATATAATCATCAATCTCTTGTCGAATAAGAGAATCAGCGCGTTTAATAAAAAACAAAATAACTGCAAGCAACAGCACTTCGACGGTTCCTAATATCCAGTTAAAATAAAAGCTGATGAGGATTGCAATGATTGACAGAGCAATCATTGCATAGATGGGATACCGAAACAGCGGTTTTTCATAAAAGCTTGGCATTTCTATCACTCCCCACCATGTGAGTAAAACTCATGTTCATTTCACCTTATTCCTTATATTAAAGCCTATATCTATAACGCCTAAAATGCGAATCGCTGCCATAAAAATCGGATGCACGAGCCCAAGAACCACTGCAATCACAGCCACAGCCTTCGGATATTGTTTTTTATGGCAATAGAAAAAGATAAATGATAAACCTTGGATGAAAATAAGAAACCCGAGTATAAACTCCCCATTTAAAGCGATAGAGTACAGCATTTGGCCCTTTTCTAAAGGCAAAAATGAAAGCAACACAATCATTAAATACAGCACTACAACACTTTGCGGAAACTTCAACTCTCTAAAAGGCTTTAGATTAGGAATATCGGGGGAGAATCGCCTTAAGAGCGGCTTAGCGATAAGGTAACTGAGGAAAGAAAAAAGAGCTCCTACCATCACAATAGCTGTTGGAAAAAGATATTGAACGATACCCAATTGTTCTTCCATCAGTTTCAATTGCTTGTCAAGCTGTTCAGCATTGCCCGACTGCTTCACTACCGTTTCTACCATATCAAGAGACTGCCGGTATTGTGTCATTGCTTCATCAATGATATTGATACCCAAAAACTGAATGCTTATCACAAAATAGAAGACAATACTAAGCATATAAATAAGGGCGCCCGAAATGATCGCGTTCCCGGGTTCTTTCTTTTTGAAAAAGTGCCCCATGGCAATGCCGGCGCAAGCTGACATAAAAGCTAAAATAAGTCCGTTAAAGGACCCGACAATAAAAACAACCGGAAGACTGACAGCGCCCATCCATATTCCCAATTTGAATCCATGTCTAATCGTATACAGGATCATGGGCAGTGGCAGTGCAAAAAACAAAATTGTTCCGATCACAGGTACATATACGACCAAAAGCGTGATGATCGCAAACAGACTGATTAAAACAGCGCCTTCCATTAAAGCTCTCGTTTGTTTCACTTAGTCACCTCGTATCATCCTTAAAACACGAATAGAAAAGAGCAGCATAAACGACTGCTCTTTTTTCATCGTTGCAACATGCTTGCATCGAATGTTTTAATATCTTCTCTACATTTTACTTTTATATTTTAACATAAGTCCAAATCGCAAGTAAAATGACGCTGATGTTTCATGTGAAACATTGCAAATGAAAAGACATTCTTTGAAAAGAATGCCCATCACGATTAATGTTTATCATCCATAAAGCCAGAAGATTCCTTGTTTTTCTTTTTCGTTTTTCTGACATACATAAAGATCAAGATCACCAGTAAAAGGGTTGTTGCCTGCAGAACGCCGCTGCTAAACAAGAAAAAATTCCTTATCATGTCCCACATGTGTTTCACCTCATTTGCATGTTCTCAACCCGTATCCTATATAAGGTGAATTTCCCGTTTTAAAAACTTCAAAACATCATGAACAACATTGAGCGTTGGGCATATGCTGATATGGAATCTCATTGATAAAGGAGAATTGTTACATGGATGAACGCAGAACATTGGCTTGGCATGAGACATTAGAGTTGCATGAGCTGGTCGCTTTTCAGGCAATCGGACTCATTAAACTGAAGAAAATGATAAAAGAAGTAAAAGACCCTCAGCTTAAACAGCTTTATGCCGTATCCATACAAGCCATTGAGCAAAATTTAAGAGAGCTTCTCCAGTTCTTCCCTCAGGCACCGATGCCTCGTGAAGACGAAGAGGAACGTGCGGATAACCCATTCTACAGCGGCGACTTGCTTGTTCTTGCCAAAACATCTGTCCGCAACTACGCCATTGCCATCACTGAAACAGCGACACCTCAATTAAGAAACGTGCTTGTCAAACAGCTGAATGCAGCCATTAAATGGCATGCGCAAATATTCCAATACATGTATCAGCGCGGATACTATCCAGCTTACAACCTTTCTGAACTATTGAAAAATGATGTCAGAAACGCCAACAAAGCCCTTTCAATGAAATAAAACAAGCAGCAAAGGAGTTCCCTTTGCTGCTATTTCTGCTGATCCTTCAGCAAGCCGTTCGAACGATAAGATTCCAGCACATTTCTGTTGGATTCTCCCCATTCCTTCATTTGCAAAACAATCGGTTCAAGCGTTCGCCCAAATTCCGTCAGAGAATATTCAACCTTGGGCGGCACCTGATGGTAAACCTCACGATGCACGATACCATCCGCTTCCAGCTCCCGCAGCTGGAGGGTGAGCATTCTCTGGGTAATACTCGGGCAGATTCGGCGAAACTCATTGAACCGTTTCTTGCCATCTATCATGTGATAAAAAAGAATTCCTTTCCACTTTCCGCCAATGACATCTAGCGTAAATTCAACTGGACAGCCTTCTTTGTTCGGGTATTTATTCTTTTTTTCGCTCATACTTGACCTCCAATAGTACCTTTTTTGATACTACATCACATTTCGCAACTTAGCTACCCAGTATTTTACACGCCCTTTCTCTTCAGCTCAAAGAAAATGCTTCTTATTCACATCAATTTTTAAGGGTTTGTATGATTACACTCGCAGCAAGACGTGTTAAACTATATAAAGATTACACTACTTAAAAAGGATAAGGAGCTATCATGGAAAAAATACTTATTTTCGGACACCAAAACCCAGACACAGATACGATTTGTTCTGCGATTGCTTATGCTGATTTGAAAAACAAACTCGGCTTTAATGCTGAGCCAGTCCGTCTCGGACAGGTCAACGGCGAAACACAATACGCGCTTGACTACTTCAAACAAGAAAGCCCTCGTCTTGTAGAAACAGCTGCAAACGAAGTAAACGGTGTTATCCTGGTTGACCATAACGAACGCCAGCAAAGCATCAAGGACATTGAAGATGTTCAGGTTCTTGAAGTGATCGACCACCACCGCATCGCTAACTTTGAAACAGCTGAGCCGCTTTACTATCGTGCTGAGCCTGTAGGCTGTACGGCTACAATCTTAAACAAAATGTACAAAGAAAATAACGTGAAGATCGAAAAAGAAATTGCCGGCCTTATGCTGTCTGCGATCATTTCTGACTCACTGTTATTCAAATCTCCAACTTGCACAGACCAAGACGTAGCGGCAGCAAAAGAGCTTGCGGAGATCGCCGGCGTAGATGCTGAAGAATACGGCTTGAACATGCTGAAAGCTGGCGCTGATTTAAGCAAAAAAACAGTCGAAGAGCTGATTTCTCTTGATGCGAAAGAATTTACACTCGGCAGCAAAAAAGTCGAAATCGCACAAGTGAATACAGTAGACATTGAAGATGTGAAAAAACGCCAAGCTGAATTAGAAGCTGCGATTTCTAAGGTTGTGGCTGAGAAGAAACTTGACCTATTCCTTCTTGTCATCACAGACATCTTAGAAAATGATTCACTTGCCCTTGCGATCGGTAACGAAGCAGCGAACGTGGAAAAAGCGTTCAACGTTACATTAGAAAACAACACAGCCCTCTTAAAAGGCGTTGTTTCCCGTAAAAAACAAGTCGTCCCTGTCTTAACAGACGCAATGGCTGAATAATGAAAAAGCATCCCGCGCAGGGATGCCTTTTTCTTATTCGCCCAGCTTTTCAATCTGCCCCATCACATCAGTGATTTGCTTTGCTTTTTGGACAATGTCCGACTGCTCCAATGTTTCAAGCGATACCTTGCCTTCTTCCACTTGTTTTAACACATCTTCAGCGCTTTTCTGCAAGGTTTCGTTATGCTCCTGAATGGTTTGATGAATCTTCGCTGCGGCATCAGGCGGTGTTAATTCATTAAAATCAACGGCAGCCTGCTGAACCGTTTCAAGCTGTGCTTCAAGTTTTCCTTTCGCCTCCGCGTCATTTACAGCTTGCTCGGCCAATTCAGGTGCCTCCTCTGCAAATGTCTTCACTTTCTCCACATAGCCTGCGGCTTCACTTGTATAATTCAATCCGTCATTCACCTGGTCCAACATGCCACATCCGCCTGCACTCAAAAGCCCCACACCGGCAAGAACAGTCAAAATGATTTTCATCGTTAGCCTCCTCATCGCTTCTTCTTCATCTTTTCCTTTAAGATCGGGATCAATTTCTCTTTTGCTAACGGCAGCCCTTTCCTCACCATTTCACGCTTCAGCCACTTTTTCAGCTTAGACATACCGACGCTCCTCTCCATTTTTGATAAAAACGAAAAAACTCCACCGATTTGGTGAAGTTCCGAAACAAAAAGACCTTCACCAAATAGATTTGGCAAAGGTCTCGCTAACAATGAGATTGCCAGCAAAGCCGAGGACATCTTGTCCCGTAATGACGACTTTACTGTAAAAGCTACTCCCCTTTGGAGTGTTCATTTTTATTACTTTCATTCTAAAGCACCGGGCATTTTCAGTCAAATTCCTGTTGTCCGTTTACGCAAAAGCACGCTGTGGTATTGAAAATTTGAATGGTATTTTCATCAGGAGATCATGCTATGACAGAGGAGGTTTTCATCATGAGTCAAGAGCGCGTGAAACGGCCTGGGCATACCAGATGGTACATATCTTCGTTACTCAGCGGCATTATTATTCTTAATTATTTTGACCGAGTGGCCATCTCTGTAGCAGCCCCCGCCATACAAGATTCATTTCACCTTACAGCAACAGAACTCGGCATCGTGTTTTCCATTTACACCTATTCCTATACACTGATGCAGCTGCCTGTCGGGAGTTTGCTGGATCGGTTTGGCGTGGCATGGGTCACAAGGATCGGAATGACCATATGGAGCTTTTTAACGATTCTTCTTGCTTTTTTGCAAGGAAAATTGCTGTTATATTTGTTCCGTTTTCTCATTGGGCTGACGAGCGCCTCTGCGTTCCCTGCCGCTTCCAAGGCAACCGCTCTATGGTTTCCTCCAAGCGAGCGGGGCTTGGCCAACTCACTGTTCGACTCGGCCGCCAAGTTTTCAAACGTAATCGGCGCGCCATTGGTCGCCTTTCTTGTCACCGCGTTTGACTGGCGTGTCGCTTTTTTAACGATTGGGTGCATCAATGTGCTATTTACGATCTTTTTCTGGCATTATTATGAGCAGCCTGAACGGCACAAACGCATTTCCAAAAGTGAGCTAAACTATATTCAAAGACACAATTCAATGACAACAGAGCAAATCCCTTACAAAACGGGTCCGCTTTTAAAAAAGCTTTTCTCCAACCGTAAAGTATGGGGCTTGATGATTGGATTTACTGGGTACGGCTATACATTCAACCTGCTGCTCACCTGGCTTCCGACTTTCTTTAAACATACATACGGAATGGATATCATGTCGTCCGGTTTATTTACAGCCGTGCCCTGGCTGATCTCAACCATTTCCGGAATTGTCGTCGGCGGCTGGCTCGTCGATTACTTCATTAAGAAAGGTTATCCTAACACCAAGGTGTACCGAACGGTAATCATTGTCGGAATGAGCTTTGGCTTTTTCTTTTTAGGCTCGATTCTGACGAACAATATCACCGTCGCGATTATCTGTATTTCAATCGGACTCGCCGGTATTTCCGCAACCGCTCCAGTCGGCTGGTCCATTTCAGCAGAACTGGCACCGATCGGTTCCGTGTCCATGCTGAGCTCCATGGTGAATCTGGCAAACAACTTGTTCGGAGGCATTATCGCTGCTTCACTGACGGGATATTTGGTCGATGTGACAGGATCCTTTACGCTCAGCTTTCTGGTAGCCGGTTTTGTACTGCTGCTCGGGCTGGTTTTTTATGTGTTTGTATTAGGGGATGTAAAACGAATTAAGCTGGAATAAAGAGTGCGTGTTGAAAGCACTCTTTTTCTTTGGCCAAAAAAATAAGCCATCTCTCATGAGACAACTTCCCCTATTTGTCATGAAATGAAAATTTGGGTGCAGGAATCTCCTTTTTTTCAATACCTAAAGCCATTTCCAAATCAATGGCATGCTCTTGTTCAGTTACTGCAATATTTCTGATTTTTTGGGCAGAGTCATACATGCCGAGTGCTTCGAATTGGCGAATTCGCTGCAAATAGCGGCGAATCGCATCATATTCACCTTGGAGATCCTGCCGGAGCATTTCATCATTATCCATTGACGTATATACCGGGGCCACTTGTGTTGTCGGGATTCCCCCTAAATACTGAATTAATTCATTTAACACGACCGCATGGCCAAACTCATCCTGAGAATGCTCTTGCAATTCTTCGGCAACCGCAAAATAGGCGGCTCCCTTCAGGAGACTGGCATGCTGCGCATATTGTATCCCCGCAGCATACTCCCAGGCTAAATCCAAATTCAGGCCGTACACAATTTGCTCAATCGCCTCTTGATTACTCAAACAGAATCTCTCCTCATTTGCAATGTGCTATATCCTATTCCGTCTGGGCGATAGTGATACAAATAAATCATAGGCCGACCGTTTTATACTCACGATAAGTGACTCCCAACAATCAATACATTCTGGCGGTCAAGCATAAATCTCCGTCTGTTCCATTTCAACACGGTTTGGACATATCCCAGTGAGTCAGCATTATACCTCCCGGCGATCCGCTGGTACGCCAGCAATTCGTACGTGCCGTCTCTGTCAAAATCAACCGGGTACAAGCCAGACAAGGGATTCACCCAGCCTTCTATCGGCATTTTCAACACACCCTGCTGGGTATAAATCTCATTCAAATATTCCCTGCCCTTGTAAGTAAGGTCGAGGATATACGTTTCGTTCTGATGATGGCTGATGACATTTGCCTTGTATTGATTTTGATAGCTCACACTGTACTTCCATTCAGCATTAAACACATCCGAATGAAAAATCTGTCGGAACTGCCGGTTTAGATAGGCAAAAACATACGCATATATCGTGCCGCCGCTTCCCCCAGTGTCTATTACCACTGCCACATCATCCACCTTGTCGCCTGTCATATCCCCGAGAAAAAGAGACGGATTATATCCCATATTGTTTTGGAGCTGGATTCGCTGTTCCTGATGGGTTCTGCCGTCACGGATCACCAATGTGATATTTCTCCATAAAGGGCTGCCAGGCATTTGGATGCCAGTGAGAAAGACCTCATCAATAACGCTGTCTCCCGTTACATCTCCGCGGGCTGATGTAATGATGGCGCTGGAGGATGCAATGGGCTGCCGAAATACGTATGGATATTGAACAAACCCTCTGTGCCTGTCTGCATAAAACCAATAAGGATTCATTCTGATGTCATACAGATTCAATGAAGTCACCTTCCCTCATCAGCTGAATGAATCATTATATGCGCAAATAGCATGTCAAAGACATATCTGGACGCTAAACACCAATTAAATCCGTTCCATATGAATTATCGATGGCACAAAGCCACTCGCCTTGCGCATTCTTCTTAAACACACAGGTCGCCCTTCTTTCCATCGCATACTCGGAATCTATTTTATCCGAATCAAGCAGTGTCTGAGAAAGGACCAGTGCAGTGTCTCCTGCTTCCAAAATGGTCATTTCCCCTTGTGTCGGGACAATATGATGATTGAAATAGTTTGCGATCGCCATAAACGCTTTTTTGATTTCTTCTTTGCCTCGCGCGATCATGCCGGCTTCACAACTAAAATGGCATCTTCCGTGTAGTAATTCATCAGTGTATCAAAATCTTCATTTTGAATTGCCAAATCACACGCAGAGATGATGTCTTTTATTTGCTGTTCCAAAGGATGCCCTCCTAATCATCATGATTGGATATATTATACATCGTCTGGCCATCTGAAACCCTAAAAACAAAATGACAAGTACCCCTGCTTCCTATATAATCAAATAGATATATTTAACAAAGTTCCCAAGTGGAGGGGTGAACGATATTGTCTGCTGAAGTAACGTTACATGATAATATACATCATGATTTAAGCGCGGATTGCCAGCACTGTTTTGGCCTGTGCTGTGTCGCTTTGCCTTATGCGAAATCAGCGGATTTTGCTTTTGATAAAGACGGGGGTACGCCTTGCCGCAACTTACAATCAAACTATCAATGTTCTATCCATAAAGACCTCCGAGAAAAGGGGTTTCGAGGCTGTTCTGCTTATGAATGCTTTGGCGCCGGCCAGAAAGTATCCCAAATCACTTATGAGGGAAAGGATTGGCGAAACCACCCGAAAACAGCCAACGAAATGTTTGACGTTTTCCCAATCATGCAGCAGCTGCACGAAATGCTCTGGTATTTACACGAAGCGCTTTCTATAGAGACGGCCAAACCGATTCATCGCGAGCTGCGGGCCTGTTTCGAAAAAATAGACAAGCTCACCAGACTCAGCAAGGAAAATTTGCTGACACTGCAAGTACACGAGCACCGGGCTGAGATCAATGAATGGCTGTTAAAAACGAGTGAGCTGGTGCGCGCCCAAGCACGCAATCCAAAACGCCCGAAAAAAATCAGCCGGGGAAGTGTCCTGATCGGCGCGAAACTGAAAGGGCTTGATCTGCGCGGAGCAAACCTAAGAGGAGCACTGCTCATTGCTGCCGATCTGAGAGATGCAGACCTGAGAATGTCAGACTTTATCGGTGCAGATGTAAGAGACGCTGATCTCAGCGGCGCCGACCTGACCGGGAGCATTTTTCTGACGCAGGCACAGGTGAATGCCGCAAACGGCGATGCAAACACAAAACTGCCGCCGTCACTACAAATCCCCGCCCATTGGGTCACAAACCGATAAAAAAGAGAGGCTCACATCATGAATGTGAAAAGAATAACGTCAGAACATGATTTGAATACAGCGTTTGAAATCAGAAAGACAGTATTTGTAGAGGAACAAGGCTGTCCCGTTTCAGATGAATTTGATGAGTTCGATACACTCCGCGAAGATTGCCGGCACATTCTCGTTTATCATCAGAATGAACCCGTTGGCACTGCACGTGTCCGTATTGTTGATCAGGTGGGAAAACTGGAAAGAATCTGCATTCTGAAACCCTATCGCAAATTCGGGCTGGGCAAAAAGATCGTCGATGCGTTAGAACGCATTGTGAAAGAACAAGGCATTTCCTCATTCAAACTGTACGGCCAGACACAGGCGGCAGACTTTTATGAAAAACTCGGCTATCAGACAGCATCAGAAGAATTTATGCTGGACGGCATTCCGCATGTGCTGATGACAAAAGAAGAAGATTCTGGCCAATAAATTGTTCACAAATTTGTCACTTATGAGCATGAGCGGTTCATTGGTATACTAATCACCCATTATTAAGAGAAGGAATGATTGTATGCCAACAAATAAAAAAGAAGGTCTTATCTTTGGCGTGATGATGTGTTTTGGGATGGTCTGCGTCATGTCGATTTACAATGCCATCATCAACGGAGCTATACACGATTTTTCATTTGTAACAGTTTTTGAAATGATCATCGGTTTTATTGTAGCGCTGCTGTTAGATTTACTGTTAGTGGGCCCCCTTGCCAAAAAGATTGCCTTCAGCATGCCGTTTGACAAGTCTAAGACATTATATGTTGTTCTTGCCGTGTCGACGTGTATGGTGATCGGCATGGTGCTTTGTATGTCTGTGTTCGGTTTAGTGACAGCTGCTTTATCAAATGGACTGAACGGGGACAGCCTCTTCAGCGCTTACCTAATGATTGTATTGAAAAATTTCATCTTAGCTTATCCATTGCAATTACTGATTATGGGACCATTAGTCAGAGGGATTTTTATGAAATTTGTAAAACCAAAGCTCACAGCTGCTGTTTAAATAGAAAAGGAGTAAGCCTTGACACACACTCCTTTTTCTCACGAATCGAATGTAAAACAAGCTCCGCAAACGCCTCCGCGGCAGGCAGCTGCCATTTTTTCTTTTTGATTAACATATGAGAGTAAAGCGGATCAAAGCTTTCAGCATGATGAAGGATTTTCAGCTTATCCTCCTCCACTTCTTCTTTCAGTGTGATGTAAGGCTCCAAGCTCGCTCATGACCGTTTGTTTAATCGCCCTCTCCCAGGATCACTAATGCATCTATCAATAAAATACTGGAGCATCTCAAGAAAACAAACGTCAATACCGAGGAAGGCTCAATCAAAAAAACCGATGCACTTGGCCCGGTTCTATCTGTTTGTATAAGAGACCCCGATCAGAATCTCATTGAGATATCGGAGTATCTCTAAATGTCTCTTTAAACATATCAATATTGCTAGATATGTTTTTTCTCACTTCCTTTAGCCCCTATACCTTAACACATAGTTTTTATACAATTCTTCGTTATAAACAATTTCTTCGCCATGTGAAGAGCAGATGAGGGTTGGTTTGATTTCATCTATGATTGCGCCGCTGTCGATGTTTTCATTCATGTCAACACTGAATCTTCTGATAGGCGGGTGTAAATTTTTCTTACTTGTGATAAAAAGATCACCTGATAATAGAACATGATCGACTTCATGATGGTACACAACATGCCCCGGGGAATGTCCGGGTGTAAGATAGAATTGCAGCGGCAAGTGGGCAAGCGTCTGTTTCATCAGCGGCTGGACAATATGGGCTACCCCTGTGTTCTCCACCTCATTTTTGTTCGGATAAGGCGCTTCCCCATTGATATAGATTAGTTCTTTCTGATGGGCATAAATTGGAATATCAAATCTCTCTAACCATTTTGATGCACCTTGAATATGATCGCTGTGGCCATGGGTAAGCAAAATGGCTTTTGGACTGCCGATCGCTAACGCTGCCCTGATCTGAGCATCCGCAAAACGTTCTATTCCCGTATCAATGATATAAACATCATCACCATCTTTAACAAACCAAATATGAACCGGAATCCGAATAGGCACATCAAGCTCAAATTCACATTGAAAGACATGTTCTGACAATTGTCTCAAATTCATGCCAACCACTCCCTTTGGAAATTTTTTGATATATTTACTGTAATACATCTTAGTTAATTATGTAATGACGCACATTTTTGTAACTTACATTGTGAGGTGACAAATATGGGAAACCGGTTAAATGGATTTGGCGCTTGCAGTACAGAAGTAAAAATGGCTTGTCCCGTGGAAATGACGCTGCATATTAACGGCGGGAAATGGAAAGGAATCATCCTCGATATCCTGTCTCACCAATCAGTCAGATTTAATGAGCTTAAACGTTTAATACCAGGCATTACACAAAGGATGCTGACGCTGCAGCTGAGAGAACTGGAAGCAGATGGCATTGTGAAGAGAAAAGTAGAGAATACTGTCCCCAAGAAGGTGGAATATTCTCTGACCGAACACGGTAAGAAGCTTTCTCCTATTATTGCATCCATAAGGATATGGGGGAATGAGTATATGAATAAAAATGAATAAAAACGATTTTTAACGTTTTTCCACAACGTGAACAAGATGTCCAAACACGAAAGTTGCTTCTGGCTTCATATAAACGTTAAATTTTAATTTCTGAAATTGTACAGTTATGTTGTCTTCTTTGGGGCGTTGGCTGTGTATTAGGAGGAATGATCCTTCACTTTTTTATACCTTTTTGAACGACGTTTTTTATCCTCAAAATTGAATATCACACTCTTATAAAATATATTCAATGAACAGGATCTTATTTAATCATAAAAAGATTAGACAATATAGAAAGAAGGTGATCTTATGCCTACTAAGAATAAATCCAAGAGAATCAATCAGAACTCTTAGGGAGAAGAAGCATTTGAAAAAGCGGAACGTGAAAACAAGCCACTTCTCATAGTTTACATAGCTATACACCCATGTTACATTAGTAGAAGGTCTCTTAGTGCAACCACAAAAAGACAACCAATTTGGCTGCCTTTTTTAATAATTCTATTAAAAATTTTTCGTAAGTTTAAAAACTTTTCTCTTTAATTGAAATATACTGCATTTTTTTCAGATTCATTCCAATTTATTCTGACTTATAACAGTGTGTGACCCATAATATCTTCCTTAGGAAAAAATTAAACTCACTCCTTATTTAAAAAAGACAATAAGAAATAGTGATGCTCTTTTATATTAAATTAATTGTTTCTATTTCACCAAATAAAAATTTTCTATTTTTCCCTCTGATACGCCAAGCATTACCATGGTTTTTGCCTTGATACTTACCCCTTGGAGTAGTATATCCTCGCCAATCGTAAGTAATTCCACCGCTTTTGATTAACGAAAGAAATGTTGTAAATTGTGGAGATCTTGAAAGTTCAGCCTCTAAATATCTAAATTCAGCAGTATCCCCATTCATTCTTTGATCAGCTTTTACCCAGAGAGTAGCAGGATGCTTCAAGGAAAGCTCACTTTCCAAACTTGAAAAAGTCCAGTATGCAGTTAATTCATCTTCATTATTAGAAGTACTCTTTTTTCTCAGTTCAACTCTTCTTCCTTCTTCATTAACTTCCAGAAAAAAACCTAAACTATTTTGAGGCGCTATTCGCGTACCAACTGTAATATATAAACTCTTATAGCCCAGATGTTTATCAGAATCATACCCGTATAAACGAGTAAAAGCAGATACTCTACTTCTATCATTTTTTTCAATTTGTTCAACTATCGTTCCACCAAATTGAGGCCTCAAAGTAAAAAGAGTATCTAATGTCTTTCCTGTTTTCGATTTTATTTCAATCTTCCCTTCAAAATCTGCTTCTTGATTATTATTGGTTTTAATGCCTAACAGAAACTCCAAGGTATCACCAACATCCTTAGGTGATACTTTGCCACTCCCTTTTGAGTTCTTGTGGAAACCAGCTTGTGCTATTTTTTTAATTTGAGGCAACAACCGACTAGCTGAGTCAGCAACTTTATCTATACCAAAGACTTTAGTTAATACTTCTTCCGAAGGAACATTATTAGTCAAATTAAGAATTACAATCTGCTTAGCCCCAGCTAAATCGGTTACTGTTATATAGAGTAAATCACATACATTTACTTTTCCTGCTTCCCACATTTTTTGTATTCCGTAAATTGAAAAACGTCTATCGCTTCTTCTCCCTGCAACCTTATATAGATTCAATTTTACATCTTGCACAGAACTATTTAATAACAATTTGCCATTAACTTTTTGTCCATTATTTCCACCGTTAGGAAGTTTATCATAATCTACAATACCCTTACTTTTCAATAAATCACGAAATAAGGCATTAGCATCTGGATTATTTTTGTTTATCATAGTAGATGTCAATCTTATTAACACATATTCCGATTCATTGAACTTGTGAATAGTGTTAATAATATCAATTTCATCTTTATAAGGTTCAAAAATCATTGAATTCATCCCTCTCTTCTTAATAGTTCACTTAAATGGCATCCTAATGCCTCTGAAATATAAATCATTGATGATAATTTTGGGTTGTTCACTTGCAAATTTAGTATCTCACTGATAGTTGACTCACTTACCCCTGGTTGAGTAGATAAGTATTTCTGTAAATTTCCTCTATGTAACCTTTTCACATTTTCGGAATATATGATTAAATAGTTATCATCCCTATATTTATTCATATCCTCAAGAGTAGTTATTCTAGAAAATAAGCTAGGGAAATCTACATTTAGTGCCTTAGCAATTGATAATGCTGTTGTTAAACTAATATCAAGATCTTTCTGTGATGTTAGTTGTAAAGTTTTATTTATCGTTTGTCTTGAAACCTTTGATAATTCTTTTAATTTTTTTTGAGTCAATCCCCTTTTTGTCATTATTTTACCAACATTTTCCCCGAAAAAAATTTGCAAAAAAGTTACCCCCTTGTTTTTATAATCTTTCTTATAATATACAATCAAAAACCACTTTTTAATCCGTTTAAGTTTACATATTATCTGGTTTTTAATTTCTATTAAAATAATAAAAGACACTCTCTTTAATTAAGAAAAGTGTCTTTGAGAAAACGGTATCCATGGTAAAAAGCATTTTTATGGAAACGAACATAAAAAGTGAAGTAAATTAAAATCTAAAATTGCTGATTCCACGCTAAACAATCAAACCTTAAACATATCAATCACTGAAGATTTCCTTTATTAACCAAAAAGTCAAAAATAGAAGTAATTATTTAATTCACTTTTTTTATGCCTTGGAGGCTAATTCTGCAAAAGATATCTTTATGAAAAAATTCCCCACCTTACAACAAGTGAGATGTTGAGAAGACTAAACACAGAGTTACAAATAGTAGCATCAACTCTTCATATTTCAAATTTTTATTAACTAAAAAAAAAGACGCCTATACTTAAATTTTTAGGCGTTTCTCTTTTGATGCTTTAATAGCTTGAATTATTTTAGTACCAATTGCTTTTGCTAACAACGGTGGGACAGCATTTCCAACTTGCGTATACTGAGGTACTTCTACTTTTCTACGTTGCCCTCCAGTTGTTCTTTTACCTAAAAAGATGAAACTATCATCAAAAGATTGTAATCTTGCCATTTCTCTCACAGTAGGAATTCTGTTCTCATAAGGTGTTAAATAATCATCAGGCAATGTCACAACTGTAGGAGAAACACTATCTTTCTTATATCTATATCTATTATTCTTTTTAGTGAGCAAAGCGTTAATCAATTCTTCATCAACAGGTGGCCTATTAAAAAGGGAAATAACTTGTTCAGGTCCATACTCCTCTTGAAGTTTGTTCACACACTCTTTTAAGAGAGATGGATATTCAGTTAAATTTATTCCTTCTTCTCTAATTCGTTTTTTTAACATTGAAGAGCTTTCACCTTCCCGAAACAGAGAAAACCTTTCCTGAATAAGCACGCTATGGTTTGATAAATCATGATTATATAGATTCCTGTTTGAATGAATAGGAGTACCTGCAACTGATTTTGTTCTTCCATTAATTGAGGAAAGTTGGTACTCAGAGTAATCATTAAAGTACTTTTCTTTTTTCACACTATCAATAATTAAATCACTTATAGCCGCATCAACTGATATTTTTTCATTTTCATTTAGTGTTATAGGTTCTGGATAATCTGGCACTTCTTCTCCTGCCAAATATGCTATAAATATTGCTCTTTTTCTTCTTTGGGGCACACCGTAATTTGAAGCATCTAACAGCCTTGGTTCTAAGGTTAAATAACCAATTTCATTAAATTCATTTATCAAAATCTCAGGCATTAAACTTCCATCTTCATATGCTTCACCTGTAATGCCTATATAGCCATCCATTCTAGTATCCATAAACCCTTCAACATTTTCCATAATAACGTATCTAGGGTGTATGTCTTTTACAATTCTTAAATACTCTCTAAATAACATGTTTCTAGGGTCATCTTTTTTACGAAGTCCTGCTCTGCTAAATCCTTGACATGGTGGACCACCGAAAATTGCATCTATCTGTGGTACATTATCTTTATCTTCAAACATTCTTAAATTTCTAATTGCAGATAAAATCTCTTCTGATGTTAAATTTCTTATATCAGCTCTCTGGAAATAAGTGTTTTCACCATGAATCAATCCTAGTTGCTCATGTCTAAAAGTGTACGTTTTTTCAACATCTTCACTTATATCAGAGGAGAATACGATATGAAACCCAGCTTGAAGAATGCCCTCACTCATACCACCTGCTCCACAAAAAAGATCAATGGCAATAGGGTGCATAGCAACACCTCCTTATTATTACTTGTATTATTATCTTATAAATCACATGAAAATTCCAGGGTTTTTTACAAAATTGACTTTTATATTTTTAAACAAAAAGTACTATCTAAACATAATAACACTTAGATATCTTTAATTCATCATTTATTATTCTATTAAAATAACTTTCTCGCCTCTCTAAACTAAGATTTAAGTTAAAGATACAAAGAGAGGAGGTGATCCCATGCCAAATAAAAGTAAACCCAATAGATTAATCACTTAGAAATCTCCATACGTACGCCCACACCCCCGTAGACTCTTACCTCTGAGAAAAGAAGAGGCCTTCGAAAAAGCGAAACGCCAAAACAAGTCGGTTCTGGTCAGCGTCAGCTATTCAACTTGCCATTGGTGCCATAGCCGTTAAGATAGCCGCTTGAAAAAATGCTTTATGAAGCACCGATCATGTTAGATACACTTTATCAAAAATAAAACTTAAACCT
Source organism: Bacillus vallismortis (assembly GCF_040784915.1). Lineage (GTDB taxonomy): Bacteria > Bacillota > Bacilli > Bacillales > Bacillaceae > Bacillus > Bacillus subtilis_G. Next base: position 4,210,864 of record NZ_CP160797.1, read on the forward strand.
TGTTTCTCGAAAAATAATCAGTTATGCTGATTATATGTTAAACTGATATTGTTGGAGGTGAAATAATTGGAAAAATGGAATCAATCCTATGGTTTTCTACTCGGAAAAGTTCTCCAGCGAATGGAAAATACATTTGCTGAAGGGCTTAGACCGTATGAGATTAACGCAAGACAATACGGAGTTCTTTTATTTATCAAAGGAAACCCTTATTCATCACAAAAAGATATTTCTGAAAATCTGCAAATCGATCGGACTACAATGGTGAGTCATATCGATCATCTCGAGACTTTAGGATTTGTTGAGAGAACAAAAAATCCTAATGACAGAAGATCCTATAGCCTTAAGATTACTGAAAAAGGCAACGATGTATTGGATTCACGTTGGGAGTTTTTAGTTAATACGGAATTAGAGGTATTAGCTCCGTTAAATCAACAAGAAAGACAATTACTTAAAGATTTCCTTATTAAAATTTGGAGATCCCTTTAAAAAACAGGAGGTTTTACAATATGCAAGCTCTCGATTATTTTAATGCACGTCTCGAAGCAACGATCAGCCCTATGGATTTTTTGAAAGCTAAGCAAATGAATCCCGAGAAATACGTCTTAATCGATGTTCGAAACGGTCCAATTCATGTAAGGAATGTAACAATTAAAGATGCTCACATTATTCCTGAACAAGAACTGCAATCTCGTTTAAACGAAATACCAAAAGAAAAAGAAATCATTGTTTATTGCTGGGATGTCTGGTGCAATACCGCTGCAAAAGTTGCAAAGTTTTTATTAGAACATGGATATAAAGTGAAAGAGCTGACGGGAGGGATTGCAGCATGGAAAGAAATGAACTTCCCTGTCACAAATACAAATCAAGACAATCACATACCTGATGATTGTGGATGCTGACTCTGTGCCTGTGCAACATAAAAGATACTGGGTGGGAGTGGCTTCCCGAGATCACGTAATGAAAGCAATTCAAGGCGGATTTGCACAACTTTGTCATGGCAAAGAGGCACCCTTAAAAAAGATGAATAAAGGTGATTGGATCATTTATTATTCTCCAAAGGTCAATATTAAGGAAGGTACGCCATATCAAAAATTTACTGCTTTAGGCAAAGTAGTAGATCGTCATATTTTTCAATTTAATATGGCAAATGATTTTCAGCCTTTTCGAAGACATATACATTTCATTCATTGCACAGAAATACCCATTCGCCCATTAATCCCATATCTTTCTTTCATAAAAGACGAGAAGCGTTGGGGCTACTCATTTCGGTTTGGGCATTTTGAGATCAGTGAAAAGGATTTTAAGCTAATTGCACAAAAAATGGTTGATGTTAAAGGAGATTAGTTGACTTTGATCTCCTTTAAGCTTTCTTTATATTCACAATATCACCTAACCATTCATTACATTGTGATATCATGACGATGAATCATTGGTTATTTCTAAAAATAGAGGTGGAGAGTTATGAATCACGAGGAAATGATCAATTACTACTATCCTTGGTGAAGGGCGGACGGTGATGCGTCACAACGGGAATAAAAAATGGTTTGCGCTTATCTTTCATCTTGATGGCCATTTATGCGTTAACCTTAAGTGCGAACCTGAGCGAGCCAATTTCCTGCGTAGTATTTTTAAAGAGGTAAAGCCCGGGTATCATATGAATAAAGACCATTGGAATACAGTGATCTTAGATGGCAACCTCTCACAAGAGGCTCTTGATGATATGGTGCAACATAGTTTCGAATTGACAAAGCCAAAGAAGCCTTAATGTTTATTCACCATGATGATCAGCAGGAACCTATAATAAGTTCCTGTTTGTAATTTATCAAAATCTTTTACCGTTTCATTAATACGGATAACTCACCTTCAAACACTTTTTCCTCTTTTTGATTATAGGTAGATAACAATACAGTAAGTATTCCCGTTTGACTTTTATTTGGTTTTTTATCAATAACCTTAACGATAGTGTTCAGCTTATCATTCGGGTATACGGGTGCTAGGAATTTTATATGATTCATTCCTGTTCCAGCAATAATATCGTCCTCATGACACCCTTCTTCAATCCAGAGCTTAAAAGTGATGGCTAACGTTTGTATTCCAGATGCAATGATTCCGTTAAACCTGCCCATTTTTGCTTTCTCTTCATTTACATGCATGTATTGCGGGTCATATTCTTCTGCAAAATTCATTACATTCTCTTTTGTTAATTCAAATGGTTTAGTTTGAAAAACCTGTCCAATAGAAAATTCATCTAACTTCATAGGGGCACCTCCTTGTATCTAATCTTCATAAAATAACCTACGTAGCATTTTAACATAATCAGTAACCTTGCCGAGAAGAATACTCTTTGGAGTTAATCGCCGAGAAGTCATTGTGCCTGTTTCACCACGCCCACAATCGTGCGAACTGCCTACTTAAAAGGGAAATGTGAAAACCAGCCGGTTCTGGTTATCCGGCTTGTCTTTTATTTCATATAAAAAGCCTGGATGAATTGCTAAGTCATCACAGGCTGTAAGTGCCTCACTTACAAAAAAATCATCGTCATTTCGGTTTTACCTCTACATAATGAATATGCCGGCCGTCTATTTTGTGCACTTTAAACACATATCCTTCGGCTTCTATTTCAGAGCCAAGTTTGGCATCAATATTTTGAGTCATAAACCAGCCGCCTATTGTATCGACATCTACACTCTCTAACGCGGTTTCCAATAGTTTATTTACATCCTCAATAAGCACTTTTGAATCTAAAATGTAATGATCATCATTTATTTTTCGAATGTCAGGCACTTCATGTTCATCAAATTCATCTCTGATGTCGCCTACTATTTCTTCAAGAATATCTTCAACAGTGACCAAGCCTGAAGTACCGCCATATTCATCCACAAGAATAGCGATATGAGTTCGCTCTCTTTGCATTTTCACTAATAAGTCATGAATAGGAACCGATTCAATCACATGGATAACAGGGTTGATATGATTTTCTAACTTGAAATGATCCTTTGTTTTCTGATCTGTATCAATATAAACTGACAAGAACGCCTTGGCATTGATAAAACCAATAATCGTATCTTTATCTCCATTTAAAATCGGATACCTTGTATAGCTCTCTGTCTTAATAGTCTTAACAACAGATTCATAAGAATCATCGATAGAAATCGCTAGTATTTCTCTTCTTGGAATCATGATTTCTTTAGCGATTCTTTCATCAAATTCAAAAATGTTATTGACATACTTTAACTCGTTCTTATTGATTTCACCGCTCTTATAGCTTTCAGACAATAAAATGCGCAGTTCCTCTTCAGAGTGGGCAAGCTCATGTTCTGACGCAGGTTTTAACCCGAAGAGTCCGACGATAAACCGGGCTGAACCATTTAAAAACCAGATAAAAGGATACAAAATGCGATAAAACCAGATAATAGGCTTTGCTGTTAAAAGAGTGATCGCTTCAGCTTTTTGAATCGCAAGTGTTTTGGGGGCAAGTTCACCAACGACCACATGCAAAAAAGTCGCCATGACAAAAGCAATAACTAAAATCAATACATGTGAGACGGGTTCACTTACATGAAAATAAACAAATAAGGGGTGCAGAATCACTTCAAAAGTCGACTCTCCAACCCAGCCAATTCCTAACGCTGTCACAGTGATTCCCAGCTGACAGGCTGACAAATACTCGTCCAAATGAGTCACAACTTTTTTTGCTGATACAGCGCCTTTTTTACCCTCTAATATGAGTTGGTCTATTTTCGAAGTTCTAATCTTGACAATCGCAAATTCAGTTGCAACAAAAAATGCAGTTAACACAATTAAAATGGCAAAGATAATAAGATTAAGGGTTGTCAATCGCTTGCCTTACCAAGTAAGGCGAACACCTCCTGTATAAAGATCTCCCTTACATATTCCTTAGTATTGATAATTTAAACATACAATAACCGAACAAAAATGTTTTATCTCCATTTCGTTTAAACATATATCTCCTATATCATATTGTAAGTTCATCCGAACCTAAAATTAATAATGATTATTTAAAAATAACCTGTATGAGAATTTTTTTATCTGATTGTGATAAGTTATTTTTGTGAATACATTTATCAAAATCCAAAAATGAAGAAAGAAGGTGATCCCATCCCTTGGGGAGAAGCAGCCTTCGAAAAAGCAAAACGCGAAAACAAGCCGGTTCTGGTCAGTATCGGTTATTCGACTTGCCAATGGTGGCATAACATAACCTTCAATAATATAGTTAACGAAGACCTTTTATAAAGGCTTTTTTTCATCGCCATCAGCCAAAAAAACAGTTCATCCCCAAAACGAAAAAATGAGCTTCCTTGTTACAAGAAGGTCTAATATTTCGTTCTGGGGGTGCTGTGAAATTTCAAGTTAGGACCCCATATTGACAATAGTAAAAAAATGAATTCACCTTAGAGTGAACGTTCATTCTAAAATTGCATAATTTACTTATAGCGGAGGAATTCCATGTTCGAAAAATATAAGAAATCCAAGAAAGCTGTTCTTGAGACAACACTTAGACTCCTTAGAACAAATGACTTGCAGGCTACATCAATGGCCATGATCTCCAGTGAATCGGGTGTTTCGATGGGAAGCATTTACAACAGCTTCTCGGGAAAAGAAGACATTGTTAACGAACTGTTTACAAGTATTGTCGAGTTTCAAACTGAAATTGTACTAAAGGACTTCTATAATAACTCCTCGATCCTCGAACGTTTCGAGAGAATATGGAGAAATTTGACTCAATTCACCCTTGATTACCCAGATGCATTTCAGTTCATAGAACAATATTCTTTCTCCCCTTATATTTACGATTCATCCAAAAAAGAGACCTGCAAGAACGCTTGGTGTACTCCCTTGTCTCAGATATATGCAGAAGCCATTCAAGAACAGCTGTTTATACCAGGAAACCCATGGCTTATGGCGCAAATGCACTGGGGGACTATCGTCTACCTAATGAGAGACCATCTCCAAGGCAACCTTGACCTTTCGCCTGAAGTCATCAAAATGGCGATTTGCTCTTGCTGGAACTCTGTAAGTACGGACAAGGGATTCAACTTGTTGGCTGGAAAGTAAGTGCTGTAAACATCCGCATATAAAAAGTTGATCTGCCCCGCTCTGGGGCAGATCAACTTTTTATACTCAAATATTAGAATGAACGTTCACTACAATTATAATGGAGGGTAACTATCATGAGAAATAAAATCGCACTTGTTACAGGAGCTACTAGTGGTATTGGGAAAGCAGTAGCCAAAGAATTGGCTGAAAGAGGCGCTAAAGTGTTTGTCGGAGGCAGACGCGAGCAATTCGGCGAGCAAGGTACGTGACATTCGCGCTGCTGGCGGAGAAGCTTTCTTCATCCAAATGGATGTCACTAATGAAGAAAGCATTAGCCAAGCTATTGAGGTTATTGTAAGCCGTTATGGACGTCTGGATTTGGCCGTCAACAATGCAGGAGTTGTTCTGGAGCAAGCGCCTTTGGCCAATTCAGATAAGGAATTATTTTCAAATACAATGCAAACGAACGTATTGGGTGTTTATTTGAGCATGAAACATGAAATCCAACAAATGTTAAAGAATGGAGGCGGATCGATCGTAAATACATCTTCAGTAGCCGGCATTAAGGTGTTCGCGGCAAATAGCGCATATGTCGCTTCAAAATATGCGGTTGAAGGGCTGAGCAAATCAGCGGCGCTTGACTATGCAAACCAAGACATTCGTATCAATACCGTAGCTCCGGGACCGACACGAACAGAGACAATGGAAAATGATGAAGCCCTGCTTAATAGTTACTCTGAGATGAGCCCAAGCAAACGGGTCGGTACACCGAAAGTGATTTCCAAAGGCATCGCCTGGCTTCTCTCTGACGAAGCCTCTTATGTAACGGGGACTACTTTGACAATCGATGGAGGAACGTCTGCTGGTTAATATTAAATCTATATATAACTTCTCATAATGAATCTTATTTTTTAAAAAATCCCTTTGGATTACTTGATGTGCCCCCCCTTAAGATAGACATAAATAAAATCTCCGAGTAATCTATGTATGTATGTATCTTAGGGGTGCATTTTTATATGGAACAAAATATATTTTGAAGAAAGAGGTTGAGCTTTAATGAAATCATTGAGCAACATTTTTCGCACTTCCACATTCAGAAAAATGATACCTGTACTATTTCTTTCATACGCAACGCTTGTAGGCTGTTCAAACAATGACGTTGATGCTGAATTAACGAAACCCCAAAAACAAGAAACCTCCAGCAATCATGATTTTGCCAAGCTTGAAGAAGAATATGATGCTAAACTTGGTGTCTTTGCGTTGGATACTGGTACAAATCAAACAGTAACCTACCATCCAGATGAGCGTTTTGCTTATGCATCAACTCATAAGGCTCTAGCTGTAGGAGCACTTTTACAACAGAAGTCAATAGAAGACCTGAATCAAAAAGTCACCTATACACGTGAGGATCTTGTCAATTATAATCCGATTACAGAAAAGCATGTTGATACAGGGATGACCCTGAAGGAGCTTTCCGATGCTTCTCTTCGATACAGTGACAATACTGCTGCAAATCTCATCCTTACACAACTGGGGGGACCGGCTGGATTTAAAAAAGCACTGGATAAAATTGGTGATCACGTTACCAACCCAGAGCGATTTGAGCCAGATTTAAATGAAGTAAATCCAGGTGAAACTCATGATACGAGTACACCAAAAGCACTTGCTACTAGTCTTCAAGCTTTTACACTGGGAGATGCACTCCCAACTGAGAAACGTGAACTTTTAATAGATTGGATGAAGAGAAATACGACTGGAGATACATTAATCCGTGCTGGAGTGCCAAAAGGTTGGGAAGTTGCTGATAAGACTGGAGCAGGATCATATGGTACGCGAAATGACATTGCGATTATTTGGCCGCCAAAAGAAGATCCTATTGTTCTTGCCGTACTTTCAAGCCGCGATAAAAAAGATGCCGATTATAACGACAAGCTTATCGCTGAGGCAACAAAAGTAGTAATTAAGACCCTTAATGTCAATAACAAATAGAAAATAAGTGTACTAAAAAAGGCTGCGTTAATGGCCTTTTTTAATACATTAATTCCTATATGCATCATGAAAACATGATTACAGATCTTAAGTATCTGGTATATTAAATAGAAGAAAGAGAATACTTTTAAAAAACATTTTGAAAGAAGGTGATCCCATGCCAAACAAAAGTAAACCCAATAGATTAATCGATGAGAAGTCTCCATATTTACTCCAACACGCCCACAACCCTGTGGACTGGTTCCCGTGGGGTCAAGAAGCCTTCGAAAAAGCAAAACGCGAAAACAAGCCGGTTCTAGTCAGTATCGGTTATTCGACTTGTCATTGGTGCCATAGGATCTTTTTTATATTAGATGCACACAACAACTTCATCCAAATACAAAAACGAATAGGAACTATATACTAGTTGTTTTTTTATTTACAGTCTAAACAAAATAAAGGAAGTATTACTACTCTCCAAACGATAGCTAGCCTTCAATTAAACGTTTTAACTTAAGCTCAGTTTCAGTATCCTCAACTGGAGTATAGACGCTGCATCTTAAATCAGTATCCCCATGCACTTGTAATGAAGTAAGATTAAACAACATTTTACCTACCTTAGCATGACGAAACTCAATTAATACTTCAGGAGCAGAGCTTATCTCATTTTCATTCCAAATTTTATGAAACTCGGGATACGCCTGTTCCATTTCTTGTATAAATTGCTCATACCAGTCATCAGCCACATACTGTCCATAATATGTTCTAAATATTGCAATATATCCTCTAACAAAATGCTCCCAATTCACTGCTAAACTTTTAAATTCTTTTCTTGCGAATAGTAAGCGTATTATATTCCTTTCTGCCGGGATGATTTGTTCAAAATCCAAAAATACATTAGCTGCTGCTTGATTCCACCCAACAATCTGACTTCTTCTATCTGATATAATCGTTGGGCAATAACGAAGTTCCTGCAAAATTTTTGCTAAAGCGGGACTGATTCCCCTCTCATTCTCATTTATAAAGGGTTGTTTCACTCCTTCCTCTAACGCTAGAGCATACAAATATCTCCTTTCATCGTTATTTAATTGTAATGCTCGAGAAATAGCATCTAATACCGAAGTAGATACTTTTATATCTCTGCCTTGTTCTAACCATGTATACCAAGTAAGACTTACACCGGCTAGTTGAGCCACTTCTTCTCTTCTTAGTCCTGGTGTTCTTCTGCGGGTTCCTACAGGTAAACCAACCATTTGGGGAGTAATTTTCGAACGTTGGTTCTTTAGAAATTCTGATAAAGCTTGAAGTCTTGTTTCAGGTTTCATTAAGATCTCCCTTTAAAATAGTATTAATTATACTAGGATAAACAACAACTTGTAATAGGATAACACAATAGCTAATGTTAATAAAAACAAGGAGGGAATTATCATGAAAAGAGTTGTCATTACTGGAATGGGAGTTATTTCTCCACTAGGAAATGATGTAAATAGCTTTTGGAATCAACTAGTTAAAGGACAATCGGGAATATCTCTAATTGATTCTTTTGATACTGCTGATTATAAAACAAAGATAGCTGGAATCGTTCGTGATTTCGATGCAGATGAAATATTGGGGAGAAAAGAAGCAAAACGATTAGATCGTTTTAGTCAGTTTGCCTTAGCAGCAGCCGAACAAGCATTAGAAAATTCACAATTACAGTTAGATAATATTGATCTTGAACGTTTAGGGGTATATGTTGGTTCAGGAATCGGAGGCATACAATCGCTTGTTGATAATGTGAATGTATTAAATAAACGAAGTCCCGCGAGAGTAAGCCCTAGCCTTGTACCAATGATGATTTCAAATGCAGCTGCGGCCCAAATAAGCATAAGATTAGGAGCACAAGGACCATCATTATCACCAGTCACAGCCTGTTCAATCGGGAACACCTCTATTGGTGAAGCTTTCAATGCTATCCGAAATGATGAAGCAGATATTATATTTGCCGGTGGAGCGGAAGCTGCAATCACACAGTTATCTTTGGCTAGTTTTGGAAACGCCCATGCACTATCTACAAGAAACCAAGAGCCAAGTCGAGCCAGCCGTCCATTCGATACAGATAGAGATGGCTTTGTTATGAGTGAAGGCGCAGGTATCTTAGTATTAGAATCATTAGAAAACGCTATTCTTAGAGATGCGCCGATATTATGTGAAGTAGTGGGGTACGGAGCTAGTTCAGATGCTCATCATATGGTAGCATCACACCCAGAAGGTAAGGGTGCCTACTTAGCAATGAAAAAAGCATTGAGAAGTGCAAATATATCAACAGGTGAAATTGATGTTATTAGTGCTCATGCAACAAGTACACAAGTAGGTGATCGTTCAGAAGTTCTAGCTATTAAGAAATTATTTGGTGAACATTCACGTGAAATTCCAACAACTGCAAACAAGTCAATGACTGGGCACATGCTTGGTGCTGCTGGCGGAGTAGAAGCAATTGCTTTAGTGGAAAGTTTGAGACGAGGAATTATTCCGCCCACTATTAATGTAGAGAAGCAAGATCCAGATTGCAACTTAGATGTTGTATCAGAAGCGAGACACCTTCCATTGAAATATGGGCTATCAAATTCTTTTGGTTTTGGAGGACATAATTCAGCAATCTTGTTAAAGCATTACGATTGAAGACCCATCTTTATAGTTCAAAGGTGAAATAATGAATCTATCAAGGGTTTATAGCCCTTGATTTTCATTATGGAATACCTCACAGACAAATTATGACGGGCCTCAGCTATCTGGTATATTAAATAGTGGAAATAGAATACTAAAAAAACATTTAGAAAGAAGGTGATCCCACGCCCACTAATAATAAACCCAATAGATTAATCGCTGAGAAATCTCCATATTTACTTCAACATGCTCATAACCCTGTGAATTGGTTCCCTTGGGGAGAGGAAGCCTTCGAAAAAGCGAAACGCGAAAACAAGCCGGTTCTGGTCAGCATCGGCTATTCGACTTGCCATTGGTGACATCTCTATTGAAGCATCCAAAGGACAAACAAGGATGGCTCTTTGATATTTCCAAGAAGAAATTAGAGTGAATAAAGGAGTAATTGAGTATGTTAACAAGAGAAGATATCTTTAAACACGTCAAAGAAAAATACGGTACATCGCCTGATTATCCGTGGGAGAAATACCCAAACTATGCTTCTTTGAGACATGAATCAAACAAAAAATGGTACGGTCTTATCATGAATGTTCTCCCAGAAAAATTAGGCTTGGAAGGATATGACGAAATAGATATTCTGAATCTAAAATGTCCCCCTGACATAAGTGATAGCTTAAGAAATGGGGGAAATATCTTACCCGGATATCATATGGATAAGGAACATTGGATTTCAATTGTTTTAGAACGGACAGATCCAGAAGGCGAAATCTATAACTTAATCGAGCAGAGCTTTCATTTAACCAAGTGAAGATATAGAGTGTTCCTGCTAATCAAGCTGCAAAGAGTAGTGGGCACTTTCATTTTAGGATATTGCTCTTCACTCTGTCCACAAACGCAACTTAGTCCATCTGGTGCGAGAGTGGGAGAAGAATTTCTACCAACTTCTTATGGAAAAGGATGAATAGTTATGACAAATAACTTAAAACAGAGAAGAATAATTTTAGATTTAGCAGTTACTTTAGATGGTTTTATTGAAGGGAAAAATGGAGAAGTTGATTGGTGCATTATGGACCCTGATATGGGGTTTACTGATTTCTTAAATCAAATTGATACTATTTTATATGGTAGAAAAAGCTACGATTTATGGGGGAAATATATTCCAAAAAATGAATACCCTGATACAGAAAGGGAAATTTGGGAATTGGTTCATAGTAAAAAGAAATATGTTTTTTCCAGAACACAAAATGAGATTGATAATCAAGCCATATTTATAAATGATAATATTCTTGAGGAAGTAAATAAATTGAAGAAAAAGCCTGGCAAAGACATTTGGCTATATGGTGGAGCGAGTCTCATTACAACTTTTATAAATTTGGGGCTTGTTGATGAATTTAGATTATCTATTCACCCTGTTGTTTTGGGAGAAGGAAAACCGTTGTTTATTGATGTAAAACAGAGGATAAATTTAAAAATGGTGAATACAAGAACATTTTCCTCTGGCGTTGTGCAAATCGTTTATCATTGGAATGACTAAAAAAATCTTTCCCTCCAAAATATACATAGTAAGGTAACACTCGACAGTTATTTTTCTTATTGAACTAAAGGGGAGTCCATAAATTATGGGTTCCCCTTAATACTATGGAATTATCAACATCGAATTTTAACAGAGCCCAAAATATCTTTTCCTGTAATAAAAGAAAAGAAGACTGAAAAGGACGAATTAACATAATTAAACATTATAGTATATTTTATTCTCCCTCTTTTAAGTAAATCAGCTAAGTTTTGTATTTATAAAAAAACGAAAGAAGAGGATCCCATGCCCACTAACAATAAACCCAATAGATTAATCGCTGAGAAGTCTACTTATTTTACTTCAACCTGCTCATAACCCTGTGGACTGGTTCCCTTAGGGAGAAGAAGCATATGAAAAAGCGAAACGCGAAAACAAGCCTGTTCTCGTATCTATTGGGTATAGCTAACGATGGCTAATCTAAAGAACATGCATTGGTGACCTGGGATAATCAACTCGTGTGGAACTCAAAAGATGCCATTTTTAAACGCTAATACCATTTGTTCAAATAATACAGTTTACCTTTTATGTTATTCATTTTCTAAAACCTGTAATCCGTAACCATGCGGTAGCAGGTTTTTTTATTTGCTTGACTTAGAGTTAACTCTAAGTTGTAAACTAACTTTAATCAAAAGAGAGGAATGATGTTTGTTGTATTCCATTAGTAAAGCTGCTGAGAAGACTAGTATTAGCTCGTATACATTAAGATATTACGAAAAGATTGGGTTACTTCCACCACCAAAACGAAAAAACAGTGGAAGGCGTTTTTATACAGAGACTGATATTCAGTTCATGACATTCCTTAAAAGTTTAAAGGAAACAGGTATGTCTTTAGAGGATATTAATGAGTTTGTCAAAGACGGCTGCATTTTGGAAAAAATCAATTCGGATGTTAAATCAGCACAGCTCTCCCCATCTATAAATAAACGTATTGAGATTTTAACCAAGCACTTAGAGAAAATGGAAATTAAAAAAAAGGAGCTGGAAGAAGTAATTTCTACTACAAAAGGAAAACTGGATACATATTATTCAATTTTGAAAGAGGAAGTGGAAAACAAATGAAACATTTAAATATATACCTGATGTTAATTGGCTTCTCTATTTTTACAGGAGCTACTTTTAATCTTGCAAAATATACGGTTGGATATTTTTCTCCATCGTTCTCTGCGGCATGGCGTTTCGGTTTAGCTGCTGCACTGATGCTCATCATTTTGATTTTTACTGAAGGTATAAACAAGAGTCAATTACGGAAAAACGCCGTTTCATACATTGTTCTTGGAATTATAGGAATATTTGGATTTAATGCCTTGTTTTTTATTGGTTTGAAATATACATCTCCCGTTAACGGAGCATTAATAATGGGGCTGAATCCTTTATTAACAGCAATTTTCGCTCGAATGATCTTAAAGGACAAAATGACAAAAAAACAAGTGCTCGGCATATTCTTTGCATTCATCGGTGTATTGTTAGTCATTACACAAGGTTCTATCGAAATCATTAAAACCTTATCAATTTCAGGGGGAGATTTAATAATCTTTACAGGTAACGTTTGTTGGGCACTTTATGGTGTACTTGGACGGCGGTTTGTAAAAGATGGTACTCCGCTATCTACAACCACTTATACGATGGTTATCGGTGCTGTTAGTTTAATAGTAGTTTCCCTATTTACATCCAAACCTGTTTCTTTATCGAACATCCCGATTGGAGTTTGGGGGGCAATTGCCTTTATGGCTTTCTTTACAAGCGTTTTGGGTTACCTATGGTGGAATCAGGGGATTAAGGAGATTGGGGCAGGTAAAACTTCTTTATTTTTCAACCTTGTTCCCGTTGTAACGATGATTATTTCATTTGCCGTTGGCACACCGATAAAGGTATTTCAAGTTATTGGAGCCGTGTTAGTTATATTAGGCGTTTTAACTGCTTCAGGGGTAATACGTTTTCCTAAGTACAATACTAGAGAACAGTCAGCTGTATAAAGAAGCAGGGATTATTTTTGAGAAAATGTGTTAAGTGATCCCATGCCAAATAAAAGTAAACCCAATAGATGAATCGCTGAGAAGTCTCCATATTTACTCCAACACGCACACAACCCTGTAGACTGGTTCCCATGGGGGAAGAGGCCTTCGAAAAAGCAAAACGCGAAAACAAGCCGGTTCTGGTCAGCATCGGTTATTCGACTTACCATTGGTGGCAAGTCCGTATAGCTACACACCTATAATTACGATATTCTAGAAGTATATTACATTCAGGAAACCATAAAGGGTGATGAGCTGTTGGAGTTATAATACAAAATCAAGCGTAACTAAGAAAGTCACGAAATAAAGAGGGCGAAGAAACAGAAGAAGCATTGGTAAAACATCGAAAAAGACTTCTTGATATTGCTCATAAAAATAATTGGCAGTATGAAATATTCCAAGAAGCTGAGAGTTCAATGGATGAAATGCGACCTGAATACCAAAGGATGATTAACAAACTCACAGATGGCATATTTGACGCTGTTTTGTCAGTTAACTTAGCACGGGTTACAAGGGATGATGCAGAGACACCTAAATTCATGAACCTTTTACGACAAGATGATGCTTGTAACGAAAATAAAGCCGGAAGGCAAAAACATCTATTAGCCGATTCATTATAAGGATTTTTTTCTTAGGCTAGCAAAAAACCGTTTAAAATACTCTTCTAATGCTACTTCACCCAACTTAGGCTTAAAATTCAAATCCTGTCTTGATGTAGTAAGGTCATAGTGTCTATTTATTCCACCATAATATAATTCTACCTGACTTCTAAGTAGTGATGGCTGAGTATTCTTTTCCTTTGCTTCAAATTCAAGTTTATCAGCTAAATGTAACAACTGTTCTTTAGTATATTTTTGTGGTATCTCAAGATTAGGAATAAATTTTTTTGCAATTTTAATGATATCATCTGAAGTTACAGGCTCTTCATTAGCCAAGATATATCTTGTACCTCTTACACCTTTTTCCGCTGCAGCAATCATACCTTTCACAACATCAGTTACATCTATTGGCGTCATTTCACTTATATAGTTAACTTTCATCTTTCCTAAAAGAATACTTTCGAAGGCCAGTATGGTTGGAGTTTTCTTTAAAAACTCTCCACCAATCATTGCACCAGGAAGAACGCTAACCATATCCAAATCATATTTTTCTGCCAGCTCCCAAGCTGTTCTTTCAGCTCGTGCTTTTGAATCAAAGTATGCATTTCCATGACTGTTTTCAAGCCATGTAGTTTCATCAATTTTACCCTTTAAGTTTGTCTTGTCCAATGACAATGCTGCTACGGAGCTTACATATACTATTTTTCTTACATTTGCTTCTTTAGCAGCCTCCATTATATTTTGAGTTGCCTCAACATTAGGAATAATGATCTCTTTTTCAGGATCTTGTGCCCAATGTTTAAATACAGCAGCTACTTGATATAAGGTATTCACTCCATCAAGTGCTTTATGAAGTGAGTCTTTATCCCTCAAATCGGCGTAGACGATCTCACAATCAAGGTCTACAAATGGTTCTTTGTCATTTAAATCTCGTACACCTGCTCTAACAGTTTCTCCTCTTTTTAATAATTCCCTTACCAAGTTGTTACCCAAATGACCATTTGCACCTGTTACCAAGGAAATTTTTTTCATAAATAAATCCTCCTAAATCAGTGATTACACCAGTCATCATAATGCGATAATAGCCTGTTGTAATTGACATATGTAAATTGCAATAAAAAAACACCAAATACTTTTATTTGATGTTTCCTAAAAACGTTTATTCTATTTTCATACTTCTCTTAATTCTACTAAGTGAGCTTGCTCTAATTCCAATATAAGAAGCAATATATGATTGATTTATCCTATTTTCTAAAGAAGAATACTCTCTTTTAAACTCCATGTACCTTTCCAGTGCATCTTTCATAAGTAACGCCTGTTCTCGATTTAGCGTATCAACAAGAATCTTCTGAATATAATTAGTGAATATAACCTTCATTTGATTAGTTTTCTTCATACCTAGGTATATGGAATTATACGGAATAACTACGCAAATGCTGTCTTGCAGGCTTTCTACACTAAATCTAGCTTCTTCAACTCTTAATAAACCCTCTGCACAGGCAAATTCCGTTTCAGCTGCAAAACATTTTGTCACATCATTCCCTGAAGCATCTATATAATATCCTCTCATAATTCCTTTATGAATATAATACAGTGAAGAAACTCTTTGCCCCTGACTTAAAACAATTGTACCCTTTGGTACCATCTTTATATCAGCTGTTGAATTGAATAAGTATTTTAAATCTTCTTCCAATTCCAGCTTCAAACCAGCTTCGATATAATCACTCGGCTTATTAAGCATAATTATCACCTCTCTAAACATATAAGGCATATCCTTTATCCACAATTTCACTATTATAGCATTTAACCATGTCAAGCAATATAATAGATTCACTTAAAATTCAATACAATCAACGATTAGCACTTATTGGGGTAGCAACACACATCCATCAACTTAAGAAATTGACTGTTACCCAAAACGAAAAAAAAAATTTAATTTATATAAATCACTATCAAGAGATAAAAATTTCGTTTTGGGGGTACTTCAAAATATTAGCTTGATGGGGAGCTACCCTTTTAACTAAAGATATATTATCGGCACAAAAAAGAACTTTAATTGACGGGACTGACCCATAATATGAGACAAATAAAAAACACCTTCACGTTTGAAAGGGGAAATATTTAAAGTATTTAATTTTATACTTGTGATACAGTAAGAATGAAAAACAAGTTGAAAGAAGGTGATCCCATGCCAAACAAAAGTAAACCCAATAAATTAATCGCTGAGAAGTCTCCATATTTACTCCAACACGCCCACAACCCTGTGGACTGGTTCCCTTGGGGAGAAGAAGCCTTCGAAAAAGCAAAACACGAAAACAAGCCGGTACTTGTCAGCATCGGTTATTCGACTTGTCATTGGTGCCATGTGATGGCTCACGAAAGCTTCGAGGACGAGGAAATTGCGCGTCTCCTCAATGAACGGTTTGTGGCGATTAAAGTGGACCGGGAAGAGCGTCCGGATGTGGATTCTGTTTATATGAGAATCTGTCAGCTGATGACCGGGCAGGGCGGCTGGCCGTTGAATGTGTTTATCACGCCTGACCAGAAGCCGTTTTACGCGGGTACATATTTTCCAAAGACGAGCAAATTCAATCGTCCCGGTTTTGTTGATGTGCTTGAGCATCTGTCTGAGACATTTGCGAACGATCGCGAACATGTCGAGGATATTGCGGAGAACGCCGCTAAACATTTGCAGAACAAAACAGCTGCAAAATCAGGTGAAGCCCTTAGCGAGTCAGCGATTCACCGGACATTCCAGCAGCTTGCCAACGGGTTTGATACGATCTACGGGGGTTTCGGGCAGGCGCCGAAATTTCCGATGCCCCATATGCTGATGTATTTGCTTCGTTATCATCACAATACGGGGCAGGAAAATGCTTTATACAACGTGACGAAAACGCTGGACAGCATGGCGAATGGCGGCATTTACGATCATATCGGCTATGGATTTGCCCGCTACTCGACCGATGACGAATGGCTCGTTCCCCATTTTGAAAAAATGCTATATGATAATGCGTTGCTGCTGACGGCTTATACAGAAGCTTATCAAGTTACGCAAAACAGCCGGTATCAAGAGATTTGCGAACAAATCATCACCTTCATTCAGCGGGAAATGACTCATGAAGACGGAAGCTTTTTCTCCGCTTTAGACGCGGACACAGAAGGAGAAGAAGGAAAGTACTACGTGTGGTCAAAGGAAGAGATTCTGAAAACGCTCGGAGACGATCTCGGAACGCTGTATGGCCGAGTGTATGATATCACTGAAAAAGGGAATTTTGAAAGCAAAAATATTCCGAACCTCATTCACACAAAGCGGGAACAAATCAAGGTTGAATTCGGTTTAACCGAGGAAGAGCTCAGCCTCAAGCTTGAGGACGCAAGACGACAGCTCTTGAAGACACGCGAAGATAGAACATATCCGCATGTCGATGATAAGGTGCTGACCTCTTGGAACGCGCTGATGATCGCGGGCCTTGCCAAAGCGGCAAAGGTATTCCAAGAACCAAAATATCTCAGATTAGCGGAAGACGCCATCACATTTATTGAAAACCAATTAATCATTGACGGCCGTGTAATGGTTCGGTATCGAGACGGCGAAGTGAAAAACAAAGGCTTCATCGACGATTACGCTTTTCTCCTATGGGCTTATCTGGATCTCTATGAAGCCTCGTTTGATCTTTCTTATTTAGAAAAAGCGAAGAAACTGACAGACGATATGATCGGCTTATTTTGGGATGAGGAGCATGGCGGGTTCTACTTCACCGGACACGATGCAGAAGCCTTAATCGTCCGAGAAAAAGAAGTATATGACGGCGCCGTGCCTTCCGGAAACAGCGTGGCAGCCGTTCAGCTGCTGCGCCTCGGACAGGCCACAGGCGACTTATCATTGATTGAAAAAGCGGAAACGATGTTTTCTGTGTTCAAGCCGGATATCGACGCGTATCCGAGCGGCCATGCTTTCTTTATGCAAAGTGTGTTAAAGCATGTGACGCCTAAAAAAGAAATCGTTATTTTTGGCAGCGCAGACGATCCAGACAGAAAACAATTGATAACCGCGCTTCAAAAAGCCTTTAAGCCAAACGACTCCATTCTGGTGGCAGAACATCCTGATCAATGCAAAGACATAGCACCATTCGCAGCAGACTACCGCATCATAGACAGCAAAACAACCGTGTATATTTGCGAAAACTTCGCCTGCCAGCAGCCGACAACAAATATCGAAGAAGCCATCCAAACATTAATAAGCAGCAGGGATTAAGACCCTTGCTGCTTACTTTGTGATTTCTTATGGTACCATAACGCGATTCCCGCAAAAACAAGATTGACCGCTATCGTAAATAAAGCCTCCCACATCGGGTTTCCCCGCGTAACCGTAAATAACGAAGGAATTCCCCCATACACACTGTTTTTTTCTGTGATAAACATACACAAAAACATATTATTCGCGGCATGGGCGCCAAGTGATATTTCAATACTGCCTGTTTTAATCGTGTAATAGGTCCACACAAAACCAAAAGTTAAATACTCAATTCCTGCCCAGACAGCGCCATTGTTCATTTCTGGATTCGCAAAATGCAGTACGCCAAACAAGCCTCCGACAATCAATGTCAAGATAAGAGGATTTCTCGTCACTCTCCCGAAAGCTTGAAGCAAAAATCCTCTGAAAAACAGTTCCTCAGCTGACGTTTGAAACGGAACCAAAATGAGAGCCGCCGCCACCAGCCAGATAAACCGTGAAGGATCAACATCTTGCATTGAATAGCTGTCAGGATGAATCGCAAAGTCAATCAATTGTACGGCGATCATCAGCAAGAAATAAGCAATAAAGCCAAAGGAAATTCTCCGCCAATTGATCTTAGCGTTTGGCGTAATGACCGATCGAAACGGCCGTTTCAGAATAAAGCGCACAGCCAGCCATACTCCCGGAATCGCAAATAAATAAATGACATGAGCCAAATAAAGATCGACCAGTGGATCACTCAGCACAGCTTCATCCAAATCAAACGTGATATCTGGATTCACAATAACCGTAAACAGTATAGCGAAAAGGTAAGCAATATTCCCGAATACATATAAACCTACGATCACCAAAAAGGCGAAAAAATATCTCCATAATGTATTGTTTCCTTCTAATGGACGGATAAATGAATTCATTCCTTCTATGTCTCTTCCTTTCAATGAGAATATTCCTATATAATTGCATAAATTGGTCTTCAAATCTACTGTTTTGGAAATCTTTTAAGCAAAATGAAAATAAAGAGTGCGAATTTAGTTCTTTCATCTAGTGATTTGAACTCTGTCGCCAATGAATCAAGATACTTATAATAATTCCAAGAGGGGAATTTTCAGTTTTTTCTTACTAATCAAAAGGGGGTTTTTTATGAATACGATCTTCAAACAGAAGAACACACATCCTTTCTCCAACGCAGCGAATCGTTTAGACCGCCTTCCGATTTCTCGCGTTCACTTCCAAGTATTAACCGCTCTCGGCATTGTTTATTTTTTTGACCTTGCAGATTTATTTACCCTCAGCAATGTAGCACCGGCACTGATCGAGCATTGGGGCATCCCGCTTTCAACCATTGCCAATATAACGGCAGCTTCATTTTTAGGCATGTTTTTAGGCGCATCGCTGGGGGGAAGGCTGTCCGATCGAATCGGCCGCAAAAAAGCCTTACATCTATTTGTGTTTGTTTTCTCCATCGCATCGCTATGCAATGCCTTGGCATGGGATATCCCGTCTTTAATGACATTCCGTTTTCTCACCGGATTTGGTGTCGCAGCAGCCATGGTGATTACCAATAGCTATTTGGCGGAATTTTTTCCTTCCAGTGTCCGCGGGAAATATATTTCTTTCTGCGCCATGATTGGATTGGTCGGCGTCCCGATCACCAATATTGTGTCTGCCTTTGTCATTCCGCTCGGTTCATGGGGATGGAGGCTTGTATTTGTATGGGGTGCCGTCGGCCTTATTTATTTTTTCTTCATCCGCCGTCTGGAAGAGTCACCTCGCTGGCATGAAAATCGCGGTGAATATGCGAAAGCTGATGCGATCCTCAATCGAATTGAGGCGCAGGTTGAACAAGAGAAAGGCCAGCTTCCGGCACCGGCTCAGCCTAAAGCAAACAGTGCCGTTCAGCAGCATGCCGGTTACGCAGGGCTATTGAAAGGAAGAAACCTCAAAATCACCATCGTTTTATCTGCTGTATGGATTTTTGAAACGTTTGGGTTTTACGGATTTGCGTCATGGGTTCCAAGCCTCTTAAAAAGCAACGGCATCTCCATGGAAAATACATTGTGGTATAACGTACTGCACTCCGTCGGCGCTCCGCTTGGCGCACTGCTCGGTTCGTTGATTTCTGAAACATTTCAAAGAAAATGGATTTTAGCCGCCAGCGCCTTTTTGACAGCCATCGCCGGCCTCTTATATGGCATGACTTTTATTCCGATCATGATCATTGTGTTTGGTTTTATCGTGAATATCACGGAACGGGTTTTCACCTCGAACTTATACGCCTATACGTCCGAACCTTATCCGACTGAATATCGC
This sequence comes from Bacillus vallismortis, assembly GCF_040784915.1. Taxonomy (GTDB): domain Bacteria; phylum Bacillota; class Bacilli; order Bacillales; family Bacillaceae; genus Bacillus; species Bacillus subtilis_G. The sequence continues at coordinate 4,231,267 of NZ_CP160797.1, forward strand.
TCGTCTGGCAGCGGTTTAGCCTATGGCCTCGGCCGCTTTTCAAACATTTTCGGCTCATTGCTCGTCGGATTTATCGCCGTTCAGCTCGGCTATGTCAGCGTCTTTTTATTTATCGGCGGCTGCTGGCTCGCATGCTCCTTACTGTTAATCTGCTTCGGTCCTAAAACGAATGCGAAACAGATTTGAAAAAAGTCAGTGCGGACCTGCCGCACTGATCTCATTACAATTCCTTCAACATCCTCGCGGGGTTTCCGCCTACAACAGTATTAGCAGGTACATCCTTAGTCACAACAGCCCCCGATGCGATCACCGCGTTATCACCAATCGTCACTCCCGGGTTAATTACCGTCCGGCCTCCGATCCAAACATGATCTCCAATGGTCACAGGCTTACCGAACTCCTGGCCGGACTTTCTTTCAATCGGATCAAGCGGATGACCAGCCGTATAGATATGTACCCCTGGCGCAATCAAACAGTGACGTCCGATACGCACCTCACACACATCTAAAATAACACAGTCAAAATTAACAAATGTATGATCTCCAATATGAATGTGATAGCCATAATCACAGCGAAATGTCGGCAAAATCGTGACTTGATCACCAAGCGAGCCGAGCAGCTCCTTCAAAAGCTCCGTCCGCACTGCATCATCTTCTGGTGTTTCGTTATATTGTCTACTCAGCTGTCTCGCACGTTTGCGTTCAAGTAGTAGTTGTTGATCTTCCGGATTATATAGTTCTCCGGCTGCCATTTTTTCTTTTTCTGTCCTCAGCATTCAAGTCACTCCATGTCAGATTATAATCTCAATCAAATTTCCTTCATCATCTTCAATCACACTTTCATAGTAGCTGTCTCCTGTTGTCCTCGGGCCGTTTACTACGGCAAAACCATCCTTCTTCAATTGATCGGTCAGTTCATCAACCTTCTTCCGGCTTCCAACGGAAAAAGCAATGTGCGCCCAGCCTGTCATTGTTTGTGAAGGCGGATCAGTCACATTTCCTTTTTTCATGATTTCCAGCCTTGCTCCGGAATCAAATGTCATAAAATAAGACTTAAAATCCTTTTTCTCATTATGATACAAATCATTCGCTTTGCCATTAAAATACGTTTCATAAAAGGATTTCATTCGCTCTAAATCATTGACCCAGATCGCTGTATGTTCAATCCGCATTTCTTCCTCCTCCTTCATCTTCACCTTCAAAGAAGTTATAAAGTATGAAATGCATTTCAGTTCAAGCTTTTTTCTCGAATTGATGCTGAATTTTGATATCAATCGGTTCATCCCGCAAGAATAGAGAGAATGCTGCGATGCCGAGCTGCTCAAGATTCAAATCTAGCGACGGAAAGCCAAGAACTCGGCTGATAGAAGAATTCCCCTCGCCAATGATTTCAACATCCCATTTATTCTTTTGGGCAAATACATGGATTCCAGCTGCCACTTCATCACTATTTGCGTAAATAGCAGTCGGTACCTGCCCGCTCGTATAAAAGTGCTGTGCAGCCCGCTCACCGTCATTCATATCGTTGCATCCTGACAGTATATGACGGTCTTCCAGCCTCCCGCAGACAGCTTTATAGGCCGCAGCTTTATCAGCCGTGCTCGGGCTCCTGCCGGCATCTCTGACGCACGTAAAAGCGATATTCTCATGTCCCCGGCTCTTTAGATAGCGAAAGCTCTCTGCATACGCAGCTTTTCTGTCATTGTAAGCACATGGGACATCAATCTCTCCGGTATCCTCACATGCAATGATCGGCCCATACTCCTGATAAGCGATAATGCTGTCCCAGTCATTGGCGCGGGATGTTATGATGAGACCATCTATTTTCTTCGTTCTTAACAGTTCTAGATATTTGATTTCAATAGCGGGGTTATAATTGGTGGGGAGAAGGGTCGTTGCATACTCATGCTGAAATGCCGCCTTGGTGATCCCGTTTACGATTTTATCAAAGCAGGGATGATCGCTATAAGGCAGAATCACACCGATAGTATGGGTTTTCCCGCGAATCAAATCGATTGCGGTTCGATTTGGTATGTAATCTAATTCCTTTATGACTTGATGAACAAGTTTCCTCTTTTCTTCAGACACATACGGATAATGATTCAATACACGTGAAACGGTCGAAACAGATACATTTGCCAATCTTGCAATCTCTTTTATGTTTGCCATCTCTTTCTCCTTTTTCATATAAAAAAGCAGTAAGTGTAAATTCCTTACTGCCATCTCATCATATATTGATCATAAGTTCAACAGGACAATGGTCGGAACCCATGACGTCCGCTGATATGCAGGCATCCCCAATCTGTCCCTTCAGCCTTTCGGAAACAACAAAATAATCGAGACGCCATCCGATATTTCTTTCCCGGGCGCCGGCGCGATACGACCACCAGGAATAAGCGCCTTCAAGATTAGGATAGACATGACGGAATGAGTCAATAAATCCAGCTTCTAAGAAACGAGTGAATGCCCCTCTTTCTTGATCAGAAAATCCAGCGTTATTCCGATTCGCTTTTGGATTTTTCAAATCGATCTCCTGATGAGCTACGTTCAAATCGCCGCATAAAATGACCGGTTTTTTCTTATCCAATTCAAGAATATAAGATAATAAAGCGTCTTCCCATTGCATTCGGTAATCGATCCGCTCCAAACCCCTTTTAGAATTGGGCGTGTAAACGGTCATCACAAACATGTTTTCAAATTCCAGCGTAATCACTCTGCCTTCTTGATCATGCTCTTCCTTTCCGATACCGTACATAACCCGCAGCGGCTCTTTTTTTGAAAAAACAGCCGTGCCGGAATATCCTTTTTTCACTGCGTAATTCCAATACACATGATAGCCTTCAGGCTGAAGATCGACCTGGCCGTCCTGTATCTTTGTTTCCTGAAGACATATAATATCTGCATCCTCTTCTTTCAGGTAAGAGAGGAAATCCATCTTTCTCATAACAGCCCGCAGGCCGTTTACATTCCAAGAAATCAGCTTCATGTTTCATCCCCCCTATAAAAAAGAGCAAGAACCCGAAGGTCCTTGCTCTTTACGTATCAGCTTACTCACCAGTTACGTATGGAAGTAAAGCCATTTGACGAGCGCGTTTGATCGCTGCAGTCAATTTACGTTGGTATTTAGCGTTTGTTCCAGTTACACGACGTGGTAAAATTTTACCGCGCTCAGAAACAAACTTTCTAAGAAGATCTACATCTTTGTAGTCGATGTGCGTGATACCGTTAGAAGTGAAATAACACACTTTACGGCGTTTCGCACGACCGCCTCTGCGTCCTCCTGCCATTGTCATTTCCCTCCTTTCTGTTTTAGATTAAGCGATATTCTCATTAGAATGGAAGATCATCATCCGAGATGTCAATCGGTTTGCCGTCGTTGGCAAACGGGTCATCATTAAAGCTGTTTCCCTGATTGCGTCTCTGGTTGTTGTTCTGATTTCCCCCGAATGGATTATCATTTTGGCCTCCGCCAAAGTACTGGCCTCCGCCGCTGTTTCCTTCGTTGTATCCACCTGAACCAGAACCGCCGCCGCTTTTAGGCTCAAGAAACTGAACACTTTCAGCTTGAACTTCGGTCACGAAGACACGCTGTCCTTGCTGGTTTTCATAGTTTCTTGTTTGTAAACGGCCATCTACGCCTGCAAGGCTTCCTTTTTTCAGGAAGTTTGCAACGTTTTCAGCTTGTCTTCTCCAAGTGACACAATTAATGAAATCGGCTTCACGTTCTCCGGACTGGTTCGTAAACGTACGATTCACAGCAAGAGTAAACGTGGCAACAGCCGCACCGTTTGGCGTATAACGAAGCTCTGGGTCTTTTGTCAGTCTTCCGACTAATACAACTCGGTTAAGCATAAGAAAGACCACCTTTTACCATTATATATTTCAAAATTGCTTATTCTTCTTCTTTAACAACAATGTGGCGAATGATATCGTCACTGATCTTAGCTAGACGGTCAAATTCTTGAACTGCCGCAGCATCAGCTTGAACGTTTAAGATTTGGTAGAAACCGTCGCGGAAATCGTTGATTTCGTAAGCAAGACGACGTTTACCCCAATCCTTTGTTCCAGTGATCTCCGCACCGTTAGAAGTCAGAACGTTGTTGAAACGCTCGATAACTGCTTTTTTAGACTCATCGTCAATGTTTGGGCGGATAATGTACATAACTTCGTACTTTCTCATCTGTTTGCACCTCCTTTTGGACTAAGCGGCCCATAATGGGCAAGGAGCAATAATTCTATTACTCACAATTTTATATTATACCAAAGCTCTTGTCCCTTTACAACTGCATCCTATACATTAAATCGGAAATGAATAACATCCCCGTCTTGGACCACATATTCTTTCCCTTCGAGACGGACTTTTCCTGCTTCTTTGGCTCCTGCCATGCCGCCGCCCGCAAGAAGATCCTCATAAGCAACAGTTTCAGCACGAATGAAGCCTCGCTCAAAGTCACTATGAATAACGCCTGCACACTCAGGGGCTTTCATGCCTCTTTTGAATGTCCAAGCTCTGACTTCCTGTTCCCCGGCTGTGAAATATGTTGCAAGGCCAAGCAGAGAGTATGACGCCTTAATCAGCTGATCAAGACCTGATTCTTCAATGCCAAGCTCTTCAAGGAACATTTGCTTTTCTTCGCCTTCAAGCTCAGCGATTTCAGATTCAATTTTCGCACAGACAACGATAACTTCCGCGTTTTCGCCGGCAGCGTACTCACGAATCTTCGCTACATTTTCATTGCCAGACGGGTCAGCCACTTCTTCTTCACTCACGTTCGCCACATACAAGATAGGCTTCGAAGTCAATAAATGAAGCTGCTTTGCAAGCTTTTGCTGCTCTTCAGTAAACTCAACAGAACGAGCGGGTTTTTCATTCTCAAACGCTTCTTTCAGTTTAGACAGAATCTCAAACTCGAATACAGCGTCTTTATCTTTTTGCTTTGCAAGTTTGCTGACGCGTGTAATCCGCTTTTCAACCGTTTCCATGTCAGCAAGGATCAGCTCAAGGTTGATTGTTTCAATATCATCAATCGGATCAACTTTTCCGGAAACGTGTGTAATGTTGTCATCAGAAAAAGCACGGACAACGTGGCAAATCGCGTCAACCTGCCGAATATGAGAAAGAAATTTGTTACCGAGTCCTTCTCCTTTAGACGCGCCTTTTACGATCCCTGCAATATCAGTGAATTCAAAAGCAGTCGGCACAGTCTTCTTCGGTTTGACCAGCTCAGTCAGCTTTTGCAGACGATCATCCGGTACTTCTACAATTCCCACATTCGGATCAATCGTACAGAACGGGTAGTTGGCTGATTCGGCACCGGCCTGTGTAATTGCGTTAAATAATGTTGATTTCCCAACGTTCGGCAAACCGACAATTCCAGCTGTTAAAGCCATTCTTTCATCTCCTCTATATAAAACCGTCATTGTATAAACGTATTTTGAACCTAGAGCAATTATAAGGAGGTTCACTGGAAAAGACAAGCTGACAAAAAAGCATTTTCAGCCTGTTAATCCCTTTGATTATGCTTTTTTCAAACCTACTAAACAGTCAAAAAGCGTACTTCCCATTCCATTATCGGAATTTGTATCGTTTGTCAGTGTATTGACTGAGCCTCCAAAAGCCGCCCACATGCCCTCATCTATATTAACCGTCTTTGGATGAGCCTGCTTCATCACCTTCACCTTGCCCTTCAAGCGCCCGCGGTCATTAAAGATACTGACCTCGTCTCCGTCCTGAAGATTCTGCTCCACCGCTATATCTGGAGAAATATCAACTTGAATATGCTGAAGCTTTTCAATAAACGGCACATGCTGAGAGTGATTAGAGCGTTGCGGATGAATAGACAAAAGCGTGTAGGGATACTTTTCGGCTAACTCTTCATTATGGAAAACAGATTCTTCGGGTACGTTTAATTGAAGCAAACCGCTAAATCCTTTTTCCTCAGCTAACGACGAAGTAAATTCAAATTTTCCGCTCGGCGTCAAAAACTGATAATCCTCCCACGGAACCTGCTTGACCGGAAGAGGGAGGTGGCCTTTTTCTTTCAATCGCTTAAGCGTCACATTCTCTGCTTCCAATGAAGAAAGCCCCATCTCTAAAAATTCTTCAGTGCTGTAGTCAAACAGCTCGCCAAATCCAAGGCGTTTTGCAAGCTCTGACCAAATCCAGCTGTCCGACTTTGCTTCTCCCTGCGGTTCCACAAGCTTCTTCCCGTACTGAACGTAATGATGATACATGCTGGAGTAGTAGATATCCTCTTCTTCAAAAACAGTGGCAGTCGGCAGCACATAGTCACACAGCTTTGCCGTATCCGTCATGATCGAATCAATCGCCACCGTCATCGGCACGTTTTCAAATGCTTGTCTTACTTTATTGGTATTTGGCACCTGAGTCAGCGGATTTCCGCACGTCACAATGATCATCTCAATAGCTGGATCAGCAGACGTCAACACCTCTTCAGCCTGCGTCATCATGGAAAACGAACGTGATGCTGTTTTTAATTCCGGCAGGGTCAGCTTCGTTTTTGCAAAGCTCTCACCGATCTGGACGTTCCCGAAATTCGCGCCGCCGCCTTTAATTCCGACATTTCCGCTTGCCGCAACGAGTGCATCAATCCAGCGAATCGTTTCGCCGCCGTTTTTATATCGCTGCATGCCGAGCCCCATAAAGGTAGACACCGGGCCATCAGCATACAAACCAGCCAAATACTCCAGCTCCTCCATAGAAGTTTCTGTTTTGATAATAAACTCCTCTAAAGAAACAGTGTCCAAAAGCTCTTTCACATCATTAAAACCGACAGAGTGCTCAAAAATAAACGTCTCGTCCGTTCTTCCTGTCTCAATCAGAACCTTCAAAATGCCTGCCGCAAGCCAGCCGTCCATTCCCGGTTTGACAGAGATATACCGGTCTGCAAGCTTGGCAGTCGGGTTGAAGATCGGGTCAATCACCGTAATCGTGGCGCCCTTTTTCTTCACCTGCTGCAAGTGATGGTATAAGTGCATATTTGTTCTGGATACATTTCTCCCCCACACAACAACATGTTTGCTGTTGTAAATATCAAGCGGGCCGTGCCCATACGAACGGCCGAAATCCCAGCTTTGCGCCTCGATACCTGAGCCCCAACATATGCTGCCGACGATTTCAGTCACGCCGCCATATCCATTAAAAAAACGCTGATCTAGCGCTTTTAACAAACCGTTATTCGCATAATCATGGCTGTGCAAAACAGCAGTTGTCTCCGACGTTTCCTTGATCTCCCGGAGTTTATCGGCAATTTCATCAAGCGCCTGCTCCCAAGAAATCCGCACAAACTCGCCATTTTGTTTTTTCATCGGATAGCGAAGCCGATCAGGCGAATTTGTTTTTGTCTCAAGCATTCTGCCGCGGCCGCAGATTTTGCCTTCCGTAATCGGATGATTCGAATCTCCGTCCACTTTTGTTACCTTTCCCTCATCAACAGTCACCAAAAAGCCGCAGCTGTCCCAGCAATTCAGCGGACAAGCTGACTGATGCACTTTGCTCATCGCCGTCTTCTCCTTACCTTCTATATGAAAAAGCATGAGTGCAGGCCTTTTTATGAAGTAGGCTCCTCATGCTTGACTAGTACTTTTTTTAGTTTTCTTTCAAATTCTCTTCTAGGAATCATTACACTGTGAGAGCATCCCTCACACTTAATTCGAATATCCATTCCCATGCGTATAATTTTCCAGCTGTTCACTCCGCATGGATGCGGTTTTTTCATTTCTACGACATCATTCAGGCCAAAGTCTTTATCCGCCAAGACCCTTCACCTCTTTTCATAAACTGCTGTATCTATTGTACAAAAAAATTGATCATAAGAGCAATCAAGATATCCGAAAAGAAATACATCCTTTTATTTCCATTTACTCAAAATAGGATATAACAGCAGACAAACTAACAAGTACAAATTCAGCAACCCGTATATCGGATACAAGAACGCGATCAAATCAGAAAATCCGAAAGAAGTAAAAGGCACCATCAACGCTAACAGAATCAACACAATCATCCATCTCGGCATATGAACAAACGCCTTCAGCCGGCTGGACAGCCCCAGCAAACCAGCTACCGTCGTCGTATAAATCGCCAGACACAGAACCGCCGTCATACATAAAAAAAGGAGATAAGGCGCACCCTCCAAAACGGCAAACAACGGTATTTCAAACTGAGAAAGGGAGCCCGCCAGCTCCACTAACGTTTCATTATAAATAAATGAGATCACACCAAAAATAAGACCGCTTGCCACACTGGCGATTTTCGCTTCTCCGAGTCCTTTCATTTCTTTCCCGACGGAAGATAAAATCGCAACCACTGAAAGGATGTTCAAAGAGGTAAACGTAATGCTCGCAGGCCAGTTATACTGCCGGGTCAAATCAATCGTCCACGTGTGGTGGTGAGTGTTCTGAAAGGAGATCAACGCATACAGCAGACCCGCAACTAAAACAGGTATTAAAACACCATTTACTGATAATATCCCTTTCACATCCCAGAAAAACAAACACACAGTCACGATACAAATCAGCGCAATTCCCCACCAGAAAGGAAGCTTGTACATTTGCAGGGTCACACCGCCTCCGGCAATCATCACCATAGTCGTCGAAAACAAATAAAAAACAATGAGGACATCATAAATTTTCGCCAGCCATGGTCCCATCAGATGCTCCAGAACCGGCAGAAAATGAGTGGATTGAACCTTAAAACTAATTTTCATCACAATATAAGACGAGAACATGAACATGATTGTAAACAGCACAATAGCAAGTCCGCTTTCCGCCCCAAAAAACTGCCAAATCTCCTGACCGCTCGCATATCCGGCCCCGATCAGGCTCCCTAATATGAGCAGCATCCACTTCATCCCGGCTCTCCACAACCTCATCACCTCATAGCACAGAGTTCAGCTTGTTCCCGCTATTGTTACTATATAAATAACAGACAGCAAACATGCCATATTTTCATAGACATTGGCCGCAAGGTGAAATTATCATACGAAATACACATAAAAACTGCCAATGCAGACAGTCCGAGATCCTCATTCTTCACTTTTTCTAACTATGCCGCCGATTGAAGAACGGATGAAAATCACTTCTGATACCGAAATCTTTGACTTCGCCGTCATTAAAACACAATCAGTATAGACATCTATTCTCAATTGTTTTGTAAGCAGACCCTAGCTTGATCATGATCGAGGCATTGGAGCACAACACTTGTAATCAACCTACTAACCACTCATATTACGCCCTCTATTGATAAAAAATATCCGGCTCCATACACGAAGCATAAAAGACCCTGCTGCTGGATATACTGTAAACAACCTTACATATCTAAACACACACCACAGCTATTTTGCTACCTACTATAACAAGGAAGTGAAACCTATGAATCGAAAAGGCGGGCTTTTTTCCTCTCAGGAACGAGTAAAGCATTATGTTTCACATACGGATGCAGCTGCAGCAAAACAAATCCAAACCATCCTTTCTTCATCCTTACGTAAAGCTGCCGGCAGACCGATTATCGTGGTTTGTATCGGAACAGACCGTTCAACCGGTGATTCATTAGGCCCGCTCGTAGGAATGAAACTCAAACAGATGCATCTCACTAGATTTCATGTCTATGGCACTTTATCTGATCCCGTTCATGCTGTAAATATGAAGGATAAAATCAATGACATTCAAAAAATACATAAAAACCCGTTTATTATAGCGGTCGATGCATGCTTAGGACGCGTTAAAAGTGTGGGATCGTTTCAAATCGGAGACGGACCATTAAAGCCGGGAGCTGGTGTGCAAAAAGACCTTCCTGAAGTGGGAGATCTTCATATTAACGGAATTGTGAATGTGAGTGGTTTTATGGAATACTTTGTTTTACAAAATACAAGGCTGCACTTGGTCATGAATATGGCAAGTGTTCTTGCTGAAGGATTGAGTTTAACAGATCGGACAGAGTGGAGGCAGGAACGCCTTAGCCCGCTTCAAAGGATCACTGGGCGAATATAAAACAAAAAACCATCTTCGTTTGAAAGATGGTTTCTGTAATATTTATGAATCTCGTTCAGACAAAAGCTCTAAAATCCGGTCAAGATCTTCATTAGAGAAAAATTCAATTTCGATTTTGCCTTTTTTCTTTTGTCGTTTAATATTAACCGTTGTTCCAAAATAATTTTGGAGGTAAGATTCTCGTTCTTTTATAACCGCGTCTTTCACAGGTTCTTTTTTCTTTGTTTCACGTGAAACATTCTGATTTAACTGCTGAATCAGCTGTTCAAGCTGGCGAACATTGAGGTGTTCCGCAATCACTTTTTGTACAAGCGGTTCAAGCTTATTTTTATTTTTCAGGCCAAGAAGCGTGCGTCCATGTCCCATTGAAAGCGTACCTTCGGCAATAAGCTGCTGAATGTTTTCTGGCAGGGTCAGCAATCTTAAATGATTCGCAATATGCGGTCTGCTTTTCCCAAGACGTTTGGCAAGCTGTTCTTGCGTGAGGTCTAAGTGTTTCAGCAAAGAGTCATAGGCCTGAGCCTCTTCAAGCGGCGATAAATCTTCACGCTGAAGGTTTTCCAATAAAGCAATTTCTCTCATTAATGCCTCTGATAATTCACGGACAATCGCCGGAACCGTGTCTAAACCCGCCAGCTTTGCCGCTCGAAAACGCCGTTCGCCCGCAACAATATCATAGCCTTTTAAAGATTTTCTGACGATAAGCGGCTGTAGAATGCCATGCTGCAGCACAGATTCTTTTAGTTCAGCTAATGCCTCGTCATCAAAGTGTTTTCTTGGCTGATAAGGATTAGGGCGTAAATCAGCAACTTTAATTTCTTCAACTGTCTCATCAGACAAATCGACCTGATTAAACAACGCATTAATCCCTTTTCCAAGGCCTTTAGCCATTCGCAGCCACTTCCTTTGCTAAATCTAAATATACTTCTGCGCCTCTTGACCGCGGATCGTATAAAATGATGGGTTTTCCGTGACTCGGTGCCTCACTCAGACGGACATTACGCGGAATAACCGTCTTATATACTTTATCTCTAAAATATTTTTTAACTTCTTCAATCACTTGAATGCCGAGATTTGTCCGGGCATCAAGCATTGTCAGCAATACACCTTCAATCATTAAATCGGTATTCAAATGCTTTTGCACAAGACGTACAGTATTTAATAACTGGCTGAGCCCCTCCAAAGCGTAATATTCGCACTGTACAGGAATCACAACGGAATCTGAGGCAGTAAGCGCGTTAATCGTCAGCAGCCCCAATGACGGCGGACAATCAATAATAATATAATCATAATTCTGCTTTACTGCTTCAAGCGCCCTCTTCAGTCTCACTTCTCTTGAAATCGTCGGAACCAGCTCTATTTCAGCTCCTGCAAGCTGAATCGTCGCAGGAATCACGTCCAAGTTCTCTACTGTCGTTGCTTTAATTATATCTATTACATCTGCATCATCTACTAAAATATCGTACACACACTGCTCTACATCGGCTTTTTCAATCCCTAATCCGCTTGTCGCATTTCCCTGCGGATCAATATCTACCAGCAGAACCCTTTTCCCTATGTAAGCTAAGCATGCCCCAAGGTTGACAGACGTCGTTGTTTTGCCGACTCCGCCTTTTTGGTTCGTAATTGCTATGATTTTTCCCACGATGTCACCTACTTTCACATGAACATGTACTATCTTATTTCTATTCTATCAAAAAAAGATTAAAGCGTTTCATTTTTTTCATCATTTTGTTCCGATTCAGAAGGGAAATAATTGAAAATTTAAAGAACAGCTAATACTATCTCTTATAAATTCTGCGATTTCTATGTTTTTTTGACTTAAAAAAGGGATTTCTCAAAGAAAAAAAGAAGAAGTTACCGTGCAGAATGTACAGGACGGTGAGAATATGGTTTATAAAACAAAGAGAGATGTACCCGTTACGCTGATGATTGTTTTTCTCATATTACTGATACAAGCAGATGCCATTGTTCCTTTTGTGCTGGGAAATATGAGGGTTTCAGGCTGGATCATTTTTACTCTGCTGACGCTTTTAAATGTGCTCATCATTTGGAGCTTTATTGATCTGAAATATGTATTAAGGGAGCATCATTTGATCATTAAAGCCGGACTGATTAAACATCAAATTCCTTACGAAAAAATCGACAAAGTGGTTGAGAAAAAGAAGCTGTGGTCAGGTTTTCGTCTAATCGGGTCTCGTCATACCATCACGATATATTATCTGGGCGGCTGGGGGCACGCAGTGATTTCTCCGCAAGATACTGAAGAATTTATCCACATGCTCAAAGAAAAGAATTCTAATATAACAACGTTAACTAAAAGTAATTAATTCCCTTTTACAATAAAAATAAAAGCTCTCCTGCTTTTCAGGAGAGCTTTTATTTTGGTATGCGAATCGTTAATTGAATATATTCTTCAAATTCTTCTTCTTCTGTATTCAATTTTACACCGCTGTCTTCAACCATTGATAGTGACTGTCGAATCGTGTTCATTGCAATTCTTGTATCTCTGCTGAACGCTTTGCGTCTCGGCTTCGGTTTTCTCTGGCCTTGCTCCAGCATTTTCACCACTCGGTCTTCCGTCTGCTTTACATTTAAACTTTTCTCAATAATCTCTGTGAGCAGTGTGACTTGGAGCTCAGGCTGTTTCAGCGGAATCAGTGCTCTGGCATGCCGCTCAGTGATTTTCTTCTCCATAATCGCGTCTTGGACCGGCTGAGGCAGCTTTAATAACCGCAGCTTGTTCGCAATTGTTGACTGCCCTTTTCCTAAACGCTGCGCGAGAGCTTCCTGTGTTAAATCATGAAGCTCAAGAAGCCTAGCATAGGCATGCGCTTCCTCAATAGAAGACAGTTCTTCCCGCTGCAAGTTTTCAATTAACGCTACAGAAGCGGTTTCCGTATCCGAAAAATCCTTAATAATAGCCGGAATCTTTTCCCACTCGAGCGATTGAACCGCTCTCCAGCGTCTTTCACCTGCAATGAGTTCGTATTGGCCTTCTTCTTCTGTATGCCTGACAACAATCGGCTGAATAATGCCGTGTGTATGAATGGTCATTGCTAACTCTTTGATTTTTTCATCTGAGAAAATGGTGCGTGGCTGAAAACGGTTGGGAACGATAGCATTTACCGGTATTTCCAGAATCTCTTCTTTGTTTGTCTCTTGTTCAGCAATCTCCGGTTCCTGTTCCTTCTCACCAAGCCCGAAGAAACGAGAGAATGAATGCTTCATGTACCTACACCACCTTTAAAAACTGCCATTTTTATAATTCTATTTTCTCATGGTTTTTCCTGCTGTACATCCACCAATTTTGATGAAAATATGATGGTATTGTCACATCAGGCTGTCTAAATTACCCTTCAATTGGCGATCTATTAGGAGTTCCCGGTTTTCTTGGATACTTCTTAGGTGTATTTTTTGTCTTTCGTATCACCATAATATTACGATCGCTTTCTTCAATAGGCAGCTTAAAGGAATGGATATTCTCAAGTTCTCCTCCAAGCGTCGTGATCGCTTTTTTGCCAGCATTCAGTTCTTCTTCAGCTGATGCGGCTTTTAAAGCAACAAATAAACCGTTTTTCTTCACCAGAGGCAGGCAAAGTTCGCTCAAAACAGATAGTCTTGCAACTGCTCGCGCCGTCACAATATCATAGCTTTCCCGTACGTCTTTCCGCTGTCCGAATGTTTCAGCTCTGTCATGGCAGAATGTCGTATTCTCCAATTGCAAAGCTTCAGACAACTTTTCTAAAAACGTAATCCGTTTGTTTAGTGAATCCACGATTGTAACATGGAGGTGCGGAAAGCATATTTTAATCGGAAGACTCGGAAAACCCGCTCCCGCTCCGACATCACAAATCGTGTTCATCTGATTGAAGTCGACATAAAAAGCGGCTGTAATGGAATCATAAAAATGCTTAAGATACACTTCTTTTTTCTCTGTAATTGAAGTCAGATTGATTTTTTCGTTCCATTCAACCAGCATGTCATAATACAGCTCAAATTGCTCCAGCTGACGGGGAGAAAGGGAGATCCCTTTTTCCGCCAAACCAGAAGTGAATTCTTCAATATTCATGCCGTCATCCTTTCTATTCGGCTATCTTCGCAATGCGTCCCTGCTCTAAATACACCAATAGAATTGAAATGTCCGCCGGGTTTACACCGGAAATGCGGGAAGCTTGGGCAACAGACAAAGGACGCACATTTTTTAGTTTTTGACGCGCCTCAGTCGCGATCCCTTTGATTGCGTCATAATCAATTCGCTCCGGAATTTTTTTGTTTTCCATCTTCTTCAGTTTTTCCACTTGCTGAAGGGATTTTTCAATATATCCTTCATATTTCACTTGGATTTCTACTTGTTCTGCCACGTCTTGCGGAACCGGCACTTCTGGCGGCGCCAGTTTAGTGACTGTTTCATAGTTCATTTCAGGACGTTTCATCAAGTCTGTGCCGCGAACGCCATCTTTCAATTCGCTTCCGCCAAGAGAACGGATATATTCTTGATTTTCCGGAGATGGCTTGATAATCACAGAGTGCAGACGTTTTTTCTCCGCTTCGATCGCCGCTTTTTTCTTCTCAAAAGCTGCATGTCGCTCATCAGAAATCAATCCAATGCGGTGCCCGATTTCTGTCAGACGCAAATCAGCATTGTCATGGCGAAGAAGCAATCTGTATTCTGCACGTGATGTCAAAAGACGGTATGGTTCATTGGTTCCTTTTGTCACAAGGTCATCAATCAGAACCCCAATGTAGGCATCAGAACGGCTTAAAATCACTTCTTCTTCTCCAAGCGCTTTTCGTCCTGCATTGATTCCCGCCATAATTCCTTGTCCCGCAGCTTCTTCATAACCGGATGTTCCGTTAATTTGGCCTGCCGTGTAAAGGTTTGTGATTTTTTTCGTTTCAAGTGTCGGCCACAGCTGTGTTGGTACGATCGCATCGTACTCGATCGCATAGCCGGCTCTCATCATTTGCACGTTTTCAAGACCCGGAATCGTTGCAAGCATTCTTTGCTGTACATCTTCTGGAAGACTTGTAGATAAACCTTGGACATAGACTTCCTGCGTATTTCTGCCTTCCGGCTCAAGGAAGATTTGGTGACGCGGTTTATCATTAAAACGGACAACTTTATCTTCAATGGACGGGCAGTATCTAGGACCCGTCCCTTTGATCATACCGGAATACATCGGTGAACGGTGCAGGTTGCCGTCAATAATCTCATGTGTCTCAGGGCTTGTATATGTCAGCCAGCAAGGAAGCTGATCTGTAATATATTCCACTGTTTCATATGAGAAAGCGCGAGGCACATCGTCACCAGGCTGAATTTCCGTTTTGCTGTAATCAATCGTATCGCTTTTGACGCGAGGCGGCGTACCTGTTTTAAAACGAACAAGGTCAAAGCCCAGTTCCTCCAAATGCTCAGAAAGCTTGATAGAAGGCTGCTGGTTATTCGGACCGCTTGAGTAAGACAGATCTCCAAGAATGATTCGTCCTCTTAAATATGTCCCTGTCGTCATGACAACTGCTTTCGCACGATAATGCGCGCCTGTTTGTGTAATGACACCGCGGCATTCGCCGTCTTCAACGATCAGCCGCTCCACAATTCCTTGCAGCATTGTTAAGTTTGGTTCTTTTTCAAGTGTATTTTTCATTTCGTGCTGATATTGGAATTTGTCTGCTTGTGCACGCAATGCGCGGACGGCAGGACCTTTTCCAGTATTCAGCATTCTCATTTGAATATGCGTTTTATCGATGTTTTTGCCCATTTCTCCGCCGAGCGCGTCAATTTCGCGGACGACAATCCCTTTTGCGGGGCCGCCGACAGACGGATTACATGGCATAAATGCAACCATATCTAGGTTGATGGTCAAGACAAGTGTTTTGGCGCCTTGGCGTGCTGATGCGAGGGCAGCCTCAACACCGGCATGCCCGGCGCCAATCACAATCACATCGTATTGGCCTGCTTCATACCCCATGATTCGGTTCCTCCTTTTATTATTTTCCTAAACAGAATTGTGAAAAGAGCTGATCAATCAAGCTTTCGTGGACAGCATCTCCGATGATTTCGCCCAACAGCTCCCAGCATCTTGTAAGGTCAATTTGCACCATGTCGATCGGGACATCCTGTTCGATGCCGCTAAGCGCATCTTCAATGGCACTTTTTGCTTGCTGTAAAATAGAGATATGGCGTGTATTGCTGACATACGTCAGATCTCCGCTTTCAATGGCACCCGTGTAGAAAAGCGATTGAATCGCTTCTTCTAAATCATTGATGCCTTCCTCTTTTAATAGGGATGTCGTAACAACAGGACGTCCTTTGGCAAGCTCACGGACACGCTCAATGTCAATCTTAGCCTCAAGGTCAGTCTTATTCATAATCACGATAACGTCCATGCCCTCAACCGCTTCAAAAAGCTTTACGTCTTCTTCAGAAAGCTCTTCACTATAATTAAGCACAAGTAAAATCAGGTCCGCTTCCTTTAGAACCTGGCGAGAACGTTCAACACCGATTCGTTCAACAATATCCTCTGTTTCACGAATACCTGCAGTATCAACCAGACGAAGCGGAACGCCCCTTACATTAACGTATTCCTCTATCACATCCCGAGTCGTTCCGGGAATATCGGTTACAATGGCTTTCGCCTCATGAACGAGGCTGTTCAGAAGAGATGATTTCCCTACATTCGGCCGTCCGATAATGACAGTAGAAAGACCTTCACGCAAGATTTTTCCCTGCTCAGAAGTCCTCAGCAGCGCCTCAATTTCTTTTTTCACGGCGGTTGCCTTTTCAACCAAAAGCTGATGTGTCATTTCCTCAACATCATCATACTCCGGATAATCGATATTCACCTCAACATGAGCCAGTGTTTCTAAAATCTCACTGCGCAAACGGCGCACCAAAGCAGAAAGACGCCCTTCCATTTGATTCATAGCGACATTCATTGCCCGATCCGTTTTTGCTCTGATTAAGTCCATAACCGCTTCAGCCTGTGAAAGATCGATTCGGCCGTTTAAAAACGCGCGTTTCGTAAATTCACCCGGCTCTGCCAGTCTCGCTCCCTCTCTCAATGCGAGCTGAAGCACTTGGTTTACAGTCACAATTCCCCCGTGACAGTTAATTTCGATGACGTCTTCACGTGTAAAAGTTCTCGGCGCTTTTAACACTGATACCATTACTTCCTCAACGACACGATCCGAAGGTCTGTCTACGATATGACCATAATGAATCGTATGTGATTCAACCGAGCTGAGTGTTTTCTCCTTCGGCCCTTTATACATTTTATCAGCGATTTGAATTGCTTCTGGTCCGCTCAACCGTACAATCGCAATCGCGCCTTCTCCCATCGGAGTGGAAATTGCCGCAATTGTATCCATGCTGTTCACCTCTCTTTACTTATACTTTCATCTATATAAAAAAATTTTATTATGCCAAAACTAAAAGATAACATAGTTTGGTTCGAAGTGGAAGATGTGTTATCCACAGAATTAGGGATTCACCCTCTATTACTTTAACTTATCCACATGTGAATAACAATTAATTTTATTTCCTGAACTTCCTTTTTATCAACAGGATACACCTAAAAAGAAAAAACTTAAACGGCAAAAGCTTGATATTACTAGGAAAAATAGCTTTTTACCATACAAAAAAAACCGAAATCCGCTTTTTACCGGACTTCGGTTTTATGCTATTTTTTATGGGAAATAACGAGATGGCGATTTTCGCCTTCACCCATTGAATACGTTTTGATCTGGTGATTTGCATATCCAGAAAGAGTATCATGGATGACTTTTCTTTCACTGGACGGCATAGGTTCAAGATGAACTGCTTTTTTCGTTTTCAACACCTGATCTGCAAGCCTGGTGGCCAGCTGACTCAGAGTTTCTTTTCTTTTCAAGCGATAGTTTTCAGCATCCACCGTCACATGTTTAAATGGGCCTGAATAACGATTAATAACAAGCTGTGTCAAAGTTTCAAGGGCATTTAAGGTTTGTCCTCTTTTCCCAATCAACAGTGCCGCTTTTTCACCTGTTATATGGAAACTCACTGTCTTTTTGTTTTCTTGAACAGTCACATCAGACTTCCCGGCAATGGCTTCGGCAATTGTTTTTAGATAAGACTTCGCTTGCTGAATCGGGTCAATCTTTTCAACAAGCTTTACGACCGCCGGCTTTTTACCGAAAATACCAAGAAACCCTTTGTTTCCCTCATCAATAACGGTCATTTCCACCTTATCCATTGTTAATTCCAGCTCTTGCAACCCAGACTGTACTGCTTCATCGACATTTCGCCCTGCAGCAGTCACATTCCTCACTTTTTCTTTCCTCCGGCTTTTTGCGGTTCAGGATCTTTTTTAATATCAGGTCCTTTGATAAGGAAAGTTTGCGCAATCATAAACAAGTTACCGACTACCCAATAAAGAGAAAGAGCCGCCGGGAAATTGATTGCAAATACGATAATCATGATCGGCATAATCCAAAGCATCATCGCCATTTGCGGATTTTGCTGCGCATTCCCCGCCATCATCAACTTTTGCTGAACAAATGTAGCGACCCCGGCAACGATAGGAAGAATATAGTAAGGATCTTTTTCTCCTAAGTCAAACCATAGGAAACTATGCTCTGATATCGCCTGTGTTCTCATGATCGCATGATAGAATCCAATTAAAATCGGCATCTGGATTAAAATCGGGAAACATCCCGCCAACGGATTGACACCGTTCTTTTGGAATAAAGCCATTGTTTCCTGCTGAAGCTTTTGCTGCGTTTTTTGATCCTTTGAACTGTATTTTTCTTTAAGCTTTTGCATTTCCGGCTGTAAAGCCTGCATCGCTTTCGAACTTCTCAGCTGCTTAATCATCAGCGGCAAAATTAATAAACGAATCAAAATGGTAACAAGAATAATTGAAAGCCCATAGTTATCTCCCGTCACTTTCGCTACATACGTAATGAGCTCAGACAATGGATATACTACGTACTTGTCCCAAAAATGCGGACTATCTGCAGTGATCGGCTCTTGCACACTCGAGCATCCAGCCAAAAGCATGAATACGCCAACCATACTTAATAGCAACCCTATTCTCCTTTTCAAGAACATTTCCTCCTATAATCAATCTTTACGCTCTTTTATTGCAAAGCATACTTGTATGTATTTTAGCATCTTTCAGTTTTAAATGGTGTCTTTTTCTGATAACCAGAAAGGAAGCGCTTTTAAAAGTTGTAAGAAAGCAGTGGCAATGCCTACTTTGACGAAGATTTCTTATATAAAGAAGACTTCCTGAATAGATGCTGCAGACTTTTTTTTGTTTCCTCATATGTCAGCTGGCTCGCCGGTTTTCTGGCAATAATGATGTAATCCTTTTCCTTCAGTCTCTCTTTCTCTTCAAGAAAGGCCTGCCGAATCAAACGTTTGATCCGATTTCGCATCACAGCGTTGCCAATTTTTTTGCTGACGGAAAGCCCGACACGCAGCTCATCGTTTTCAGGCTGATCAAGCGTATATAAGACAAATTGGCGGTTCGCTACTGATGTCCCATGCTTAAACACTTTTTGAAAATCTTCATTTTTCTTTAAACGATTTCGCTTCTTCAAATGACTCACTCCGATACTGGCTGGCAGAAACTTTTAAAATTTATGATGAAAAATGAGATGCGTCAGAACCAGGAAGCAACCCCCGGTTCATTCCGCATCACATCTATCTTTTCCCATAACGTGAAAAAAGACCACTGACATTATTCAGTGGCCTAAGCTGATAATACTTTTCTGCCTTTACGGCGACGGCGTGCTAAAACTAGACGACCGTTTTTTGAACTCATACGGCTTCTGAAGCCATGAACTTTACTGCGTTTACGGTTATTCGGTTGGAATGTTCTTTTCATTTATGACACCTCCCTCGAGGAATAGCTGTTAAAGACAGTCTTACTTATTATATTTGCGTTACCTGTTCATTGTCAACTTCACTAGTGCTTTTGTTTCTCGCAACCATAATAGGATAACATACCTTTTCAACTTTCGAAACCTTATTTTTAAGATTCCTTAAATTAACGAAAAAAGACAACCTAACAATTTGCCCTAAAATCACGAATGTGGATATCTTTTACGCCTTTTTTAATATCCACAGAGGTTATCGACAACATTTTCACATTACCAACGTCTGTGGACAATTTTTTTTCAACAGGCTGTCCGCTTTGTGGATAAGATTGTGAGACCCATTGCAAGCTCTCGTTTATTTTGGTATTATATTTGTGTTTTAACTCTTAATTACTAATCTCACCTTCCCTTTTTATCCACAAAGTGTGGATAAGTTGTGGATTGATTTCACACAGCTTGTGTAGAACCTTGTCCACAAGTTGTGAAATTTGTCGAAAAGCTATTTATCTACTATATTATATGTTTTCAACATTTAATGTGTACGAATGGCAAGCGCCATTTGCTCTTTTTTTGTGTTCTATAACAGAGAAAGACGCTATTTTCTATGAAAAGGAGGGACGTGCCGGAAG